>NZ_DATCMQ010000014.1:0-537780 GCF_036563305.1 Noviherbaspirillum sp. | reverse complement strand
CGTCTCGGCGATCCGCTCGGGCGCGGTGCTGCTGTTCACCTTCATCGGCGGCGTCGGCTTCTTCTTCGGGCCGATGATCGGCTCCATCATCGGCGTGTTCCTGACGGTGATGCTGTCGGATTTCACCAAGGCCTGGCAGCTTTACCTGGGCATCTTCTTCATCATCATCGTGATGTATGCGCCCGGCGGCATTGCGAGCATCATCATGATGAACGCACGCGTTGCACAATTCGGAAAGTTCCGCCGGCTGCTGCCGCACCTGGCCGGCGTGTCCGCCGCCGCGCTCGCCGGCTTTGCCGGGGCGGTCATGGCCATCGAGATGCTCTACCACCTGACGCTGGAATCGGCCAACGGCACCGTCATGCGGCTGTTCGGCGTCACGGTCGATACGGTTGCTGCAACCCCGTGGACAGTGGCGCTGGTCATGCTGACCGTGGCGGGAATCGTGTTTAGCAGGACGCGGCACGGGTTTGCGCAGGTGTGGGGCGAAGTGAATGCAGAGATTGAAGAGCAGATTCGAAAGGGGGCGGCATGAACGCGTTTGCACTCGAACTCCGGGATGTACGCAAGAACTTCGGCAAGTCCGAGATCATCCGCGGGGCGAATCTCGCGGTGTCGCGCGGCGAGCGGCTGGCGATCATTGGCCCGAACGGCGCCGGCAAGTCGACGATGTTCAACCTGATCTCGGGCCGCTTTCCGTTCAGTTCCGGGGACATCCTGCTGAACGGAAGAAGCATCACCGGGCTGCGACCCTTCGAGATCAACCGGAGCGGCCTCTCGCGCAGCTTCCAGATCACCAACATCTTCCACAGGCTGTCGGTGTACGAGAACCTGCGTTGCGCGGTGCTCTGGTCGCTCGGCTACAAGTACTCGTTCTGGCACCGGCTCAATGGATTGAAGGACGCGCACGAGCAGGCTGAATTGGTGCTGGAACTGATCGGGCTGCAACGGCGCCGCGACACCCAGGCCAGCCTGCTGACGTACGCCGAGCAGCGCGCCCTGGAAATCGGCATCACCATCGCCGGCGGCTGCGACGTGATCCTGCTGGACGAGCCCACCGCCGGCATGAGCCGCTCCGAGTCGGATGCGGCGGTGGAGCTGATCCGCAAGGTCACGGTGGGCAAGACCCTGCTGATGGTCGAACACGACATGAGCGTGGTGTTCGGCCTTGCGGACAGGATTGCCGTCGTGGTCTACGGCGAGGTGATCGCCTGCGACACCCCGACTAACATTCGCAGCAACAAGAAGGTGCAGGACGCCTACCTCGGCGGACACGCACCGGTGGAGGCGGCCTAGCATGACACCCATACTCGAGATCAAGGGCCTGAACGCGTTCTACGGCAAGAGCCACGTGCTGCACGGCGTGGACATGTACGTGGGCGAGGGGGAGATCGTCAGCCTGCTGGGGCGCAACGGCGTCGGCCGCTCCACCACGGTCAAGGCCACCATGGGCCAGGTCGACGTGCAGGGGTCGATCCGCTTCAAGGGGCAGGAGATCACGGGCCTGAAGGCCTTCGAGATCGCGCACCGCGGCCTCGGCTACGTGCCGGAGAACCGCGACGTGTTCCCGACCCTCACCGTCGAGCAGAACCTCGTGCTGGGCGAGAAAAAGGGCAAGAAGTCACGCTGGCGCATCGATGACATGTACCGGATGTTTCCGCGCCTGAAGGAACGCCAGCATACGGCGGCCGGCGTGCTGTCCGGCGGCGAGCAGCAGATGCTGACCTTGTGCCGTACCCTGATGGGCGACCCCGACCTGGTCATGATCGACGAGCCGACCGAAGGCTTGGCGCCGAAGATCGTGGAACTGGTCGGTGAATACCTGTTGGAACTGAAGAACCGCGGCATCTCGGTGTTGCTGGTCGAGCAGAAACTCGCGATCGCCATGGAAATTTCGCAGCGCGTGTACGTGATGGGGCACGGCGCGGTGGTATTTGAAGGCACGCCCGACGATTTGCGGAATAATGCTGCTGTGCGCAAGGAGTGGTTGGAAGTGTAGGACCGCATCCCGGCAAGCACCCGGTCCGCCGGACCGGGAGAACGCAGGTTTTTCGTGATACGGAACAAGGAATTGTGGAATGGACAACAAGAGGGAAGTGATGGTCGTCGGCGCAGCGCGCACGGCGATCGGTACGTTTGGCGGCACGCTCAAGGATTTGCCGGCCTCTGAGCTGGCGACGCTCGCCGTCAGGGAGGCGTTCCGCCGTGCGAACGTCGATCCGGCAGCCGCGCAGCAGATCGTCCTGGGCAACGTGATCCAGTGCGAGCCGCGCGACATGTACGTGTCGCGGGTTGCCGGGATCAACGCGGGCATGCCGAAGGAATCGGCGGCGCTGACGCTCAACCGGCTGTGCGGCTCCGGCCTGCAGGCGATCGTGTCGGCGGCGAACGCCATCCAGCTGGGAGACGGCGAGATCGCGGTCGGCGGCGGGGTGGAAACGATGAGCCGCGCGCCTTACGTGATGCAGAGCGCGCGCTGGGGCACGCGCATGGGCGACGCCAGCATGCTCGACATGCTGCTGGGCGCGCTGCAGGACCCGTTCGGCGCCGGCCACATGGGGATCACCGCGGAGAATGTCGCCGCGCTGTACAAGATCTCGCGCGAAGAACAGGATGCCTTTGCCGCGGAAAGCCAGCGCAAGGCCCTGGCGGCGATCGAGGCCGGCTATTTCAAGGAGCAGATCGTTCCGGTGGAGATCAAGGGACGCAAGGGCACGACCCTGTTCGACACGGATGAGCACCCGAAGGCCGGCACCACCGCCGAAGCGCTGGCGAAGCTGAAACCCGCCTTCCGGAAGGAAGACGGCACGGTCACCGCAGGCAATGCCTCCGGCCTGAACGATGGCGCCGCTGCCGTGGTCCTGATGGAAGCGGGCGCCGCCTCGCGCGCCGGTCTTGCGCCGCTCGCACGGCTGGTGTCGTATGCGGTGGCAGGCGTCGATCCCTCGCTGATGGGCACGGGTCCGATCCCCGCCGTGAAGCTGGCGCTGCAGCGTGCCGGGCTGCGCCTCGCGGACATGGACGTGATCGAATCCAACGAGGCCTTCGCCGCCCAGTCGCTGGGCGTCTGCCGCGGGCTGGACCTGGACCCGCCAGGACCAATCCCAACGGCGGCGCGATCGCGCTCGGCCATCCACTCGGCGCCAGCGGCGCCATCATCACGGTGAAATGCCTGTATGAGCTGCAGCGTACGCAGAAGCGATTCGGACTCGTGACGATGTGTATCGGCGGCGGGCAGGGCATCGCCGCCGTCTTCGAGCGCGTGTAGCCGGCAGGGACCGTCCGCCGGCCGGCTTGCTTGCAGCGTGCAGGCAGCCGGCTGGCCACCCCGGTACGGTTCCGCATCGGTGTCGGATCGCGCTGGCGGTGTCATCCGGCGCAAGGTCTCGAGGGGTGACTTGACGCAGCCTCTTCGCCGATGCGAACCGGGCAGCGTCATCAGGCTATACAGCGGAGAACGTCATGCAGCCCAGAATTTCGGTCCTTACCCTTGGCGTGGACAATCTTGACCGCGCGGTGGCGTTTTACCGCGATGGCCTTGGTCTGGCGACAGCGGGCATCGTCGGCGCCGAATACGAGAATGGCGCTGTCGCCTTTTTCGATCTTCATGGCGGCATCAAGCTCGCCTTGTGGCCCCGGAAGAGCATGGCCGCGGACACAGGACTTCCTCTGCAGGACGGCTGCCGATCCGGCCTGACCATTGGTCATAACGTGCGGTCCAGGGATGAGGTCCGCGCCGTCATGGAACAGGCGAGAAAGGCAGGCGCGCATATCGTCAAGCCTGCGGCGGATACCTTCTATGGCGGCTACGCCGGGTATTTCATGGACCCCGATGGACATCTCTGGGAGGTGGTGTTCAATCCGGAGATGCTTCCCGCCGAGTAGCGTAAGGGGCTGTTTCGGTGAGGGCAGCCCAGCTTCTGCCGTGCGCCTCCTGGCCTTCCGTTCGGCAGCGGTCGGCTGGAAGCCGACGCAGCCGTGCCGGCAGGGCTACGCACAATCTTCTCCTCCAGTCACCTGATCCCCGCTGCCGCGTTGTTGCAGAAGACGCGGTACGCTCCCGCCACCCTGAATCCACGCCCTAAGATTGCAACTATGTTGCAAATATTCCGAACTTGCATTAGCATAAATATGCAACTTAGTTGCAGATAGCGCCCTCGCCGCCGCCATGGGCTTGCCACGTCTACCCACTTCGCCCTGAAGCCATGCAAATACAAGAAAAATGGCGTGCGCTGCACGTCCTCGCGGCCCTCCTTGCGTCCTCAAGTCCTTTGGCTCACGCCCAGTCGCAGGGAGGCCCGTCGTCGCGGCACGCCGAACAGGAAACGGTCCTGCCCACCGTCGAGGTTGTCGGCGCAGGCGCCGGAAGCAGCTACTATCGCAACGAAGCGTCCGGCGCCAAGTCCGAGCTGCCGCTGCGCGAACTGCCGCAATCGGTACGGATCCTTGGCCAGCAGAGCATGCAGGATCTCGGCGCGTCCCGCCTTGATGAAACCTTCGCCTATGTCGGCGGGATCTCCGCGCAAAACAATTTTGGCGGCCTGTGGGACAACGTCGCCATCCGTGGCTTGAGCGGCGACCCCAACTTCGGCATGCCGATGCTGCTCAACGGCTTCACTGCCAACCGCGGCTACAACGCCCCGCGGGACACCGCGAACGTGGAACGCATTGAATTCCTGAAGGGGCCGTCCGCGGCCCTCTATGGCGCGAGCGAGCCCGGCGGCACAGTCAACATCGTCACCAAGAAGCCCCTTTGGAAAGCGGCGCACTCGGTCGAGGCCCATGCCGGCAGCCACGACTTCTATCGCACCGCGCTGGATAGCGGCGGACCGCTTGGTGAAAGCGTCGCCTATCGCCTCAACCTGGCCGTGGAAGATCGTGGCAGCTTCCGCGATCACATCGATGCGCGGCGTACCGTTTTCGCGCCGGCGCTCACCTGGAAACTGGCGCCGGCCACCAGGCTCGACTACACCGCCGAACTGCTAAGGCACCGCACGCCGCTGGATCGCGGTGTCGCCGCGGTCGGGGGTCGCCTCGGCGCCGTGCCGCGCGTGCGCTTTCTCGGGGAACCGGCCGACGGCGATGTGCGCGTCGAGAACCAGACGCATCAGTTGGTTCTCGAGCATGCGTTGTCCGCTGCCTGGCTGGGACGCGTCGGCATCTCATACAAGCGCGGAACCTTCGCCGGTTTTTCGACCGAGCCGCAGCCCGCCCTGCAACCGGACCAGAGGACATTGCGGCGTCAGCGGCGCTACCGTGACTACGCATCGGATGACGTCAGCCTGCAGGCGGAACTGATGGGCCGCGTCAACGCGGCCGGGCTCGACCACGAACTGCTCGCGGGGCTTGAAACCTGGCGTCTCGATCTCAGGCAAAGGATGTTGCGGGCAAGTCCGACGGCCGCCGCGCCCTACGCGATCGACATCTTCAATCCGGTCTACGGGCAGGCACAGCCGGCGCTGCTTCCCAATACGCACACCGCCGAGGACCAGGACAACCTCGCGTTCTACCTGCAGGACACCGTTCATCTCGGCGAGAAATGGCGCCTGCTTGGCGGACTTCGTCTTGACCGGAACACGCAGTCCGTACACAACCTGAGGACGGGCGCGCGCACCCGCCAAAGCCCGAACGCCGCGTCGCCGCGGATCGGCGTCAGCTACCTCGCCGATGCGCACTGGACCCTATTTGCGAATGCCGGCAGATCCTTCCGCCCCAACAGCGGGACCGGGGTGGCCGGCGCCGCGTTCGACCCCGAGTCGGGTACCGCCCTGGAGGTGGGTGCAAAGTGGGAGAACGCGGCACGCGATCTTGGCGCCACCCTGGCGGTGTTCAGCATCGCCAAGCGCAACGTGCTCACGTCCGACCCCTTGAATGCCGGCTTCTCCATTGCGACGGGCGAAGTCCGCAGCCGGGGACTCGACCTCGACCTGTCCGGGCAACTCTCGTCGCACTGGCGTATCAATGCCAGCCTGGCCTATATCGATGCCGAAGTGCGACGCGACAATCTGCTTGAGGTCGGCGGCCGCCTGCTCAATGTGCCCAGGCTGAGCGGCAGCCTGCTGCTGATGTACGAGGACGCCCTGATGAACGGTATGCGTTACGGCCTCGGCGGCGGCCTCGCATACAGCGGGCGCCGTCTTGGCGAGGCGCGTACCCAGGCTCAAGCCGACGGCGGCGAGGCAGCATTTGCACTGCCGTCATACACCACCGTCCGGGCCAGCGCCTATTGGCGTATCAGCCCGGCGCTGCGCCTTTCCCTCGATATCGACAATCTGTTCGACAAGACATGGTATGCCAGCTCCTACCAGCGCACCTGGGTCACGCCGGGCGCGCCGCGCACCGTCGTGCTTGGCGTGCAAGCGAAGTTCTAATCGGCCACGAGGGGAGAGAAATATGATCAAGCATGATGGCGCGGCCCTGGAAGCCCGCGATCTTCGCGCCGGGTACGGCGAGCGCCCCGTGTTGCGCGACCTGCACTTGCGGGTGCAAGCAGGCGAGATTTATGCGCTCCTCGGCGGCAACGGCGCCGGGAAGTCGACGACGATGAATGCCTTCCTCGGCATGCTGCCGCCCCGCTCGGGAAGCGTCCGGGTATGCGGTATCGACGTTGCCGCCGATCCGCGTGCTGCGCGGTTGAAGCTGGCCTATGTGCCGGAAAACGTCGTGCTCTACGAGCACCTGAGCGCACAGGAGAATCTGCGTTACTTCCTTGGGCTCATCGATCCTCGGAGCGCCGACCGGGCAACTATCGAACGGGCCTTGACAGCAGCGGGCCTGGATCCCGCCTCCTGGGGCAGGCGTCTGGCCGGATATTCGAAAGGCATGCGCCAGAAGGTCGCGATCGCCCTGGCGCTGGCGCGCTCGGTTCCGGTGCTGTTGCTCGACGAGCCGAACACCGGACTCGATCCGCGCGCCACCGGTGACCTGAACCGCCTGCTGCTCAACCTGAGAGGCGAGGGCAAGGCGGTCTTCATGGTGACGCACGATCTCTTGAGCGCCGCGCAGGTCGCCGACCGCATCGGCTTTCTGTCCGAAGGCAGGATCGTGGAAGAACTGGCCGCAGCCGGACCCGGCAGGTTCGACATCGACGGCCTCTACCGCCGGTATGCGGGATGGAGCACACAGCAATGAACGTTTCCTTCCTGTCCAGCGTGGCACGCATTGCCGGCGAAGAGCTTCGCGCCATGTGGCGCAACCGGGTCACGCTGGTTGCACTCATGCTGGGACTGCTGCTGGCCCTGACGGCATCCGTGGTCGGCTACGAGCACCGCCGCACCGTGGAAGCCGACCGGGAACGCTACCAGGCGGCGGCCGACCAGCAATGGCAGGCGCAGCCTGACCGGCATCCGCACCGGGTCGTTCACTACGGGCATTATGTATTCCGGCCGCTGACGCCGCTCGCATTCTTCGACACGGGTGTCGACGCCTACACCGGGCACATGCTCTATCTGGAAGGACACCGGCAGAATACGGCGAACTTCAGTGACGCCCGTCAGTCGTCGGTACTACTCAGGCTCGGCCTTCCGACGCCCGCATTCGTGCTACAGACCTTGCTGCCGCTGTTGATCGCCTTCCTCGCATTCGGCTGCATCACCCGCGAACGCGAGCGGGGCAGCTTGCGCCTGCTGCTTGTCCAGGGCGTTTCTCCTGCGCGCATCCTTTGCGGCAAACTTGCCGGACACGGGGCGCTCGCCATTATTCTTGCATCGCCGGCGCTGCTGGCACTGGCCGCCATAGCCGTGCTCGATCCCGCAAGCCGCATCGAGGCGCTCCTGATGATCGTCGGCTACGCCCTCTACCTGTTGCTGTGGGCGGCGCTGGCAGTAGGTGTCTCGGGCGTGGTGCCCAGGGCGAGAGATGCGCTGCTGGCGCTGCTCGGTCTCTGGGCAGCGCTCGTCATCGTGCTGCCGCGCATATTGCCCGACTTCGCCGCGGCCCGCATCGAACTGCCCACCCGCATTGAAACCGATGTCGCCGTCCACAAGGCGCTCGCGCAGATCGGCGACAGCCACAATCCCGACGATCCCTACTTCCGGGAGTTCCGCCAGAAGGTACTGGCGCAGTACGGCGTGCAGGCGGTGGAGGATCTGCCGGTGAACTATGGTGGCCTGCTGCTCAAGGAGGGGGAGCGGCTGACGAGCGAACTGTTTGACCAGCACATGCAGGACATTTTCCGGCGGCAGCAAGCGCAAAGCGGTTTTGTCGATGCCTTCGGCCTCGTCAGCCCGGTGATTGCGCTGCGTCGCCTGTCGATGTCCCTTGCCGGGACGGACCGGCAGACACACGAGCGGTTTCTCGGCGATGCCGAGAAGTACCGGTACAACCTGATCCAGGCGCTGAACGACCTCCATGCCCGCCATGTACGGCTCCACAACGACCGCGACCAGCGCATCAGCCACACGTACTGGCAATCGCTGCCCCGGTTTTCCTTCACTCCGCCGGACCGGGACGAGGTGATGCGCCGCCATGCCCTGCCGGCGTTGTCGGCGATCCTGCTGTGGCTGATCCTGCTGGTGCCGGTTCTGCCCATCGTCGCCTGGCGGCTGGGGAGACTGCACAAATGAGAAGACTGATGCTTGAGTGGCGCCTGGTCGCGCACTCCCGGCTTACGACACTCGCGATCGTGGCGCTGTTCGTCCTGTCGACCCTGTCGGTCTGGAGCGGCATGCGGGCGATGGAAGCGCAGCATGCAGCCCTCGCCCGGGTCATGGCTGTCCACCAGGAGGACCTGGGAGCAGTCAAGGCACGCTATGCAAATGACGGCGACGCCGGATACTTCGCGTACTATGCCTTCCACCTCACCTCGGATCCCCCCCCTCCGCTGTCCTTCCTGGCCTGGGGCCAGCGTGACCTGCTGCCGGCGGCTGTCCGCGTGCGGCTGCTTGGCCTGCATTCCCAGCTCTACGAGTCCGAAACCGTGAACCCGGAACTTGCCCTTCCGGGGAAGTTCGACTTCGCCTTTGTTCTGGTGTACCTGGCGCCACTGTTCATCATCGTCCTCATGCATGACTGGGTCACCGCAGAAAGGGAGAGCGGGCGCCTGCGTCTCATGACGTCGCTGCCCGTGCAGCCCGGCCGCCCATGGATAATGCGGGCGTGGCTGCGATACTGCCTGGTGCTGATCCCGCTGATGTTGCCGCCGCTGGTCGGCATCGCGCTGGCGAGGAGCGGCTGGCAGGCGGCTGGCGGAGTGGTTCTGATCGCTGCGCTGTATGTCGGTTTCTGGGCGGCCTTGTCGATGCTGATCGGTGCCCGCGCCAGGTCCTCGGTGGCCTCCGCCACGACAGCACTGGCGTGTTTCGTGTGTCTCACGCTCCTGCTGCCTGCGCTGGCCAATGCTGCCATCACCCGGCTCGTCCCAGCGGGCAAGGGGGTGGAACTTGCAATGGCGCAACGGCAGGAAGTACATCAGGGCTGGGATGCGCCGAAGGCGGCGACATTTGCGAAGTTCTTCCGCTCGCATCCGGAATGGCGCGATACGACACCCGTGACCGGCCGCTTCCATTGGAAGTGGTACTACGCGATGCACCAGGCTGGTGACGAGGCGGTTGAACCGCTCGTGCATGCGTATGCGGAGAGTCTGCGCATGCGCGAGCGGTGGACGGGCCTGGCAGGATGGCTGCTTCCCGCCGCGGCCGCGCAGGTGGGATTGCACCGCATGGCGGACACGGACCTGCATGCGCAGCTTGCGTACCAGGAGAGTATCCGTCAATTTCACGGCCGCCTCCGCCACTACTTCTATCCCTACTTCTTCAATGAACGACGGTTCGGGGAGGCGGACTTCAGGCAACTGCCCGCTTACGAACGTCGTCCGTCCGGCGGCACGCCGCATGCGCAGGCATTGTTTGCCTTGGCGCTGGCGCTTGTGCTTTCCCTGGCGGCGGCGGCCGGGGCAATACGTGCACTGGGTGGAAACCCGGAGCGGCCGGCTGGCCGAGGATGCAAGCGCAGCGCCCGGTCACCTCGTTTCAGACAAAACCTATCCAGCGGCCGGCGAAGAGGATAGAGAGCCAAAGGACGGCGGATGCGGCGACCAGGATACGCACTCGCGCCGATGGCCGGCCGCTGCGCAGGGCGGCGTCGAAGCCCTCGCCGCGATGCTGGAGTGCGATGTTGCAGGCTGCCAGCAGAAGCAGCGCGGCCTTGAAGAGGAAAGCCCGGTTCCCTGCGTACTCCATCGGCTTTACCGAAAACAGCCAAAGCCCTGTCGTCACCGCGAGCGCGGCGCCCGTTGCCGCAGCACGTACAAGAAAGGGTCCAAGGACCGGCAGATCCCGTGCGTGCCTTGCACGCAATAGAAGCAAATCGAGCGGCAGGATCGCGCCAAGGAGTAGCCCGATGCCAAGGATGTGGGCTGCATTGACAACGAGATAGGCAATCCAGTATTCCTGCAAGAAGACCGCGCCGGACCAGCCGGCAATTGCTTGCAAAAATCCTGTCATCAGCGCGCCGTCATTCCTTGATCCGCTCCGGATACATGTCGTACTGCTTGCCGCCGACCGTGATGCGCACGGCTTTGATATGCGCCTTGTTCGGCTCCTTGGTGCGGTTGCCCAGTACCGTAATGTCATCGCCCGCTTTGGCAGTGTCGCCAGTGAAGCCGGAACGCTGCGTCTGGTTCGGATTTCCCAGATCGACTTGCCACAAACGACCATCCTGCGCCTTCACGCGCAGTACCGGATGCGGCGGCGCCATCGAAATCTCGGTGATGGTGCCCTTCAACTCGGACTGCTCTTCTTCCGCCCATGCCCACCCATGATGCGCGGCGGCCTGCACGGAAAATAGCGCCAAAGCCGCGGCAAAAAGCATGAAGGCCATGCGATGCACGACATTGCGGGTTGTGGAGGAGACTGCCCGGGTGACGACGCGACTTTCGCTTGGTACCGACATGATAGTGCTCCTTTGAGAGAGTAAAAAAGCATGGACGTCCGCCGCATTGGACCGGGTTCCATATTGCAACAGTACAAGAACCGCCAGTGCTTACGGTCGCAAAACCGCAGTGTAGCAGCCTTCTCCGAACGTCCGGTTCGGGGTGTCCCTCTGCGCCTGGTATGACATGCGTATCCCGGCTATCACTTTACGGCCCGGCGCGAGAATTGCAGGAACCAGTTGCACGAAATGCGGCTCACGGTCGTCGTTTTGCTCGCTGCCTGTGATCTTTCTTTATCTGCGTGTCACAAAACTACGCGGCCAAACGTCTATTGATCGCGGACGGCGCATTGCGCGCCAAAGTACATTACTGGAAGGTCTTCATGGCACGTGCTGCTAGCATTTCTCTTGCCAAGCAGGTGCGTCGATTTGCACTGGCGCGACCCGATCCGCCAGGTTTTAAAGAGCTGATTGAGACAAGCACCACAAGGCAAATCAAGATGAAAGCACAAAGCAGCACCAGCCCCGATCGCGTGTTTTCCGAACTGCGCAAGCGCTTGTTCACAACGGCCTACGCGATGCTTGGATCGCGCGCCGATGCCGAGGACGTTGTGCAGGACGCGTGGCTGCGCTGGCAAGTCGCCGATCATGCGAATCTGCGGTCGGCAGAAGCATGGCTGGTCACCGTCACCACCCGGCTGGCGCTTGACCGGCTGCGCGAACGCAAGGCAGAAAGGGAAAGTTATCCAGGATGGTGGCTGCCGGAACCGTTGGTGGAAGTGGACGAGAATACGCCCGAGACGGCAGCGGAGCTGGCCAGCGACGTATCACTTGCCCTGCTGTGGATGCTCGAGCGGCTGAGCGGTGAAGAACGCGCCGCCTTCCTTCTGCGGCAGGCCTTCGACCAGGATTATGCTGACATCGCCGTATTGCTGAGCAAGAGCGAAGCGAATTGCCGACAGCTTGTACATCGCGCAAAGGAAAAGATGCGTGATGACCGGCCGCGTTTCCAGCCGACGCCTGAAGCACACCGGAAGCTACTCGGCGCCTTCATGCAGGCCGCAGGCCGCGGTGACCGGCAGGCAATGAAAGCGCTGCTTTCGCCGGATGTTGCTTTCATTAGCGACGGCGGTGGTAAGGCGGAGTCCTTTCATCGGATCCTGCGCGGTGCAGGGCGTATTGCCGGCATATTCTGGCGGATTGAGAACTTGTATTCCGGATGTGTGCAATACCGAATGGCCCGGATCAATGGCGAACCCGGCCTGCTACGCTATGTCAATGGCACGATTGAGTCGGCACAGTCCTTCCTCATCGAGGACGGTCGGATCGCAACCGTTTTCATCGTCCGAAATCCAGACAAGCTCACCGGCGCGCCTCGGCACTTTTCACCATGACCTCGTCGTTATGCACCAGGGCATATACACATCGGAGGTTCTGACTGTTGGCTAGTCACCGTGGCTGCCACGCGTGCCACTTGGCCCAAAACAAGCGGTTCAAAGACGTCTCGATCGGCTTCTGTCACGACGCGCGGGGGTCATCCGTCTTAGATGGGATAGGCCAATTTCCTGGCCGTCAAGGACCCCCATCTTGAAAGGATTGAATGTCATGAATCGCGCGAATTGGTTCGCTGTCTCCCCTGAGGGCGCAAAGGCAATCGGCGCCCTGCATCACTACGTCGCTAACGAAACGAACCTGCCCAGCACTCTCGTCCATCTTGTCTTCCTGCGTGTATCACAGATCAACGGGTGCGCTCACTGCATCGACATCCACACCCGCGACCTGATCAAAGAGGGCGTTTCGGTCGACAAGGCTGTGCTGGTCACGGTCTGGCACGAAGCCGAGTATCTTTTCACCGAGCACGAGCGTGCCGCACTGGCATGGTCGGAGGAAGTCACGCGCGTGAGCGAAACGCATGCATCGGACGACGCTTACGCAGCCGCGCTGGCTGTGTTCGGCGAGAAGGACTTGGTAGACTTGACCTTGACCATCGCGGCCATGAACGCGATCAACCGGCTCGGTGTCAGCTTCCGCCTGAAGCCTCGTGCAAGGAGCTGAATACCCGTGTGAAGCTTGTACCAATGCTGGCCATGGGTCGGGTTCCGCCGATCAGCGACTGGGCACTGGCCGCAATGGAACCGCAAGTCGCTGGGGGATGACTTGAAGAACCTGGTAGCCACGCGAGTTTGCACGCGGAACGGCGCCGCAACTTCTGCTCGACGTGTGATGCAATTTACGTTGCGGGGAGCCGTCTCGAATAAGCCCGTGGCGGCGGTTCCAAGCAAGAAGCGCGTCGGCAATCGCATCGCCCTGGATTGGATAGAGCATGTGGATGGACGAGAGATCATTCACCGCTCCGGGCCTGGGGTAGGTTTCTGGTGCAATCTGGCGACCCGGCTACTCCTATTCCTGCCTATTGAATGGCTTCTGTAGGAGGCGTCGTGAAACAAATGAGTGAACAGACCGCGCGCCTGAGAGCACTTTAAGGGTCTGGAGCGTCGGAGTGAACCGCGACCGGAATAGCTACGACGGACCCGCGATTCTGACGACCGCGGAGCCGCCGCGGCTATTGCAGTTTCAGGTGTGGCCGCATTTGGTTTGCTGACCGGTCCGGTGCCTGGCGGCCTAGCCATTGATATACTCGCCGGATTCATCCAATTGCGCGTGCCCCGGCATCGAGTCCATGCTACCTCCGCCCCCTCAATCCTCGGATCGTCTCGACACGAGGCCCTCCGGCACGGAATTTCGTTTCCAGGCCCTTTTTGAACAGGCACCGGTCAGCATGCAGCTGCTTGCGGCAGACGGCAGGACGCTGCAGGTCAACAAGGCGTGGCAGGCGCTATGGGAAATATCGGATGAATCGCCGTTGAAAGCCTATGTTTTGGGCAGTGACTATAACGTTCTCACTGATCCCCAACTGCGGGCAAAAGGCATCACGCCCTATCTCGACCGCGCCTTTGCAGGCGAGTCGGTGAAGATACCTGCGATTCATTACGATCCCGCAGAGCTGGGAAGGCCCGGTCGTCCCCGATGGGTCACCGCAAAGGCGCATCCAATGAAGGACACCCACGGATGCGTGCTGGAAGTCATGCTGATGCATGAGGACATCACCGACCGCATGGAAGCTGACCAGCTGCTGCGCCATAGCGAGGAGCGATTCCGGTCATTGGTGAGCGCTACGAGCCAGATGGTGTGGACGACGGACGCACAGGGCTTAGTCGTAGAGGATTCGGCGTCATGGCGAGCGTTCACGGGGCAAAGTTATGACGAATGGAAGGGGACGGGATGGACCGAGGCCATCCATCCCGATGACCGCGAACATGCCGCGCGCAGCTGGATGAAGAGCGTGGAGCAACGAACGATGCTGGAGACCGAATTTCGGGTCCGGCATGTCGGTGGCGGCTACAGATGGACGTCGGTGCGAGCGGTCCCGGTGTTGGACGACGATGGTCTTGTGCGGGAATGGATCGGGTCTAATACCGATATTCATGAAGTCAAACTTGCTGAAGGCGAACTGGAAAAGCGCCTGGCTGAAGAGACGCGCAATGCTTTATTGCTGCAGAAGGTGGCAAAGGCGTCGCAGACCCTGCATTCGGCACTCGCCGCCGGCGATATCGCCAGAATTCAGGTTGATGAGGTGCGAGACATACTCGAGGTACACCAGGCCGTGGTGTCCTTGACCGAGGGGGAGAACTGGGCGCAGGCCATCAACGCGGTTTCTCTGTCGGAAAAGTACGCCGAGTTCCGCGCTTACGATGTGAAGACCGACGGCTCGGGCATTTACGCCACGGTATGCGGGACCAACAAGCCAATGCGCCTCACCCAGGCCGAACTTGAGCGACATCCCGGGTGGAAAGGTTTCGGGAAGCATGGCGGCGCGCACCCGCCCATGCGCGGCTGGCTTGCCGTTCCCTTGATAGGACATGATGGAAAAAATCTGGGACTCATCCAGGTGTCCGACAGATATGAGGCGGATTTCACTGAACAGGACGAGGCCATCCTGACCCAGCTCGCGTCGATAGCCGCCACCGGCTTCGAGAACGCCAGGCTATATGTCTCGCTCAAGGAGCAGGACCGTCGCAAGGATGAGTTCCTGGCCATGCTCGCGCATGAGTTGAGAAACCCGCTCGCGCCGATTGGCGCGGCAGCGGAACTACTGAAGTTTGCCAACCTCGATCGCGAGCGGATGCGGCAGACCAGCGAGGTGATCGGTCGTCAGGTAGAGCACATGACGGGGCTGGTCAATGACCTGCTCGATGTTTCCCGTGTGACCAGAGGCCTGATCACCCTGGAGAAGGAGCTGGTCAACTTCAGCCACATCGTGACCGACGCGCTGGAACAGGTCGGGCCGCTGGTCCGGTCCCGCCGCCATCAGCTTACCCTACAGCTTTCGTCCGAAGCGGTGACAGTGTATGGCGACAGCAAGCGCCTGGTACAGGTGATCACCAATATCCTTGCCAACGCAGCCAAGTACACGCCGGAAGGCGGCACGATCCTTTTGCAGACGCAGGCGCGACTGGATCAGGTCATCCTGCGCGTCGTCGACAATGGCATCGGCATGACGCCCGAGCTGACGCGCCACGCCTTCGATCTGTTCACCCAGGGGGCTCGGTCTTCCGACCGCTCCTCGGGCGGTCTGGGACTGGGCCTGGCCCTGGTCAAGAGTCTTGTGGAGCTGCACGACGGTACCGTGACCTGTTTCAGCGACGGCATGGGGAAGGGCAGCACATTTACAGTGATCCTCCCGAGACAGGTCGAGCGCAACAGGATCTCGGGACCCGGGGAAAACGACAGGCATTTCCGAAAAGCCGACAAAACCCTCAAGGTGATGGTAGTGGATGACAATGCGGACGCGGCCAATATGCTCGCCATGTTCCTCGAAGCCTTGGGGCATGAAGTGCTGGTCGAGCATAAAGCCGTGCAGGCGCTCCAGAGGGCGCGAGCGGAGCTGCCGCAGGTGTGCATCCTTGACATCGGGCTGCCCGACATCGACGGCACCGAGCTTGCGCGTCAGCTTCGGTCCGATCCTGCCACCGGCAATATGGTCCTGATCGCCGTCACGGGATATGGCCAGGAACAGGATCGCGAAAAATCCAGGGCAGCGGGATTCGACCATCATCTGGTGAAACCGGTGGACATGAGCAAACTCATGAATCTGCTGGATTGAGTCCAGTCACCGAAAGCAGGAGCAGGTAACAGCCGAGCAGTCCCGCGATGGCGATGGCGGAAGCGTTCAAAACGCCGAATGCGTAAGCTAGCCTTTCAAGCTAGCCAGGTGATAGGCAACCAGGGCATTTGCATGTCCATGCCCGAGTCCGTATTCCGCCTTCAGCCAGTTCACCATCTCCATATGCTTCATCCCATTGTTGGATGCAAGCAGCCGCAGCCAATGCTCGACCGGCTGCCCATACTTTTTCTCGATGGATGGGAAGTAGGAAGCGGGGCCTTTCACCTTTTCATGTGCAGTCATGGATCATCCTCCTTTTGTTTTCGATCTGTGCGCCCGCCGGCAGTGTATTCCAACTTCCGCGCGCATAATGAGCCGTGGCGGCGTCGGAAGCGCCGGGTCGCCCACCAACTTCCGAACCTGCCGGCCGATGGTCAAATAACCGTCAGCGCCTTCAAGGGCTTCAGGACGGTGGAGGGCGTCATGCCGAATGTCTTGCGGAACGTCCTGCTGAAGTGCGACGAGTCTGAAAAGTCGCCGTGCAGAGCCGCCTCTGTCAGGTTGATGCGCGGGGCAAGACCGAGCATGGCCCTGCGAACCTGCGACCAGATGCGGTAGCTGCGAAAGCTCACGCCTGTCTCTGTCCGGAAAAGGTGATTGAATCGGGACGCGGACAGCTGCACGGCGGCAGCCGTATCCTGCCTGTCCGCCGGACCGCCGTGGGACAGGCGCAGATAGCGCAGGCTGTTCTCCACGCGCGGGTCGAGGAAGGCAGGCTCTGGACATGGATGGCGCAGCAGCGACGGCAGATCGAAGCTGCCGAGGTAGCTGCCGAAACTGCTCCGCGATACCGGGCGGACAGCCGGGTCCCATATCACCGGGCCGATTTCCCGGAAACGGCGTCGCAGGCTGCGAGCTTCCGGAGAGTCCGGCTCCAGGTACATGAGTGCAACGCGCTCACCGCATGGATCGAACACGTGGTCGATGCCCGCATCGATCAGGACGCTGTGGCAGCTGTTGACCACGCCGCCCGCGAGGTGCACCGCGAAGCGGCCGGACAGGCCGATCAGGAGTACCGCGGATGCGTGCCGGTGCCAGCCTGTCGCCGGGAGCTCGCCGATATAGAGCGCCCGGTTCGTCCCGATTGCAAGTGAGTTCGTTCCGCCCATAGCCCAAACGTTCAAGATTTTTTACGGGCGTTTCGCTAGGCTCAGCCGGCAACCTGAATTGGAGACGCATTTGAAACGCACCGCATTGACTTTGGCCGTTCTCGCCCTGGCCGTTTTTCCTGCAACATATTACCGCTTTCCTCACTGGTTCAAGCAGCCGCTGCTGGAGTTGAACCGAAAGGTTGCGGGGCTCGAGGAAAAACAGATGACGGTCGACGCGCACACCATTCACTATCTTGAAGGGGGCAACGGGGAACCCCTGGTCCTGCTGCACGGGATCTTTGCGGAGAAGGACCACTGGGTCGACTTTGCGAGACCGTTGACCGGGCGGTACCGCGTCATCGCTCCGGACTTGCCCGGCTATGGTGAAAGCAGCCGGCACCCGTCGCAGCAATACGACTACAAGAGCCAGACCGAGCGGCTGAAGCAGATGCTTGACGCAATGGGCATTCCGCGGGCGCACCTGGCAGGCAATTCCATGGGCGGGACGATCGCCGCACTGTTTGCGATGGCGTACCCGGAGCGCGTCGCAAGCGTCGCACTCATCGGTTCGCCGCACGGCATCCGTTCTCCGCGCCCCAGCGAGATGGACCGGCACATTGCGGCAGGGAAGGCACCCCTGGTGGCGCGCAACGCAGACGAGTTCGAAGACATGCTGTCGCTGGTATTCGCCAGGCGTCCTTTCCTGCCCTATCCAATCCTGAACGCCGCCGAAGCGGACGCCGTGGCAAATGCCGAGTCAAACGCGGACCTCTGGCGCGAACAGCTGAAGGACCGCTATCTGCTGGATGCACGGATCAGCGGCATGCGGGTGCGCACGCTGGTCCTGTGGGGCGACGCGGACAAGGTGTTCGATGTCTCCGGCGCGGAGGTCCTGAAAGCGAAACTGCGCAACGCGGATGTCCATATCCTGGACGGAATCGGCCATCTTCCGATGATGGAAGTGCCGAAGGAGTCCTCGCGTCTCTATGTCGACTTCCTGGGCAAGCTTGCCGGTTAGGCGTGGGCAGCGGCAGATGGCGGTGGTGCCGCACATCCTCTTGGAAGATCGCGGACGCGATACATGCACGGCGCCGGTTGTCGTACCTGCGCCGCGCACTCGGCGGTTTCTGCCGGCCTGCCGGTTACGGGGCTTCGTACGCGCCGATGTCGATCTGGCCGGATGCAACGCGGCTCGCAACGCCGGCGACGTGCCGATATTCGGAGGTTGGCGCCAGCGATACTGCCGCACCGGCGCCGGGGGCGCTACCCGCGTTGCGCAACGGGGAGGTCGAATGCGGGACCAGGTTGTAGCTCGCGCGGTCGACGAATCCGGGTGAGGTCCCTTGGTAATTGGTGCGCTGGGTTGCGCTCGACTGGTTGGTCACTGCGCCGGGACCGGCGAACACATTGTTCTGCACCAGTATCGCGGTACTGACACTGCCTCCCACATTGATGAAACTGCCGCTCGAGGCATCGTTGATGAACGTATTGTTCACGACGTACAGCTCCTGCCTGGTGTTGGTCGCCCCCTCGGCGCCGAACGAGAGCATGTTGGGGTTCTGATTGCCGGCCGGCTGCTGGATCACGTTGCCGATCACATATGCCAGGCCGGCGTTGGGCAGGTCGATTTCATAGCTTGGCGCGCCGGTGCCGTTGCTGGAAAAGCGGTTGTAGGTGATCGTGTTGCTTTGCGCACGGGATTTGAGGTTGTGTCCAACCCTGGCGTCGTGCGAATAGTTGTACCGGAAGACCAGGCTCGCCACGTGGCCGATGTACAGGTTGTGCGAGTACCCGTCGCCATGGCCGTTGTTGGCGAATTCGGTATGCTCGATGAGGATGTCGGACACGCCGTCGTTGCTGGTCAGGATGCCGTTCTCGTTGTCGTGGAGGTAGCTGCCGCGCAGCGTCAGGTGCCTGCCGTCGAGGCGGATGGCGGCCCCGTTGCGGTCGGCAACTTTGGCACCGGAGATTTCCACATTCTCAATCGTTGTATTGGCGCCCTGTACGACCCACACGCCTTTGCCCATCGCGTTGCGGCCGGCGGCGTCGATCCTGGGGCGACCGTTGACACCGCGGATGGTCAGGTTGTTGCGCGCAATGGCGCAGACGTCCCCGGCGTAGGACCCGGCGGCATCGATCTCGATGATGGCGCCGTGATTCGCGGCGGCGAACGCGGCGCAGGGAGTGGCATAGGTTTGTCCAGGGCCGACGCGTAGCGCGCCCGGCGTAGGGGAAGGGCTTGGTGCGTGAAACGGCGCAGGGGCAGGTGTCGTGGGAGGCGTAGCCGACGCCGGAGGTGTGGTCGGGACTGGCGCTGCCGCGAACGACGCTGGGCCGGCATGCGCGCCACTGTCGCCCCCGCCGCCCCCGCATGCGCCAAGCAGCATGCCGGCAGCGGTGATGGAAAAAGTGCGCGCGGCACGGCGCAGGCGGACGTACTGACTCATGGATATCCTCGCGTTGGATGGGGCAACTAAGCTCGGATTATCGGCAATACCCCCGCAGCCGTTCTGTTAAGCAACATACTGTTTCAAATGGCACAGCTTGTAACTTCGCGGTGGTCCAGAGACAGGCGGGACGGCACGGGCAGCCCTGGGTTGCGTTACGAAATGGTCAACGCGGCGACCGCAACTGCTTGCGGCACGTGGCGGGCAGACCCTGCCGCAGGAGCAGCGATGAGAGCGGTGCGACAGGCTGGAGGAATCCGTCTGGCCTTCCTCGCCCGCCGGCCCCTCGCATGCGGAAACGGGACTGCGGGAAAGGGCGGCCGAGGGTGTTTCCGCCGACGTCCGGCAACTGTCGGGCAATGGCGGTCATGCCGATATGGCACGTTGGGAGTTAGTTCGGCCGGCGGGAAGAATCGGCTCTGACCGGCCGTAGATGGAAGTAAACCAGGTAGAAGGCAAGCGGCACAGTGGAGATATATCCTGGCCAGAGTTCATGAAACACCAGGGAAGCCGGAAGGCCCGCACACGTGCCTGCGAGGGGCCAGATCCAGTGCAGGCGGCGATCTCGTATCCACGCCAAGGTCATCACCGCAAGGACAAGCCACGCCACGAGGACGGTGGCGTAGAGCGCCACATGATGCGCCTCGTTGTCGTCTGCAAAGAGCGACACCACGGCCACCGTCGTAGAAAACAGAACGCTGACGCCCGAGAAGTACCAGCAAGCCTGCGCCACGGTGCGCCGGTCATCGTTGATCCCCGTTCGATTGAAGTTAGTCACCCAGGCCTCCTGATGCCACGATGCCGACATGCTCCGTGACGCGTGGTCCCCGCTGTCTCGACCGGCGCGGCTATTCCGCGCAGTAGTCGGCATATGGCAGAAGAATGATATACCGATCAGGCGGAACCGAAGCGCAAGGCTTGCACCTTCGGTTCCCTTCGGACCAGGCCTGGATGCACGCCGGGGCGAGGCAGGCGCCGTTCCTGGCCAACGATTTCATCAACGCGCCGCCAGTGCCGACGCCCGTAGCTGTCCCGGCGGCAACGACGCCACCCATCCCTGGTAAGACGACGGGTCCTTCTGCTGCCAGAACTGCGTGAGATACGCAGCGGCGTTGGACTGCAGCGTTGGATTGCCGATCGCCGGCAGGATCTGCGCGACTTCCTGCGGCTTGGTGTAGGACCAGCGGTACAGCAGGTTCTGCGCCGCCTCCTGGTAGCCCGGGTCGCTGCTGTACTGGTTCAGCCAGTTCCAGGCGGCGGTCAGGTCGTCCTGCCCCTTGCGGATGGCGATTTCGCTCATCAGGCTCTTGCGCACGCCGGCATCGGCGGTACGGCTCATGAATTGGGTGGCGGCGTCCTGGTCGCTGGCGACGAGGCTGCTGCTGACTTCATCGAGCAGCCGCGACGGCACGGCATCGGGCTGGGTACTGACCATCTGGCTGGCCCAGGCGTAAGCCTGCGCAGGATCGTGCCGGGCGTATGCGGCGGCGACCTGCTGCACCAGCGCCAGCGGTGCGCGCTCCTGCATGTCGGCGACCGTGCGCGCGGCCAGCGCGACGTCGGCGCGGATCAGGCCGGGCAGGGCGGCGGCGGTGAGCGCGCCGTCGGTGTCGAGTTCGGCGTGCTGGCGTAACCATTCCAGTGCCTGCGCCGGATGCTGGTCGGCGATGGCGTTGATGACGGCCGCCAGGCCGTTGCCGTCCTGGCCTAAGCTGGCGGAGTACTGCGCGAAGCTGTGGGGCAGGCGTTGCGCGAGATCGGCGAGGGCAGCGGCGGTGACGGCGCGCCTGTCCTCGTCGGGAATGCGGCTGATGTAGGCCATGGCCTGGGTCGGCGCCTCCAGCAACCAGCGGCTGAATGCCCGTTGCAGGGCCTGGCTGCGGGCGTCGCCTTCCGGCAGTTGCAGCGCCGCCTCGAATGCGGCCTGCAGCTCCGGGCTGGCCGGACCGCTGCCGCTGCTGCGCATCACCGACATGACATCGGCGAAGGACGATTCGAATGGCGATTGCCAGGCGCTGCCCGTGCCTGTCGTGCGGTCGGCCGGCTGCCCTTCAGGTGCGGCGGATGACGGCGGCCGGGCAAGGTCCTGCCGCTGCGGCTCGGATTGGCGAAACAGCTGTATGCCCAGAATGACGCCGATGACCGGCGCCAGCAGGAATGGCATCAATAGCCTGGCCTTCATGTCGTTGCTCCCGTCGGGACAAGCACATCCCGTCAACAAAAAGTGCAATGCGGCGCGGCGGCGGCGTGCTTCACCGCGGCCGCGCCCGATCGGATGGAGGGCACTTGCATGCCCTCCCGTCACGCATCAGTACGGGCAGTTCTCCCGGTACTCGGACAGCTGCGAGTTCGACAGGTCAGCCTGGTGCTGGGCGCCGCACAGGAAGGGGCTGTAGCGGGTGTCGTTGTCGAGGAAGCGCTTCATCCAGGCGACGCCGTACTTGCCCATGATACGGGTGAAGTCGTTGCCGTTCATGACGCAGAAGTGGTCGCCGTTGTTCATTTCCATGAACGCCTTCCTGGTCGAGGACGGCAGGCTGTTGTAGAACGGCGAGGCATGCGAGTTGACAGGCGCGATGCTGTCGCTTTCACATGCGACCACCAGCGTCGGGACCGACACGCTGGAGAAGTTGGTGCTGGTGTTCCACGGCGCCAGCGGGATGGCCGCCTTCAGTGTCGGATTGTCCCGGGCGGCGATCAGGGTGCCGCCGCCGCCCATCGAGTGACCCATTACACCAAGCCGGTTCGGATCGACCTTGCGGTAGATCGGATGCGAGCTGGTGTTGCTGAAGGTGACCAGCTGGCGCAGCGCGGCCATGAGCTGCGGTGCGCGCTGGTACGGCTGGTCGTAGATCGAGTTGGTGTCGATCACCGCGACGACGAAGCCGTGCGACGCCAGGCGTTCGCCCCACCATGTCATCGTGGACTTGGTGCCGGTATAGCCGGGAGAAATGGCAATGGCCGCGAACGGGCCGGCGACGTTAGTCGGATGGAAGATGGTGGCGCCACCGTAGCCGTCGGCCGACAGGCTGGATACGTTGGTGCTGGCGTAGGTGAACGGCCCGGTACTGGCTTCCAGCAGGGAGGCGGTCGGGGCCGGGCCCTTGGCGTGCGGGTTGGTGCCGCCGCCGTCGCCCGAGATGCCGGTCAGCTGGATATTGTCGACAGTGTAGGTTTCGCTGCTCAGGTTGGCGTCGATCCGGAAACGCAGCCGCAGGCCGGTCTGTCCGGCGGCGGCGGCCGGCAGGTTGAAGGTGACGCGGCCGTTGCTGGTCGCGCGCGTGGTTTCGAGCGCGGTCCAGGTCGAGCCGTTGGTCGAGTACTCGGCGATACCGCCTTCACCGATGTCGAGGCCCGAGGTCACGCGGTCGAAGCTCAGGCTGAGACTGGAAAACCCGACCGTGCTGATGGGACCGGAAGTGATGGCGCCGTCGGTGCAGCCATAGCAGCCGGCGAGCCGGGCCGCACCGCTGCTGTTGGTGGCGGAACCGGCGGCGGTGAAGCTGCCCAGCCCACTGGTGAAGTTCTCCTGGAAGACCGCGACCTGGGCTTGCGCGGTAAAGGAACACAGAAGGCCGGCGGCAGCCAGGCTGGCCATGGCCAGCCTACGGCGTGCCGGGGAAGGGGCCGCAGTCGTGCAGGCGGTGCGGTTCTTGATTTTCATTGCTTGTCTCCATTGTGGTCATAAAAAGTCCTGGCGCTTTCCGCAGCCGTTGCCGGCCAGGGAAATCGGGACGGGTTGTGCACCGGCGGGATCGAAGAGGCGAGTGCTTCCGCCGCGCCGGCCGCCGCCGGCTCAGTGCTGCAAAATCGGGTGACGCAAGGCCACGCGGGAAGGCGCCGGCGCGGTTCGGACGCGGTGCGTTCCACCCGACTACGGCCGGAGCGGAGGAAACGCGAGGAACTGCGGGCGTTGTCGCGCCTATTCCGGCGCCGGCCGTGCGGGATGGGGGAGGGTGGGTGGCAAGGTGAACCCGGTACGCAGGATCTGCAGCATGTTCTGTCTCCGTTTGGTCATTGCGTGGACGTGCTGTAGTACGGGTGTCGGCGCGCTGGCGCGCGAGCCTCTGCCGGGTGGCGGCGGAAGATCGGCCATGCCTGGGCGACGCCGGACTGTTAGTCCGGAGACCGCACCGACACTTGGTCGGGGTGGCTTGATTATCGGTATCGGGCGCAAAAAGAAAATCCCCCTGAAGGGGGATGCGGCGGGGACGGGCAAGGTGCAGCGGCAGGCGGGGCTTCGCCGCCGTCGACGTTCTTTCAGTTTTGTCAGCATCGGCGCGCGCTGCTGTTACGGAATATCACAACCGTCCCCGCGAACCGGCGATAGAATTGCCTCCATGCATCATTCGGAGTGAGACAAAGCGTATCAAAAGAACAGATGCATCCACCGGAGCTGGCGGTCGGAAGTAATACCAGCACCACATTCCTGGCCCTCCCATTGCGGAGGGCCTTTTCATTTCCTGCCGCGTCTCCGGCCGGCTGTTCAGTGCAAGCGGCGCTGATGCCCAACGCGTTCCGCGGGAGGCCGGCTCGCCGCCGCGCCGCGCCACTGGCCGTCGGCTGTGCGTCATCCCGGACGACTTCGACCAAACACCCCGCGGCCGCGATGGCCGCGTCCTGCCCGGCCGGGATCCGACCGGCGCAGAGCAGGGCAAGATCGCCGAGTCGGGCGCGAAAGTGGCTGTGGGATACTACGCTTCCGGGAAGCGGCAGCAGCGGGCGCCATCTGGCGCCGATGTCTTTCCGGCACCGCGCTGCGCGGCCGGCGTCGTGCGCCCTCCATGGAATCCACTTACCTCGGAACCGGAAGAAATTGAAAGCACAAGAACGCAAGGAACTGCTTCAGACATTGAAAGCCCGCTTCGAGAAGAATATGGACCGGCATGAGGATGTGCAATGGAAGGACGTCGAAGCCAGGCTGGAAAACAATCCCGCCGCATTGAAGGCGCTCGGCGCAATGGAGGCAACAGGCGGGGAGCCCGATGTGATCGGGCATGACAAGGCAAGCGGGCGCGTCAGGTTCTGCGACTGCGCCGCGGAGAGCCCGGCAGGACGGAGAAGTCTCTGCTATGACCGTGCCGCCCTGGACGCGCGCAAGGAACACAAGCCGCAAGGCAGCGTCGTCGACGTGGCGCAGGAGATGGGGGTCGAATTGCTGACGGAAGACCAGTACCGCGCGCTGCAGATGCTCGGCGAGTTCGACATGAAAACGTCCAGTTGGGTCCGGACGCCGCCCGAGGTGCGATCGCTGGGCGGGGCGCTGTTCTGCGACCGGCGCTATGGCAGGGTCTTCGTGTACCACAACGGAGCGCAGTCGTACTATGGCGCGAGAGGCTTTCGCTGCCTGCTCGATGTGTGAACGCCAGGCGCACCATCGGAAGCCGGCCCGCCCTTGCGTGAAGCGCTGGCACACAAAAAAAAACGCCGCCGGGTCACCCCCGGCGGCGTTTTTCTTCGTGGGACTTGCTTAGTTCGCGTTGCCTGCGTTGGCGCTGCCGGCGAGGCGGGTGCCTGCGTTGGCGCCGGTGGTCAGGCCCGGGAACTGGCCCTGGTATTCCTGGTGCATCAGCGCATAGGAACCATCGGCCTTGGACTGCTCGAGCTCCGCGACGACTTGGGCGCGGGTCTTGCCGGAGGCGAAGTTCGCTGCGGGCACCGGGGCTTCCTGGCGGGCGGCGGCGTAGGTGCCGTCGGCTTGTGCCTGCTTCATTTCGGCGATCACTTCTGCACGGGTCCTGGTCGACTTGAAGTCGCTGAATTCAACCCACTCGGCAGCGAAGGCAGAGTTGGCGGCAGCAAACACGGCGACGGCGGCAAAAATTTTCTTGGCGTTCATTTGATTCTCCAATACGGTTAAGGACTCTATCTCGGCGGTTCAGGCAATGTGTCTGCCGTCGAAGCTTGCCTCGGTGAGTCGCACGCTTTTTCTTGTGTGCTCATCGATGGAGAGGATCTTAGTCCTTACGGAAGTTGGAATAAACAGCCGTCGGAGCAATGGAGTATTGCAGATTCCGGAATAATTATCTCTTGGGCGAATACATTCGCGAGTGATGGATCTGCTGCCCCGGCGCCAGGCGCACGAAGCCGTGCGGCGCGAGCATCTCCCGCTGGCTACCTGCTCGTCCACTCGCCGCGCGCAGCTGTCACCAAATCCTTCGTCATGACTGCATTGCGCAGGCTCACCCCGCGTACCACCGGCAGCCGTTCCTCTACGACGCCAAATCCCCGACGGGCGAAGAACGGCTGGGCCGTGAGGCTGACATGGGAAAACAGGCGTGCTGTACCACGGGCGGATGCAACGCCGTGCAGACGGGCCATCAGGGCCGAAGCGATGCCCTTGCCGGAGACGGGTGCGGCGACGAAGAACTGGTTGATGCAGCCGGACGGCTGGACCTCCGCGAATCCCGCCGCCTCGCGGTCGACCACGGCCACGCACGGCTGGTTCGACCGGATGCGCTCGCACCATTGCGCCCGCATTTCCTGCGTCACCACCGCGGGCGACCATGCTTCGATCTGCTCCGGACGATAGTCGCGGGACGCCAGGCCGCGCACCGATGACCGGAACAGGTCGAGCAGGATCAACTCCTCACCGGGGATACACGGACGGATCAGCATGGGGTGGAAGGACAATTGTTCATTGCAGGAACGCGGGCGTACTGATGGGTGGGCGAGCGATGCCTGCCTTACAGGCGTGCGTACTCAAGTATCTCCTGTCCCATGAGGACGCATTCATCCTGCAGTGGATAGTAGAGAAAGCGCATGCGGTACTGCCCCTTGTAGATCGCGCCCCATACCTCGAGGACGATGAAGCGCTGCGCCGGGTTTGCGGGATTGCGCATCGACGGCAATTCCTTGGCCGGCTTGTCGACCGAGATCCTGTCGTCGTCGCCAACGTGGAATGCCAGAAGCTTGCGCGCCTGCGCGACTGCATTGTCCGCGCATTGGGGTCCGGCCGCTGCTGCGATGGGCGGGGCGAGCACCAGCACGGCGGCGAGGGCGAGATGGCGAATGGTCATGTGTATAGGGGGTTTGACGAACGGGAGACGGCGGCGGGCACGTCAGGTCGGCCGGCGCAAAGGCCGAGCCATGCGTTCGCCGCGTGCCGCCTGCATCGCAGGCGCGGCAAGGCTGGCGTCGCAAGCAGCGAGAGGATGAACGCCCGGGCCGCCGGGAAAGCCGGCGCAGTGTAGTAGGGAATTGCCATCCGATCAAGGGCGCCGCCGTCAGGGCGCGTAGTCTGAAACAATGAAGCCGCCGTCCGGCGTCAGGCTGACACGATGCAGTGCGCTGTAGCCTTCATCCTGCTGCGGCCGCTCGAGCCGCTTCAGCGTGCCGAACAGGCCGGCCGGCGGAACCTGCCTTTTCCGGCGCTGATTGCGCTCCCAGGAACCTTGCGGGTCCGGCTCGAAAAAGTAGCCGACCACGCGAAAGCCGGCTTCCATGGAGGGGAGGATGAAACGCATCCGCTCGGCGCGGGTGGCGTTCGTCTTGTCGACCACGAAGGGCTGACGGGTTTCGATGCAGAATTCCAGCAGGCGGCGCTGGCGATGGCGGGTGCCGAGAAGGTCCTGGCCGATGCGAAGGTGGGTATCGAAAAACCGCTCGATGTAGAAGGTGCTTTTGCCCGCTCCCTGAATGCCAATCAGTAGTATCGCTTCCATCGGCAACCGGCCTCCTCGGGCAAACGGGAAAGGTAGCGAAGA
This sequence comes from Noviherbaspirillum sp., assembly GCF_036563305.1. Classification (GTDB taxonomy): domain Bacteria; phylum Pseudomonadota; class Gammaproteobacteria; order Burkholderiales; family Burkholderiaceae_D; genus Noviherbaspirillum. The sequence continues at coordinate 510,443 of NZ_DATCMQ010000014.1, read as the reverse complement.
CGCCCCCCGCCGAAATACTGGGCGGCCCGGCGACAGCCGAAGCCTGCCCTATAATAGCCTCATCTCAACTTTGAGAATCTTGCCCCGTCCGGCCGGCCGTCACCCTGGTCCTGCCGGAATGTACGGCGCCACGGCTTTCTCACCCGACCATGAAAACGCTCACCTCCGAGGATGTCGTCCGGCGCAATAACGTACAAGTGCGCGGCAACGGGCGGCAGACGATGATCTTTGCGCACGGGTTCGGATGCGACCACAACATGTGGCGATATGTCGCGCCGGCATTCGAGGAAACCTACAGGATCGTCCTGTTCGACAACGTCGGTGCCGGTGGATCGGACCTGTCCCAGTTCATCCCGGAAAAGTACGCGACCCTGCATGGATACGCGTCCGACCTGCTCGAGATACTGCACGCCGTCGGCGCCCGGGATACGGTCTTCGTCGGCCATTCGGTCAGCGCAATGGTCGGCATCCTCGCCGCCATCAGGGAACCGGCCTTGTTCGCCGACCTGATTCTCGTCGGGCCTTCGCCCAGCTACATCGATGACGGCGAGTACGTCGGCGGGTTCAAGCGGGAGGATATCGACCAGCTGCTGGATTTCCTCGATACGAACTACCTTGGCTGGTCCAGCGCCATGGCGCCGGCGATCATGGGCAATCCCGATCGGCCCGAGCTGGCCGGCGAACTCGAGAACAGCTTCTGCCGTACCGATCCCGCGATCGCCGGACATTTTGCAAGGACCACGTTTCTCTCCGACCACCGGGCCGACCTGCCCGCACTCAAGACCCCATCCCTGATTCTGCAATGCTCCGACGACGTGATCGCGCCGGATGCGGTTGGCCGCTACATGCATGCGATGTTGCCGGGCAGCGCCTTCGTCCAGATGAAGGCGACCGGGCACTGCCCCAACCTCAGCGCGCCGGAAGAGACCATTGCTGCGATGAGAAGGTATCTCGCCCGATGACCAGCGCCATGACCAGCACGCGTGATCCGTCCGCCGCCGGCAGCCTGCCCGAGGAAGACGTGCGGGAGTTGTACGAGAATGCGCCGATCGCCTACCTGTCGATGCTGCCCGACGGCGTGATCGTCAAGGTCAACGCGACCTTCGTCGAATGGACCGGACATGCGCGGGAAGCGGTCGTCGGCAAGACGCGCCTACAGGCGCTTTTGCCTGTCGCCGGCAAGGTGTTCTACGACACCCACTTCGGCCCGCTCCTGCTGATGCAGGGCTTCATCAAGGAATTCGCGTTCGACCTCGTCTGCGCGGACGGAAAGCGCCTTCCTGTTCTGCTCAATGCGGTCCTGAAACGGGACGCCACCGGAAAGCCGGTTGTCATCCGGACCACGTTGCTTGATGCCAGTGCCCGGCGCGCGTACGAGGAGGAGCTCCGTCACGCCAGGCGAAAGGCGGAGGATGCGGAACGTGCAGTGCGGCGGCTCGCGGGCGAACTGGAAGCGCGTGTCGAGCAGCGCACCCAGGAACGCGACCGCATCTGGCGGATGTCGCAGGACATCCTCGCCGTCGCCGCGCTCGACGGTTCGTTCCGGAGCTTCAACCCCGCGCTCACGCGCATCCTCGGCTGGACCGAGGATGACCTGCCGGCCGTATCCGCGGTCGAGCTCGTTCATCCCGACCATCTTGCCGGCGTCCGCGAGATGCTCGACCGGCTCTCCGCGGGCATCCCGGTCGGCCGCTACGACCTGCCCCTGCGCCACAAGGTCTCGGGATATCGCTGGCTGTCGATGGCAGTGATGCCGCAAGGCGAAGCGCTCTACATCGTCGCGCGGGACATTACCGAGGAGCGCAGGCAGTCCGAGGCCATGCACCAGATGGAAAACGCGCTGCACCAGGCGCTGAAGATGGAGGCGATCGGCAAGCTCACCGGCGGCGTCGCGCATGACTTCAACAATATTCTGCAGATCATTGCCGGCAACCTCGAGCTGCTCAAGCTGGAATTCGTCGGCAATGCCCACGCGGCGGTGCGACTCCAGCAGGCGCGGTTTGCGGTTGACCGGGGCACCGTGCTCGCCTCCCAGCTGCTGTCCTTCGCACGGCGCCAGCCGCTGCAGCCGCTGCCGATCAACCTGGGGCGGGTGCTGCGCGAGATGGACGACCTGCTGCGGCGCGCAGTCCGGGAGTCGGTCGAGATCGAGACGGTGGTGAGCGGCGGACTTTGGACCGTTTCCCTGGACCGTCACCAGTTCGAGAACGTCCTCCTCAATCTTGCCATCAATGCGCGCGACGCGATGGGGGGCGAGGGGAAGCTGACGATCGAGCTGGGAAACGCGCTGCTCGACGACGACTATGCGCGCCTTCACCCGGAGGTCGCGCCCGGCCAGTATGTGATGCTCTCCGTCTCGGACACCGGCTCGGGCATGCCGCCCGAGGTCATCCGTCAGATCTTCGAGCCGTTCTTCACGACCAAGCCGGAAGGCGAGGGCACGGGGATGGGCCTGAGCATGGTGTTCGGGTTCGTCAGGCAGAGTGGCGGTCACATCAAGGTTCACAGCGAGGTCGAACGCGGCACCACGTTCACGATTTACCTGCCTCGGGTGCTCCACGATGAGGGGCTGCCGGCGGATCTGCGCGGCAGGCCCGTCACGGGCGGCGAGGAAACGATCCTGGTCGTGGAAAACGACGTCGCCGTGCAGATGACGGCGGTGGACATGCTGACGGGCCTTGGCTACAAGGTCCTGCGGGCGGTCGACGGGCGCAGTGCGCTCAGCATCCTGCAGAGCGGGATCGCGATCGACTTGCTGTTTACCGACGTGGTGATGCCAGGGCGGGTACGCAGCACCGACCTGGCACGGCAGGCGAAGGCAATCCAGCCCGATATCTCCGTCCTGTTTACTTCCGGCTACGCCAATAATGCGATCGTGCATGACGGAAAACTGGACGCGGGCGTCCAGTTGATCAGCAAGCCCTACGGGCGCGACGACCTCGCGCGCAAGGTCCGCGAGGTGCTCGAATCCAGGAAACCGGCGACCCCGGACGCCGCCGCGCCGGCGGCGTCGATTGCCGATCCGGCATCGCAGGTCGTTCCTTCCCTGCGCATTCTTGTCGTGGAAGACAATGCGGACACGCGGCAGATGTTATGCGAGTTGCTGCAGGTCCTCGGACACGTCCCGCGCAGCGCGTCCAGTGCCGAGGACGCGCTCGCGATGCTGGCGGAGGCAAGCTTCGACGCACTCCTGACGGATGTCGGTCTGCCGGGGAAATCCGGTATCGTGCTGGCGCGGGAAACCACCGCCGCCTATCCGGCGATGCGCGTGATCTTCACTTCCGGAAGCGGCACGATCGCCGACGACACGCTGGATGCCCTGTCGCTGCCGAAGCCGTACAACCTGGAGAAAATCATGGACGTGCTGTCGAAGGTGGCGCGGCGGGCGGCGGACGGCCGGTAGCGCGTGGCGCCGCACGGTCCGCGCGCCGGCGCGGCATGGACGATTGCACGGGACGTGATGCACTGAGGGTGGCAAGGTGGAGCAGACGAGAACAGGGTTTCTACTGACCCGGCACTGGCGCGACACGGCATCCGGCACGGAAGTCGACTTCTGGCTGGCGACCGACGACGGACCCTGCCATGTCCGGCTTGCAGCGCAGCCTTCCGTCGCATTCATTCCGGCAAGTCAGCGCGAACGCGCGGAGTCAGTGCTGCGCGGCGAGCGCGGCATCGAACTCCGCACGCTCGGACTGCGCGATTTTCAGCGTCGGCCCGTGCTCGGCCTGTACTGCCGGCAGTATCGCCAGCTGCTCAAACTGGAGAAGCGGCTGCGGGACAGCGGCGTCGACGTCTACGAAGCCGACGTGCGGCCGCCGGAGCGCTACCTGATGGAACGGTTCATCACCGCGCCCGTGCGGTTTTGGGGACAGCCGGACGGCGGCGCGGGCGGGCCTCTGCGCGACAGCCAGATGAAGCCCGCGGCAGGATACCGGCCGAGGCTGCGCATGGTTTCGCTCGATATCGAGACCAGCGCCCACGGCGACCTGTACTCCATCGCCCTGGAGGGCTGCGGCCAGCGGCAGGTGTACATGCTGGGGCCGCCGACAGGGGGCGAGGCCGTCGACTTTGACCTGGAATACTGCGACAGCCGCGCAGTGATGATCGCGCGGCTCAACCAATGGACGGCACGCCACGACCCGGATGCCATCATCGGCTGGAACCTGGTGCAGTTCGACCTCCGCGTGCTGCAACGCCAGGCCGAGCGCCATGGCGTGCCGCTGCGGCTGGGACGTGACGGCAGCGACATGGAATGGCGCGAACACGGCAGCCGGAAGCAGCGTTTCTTCGCCGTGATCGCCGGACGCCTGATCATCGACGGCATCGAGGCGTTGAAGTCGGCGACCTGGAATTTCCCGTCGATGAGCCTGGAGTATGTTGCGCAAGCTTTGCTCGGGGAAGGCAAGGCCATCGACAATCCGTATCAGCGCATGGCGGAGATCGACCGCCGCTTCGCAGAGGACAAGCCCGCGCTCGCCCGCTACAACCTGAAGGACTGCGAACTGGTCACGCGCATTTTTGCCAGGACCGAGTTGCTCGCCTTCCTGCTGGAGCGCGCCAGCGTCACCGGCCTGCCCGCCGACCGCAGCGGCGGTTCGGTGGCGGCATTCGAGCACCTGTACATGCCACTGATGCACCGCAAGGGCTATGTCGCGCCCAATCTCGGCGACGTCGCCGGCGAGGGCAGCCCCGGCGGTTTCGTGATGGAGTCGAGATCGGGCCTGTACGACTCGGTCCTCGTCCTCGACTACAAGAGCCTGTATCCGTCGATCATCCGTACCTTCCTGATCGATCCGGTCGGGCTGGTGGAAGGCACCCACGCGGAAACGGGCGCGAGCGCGGTGCCCGGTTTCCGCGGCGCGCGCTTCTCGCGCGACCGTCACTGCCTGCCCGCGATCGTCAGCCAGATCTGGCAGGGCCGCGATAGCGCGAAGCGCGAGGGCAACGGACCCCTGTCGCAGGCGCTGAAGATCATCATGAACGCGTTCTACGGCGTGCTCGGGTCAAGCGGTTGCCGCTTCTTCGATCCGCGCCTGGCGTCGTCGATCACGATGCGCGGGCACGAGATCATGCACCGCACCCGGGAGCTGATCGAGGAGCAGGGCTACCAGGTGATCTATGGCGACACCGATTCCACCTTCGTCTCCCTGAAACATCCTCATACCGAAGCCGAGGCCCACGCTATCGGCCAGGCGCTGGTCGACCACGTCAACCAGTGGTGGGTGCGCCACCTGCGTGACGCCTACGGACTGGAAAGCGCGCTGGAACTGGAGGTTGACACGCACTACCGGCGCTTCCTGATGCCGACCATTCGCGGTTCCGAGGAGGGCAGCAAGAAGCGCTATGCCGGCCTGGTCGCGAGAGCGGATGGCAGCGAGGAAGCGGTCTACAAGGGGCTGGAGACGGTGCGTACCGACTGGTCGCCCTTGGCGCAGCAGTTCCAGCAGGCGCTCTACCTCCGCATTTTCAAGGGCGAACCGTATCGCGACTACGTGCGCGAATACGTCGACCGCACGCTGGATGGCGAACACGATGCACTGCTGGTGTACCGCAAGCGCCTGCGCCGGCCGCTGGACGAGTATCAGCGCAACGTGCCGCCGCATGTCCGCGCTGCCCGCATCGCCGACGAATACAACGCGCGGCATGGCCGCCCGATGCAATACCAGGACGGCGGCTGGATCCGCTACGTGATCACGGTGGCCGGCCCGGAGCCGCTGGAAGTGCGGCGCGCGCCGATCGACTACGAACATTATGTGTCGAGGCAGTTGCAGCCGATCGCGGACGCAATACTGCCGTTTCTCGGCGACGATTTCATGGCGCTCACCAGCAGGCAGCAGATCCTGTTCTGAACCCGGTGCAGGAGGCAAGCCGGCCGGCGCGTCGAGGGGATATCGATGGACATCATGATCCGGCCGGAGGTGGACGGGGATGCCGGCGCGATTGCCGCCGTTACGGAAGCTGCGTTTTTGCGGGCGCCGCACGCCAGCGGCGCCGAGCAGCATATCGTCGCGGCCCTGCGGGAGGCGGGCGCGCTGACCCTGTCACTGGTGGCGGAGGCGGGCGGCAGGATCGTCGCCCATCTCGCAGTCTCGCCGGTGGCGATTGCAGACGGCAGCGCGAACTGGCACGGACTCGGCCCGGTGTCGGTGCTGCCGGAGCACCAGGGGCAGCGCGTCGGATCGCGCCTTGTCGAAGCGGCGCTGGCGGAACTGCAGGCGCTTGGAGCGGCCGGCTGCGTCGTGCTCGGCGAGCCGGCGTTTTACCGCCGGTTCAGGTTCCGGCCGGTGCCCGGACTGTTCCTGCCCGGCGTGCCTGCGGAATACTTCATGGCGCTGGCTTTCGAGGCTGCCAGACCGGCCGGAAAGGTCAGCTACCACGCCGCATTCGAGGTGGCGGAATAGTCCTGCCGGTCAGCCTGCTTCGGTTGTTTCCTGCCGCGCCAGCCCCCGGTTGACTTCCTCGCCGATGGCGCGCGCCGCATCGAGCTGCATCGCCGGATCCCGGATTTCCGATTCGGGCAGGAGGGTGGAGGTGATAACCCGCGCCCCGCAGTAGTTGAAGATGCCGTGGTCGATCTGCGTCTTCATGGCATCCCCGTAACCGTGCTTCTCGTAGGTCCGCGCATCCGCGCCGCCGACGCCGACCAGGTGCACCTGCAGGCGGCGCAGCTTCTTCACCAGCATGGCCTCCGGGCTGAAGTCGAAGGCCCAGCCATTGGCGAACACCCGGTCGATCCATCCCTTCATCAGGCCGGGCATCGACCACCAATAGACGGGGAACACCAGCACCAGCACGTCGGCGCGGTCTATCCTCGCCTGCTCGGCACGCACGTCGGCGGACGGCGGCGCCTCGCGCCTGTGCACGGCAAGGTCGGCCACGGCGAAGCGCGGGTCGAAGCCCTCCTGCGCCAGGTCGGCGATCTCGACCGATGCCTGTCCGGTCGAGGCAATGCCTTCGGCGACACTTGCGGCAATCCGGTGGGTAAGCGAAGCGGGATCGGGATGCGCGACAACGATCAGGGCATGCATGTGTAACTCTCCTGCTGATTGCGGTTGAGGGGCGCGGCATATATATTCGCGTATGCGCTTATGTACGTCTTGTATGTACAGTAAGTACGTACAGTAAGTATATACGATTGGTATATACAAAACGTAGGTTACGATTGGTATATACATATGTCAAGCCCGAAAGAGAAAGAATCGCCTTCCACCCCGCAGCCCCGGCGACGTCTGGGACGGGACGAACGCTATCGCCAGCTCCTGGATGTGGCGTGGCTGCTGGTGCGCGACGAGGGGACGGAGGGGCTGACGCTGGGACGGCTCGCGGAGCAGGCGGACGTGGCCAAACCGGTGGTGTATGGCCACTTCGGAACGCGGGCGGGATTGCTCGCGGCACTGTATCGTGAATTCGACGCCCGCCAGACCGCACTGATGGAGGCTGCACTCGCATCGAGCGCGCCGGACCTGGCCGCCAGGGCCGCCGTCATTGCCTCGTCGTACGTCGATTGCGTGCTGCTTCAGGGGCGTGAGATCCCGGGCGTGATCGCGGCACTGACTAGCTCGCCGGAACTCGAGGAAGTGAGGCGCGAGTGCGAGGCGGCCGTGATGGCGCGCTGCGAGGCGGCCCTCGCGCCGTTCGCCGCATCGGGCGCCATCGCGCCTGCCGGCCTGCGGGCGATGCTCGGCGCCGCGGAAGCGCTGTCCTATGCGGCCGCGACCGGGGAAATCACCGCAACGGACGCAAAGGAAGAACTGGTCGAGACGATCGTCGCGATCGTCGCCAGGAACAAGGGCAGCGGCAAGGGAAGCGGCACCGGCAGGGCCCGGCGCACAAGTACGGTACGCAGGTAGGCATGCACTTGCTCAGCTAAGCCTGAAGGCGGCGGGCACCCCGCCGCCCACGTCCAGCCCCCTGCCGCCGAGGTTCTCCTTCAGCACCTCGACGATGGCCTGCTCGAGGCGGTCGATCGCCGTGCCGCGGTCCCTGGCCGCGCGCAGCAGGCGCAGTTCGACATGCGGCAGCGCTGGCAGGCGCATCGGCTTGCCGAGGTCTGCCAGTTCCGGCGGCATCGATATCTCGGTGCGCACGGTGATCCCCATGCCGGCGCGGGCCGCCGCCCAGAGTCCGCCCTGGGTCGGGCTGGTCACCGCCACCCGCCACTTGATCCCGGCTTCGTCCAGCGCGGCGATTGCAGCTTCCCGGAAGACGCACGGGCGCTCCAGCAAGAGCAAGGGCAGCGGTTCGTCCGGGCGCGGCGCATAGCCGCGCGGGCCGATCCAGATCATGTCCGTGCGGGCCAGCCGCTGCGACTGCCTGGCGGCCGTCCCGCCGAACAGCAGCGCGATATCGATGGCGCCACGATCGACCTGGGCGGAGAGGGTCGAGTTGCGTTCCATGACGATTTCGACCGACACCCCCGGATGCGAGCGCGAGAAACGCGCCAGCATTTCCGGCAGCCAGGTGTTCTCGAAATCGACCGACAGTCCGAACTTCACCTGCCCGGTCAAGCCCGCTCCCCGTACCGCATCCACTGCTTCTTCCTGCAGCTGGAGCAAACGCTGCGCATAGTCGTACAGCCGTTCCCCTGCCGGCGTCAGCGCCAGCAGCCTGCCGCGCTTTTCGAACAGGCCGACCCCGAGCGCTTCCTCCAGCTTCTTCATCTGCAGGCTGACCGCCGACTGGGTGCGGCCGATGCGCGCCGAGGCGCCGGCAAAACTGCCGCTCTGCACGCCGATGACCAGCGTGCGCAGCAGGTCGAGTTCGAGGACGGGACGGGACATGATCGTGATCCGTAAACTTGAGTTTTACTTGAGTATCGCGTTAAAACTTACAAATTTTCAAATACATCTTGCGCGACTACAGTGTGGCTGTCAACCACTCCATAGGAAAGGAACCGCCATGAAAACCGCCCTTGCGATCGCGCTCTCGTTTGCCAGCCTCGTCCTGTTGCTCGACGTCGATGCCTCCTCCGTGCGCGGCGCCGCCACCGCCGCGCCCGTCGCCGATTCCGCCGCCGCCGGACATGTCGGCGAAGGCGCGAACCAGCCGCTTTGAGCGCGCCGCGCGCCGCCGACAACCATCTGAGCCAAGGAGTCCACCATGCCATTCGTACGCATCTCCGTACCCGCCGGTACCGCCGCCGCCGCCCGTGCCGCCCTGGCGGACGCCGTGCACCAGGCACTGACCGAAACCTTCGACGTGCCGCAGGATGACCGCTTCCAGGTCATCGAGGCGCTCGGCGGCGACAGCCTGGTATGCACCCCGTCCTACCTCGGTCTGTCCCATGCGCGCCCGGCATTCGTGCAGATCGTCTGCAGCGTCGGACGCAGCGTCGAGAAGAAGAAGGCGCTGCTGCGGCGCATGGCCGAGCTGGCGCAGGAGGGCGCCGGCTGGCGGCGGGAAGACCTGATCGTCCACCTGGTCGAGGTGCAGAAGGAGAACTGGTCCTTCGGCAACGGGCTTGCCCAGTACGCGTGACGGTGGAGGGCCTGCACGGAACGGAACGTGTTGCTATCATGGCCAGCTGCACCGGCCGCGCTGCCGGCCCCCGATTGCTGACCGCAGGAGCAATGATGTCCGATCTCAACGCCTTCCCGATCACCCGCAAATGGCCCGCCAGCCACCCCGACCGCATCCAGCTTTATTCACTGCCCACGCCGAACGGCGTGAAGGCGTCGATCATGCTGGAGGAAGCCGGCCTGCCGTATGAACCGCATCTCGTCAGCTTCGAGAGCAACGACCAGATGTCGCCGGAGTTCCTGTCGCTCAATCCGAATAACAAGATCCCCGCGATCCTTGACCCGGCTGGCCCGGGCGGCAAGCCGCTCGCGCTGTTCGAATCGGGCGCGATCCTGATCTACCTCGCCGAGAAAAGCGGCCGCTTTCTTCCGGCCGACGCCGCGGCGCGATACGAGACGATCCAGTGGGTGATGTTCCAGATGGGCGGCATCGGACCGATGTTCGGCCAGCTCGGGTTCTTCCATAAATTCGCCGGCAAGGACTATGAGGACAAGCGCCCGCGCGACCGCTACGTCGCGGAATGCCGCCGCCTGCTCGGCGTCCTGGACAAGCGCCTGGCCGGCCGCAGCTGGATCATGGGCGAGGAATACACGATCGCCGATATCGCCACCTTCCCCTGGGTGCGCAACCTGATCGGCTTCTATGGCGCGGGCGACCTGGTCGGCTTCGGCGATTTCGCGCATGTACGGCGCGTGCTCGACGCTTTCGTCGCCCGGCCGGCCGTCGCACGCGGTCTGGAAATTCCGAAGCGCGGCTAGCACGCGCGGCGGGTCGACAAAGCCTGTCGTTCCTGCCGCGGCTTGCATGACGCAGGAACCACGTTTCGAGGCAGCGCCCGACGCCAGCGGCGACAGCCGCGAACCAGACAAGGGACGCAAGGGAGACGAGATGAACCTGGCACATCTGCTGCTGCGCCATGCCCGGCAAGCGCCGGACCGTGCGGCCATCCTTCATGGTACGGCGCCGCACGCGACCTACGGCGACTGGGCGGCGCGCAGTGCGGGGCTGGCCCTGCGCTTCCGGGAGGCAGGGCTGGTCCCCGGCGACCGGGTCGTCCTGTTCATGCGCAACCATCCGCGCTATCTCGAAGTGATGTGGGCCGCATGGTGGGCCGGCCTGGCCATCGTTCCTGTCAATGCCAAGCTGCACACGACGGAAGTCGAATGGATCATCGACAATGCGCAGGCGCGCTGGGGGTTCGTCACGCGGGACGTGACGCCCGTTGCGCTGTCCGGCCTGGAACGACAGGTCGATGTGGAGTCCGCGGAGATGGATCGGCTGCTCGCGCCAATCGAACCGGACTGCGCCGTGCCGGTCGCCGAATGCGCTCCTGATGATCTCGCCTGGCTGTTCTACACCAGCGGCACCACGGGCCGCCCGAAGGGCGTCATGATCACGCATCGCAACCTGATGACGATGGGGATGACCTACTTCATCGATGTCGATGCCCTGTCGACATCCGACGCGATTGTCTATGCCGCGCCGATGTCGCACGGCGTCGGCCTCTATGCGGTTCCCCACGTCATGGCGGGCGCCCGGCACGTCGTGCCGCCGTCGGGAACGGTCGATCCCGAAGAGCTGTTCGATCTCGGGCGACGGCTCGGCCCGCTTTCCACTTTTGCCGCGCCCACCATCGTCAGGCGCCTGGTCGACCATGCCGAAGCCGCCGGCCTCGACCATGCGACGGTGGGGCGCGCGTTCAAGACCATCGTCTACGGCGGGGCGCCCATGTACCTGGCGGACATCCGGCGCGCGCTGCAGGTGATGGGACCGCGCTTCGTGCAGATTTACGGACAGGGAGAATCGCCGATGGTCGGCACGGCGCTGCCGCGCGCGATCCTCTCCGACACGGGCCATCCGCGCTACCTGGAGCGGATCGCCTCCGTCGGCATCGCGCAGACGCCGGTGCAGCTGCGCATAGCGGACGAGCAGGGCCGTGCGCTGCCGGCGGGAACGGCAGGCGAAGTGCTGGTCAAGGGTGACAGTGTCATGGCGGGATACTGGCGCAATGCGCAGGCGACAGCGGCGGCGATCCGCGACGGCTGGCTGTTTACCGGTGACGTCGGCTGCCTCGACGCCGACGGCTTCCTCACCCTCAAGGATCGCAGCAAGGACCTGATCATCAGCGGCGGATCCAATATCTATCCACGCGAGGTCGAGGAAGTGCTGCTGAACGCCCCCGGCGTGGCAGAGACGGCGGTGGTCGGCGCACCCGACCCGGAGTGGGGCGAGATCGTCGTGGCCTTCGTGGTGCCGCTGCCGGGAGCCGAACTCACGGAGGAAACACTCGACCGGCACTGTCTTGCGCATATCGCGCGCTTCAAGCGGCCGAAGCGCTACGTGATGGTGGACCAGCTGCCGAAGAACAATTACGGCAAGGTCCTGAAGACCGAACTGCGGATGTGGGTGCGGAATCAGGCTGCGTGACCGCTGTCGATGCGACGAAGCGCGACGGTCGTGGCGGAGGGAAATCGCTTCAGCCGGTGGCCGGACCGGCCATTCGCGGGGGCGAATGGGGCCGAGAACGACACCGCTGCGATTGCAGCAGGCATGCTCGGCGAGGCCTTGCAGGATCGGGCGCCTGTTTCGACGGTTTCCATGCGTTTCCGGCTTGCGCACGCCGCCATGCCGCGGCAAGGTACGGAATCGAACAAAAAGGACAGTGAAATGCATCGCAGACTGACGCTCGTGCTCGCCGCCGCCGTGTTGTGCGGCTGCGCCGCCGGACCGCAACCCGGCGCGCAGGCGCCGCAGCCTGACAAGACAGGTGCTACACCCAATCCTGCTGCTGCGCAGACCCTGCCGGTACCGGGACCGGCGCAGGCGCCGCCCGATCAGCAGCGGGCGCAGCCGCCGACGCAACCCGCGCCGAACGCCCAGGGGCGGGCGGATCTCGACATGGCGTCCACCATGATCGGCACGCGGGAAGCACTCGCCTTTCGCGTTCCCTTCTCGCCGGGCACCGCCACGTTCAAGCTCAGCCCCGATGCCGCGAGAGCGCTTGCCGTGATCGCACTGCGCGCCGAGAAGATACAGCTGCGGGAGTTGTTGGGCGGCGATCCGGCGAAGTACGCGCTCGAGCTATGGGACGAGCGCATGCGCGTCGTCCGTACGTTCCTCGTGGACAATGGCGTCGCCGCCGACCGGATAGAAATCGTGAAACCGGCCGGCAATTCCATGCGCTCTAACGGAAACGGAGGAGGGGCCGGCAATCCCATGGTGGAAGTCGCGGTATTGCTTGCCATGCCCGGTTCCGCGCGTTGAGCGTTGCGGCGGTCCGGGTTCGCCTCTCGGTCTCTGCATCCGAGGCTCCGGCGTTCAGCCTGCCGGCGTTGCGATCCGAATGACGCGATCCTAGGTCCGAACGCCGGCGTCCGGCGTCCAGCCGACTACACCAGGCCATAAGCGACGACCGTCCAGCAGCGCCGGCGATGGGCCATGCGCAGACAAGGCTGCCGGTTCAAGAGAAGCATGGGCAGTCCAACGCGTCTTTACTGCCTTGCAGGCATATTCATCCCGAGCATCTTGCGCCCCTGGGTCTTGTCCGCGTCGCATTCAAGCAGAGGCGAGCGCGCTGTGGCGCACGCACCCGTGCGAACGCGGTCTGCGCCAGCAGCGACCCGAGGAATGGCACGGCACAAAAGCACGCAATTAACCGTCACGGACGTTTGCGATCAGTGCATTTGGTTAGCAGGGTTTACGCATTGAGTGGCAAAGGGTGTGTGGCGCGACCACTGTGAGCGCGTTTTTGGTTTATGGGTTTAATTTAGATGGTTAATTGCAGCTGGCTTTTGCCTCCTATGGTATCGAGCGCGCCACCCCACGCACTTCTCGCGCACCGGCCAGCCTTCGCTAAAGCGGTACCCAGTGATTATCCATCCGCAGTCCTGTCGGCAGTGCCAGGCTGTTCTTTCCTGAAGGGCCGACTCCGAGTGCTTCTCCGCTTCCGCCTGCCCAAAGGCCGCCGTGGGCGAACGTCACCGCGCAGGCGTCGGCCAGGGGCAGGAGAGGATGCCATCCGGAACCCGCACTCCAGCACGCGACGCCCTGCGCGCGCGGCGCGCCGACTGCAAAACCGTCCTGCCAGGTGGCGATGTCGCCGCCGTAGCCGGCCAGTCCGGTCGGGATGCCGGCATCGGGAATGACCAGGGCGCGGCCGTCGAATATCACGAGGACGGGCGCCTGGTCTCTCTCGGCTTGCGTGTCGTGCTCCGCCTGCATGGCGATGCCGATACGCGAGCCATTGCGCGCCATGTGCCGCAGGCTCAGGCGCCGGTCGGGGACCCGCCATTGACCCTGAAGGGAACCGTCGGCCGTGTCGAGGCGCACCAGGGACGAGTCCATCCCGTGCAGATTGCGCTTCGCCCTGCCGGTCTCTGGTTGCGTCGGGACGCCGCCGTTGGCAACGAATACCCCGGCGCCGTCGACCAGCATCATGTGCGGGTCGATGCCGCCCGTCGGCCATTCTTCCTGCTTTTCCAGCGTGCGCGCATCCCATACGCCAAGCAGCCCCTGTCCCGAATCGAGGTCTGTCTCGGTGGTGAACAATCGCGTGGCATCCTTGCTGAGGGTGACATGGCCATTGAAGGCACGCCCTGGCTCCGCCCAGACCCACCGCAACGTGCGGCGCGCGGGATGCCAGCGCAGCATCCAGTCGCCGGGCCTGCGCGAGACGACCAGCAGGCTGCCATCCGCTTCCGCGAGCAAGCCATGGGCACGGGTCGGCACTTCGATGCTCGCGTGGGGCAGCATGGCTTCTTCGCGACGCTCCAGCACGCCCACACGATGACCGCTTTCATCATTCCAGGCTGCCGCCAGCCGCAGCCTGTCGCTGCGTGCCGCTGCTCCCCGGGCCGGCGTGACGCTAGCGAGGACCGACGCAATGAGCAGGCGCCGGCGACCAGGGGAGGCAAGGCGCTTTTTCTCAATCACCGTCGGCGTCCGAAAAACCGATGCTGACATCGAGGGCCGGTGCGACTTCTTCCTCGGCAAGCCGTTTTGTCGAGGCGAGGCGTTTTGCCGCCGCCAGGAGCCGGTCCTGCGCGCCGGGCGACAGTCCGCGCATGGCCGCATCGGCCTGCGCAATGTTGTCTTTCCAGCGTTGCGCAAGCGCCATCTGCCCGCGTCCGTGCAGGTAGAGTTCAATCGGAATGACAGCCTGGCCCGGCTGCGGGACTTCCTGCCGGGAGGCGATGGCAAGGTCGCGCAAGGCTTCCCAGTGCGTAACCCAGCTGCTTGCCGTCGCTCCGCTGGCGTGGCGCGGAAAACGCGCGGCGGTCCTGGAAGTCGAGCGCGCCTCGCGCACCGGCCTTTCGATCTCCTGCCAGCGCAGACGCTCCGCCGAACCGACCCATTGGTTGACGAACTCCGTGAAGGCGCCGGCCGCAGTGTCGTTGTCCCACTCGCGGGCGCCATGCGCCTCGAAGGCCGCGCGCAGCGCGCCTGCTTCACGCACGATATCGGCGGCGACTTCCGCTGCGTAGGCGCAGGCCTGGCTGCCGGATGCGACCGGCTTCGTCCACAGCAGCCACTCGAGCGCGGGGAAGCCTTTTGCCGGCGTACCGATCCGTTCCATCGCCTGAGGCCCCCGTGGCGCCTCTCTGACGGCGCGCTCGATCAGCTGGGGACGCGTGGGCGTGAAATCGATGGCGCGCACCGAGCGCCGCTCGATCAGCGGGCCGATCGGTACGGCGGCCAGCCGCTCCCACGCCGCAGCCGCTTCGCGCCATGCATCGCGCACGCTGCCCACGCGGACATCGGCGCCCGGCGAAGCGGCGCAGAATGTCCCCAGCGCGGCATGCAGCTTCTCTGCGGAGACGACGAATGCGGCGGCACGCGGCGGCGCCCAGTGCCGGTAGAGGCCGTCAACCACGTCCGACGGCGTGTAGAGCGGAACGGCGACATCGCGCCCGAAGGACTGCGCCGATGCGGCGGCGGCAGCCGGGAGCAGCAGGGCGACGGCGGCCAGCTGCAGGACGGCGCGCCGGAGGAGTACGGTCATAGGGACTCCACGAACTTGACGAGTGCGGCACGTTCGGAGCCGGTCATCTTCAGCACCTGCTGCTTGCTGGCCTCGGCCTCGCCCCCGTGCCAGAGTATGGCTTCGAGCACGCCGTCGGCGCGCCCGTCATGCATCAGCCGGGTATGGCCGTTGACGTCCTTGAGCAAGCCGATGCCCCACAGTGGCGGCGTGCGCCACTGTTTGCCGCTGGCCGCGAAATCGGCACGCCCGTCCGCCAGTTGATCTCCCATGTCGTGCAGCAGCAGGTCGGTGTACGGCCAGATCTTCTGGCCCTGCAACGCCATGCTCGACAAGCTGGGGAAGGGACTTGCGCCGGTCGTATAGCTCGGGCGGTGGCAAGCGGCGCACTGCGCCTGCGTGAAGAGCTGCTGCCCCTTTGCGATAAGCGTACCGTCCTTGAGACGGCGGGTGGGCGGCGCCAGCACGGCCTGGTAGAAGATGACGTTTTCCAGCGTCTCGTCGTCGATCTCGACCCCGGTTTCCGGGTCGCCGCCGTTCTTCGCCGACAGGCAGTCCTTTTGCGCGGGCGTGCATGACTCGCCGGGAAAAACCGACGACGTGATGCCAATGTCGCCGGCGAAGGCGGAGGCGGTCTGGTGCGCGAGGGTGGCCACATTGGCCTTCCATCCGAACCGCCCGATCATCTCGCGCCTGGCATAGGCATCCCACACCCGGTTGGGCTGGCCCTTGATCGGGCCGGGCGCGCTTGCCTGCGCGGCGGCATTGTTGAGGATCTCCTGCTCGGGAATGGCTTCGAGCAGGCCCGCCCCGATCAGTTGCGGGGCAATGCGCGGACTCACCATCACATCGTCCGACATCGGGCCATAGGCGAGCTTGCGAAAATCGTAGATTGGTTTCTTCAGCGTATAGCCTGTGCCGTCGGCAAAGCGGCCGGAAATTTCCTTCCACCGCATCACCACCTGGCCTTCGGGCTTGACGCCGCGAATGGCAAGGTTGGCGAACTGGTCGCCGTAGACCGGCTCCGGCCTGGGCGCGCCATGAAGATCCTTGCCCGGCACCGACAGCCGCAACAACAGGCCTACCGGCTGTTCGTCGCTCAGCCCCTTGCGGAACACGGGCGGCGCGGCGCGGCCGTCCTGGGCATGGCACCCGCCGCAGGAGCGGGCGATGAAATGGGGGCCGAGCCCGTCGCGGGCCGTGGTGGAGGCGGGCGCCTGCACCCAGTTGCGGCGGAAGAACGAGTTGCCGATGACAAAGCGGGTGCGCTCTTCATCGCTCAGGTTCGCTGCGGGGAAGGAGAAGGCATTGCGGCCGTCCGCATGGACGGTGGTGGCGCCGCCGGTCAGTTCACCTTGCGCGTCGTCGTCGGCGGCGGCGCGGACTGCGGCATGCAGCACGGCTGCCGCTGCTCCCGCAAGGAGCACGGCGATGAACGAGACGGCTCTTCCGCTCACGGCTGGACCAGCGTGAGACGCGTGATCCCGACGGCGTTTGCGGCCTCCACCAGGTCGCGCGACTGCGCCACCAGGCTGTCGATGGTCCGCTGCACCCGCTGCCGGCCGGGTGCATCTCTGGCGCCGGCGATTTCGCGGTCGAACGGCGCCTGAATCGCTTCAGCCGCCTCCACCGATGCGCGGATCCGGCGCGTGGTCCTGTCGGCCAGCCCGGCGTCGCTGGCTGCCACAAGCGCCCGCAGCCCCGGGCCCGCCAGGACCTCGCCGCCCGGCCGCTTGTATTCGCCGAGCCAGACGTTTTCGATTCCCTTGGCGTTGGTGACGGCATCGCGATGGGTGTTGTCCGAGAAGCAGCTGTGTTCGTCTTCCTGATCCTGGCTTGCCAGCGCGACTTCCAGCCGTTCGCCGGCAAGCTCGCCGCGCGACAGGGAGCCGAGTCCGACGAAGATCTTCCGCAGCGACTCCTTGCCGCCCTTTTCGAAGCGGGCCCGGTAGTTCGACGCCTGTCCCGGCGCCCAGGCGCGCACCAGTGCCTGCAGGTCGTCAAGCAGCAGCTCGGTGGTCACCTTCAGGTACTGGCGTCGGCGGTCGGCGTTCGGCGCGCCGCCGTCGATGAAATCCTTGTAGGAGCGATCGCCGGGCCCGGATTCCGACAGGTCCTGTCCCCATAGCATGAACTCGATGGCATGCCAGCCGGTCGCGATGTTCTCTTCGCCGTCCCGCTCGTTCAGCGCGGCGAGGGCCTTCTTCGTAATGGGTTGCTTGCGGTTGTTGACGAGCCCGGCGCGCGGGTCGCCTTCGACCGAGTCGACGTAGGCCTCGTCCATCGGCCACGCATTGAGACGCGCCTCGGGTCCGTTTTCGTCATCGATCGGCCCGCCGTAGAATCGGAATGCCTCGGTCTGGCCATACACCTCGCGCGCCGCCAGCCACGCCTTGCGCGCCGCCGCGAGCGCGCCCGACGACGGCGCGCGGAGGAAAGCATCGATCGCCTGCTTCATGGCCTGTGCCGACGACACGGTGTCGGCGTAGCCGGCATGGACCAGCTTCGCATAATGCGCGACGACGATGCCGGGAGTCGGCGCAGCCTCGGCGAGGCAGAATGGGCTCGCCAGCGAAAGGGTCATTCCCAGGAGGGCTGCGGTAAGCGCTTTTTTCATCGGAAGGTCTCCGTGTCGACAGTGTGTCAATGATAATGAGAATCACTCTTATTTTCAATGCTGGCGCGGCTTTGCATGCATGTTTTCCGCGTGTGCCGCGCGCTAGCCAGGCGGTCTGATGACGTGAAGCACGGAAGACGATGCAGGGCGCAACCGCGCCTTGCCGTGAGGTTGAATACTGTCAACGGCGGCCGCGCCGTGCGACCGCGAACAACCGTCAGCCAGTCGCGCCGACGCGGCGTCCGCTATTGCCCGCCCTCGGGCACGTAGATCATGGAGCCGTCCTTCATCCGGTATGCTGTCCCTGCCTTGTCGCCTTCGCCCTGGCCGATCGCCCCGCTTGCCTTGTAACGCTCGATCTTCTCGCCCTTCTTCACCACCATCTCCATGTTCGGCTTGCCGGGGTCGGTAATGATGGTCACGTCCTGCTTGCTGAAGGGATCGAGCATTGGATTCTGCGCCACGGTGATGAGCAACGCGGCGATGATCACCAGGAAAATGTCGATGATGTTCACGACGGACAGGATCGGATCGTCATTCTCGGGTTCGTGCAGCAGCTTCAGGCTCATGCCGTCCTCGCTTTCTGGACTTCGAGGATCTCCTCGGCCAGCCAGCGGCGGCGGACATTGGCGATCCAGTAGGTGATGCTGGCGGCAATCAGCGCGATGATCACGACCGAGAACGCGACTGTCAGGTTGCTCGACACCTGCGATAGCTTGCCTTCGGTCAGGGACTTCAGCGCCGGACCCATCGGAATCATGGTCCCGATCAGGCCAAGCATCGGTGCGACCCGGCTGGCGATGCGCGACGGCTCGAGCAGCTTGTGCGCCAGCAGGTCGAGTTCGTCCAGCGAGGCCGCGGCATTGGCCTGCACATGCTGCAGCAGGGGGAAGCCCACCAGTTGCGGCCCGCGCCGGCGGCGCTGCAGCGTCTGCAGCAGGAACCCGCCGAGCGCATAGAGCGAGTAGGCGAACATTGCCGCCACGAGCAGCAGCACGGGCAGCAGGAACAGCTGGCCGATCTGGTACATCAGCAGCTCGATGGTGGAAGACTGGATCATGGTTTTTCCTTTGCGATGGGGGGATGCGAGGCAACCGTGCCGGTGAGCGGGCGGCTGCAGGGATCGTCCCGCCGGGTCGCCGGCGTGAACCAGAGCAGGTCGAAACCGGCGCCGTCATAGGCGCCGGGCGCGTTTTTGCCTTCGACCGTCTCGACGTAGGCGATCGCGAGCACGCCCCTGCCATCCTTCAGGTAGCGCGGCACCGCCCGGTCGCGCCGCACATGTCCGGCGCCCGCGATCAGCACCGTGGGGGCGGCGCTGGCCTCGAGCGCATCGGCCATGACGGCGTCGCGCGCGCGCTGTGCCAGCACGATCGACGCCAGCCGGTCCGGCGGAGGCCGGTGCCCGCAGTGTCCGCTGACGATGTCCTCTTCCAGTGCCGCGACAGCCGCGGCGCCGATCTCCGGAAGCGCCGGCTGGCGGCGGCCCGTCGCGATTTCCCTGGCATCGGCGCGTGACAGATTGCCCGCGGCGAGCGGCCATCCGCGCGCCGCCGCGAACCCGATGAGGTCCTTGTACATCGGCCAGCGCCAGGCCTTCCGATCCAGCTTGCCGGCATCGGCCAGGCCCTCGGCGTCGGCGATGCCGGCGGCCTGCGCCGCGGCCAGCGCCGGCTGGTGCTCGCGGTCGAACTGCTCCATGACTACCGTCGGCCGGCGCCCCTTCTGCGCCAGTGCCTGCAGGACGTCGCGTTGCAGCCGGTGATGGATCTCGCTGTCATGCCTTTCGCCAAGCAGAAGATGCCGGCTCGCGGCGGCCTGTTCATGGGCTCTCTCGACGCTGATGAAACTGCTGCTGCGCGTATCCCATATGCGTCCGTCGAGCGGATGCGGGGACTGGGCTGCGGCGCCTGCGGCCGCGACCAGCATGCAGATGAACAACAGGCTGCGCTTGATTTTCATGCTGAAGGCACCTTTCTCCACTGGCGCCAGGCGCCGATGAGCGGAATCAATATGATCAGGGCAATGGCGGAGGCGAGCATCGTGCCCAGGGTTTCCACCACGTCCTGCTGCGGGGTTCTTTCAAGCTTCATGCCGGAGACGGTCTGCGGCGCTGCAGGCGCTTTCGGTTCGTCCGGCTGCTTCTCCGGCGCCGGGGCCGGCGCAGACGCGGCGGCGGCCGGCGTGGCGGGCGCCGGCGGCTGCGTCGTCCGGGGCGGGGTACCGGCTGCCGTCCCGAATCCGGGAAGTCCGGCGTAGGCGGCCAGCTTCGCGTTGTCCGTGCGGACGTCATAGCGCCTTGCCAGATCGCGATAACGGGCCTTGAGTTCCGCCACGGTCGCCTCGTCGGCCTTCCAGTCGCCGTGGCGGGCGGCTTCCAGCATTCGCTCGATGGTCTGGGCCAGCGCATGCGGGTTCTCGCGTTCGAACCATTCCTTCAGGCCGAGCCTGTGCTTGTCGCGCACGTAGACATCGGCGAATTCCTGCCACTGGTCGTCGCGCACGATCTCCCTCGCCACCGACGTCCACCCGGCGAAATTGTTCATGCTGTCGAGGATCTGCAGCGTCCCGGCGTAGCCTTCCGCCATCAGGCCCTCGATGTAGCCGGGGTGAAAGTTGCGGGTCGCCAGCTCCCTGGCCAGGAACTGCGCCGCCCCCTCCACCTTGCCGGCGCCGGCCTCCCGCAGGTTGGCGATGTAAAGCGCCGGCGCCTTGCCGTCCAGCGCGCGCACCGCCAGCGCGATGCCGCCGAGGTACTGGAACGGGTCGTCGGTGGTCAGCATGCCGTACAGGTTGGAGGTGCGCGACAGGACTGCGCCTTCCGTGCCCTTCAGGTGGTCCGCGTACAGGTTGCCCGGCTTGCCATTGCCGAGCTCCTGCGCGCTCTTGCCCCAGTCGGCCTCGTCGGGGCCGTACGCAAACTGCATGCGCGAGAGGTACAGCTGCGCGAGCTTGCGGTCGCCTTCGGCGCGGGTGTCCCAGGTGTCGGTCGCCAGCGCGGCGTCGTCCAGGCCGGTGCCGTACTTGCCCGATTCGGAGGCGAAGATCCGCGTCTTGCCGGCATTGATCGCGGCCTGGCGGGGCCAGCCCTGTTGCAGCAGCCTGTTGCCGATGTCACGGGCATTGGCGGCGACGGGATTGTCCTGCTCGTCCGCTTCGGCGGCCAGCTGCGCTGCCTTGGCCAGGTGCTTCATGAGGTTGGGGAAGTGGTCCCGGTAGAGGCCGGTGGCGGACAGCACGATGTCCACGCGGGGGCGCTTCAGCGCGCCGCGCGGCACCAGCTTCACATCCACCACGCGCCCGCCCTGGTCCCATACCGGTTCCACGCCCAGTCCCCACAGCGCCTGCGCCTCCAGCATGCCCTGGTGGCGCATGGTCTCGACCGACCAGAGCGAAAACGTGAGCTTGCGCGGCGCACGTCCGGTCTGCTTCACATGCGCGGCGATCAGCTGCTCCATCGCCGTCTTGCCGGCTTCCCAGGCGGCGCGGGTCGGCATGCGGGACGGATCGAACGGATAGAGATTGCGTCCGGTCGGCAGCGCATCGGGATTCCTGATCGGATCGCCGCCGTAGGACGTGGGGATGTAGCGACCATCGAGCGCCGCCAGCAAGCCGCGCAGTTCACCCTCGGCGCCGAGGGCGGCATACCATTCCCGGCCCTTGTCGATGAAGCCCCGCAGCGACGGAGGCAAATCACCGTCCGGCGCGCCCTCGACGACGTGGCGCCTGAGCAGCCTGAACGGCGAGGTCTCCGCCAGCCGGCGGTAGTCGGTCGCCAGGACTTCATCCGCTTCTTCGCCGGGCGCGGCCGCCGCTTCCCAGTAGTCCTTCCCGAGCATCATCATCACCGTGGCGAGGCGCCATTTTTCTTCCGTGCCCTTGCCGAAGGTGTGCAGGCCAACCGGCTGCGCGCTGCTGGCCAGCTCGTGCAGGTGATCGTGCAGCGCCGTGACGAAACCGGGGAAATCGGCGCGGAGGCGGTCTTCATTCCAGCCCATGTCCTTGTCGATGCGTTCCTGGCGCACCAGCCGCAACAGCGCGTCCTGCTGCTTCTGCCTGACCAGGCCGTCGTCCTGCGCCAGCCATTCATGCAGGAGGTCGTGCATGCGGGTGAGCGCCGCATGCAGGCCCGCCGGCGCGAAGGGCGGTGTCTGGTGCGACAGCGTCACCGCGCGCCCGCGACGCTTGGTCTGGGTCGCTTCCCCCACGTTGTCGACGATGTAGGGATAGATCACCGGCACGTCGCCGACGGCCAGCAGCGGATAGTCATGCACCGACAGTCCGCGCTCCTTGCCCGGCAACCACTCCTGCGTGCCATGCGTCCCGTAGTGGATGAGCGCATCGGCGCCGAAGGTCTTCCTCAGCCAGAGGTAGCTGGCAAGGTAGAACGGCGGCGGCGAGACGGTGGCGGAGTGATACAGCGCCTTTTCCTTGTCCGCGCCGCGTTCGCCGCGCGGCGCCTGCGGCATCAGCACGACATTGCCCAACTTGAGGCGCGGAATGGCGAAGTAGGCTTGACCGCCACGCCGGACCACCATGGTCGACCTTGCGGGATCGCCCCAGTCCCTGCGCATCGAATCCTGCACCGCCGCCGGCAGCGTGGCGACCCATGCGCGGTATTCGGCCACCGGCAGGAGTTCGGCCAGCCCGTCCGCGATCAGGGCCTCCAGGGCGGCATTGTCCTCCGGCGGCCGGTAGGCCGGCGCCAGCAGTCGCTGCAGCTGGCGCGTGAGCTGCTCGGCGCCCGGCGTGCTGGTGGCGTAGCCGGCCTCCCTCAGCGCCGCAAGCGTGGCGTCGAGACTCTTCGGCAGGTTCATGTAGGACGCGGAGAGGTTCTTTTCACCGGCCGGGTAATTCCAGAACAGGACGGCGACATGCTTGTCGGCGTTGCGCTTCTGCTGCAGGCGCACCAGGTTCATCGCCTTGCCGACCACCGCCGCCGCCTGGGGCGCGATCGGCACGACCTGGTCGTCGCGCTGGCTGGTGGCGGCGGCAATCATGATGTCAGTGACGCCGGCATACTCCGCCTGCGCGAGGTAGAAGGGAACATCCATCAGCGCCACGCCGTGGGGATCGGCCTGCCATGCGGCGGCATCCCCCTTGCGGTAGGGCATGGCCTGTACCACCGGTATGCCCATGCTTTCGAATTCCTTCCTGCGGCCCTCGGGATTGAGCATGATCTGCGTGTTGATCAGGACGTCCGCGACGACCTTGCCCTCCGGCGCCAGGATGGTCCGCATCGCGTCGGCCTCCATCACCGGACTGTAGAACGCGAGCGGCAATGCACCTGCACGCTCGATGCGCGCGATCAGGTCGTCGATGAAGGCGGTCTGTTCCGCGCTCACGTATTGCTGGTGCATGGCAATCGCGATCACCGGCCGGGGACGCGCCGGATCGACTGCTTTCCAGGCCAGGTAGTCCGCAGCGCCGGAAAAAACGACTTCCGGCGCCGCCGGATGGTAGACGGCGGATTTCGGGAACACGATCGGCGGCGCGACGGATGTCCAGGGCCGCCCGGCGAAATGCGCACCGAGCACCTGGAACATCCGCTGGAAATTGGCCTTGCTGCCATTGACGTAGTACGCGTGCAAGCGCGCGGCCAGGGCATCCGGAAGCCCGCTCGATTCGGCGCGCGCGGTGCCCATCCAGATGGCGGGCGCGCGCATGCCGGGCAGCGCTTTCGCAAGCCTGGACCGGATGGCGTCGCGGATATGATCGCGCGGCGCGTCGAACAGCACCAGGTCGGCACCGCGGAACAGGCCGGCATCGACTTCCGCCGGCAGTTTTTCCACATAGTGCGCCTCGATGCGGATGCCGTGCGGGGAAGCGAACTCCGCCAGCATCCGGAACTTGCCCGGCGCCACCGGACTGCTCGTCACGACCAGGACCGATGCCGCCTGGGCGGCGCCGCAGACGAGCGATGCCAGGACGGCAAGGAGACCACAACACCAGCCGAACCACTGCCCGCGCCGGAGTAACAGCGGCAGCGGGAGGGCCGGGGGCCTGTGGAGGTAACGATGCGCAGTGCGTGTCATGATCTTTTGCCGTTCCTGTGCATGGTTATGGTCAGAACTGGTACCGGAAGCTGACGCTGGCGTTGCGGCCGGCCTGGCTGTAGGCATCGAGCCCCGGCGTCAGCGCATCGAGCCCGCGCACGTCCGACCAGAGGAAGTACTTCTTGTCCAGCAGGTTGAAGATGCCGATGTTGATGGTGGCGTTCCTGCTGATGTTGTACCAGGCGGTCAGGTCGAGCAGCGAGTAGCCGCCGGGCGTGAAGGTGGTGGCGGGATGCGGATTGCGGCTCTTGCGTTCCACCGCGGTGACGGTCGCCTGGCCGCCGAAGCGCTCGCTGTCGAAGCGCAGCGCGAGCAGCAACTTGTCCGGGTCGATGGTCTCCAGCGGCGTGCGCGTCCCCTCCGTGGTCTGATCGCCGCGCGCATGGGCGTAGCTGCCCAGCAGCGTCCAGTTGCGCATGAAATTCCATTCGCCGCGCAGCTCGAAGCCACGGATCTTCACATCCGACAGGTTGACCGACTGGTAGACGATCGGGTCGGCCGTCGTTCCGCTGCCGCCGACACGGACATTGCTGGCGATGAAGTCCTTGTACTTGCCCTGGAAGACGCTCGCGCTGTAGCGCACGGTGTCGGTTCTGCCGCGCCAGCCGAGCTCGAAGGAATCGCTGGTCTCGGGCTTGAGCGCCGGATTGCCGATCGAGGTGTAGGGCTGGCTGGCGGTCAGGTTGGTGACGCCGCCGTTGACCTGCGACGGCGCCGGCGCGCGGAAGCCGTGGGCGTACTGTGCAAAGAGGTTGACCATCGGTGACAGCTTCCAGATCGCCCCCAGTTTCGGCGACACCGCGTTGTCCGACAGCGTCGACGGCGCCGCGGCGTTGGTGACCGCATACAGGGCATCGGGATGCGGCGTCAGCTTGAACTCGTCATAGCGCAGGCCGGGCACGAGCACGAGGTTGCCGATGCCGATCTCGTCCTGGATGAAGGCGCCCGACAGGCGGTAGTCGGTATCGGGGAAGCTCTTGTTGGGGGCGAAGCCGGCGGCGCCGGTAAGCGGCACGCCGTTGCGCAGGTTCGCGCCTTCCTTCATCGAGTCCACGTTGGTCATCGAGGTATCGAATCCGTAGATCAGGCGATGGCTGATGTCCCTGCCAAAGTTGCTCTCGAACTGCACGCTGCCGCCTGTCACGTCCTCGCTGTATTCGGTATCCCGGGTGCGGGTGTTCCATCCGCTGGCCGCGGTCCTGCCTTCGAAGCCCAGCTGGCGGTTCTTCGATTGCTGGTTGTAGAGACTGAAGTCGGCGCGCTGGAACAGGCGGTTGGCGGTATCGAGGTAGCTGTAGTCCAGCTTGACCATCTGCCGGCTGATGTCCTCGCGCACCTTGACGTCGTTCAGTCCTGCCGCCGCGAACGGATCGCCGAAGAAGGTGAGCACCCGGGTGCGATTGTCGCGTTCCAGGTTCTCCGCGGTCAGCTTGAGCTTGTGGTTGCGGTTGAACTTGAACAGCAGCTTGCCCAGCAGGTAGTCCGACTTCACATCCGCCGGATTGGCCGTGGTGCGGTTGATGTTCTCCACGTCGTTGTCGCCGCCGGTTTTCGATTCGTGCCCCCGGCGCGAAGTGGCGAGCACCATCGCCTCCACCATCTCGCCGCGGGTGGCGAAGCTGGGCACCAGCGACCAGCTGTTGTCGATCGCGTGGTAGCCGGTCTTCAGCGCGAACTGAGTGTCCTTCCCCAGGGTGAGCAGGTCGGCCGGATCCTTGGTCAGGAAGCTGACCGCGCCGGCCAGGCCGTCGCTGCCGTATTGGGTGGACGAGGCGCCGCGCAGGATCTCTACCCGCTTGAATGCCTCGACGTCGATGTAGTCGGCCCTGCCCGCCGCATAGGGACCGGAGGCATAGGTCGAGGGCAGGCGCACGCCGTCGACCTGCAAGCGCACCTGGTCGCCTTCCAGGCCGCGGATGTTGATGCCTTCGTTGCCGGCGCGGCCGGTCGCGCGGAACACGCCCGAGGAACGGTTCGGCTGGGCGCGCACGGAGACGCCTGCTTCATGCCGCAGCAGGTCCTGCACATCGACCGGCATCTCACGCGCGATCTGCTCGTCGGTGATTGCCGTGACGGTGGCCGCGACCTCGTCGGCTTCCTGCTCCACCCGGTTGGCGGTGACGATGACGGTGCCGAGGGCATGCGGTGCGGCGGCCGTGACGGGCGCCGTCGCGGGCTCCGCGGCAGCGTTGGCAGAAAGCAGAATAGGGAAAGGCAGGGCGGCGATGGCAGCCGCCAATGGCCGTACACGCAAGCCGAGTGGCATACAGTAGCTCCAATAGGACAGTCAAAAGATGAAATACACCCAGTGGCGGTCGATTGGATGGCTAGGGATGTAGGCCGTGAGACGGAAGGAATCTTCTCTTAAACGCGAATGATTCTTATTTGATTATAGCGCACGATTTACAATTTGCAACAGTTTTGCCTTGCGAAGTGCGTCGGCCGCCGGGCTGTCCAACCCGCGAAAGCGCGTCTTCCTGCATCTTCCCGCGCAGCAGCGCGGCAGCGCGACCGGCGGCTGGCCGATGCCGCCGGCAAGAAAAGACGGGCGGGCGACCGCTCGCGTGGGAAGCAGCGAGGGGGACGGGAGCCCGATGCGGCGCCACGCGATGTCACAGCGGCGATGGCTAAAACGTCTAGCAGGTGCCGATGACGTTTTGCTTCGGCATACCCTGAAAGGAACCCAACGTGTCGTCTCTTCGCATTCCCTATCATTCCCTGTCCCCCGTCGCCTACCGCGCCTTTGCCAGCGCGGAAACGGCGCTGGAGCAATCCACGCTGGGCAGGCAGATGATCCTGCTGGTCTTCCTGAGGATCTCCCAGATCAATGGCTGCGCCTTCTGCATCGACAAGCACGCGCGCGACCTGCTGAAGATGGGCGAAGACTGGCAGCGGGTCAACAGCCTGTCCACGTGGCGCGAGACGGCTTTCTACTCCGCCCCCGAGCGTGCCGCGCTGGCCTGGGCGGAGGCCGTCACCCGGCTGGAGAACGGCGCCGTTCCCGACGCGGTTTTCGAGGCGCTGACCACGCACTTTTCCGACCAGGAGATTGCCGATCTCGGCTTTGCATCCGCGCTGATGAATGCCTGGAACCGGATGGCGATCAGCTTCCGGCAGCCGGTCCCGAAATCGACCGTCATCCTGTAGGCGCGGCCGCCTTGCGTCCACGCGTTGCCGACTGACCGAACCATCCGGAGTGCATCTTCCATGACCGACGCATCGCACGACCCTGGCCGTTTTGCGCAGCTGCGCCCCCGCCTGTTCGCGGTTGCCTACCGCATGCTGGGCATCCGGGCCGACGCCGAAGACGTGGTGCAGGACGCCTGGCTGCGCTGGAGCGGCGTCAATCGGGATGCCGTGCAGTCGGACGAAGCCTGGCTGGTCGCCGTCGTGACCCGAATGGCGATCGACCGGTTGCGGACGGCGAGGGCTCAGCGGGAAGCCTATGTCGGTTACTGGCTACCCGAGCCGCTCGTGGAGATCGAAGAACGCACTCCGGAAGCGGCGGCGGAACTCGCCAGCGACCTGTCGGTTGCGCTGATGTGGGTACTTGAGCGCCTGACCCCGAAGGAGCGCGCCGCATTCCTGCTGCGGCAGGCGTTCGACCTGGACTACAAGGACATGGCGCCCATCCTCGACCAGAGCGAAGCCGCCTGCCGCCAGATGGTGCACCGGGCGACGCAGCGCGTGAAGCAGGAGGCGCCGCGGTTCAAGGTGCCCGCCGACCTTCACCGCGGCGTACTCGAACGCTTCCTGCAGGCGGCGCGCAGCGGCGACCACGTCGCACTGCAGGCGCTCCTGGCCGACGACGCGACGATCGTGAGCGACGGCGGCGGCAAGGTCGCGTCCTTCATGAAAATCATCTCCGGCGGCCGCCGTATCTCTCACTTGTACCTTGCCGTCCATCTGCGGCACGGAAGGTCGCTGGAGTACCGGATTGCGCGCATCAACGGCGAGCCGGGCCTGCTGCGCTATGTCGACGGCCGCATCGAGTCGGCGCAGGCGTTCGTCACCGACGGCCTGCGCGTCGTCGCGATCTACACCATGCGCAATCCGGAAAAACTCAACGCGATCCCCGCCTTGCCCTGAAGCTTCCTGGCAGGCCGCCGCCGCGAGGCATGCTCATCCCAGCAGGGGAGCGTCGCGCGGCGAGCCGTATGAATGAAAGTCTGAAAATGGAGAATGTCATGCAGTCCCTGGCAAACCACCTGTTCCCGCACGAACTGCAAGCCTTGCGCGATGCCCTGCACAGGGACACGCGGATGGAGATCACGCGTGCCGGCACCGACGCCGAATGGGCCGACTACCACCGCGCGAACGCGCGCCTCAACATCCGCCTGCTCGAACTGCTCACGCCGGCGCGAAGCGGGCCGGCGCCTGGCCGCGAGGCATGATTGCTGCCGGCTGTGTGCAGGTCGCGCACACGCCCGTGCCCGTGCCGACGCAGACACCGGCGAAAAGTCTCGCCTCGCCTCGCGCTCCCCGCAGCCTGTTACTCGAGTCCGGCCGCCGCGCGGTAGGACTGCGCCTGCAGGCACAACCAGTCGATAAACAGCCGCAGCGCCGCGGATTCCGCCTTCCGTTCGGGGAAGACGATGTGATAGGCATGGGCGCTGCGGTGGCTGTGCGCGCAGGCGACGACGAGTCGCCCGCCCGCCAGGTCCTCCTCGATCAGCATGGCGGGGATGAGCGCGACGCCCATGTCATGTCGGGCGGCCTGGGCCAGCATTGAAAACAGCTCGAAGCGCGGGCCGGCGAGCGGGTTGCCGCCGTCCACCCCGGCCGATTCGCACCAGTTGCGCCAGGCGTAGGGGCGGGTTTCCTGCTGCAGCAGCGGCAGGCGCACCACTTCCTGCGGCGTCACCGGCTTCCCGCTGCGGCTGATCCGGCGCAGCAGGGCAGGACTGCAGACCGGCACGGCATGCTCGCGCATCAGGTGCCGGGCGTCGGTGCCAGGCCAGCTGCCTTCGCCGAACTGGATGGCCGCGTCGAACGTCGTCTCCTCGAACAGGAAGGGGCGGGTGCGGGTGGTGAGGTTGACGGTGATGTCGGGATGGGCCCGCATGAAATGCGGCAGCCGCGGCAGCAGCCACTGGGTGGCGAAGGTCGGCACCACGGCGAGTTGCAGTGTCGCGCCGCGTCCATGGCTGGCCATGATGCCGAGCGTGTCCTGCTCGATCGCGTCCAGCCGGGACGCGACCTGCCGGCTGAAACCCTCGCCGGCCTCGGTCAGCTTCACCCCGTGCCGGGTGCGGCGGAACAACGCCACGCCGAGGTAAGCCTCGAGTCCCGCGATTTGCCGGCACACCGCGCTCTGGGTCAACGCCAGGTCCGCCGCCGCCTTGGTGAAACTTTCATGCCGGGCGGCGGCCTCGAATGCCACCAGCGCCCCTGTGCTCGGTATCCTGCGCCGCATGCGTCCTCCGTCTTGAAGTGCGATTTTCGCACAAACCTATACGGAATTCTCGGTTGTCGTCCGCCGTCCCAGTCTCTTAGTATGGTGGCCACGCAGTAAACCACGATCTTGAAGTGCACAGGATGAAAATCATGACCGAAAAAGCCGTATTCAACTGGGAAAGCCCGCTGCTGCTGGACACGCAGCTCACGAGCGAGGAACGCATGGTCGCCGACAGCGCCCGTGCTTACTCGCAGGACAAGCTGATGCCGCGCGTGCTGGAAGCCTTCCGCCATGAGCGCACCGACCGCGAGATCTTCAGCGAGATGGGCGAGCTCGGCCTGCTGGGCGCGACCATTCCGGAGCAGTATGGCGGCGCCGGCCTCAACTATGTTTCCTACGGCCTGATCGCGCGCGAGGTGGAGCGGGTGGACTCCGGCTATCGCTCGATGATGAGCGTGCAGTCGTCGCTGGTGATGGTGCCCATCAACGAATTCAGCAGCGAGGCGCAGAAGCAGAAATACCTGCCCAAGCTGGCGCGCGGCGAATGGGTAGGCTGCTTCGGCCTGACCGAACCCAACCATGGCTCCGATCCCGGCTCCATGGTCACGCGGGCGCGCAAGGTCGCCGGCGGCTACGCGCTCAGCGGCGCCAAGATGTGGATCACCAACAGCCCGATCGCCGACGTGTTCGTGGTCTGGGCCAAGACCGACGACGGCCTCATTCGCGGCTTCATCCTGGAGAAGGGCTGGAAGGGCCTGAGCGCGCCCGCCATTCACGGCAAGATGGGTCTGCGCGCCTCGGTCACCGGCGAGATCGTGATGGACGAGGTGTTCTGCCCCGAGGAAAACATGCTGCCCGGCGTGAGCGGCCTGAAGGGCCCGTTCACCTGCCTCAATTCGGCCCGTTTCGGGATCGCCTGGGGCGCGCTCGGCGCGGCGGAGTTCTGTTACCAGGCGGCGCGCCAGTACGTGCT
Source organism: Noviherbaspirillum sp. (assembly GCF_036563305.1). Classification (GTDB taxonomy): domain Bacteria; phylum Pseudomonadota; class Gammaproteobacteria; order Burkholderiales; family Burkholderiaceae_D; genus Noviherbaspirillum. Next base: position 479,900 of record NZ_DATCMQ010000014.1, on the reverse strand, counting down.
CGACCGCAAGCAGTTCGGCCGGCCGCTGGCGGCCAACCAGCTGATCCAGAAGAAGCTGGCCGACATGCTCACCGACATCACCCTCGGCCTGCAGGGCTGCCTGCAGCTCGGACGGATGAAGGACGCTGGCACCGCCGCCGTGGAGATCACCTCGATGATGAAGCGCAATTCCTGCGGCAAGGCGCTCGACATTGCCCGCACCGCGCGCGACATGCTAGGCGGCAACGGCATCTCGGACGAGTTCGGCGTCATCCGCCACGTGGTCAACCTGGAGGTGGTGAATACCTACGAAGGCACCCACGACGTCCATGCGCTGATCCTTGGGCGCGCCATCACCGGCATCCCGGCTTTCTCCAACTGACCGCGACGGGCCGGCTTCCCGGCCCGTTCGCCTCGCGACCGCCCGTCAGTGCCCGAGCACCACCGGGATCTCGGTCGCCGGCGGCGTGTTGCGGCTGCGGCCGCAGCGCACGATCCCGTCGATCATCACCATCCCGATGCCCGGAATGTCCCCGAGCCCGACGCTGTCGAGCAGGTCGCGGCCAGCGGAATGCTGGGCCTTGTCCATGAAGACGAAGTCCGCCGCGCGTCCCGGTTCGATCAGGCCGCAATTGAGCTGCCGGATGCGGGCGGTGTTGCCGGTGGCGAAGCAGAACACCAGCTCGGCAGGAATGTTCGCCAGGCTGGACAGCATGGCGACCATGCGCAGGATGCCGAGCGGCTGCACGCCCGATCCGGCCGGCCCATCGGTGCCGAGGATCACCCGGTGCGGGCACTTGAGTTCGAGCGCCGCGCGCGCCGCCGCCAGCGCGATCTTCTCGTTGCCGTTGTGGACGATCTCGATCGCCCGCTTCGACTGCTCGCACAGCGCGCAGACATGCGCCTCGGGCAGGGCGGTATGGCCGCCGTTGATGTGACCGATGACGTCGGCATCGGCTTCCAGCACCACGTCCTTGTCGATCAGCCCCGACCCGGGAATGGACGGGCCGCCGGTATGGATGGTGCTCTGTATGCCGTACTTGCGCGCCCATGCCACCATCTGCTGCGCCTCCTCGCCGGCCTTGACCGAACCCAGGCCAACTTCCCCGAGCAGCTTGACGCCGGCCTCCGCCAGCTCCTTGAAGTCGTGCTCGGTCATGCCTTTTTCGATGACCGGCGCACCCGCCAGCACCTTGACCCCGCCAGGCCGGAAATTGTCGAAGGCGCGCTGGGCGGTAATGGCCAGGGCCTTGAGCCCGACGATGTCCTTCGGCCGGCCCGGCAGGTGCACCTCGCCGGCCGAAATCATGGTGGTGACGCCGCCGTTCATGGTCGAATCGATCCAGCCGAGCTGGTTCTGCCGCGGCGTCCAGTCGCCGAACACCGGATGCACGTGGCTGTCGATCAGGCCGGGCGCGACGCAGGTGCGGCGGGCGTCGATGACGGTGTCCGCCTGGCCGGTATCGGAGTCGGCCTCCTTGCCTACCGAGACGATCAGGCCGTCGCGGATCACGATGGTGTCGGCATCGAGGATGGGACGGTCGATGTCGCCGGAAAGCATCAGGCCGATGTTCCTGATGACGACCTTGCCGGACTGCTGGGTGCCGCTTGCGTCTGCCATGACTTCCTCCTTGTTGGTCAAACCTGCGCCATCACCTGCCGCACCATGGCGGCGGTGATGAATTCCTCCCAATAGGCGAGCGATTCCGGCGCGTCCAGGTCTTCGCCAAGGAACGCCGACAGGGTGAAACGGTTGGAAAGATAGAAGTAGGCCAGGGCCGCGCTCATCAGGTAGATGTCGCGGGCGCGGAGATCCTTGCGGAAGACGCCGCGTTCGGCGCCGCGGGCCAGCACGCCGGCCATGGCCGAGATCGCCGGCGACGAGTATTCCCGCGCGCGCATCGACTTCGATATGTGCCGTCCGCGGTGCAGGTTCTCGCTGTTGAGCAGGGTGATGAACTCCGGATTCTGCTGGTAGTAGGTCCACATGAACCGCACCAGCGTCTTCAGGTCCTCGACCGGATCGTCAAGCTTCAGGACCACCTTGGACTCGGCGTCGTTGAAGCGGCGGTAGGTGTCCTCGATGACCGCGATGAACAGCGCTTCCTTGCTGCCGAAGTAGTAATAGATCATGCGGTCGTGCGACTTCGCCGCCTTCGAGATCTGCTCGATGCGGCCGCCGGCAAACCCGTGCTTGGCGAACACCCGCGTGGCGGCGCGCAGGATGCTGTCCTGCGTGGCCTGCGCCGCCAGTTCCCGGGTGCGGGGCCGGACGGCGCCGTTGCTTGCCTTGCGTGCGGGCCGGATCGCCATCGTTCAGCGGAGGAGAGCGGTCATCGGCGCTCTACTGCTCGGCGAAGGCGCGCTCGATCACGAAATCGCCCGGTGTCGAGGTATTGCCTTCCTTGAAGCCGCGCTCTTCCAGCATGCGCTTGAGGTCGCGCAGCATGCCGGGGCTGCCGCAGATCATCACCCGGTCGGCCGCCGGGTCCAGCGGCGGGGTGCCGAGGTCGGTGAACAGTTTTCCGGTGCTGATGAGGTCGGTGATGCGGCCCATGTTGCGGTACTGCTCGCGGGTCACCGTCGGGTAGTAGCGCAGCTTGCTGGTCACCAGCTCGCCGAGGAATTCATGGTTGGGGAGATGCTCCATCAGCACGTCGTGGTAGGCCAGCTCGTCGACCTGGCGCACCCCGTGCACCAGGACCACCTGCTCGAACTTCTCGTAGGTCTCCGGGTCGCGGATGATGCTCATGAACGGCGCCAGGCCGGTGCCGGTCGACAGCAGGTACAGGCGGCGTCCGGGCAGGAGGTAGTCGATCAGCAGCGTGCCGGTCGGCTTGCGGCCGACGATGATGGTGTCGCCGACCTGGATATGCTGCAGGCGGGAGGTCAGCGGACCGTCCGGCACCTTGATGCTCAGGAACTCCAGGTGTTCCTCGTAGTTGGCGCTGACGATGCTGTACGCCCGCAGCAGCGGCTTGTTGTTGACGCGCAGCCCGATCATCGTGAAATGGCCGTTGCTGAACCGCAGCGCGGGATCGCGGGTGGTGGTGAAGGTGAACAGGCGATCCGTCCAGTGATGCACACTCAGGACGCGTTCTTCGTGCATTGCACTCATAATTTTCCGTTTATAAAAGACTAATAAAAAGGCGGCTTTCAGCGCTCCAGGGCCGATAGCTTACCTGTTTTGTCCTTCCAGTCGTCAGCATCGGGCAGGCCGCCCCGGGAATTGTCGATGACCGGCCATATTTGTGCCAGTTCGACATTGAGCGCAATGAACGCCGCCTGGTCCGGCGGTACGTCCTCTTCGGCATAAATGGCGTTGACCGGGCACTCCGCGACGCAGACCGCGCAGTCGATGCATTCGTCGGGGTCGATGGCGAGAAAGTTCGGACCTTCATGGAAACAGTCGACCGGGCAGACGTCGACGCAGTCCGTGTATTTGCAGCGGATGCAGGCTTCGGTTACCACGTGGGTCATCATTCCTCCCGGTGCCAGGGCAAATCGTCAATGTAGTATACACTAAACGAAAATGTAGTGTACACTAAACTCAAATGTAGCCTACACTACATTCGCGTGATTGCAGTCGATGTGCATCTCTACAGGGGGTTGGCGTCATGACGGAACACACGAAGACCGACGGGCTGGCGGAATACGAGCCGCAGGTGCTGGAGCGGGCCAGGCAGCGCAGCGAGCGCATGGCAAGCGACAAGATTGAATGCAACGCCTGTCCGGTCCTGTGCCAGATCACCGCCGGCCGTTCCGGCGCCTGCGACCGCTACGCCAATGTCGACGGCACCCTGGTCCGCGTCGATCCCGTGCTGTTCATGCGCAAGACGCTGGAAGACCCCGCCGCCGCGGTCATCCCCTTCGCCGGACGTACGCAGCCGGCGCCGCTGCCGGCGGTGCGGGAATCCTGGAACGGCGACCTGTTGCACGCCGGCGAGATCTTCGTCACCGGCGTCGGCTCCTCCACCACCTATCCCGATTACAAACCCGCGCCCTTCATCGTCTCGGCGCCGGTGCGCGGCGTCGACATGGTCACCGTCGTCACCGAGGGCATCTTCAGCTACTGCAGCCTCAAGGTGAAGATCGACACCGACCGCTACCTCGGTCCGGAACAGGCCAACGTGCGTTACCGCGGCGAGGTGGTTGGCCATGTGACCACCGCCGAGTACGGTTCGCAGATGCTGTCGCTCGGCGGCGTGCACCACCTGACCGGCGGCAGCAAGAAAGAGGGCCGGATGACGCTGGAGATGATGGCGCTGCTCGGCAACAAGAAGGCCGCCGAGCTGACCATCGACGGCGGCTCCCAGCTGCTCATCCAGGCGGGCCGCGCGCCCATCGTCAACGGCATCGAGGAGCAGCGCATGCGGGTCGGCTGCGGCTCCGCCACCATCGGCATCTTTGCCAAGCAGCTCTACGGCAAGGTGGACGAGGTGGTGGTGGTCGACGACCACATCACCGGCGTCTTCACCGAGCATCAGGCCGGCCGCTGCCTCGATATCCGCCCGTCCGGCATCAAGATGCGCGGGCGCAAGTCGACGCCGGGCCGCTACTTCCAGGTTGCCAATCCCGGCACCGGCTGGGGCGGGACCGACCTCGTCGACCCCCTGACCATCATCGAAGGCTGGGACGCCGCCGTAGCCTGGCCCGGCCTGCGGCTGCTGCTGACCTCGACCACCGGCGAGCACGCCGCCTGGTTCGTGCTGGACCAGGACCTGCGCCCGGTGCGCCAGGACATGCCGCCGGAGGTGGCAAGGGTGGTGGTCCGCATTGGCGAGAACTGCGAACCTTCGGTCACCACCGTGCTCTTCCTCGGCGGCGCCGGCGGCAGCCTGCGCGCCGGTGTCACCGAGAACCCGGTCCTGCTGACCCAGGCGATCAAGCGCGCGCTGGTCAACGTCACCTGCGGCGGCGCGCCCGCCTACGTCTGGCCGGGCGGCGGCATCACCGTCATGGCGGACGTCATGCGCATGCCGGACAACAGCTTCGGCACCGTCCCGACCCCGGCCATCGTCGCCCCCATCGAATTCACGATGCGCCTGACCGACTATGCGGCCCTGGGCGGCCACATGGACCATGTGCGGCAGCTGCCGTCGGTGCTGGAGACGGGGGCGTGGCATAACGACGGCGCGCCTCCCGCCCGGCGCTGGGAAAGGCAACCGGCACAGAACGGCTGGCCCGCCGACAACGGTCCGGTACTCGGCTGAGCGGACCATCATGGCACCCCACTGCGCATCGCTCCCCGACGGACGCCTGCATTTCTCGCACGGTCCGATCGACCTTGTGATCCAGGCCGACGGTCCGCTCGACGCGGTCAACCGGGCGCATGCCGACGCCTGGCGGCGTTTCGTCTCCGTCCTGCCGGAGCTGGTCGCCGAGCTGCCGCTGCTGCGCGCGCCGGTGACCGAAGCCTGCCCGCCGCGAGGCACGGTTGCCAGGCGCATGTGGGAAGCGTGTTTCCCGTACCGGGCCGGTTTCATCACGCCGATGGCGGCCGTCGCCGGCGCGGTGGCGGAAGAAATCCTGGCCTGCTACCGCGGCCCGGGCATTGCGCGCGCGTCGGTCAACAACGGCGGCGACATCGCGTTCCACTTGAGTGCAGACGCTTCTTATCGGGTCGGGATTTGCACCGATATCGACGCCGGCACCGCGGAGGCCGCACACGGCGCGCTGGAGACCGACGGCTGGATCGACATCGACACCGCCTCGCCGGCACGCGGCGTCGCCACCAGCGGCTGGAAGGGGCGCAGCTTCTCGCTCGGGATCGCCGACAGCGTCACCGTGCTGGCGACTACCGCGGCGCAGGCGGACGCCGCCGCAACCGTGATCGCCAACGCGGTGAACGTCGACGATCCCCGTATCCTGCGGCGGCCGGCCAATGAACTCAAGGACGACACCGACCTCGGCGCGCTGCCGGTCACCGTCAACGTGCCACCGCTTGGCCCGGCGCTCGCACTGCGCGCGCTGATTGCGGGGCATGCACGGGCACGCGAATTGCAGGAAGAGGGGCTGATCCATGCTGCCGTGCTTGCCTGCCAGGGGCACATGCTGCAGCTGGGCGTCGGTCCGGCGCCGGCCGTGCCGGTGTCTCTGCGGCAGCGCACGAATGCCGTCCGCGCGCTTTCGTATTAGGATTGCCGTGCTGGCCGGCTTGATGCATCTGAAAACAGAAACAAGAACAAGGACAAGCGCATGATCGAGATACGCCGCATCTTCAACCATGTCGAAGACATCTTCCACGAGTTCGGTCCTGCTCCGGCGCAGCCCCTGCGCCGCGGCTACATCGCGGCGGTGCTGACCAATCCCTACGCCGGCCGCTACGAGCCCGACATCCTGCCGATGATGGAAGCGCTCAATGAGGTGGGCGTGATGCTCGGGCGCCGCCTGCTCGAACGGATCGGGGTGCCGCGCGAAGGCATCTCCTCCTACGGCAAGGGCGCCATCGTCGGCGCCGACGGCGAGATCGAGCACGGCGCGCTGTGGCACGTCCCCGGCGGTTATGCGATGCGTGAGCTGCTGGGATGGAGCGAGGACGCCGCTGCCGGCCGCAAGGGCAACGCCCTGGCCATCGTGCCGTCGACAAAGAAGGTCGCCGGTCCCGGCGCCACCCTGGACGTGCCGATTACCCATATCAACGCCTCCTATGTACGCAGCCACTTCGACGCCATCGAGGCCCGCGTGCCCGGCGCCCCGCGCTGCGGCGAAATGGTGGTGATCCTGGCGATGAGCACCGGCGCGCGGGTGCATGCGCGGGTGGGAGGATTGCAGGCGTCGGAAATAAGCAAATGGGACGGGCTGCGCTGAGCGGCACGCCGGACATCGAGGAGACAGCAATGGCGGCAAACATCAGGAAGCTGGTTGTGCAGGTCGACGAGACCATGACCGAGATGGGCAGGGCGGTGCAGCCGCCGACGCGACGGGCGCTGGCGATGGCGGTGATCGAGAACCCGTGCGCCGGCCGCTACGTGGAAGCGCTGGACGAGCTGATCGCCATCGGCGAGGAACTCGGCGGACTGCTCGGCAAGCGCTGCGTGGAGGCGCTCGGCATTGCGCCCGAACAGGCGCAGAGCTACGGCAAGGCGGCCATCGTCGGCGAGGCCGGCGAGCTCGAGCACGCGGCGGCGATCCTGCATCCGAAGCTGGGCGCGCCGCTGCGGCAGGCGGTGAGCCGCGGCGCCGCGCTGGTCCCCTCGAGCAAGAAGCAGGGTGGCGTCGGCAGCGCCATCGATGTGCCGCTGGGGCACAAGGATGCCGCCTTCGTGCGCAGCCACTTCGATGCCATGGAAGCGCGCGTGGCCGATGCGCCGCGCGCCAACGAGATCGTCGTCGCCGTTGTCGTTACCGACAGCGGCCGGCCGTTGCCCCGGGTGGGAGGGCTGCAATCCCACGAGATCAAAGGCGAGGACGGATTGCGCTAATCCCCTGCCAAGCCCCAAGCCAGGTCATCAGTCCCATAACCAAGGAGTGCAACATGATCAAGACTTCCAGGAGATTGGCCGCCGCCGCGGTCCTGTTCGCCGTCGGCAGCGGCGCCTACGCGCAGAACGTGATCAAGATCGGCGAGATTAACAGCTACAAGGCGCAGCCCGCGTTTCTGGAGCCATACCGCAAGGGCCTCGAACTGGCGGTGGAGGAGGTCAATGCCGCGGGCGGCGTCAACGGCAAGAAGCTCGAACTGGTGATCCGCGACGACAACGGCAATCCCGGCGATGCGGTACGCGCCGCCGATGAGCTGGTGTCGCGCGAGCGGGTCGATGTGCTGACCGGCTCCTTCCTCTCGCACGTGGGGCTGGCGCTGACCGATTACGCCAAGCAGCGCAAGTTCTTCTTCCTGGCCGCCGAACCGCTGACCGACAAGATCGTGTGGGAGAACGGCAATCCGTACACCTACCGCCTGCGGGCCTCGACCTACATGCAGGTGGCGATGCTCGTGCCGGAAGCCGCCAAGATGAAGAAGAAGCGCTGGGCGCTGGTCTATCCGAACTACGAGTACGGCCAGTCCTCGGTCGCCACCTTCAAGAAGCTCCTCAAGGAAGCGCAGCCGGATGTCGAGTTCGTCGCCGAACAGGCGCCGCCGCTGGGCAAGGTGGATGCCGGCAGCGTCGTGCAGGCGCTGGCCGATGCCCGCCCGGACGCCATCTTCAACGTCCTGTTCGGCGCCGATCTCTCGAAGTTCGTCCGCGAGGGCAACACCCGCGGCCTGTTCGAGAAGCGCGAGGTGGTCAGCCTGCTGACCGGCGAGCCGGAATACATGGACCCGCTGAAGAACGAAAGCCCGAACGGCTGGGTGGTCACCGGCTATCCGTGGTACGGCATCAAGACGCCGGAGCATGACGCGTTCCGCAAGGCCTACGAGGCGAAGTTCAAGGATTATCCGCGCCTCGGCTCGGTGGTCGGCTACAGCGCGATCAAGTCGCTCGCCGCCGGCATCAAGAAGGCACAGTCGACCGAGACCGACAAGCTGGTCAAGGCATTCGAGGGACTGCAGGTGAGCACGCCTTTCGGCAATGTCGTCTACCGTCCCGAAGACCACCAGTCCACCATGGGCGCCTACGTCGGCCGCACCAAGAATGAAGGCGGCAAGGGCGTGATGGTCGACTACCGCTATGTCGACGGCGCCACGGTCCTGCCCGACGCCGCGACGGTGGCCAAGCTTCGGCCGGCGCCCTGACCGACCAGTGAGGCGGCCGCCGGCGCCGCCTTCCATTCCTCCGCTGACATAAAGAGGTTTCATGGGTTTCTCTAGCTTTGCGGTGCAGCTGCTCAACGGGTTGGCGGGCGCCTCGTCGCTGTTCATGGTGGCCGCCGGCCTGTCGCTGATCTTCGGCGTCACGCGCATCGTCAATTTCGCGCACGGCTCGTTCTACATGCTCGGCATCTACCTTGCCTACACCTTCGTCGAACGGCTGGCCGGCGGCATCGGCTTCTGGCCGGCACTGGCGCTGGCGGCGCTGGGCGTCGGCCTGGTCGGCGCGCTGGTCGAGATGGTGCTGCTGCGCCGCATCTACCGCGCACCCGAACTGTTCCAGCTGCTGGCGACCTTCGCCCTGGTGCTGGTCATCAAGGACGCGGTGCTGTGGCTCTGGGGACCCGACGAGCTGCTCGGCCCGCGCGCGCCCGGCCTGTCCGGCTCGGTGCAGATCCTGGGCCGCCAGTTTCCCACCTACGACCTGTTCCTGATCGTGGTCGGCGTGGTGGTGCTGGGATTGCTCTGGCTGCTGCTGACCCGCACCCGCTGGGGGACCCTGGTACGGGCAGCGACACAGGACCGGGAGATGGTGGGCGCGCTCGGCGTCAACGAGACCTGGCTGTTCACCAGCGTATTCGCCCTGGGGGCGCTGCTGGCGGGCCTCGGCGGCGCACTGCAGATCCCGCGCGAACCGGCCAACCTGGAGATGGACCTGGTGACCATCGGCGCCGCCTTCGTGGTGGTGGTGGTGGGCGGCATGGGATCCATCGTCGGCGCCTATGTCGCCGCGCTGCTGATCGCGGAACTGAAGGCCGTCTGCATCTGGCTCGGCCTGGTCAACCTGTTCGGCGTCGATATTTCGTTTTCCAAGCTGACGCTGGTGGTGGAATTCCTGGTGATGGCGGTGGTGCTGGTGATCCGCCCGCACGGCCTGCTCGGGCGGCCGCAGGCGCCCACCCGCAACCTGGGCACGGCCGAAGCGCCGCTGCGGCCGGCGGGCAAGCTCTATCGCGGGTCCGCGCTTGCGCTGGTGGTGGTGCTGGCGCTGCTGCCGCTGCTGATGAGCGACTCGCCGTACATGACCGTGCTCGGCATCGACCTGCTGGTCGCCGCCCTGTTCGCCGCCAGCCTCCACTTCATCATGGGGCCGGCCGGCATGCATTCCTTCGGCCACGCCGCCTATTTCGGCCTGGGCGCGTACGCCGCGGCACTGCTGGTGCGCAGCGCCGGCATGCCGATGGAGATCGCGCTGTTCGCGGCGCCGCTGCTGGCGGCCGCCGGCGCGCTGCTCTACGGCTGGTTCTGCGTGCGCCTGTCCGGCGTCTACCTGGCGATGCTGACGCTTGCCTTCGCCCAGATCACCTGGGCCATCTGCTACCAGTGGGACGGCGTCACCGGCGGCAGCAACGGCCTGACCGGGGTCTGGCCGGCGAGCTGGCTGTCGGAGAAGAACGCTTACTACTACCTGACGCTGGCGGTGGTGGTCGCCGGCGTGCTGCTGCTGCGGCGCCTGCTGTTCTCGCCGTTCGGCTATGCGATGCGGGCGGTGCGCGACTCGCCGCTGCGCGCCGACGCCATCGGCATGGACGTGAAGCGGGTGCAATGGGCCGCCTTCGTCATCGCCGGCCTGGCCGCCGGCATGGCGGGTTCGCTGTTCGCCTTCTCCAAGGGCAGCATCTCGCCGGAGAGCCTGTACGTCGGCAAGTCGGTGGACGGCATCGTGATGGTGATGCTGGGCGGGATACAGACCCTGATCGGACCGATCGTCGGCGCGGTCACGTTCAGCTGGCTGCATGACACGATTGCCCGCAGCACCGACTACTGGCGTGCCGCCCTCGGCGGCATCATCCTGCTGCTGGTCCTGCTGTTCCCGCAGGGGATCGCCGGCTTCGTCCGGCAGCTGTTCGACCGCAAGAACGAAGCGAAGGAGGCGCGACCATGAGCCTGATGACGGTTTCCAACCTGGGCAAGTCCTTCGGCGGCGTGAAGGCGGTCGACGGCATCAGCTTCAACCTGCACGCCGGCGAACTGCTGGCACTGATCGGGCCGAACGGCGCCGGCAAATCGACCACCTTCAACATGGTCAACGGGCAGCTCGCGGCCGATGCCGGCTCCATCCTGTTCGACGGCACCGAACTGGTCGGCCTCAAGCCGCGCGAGATCTGGCGGCTCGGCGTCGGCCGGACCTTCCAGATCGCGGAGACCTTCGCCTCGCTGACGGTGGTCGAGAACGTGCAGATGGCCCTGCTGTCCGCTGACCGCAAGCTGTTCGCGATGTGGCGGCGCGCGGCCGGCCACAAGCGCGAGGAGGCGCTGGAACTGCTGGAGCAGGTCGGCATGGCGGGGCAGGCCGACCGCCCTTGCAGCGTACTTGCCTATGGCGACGTCAAGCGCGTCGAGCTGGCCATCGCCATGGCCAACCGGCCGAAGCTGCTGCTGATGGACGAGCCGACCGCCGGCATGGCGCCGAAGGAACGCAATGCGCTGATGGCGCTGACCAAGAAGCTGGTGGTGGAGCGCAATATCGCCGTGCTGTTCACCGAGCACAGCATGGACGTGGTGTTCGCCTATGCCGACCGGATGGTCGTGCTGGCGCGCGGCCGATTGATCGCGGAAGGCGCACCGCACCACATCCGCGACGATCCGAAGGTGCAGGAGGTGTATTTCGGCACCGGGAAGACGTTCGAGAAATCCAGCCTCAAAAGGGAGGTCGCTTGATGCAGGCAGTGGCGGAACAGGCAGGACAGGCGGTACAGGCGGTACAGGACAGTGCGGCGCCGGCGCTGCTCGACGTGCGCGGGCTCGATGCGTGGTACGGTGCGGCGCAGATCCTCTTCGGCGTCGACGTGACGGTGCGCCGCGGCGAAGTGGTGGCGCTGATGGGCCGCAACGGCGCAGGCAAGTCGACCACGCTCAAGGCCATCATGGGGCTGCTGCAGAAGCGGCGCGGCGCGGTGTCCTTCATGGGTCGCGACATTGCCGGGCTGAAGCCGCACGAAATCGCCGCCGGCGGTCTCGGTTTCGTCCCCGAGGACAGGCGCATCTTCACCGACCTCACCGTCATGGAGAACCTCGATGTCGGCCGCCAGCCCGCCCGCCGCTGGCCGGACGGCAGCGATGCGCCGCTGTGGACGCCGGAGCGGCTGTTCCGGCTGTTTCCCAATCTCGGCGAAATGCCGGACCGGCCGGGCGGGCGCATGAGCGGCGGCGAGCAGCAGATGCTCACGGTGGCGCGCACGCTGATGGGCAACCCCTACCTGGTGCTGCTGGATGAGCCGTCGGAGGGCGTGGCGCCGCTGATCGTCGAACAGATGGCGCAGATGATCGTCGAGCTCAAGGCGCAGGGCGTGAGCATCCTGTTGTCGGAACAGAACGTGCATTTCGCGGAGCTGGTGTCCGACCGCGCCTATGTGCTCGAGAAGGGCCAGATCCGGTTCCAGGGCTCGATGGAAGAACTCGCGGCCGACGAGCATGTGCGCCAGGCCTACCTGACGGTCTGAGCATGCGCATGCCAAGCGGACGCTACAGCCTTGAAGTCAACGGCGAGCTGCATGCGCTGGAGGCGCCGGCCGAGGCGCCGCTCCTGCACGTGCTGCGCAACGACCTCCGCCTGAACGGGCCGAAGTACGGCTGCGGCCTCGGCCAGTGCGGCGCCTGCAGCGTGCTGCTGGACGGCAGGCTGGTGCGTTCCTGCGTCATCCCGCTGCGCGCGGCGGCCGGCAAGCGCATTACCACGCTGGAGGGACTCGGCGACCGGCATTGTCCGCATCCGGTGCAGCAGGCCTTCATCGACGAACAGGCGGCGCAATGCGGCTACTGCCTCAACGGCATGATCATGGCGACCGTCGCGCTGGTGCGCGACAATCCGCGCCCGACCGACGCCGAGGCCAGGGAGGCGCTCGCGCACAACCTGTGCCGGTGCGGCACCCATATCGAGATACTGCGGGCGGTGCAGCGCGCGGCGGTACTGATGGCGGACAAGGAGGACGGGCATGAAGCGCCGCGCTGACCTGCCAGCGACCCGGCACGATTTCCATGCAGCCGACGGCGTGCTGCTGGTCACCCGCGACCCGCCGCCGCCGCCGCCGCCGGTGAAGGGGCAGCCCGCGGCGGTGCCCGGCAACCCGGCCGAGGGCGTGGAAATCCTCGTCGCGGTATGGGACGACGGCAGCGTCACCGCGCTCAACGGCCATGTCGACCTCGGCACCGGCATCCGCACGGCGCTGGCCCAGATCGTGGCGGAAGAGCTCGACGTGCGGATGGAGCAGGTCAACATGGTGCTGGGCGACACCTGTCGCGCACCCAACCAGGGCGCGACCATCGCCAGCGCCTCGATCCAGATTCACGCCGCGCCGCTGCGCGGCGCCGCGGCGCAGGCGCGTGCCTGGCTGGTGGAACAGGCCGCCGCCCGGCTCGGCGCCGACCCCGAGCAGCTGGACGTGGAGGGCGGGGCGGTCACGGTTCGCGGGGAGCCGGGTCGCAGCACCACCTATGCCGAGCTGCTGCAAGGCCGGCACGTGCAACTGACGCTCGACCCCGCCGTGACGCCGAAGCGACCGGAACAGTACCGCCTGGTCGGCCGCGACGTGCCGCGGGTGGACATTCCCGCCAAGGCCACCGGCGAGACGGTGTTCGTGCATGACGTGCGGGTTCCGGGCATGCTGCACGGACGGGTGGTGCGCCCGCCCTATGCGGGAGCCGACCATGGCGATTTCATCGGCAACTCGCTGGAAGCCGTCGACAAGGAATCCATCGCCCATATACCCGGCATCGTCGCCATCGTCGTGATCCGTGACTTCGTCGGCATCGTGGCGCTGCGCGAAGAGCATGCGGAGCAGGCCATGCGCGAACTCCGCCTGCAATGGAAACCATGGCCGCCGCTACCCGACCTCGGCGACCTGGAGGTCGCGATCCGCAACAACCCGTCGAGCAGGCGCGTGGTGGCGGAGCAGGGCGATGTCGACGGCGCACTGGCGTCCGCCGCGCAGCGCCTCGACCGCACTTATGTATGGCCATACCAGATGCATGCGTCGATCGGCCCGTCCTGCGCGGTCGCCGACTGGCAGGGCGAGCGTATCCTGGTGTGGACCGGCAGCCAGAATCCGCACGTGCTGCGGGCCGACCTCGCCCGCTTGCTGGATATGCCGGAACTGGCGGTCGACGTGATACGGATGGAAGCATCCGGCTGCTACGGCCGCAATTGCGCCGACGACGTCGCGGCCGATGCCGCGCTGCTGTCGCGCGCAGTCGGCGCGCCGGTCCGGGTACAGCTGACACGCGAGCAGGAACACCAATGGGAGCCGAAAGGCGCGGCGCAGCTGATGGACGTTCGGGGCGGCCTCGACGCCGCCGGCCATCCCGCCGCCTACGACTTTGCCACCTCCTACCCGTCGAACGGCGCGGTGACGCTGGCGCTGCTCCTGACCGGCAAGGTCAGCCCGCAGCCGGTGGCCTACGAGATGGGCGACCGCACTTCGGTACCGCCCTACGACTACACCAACCTGCGCGTCACCATCAACGACATGGCGCCGATGCTGCGCGCGTCCTGGCTGCGCGGCGTGTCCGCATTGCCGAATTCCTTTGCGCACGAATGTTACATCGACGAGCTGGCACACGCGGCGGGCGTCGATCCGGTCGAATACCGGCTGCGCTACCTGAAGGATGACCGGGCCGCGGAACTGGTGCGGGCGACCGCCGAACGGGCTGGCTGGCTGCCGCACACGCAGCCGCAGCAGCAACAGGCCGACGGCGAGTTCCTCAGGGGCCAGGGCTTTGCCTATGCGCGCTATGTGCACAGCCGCTTTCCCGGATTCGGCGCCGCGTGGGCGGCCTGGGTGGCCGACGTCGAAGTCAACCGCAATACCGGCGAAGTGCATGTCCGCAAGGTGGTGGTCGGCCATGACGCCGGGCTGATGATCAATCCCGCCGGGGTCAGGCACCAGATCCACGGCAACGTGGTCCAGACCACCAGCCGCGCGCTCAAGGAAAAGGTGCAGGTCGACAGCGCCACCAACACGGTCGTCAACCGTGAATGGGGCAGCTACCCGATCCTCAATTTCCGCGAGGTGCCCGTCATCGATGTGATGATGATGCCGCGCAACGACCAGCCGCCGCAGGGCGCGGGCGAATCCTCGTCGGTGCCCGGCACCGCCGCCATCGCCAATGCCATCTTCGATGCCACCGGCGTACGCTTCCGGCAGCCGCCTTTCACCGCCGAAGTGGTGAAGGCGGCGATCAGTCCGCCGCCGGCGGAACCGTCGACGCCGCCGCGCAGGCGGCGCGGATGGTGGGCCATTCCCGGGGCGCTGCTGGCGGCGGCCGCCGGCATCACCGCCGCCGCGGTCGGCTACCGCCCCGCGATCCCGGAGGCACAACTCGGCGGCGCGTCCGTCTACAGCCGCGACGCGATCGAGCGGGGGAGGCTGCTGGTCGCGGCCGGTGACTGCATGGTCTGCCATACCGCAGACGGCGGGGAAAGGAATGCCGGCGGGCGGGCGCTGGAGACGCCGTTCGGCACGATCCACAGCACCAACCTCACGCCGGACCCGGAGACCGGCATCGGCAAGTGGTCGTTCACCGCCTTCCAGCGCGCGATGCGCGAAGGCATCTCGCGCGACGGCAGCCATCTGTACCCGGCGTTCCCGTACACCTCCTTCACCAGGATCACCGACGAGGACCTGATGGCGATGTACGCCTACCTGATGTCGCAGCCGCCGGTACAGTCGCCCGTGCCGCAGAATACGTTGCGCTTCCCGTTTAACCTGCGCCCGCTGATGGGCCTGTGGAATGCACTTTACCTGGATGCCGGGCCGGAACAGGCGGACCCCTCCCGCAGTGCCCTGTGGAACCGCGGCGCCTATCTCGTGAACGGCCTCGGGCATTGCACCGCCTGCCACAGCCCGCGCAACGCCCTCGGGGCGGAGAAGGGTGGCAGGCAATACCTGGGCGGCGCTTTCATTGACGGCTGGGAGGCGCCGCCACTGAGCGCCCTAAGCCATGCGCCCGTGCCATGGACCGAGGAAGAACTGTTCCGCTACCTGCGCCACGGCCACTCGACGCAGCATGGCGCCGCCGCCGGCCCGATGCTGCCGGTTGTGCAGGAATTGGCGGCGCTGCCGGATACCGACCTGCGGGCGATGGCGCATTACCTGGCCAGCTACGCCGCCGCGCCGGCCGCGTCCGACGCTGATGCGGCCGCGGGCAATGCGGTACGGGCCGCCAGGCAGCAGGCGGCGCTGATGGCGGACAGCGGCAGCCGGCTTTTTGATACGGCCTGCGGCAGCTGCCACCACGACGGCACAGGCCCGGGACAGCCCGGCCGCAACATCCATCTCGCGCTCAACAGCAACCTGCACAGCGCGGCGCCGGACAACCTGGTGCAGGTGATCCTGCACGGCGTGCGCGACGGCGCGGGCGATGGGGCCGGAACGATGCCGGCCTTCCGCGACAGCCTGAGTGACGAGCAGATCGCTAGCCTGGCCGCGCACATGCGGCAGCGCTTCGCCCCCGACAAGCCGGCCTGGACCGGCACCAGGGAAACGGCGGCGCGCCTGCGCAAGCACGGCAGTGCCCGGTAAATAAATGCCGGGCGGCGTCGCACGGTTGTGCGACAGCATGCCACCCGCCATTGCTCCTCCGATGGACCCGGCGGGGCGGAAAGACGGAGAAGGCTGCCAGGCGTAGAATATCCGCGCGGTCCGTGCGCAGGCGGCACGGCCCGCACGCATTGACAGTCCCCAACACCGCGCCGTTGACCATCCGATGAAGAAGTCGAAGAAGGGCAGCTTTCTTTCCCGCCTTCCTGCTGCGGAACAGATCAGACAGAGCAGCCTGCTGCGGGTATTCGGTCCCTGGCTGGACCGCCACTGGCTATGGCAGTTCAACCGCCGCACCGTCGCCGGCGGCGCCGCCATCGGGCTTTTCTTTGGGATCCTGATCCCGTTCTTCCAGATTTTTTTCGCCGTCGTCGGCGCCATCGCACTCCGGGCCAACGTACCGGTGGCCGTGGCGTGCACGTTCGTCACCAACCCGTTCACTTTTCCCCCGATCTACTATCTGGCCTGGCGCCTCGGAGAGATGCTGATAGGCCGCGGCGGGAACGCGGCCGCGGTGGGCACGCAGCCGGAAGTGACTGCCGCGGCGGAAGCAGCGGCGGCGGCGTCGGACGTCGCCGTGGCGGCAGCGGAAGAGGCCGGCAGGCTGGCGGCGGCGGTGTCGGAGGCGATGCAGGCGTTGCAGTCGATGGGACTGCCGCTGGCAATCGGCCTGATGGTGCTGTCGGTCACGGTTTCAGCCACCGCCTACATCCTGATCCGGGCCGCCTGGTCATCGTTTTCCCGCTACCGGTGGATGACGCGGCGCGCCGGCCGGGCGTCCGGCACGGGGCCTGGCTAGCGCACCGCACGCACTTGCGGCACCGCCGACTCCCGCCGCGTCACGGTCGGCCTCGGCTCCCAGCGTGCTGGGCGGGCGCCCGGCTTACTTCACCACGGTGACGGGCACCTCGGCGCTGCTGATCACCCTGGTCGCGACCGAGCCGACCATGAGGCCCGCGACCGGCCCCATCCCGCGCGAGCCCATTACGATGCCGGCGCAGGCGCATTCCTGCGCATGCCTGACGATCTCCGTGGCCGCCGTGCCGATACGCAAGCGGCACTGGTAGGAGATCCCTGCCTGGTCGAGCACATCCCTGGCCGGTTTCAGCACCCGTCCTGCCTCGTCGGCCTCCCGTTGCTGGATCTGGTCATGCGTCATCATCCCATGCACCCCGAGCGGCACCGGATCGCCGACGTGCAACAACTCCAGGTCTCCCGCAAATCCCTCTTTCACCATGGTGATGGCGTATTGCAGCGCGCGCAGCGCACACGCCGAACCGTCAAACGGAACCAACAGCTTTCGCATCGTGATACCTCCTCATGTCTTGGGTGCAGCACCCGGTTCAAGGTCCCGCCGCGCGTCGGCCGCGCCCGGCGGCGGACAGGGCCTGGTCCGATTCGAAGTCCATGGTCTCCATGTCCCTGTCGAAGGCGACCGGCTTGCCGAATGCCTTCAGCCAGGCGAATCCCGCCAGCCCTGCGGCGCACGAGGCCAGCAGGATCGCCATCTTCGAGGCGTTGATGGTGTCCGCTTCGCCGGCGAAGGCAAGGTTGGTGATGAAGATGGACATGGTGAAGCCGATGCCGCCCAGCAGTCCGGCACCGACCACGTGTCGCCAGCGCAGGTCCAGGGGCAGCCTGCACAGTCCTGCCGCCACCGCGAGAAAGCTCAGCAGCACGATGCCGAGGGGCTTGCCGAGCACCAGGCCCGCGAGTATCCCGATGCTGTTCGGCGAGGCCAGGTCCCCGGCCCAGTCCGGCCCGATCACGATGCCGGTATTGGCCAGTGCGAAGATGGGCAGGATCACGAATGCGACGGGCTTGTGAAGGAAATGCTCGAGCCGGTGCGACGGAGATGCCTCGTCGTCCTGCTTCGCCGAGTACGGAATCGCGAACGCCAGCAGGACGCCTGCAATCGTTGCATGGACACCCGACTTCAGCATCAGCACCCACATGATCGCGCCGCCGGCAAGATACAGTGCAAGCGACTGCACCCGCAGCATGCGGTTCATGCAGACGAGCACGCCGAAGACGGCAAGCGCGCCGAGCAGGTAGGCAAACGCCAGTTCGGCCGTGTAGAAGACAGCAATCACGATGATGGCGCCGAGGTCGTCCATGACCGCCAGTGCAGTGAGGAAGATCTTCAGTGAAGCAGGAACGCGGCTGCCGAGGAGCGCGAGCACGCCGAGGGCGAAGGCAATGTCGGTCGCCATCGGGATGCCGACGCCGGCCTGCGTCGGCAGACCACCGTTGAAAGCGAAATGGATGAGCGCCGGCACCGCAATTCCGCCGGCAGCGGCGCAGATCGGGAGAAGGGCGTTCCTGACATTCGACAGTTCGCCGTTGTACAACTCGCGCTCCAGTTCGAGCCCGATCAGCAGGAAGAAGATCGCCATCAGCGCGTCATTGATCCAGTGCTCGATGCGCAGGCCGGCAACAGGCACCTGCCAGAGGCGCAGGTAGTCCTCGCCGACCAGCGAGTTGGCAAGGATCAGGGAGATGACGGTGCCGACGATCAGCAGGATGCCGCCTGCCTTCTCCGACGCGACGAAGCGCTTGAAGGTGCGGGACAGTCTTTTTTCAATGACAGCCATGTGTTCCCTCCTGGGCGAATCGCGTTACCCCCCGGGCGGGCCCGCAGCCCGCCAGGGCAATGCAGGCGCGCCAGGCGAGGTACCGGCGATGCCGGCGCGGCCATGCGGCTCGACTCACCGGCATGGGCGGCGGCCCAGCCATGAAGACGCATGGAACGGCAAGGAGTCGGGTCCGGTTGACCGGAAGGAAAAGCCAGGTCGCGGAAGAACAGGTGCGGAAGTCGCACTGGATGGTTTCGGGTGCAGTCATGGGTCGTCACGAGGCCAGCGTGGCGGCCCGACCGACGCAAATCCTGCACACACGAAGGCATGCGTGCACCCGGGTCGATTATAGCCATTTTCTGCGCGCGGGGTCGTGCCGGCGCCTGGTTGCCGCGGGGTCGGACCTGCGGCCCCATGTCCTTCATACCCCTGACCTCACATGCTGGCGGCGGCTTTCATCGGATAGGCGCCGGTAATGTGGTAACCGCCGAAATGCTTCATGCCCTGCACCGCGTCCACGTATTCATTGGGGCGCGGCGAGCGGTACGCCAGCAGCGTGCCGATCTTGCCGGCTGCCTTGTCAGCCAGGTCTTCGTCGAGGGTGGCGATGCGCGCGCCCATCTGCGCCGCCTTTTGCCTGATGAGCGCCAGGCACGCATCCCGCGCTTTTTTCGGGACGCCCGGATTGCTGTATTCACGTTCGACAAAGATGACCGGCATATCGTTTTCATCCAGGACCAGGCGCAACATGCGCCTCCACTGGGTGCCATGCTTGTTCGCCACCTGGGCGCTCAAGTATTTTCCATCCAGGACGTAGCCCGGTAACGCCTTGTTCCATTCAGGCTCCCCATAAATGCTCTGGCAGCTACCGATGACTTCAGTACCGATCAGGAAAAGGTCTTCCGGCTTGGCGGATATCGACACGATCATCTCCCTGCATTTTGCAAGCGAAAGGGGAGGCGCTTCCAGTTTCTTCTTCAGGCCCGCGATGTCGCTCGCCAGCTGTTCGAAACACCCGTCGAATGACAGGTCCTTCAGGCAGTCCGCGCGCTCACGATGCGATTTCCCGGGCATGACTGCAAGAAGCAGCGTTCTTTCAACATCCTTGTACTCGGACGCCACATGATCCTCAAGCCGGCCCAGCGCATCGTCGGCCTGCATTTCTCCTTCGAGAACGCGTGCCAGTAACGGGAAGGTGCCGGGCGGGACATGTTTGTCATCGACGATCCGCTCCTTCAGATACCGCTTCGCGTCAACCTCGACTTCCAGATCCTCCTCGTTATACACAATGGCATCGGTGTACTGGACCTCCTCTTTCCAGCATGCCCACGCTGCGGGCGCCTTCTCCTGCAGCCGCGCATTGTGGGCGTTGTCCTTCGTGTCGTAGCGTATGCTGGCAAGCGTGGCGCCGCCGTCATTCGCGACGAGGCCGCGCGCCAGAAGGCCGATCTCCTGCATCACCTGGTCTCGCTTGCCCTGGTTCCGCATGCCCAGAAAAATCGAGGTTGCGTAGGAAAGCAGGGCGGCTGGACTGCGGGAAGCATGAAGATACGCGTTGAATTTTTCAGCGAACGCGTCGACCTCGCCCTCCGGCACGGAGAACAGGACCTGCAACAGCAATTTGCCCGCCTTCTCTACGTCCGCCACCTCGCGGATATTCCTGAGGGCCGTGAGAGCGTCGTCCCTGTCCGCCCGGGCTTCCGCCAGCTCCGCCAGTCCAAGCAAATACATCATTGCCGGCGTCACGGCCTTGGCTTCGACGGCTTCTGCGGAGACCACGTCCATGATTCGCCACTTTTCGTCCGGCGCAAGAACGCTGATCAACGCCATTTCGGAGAAGTACTTCAGCAGGGGAACGGCCTTCTTCGTATCCCGGAAACGATGATTCTGTACCAGCGCCAGCAGCCCCGTCAGCTCGCTTGCACGCCCGCCGTTATCGGCAAGCACAAACAGCGGCGCCGCGAAGACCTTCGGATGACCCGGCTTCAACGGCGCGGAAAACGCTTCCAGTGCCTTGGCTGTCGCGATTTCGCGCACGCAGAGGTAGAGACAAACGGTCGGGGCGAGGCGGCCTTGACCGTCATGGAATCGGGCGATTGCGCCGAGCATATCCGCCAAGAATGCGGACGAACACACCGCCGGCGGGCAGTCAAGCATCAGGAGGGCGGCCAGCTTCGCCCAGGAGTACAAGGCGGCGTCGTCTTCGGCGCAGGCATGTTCGATTGGAGCGCACAGTACCGGGCAATGGTCGAACAGGACACCCAGGGCGGAATCGTCGTCATCGTCGTCGGGATAGTCATCCTCATCGTCATGGCAATGCACAAGACATTGCTTGACATACTCGACCCGGCCCAGCAGTCCGTTCATGTCGTGCGTCTCCACCCATGACCCGATCGCATTCCTTACCATGGACAGTATTTCATGGGGCAGAAATTCGGTGACGCCGGCCGGTATCGTCCAGTCGCCGTACAGCATCTCCGGCCTTTGCAGCTTGTCCAGGAAGTCGATTGCGCCGGGATCCCCGGCGACAATCTGCATCTCGAGCAATCGGCTGATGAAATCCCTGTCGGGTTCGACGGCTTGCGCAAGCTGTTCGAGGTTTTCGCATCGAGGCAGCCACCAGCGGTATGCGGCGCCGAGCCGAGCGGCGGATCCCATATTGATCGTCCTGCCGATCGCGCCCAATTTCCGAAGTCCGTCGCGGCAGGCAGCCATCGGATCGGGGGCGGAAGACATCGCATCGGCGACTTCACGCAGGAAGCGGATCTTGTCCTCGCGCGCGATCCGGTCGCTTCCTCCAAATTCCGCGACGTCGGCGACGATGGCAGGCTCGGGTTCCGTCATTGGGTTCAACACCGCCGCGAAGCGCACTGCCAGATCTACGTCCCTGCCGGTCGCGGCGTGGAAAGCGATACCGAGCGATTTGTCCTGGAAGTTTTCCAGCGTGGAGAGAAGTTGCTCGCCTGCCTCGGGATGCTGCATCGCCTTGCCTATCATCTGGCTCGCGCCATGCCGGAACGCCGTGGAATGCGGCAGGAGGGACAGGAAGGTGGACGCGAGCAGCGTGCTCTCTCGTTCGGAGAACGGCAGCCCTCCCAGATGCGCCGCGGAGAACCTGAGCCATGCCGCGTCAGCCGCAGGCGAAATGCAGTGGGGATGCAGTTCCCCAAGGAAGTCCGGGATCGTACTCGTCCCCTCCATGAAGAGGTCGGCCAGACCGAGCTGTTCTTCGACATGCTGATAGGCGAACGCACCGTGCTCATGGCGGCTGTCGGTCTGAACCATGCTGATGTGTGGCGCGTGCGCCAGCCACGTCCGCACAAGCATGCGCTTGTCGTCCCTGGCCAGGGCCAATGGCTTGTACCGCGGATTGACCAGGTGCGCATACATGTGCTGCTGAGTACCCGTCAGCAAGGAAACGTAGAGCGGCAGCTGTCCGTTCCGATGTGCCGCGATCTCCTGGCCGATGCGCAGCAGCAAAGGAACATCCTGCGGGGATGGATTGAAGTCGGTGATCCGTGTCGCGAGTTCGATGAATTCGCGCTTGTCCAGGAGATGTTCCAATGCGCGTTTCCTCAGGGCCGATGCCCCTTCGTCGTGGCCGAGGGCCATATGTCGCACGACGGCGAGAATATCGACATGCGCGGGTTCGGTTTCGAGGAAGTGCCCAAGAACCGCCTCCTTCACGGCCGGGCTTTTCTGCGCCAGCTCCCGCAGCACCGGGAGATTCCTGCGGTCATGGAAAGACCGTGATTCTGCTTCGATCCGCGCAATCACTTCCTGCGCTTTATGAAGTCGCCGCGCATTCAGCAAGGCCGGCGGTGCATGACGACGCGCGAGAGGAATGGCTGGAGGTCGGGCTCGATCGCGCGGAGCGGGCGCGGTTGCCATCGGTCCTTGCGGATGTCCCAGATGGCGTGTGGTGACGTCCGGCGTATCCACGAAAAGGTGACGGCTGCAGCATGAGCTGGAGAGGGGCATGTTTCTCGTCCGGAAAAAAGAACCCCCTTGCGTGGCTGCCGACGCATGCATGGTTCCGGCCGCGGATGCATTCAACGGTATTTCTGCCGAAGTCCGCTCCATGCCCGTCAGTGGACAGGCGTGCCTTAGGGCGCAAACCGGACTGCGCCCCGGCTGCCTGGCCTACGGCAGCATGCCCGCGAGCGCTGCCGCGGCATCCACCACGAGCGGGGCATAGTCCGCCCGGTAGCGATGGGCCGGCATGGTGAGCGTGAGCGCGCCGACGAGCCGGCCGTCCTGGCCGAATACCGGGGCGGAGATCCCGGCCACTTCGGCCATGCGGTCGCCGACGACCGCACAGTATCCCTGCTTGCGGATGCGGTTGTAGTAAGCCTTCGCGCTGCGTCCTTCCTGCTCCGGCAAATCCTCGTCGAAGGCGACGAGCACCCGCCCTCCGGCGCCCCGGTGCAGCGGAAGCACGTCGCCGGCCCGCGCATGGTCGCGCACCGGATGCGGGGAGTCGACGCGATGCAGGCAGATCCTGGCCTCACCCTGGCGCACGTGGTAGGACGCGCTCTCCCCGGTACGCCTGACGAGTTCCTCGAGGACGGGGACGACCGCCCGTTCCAGCGAGAAAGAGGAAGAGTAGATGCCGTACAGGCGGGCGATCTCGCTGCCCAGCACATATCTGCCGTCGCCGATCCGCTGCACCCAGCGCCGGTGCTCCAGCGATGCCAGCGCCCGCAGGACGGCGCTCTTGTAGAGCCGGGTGCGTTCCGCCAGCTCGGCCAGCGTCAGCGGGCCGTCCCCGGACTGGAACGCCGCCACGACGGAGAGGGCCTTGTCGACGGCGGCGATGCCTCCGGAGGCGGCGTCGGCGGCAGCGACGGATGCGATTTTTCCTTTGCGCGGCATGGTGTCGAGGTATGAAGGCAGGGACGCGGCTTGACAGCCCCGCCTCCGCCACGGACAATATTCCAGTCATAAGAATTCAATTCTAACCTACGGAATTTGGCGTGGCAACGGCTTTGTTCGCTGTCGAATGCAAGGGCAGCACCGGCCAGCAATGCGAAGGAAGGACGAAAGCAATGGATAACCGCCCCGCGGCAAGCGAGGTACTGATCAGCGAGGTCGGGCCGCGCGACGGACTGCAATCGGTCAAGACGATCATGCCGACACCGCACAAGCTGCGCTGGATCGACGCGTTGCACGCGGCGGGGGTCCGGGAGATCGAAGTCGGCTCCTTTGTATCGCCGAAACTTCTTCCGCAGCTGGCGGACACGGCCGAGGCCGTGCGGCATGCGCTTGGCCTGCCCGGCCTGACGGTCATGGCCCTGGCGCCCAACCTGCGCGGCGCGCAGGCCGCAATGCAGGCAGGAGCGCACAAGATCACGATACCGGTTTCCGCCAGCCAGGCGCATTCCCTCGCCAATGTCAGGAAGACCCGCGAGGAGATGCTCGCCGATGTGCGGGAGATCGTTTCCCTGCGCAACCGGAGCGCTCCCGGCATGAAGATCGAGGTCGGCATCTCCACCGCATTCGGCTGCACCCTCCAGGGGATCGTGCCGGAAGACGAGGTCGTGGCGCTTGCCGCCGCCTGTGTCGCCGCAGGCGTGGACGAAGTCGGCCTTTCGGACACCACCGGCTATGCGAATCCGGCGCAGGTGCGCCGCCTGTTCCGCCGCGTGCGGGCCGAGATCGGCGACGCGACCGGCGCCGCGCACCTGCACAATACCCGGGGCCTGGGCCTGGCGAACTGCCTGGCCGCCTATGAGGAGGGCGTGCGCACCTTCGACGCGTCGCTCGGCGGACTCGGCGGCTGTCCCTATGCGCCCGGCGCCTCCGGCAACGTGGTCACGGAGGACCTGGTATTCATGTTCGAGGCAATGGGGGTGCGCACCGGCATCGACATCGCGCGGCTGATCGACGCCCGCGCGCCGCTCAGGGACGGGCTCGGCAATGAACCGCTGTACGGGATGACGCCCGACGCCGGCCTGCCCAAGGGCTTCGTGCAGGGAGCCGTCCATGGCTGAGAAAGCGCTTCCCTACGAGGGCATACGCGTGGTCGAGTTCTCGCACATGGTGATGGGGCCGACCTGCGGCATGGTGCTCGGCGACCTGGGCGCCGACGTGATCAAGATCGAACCGATCGAAGGAGACCGGACGCGCAAGCTGCTTGGATCGGGCGCCGGCTTTTTCCCGATGTTCAACCGGAACAAGAAAAGCATCGCGATCGACTTCCGCCATCCCGAGGGAATGGCGGTCCTGATGAAACTGATCGACACCGCCGATGTCGTCAGCGAGAACTTCAGGCCGGGGGCGATGCAGCAGATGGGTCTCGACTATCGGAGCCTGTCGGCGCGCAACCCGCGGCTGATCTATGTCAGCCACAAGGGTTTTCTCCCCGGGCCGTACGACCATCGCACCGCGCTCGACGAAGTGGTGCAGATGATGGGCGGGCTGGCGTACATGACCGGCCGGCCGGGCGATCCCCTGCGCGCGGGCGCGAGCGTCAACGACATCATGGGCGGCGTGTTCGGCGCGCTGGGTGTCATGGCGGCGCTGGCGCAGCGGGAACAGTCCGGCCGCGGCCAGGAGATCCAGAGCGCGCTGTTCGAGAACAACGTGTTCCTGGTCGCCCAGCACATGATGCAGTATGCCGTCACCGGCAAGCCTGCCGCGCCGATGCCGGGGCGGATTTCGGCATGGGGCATCTATGACGTGTTCAGCGTCAGGGACGAGGAGCAGATTTTCCTGGCCGTCGTGAGCGACTCGCAGTGGAAGGTGTTTTGCGACGCGTTCGGGCTTGCTGCCTTCAGGGACGATCCGCGCCTGGCGACGAACAACGACCGCGTGCGTGCGCGTGAATGGATGATGCCGCTGCTGCGCACGGAACTGGCGCGCTACGGCGCCGCCGAGCTCGCGGCCAGGTTCGAGGAGAACGGCCTTCCTTTTGCGCCGATCACCAGGCCCCATGAACTTCTCGACGACGTGCACCTGAAGCAGACCGGCGGCCTGGCGCCGATCACCCTGCCCGACGGGCAGGAGACGCTGACGGCCTTGCTGCCGCTGACGATGGACGGGGAACGCCACGGCGTCAGGCTGAACCCGCCCAGGATCGGCGAGCACACCGGCGACCTGCTGCGCGAACTGGGTTACGACGACGCCGCGCTGCAGGCGCTGCAGGACCAACGCGTCATCCTCTGCGCCTAGGAGCGCGCCGGGGCGCCGGCACGGTCGTCAGAGGGTGGCCGCGCCGAGCGCTGGCACGAGGTCGGCGCTGAGCTTGCGCAGTTCCGCGCCGACTTCCTGCAGCCTGCCGTCGTCAAACATCTGGCTGATGCCGCCGGAGCTGAGCGAGAGCAGCACGCGTCCGTCGTCGGACTTGAGCGGCACCGCCACCGCATTGACCTGCGGATGCAGCGAGCCCTTGTTGATCACGTAGCCGGTTCGATCATAGTCGGCGAGCGCCTGCTCGACCTTCGGGCGCAGTTTGTCCCACTCCCGCTCGGACGCCAGCTCGTCGAACAGCGCCTCGCGTTCGGCCGCGCCGAGTCCGGCAATGTAGGCCCATCCGGTCACCGAGGTCGCCAGCGGCACGCGCGAGCCGACCCGCAGTTCGCTGAGGATGATGGACGAGCCCTGGCATCGCTGCAGGTACACCATGTCCCTGCCGTCCCTGACGCCGAGCGAGACCGCGCCCTGGTACTTCAGCGCGATGCGCTGCATCTCGGGCTTTGCCAGGTCCGCGATCGGCGCGCTGCCGAGCACTGCATAGCCCAGGCTCAGCACCGGTATGCCCAGCCTCAGCTTGTCCCGCTCCGCCGGCACCAGGTAGCCCTCCTGCAGCAGCGTGTAGCAAAGCCGCCATGCGGTCGGCTGGGGCAAGCCCGTCATGCGGGCGATGTCGGCGGTGCCCAGGACTGGCCGCGCAGGGCTGAAACAGCGCAAGACCTCCAGGCCCCTGGCCAGTGCCGTCACGTACTGTCGATCCTTCTCCCTGCCGCCTTGCTGCGCGCCGTCCTCGACCGCGATGCCGCCTTCGCTGTCGTCCCTGGTCCTTCCGCCGGCAACCACGTCCCGCAAAGCGGTTTTTTTCGCGGGCGTTTTTTTCGCGGACGCTTTCCTGGTGTTTGTTGTCGTCATGGCAATGATTCTCCTGCAATGGAAAAACAGCTCACCTCCGCCGGCTTGGCTGCTATACTTTTAATTCGCAAAGCGAGTATCTTATTCGCAGTGCGAATTATACCGGACAATTTCGCGCTTCGGTGCACAGGAGGAGACATTTTGAATCGCAGAACACTTCTTACGGCAGGCCTGCTTTCCCTCGGTCTCGCGACATCCGCTTTCGCCCAGCAATTCCCTTCGCAGCGGGTGACAATCATCGTGCCTTATGCGCCGGGCGGGGGCGTGGACATCATGATCCGCGCGGTCGCAGTCGAGCTGACCGCCAAGTGGGGGCAGCCGGTCGTCGTCGAGAACAAGCCGGGCGCCGGCACCCTGATCGGCGCCGATGCGGTCGCCCGCGCGACCCCTGACGGGCACACGCTGCTGGCAACGGTCGACCAGACCTTCGTCGCCAACCGCTTCCTGTACAAGAAGCTGCCCTATGACCCGGACAAGAGCTTCGCTCCCGTCACCCTGATGGCGGAAAGCGACCACTTCGTGCTTGCCAAGAACAGCCTGCCGGCCAACAACCTGCGCGAACTTGTGGACCTTGCCAAGCGCGAGAAGGGCAAGCTCAACTACGGCTCCTACGGCGGCGGCAGCCAGCCGCAACTGGTGTTCTCGATGCTGAACGAGCGCGCCGGGACGGACATCCTGCACATCCCCTACAAGGGCGTGGCGCCGATGCTGACCGCCATCGTGGCGGGAGAGGTGGACCTCGGCACGGGCAGCGCGGGCGTTGCCGGCGAGATGCTGCGCACGAAACAGATGAAGGCGCTGGCGATTGCGGGACAGAAGCGTTCGCCGCAATTCCCCGACGTGCCGACGACAGCGGAGATGGGCTATCCCTACCTGCAGGCCGGCGTCTGGTACGGGGTCTTCGCGCCGGCCAATACCCCGGCAAACATCGTCAACAAGATCAACGCGGACATCACCGCGATCCTCAAGCAGCCCAGCTTCGTCGAGAAGCAGGGCACGTCGCGCGGCCTGAGCATCGTCGCCAATGCGCCGAAGGAGTTCGCGGAGCGCATCCGCAAGGACACGGCGCAGACCGCCGAAATGGTCCGCGCCGCGAAGATCGAGGCGGAATGAACCCGCGCCGGCCGCGCGCGGCCGGCCATTTCATCAAGAGAGAGACAGATTGAAGCAGCTTGAGACCGAAGTACTGGTCGTGGGAGCCGGTCCGGTAGGGCTGGTGCTGGCCGGCGACCTCGGCTGGCGCGGGCGCCGCTGCCTGGTGGTGGAGATGGGCGACGGCGAGATCTTCCAGCCGAAGATGGACCAGGTGGGGATCAGGACGATGGAGTTCTGCCGCCGCTGGGGCATCGTCCAGGATGTCGAGGCGAGCCCGTACGACCGCGACTACCCGCAGGACAACGTGTACCTGACCGCGATGACCGGCTACGAACTGGGCCGGGAATCTTTCCCCAGCATGCGCGAGGACCGACCGCCGCCGGACAGCCCGCAGAAACGGGAGCGCTGCCCGCAGAACATGTTCGACCCGATCCTGCGCCGGTTCGCCGAATCGCAGCCGGGCGTGCAGATGCGGTACCGCCATGAGCTGCTGTCCTTTACCCAGGACGCCCGGGGCGTCACTGCGAGGGTGCGGGACCTGGAGACCCGGGAGGAGGTCGCCGTCCGCGCGCAGTACATCGTCGGCTGCGACGGCGGCAAGAGCCAGGTCCGGCAGCAGCTCAACATCCCGATGCAGGGGCGGGGCCTGCTCACCTATACCACCAACGTCATCTTCCGCTGCCCGGAATTCAACAGCCTGCACGACAAGCGCCCCGGCTATCGCTACATGTTCGTCGGCCCGGATGGCATCTGGGCCACCATCGTCGCCATCAACGGCAAGGACAACTGGCGCATGTCGCTGGTCGGTAACGCGCAGGAGAAGGTCATCTACAGCGAGGAACAGCTGCGCGAGATCGCCCATCGCCTGATGGGAAAGCCGTTCCCGCTGGAGATCCTGAGCGTGCTGCGCTGGGCGCGCCGCGAACTGGTGGCCGACCGCTACCGCGACGGCAGGGCATTCCTGTGCGGCGACGCCTGCCATCTCACCTCGCCTACCGGCGGACTGGGCATGAACACCGGCATCGGCGACGCCGTCGACCTGTCATGGAAACTCGATGCGGTCCTGGCCGGCTGGGGCGGGGATGTGCTGCTCGAATCGTACGGGATCGAGCGGCGGCCGATTGCCGTCCGCATTACCCGCTTCTCGACCGGCAACCTGGAGATCATGAAGGGGGCGCGCAGCAGCGAGAAGCTCTATGAGGACAGCGAGGAAGGAAGGCTGGTGCGCGAACGCGTGGGACGCGCGCTGACCGAGGGCCTGAAGCGCGAGTGGTTCTCCATGAACATGCATCTCGGCTATCGCTATGTCGACTCGCCCATCAACCTTTATACCGAGCAGGAATCCCGCGAACAGATCGAACAGGAATACGCGGACGGGATGAACTACCGCCCCGGCACGCGCCCGGGATCCCGCGCGCCCCATGCGTGGCTGGCGGACGGCCGCTCGATGCTCGACCTGTACGGGCGCGGCTTCGTGCTGCTGCTGTTCGCAGACGCCCATGGCGATCCCGAGGCACTGGCGGCGGCCGCCGCGGCGCGCGGGGTGCCGCTGCAGGTGGTGCGTATCCACGACGCCGGCGCGCAGGCGCTGTACGAACGGTCCTGCGTGCTGGTACGGCCGGATGGCCATGTGGCATGGCGCGGCGACGCGCTGCCGGAGGACGGCGTCGCGGTAGTGCAGATAGTGAGTGGAAATTACAAGGAGATTTGATGAAATTGTTCAGATTCAACGGCGGCCGGATCGGGGCCAGCACGGTGGACGAGGCCGGCCGGGAGACTTCCTACGACCTGACCGAGGCGCTTGGCGTGGACCCGGGGGCCTGGCCGCCGGTGCAGATGGTGCAGCTGATCGCCAGGTTCGACGAGCGCATGAAGGGAATATTCGCGCATCCGGCGGTCAAGCCCATCGACCGCGACGCGGTGCGGCTGGAGGTGCCGGTCGAATGGCCCAACAAGCTGCTCGCCTATCCGGTCAACTACGTCAAGCACGGCGAGGAGATGCAATCGAAGAATCGCGCGGACCTGAACGGCTTCTTCCTGAAGGCCAACTCCTCGCTGTCTGGCCCGAACGATCCGATCGTGCTGCCGGACCTGCCGGGGCGCGAGATCCATCATGAGTGCGAACTGGGCATCGTCATCGGCAAGGGCGGCAGGAACATCAGCCGGGAGGCGGCCTGGGACCACATCTTCGGCTACGCGTGCCTGGTCGACATGGTGGTACGCGGCAACGAGGAGCGCGTGATGCGCAAGTCCTACGACACCTTCTGCCCGTTCGGACCGTGGATCACCACCGCCGACGAGGTTCCCGATCCCGCGCAGCTGCAGGCGAAGCTGTGGATCAATGACGAGCTGCGCCAGAATGCGAACACGCGCGACCTCATCGTGGACATCCCGGGCATGATCGAACTCGCCTCCCGCGTGGCGACCCTTCATCCGGGCGACATCATCGCCACCGGCACGCCGGAGGGCGTCGGCCCGGTCAGGAAGGGCGACAGGCTGCGCATCGAGATCGAGCATGTGGGCGCCATGACGCTCGACATCCAGTGAAGGAGGGCAGGCAATGAGCAACACTGAAACACGGGCGGCCGGCGGCCCCTCGGTGGATTTCGCGGCGGCGGGCGACCTGGAGAGCCTGTACGCGCTGCTCGACGAGGTGCGGATGAAGAACGGCTGGGCCAAGCCGACCCCGTCCATCTATCCGGAGCCGAAGCAGTTCTTCGTGCCGGCCCACTGGCGCTACGCCGACGCGCGCGCCGCGTTGCACGCGGCCGGGCGACTGGTCGGCACCGAATGGGCGGAACGGCGCAACCTGATCATGGCCAATCCGATTCCGGGCAACGACTATGCGACGACGCGCACCATGGTCGGCGCCTACCAGATGGTGAAGGGCGGAGAGTCCGCGCGCAGCCACCGGCACACGCCGAATGCCATGCGCATCGTGCTGGAGGCCGCCCCCGACACTTACACCATCGTCGAGGGCAAGAAGATCCCGATGCTGCCGGGCGACGTGCTGCTCACGCCCAACTGGCAGTATCACGGCCATGCGAACGAGAGCGCGCAGGACAGCTACTGGATCGATGTGCTCGACGCGCCGCTGGTGCAGTACCTGGGCCCGATGTTCTTCAATGTGCATCCCGACCGCCTCGAGCCGGCAAGCGGAACCGACCCTGCCTCGCCGATGCGTTTCGCCTTTGCCGACTATCGGCCGGCCCTCGTCGCCGCACCTGAAGTTGCGCCGGGCGTGCGTACGCTGGAACTCGGCGCGGACTCCCTGCCGACCATGGGACGGACCGCGGTGCACCTCGCCGCGCAAAGCACCTGGGACCATCCGCGCACCACCGCAAACCAGATCTTTGCGGTGGTGGCGGGGCAGGGCACCGCCCAACTCGGCGACCGCAGCGTCGCGTGGAGCAAGGGCGACATGCTGGTGGTGCCGAGCTGGAACCCGCATTCCTTCCACGCGGACGAGGAAGCCGTGCTGCTGTGCATTTCGGACGCGCCGGTGATGCGGGCGATGGGCTGGCTCAAGGTCGAGCCGCGGTAGCGGCGCGACCGTGCCTGGCGCCGGGAAAAATGCGTCACCTGCGCCCCGCCGCCTCCCGGCGAAAGTACTCCTCGAAGAACTCCACGCACACCCGGACCTTTGCCGAACTGGTCAGCCGCGACGGGTATACCGCCCAGATGTTGGCGTCCTGGCGGCAGGCCGGCAGCACCTGGACCAGCTCGCCGCGCGCGATGTGCGGACGGGCATCCCAGACCGAGCGCAAGGCGATGCCCTTTCCGTCCAGCGCCCAGCGCATGACGATCTCGCCGTTGTTCGACGACAGCGGGCCGGTGACCTTGACGGTTTCCTTCTGGCGCCCGTTGTGCAGCGTCCATACGCCGAACTGGTGGTCGCGTTCCTTGATCACCAGGCAGTCGTGCCCGGCCAGCTCCGCCACGCTGCGGGGCGCGCCGCGCCGGGCAAGATAGGCCGGCGCGGCGCACAGCACCCTGTGGTTCATGGCGAGGCGCCGGGCCATCATGTCGCCGGCGATCTCGTCGCCGACCCGGACGTCGATGTCGAAACCCTCGCGGGCAATGTCGATGAGGTGATCGAAGACTTCGAAGCGCACCTCGATCTCCGGATACCGGGTGACCAGCTCCGCAATCGCCGGCGCCACCACCCGGCGTCCGAAACCGAAGCTGCTGCAGATGCGCAGCCGGCCGCGCGGCGTGGCGCGCGTCATGGCGACCTCGTCGTAGAGATGGTCGATGTTGTCGAGGATCTTTTGC
The DNA here is from genome assembly GCF_036563305.1 of Noviherbaspirillum sp. Lineage (GTDB taxonomy): Bacteria > Pseudomonadota > Gammaproteobacteria > Burkholderiales > Burkholderiaceae_D > Noviherbaspirillum. The sequence goes on along the minus strand of NZ_DATCMQ010000014.1, from coordinate 447,579 downwards.
GCCCAGGCATACACCCGCTCGCCGTCCTCGCTGATGACCACCCGCCGGGTCGTGCGGTGGAACAGCCTCACCTCGAGCTGGGCTTCCAGCAGGCGGATGCGCTTGGTCACGTACGCCGGCGAGACGCCGAGCTCCGACGCGGCGGCGGCGAAGCTGGAGCGGCGGGTCACCGCGGCGAACACCCGCAGATCCTCGGGCAGGACTTGATTATTCACGAAATGTGCATTTTAGATTCACGGTGCAGGGGATTATAAAGCGGTCCGTATGGAGATAGGATCGAGGCTGGCTACCATTTTTTGGAGGAAGTGCGCATGAATCCGGCTGCAGGCAAACCGTTCAATATCGCCGTCATTCCCGGTGACGGCATCGGCAACGAAGTGATGCCCGAGGGCCTGCGGGTGCTCGACGCGGCGGCCGAACGCTTCGGCCTTGATCTCAACTTCCGCCCGATCGACTGGGCCAGCTGCGACTACTACGAGCAGCACGGGACCATGATGCCGCCCGACTGGCGCGCGCAGCTCGAGGGCGTGGACGCGCTGTACTTCGGCGCGGTGGGCTGGCCGGCGCGCGTGCCGGACCACATTTCGCTGTGGGGTTCGTTGCTGAAGTTCCGCCGCGACTTCGACCAGTACATCAACCTGCGCCCGGTGCGCCTGTTCGAGGGCGTGCCGTGTCCGCTGGCGAACCGCAAGCCGGGGGACATCGATTTCTTCGTGGTGCGCGAGAACACGGAAGGCGAATATACGTCCGTGGGCGGGCGCATGTTCGAGGGCACCGAGCGGGAACTGGTGATCCAGGAATCGGTGTTTACGCGTACCGGCTGCGACCGGGTGCTGCGTTTCGCCTTCGAGCTGGCGCAGTCACGGCCGCGCAAGCGCGTGACGGTCGCCACCAAGTCCAACGGCATCGCCGTCAGCATGCCTTACTGGGACGAGCGGGCCGACCTCATGGGCGCGCAGTATCCGGACATCACGACCGACCGCCAGCACATCGACATCCTAACCGCCCGCTTCGTGCTGGATCCGACGCGCTTCGACGTGGTGGTGGCCTCCAACCTGTTCGGCGACATCCTGTCCGACCTCGGACCCGCATGCGCGGGCACCATCGGACTGGCGCCGTCCGCCAACCTCAACCCGGATCGCCGGTTTCCATCGCTGTTCGAGCCGGTTCACGGCTCGGCGCCGGACATCTACGGCAAGAAGATCGCCAATCCGGTGGCGATGATCTGGTCCGGCGCGCTGATGCTGGACTTCCTCGGCGGCGACCCGGCGCTGGCAGGAGACGACCGTTACAGGCGCGCGCACGACGCCATACTCAAGGCGATCGAGGCGACCCTGGCGAACGGCCCGCGCACGCCCGATCTCAAGGGCACGGCCGGCACCGAAGCCATGGGACGGGCGATCGCCGACCTGGTGAAGACGATCGACGCATGACGGGTTGACCGGCGCGCGCTGGAAGCGATGGAGGAACAGGCATGGATCTCGGACTGCAGGATGGGCATGTCATCGTCACCGGCGGCAGCCGCGGGATAGGCCTGGCCTGCGCGGCCCTGTTCCTCGGGGAGGCCGCGCGCGTCACGATCGTGGCACGCGACGCCGACCGGCTGCGGGCGGCGCGGGAAGAACTGGCGCGCGGCCGCGGCGGATGCGAGGGCCGGCTTGCCGCCATACAGGCCGACCTCAGGGATGCCGCCGCCGCCGCGGCAGCGCTCGACCAGGCCGAGGCCGGCCTTGGCCCGGTCGACGTGCTGGTGAATGCGGCAGGGGCCGCGCGGCGCACCGCGCCCGAACATCTCGCCATCGCCGACTGGCACGATGCGATGGACAGCAAGTACTTCAGCTACCTCCACATGCTCGATCCGGCGATCAAGCGGATGGCGGCGCGCGGCAAGGGCGCGATCGTCAATATCGTCGGCACCGGCGGCAAGGTCGCCAGCCCCGTCCACCTGCCCGGCGGCGCGGCCAATGCCGCCCTCATGCTGGTCAGCGCGGGCCTGGCGGCGGCGTACGGGCAGCACGGCGTGCGGGTAAATGCGGTCAATCCGGGGGTGACGGACACCGGTCGATTCGGCGCCTACGTCGCCGCGGAGGCCGCGCGCGCCGGCACAAGCGAAGCGGAGGTCCTGCAGGATCTGCGCCGGCGTCTTCCCCAGGGAAGGCCGGCGCGACCGGAGGAAGTCGCCGGCGCCGTCGCCTTCCTGGCCTCGTCCCGCGCCAGCTACATCAATGGCGCCATCCTCACGGTCGACGGCGGCCTGACGCCGATGATCTAGTCCGTCGCCGTCGTCTTCCTGGCGCCGACCCACTCGCCAAGAAATTCCCTGAAGCTTTCCGCCGCCGGCGACAGCTGGTATCCGCGCTTGACGTACAGCGATACGTGACGGAAGACCACCGGCGCATGGACCGGCCGCGACACCAGGCCGAACGGCGGCAGCAAGGGCAGTGCCGCCTCGGGTTGCACGGTGACGCCATGCCCCCACTGCACCATGCCGAGCGCGGTGGTGATGAAGGACACGCTGTGGGCCGGATTGAGCACCAGTTCGCTTGAATGCTTGAACAGGTCCGCCTGCAGCCGGCTGGTGAAATCCTGCGTCAGCGACACCAGCGGCTCCCGCAGGATCTGCGACCAATTCACGCGCTTGAGCGTCGCCAGCCGGTGATCCGGCTTGCAGATGAAGGCCATCCGGTCCTGGAACAGCAGTTCCTGCTCCAGCTCCGGCGGCGCCGCCCGTTGCGGTGCGATGCCCAGGTCGGCCTCACCGCTGGCGACGCGCGCCATTGCCGCCTGGTTGAGCGAATCGAGCACATACACCGTGATGGCCGGGTACTTCCTGCGGTAGCTGAGGACCAGCTCCGGCAGCAGCGTCGAGGAATAGAGCGGCGTGCAGGCAATGCGCACCGTGCCGCGTTTCTTCTGCTCCAGGTCCTGGGTGCTCTCCACCGCCCGCGCCAGGTCGTCCAGCAGCTTCCTCGCCAGCGGATAGAACTCCGCGCCCGCCCGGGACAGGGCCGTGGTGCGGGTGGTGCGGTCGAACATGCGCACGTTCAGCGTGGTTTCGATTTCCTTGATCAGCAGGCTGAGCGCCGATGGCGTCAGGTGCAGCATGCGCGCCGCGGGGGCGAAGCCGCCGGTTTCGGCGACGGCGACGAAGGCGCGCAGCTGGCGCAGGGTGACGTTCTGTGCAGCATTCATATTGATAAGAAAACCTCAATAATGGCTAAGAATTCTTAGTTTGTCTAAGCATAGCGGCCAATCTACACTGGTTTGCATCGGGACGCGCCGCCGGTGCCTGTCCGACCCGGCGCGTATCAGTCACCCCAGAACACGGAGACCAGATGCTGAAGTTTGACCCCAACCTGCGTTGGCTTTTTACCGAACTGCCCATGCTGGACCGCTACGCGGCCGCCGCGCGCGCCGGCTTCAAGGGCGTCGAAGTCGCCTTTCCCTATGAATACCCGGCGGCACAGATTGCCCGCCTCCTCGAAGACAATGGCCTGACTCTGGTGCAGATTCTTTCCCCGTTCGACTGGGACGGCGGGGAGCGCGGGATGGGCGCGCTGCCGGGGCGTGAAAGCGCGTTCAGGGACAGCATCCATGCGGCGGTGGAGTACAGCGCCCAGGTCGGCAGGCCGATGATCCACGTCATGCCGGGCAACATTGACGCCAGCCTCGACCGGGCGGCATGCATGGACCTGTTCAAGGAAAACATCGCCTGGGCCGCCGGCATCGCCGCGCAGGAAGGCATCACGCTCATCCTCGAGCCCTGCTGTGCCGCCCGCTTCCCTGACTTCCTGTATCACCGGCTCGACGAGGGCATCAGCGTGATCAAGGCGGTCGGGCGCGACAATGTGAAGCTCTGCTTCGACACCTACCACGTGCAGACCGAGGAAGGCGCCATCACCGCCCGGCTGCGCGAGGCTTTCCCGTACCTCGGCCATATCCAGATCGGCAACGTCCCGGTCAGGAACGAGCCCGGCAACGGCGAGATCCATTTCCCCTACCTGTTCGACCAGCTGGAGCAGCTCGGCTGGGACCGCTGGGTCGGCTGCGAATTCACGCCGTCGGGCGCCACGCTCGACTGCCTCGAATGGGGCAGGCCGTTCGGCATCCGTGCGTCCGCCTGACTGCACGAACCATCACGATACACAGAGGAGCATCGATGTTAAGCGCCGCAGACAATGAACTGCTTACCCGTACCGGCCCGGACACGCCGATGGGCCAGTACTTCCGCCGCTTCTGGCAGCCGGTCGCCCTGTCGCGCCAGTTGCCGGAGAACGATGGCGCGCCAATCCGGGTCAACATCATGGGCGAGGAGCTGGTCGCCTTCCGCAATACGCGCGGCGAAGTCGGGCTGGTCGATTCGAAGTGCCCGCATCGCGGCGCGAATCTCTACTTCGGCCGCAACGAGGACTGCGCGATACGCTGCGTCTTCCACGGCTGGAAGTTCGACATGGAGGGCAAGCCGGTCGAGCTGCCGAACGTGCCGCCCGGCTCCGCCTATCACCGCAACATGCGCCTCAAGGCCTATCCGACCCGCGAGTACGGCGGCATCGTGTGGGCCTATCTCGGCCCGCGCGAGGAAGGCAGCGCGATCCCCGAGGTGCCGCAGCTGGAGTTCGGCAGGCTGCCGGAGTCGCACCGCTTCGTGACGAAGAAGCTGCAGGAGTGCAACTGGGCGCAGTCGGTGGAAGGCGCGCTAGACACCTCGCATTTCTCTTTCCTGCACATGCCCGCGCCCGGCGTCCCCTCCAACGACAATCCCGACGCGCCGGCGGACGAGAAGCGCCTGCGCTGGATACGGGACGACCCGATGCCGCAGTTTTCGATACGCGAGCACGAGGTCGGCTTCGTGGTCGGCGGGGCGAGGAGGGCCGATGGCGAGCTGCGCTACTGGCGGACCGCGCAGTTCGCCTTGCCGTCGCACAGCACGACGCCGTCGACGCTGCCGGGCGAGACCCATTTCGGCTATACCTGGGTCCCGATCGACGACCACAACTGCTGGATCTACACCTACGCCTGGAACCCCGACCGTCCGCTGGCCGAAGACGAGGTCGCGAAGTTCAAGAGCGGGCACGGGGTCATTGCCGAAGTGGACGAGGACTTCATCCCGATCCGCAACCGGAGCAATGAATACCTGATCGACCGCCACATGCAGAAGCACATCAACTTCACCGGCGTGCGCGGCGTGGCCGAGCAGGATGCGATGATCCAGGACAGCCAGGGCCGGATCGCCGACCGCACGGTCGAGCACTTGTCGGCATCGGATGCGGCAGTGGTCCGCTTCCGCCGCAAGGTACTGGAGGGCGCCAAGGCGCTGATGAACGGCATCGCGCCGGAGGCGCCGTTCAGGCATGAATGCTATACCTTGCGGTCCGGCAGCTGGATCGCGTCGGAAGGCGTGCCGTTCGAGCAGGTGATGCTCGAGCGTTTCGGCCATCCGGACGGGCGCGTGACCGTGCCCGCCCGGGAGATGGCGCAGGAATGACAACGACATGGAGAGAGACAAATGAAATCAGTAAGCGCAGCACAAGCGATGAAACGGTGTCTGTTTCTTTCTCTCGCGTTCGCCGCCGCGAGCATGTGCGGCACCGCATCCGCCGCCGGCTATCCGGACAAGCCGATCCGGCTGGTCGTGCCGTACGCGGCAGGCGGCTCGACCGACCTGACCGCGCGGCTGCTCGCCAAGTCGATGACCGCGCGCTTCGGCCAGCCGGTTATCGTGGACAACCGCGCCGGGGCCGGCGGCTCGATCGGACATGAAACCGTGGCCAAGTCGACGCCGGACGGCTACACCCTGCTGTTCAGCGCCGCCGGGCCGCTCACCGTCACGCCGCATACCTATCCCAAGCTGAGCTACGAGCCGGTGAAGAGCTTCGCGCCGATCATGCTGGTCGCCACGCAGCCGCTGCTGCTCGTGGTGAATCCGGCGATGAAGGTCAACAGCGTGGCCGACCTGATCAAGGAAGCCAAGGCGCGCCAGGGCAAGCTGAACTACGGCTCCTTCGGCAACGGCAGCGCGGCCCACCTGGCGGCGGAGTCTTTCAAGATGCTGACCAAGGCCGAAATGATGCACGTGCCGTACAAGGGCAGCAGCCCCGCGCTTGCAGGACTGGTGGGCGGCGAGATCGACCTCATGTTCGATGTCTTCAGCACCGCGGCGCCGCTTGCGGAAAGCGGCAAGCTGCGCCCGATCGCCATTACGTCCAGGGAGCGCTCGCCGTTGTTCCCCAGCGTGCCCACCATGGATGAAGCAGGGGTGGCCGGCATGGATGCGGGCACCTGGTTCGGCATCCTGGCGCCTGCCGGCACACCGCAGGAGATCATCGACCAGGTGAACAGGGCGGCGAACGCGGCCCTCGGCGAGCAGGAGCTGCGCAGCACCCTGGCATCGCAGGGCGCGGCCGTGCGGGGCGGTACTCCCGCGCAGTTCGCCGACTTCTTCAACAGCGAATTCCAGAAGATGGGAACCCTGGTGAAGGCGGTCGGCGTCAAGGTCGACTGACCCGCACCACCCGATCGGCCTGACCGGCCGCATCCGCCGCATTGATCCCAGCGCAGGCCGTGCCGCCAGGCACGCGCGCCTGCGCGCTCACAAGAACCTTGGAAACGAAACAATGAAACTACTCAGCTTCAGCCTGGACGGCCGGGCATCCTGGGGCATGGTCGCCGGTCGCGACGTGCGAGACCTGGGACTGGCCTCTGAGGGCCGTGCGCCGACGCTCGCCGCTGCGCTGCGCCTGTACACGCCGGACCAGATCGCCTCGCTGGCCGACGCCGCACGGGTGGTGGGCGATATCGAACAGGTGACCTATCTGCCGGTGATCGACGCACCGACAAAGATCTTCTGCGTCGGCCTCAACTATGAAGAGCACCGGGTCGAGGCGAACCGGCCGAAGACCGGCCATCCGACGATCTTTGCGCGCTTCTCGGCTTCGCAGGTGGGGCACAAGCAGCCGCTCGTGGTACCCGCCGAGTCGGCCAGTTTCGACTACGAAGGAGAGATCGCCGTCATCATCGGCCGCGCCGGCCGCCGCATCCCCGAGGAACGCGCCTGGGAGCACATCGGCGGCTACGCACCCTACAACGACGGTTCCGTGCGCGATTGGCAAAACCATGCGTCGCAATGGACCCCGGGCAAGAACTTCACGGCGACCGGCGGCTTCGGGCCGTGGATGGCGACGCGCGGCGAGATCGCGGACGGACAGGTGCTGGAACTGACGACACGCCTGAACGGCACGGTCATGCAACAGGCGAAGACCGACCAGCTGATCTTTCCGATACCGCGGCTGATCAGCTATATCTCCACCTTCACCATGCTGGAACCCGGCGACGTGATCGTCACCGGAACGCCGGGCGGGGTGGGTTTCAAGCGCACGCCCCCGGTGTACATGCGGCCCGGGGACGTGGTGGAGATCGAGGTCGGCGGCATCGGCACGCTGGTGAATGGCGTGGTGGCCGAGCAGGCATGAATGAAACAGGATGGGATGCATGATGGAAGCGACGACAACCAAGACCTGGGTGTGCATCATCTGCGGCCTGGTCTATGACGAGGCGCAAGGATGGCCGGACGAGGGCATTGCCCCCGGCACCCGATGGGAAGATGTCCGTGACGACTGGTGCTGTCCCGACTGCGGCGTGACCAAGGCCGATTTCGAGATGATGCAGGTCTGAATGACCTCCACGCTCATCCTCGGGGCGGGCCTCGCCGGCTGGACCGTCGCGCGCGAACTGCGCCGGCGCAGTCCCGATGCCGCCATCAGCATGGTCACCGCGGACGACGGGGACTTCTATGCGAAACCCTCGCTGTCGAACGCGTTCGCCCGGCGCGCCAGCCCGCAGCAGCTGGTCGGCACCCCGGGGGCCGCGATGGCGGAGCAGCTCAACGTGCGCCTGGTGCGGCAAGTGCGGGCGCGCGGGATCGACACCGGCGCCCGCCTGCTGCGCCTGGAGGGCGGCGGATCGCTTCCCTTCGATGACCTGGTGCTGGCCAGCGGTGCGCGGGCAATCCCGAGCGGCGTGGCCGGCAGCGCCGCGGACCAGGTCCTCTCCGTCAACTCGCTGGGCGACTTCGGCAAGCTGTACGACCGGCTGCAGGTGCTGGGTCCGGACCGTGCGGACGGCATCCTCATCATGGGCGCGGGCCTGATCGGCTGCGAGTTCGCCAATGACCTGGCGCAGGCAGGCTACGCAGTCACCGTGGTGGAACCCGGGGAGCGCCCGCTCGCCTCCCTGCTGCCGCCGGCGGCAAGCGAAGCGTTGCGTGACGCGCTCGGCGCGGCCGGGGTGCGCTGGCGTTTCGGCACCAAGGTGGCGGCGGTCGACCGGCATGGACATGCCGCGCCGGACGCGCCGCTGCAAGTCACCCTGTCCGACGGCAGCCGGCTCGACGCCGGCCTGGTGCTCAGCGCCATCGGATTGCGGCCCGATCTCGGCCTGGCATCGTCCGCCGGACTGGCATGCCGGCGCGGCATCCTGGTCGACCGGCTGCTGCGCACCAGCCATCCGCGGGTGCACGCGCTCGGCGATTGCGCCGAGTACGTCGACGACCGCTGGGAGGCCGGCGGGATCCTGGGGGAAGGGCGGCTGCTGCCGTACGTCATGCCGCTGATGTCGGCAGCCCGGGCACTCGCCGCCACGCTCGCCGGGGACCCGTCCCCGCTGGCGCTTGCAGCAATGCCGGTGATCGTGAAGACGCCCGCGCTGCCGCTGGTCGTGGTGCCGCCGGAACCGGGGCAGTCGGGCGCATGGTCGTGCATCGAGGACGGCGTCTGGACCTACCTCTGCGCGGAAGGCGGTTGCCGTGGCTTCGTGCTGGCCGGGGCGACGACGTCCCGGCGCGCGGCGATGATGGCGGGCCTGGCGCCGAGGTGAGCGTCCGGTACCGGCCTCGCAGGGGCTGTCGCATCCCGCACCGCCGTTGCGATACCCGGCGTTCGCGCTACGCCCGCAACCGCATGACAGCAGCGGTATGGGCGCCCGCCGTCAGCGCCAGTCGTCGATCAGGTAGACATCGGGACGGTTGTAGCCGACCTGGTTGTTCCTCTGCATGACCACGCCCTGGATGCCCGCCCGCATGCCGCGTCCCAGCATGCGCCGGTAGGCGGCATGGCGGGCGGTGTTGACCCCTGCGGACAGACGCGTCAGGCCCCTCGCCGCAGCCAGCTCTTCGCAGGCATCCAGCAGGCGGTCGAAATGCCTTGCCGCCGTCAATCCCGGCCTGGCGGCGCCGAACTTGACATAGCAGGTGCCGCCGCCGGCTTCGGTGCCGGGGCCGCAATGACAGACCGCGGCGGCGGCCAGGCCCGCCTCATCGAAAACGAACACCGTGTCCCCCATGGTCCGGCGCGCCACCAGCTCGACTTCGACGGTGACGTCCAGGCCCGGATAGATCCGGTCCGTCAGCGCCTGCAGCGCCTGCAGCGCAGTGCCGCGCTGGTCCTCCGGCAGTTCGGACCAGCTTGTCCACCCGGGACTGCGCACCGCGGCGCCGACCGGCTTCGCCATGACCATCGTGAGGAACTGCGGCCAGAATCCGAATTTCTGGTACAGGCCGTGATGCTTCGCGCTGTTGGGAAAGGTGAAAAGCCCGGCGTGGGTCGTGCCCCACTTCTCGAAGCAGGCCATCGCCGGCTCGACCAGACGGGTGCCGACCCGGCGGTCCCAGACCGAAGGATGGGTGGTGAGCGGCCCGAAAAACCCGACACTGCCCCAGTTGGTCGCGAAGTTCGAGCCGACCAGCCTGCCGTCCGCTTCGGCGGCGAACGCACCGCCCGGGTTGGCGTGCCAGCGCGAATGCACGAGATCGGCGTCGCCCAGGAATTGGGTCGGCTCGGGCAGGCCGAGAAAGGTGCCGAACGCCAGCCGCATCACATGATCGGCATGCGGCAGGTCCGCTTCCTCGAGGGGACGCACCGCGATGCCGTCCTCGGATGTCGTCTGTATCCCGACCTGCGGATGTCGGTGGTCATTCATGCTTTTCCCCTCCTGCGCCGGTGGAAACGGACGCTTCCGCTTCCCGTCCTCGCTGCTCCTGGTTGTCGAACTGTTCCAGCACGATTTTGCCGCAAACCGATCCCTTGCGGAGGCGGTTGAGCGCCGCCAGGACTTGTGCCGGGCAAATCGGCCTGAGAACCTCGGTCTCCGTCGTCTCAAGCACGCCGGCGTCGATCAGGCCGGCCACTTCCGACAGTATCTGGCCTTGCCTGTGCATGTCCTCGGTCCGGAACAATGCGCGGGTGAACACCATCTCCCACGTCAGGGTGACGCTCTTGTCCCAGAGCAAACCGAAATCGATCGGCCGCTTCGCCTCCACCAGCGTGCAGATCGCGCCTTGCGGCGCCACCAGCTCCGCCGCGTCGCCGAAGTACAGGTCCGCACTCGCGGCGAGCAGGATGTAGTCGACCTCGTCCCGGCCGAGCGCCACGCGCACTTGCGGGACCAGCGGCTTGCCATGGTCGACGACGGCGCTCGCGCCCATCTCCAGGCACCATTGCCGGCTGCGTTCGTTCGATGCGGTGCCGATGACGGTCAGTCCCGCAACGCGTGCGGCAATCTGTGTCGCGATCGATCCGACGCCGCCGCCCGCGCCCACGATCAACATCGATTTCTTCCGCTCGCCCGCGCCGGCGCGCGGCACGCGCAGGCGGTCGAAGATCGCTTCCCAGGCGGTGAGCACGGTGAGCGGCATGGCGGCGGCGGCGGCGAACGACACCATCGGCATGCTTCCCACCAGGTCTTCATGGACGAGCTGGTATTCGGCATAGGACCCGGCGCGCGTGTATTCGCCCGCGTAGTACACCCTGTCGCCAGGCCTGAACCGGGTCACGCCGGCGCCTGCCGCAACAACGATGCCGGCGGCGTCCCAGCCCAGCACCCGTGGCGCCGCTTCCACCGCCTCCTTTGGCGCGCGGGCGCGGTTGTCCACCGGGTTGACGGACACCGCCTGCACCGCCACCAGGACGTCGCGTTCGCGCGGGACCGGCATCGGCAGGTCGGTTTCGAACAGGCCCGCGGGATCTTCCCAGTCAGGGTAATGGGTCAGTGCAATCGCTTTCATGCTGTTTCGCTCCCGGAGTCGCAGAGGAAGGTATCCGACAACGAGGTACGCCGCACCAGCACCGGCTTCATCGAAGGCGCGGCAAGCACTTCGTCCGCCATGTCGAACGGCTGGATTTCCGAGATGACGAGTTCCGGCCGCACGCGACGCGCGGTGACGAAATCGAGCGCCGCCTCGAAATTCGGACGCCCCTTGCCGCGTCCCGTGTAGAAGTGGATCCCCTTTGCATACATCTCCTGCATGGGGAAGGGGATGTCGCCGAATTGGACCCCGACGCTCGAACACATGCCTTCCGGTTCGGTCGAGCGTATCGCGCTGGCCAGGCTCTCGGCACTGCCGCTCGCGTCGACCGTGATCGGGTAGCTGCCGAACCTGCGTCTCGGCGCGCTCTCCACCGGATTGGCGCCCAGCCGTTCCGCAATCTCGAGGCGCCTCCGGTCGGTGTCGACGTAGTCCACCTTGCCTGCCCCGGCGGCAACGGCGTAGGCGGCCGCAAACAAGGCGACGGAGCCGACGCCGCCCATCACCAGCACGTCCGCGCCGGGATTCCTCTGAAGGTGCGGCACCGTGAGTTCATGCCCGAACGGTATGTTGTCGCTCATGCTGGCGGCATGAGCCGGATCCAGCCCCGGCGGCAGCGCCAGCAGGGCTGTGCGCGCATACGGCACCCGCACCAGGTCCGAGAAGAAGCCTCCCCATTCGCCGCCGACCGACATGCCATGCATCGCGCCGTGCGGATGCGACGCGCAGGTGTTGTTCAGCCCGTTCCTGCAGCGATGGCAATGGCCGCACGAGATGTGCCAGCTGACGATGACCAGTTGCCCCGGGTAGAAGCCGGTCGCGCCTTCGCCCAATGCGATCACTTCCGCGACGCATTCATGGCCAATGTCGAACGGGCCGTTGTAGGGCGTCTTGCCCTCGATGATCAGCCGGTCGAGGTCGCAGGTCGTCGAGGCGACAGGACGCACGATCGCGTCTTCCGGATGAAGGATCCGGGGTGCGGGCACCTCCCGCCATGCGAGGCGGTGCGGCGACAGGAAACTGAGGGCTCGGGACATGGTTTCTCTCCGGTTTGTCAAGGCAGGAGCGCGGTGCTTGCTGCCGGGCGGGGTCGAGGGCGGGCGCGGTGCCACGGCGCGGCGCGGCGGCGAGTGGCATCGACATCCCTGGCGCATGCTATTCGCTTGCAGGGCGGAGAAAAAGCGCAATTTCGGATAATATCGTTCCATCCATGGAACAATCAGACAAACTCGATGCATTCGACCTGTGGCTGTTCGGCTGGGTCGCGGAAGAAGGCAGCCTCACCGCGGCCGCCGAGCGGCTCGGCCTGCCCAAGTCCACGGTCTCGCGGCGGCTGGCGGAGTTCGAGGCGCGGCTCGGGGAGCGGCTGCTGGTGCGCACCACGCGCAAGCTCACGCTGACGGACCTCGGCCGCCAGATGCTTGCGCACGGCCGCCAGGTCGTCGCCGAGGTCGCGGACGCCCGGCTGCTGGTGCAGAACCGGCAGGCGACGCCGAGCGGCCGGCTGCGCGTCTCGATGCCCGCCGATTTCGCGAACCTCGTGCTGCCGGAGATGCTGGCCAGGTTCGCAGCGGACCATCCGCTGGTGACGCTGAGCCTCGACGTCTCGCCGCGCATCGTCGACATCATCGGCGAGGACTTCGACATGGCGATACGCATGGGTGCGCTTCCCGACGATGCGACACTCTCGGCACGCCAGCTGGCGCTGCTGCGCGGCGGCCTGTATGCCGCTCCCGCCTATCTGCGCAAGCACGGGGAACCGCGGACGCCGGAGGCGCTGCAACAGCACCATGCGCTGCACCTCGCCACGCGCGATGGAAGCCGAGGGATATGGCGTCTCACGCGTGACAAGGAGACATGGAGCGGGACCCCGCCGGGCAATGTCCAGGTGAACTCGCCCGAGCTGCTCCTGCGCATGGCGCTCGGCGGCGCCGGCATCGCCGCGGTCGACGACTACATGGCTGCGCCGCACGTCGCCAGGGGAGAATTGCGGCGCGTGCTGCCGAAGTGGGCGATGCCGCCCGTCCCGGCATGGATGGTGTTCCCGGGAAGGAAGCTGATGCCGTCCCGCACCCGGGCATTCGTGGATGCGCTGTGCGAGGCTGTCGCCGAACGACGGCAACAGCTATAGGCCCGCGAGGCGGTTCACGCGTTCAGGCACAGCGCCAATGGCAGCGATACCCACGCAAGAAGTGCCGGCGGACACGGGTTCCCATGCTTCGCATCCGGTTTTGGACGGCGACGCCGGTGAACCGGTGCAATCCTTGGCGGTCAAGCCTATTACGATTCCCCGCGTCGGCTGAACGCATCCCCGGCATGCCGGACACCGTCGACCTGTCCCCGGGGCACACTGCGAAAGGATACGACCATGCAAAAATTCCTCGTCACCGCGCTGCTGATGTCGCTGGCAGGCATGCCGGCCTTGCCTGCAATGGCCCAGATCAGCGGCTCTTCCGACATTGACCAGAAGGGCAGTTCCCGTCCCGTCTATGGCCAGAGTCCGCAGAACAGCAAGATGACGCCGGGCGGCTCGAAGGGGCCGGCCGCGGACACGGGAAACCAGGGCGGAGAGGCGGGCGCCGCATCGGGTGGAAGCGGCGCGGGATCTGCCGGCAATAACGCCGCCTCCGGGGTCGGACGTGCGGACAGCGGGGCGGCATCCGGCAGCGAGCGCGCAGCCGCCGTACGCAAGCGCAGCGGCAGCAGCGACGCTGGCCGGGGACGCGACGCAGCACAAAAGTAGCCTGCGCGGCGTGCCCCGCAGGGCGGGGCGGCCGGATGCACCCCGCCACGCGAGCCGACACATCGGTTTGTCGGGGTCGGCTGACGCAAGCGGCAGCAGGCCCGTCTACCTGCGGCTGTCGAGTCCGGCCAGCTGCAGGGCCAGCCTGCGGCGGAATGCGGGCAGCGATGCGAGCACGGACAGGCCCGCATTGCGCCACGGCCGCCACGCCGCCTGCATGACGGCAAAACGGGTGAGCCGTCCTGCCAGCTGCAGCACGTGGCGCGCCGCCGCGCGGCGCTGGCACTCGTAATTGTCCAGTAGGGAAGCGTCGGCGCCGTCCAGCACCCGCCCGAGCAGTTCGCCGAGCAGCACGGCATCCTGGATGCCGGTGTTCATGCCCTGGCCGCCGGCCGGACTGTGCACATGCGCGGCGTCTCCGGCCAGCAGGATCCTGCCGGCGCGGTACCGCCTGGCCAGCCGATGATGCACGCGGAAGCGCGAGCCCCAGGTCACATTCCGGATCACCGCGCGATCCCTTGCCGGCCCCCGCGCATCGAGCAAGCGCTGCAGGTCATCGACGCCCGGCGTCTCCGGCGCGTTTTCCATCGTCGCCACGATGCGGTGCAGCCCGCCCGGCAGAGGCGCGACGACGACCAGGCCAGCCGGCGAAAAGTAGAGCACCACTTCGTCGGGGGGAAGGCTGCACGTCATCTGCACGTCCGCCAGCAGAAAGGATTCCGCGTATTGTCCGCCGTCGAACGCAATGCCCGCCGCCTCCCGCACGGTGCTGTGCATGCCGTCCGCCCCGACCAGGTAATGCCCGCGGAGCGTGGCGCCGTCGTCCAGGCTCGCCGCCACGCCGTGCGCGTCCTGGCAAAGCGCCGCCAGGCGCCGGGGCCGGAGCACCTTCCCGCCCAGCGCCAGTAAGCGCTCCAGCAGGATCTGCTCGGTCCGCGCCTGCGACACCATCAGCGCGTACCGGTATGGCGACGGCAACGCGTCGAAGTCGATCGCGAGCAGCACCCGGTCGCGGTCGCGGACAGTAAAGCGCGACGACTGCACGCCTTCTTCGACCAATCGGTCGGCAACGCCGTAGGGCTGCAGCACTTCCAGGGTGCGCGCGTGCACGACCGCGGCGCGCGAGGTGTTCCGTCCCTCGCCCTGCGCATCGACAAGCACGACGCCGTGTCCGCGGCTAGCGAGCGCAACCCCGAGGGACAGCCCGGTCGGCCCGGCGCCAACCACGACCACTTCATGCAGCGAAGACATGTCCACTCCTAAGTCAACGATTGTTGACGTAGACTGTAGCACGCCGAACGAGAAAGTCAACGCTTGTTGACGTACAATGCCGGCATGACCAGGAAAACAGAACCGCCGCGGCGCGACGCCGATGCGACACGGCATACCATCCTGCGCGCGGCACGCCAGCGTTTTGCCGCGGACGGCTACGCCAGGGCGACCATCCGCGCGATCGCCGGAGATGCCGGCGTCGACCCGGCGCTCGTGATCCGCTACTTCGGCAGCAAGGAATTGTTGTTCGCCGCCGCCGCCCGCTTCGACCTGCGCTTGCCGGACCTGGCCGGGCTCCCGCTGCGGGAAGCATCGCGGGCGCTGGTGCGGCATTTCCTGGTCCGGTGGGAAGAGGACGACACCCTGATGGCGCTGCTGCGTGTAGCGAGTACCAACGACAGCGCCGTGGCGGAGCTGCTGGCGGTTTTCTCCGGGCAGGTGAAGCCGCTGGTCCAGGCCCTCTCCGGGCAAGAGGGACGTGAGGCCGCGGAGCGGGCCGGACTGGTTGCCTCGCAGATGCTGGGGCTGGCGCTGACGCGCTACATCCTCCGCCTGCCGCCCCTGGCGGCCATGGACCACGAGACGCTTGTGGCGCGTGTCTCGCCGGTGATCGAGCATTACCTGCGCGGCGGCGACCGGATCGCCTGAAGCCCGGGCCGCCCCGGTGCCTGCGCTCTTCGCCCCCGCCCCACCTGCCACGCACCTGGCTGCGGAAAAAATCACGACCCTGACCCGGTGGCGGAAGGCGGACCGGAACAAGGTCGGTTCGGTTAAGATGCTTCCCTCGCGCCCGGCCGAGACCGCGCCGGGCAGCGCCTGTCGCCCGCGGTCGCAGGCGCCCGTCCGCTTCAGTGCACTTCACTGTACAAGAAACAAACCGGAAGCAAGAAAATGGGTAAAGGGGATAAGGACAGGGCAGCGGAGCGGGGCGCGATCGCCCCGCTGGGATCGATCGAAAAGGCCTGCCGCATACTGAAGGCGATGACCGATCCCAGGCATTCCCGCCTCACCGACATTGCCGAATACTGCGGGATGGAGAAGTCGACCGCGATGCGCGTGCTCGATGCGCTCGCCCGCGAGGACATGGTCAAGCGCGATCCCGTCAGCAAACGCTATTTCCTCGGGCCGGAAATGGCCCGCATCGGGAGCATGGCGCAGGAGCGCTTCGACTGGCGCGGCGTCGCTCACGCGAGCCTCGTCCGGCTTGCGGAGAAGTTCGAGGACACGGCGCTGCTGTCCGTGCTGAGCGGTATCGAGACGGTGTGCGTGGACGTGCAGGTGGGCAGCTATCCGATACAGGCCAATTACCAGCGCCAGGGAAGCAGGCGCACGCTGGGCGTGGGCGCCGGCGGCGTCGCGCTGCTGGCGGCGATGAGCGACGCGGAACGCGAGGCGGCGCTTGCGCAGATCCCGCCCCGGCTGGCCAACTTTCCCGCGCTCAGCCGGCAGGCCCTCGGTGAGCGCATCGAGGCGGCGCAGCGCGACGGCTATGCGACCCTGATCAACGCCGTGGTGCATAACATCGGCGGTGCCGCCGTCGTGATCCGGGACGGCGGCCGCCCGGTCGCGGCACTGTCCGTCACCGCGCTCTCGGAACGGATCACGACAAGGGAGAAGGAACTGGCGGCGGCGCTCAAGCGCGAAGTGAGCATCATCGAAGCCAGCCTCGCGGAGAACCGGCCGGGCGGCTGAATTCGCCCAGCCGCTTGCCCCCGGCACGCGGCAACAGGGAAAGCGCGCTGCCGCTACCTGCCGCTACCTGTCACCGCCGGCGGGCGCCGAATCCGGCCCCGCGCACCCCATGCGCTCCCGCGCTGCCTTGTACTCGCGTGCAAGTCGGGCGACGACTTCGGCGGCTGGCGTCACCTTCTTGACCGCGCCCACGCCCTGTCCGGCACCCCAGATATCCTTCCATGCCTTCGGCCGCGAACTGCCGGCGCTGAAATCCATCTTGGAGGGATCGGCCGATGGCAGGTTGTCCGGGTCGAGGCCGCCGTTCACGAGGCTGCCGCGCAGGTAGTTGCCGTGCACGCCGGTGATGAAGTTGGTCAGCACGATCTGCGAGGCGTCCGCTTCCACCACCATCTGCTTGTACGCCGGATCGGCATTGGCTTCCTCCGTCGCGATGAAGGCCGAGCCGATGTAGGCCAGGTCCGCTCCCGCCGCCAGCGCGGCGAGGATGCCGTTGCCATGCGCGATGGCGCCGGAGAGCAGGAGCGGCCCGTCGAACCATTCGCGGATCTCCTGGATCAGCGCAAACGGCGATTGCGCCCCGGTGTGCCCGCCGGCGCCGGCAGCGACTGCGATGAGCCCGTCCGCACCTTTCTCGATGGCCTTGCGCGCGAACCTGTTGTTGATCACGTCATGCAGCACGACGCCGCCATAGGCATGCACGGCTTCGACGACGTCTTCCCGCGCGCCGAGCGAGGTGATGACGATCGGCACCTTGTGCCTGACGCAGGCGGCAAGGTCATGTTCCAGGCGCAGGTTGGAACGGTGCACGATCAGGTTGACGGCAAAGGGCGCGGAAGGCTGGTGCGGATGCTCCCTGTCGTGTAACGCAAGTTCTTCCCTGAGACGCCCAAGCCAGTCGTCCAGCGCTTGTTCCGGCCGCGCATTCAGCGCGGGGAACGATCCGACCACGCCAGCCTTGCATTGGGCAATGACCAGTTCCAGGCTGGAGACGATGAACATCGGGGAACACACGACCGGCAGCCTGAGCCGGCCTTCAAGAACGGGTAGTGGCATATTGCTCCTGTAGCGGATCGCGCCGGCCCGGGCAGCATGCGCGGCCGGCACGTCGGTTCACGGATGGGACGAAGAATCGCGCTTACTGCCGCGCCGCCTGCAGCGCCGCACCTTCCGCCAGCAGCGCGTCGATCTCCGCGCCCGAGCAGCCGATCTCTTCAAGCACGTCGCAGGTCTCCCATCCCTTCGGCTGCGACGGCGCGCGCAGCGACGGATAGGCGTCGTCGAAACGAATGGTGGACCGGATGGCGGCGGTCCTGCCCTCGGTGGGATGCTGCTCGAAGCGCACCAGGTCGACTGCTTCCAGGTGCGGATCGCGCCGCAACGACGCGAGGGTATGGCAGGGCTTGGCGGCGATGTCGGCTTCGCGGAAGATCGCGAGCCATTCGCTGGTGGTCCGGTCGGTCAGCGGCGCGCCGCGGACTTCGAACCATTCCTTCACGTACTTGGCACGCGAAGCGACGGTCGCAAAACGCGGGTCGTCGAGCAGGCCGTGGCGGCCGGTCGCCTGCAGGAAGGACCGGACCTGCACGTCGGTGTTGATCGTGAACGAGATCCAGCCGTCCGCGGTCCGCACCGGCCGGTTGTGCGGACTGAGCAGCCGCTGGTCGCCCGGCGGGCCGACCGGCGGGTCGAAACTGTGCTGCGCCAGATGCTCCTGCATCACGAACGCCGCCATCGTCTCGAACATCGGGATCTCGATATTGCTTCCCTTGCCGGTCGTCTTCGCCTGCAGGACGGCAGCCAGTATCGACCCGGCCGCGATTTCGCCGACCACATGGTCGCAGATCAGCATCGGCACGTAGGCCGGGGCGCCGTCGCGTTCGAGCGCGAGGCCGGCCATGCCGGTTGCCCCCTGCACCACGCTGTCGTAGGTAGGATCGCCGGCATAAGGGCCATCGGTGCCGAAACCGGTGATCAGGCAGTAGACCTTTTCGGGGTGCTGCGCACGCACCGTTGCCGGATCGAGTCCCAGCCGCTCGAGCGCGCGCGGCCGCATGTTGGCCACGATCACGTCGGCGGACGCGACGAGCTTCGCCATCAGCGCGCGGGCGCTCGGCTTCTTGAGGTCGATGCAGATGTTGCGCTTGCCCCGATTGAAATGCAGGTAGGCGCCCGAATGCTCGCCGGTCGGCGAAAGCCCGCCCAGCCCGCGCATCAGGTCGCCTTCCGGGCTCTCCAGCTTGATGATTTCAGCGCCGTACTGCCCAAGGCGCCAGGTGCATACCGGGCCGACCACGACGCTGGTCAGGTCCAGTACACGCAGTCCCTTCAATGGTTCAAAACTCATTCTGTAGTCAACTCCATTTCAACGGCAATGATGCCCATGTCGTTATAGGCCCTGAGCCGCCAGCCGTCGCCCTGGCGGTCGGCGGCAAGCGTGATCGGCCTCCCGCAGAACAGCGGGGCAAGATGCCTGGTCCTGAAGCCGGCCGGCGACAGCCCGAGATCCGTGCGCAGGAACTCGGTCAGCAACAATGTCACCAGACCGCCGTTGACGACCAGGTCGGGGAATCCTTCCACCTCGCGGGCATAGGCGCGGTCGATGTGGATCTTGTGCGAGTTGAAGCCGAGCGCCGAGTACTGGAACAGCAGCGTGTCGTCGGGAACGACGACCTTCGACTTCTCCGCCGCGATCGCAGGCGCGGTGCTTTCGGTACTGGCCGCCGCCTTCGACGATGCCAGCAGGAGGTAGGTCTGCGTCTCGATCAGCGCGACGGCCGGGATGTTCGGTACGTGCAATTCGTGCACCACCGTGGCCACGGCCATTTCCCCCGAAGGCGTATCCTTGCGCGCGAGGTTTCTCAGCGTGCTGACCCGCCTGACCGCGCTGCCAACCGGGATGTCGTGGCGATAGTCGACGGTACGACCACCGAGCAGCAGGCGTGGCAGCCCGAGATCCGGCATCCGCACCCCCAGGCCCGGGAAACCGTCGCCGCGCAATAGGGACCTGCGGGTATCGGCGCCCAGCAGGATGAACTGCCAGCCGCGCGGCAGCGGATCGCCCTCGACCACCGCCTCGGGATCGAGGTCGAGCATGGCGGCGATGCGCCGCACTGCCGGCAGGCTGCAGATCTCTGATCGGGTGACGGTCTCGATCGCGTGGTCTTGGGTCATTGAATGGCTCCGGGCGTGCGGCGCGGGCGGCACGGCATGTTGCGGGAAGGTGTGGTGCCGGCAGCGGCGGTGCCGTGCCCGCGCGGCAGCTTGGTGCTGCCGGGAGCGGGCGGACAGGGGTGCCGGCGCCGGGCGGTACGATGCGGAAAGCAGGGCGGCTGCGCGCCGCCCTTGGCCTCAGTCGAGTTTCGCGCCGGACTGCTTGACGATCTTGTCGAACTTGACCTGCTCGCTGCGGTTGTACGCCTCGAACTCGGCGGGGGAGCTGCCAACCGGTATCGAACCGAGTTCGGCAATGCGCTTCGCGGTCTCCGGCTCCCTGACGAGTTTCGCAATTTCGCCCGACAGCTTGGCGACGATATCCTTCGGCGTGTTTGCCGGCGCCCATACGCCATACCAGGTACTGATTTCATAGCCCGGCACGCCGGCTTCCGCCATGGTCGGCACATCGGGCAGGGTCGGCACCCGCTTTGCCGTGGTCACCGCGATCGGACGCAGCATGCCGCTCTGGATGAACGGCGTGCTCGACGCGAGGGGGTCGAACATCATCGCCACATGGCCGCCCATCACATCGCTCAGCGCGGGGGCGCTGCCCTTGTAGGGCACGTGCATCAGTTTCAGGCCCGCGGCCACGTTGAACGCCTCGCCGGCGAGATGCGGCGCGGTGCCGTTGCCGGAAGAGGCAAACGACAAGGAGTTGGCCTTTGCCTGGGCGATCACGTCCTTGAGGTTCCTGGCCGGATTGGCCTTGTTGACGACGAGGACCATCGGCACGTCGGCGATCTGGGAAACCGGGGCGAAGTCCTTGATCGGGTCGTGCTGCATCTTCGGATACAGGCTGGGATTGATCACATGCAGCGACGCATTGACCAGCAGGGTGTAGCCGTCCGCCGGCGACTTCGCGACCTGCGTGGCGCCAATCATGCCGCTGGCGCCCGGCTTGTTCTCCACCACGAAGGGCTGCCCCAGTTTGGCGGCAAGCCCCTGGGCGACGATACGCCCGAGCACGTCGGTCGGACCGCCTGGAGGAAACGGAATGATGACCTTGACCGGCTTGGACGGGTAGGCGTCCGCCAGGGCAAGTACGGGCAGGCTGAGCAGCGCGATGGCGGCGGCCCGCTTGAAGCGCTTGGTGGGGTTGAAAGTCATGACTCCGATCTCCTTGATGATTCTCTCTCGACGACAAGATTCGCTTGTCGGGCTGGACTTCTGGCCGGGCCAGGCGAGGCGCTTGTGTCGCAAGCCGATACCGGCGACGCTCTGCCTTTTTTCTTGCGGACGGTGCGTCGATGGAAGCGCGCGCTCCACTGCGACACATGTCGTCCGGCCTCACGCGCCACGGACTGTTCGCCGCCAGCGGTTGCGTTGTACGCAACTTCTGGCGGGGAACAGGGCACAGGGAAATAATAGCCAGTAGTGGCGCCAAGCGCAATAGATACGCGGTTTAGTACGCCTGCAGTATTCGCGAGGCCCATTGATCGCCGAAACTACGGTTGCGCTGTACGCAACTGCTTCGAACACCTCACTGGCCCGAAAGCCGCGACTTCGTTGGTGCAGGAAGCGCTTTGACAGCAGGCAGCGCAAGCGCCGGCCGCCGACTTTTTCGAACCTGTTGGCACGTCCTCTCGAGCGACAATGCAGCGGGGAGTTGGACTCAGGGGCGTCCGGCGCCAGTCGTCCTAGTGTAGTGACGCCGGCCTGCCGAAGACGGCGAGCACGTGGAAGCCATCACGACGCCGCGGCCGTCGCGGCTGCTCCGGCCAGGGATATCGCCTTGCGCATCGTGCCAAACCGCTTCCGGTACTGCGCGGGCGTGAGGCCGACGTTGCGCCGGAAAAGCCTGCTGAAGAACCCCGCGTCCTCATAGCCGACTTCGTTGGCGATCGCCTCGATCGGGGCCTGACCGGATTCCAGCATCTGCTTGGACTCTTCGAGCCGCAGGGTGTGGACATACTCCAGCGGCGACATGCCCGTCGCGAGCTGGAAGCGGCGCTTGAACGAGCGCTCTGCCAGACCGCTCCTCGCCGACATGGCAGTCACCGGTGACGGCGAGGCGTAGTGGCTGGCAATCCAGGTCTGGGCATCCGCCACCACCGGGTCCTCGACCTGGCGGGTACGGGCGAGCCGGGCAAAAGGCTGCTGTCCGATCTCGTGCCAGTCCACCAGGTTGAGTCGTGCAGTGCGCATGGCGGTGTCGATGTCGGCCAGGCGGGCGATCAGGTACAAGGCCAGGTCGAGCCATGATGTGCCTCCCCCGGCCATGACCAGGCGTTGTCCCTCGCCCGAGGCAACCAGTGCGCGCTGCGTGCAGACCTTGACCAGCGGATAACGGCTGCGCATGGCGTCGCAGTACGCCCAGTGGGTCGTCGCCTCGCACCCGTCAAGCAGTCCCGCCTCGGCCAGCAGCAATGCGCCCGAGCACGCCGTCGCTACCAGCTTTCCGGACGCATAGCCCTCCCTGAGCGCGGCGATTTCAGCGGTGAATCGGCCTGCAAGCGGCTCGCCCGGCGGCACCAGCAGTTCGGGCACGCAGATCACATCGGCGTCCCTGCAAGCATCGAGCGTTTCGTCGGGGACGATGCGCACGCCGTTTCCGGCCGTGAGGTCCTTGCCATGCGCAGACACCACCTGCGGAACGAACATCGACGGGCCGGGCCTGCCCTCGACGATCAGGTTCCAGTCACGGCCGGCCGACATGAACATGTCATACATCCCGTAGACCACGGAGGCGGTGCTCTCGGGCATGGCGATGATGGCGATACGCGGGGGCTGCAAGTCTTCCATGGCCGTTTTGTCGGGTTCGTAGCCGAAAAGGCTTTAGTAGCGGGACCGCATCGCGGTTAATGTCACGTCTCGCACCCGCAGGACAACCCGGCAGCGTGTGCAGCAGCGTTGCCGGGGCATGCGGGGCGCGCGTCTGCATTGTACTGCCGCGCAGTCGGCCTGCGGCCGCGCGCCGGCGCCCGTGACCCACCCCGCGACCGCGCGCTGCGCGGCCGCCAACAGGAGAATGACGATGAGCAAATACCGACACCACTTGCCACAACTCGACGACCGCTATTTCATGACGGACGGCGGACTGGAAACAACACTGATCTTCCATGAAGGAATCGATCTTCCGCATTTCGCCTCATTCGACCTGCTCAAGAATGCGGCCGGCACGCGCGCGCTGGAAAGCTATTTCCGGCGCTACGCGGAGATCGCCCGCCAGCACGAGTGCGGTGTGGTACTGGAGGCGGCGACCTGGCGCGCCAATCCGGACTGGGGCGCGCGCCTGGGCTATGACGCCGCCGCGCTTGCCGAGGCCAACCGCCGTGCGATCGCGCTGCTCGAACGGGTACGGGCGGAATGCGAAACCGCGTCCACGCCGATCGTCATCAGCGGCAACCTCGGCCCGCGCGGCGACGGCTATCGCACCGAGGGCAGGATGACGGCACGGCAGTCACGCGACTACCATGCACGCCAGATTGAAGTGTTTGCCGGCACCAGTGCCGATATGGTTGCGGCCTTCACCATGACCTATCCGGAGGAAGCCACAGGCATCGTCGGCGCGGCGTCAGCAGCCGGCATGCCGGTGGCCATTTCCTTCACGCTGGAGACGGACGGCCGGCTGCCGTGCGGCGATACCCTGCAGGATGCGATTGCACGCACGGATGACGAGACCGGCGCCTACGCGTCGTACTACATGATCAATTGTACGCATCCCAGTCACTTCGAGGAGGTGGTGCGTGGCGACGGGAAATGGCTGCAGCGCGTGCGCGGTCTGCGCGCCAACGCGTCCCGCCGGAGCCACGCGGAGCTCGACGAGGCGCCCGACCTCGACGATGGCAATCCGGAAGAACTCGGCCAGCAGTACAAGCAGATGTGCGCACGGCTGCCTTCGCTGCGGGTCGTTGGCGGCGGTTGCGGGACCGACCACCGGCACTTGACGGAAATTTGCAACGCACTCCTCCCTGCGCATGCGACCGCTTGACGGATTGCTGCTACGCACGCGCCCACCTTCCTCCGTGGATCCAGTAAGAGAGGGCAGTGCGACGACGGGACAGATGAAGCCGGCTTCGTTGAAGATCGGCATCGGCGTTGCGCGCCCCTTGGCTCCTTCTGCAGCGTCTCGTCGGGACTTCCGGGGTTCGCCGGCAGGAGGACCGGACCAGACCTTGCAAGGCCAAGGCGGCACAATCCTTGCCTCTAAGCGCGCTTTCAATCCCTATTGGCACAGGAGCGGAAATGGCAAATTCATTCAAGAAAGGCGACAAGGTCGAATGGCATGCCTCGCAGGGAGCGGTTCGGGGAACCGTGAAGGAGAAATTGACTTCACCTGCCGACATCAAGGGCCATCATGTCAGCGCGTCTCCGGATGATCCGCAATATCTGGTGGAAAGCGACAAGACCGGAGCACAGGCAGCCCACAAGCCGGAGGCATTGAAGAAGCTGCGCTGAGTGCGGCATCCACCGGCAGCAGGGTGGATGGCGTCCGTCAAGTTCTCGTCGCGGCGCATGCACGATCGTTGCCATTGCTGCTCAAATACCGTATTGCCGATTTCGTACTAAGCTTAGTTGACGGCGCGTGGAGAACACGCGCCGCCGCAGGCGACGCCTGCGGAATCAAGGATCGGAGGAGTCAGCGATGCGCAAACCGCGATGGAACCGTTGCCGGCGATGCAGCGTCAGCGGGGGGCCGACCGCCGGCCGTGCGAGGAGCAACCGGTGAGCAGGCCAGTCGAACGTTTCGAGGCGAACTTTCCTCCGGACCGCGCTTGGATTCCATTCCTCGCGGCCTTGCTGACCGCGCTGCTGGTCTTGCTTTCCGTGGGCTACGTCGTGTTGTTCCTGCAGACGGACATGACCCAGGAGTCGGTGTACCAGGGCGCCGTCAGGGGCCTGTCGATGGTCTACCTGCTCATCGCCTTGCTGCTGTGCTTGCTGACCTCTTTCCTGGTGATCGCATGCCGATTTCTTACCGGCCCTGAAGCCCCTGCCCGCCGGCGCACGCAACGCTACTGGTGGTTGTCGCTCGTACTGGTGCTCGGTGTAATGCTGCTGACGGAAATTCTCACGCGCCTCCGCCTTCCGTAGTTGCCCGGAAGCTGCGCCAGGACCGCCGCCATTGCTTCGAGCCAAAGCTTGAATGTGTCCGCATGCGGCCCATGCTCCTGCACGCCGCCGGCGGCCGAATGCCTTGCGGCCAACCTCCACGTCGAGCTGGCAAGGAAGTAACGTTGGCGTCAAACCTTGACGACCGGGGCCGAGTCGGCGGCCTGCCGTAGACAGCGCCATGTGCGATGGCCTTGGCATCGGCCTCGAACGGATTTCTCAGTTGGAAGGAGACGATGCAATCAGCCATGACGAACGGCCTTCCCGAATCGATTGCACGCCAGGTATCCAGAACACGTCTCTCTCTGAAACACCATTTTGGCGACGCGATCCAGTCGATTTATCTGTTTGGTTCCACGGTGGATGGGGGCTTGAAGCCATCGAGCGATATCGACCTGCTGGTAACGGTGAATGCGCCGCTGGCTGACGCAACCAGGGCCCTGCCGCCCACGAGTTCTTCGATGCGATTCCGGCTGCCGATGTCCAGCGATCGCTTCTCGATACCTTGACCCTCTGGCAGACGGCGTCAGACTGGGAAGGCGATGAGAGAAACATCGTTCTTGCCCTCGTACGCATCTGGTACACGGCGGTGACAGGAGACATTGCGTCCAAGGACGCCGCTGCAAACTGGGCACTTGACCGCTTGCCTGCCGACTGCCGACACATTGGCGCTGCTGCCAAAGACGCGTACCTGGGACTGCAGGCAGACGACCCTGCGCGCTATCCGGAAGAGCGGGCGGCACTCCTGCACTGCATCCGGGCTGCGGTGACAGTGAGCCTGCGTTAGATTGCATCCGCGATCGGCCAGGAGCGGCCGGTCGTGCTTCGCGGCGTAGAGCAGAAATCGGTGTCGTAAAGCCGAATCGCAAACTGACGTCGTTTGAATGGCGAGTAGCGCATTCATCTCGATACTTCGGGCCTCCAATCACCCATGGAGTTCCAGGCATCGCTATCCAGCTCGGAATACTTTGTCCGATATACTGCTCTTTTCGCCAACCAATACCGCTTGTCGACAGGCGGCAAATGCATGGGTGTTCCAGAAGAGAAAGAGTTTGCGTTCTTAGTAGGCGGCGGGCAGACCGGCGCACTAATGCGCGTTCACGACTGGTCCCATTCCCCTCTCGGCGCGCCGAACTCCTGGCCGCAATCGTTGCGCTCGATCGTCAGCGTGATGCTCAGTTCAGAATTCCCGATGTTTGTCGCTTGGGGCCCACAGCTAGGGTTTCTCTACAACGACAGGTACGCAGACATCCTTGGAGCTAAACATCCGGCAGCACTAGGGGGACGGTTTGAAGAGATCTGGGCCGAGATCTGGAACGACATTCGCCCCATCATCGATCAAGCCATTCAAGGACATGCGACATATCATCGAAATTTGCCTCTTCTGGTGAACCGACGAGAACACGAGGAGCAAGCCTGGTTCACCTTCTCTTATTCACCGATACGTGATGAAAATGGGCTGGTGGCGGGCATGTTCTGTGCAGTCATGGAAACCACGGATCAGGTGCTGGCCGAGCGGCACCGTGTCGAAGAAGTCGAGCGGTTGCGGCTGCTCTTTCAGCAGGCGCCAGGAATCATCGCTGTACTGCGCGAACCGGATCACGTTTTCGAAATTGCCAACAATGCATATCTTCAGCTAGTTGGCCACCGTGAAATACTTGGGAAACCAATACGCGAGGCACTTCCTGAAGTGGCCGGCCAAGGTTTCTTCGAGTTGTTGGATCAGGTGTACCGCACAGGCGAACCCTACGTTGGGCGCGAGATTGCGGTACGACTACAGCGTAAGCCAGACGATCCGCTTGAAGAACGCTATGTCAACTTCGTCTACCAGCCCACGCGCGATTACCGGGGCAAGATCACCGGCATCTTTGTCGAAGGCAGCGATGTCACGGAAGCAGTCAAAGCCCATAAGGCATTGCAGGCGAGCGAGAATGAGCTGAAGGCGGCGAATCGCCGCAAGGATGACTTCCTTGCGATGCTGGCCCATGAACTGCGTAATCCTCTGGCGCCTATCGCCACTGCGTCCGAACTCCTCAAGCTGACTGCAGCCGATAGCGATCGGGTAAAGAAAACCAGTGACGTCATCGCGCGCCAGGTGGCCCACATGACGGAGCTGGTGGACGACTTGCTGGACGTTTCGCGTGTGACGCGTGGCCTTGTGACGCTACAACACGAAACGCTCAGCATCGGCCGGCTGTTGGCGGAAGCAGTGGAGCAGGTGCGGCCACTCCTGGAAGCAAAGCGGCAGCACTTCACGGTGCATGCGCCAGATGAGCAATGTTTTGTCCGAGGCGACCGCACTCGGTTGATCCAGGTGTTTTCCAATATCCTCAACAATGCGGCAAAGTACACCCAATCTGACGGCCAGATCATGCTGACTGTCAGCTGTGATTCAGCCAACGTGGAGGTCGCCATTGAGGACAACGGAATTGGCATTGAGCCTGCACTGCTGCCACATATTTTCGACCTGTTCACGCAAGCGGAACGTTCACCGGACCGATCGCAAGGTGGACTTGGGCTGGGACTGGCGCTAGTGAAGAGCTTGCTGGAACTGCAGGGCGGCCGCGTTTCCGCACGTAGCGCGGGGGTGGGGCAAGGGAGCCGATTTACGGTGCGGCTGCCGCGCGTCATCGCGGACCCCGAGCCTCAACAGGAAGCGAAGCTCCGTATACGGCCCGACTCCGGGAAGCTGCGGATTCTGGTCGTGGATGACAATAAAGATGCCGCCGTAATGCTGCAACTGCTGCTTGATGCGCAAGGGCATGAGACTCTTGCCGCATTTAGTGCCAACGATGCCTTGGCGATAGCGCAGCGGACTTCCCCTGCCGTTCTGTTTCTGGATATCGGCCTGCCGGACATGGACGGCTACGAGCTCGCACAACGGCTTCGCGCCCTTCCAGAGACAGGGAGCTCACTGCTCATCGCACTTACTGGGTATGGGCAGCCGCAAGACAAAGAGCGAGCGAAAGAGGCTGGATTTGATCACCACCTAGTGAAGCCGGCAAAGCCCGACGACTTGTTTAGTCTGCTAGTGAAATAAAGGTATTCCGTCGACCTTCGCCGAGTGCTGATCCTCGACGTCCTTGAATGTCTGCTTCGGGTCGAAAGCGACAGGTCACCGGCAGGCGCCAGGCGGCCAGAAGCGGTCGTTCCCATTCATCGATTGTCAGGCGCCTGTTGCCACAAATATACCCGGCGCCTACACTGATAGTGTTCCTGCCATTAACCCGACCAGTGCCCAAGCTGAACCTTTTACAAGAGGGTGCGTATATGAATTCCACGTCCCACTGTCCGCTGCGATGTATGCGCGTATGCGGCGAGCATCGAGGTAATCCGTGAGCTTTGATCTTCCACTCCGCCCGCGTTCGCTCGACTCGCATGTCGACTTTCCTCATAAGTGGGAATTACTAGATGCTTTAAACGCCGGGGCTTCGGTGCGTAGGGACGAAAGGACGATCGCAGCTGAATCCCACCATGATGTCTACCGTATTCGGCTGAATATTGCGCGTGATTCTCGAATTACAAAGGGCCAAGAGGAGTCATCAGCTCGTGCTGTAGAAGATTTCGAATGGTTCCTACAGAGTTTGGAGAGAGACCTCCAAGCTGACACCCGTGCGTGGTTTGTGCGAGCTGAAGGTGGGGTACGT
Organism: Noviherbaspirillum sp.; assembly: GCF_036563305.1. Taxonomy (GTDB): domain Bacteria; phylum Pseudomonadota; class Gammaproteobacteria; order Burkholderiales; family Burkholderiaceae_D; genus Noviherbaspirillum. The sequence continues at coordinate 418,880 of NZ_DATCMQ010000014.1, read as the reverse complement.
TTCATTCTTATAGAAAATGAGGCGAGCGGCGCTCCTCTAGGTTGCCTGCATTATTGGGTGCACGAGGAAGGCGCTAGGTGAACTTGACGCTCAACTATTGTCATGGTCATCGCCACTTCAAATAAGTGGCCGCTTAGGGTCGTCTCCCGTCCGCCACGCTGGGCGCCTCCCAGCCAGGAGCCGCCATTCACTCACGGGGTTTTACCTACCTTTTCCGAACGTGGGAGCATGGCAAGATCTATTACTAGGTGGCTATATGAGCGTACTTGATACCGTTATTCACTCAATAGGCGAGGCGGTGGCGTTTGTCGCTACTCGCTTGACGAGGCGCGCGTTTAGCTGTGACGAGCGCATCGCTCGGCGGATTGGCGAGAATGTTGTGTTCGCTCTCATTGCAGCGATCAGTAGCGACGCCCGTCCATCGACTGACCGTGTTGCAAATGCGATGGGTTGATCCGCTGAAGGCACAACACGGGCAAGCGGATCCAGCGACAAATCAACCGGCATCGCGGCGCCGTCTCGGAAAGTTGATGGTCCAAAGAAGGGCAGGACGACATAAGGGCCGGCGGGAACGCCCCATTTGCCGAGCGTCTGACCGAAGTCTTCTTTATGCTTGGGGATGCGCGCTTCGGATGCAATGTCCAGCACTCCTCCCAGCCCAAACGTGCTGTTGACCGCGACCCGCATCATGTCCGACAGGCCATCGCCAACCTTGCCCTGCAACAGATTGTTCACTGCTGTCCACGCGTCAACGAGATTGCCGAACACATTGGCAATCCCGGTTTTTAATGGACGGGGCAGTTTGTCATACATGGTGGCTGCGGGCTTCAACGCAACCTGATCGAGAGCATCGTTGAACTGCAGCATAGGCCGGTTATTGGCCTCCAATGGATCGTTACTACCCGTCGTAGCGCAACCGCTGAGCACTACAGCGGCTGCTGTCGGGATGACGATGAACAAGTGACGGATGACGGACCGAAGACAGTTTGCTTGGACCCTGTTCAAGCCTTTTTTCTGTGCGAGGGATGGTTGGTTTCGCATGGGGTCCATTTCAATGCGCGGCACTGGTATCGGCAACGCGGGTCGGCTTCGGCGCAAACCAGATCGCGGTGGCTGCGAGGATGAAGGCCAGTCCTGCCCACAGGAAAACCTGGTTGGTGGCCAGCATGACGCTTTGCGCCTGCACCAGCTGGTCGAGCATGGCGCGCGCCTGGTCCATCGCCATGCCAGATTCCGTCATCATTCGCATCGTGTCGCCACTGGCGTCGGTCAGGCCAGCCAGTTCAGCATGGTTGCGGGTAATCTGGTTACCCCAGACGGTCGTCACCAGCGATGTGGCAAAGGCACCCGAAACGGTTCGCACGAAATTCATCAGACCGGCCGCCGATGCAGTTTCCGGCTCGTCGACGCTCGATAGCGCAAGTCCGGTCAACGGCACGAAGAAGAACGGCAGACCTACACCCTGCAACAGGAGCAGCGAACCGATTTGCCAGAACGTCATTTCCGTTGTCGCATCCGTCCTCAGCAGCGTGAAGGCGCCCAGCCAGACCACACCGAAAAAGACCAGGGCGCGCGGATCCCACTTGGCGGACAGTTTGGCGGCGAATGGTGCCGCAATGACAGCCAGGACACCGCTCAGTGCGGTCACATAGCCCGCTTGAGTGGCGGTATAGCCCATGTAGGTCTGCAGCCACTGCGGCGTCAGCACGGTCGAGCCGAAGAAGGCTCCGAAGGCGAGGCTGATGGTCAGCACGCTCATGGTATAGCCACGATGCCGGAATACACGCAGGTCGACGATAGGTTGCTTCTCCGTCAGTTCCCAGATCATGAAGGCAGCAAAACCGATGGCGGCAACGATGGCCAGTACGGTGATTTCGGTGGAGGCAAACCAGTCGAGGTCCCGTCCTTCGTCGAGCATGATCTGCAAGGCAGAAATCCAGATAATCAGCAAGCCAAGGCCCACGGCATCGATCTTCGTCTTCAGGATCTCGGTCTCGTAGCGCTTGAGCATCTGCCAGCCAAAATAGGCACAGGCGGCGGCAATCGGCGCGTTGATCAGGAATATGTAGTGCCAGCTCAGCTGATCACAGATCTTTCCGCCCAAAACGGGACCAAGGATTGGCGCCACCAGCGTGGTCATGCTCCATAAGCCGATCGCCATCGGCGCCTTCTCTTTGGGAAAGATCCGTAACAGGATCGTTTGCGACAGCGGCATCAGCGGCCCGCCGGCAAGTCCCTGCATGATGCGGAAGACGACCAGCGCGCCCAGCGAAGGGGCGAGTCCGCACAGCACCGAGAACAGGCCGAACAGCACCATCGAGGTGATGAAAACCCGAACGGTACCGAAGCGGTTTGCCAGCCATCCGGTGAGCGGAACCGTAATGGCTTCAGCAACCGCATAGGATGTAATGACTAGGGTGCCCTGGCTGGCAGAGGCGCCGAGTCCACCAGCAATGTTCGGTACCGATACGTTGGCAATCGTGGTATCGAGCACGACGATAAAGTTGGCGGCGGCCAGCAGTAGGGCGGCCAGGACCAGTTGGCCACCTTCCAGCGGCTGGATGCTTGATGTTTGTTGATGGGCGGCTGACATCGTCATTCCTTGATTTAGTTGGACGCCACTTGCTGGCGCGGCGCGGCTGCCGTGTCAATGGTGGCGGTCATGGACAGGCCGACACGCAGAGGATGCGCCTTCAACTCTTCAGGGTTCAGGGCAATGCGTACCGGCACCCGCTGCACCACCTTGAGCCAGTTACCGGTCGCGTTCTGCGACGGAATGACGGCAAAGGCAGAGCCCGTGCCACCGGCAAAACCGGCCACGACGCCGTGGTATTTCACCTTGTTGCCATACAGGTCAGCTTCCAGCTCAACCGGCTGGCCAACGGCGACATCCTTCAATTGAACTTCCTTGAAGTTGGCATCGACATGCGCTTCCTGGATCGGCACGACTGCCAGCAACTGAGCTCCAGGCTGAACGCGTTGCCCGACCTGCGCCTGACGTTTGGCAATGACGCCGTCAACCGGCGCCCGCAGCACCGTGCGTGACAGATCCACTTGGGCTTGCTCGACCCGGGCACGGGCAGCGGCAACTTCAGGATTGGTTTGCACCGTGGTGTTGGCGGTCAGCGTCGCATTGGCCTTCAAAGAGCCGATAGCCGCGGCCCGATTTGCATCTGCTTGCGCGACAGCCGCGGTGGCTGTGCGCAGGTTGGCCTCGGCCGTGGACATCGCCGTGCGGGCGTTTGACAGTTCTTCACCGGATACCGAGCCGGATTTGGCGAGTGCTTCGCGCCGGCTGAGATCGAGCTTGGCGCGCGCCAGGTCCGCCTGGGCCGATGCCAGCTGGGCGGCCGCGCGCTTCTGGTCAGCCTCGCGTGCGGCAATCTGCGCCTGCAAGCCCTGATCGGTTGCAAGGTAACCTTGCACGCGTCGCTCGGCGCGTGCCAGTTCCGCTTGCGCCTGGGCTAGCGAGAGCTTCGCGTCAGTGTCATCGATGACTACCAGCACATCGCCTTTTTTGACTTGCTGGGTATCCGTTACACGCACTTCATTGACTGTGCCGGAGATGGCCGGCGTGATCTGGACCGTTTCCGCAGCCACATAGGCATTCTCGGTCGACACATAATGGGACGCGACAAGATGCCAATAGGTGCCGTAGCCAGCCCCGGCAAGGACGACTGCTGCGGCCAACGCCGCAAACATTTTCTTGCGCTTGCCAGCCGCGCCACCAGGGTCGTTTACCGAGGTGGACTGGGATGACAGCTGCTCTTCCGTAGTGGCATCCGCTTCAACAGCGCGCAAATTGTTCTGGTTCATATGTTGTCCTTCTCTCTTTAAGCTTGGTTGTTTCGATAGCCACCACCCAACGCGCGTACAAGTTGCACGTCAAGCGTGAACAGGCGTGAACGCTGGTTGGTGAGTGCCCTGACATTGGAAAGCAGCGCATCTTCGGCGCTCAGTACTTCCAGATAGGTCGCAAGCCCGCCCTGATACCGGTTTTGCGCGACGCGGTATGCTTCGGTCGCTGCATCCACGGCTTCCTGGGCTTTGCCGAGCTGACCTGAAATAGCGCGCTGGCTCACCGCCACATCTGCAACTTCCTTGATGGCCTGATTGACCGCACCGTTGTAGCTGGCAACGGCTTCCTCATACTCCGCACGCGTGCCCTTGTACTGGCCTTGCAGGCGACCCGTATCGAAGATGGGAAGAGAAATAGCTGGGCCCACGGAGCCGGCGAGCGAGCCGGACTTTGTCAGCAGGTCCAGTCCCAGGGACTGGAAACCAATAAAGGCAGACAAGTTGACATTCGGATAGAACGCGGCACGTGCCTGGTCGATGCGTTTGGCGGCGGCTTGTGCGCGCAATCGTGCTGCCACGACATCCGGGCGGCGGCCAAGCAAGTCTGCCTGCAGGTTGGCCGGCAGGCCGGCAGCACGAGCCAAATCGAGCGACGGCCGAGCGATCGCAAGCGCACGATCCGGCCCCATGCCAGTCAATGCTGCCAGCTGGTTCTTCTGCAGTGCGATAGCCTCATCCATGGCAAGCAGTTCGGCTTCAGCTGCTGCTTTGCGTGCCTCGACCTGCTTCAGGCTGCCTGTGGTTTCCAGGCCATTGCGCTGGCGATCGCCAAATAGCTCGGTTGTACGAGTGCGCACCTGAACCGCTTTTTCCAGTGCGTCGCGTTCGGCATACAAGCGGGCCAGTTCGGCATAAGCGGAGGCAATAGTGGTCGATAGTGTGAGCCGTGCCTGCGCCTGATCCGCGCGCGTGGCTTCGGCGGCTGAGGTGGCAGCAGCCAATGCGGCGCGGTTCTTGCCCCAGAAGTCGATCTCGTAACGCAAGTTGAAGCCCGCACTGGCAGTCGTATTCCAGCCATGGGGCACAGCCGCCTCGGGCACGCCATTGTTATAGCTTTGCTTGGTTTTCCCGAGACTCGCGTCGGCGGTCAGTCCAGGACGAAGGGAGGCGCCGGCCTGTTCGGCGGCAGCCAAGGCTTGAGACAGCCTGGCCTGGGCCACTGCCAAGGAGGGTGCGTTCTGCAATGCCTCGTTGATGAGACCGGAAAGCTGGTCATCCCGGAAATCGTTCCACCACTGGTCAGCTGGCCAAGCAGCGTCCGAGGCGGAGATCGTTTTGGAGGATTGGTAAGCTTCGACGGTTTTGGGTTCGGGAAGCGCTCCCAACTGTGGCACTTGCGCGCATCCTGCTAGTACCAGCGCGCCGAGGAGGACCAGCCGGCTGGTCGGCCAATGGCCGTGCACTCTACGTAAGATTGCCGAACTGTTCACATCAACACCTTTTGTCACGTTTAACTGTACGGTACGGTTCAGTATAGGTTGACAGTCAGGCCGCGTCAAGCGAAACTGTACGGAGTGGTTCAATTAAGAGGGCGTGATGAGAGTTAAATCAGATACAAAGCGGCAAGCCATCCTTGATGCCGCAGCCGAGGGGTTCCGCGAGCTGGGGGTGGAGCGGACGTCGATGTCAGAAATTGCGGCCCGGGTAGGCGGCTCCAAGGCGACGCTGTATTCGTACTTCGCGTCAAAGGAGGAGTTGGTGCTGGAGATTTTGCTTGCCATTGGCGAGCAGCATGGAAAACAAGCCTATGCCGCGTTAAAAGCAGCGCCCGACATCAGGACGGGCCTGACTGACTTCGGCGTGGGCCACCTGAAGTTCGTTACCAATCCGGACACGATGGCGATCATTCGTTTGGCCATCGCGGAAGGGGGACGTAGTGGACTGGGCCGCCAGTTTTACGAGCGCGGACCTAGACAATTGCTCCTTGAACTGAGCATCTACCTGCAAGAGTTAATTGACAGGGGGGAGCTATCCAATGGCAATGCAGCGCAGATGGCCTGCCATTTAAAAGCCTTGTACGAAGCGGAGATTTTCGATCAGCATTTGTTTGGAGCGATCGATAGCAAGGAAGACACTGACCTTGAAGTGATCGCTCGTCGCGCCGTTGAAGCGTTCCTCAGCCTCTACGGGCGGCAAGCGGCGAGCGATGGAACAATTCGAAGCCCCATTTCTTCTTGAACGATCCGATGAGACCGGCTTCTCAACGCACTGATTTCCATTTTCATTCGCCCAGCCCATCCAGATGCAACCGGAGGATACGGCGGATCTCGAGGATGGCAGCTGGGGTTTCTTGCACGCTATGCGAATAGGAAATAACCTTCTCCGATAGTGCACCGGATAAATGAGCACTGCGGTAAGGAACCAAGCCATCGCTAGAATCGACCAGCGGCACATCGGGTGTGTCATTGGCGATGATGGAGTGCACTCGCACATTCTGACCCATCGGCAGGTCAGCGGCTACTTGAATGAAGGGATCCTGGTCGCTGAGGTTACGGATGCCGTTGGCCGTATCCAGCGGAGAATTAGGATCAATAGCGCCTTGGGTGGTCAGCAATTCCGCTACTTCCTTTACCTGGTTCAATACTGACGCGGGAAGGGCCACCATGCTGGCAGCTAGACGGGCCAGGCGCGTCTCCGCAAACGGCGTGCCTCGGTGCGGTGCGGCCACAAACACGCTGCGGCTGACCTGCGGCAGCGGTTCGAAGTCCATGTAGGAGCTGAGCGCGGTACGGGCTCGCTCCAGCCGGTTGCCTTCAAGTGGGTGACGACGCAGCAGGTCCTGCCACAACTGGGAACCTGACGAAGAAACTGCCAGCCGGCCAAGCAGGCCACCCATGCTATGCCCGATCAACACGATGTCCTGTGAGGCTGGCGCAGTGCCGCTCGGGTCGAAATGTCGAATCGACCGTTCGATCACGTTGCGGATGTCGATGTTGTTGATCGGGACTGGAACATTGGTCGGATAGTAAACCTGCCAGATCTGATAATGCTGGCGCAAGCGTTCATCGCCCAGCAATTCGTTGGCGACATTGATCCATGCTTCAGGACTGCTCGCCAGTCCATGCAGCATGATGATCGTGCGACGTTTCGGATCGTACGGCTGCATCAGATACAGGCGTGGCTTTTCCAGTGCCTCACCTTTGCCAATCAGGGTCAACAAGGACTGTACGCCGAAGTCAGACCGTGCAAGCCACAGACCATAAGCGGCCGTGAAGTCGCCGGCCAGAGGAACCGTCGCGCCGCCAAGCGTCACACCTGTACGCCGGTAGGGGTCGTATACCGTCATGGCTGCTTGGTGGGTGGCCAGTATCGCGGCAAGAGAATCCCCAGTGAAGTCGAGAACCACAGTAGTCGACGCAAAGGGTGTCTCCCGGAACGGTTCGTGCACTTGGCTATCTGTGCTCAGAGTGGTGGAAGACGTTGCCGCAACAAGGGATGCTCCAATGCCATCCCGCCGGTACTGATTGCGCAAGCCTGCGAAGCTCAGCGAAGGTGCGGGGACCAGTTCCCTTGGGATCGCTCCGCTACGCGCCAGACCATCGTCGATGCGGCCACTGATGTGCCATGGTCCGGACACGAGCTGAAAGCTGCCGTCCGGGTTGAGCGGTTCTGACTTGCGAGCGCCTTGCTGCGCGGCCTGAAATAGATGCGTGACGGCTTGCTGTACCGAGAAATTGTAGTAATCGCGTACCTGTCCCTGGCGTTCCTCAAGCGCACGCTGCTCCGGTCGGCGTGCGGTTTGGAACAGGTAAGCATAAGCATGGCGAGCAGCTTCGAGGTAGGCATTGACGACCGTGTCGTGGTCAGCCCCTTGTTGGCGTTCAAGCACGAGGCCTTCCTGAAGCCATAGTTCAGACAGTACGGACAGGCGTAGTTCGTCATCAAGTCCTGACGACGCCGCCACGTCGTGTCGACAACGTGCGGGTGCGCTGGTGCACACGCTCCGATCGGCGCCGACGACTTGCAGCGCATTGGCCGCGGCGAAGCTCAGTTGACCGGTTGTCAGAACGTCGCCTCGCCGCAATGCCATGTAATCGCTCGGCGCTATCGACGAAACCTTGACGCCGGCACAACCCGACAGCATTGCAGCCAATAGGAGTGCCGATGCGATCCAGGCGCCGTGAACGCAACGAGGCTTCATAGCAAATGTTTCAGATCTATGCGCGCAACGTCTTGAGCGCCGTGCTCCACGCTACCAACTGGTCCAGCATGTCGTTTATTCCTTGAGCATGATGGGCTGCAGGCTTGAATACGCTGAATTGCTCGAAATCCGTGAAAAGAGACAGCGCAACCTGGTTGCGAACGGTTGCGACTTGCACTTCCGCCATAATCTGGCGAAGGTGCTCCACCGCACGTACGCCGCCAGCGCTGCCATAACTGACAAATCCTGCAGCCTTGTTATTCCACTCCTTGTTGAGGTAATCGATAGCATTCTTCAGCGCGCCGGACGTACTGTGGTTGTATTCCGGGGTGATGAAGACAAATCCATCGAAGGAGGCGATTTTATCGGCCCAAGCTTTGGTATGCGGCTTGCTGTATTGTCCCATCGCCGCGGGAAGCGGCTCATCCAGAACAGGTAGACTGAAATCGACCAGGTCGACGAGTTCATACTCGGCATCGTTTCGCTGGTTGGCTGCCGCCAAGGCCCAGTCGGCGACTGCTTTGCCATTCCTGCCCGGGCGGGTGCTGCCTACGACCACTGCAATTCGAATCATGTTTCTCTCCTAAAAGGGACGTTGAAGCTTAAGTCTCGATTACCACTTCTGCATTGGCATCACGTTATTGATTGTGTTCTGCCGATTCAAACCTGAAACTGGATACCGCAATGATGCCCATGAAGTCTTCGTGGTAGACGCGTTCGCCTGCGTCGGTTCCGGCTGCACCTACGACGACCATGAGAGGCAGGAAGTGGTCTTCGTGTGGATGGGCGATGCGCGCTGCAGGTGCACTATCCCACTGAAGCAAATACTGCTCACGTTCCTGCGGCGACACTTGCGTCAACGCCGTCTGCAACCAACGATCGAATGCCTGGGACGGTGCAGTGGCGGCAGGAGTGAACATGCGCAGGTTGTGGTAGCTCAAGCCGCTGCCGATAATCAGAACGCCTTCGTCCCGCAACGGTGCAAGCAGCTTGCCGACTTCAATGTGCGCTTTGGGGTCCAGATCTCGTCTCAACGACAACTGCACCACCGGAATATCAGCGTCCGGAAATGCCGGTGCCATGACGGTAAAGGTGCCGTGGTCGTATCCCCGTTGAGGATCAAGCTTTGCTTCCACGCCCCCCTGTTTCAGCATTGCCTGGATGCGCTGGGCAAGCTCAGGCGAACCGGGGGCAGGATACTTGACATGATAGGTATGCTCCGGAAAGCCCGTATAGTCATAAATCATGCCTGGCGCGGCGCCAGCGGAAATCGTGAAAGCATTCTCTTCCCAGTGCCCGCTCACCACCAGAATCGCCTTGGGCTTTTCAGGAAGGGTGCGTGCCATCTCCTGTAGCGACGCTTCGAGCTTGTCGAACATGCCGCCACTCTGTTCTTTCATCCACGGCCATGGTCCGCCGCCATGGGACACGAAATAGGTAGGTAAACGTTTCATTTTCAGGTGCTCCGAATATGTTTGTTTAATTGCGCGGCAGAATCGGCGCCTTGCGTGAACGTCCCCAGAAGACGAACACAGACAAACCGAGTAAGACAACATTCACTGGTACCACCATCGCTTCGCCACGGGAGAGATGGAAGACGATTGCGAACACTTGCAGTACGGCGCAACCGAGTGCAGCGAACACCGTCAGGTTTGGCTTGATACGGGTAAGTGCAGGAAGCAGGATGCCGATGCCGCCAGCAAGATCAACGAGGGCGATACCGCGTACAAACCAGGTCGGGTATTGACCGGCCCACGGCATCATTTGAGCCAGTTCGGGAATCGGCGTGAAAAGCTTCATGAAGCCCGACATGATGAACATGGCTGCGACGATGAACTGGGCAACCCAAAGAGTGATTCGAATCCCCTTGCCGGGGGCTGCATTTGAAACGACTGTGGCCATGATGGTCTCCTGACGAATTGTGAAGGAGCGATGGACGTACTATAAACATCTAAGAATGGTTTATCATCCAGCTAAATGTTGATGCATCGTTTCTTCTTGGTTGATGATTGCCATGGATACCTTAACAAGCATGCAAGTTTTTCGATTGGTTGCAGAACTGAAAAGTTTCGCCGCTGCCGGACGTCGGATGGAAATGTCCGCGGCGATGGTCAGCAAACATGTAATGCATCTGGAAACTCGGCTCAATACGCGTTTGCTGAACCGGACCAGTCGGCATGTGAGCCTGACGGAGAGCGGCGCGCTGTACTTTGAACAGTCCCGGCAAATGCTAGATGGACTAGAGGAAGTAGAGGCGGCCATCACCAAAGCAACGGTGGTAGCGCGTGGAACTTTGCGTATCAGTGCACCGGTTTGGCTGGCCAATCCTGCATTTGTTGGCGTGCTAGTCGACTACCGCGCAAAGTATCCCGATGTCAATGTTGAAATGGATTTATCAGGTCGGATCGTAAATTTGGTGGAGGAAGGCTTCGACTTAGCCTTGCGCGCGTCTAGTTCGCCCGGTGATAACCTTATTGCCCGTCCGGTTGCCACCGTGCCTTTTTATCTTGTCGGCTCGCCAGCTTATCTCGCTAAGGCAGGCACGCCGAAAAGTCTTGCAGACCTTTCATCGCATGCCATGTTGTGGTATTCGCTGGCGCCAACTTCCATGGAATGGCCTGCGCCCGAGAGTACCGAGCCGGAGATGTTAAACATCACGCCTGTACTGCAAAGCACTAACGAATCACTGCTACACCTTGCTGCCTTGCAGGGAATGGGGGTGGCGCTGTTGCCGAAATGGTTGATAGAAGCGGATCTCCAGGCAGGAAGTCTGGTTCATGTACTGTCAAAGCAGCCCATTCATAAAGCAACGCTCTACGGCGTCTATCCAAGCCGCAAATACCTGTCGTCGAAAGTCCGTACGTTTCTGGACTTCCTCCTAGAAGACCCGCGACTGCAATAGAGTCGCTTTCCTAGCGCAAACATTCAGTGCTCATCATCATGAGACGTTGGTCTCTTATTAGTTTGTCATATCAGCTTGACGCTGCGCTGAGTCTCGCATCGCGAGGGCAAGCCGGACCGGATGCGATTATCGTAGGTATATATGTAGGGCCTTCACACTACTGACGGAGCATGGGATTCACCCGTTTCAGCATGAATCCGTCCGGCCTAAGCTAGCAAGTGTATCGAACACAATCGTTCGTGAGCATTCCCGTACATTTACGCCAACAATCCCTCTGCCTTCAGTGCCTCTTGTACCTTAGGGCGCAGTGCGACACGGTTCATGAAAGCTTGAATGTTGGGCCATTTGTCCACTTCAATGTTATGTATTTTTGTCCAGTTCAGCACGGTGAATAAATAGGCATCGGCGGCGGAAAAGCGATCGCCCATAATGTACTCTTTGCCTTGGAGCATACCCTCTAAGGCATTCAATCGCCTCTCGATCACGCTTTTTTGGATTTGTTTCATTTCTGGTGTGAGCATCGGATTAAAAAGCGCACCGATCTGCTTGTGGACCTCGGTAGCGGCAAAGTTGATCGCTTCCATGTGTTGATAACGATCGAGCCCTCCAAACGGCGGCAACAGTCCGCTTTCCGGGCGTTGGTCAGCCAAGTACTGGCAGATTACACCCACCTCAGTGATGACTTGCCCGTTATCTAGCAGCAAAGCTGGTACATAGCCTTTGGGATTGACCTGCCAGTAATCGCTACCGTCATTCGTCTTCTTATTGGGGATATCGACCTTGACTAAGTCAATTTCATGGCCGGCCTCGCGGGCCACGATATGTGGAGCGAGTGAGCAGGCGCCAGGTGAATAGAACAATTTCATGAAAATTCCTTTCGTTTAAAAAGTCCAACAAATAGCCGCAATTTTTGCACGCAGTCTAGGTGACTCATGAATAGTCTGCGGAGGGTAACCGGAAGCATGTTTGTGTCAATGGCTAAGCTAAATCCCATGTACGCTTAGAGCTCGCACAGCGGAACGTAGTATCGACTGTAGTTTTGTCCGTTCCTCTTCATTGAGATCACGAAACATCGCACTTTCTATTTCCACGACTTCAACATCACCACGCTGAAGGACGGCATTACCTTCTTCCGTCAGGCTAATTTGGATGATCTTTCCGTGCGTCGGATCCGGTTTGCGTTCGATCCAGCCGCGCGCTTCCATCGACTTAACCATTTCATTAGCAGACTGCGGCGAAACCATTGTGCGCTCCGACAACTGCGCGTTCGACATGCTCCCAGACGCACGGAACACTGACAAGGCAGTGTACTGTGGCACTGTCAAGCCAAAGCGCATCAAGCTGTCGCGCAGGCGCTTGCCTAGAACATGATCGAGGCGACCAACCAAATAGGCAAGGCCTAATGGTTTTTGCTGGTCAGAAACTGCCTTGGCAGAAGTTTGTTTAGCCATAAAGATCTTGTTGTGTCACGAAACTAGCCCGGCTATTATAAGCCTTGTATCAGGCTTCCTGATATCATCCATCTACAGGATATTGTATGTCCATTCACTCAGGCCGCGACGTCCGCCTTGATGTAAACGATGAATCAACGAACGTGGTAACGGGTGCTGCAAAACAGCGCCCGGTCGCGCTCGGTAATCCGGAAATCCGGGCCTACCAACAAGAGGGGACGTGGCATGTGGTGCCAGTCACGCCACTTGAACCGGCGCCGCTTCGCATTACTGACCGACTCGTAGGCGGTGCACAGAATTATCCGATGCGCACCTTGGTTGCACGCCGAGACCGGAATGGTGAATGGATTCGACTCTCCTATGCTGAGATGCTCGAACGAGCACGCCGCATCGGCCAGTCGCTGCTCGATCGCGGGTTATCGGCCGAACGCCCCCTTGTCATCCTGTCCGGTAACGACTTGGAACATCTCCAGCTAGGACTTGGCGCAATGTATGCTGGAATACCCTATGCGCCGTTGTCAGTGGCCTATTCGCAGGCCACCAATGATTACAGCAAATTGCAGGATCTGATCGACCAGTTGACGCCTGGTCTGGTGTATGCATCTGATGGCAATAAATTCGGCCGGGCTATTGCAGCAACTCTTCCAGACGACGCCGAACTCGTTCTTGATCAGGGAAGCGTCAGCTGTAGGAACGCGACCCGGTTTGCCGATCTGCTGAAAGCAGAACCTGCAAGCGTCGATGACGCTAATGCACGGATGGGTCCGGATACCATCGCAAAGTTTTTGTTCACATCAGGGTCGACCAAAAAGCCAAAAGCCGTCATTACCACGCATGGAATGCTGTGCATCAACCAGCAGATGGTACTGCAGACCTTTCCCTTTTATGCTGAAACACCCCCGGTACTCGTCGACTGGCTGCCGTGGAGTCATTGCTTCGGTGGCAGTCACATTGTCGGTATTGCCATATACAACGGTGGGACCCTGTATATTGACGAAGGCAGGGCGACGCCTGCAGAATTTGAAATCACTCTAAAGAACCTGCGCGAGATCGCGCCGACCGCCTACCTCAGCATCCCGAAAGGGTTCGAGATGCTGACGGAGGCCCTGGAAACGGATGCGGCACTGCGCGACACTTTCTTCTCCAAAGTAAAACTGTTCTTTTGCGCGGGCGCTGGTCTGTCGCAGGCCGCGTGGGACAGGCTGGATGCGGTCGCGCTGGCGCACTGCGGCGAGTCAATTCGCATCATGACCGGGCTGGGGATGACTGAAACTGCGCCTTCATGCACCTTTGGTACCGGTGATATCGTAAAGGCTGGATACGTCGGCGTTCCAGCCCCGGGCTGTCGCGTCAAGCTGGTGCCGATTGGCGAGAAAATGGAGGCGAGGTTTCACGGCCCCCATGTGACCCCCGGGTATTGGCGCGCGCCGCATCTGACGCAAGAGGCATTTGATGAAGATGGCTTCTACCGCACGGGTGATGCATTGCGCTTCGTCGATGAAAGGCGTCCAGAGCTCGGCTTCATGTTCGACGGCCGCATTGCCGAGGATTTCAAGCTTTCCTCAGGCACGTTTGTGAGCGTCGGCCCCCTGCGTGCAAGGGTCATTGGACAAGGAACACCCTATGTGTTTGACGCTGTTGTTACTGGGATCGACCGCGATGCAATTGGACTGATGGTGTTTCCACGCATGGAAAATTGCCATGAGCTGTCCGGGCTTCCGCCGACTGCCACTCCGTTCGAAATTCTTTCAAGCGATCGAGTACGCCACTTTTTCAGGAAGCTGTTGGACGACTTGAACGCTGCGGGCGGCGGTTCATCAAACCGGGTTGCCATGCTTCTTCTGCAGGAAGAACCGCCTTCAATAGACCACGGTGAGTTGACTGACAAGGGTTCGATCAATCAGGCTGCAGTCCTCAGACGTCGTGCCAGCCAGGTCGATGCCATGTACCAAGGTACGGACGACAGGGTTATCCAAGCAGGTTAAGTGACAGAAAATATGCTGTTCCTTAACTTTTCGCGGATATCAGTGCTTGGGAAGCTTTACAGCTAAAAGACTTGGGATCAAGCATGAATAAATCGACCGATGCGTATGGCCTGTATAACTTTTCCGGGAGCGTTCGAAACCCGAAATTCATGCCGATACTGAATTGACAAAGGCCGTACTAATGAGACCGCGAGGTTTGCCACCATCCGCGACGATCAACAGGGCAGGGCAAGGAACTGTTTACCAAAGTCCTTATCCTGGCCGCGCGGCGTTGAGCTTCATGCAGTACGGTACATTAGATAGAAAACAGGAAAATATATGATCTGGCACACCGCAGTTAATCTAGACGCGCTCCATGAGATACAACGCGATACGGCTGCTGACCATCTCGGAATTCAATTTACTGAATTCGGCGACAACTGGCTGATGGCACGTATGGCAGTCGACAGCAGGACGGTTCAGCCGTTTCGGATTCTTCATGGTGGTGCTTCGGTGCTGCTAGCCGAGACCGTGGGTAGCGCTGCAAGCAATCTATGCCTGAATAATGAAACGCATTACGCCGTCGGGCTTGATATCAATGCAAATCATATTGCTGGAGCACGTTCGGGAAATGTATATGGCCGGGCAGAGCCAATCCATCTTGGGCGCTCAACCCATGTGTGGCAAATCCGGATTTCCGATGACTCCGAACGCTTAATCTGTGTATCACGGCTAACCATGTCCATTCTTGAGCGCAAATAGCTTGGTCACATTCTTGGGACGCCAGTATCGCTCTTTTCTGAAGCGAGCAACAAGGGAGCGATATTGACTTCGCCAAATGGGATTGGTCCTTAAAAGCGTTTCGATACTGTTGTGCTCTTAAGGCTTGGGCATACAGACTGCTGCCCAGTAAGGCAGCTTCTTTCTGGTCATATACGACGCTATACCGGCCCTGACAAAGAGCGTTGAACAGGCCAGCCCAACGGCTAGTCTTTGTCAAACGTTCTACCCGGTTTGCGAATGCCGCCACATACTTTTGCCGCAGTTCGGCCGGTGCTTTATCAGTGAAGCTACCGGCTGATAGAAGCCCGCCCGCTCAATGAGCGTCCGCTTTTCGGCGTTCGCAAAGACCGCTTTGGGTCGTTACCGGCCCTACATCGCCTGGCGCCTTCCCGCCAGGCGCGGGCCTTCAACACGCATTTCTGCACCTGTGACGCCGGCGCTCGCTCATCCCGTTATTGACTGATCGTTCAAAAACCTGCATAGTTGAGTTATTGAACGATCGTTCCATAAGCGACGAATGGGAGTCCCATGGCCAGGCCAAGGACCTACGATGAAGACCTTGTTATCGCCCGTGCGGCGGAGGTGTTCGGTCATAATGGCTACAACGCCTGCTCGGTCGACGACCTGGTAGAGGCCACGGCGCTGCAGCGAGGCAGCCTGTACAAGGCGTTCGGTTCCAAGCGCGGTCTATTTGAAAGGGTGCTGGATCGAGCCCTGGTCGGCGAATGGTACCGGGATGCGGCCGTGCTCGACCTGGTCATCACCGCCCTGCGCGAACTGGCGCCAACAGACCGGCCGATCGCGGCCCTTTGCCGCGACGCCTTGCAGGCCTATGGAGAGGACGCTGCCGCACTGCTCGGCGCGCGCCTGCTCGATCACTTGCCCACGCACGATCCCAACAAGGAGCAGCGATGCCTCGACTCGAACTCACCGACCGCGAACTCGTTGTCCACCTGACGGCGTGGGAATCGATCTTGTCGCTGCGCCGCAGCTTTCGCGTGCCGCTTGCGCATGTTCGTGGCGCTACCGAAGACAATGGCTTCGGCGGCGGCGCGCTGGGCCTGCGCATCCCAGGCACCTACTTGCCGGGCCTGATCGCCGCAGGCACCTTCATCAAAGGCAGCGACCGGCAGTTCGTCTACACATCGCGCAAGCTGCAGACCATCGTGATCGAACTGGCCGGAAATGACTGGGCACGCCTGGTCATCGGGGTGCCGGACGTGCGCGCCGCGGCGACGCGCATCAACGCTGCCGTCGCCAGGCGCCACTAGCATCCGGAATGGCGCCTGAACCAAGGCGACATCCGGACTTTCCACAAGACGCTTCGACGTTGGCAGCAGCGGAGCGGCGTGAAGCGCCCAGTGGAAGGGGACGCCGCCCGCTTGCGTCAGGCGCTCTTCGGCTCTGGAGGAAAGAATGCCCGTATATCCCCGATGCGGTCCTGTCCCGCCACTTTCCGATAGGCGGTCATCAAGGGTCCGGGGTCGAGGTGCGGTACCGGTGTGAAGCGCTTGTCGCCGGCCTTGTCGAGATCCCAGTTCTCGAAACCGCATAGCAGCGGGTCGACATCCAGGCTGACATAGTTGCGGCACACGAAAGGCCTGTGTTCATAGATGGAACAGGCATCATCCACCAGGAAGGTGCATGGCGTATCGCGGCCAAAGTCGTGAATGTGGGGCGGCACATAGTCAAGTCGCAGCTGCACCGCGGGACGGCCGATGGCGTGCCCTATCGCATCCGCCTCCGTCTGCGACATCATTACCCGCTGCTTGCAGCACGCGGCGCATCCCTGCTTGCAGGCGACATGTTCACCGGCGTACGAGCGCACCTCGGAAACCAGTGCCTGGATGCGGATGATCTTGTTCCTGCGCGAACCGCCTTCCGCAAGCACGCGCTGCAGCTTCGCCACCAGTGCCGGTTCGGCAGGCGCGAACGCCTGGTCTATCTGGCGGGTCACCGCCGGGACCCTTTCTTCCAGCGCCGCCTTGCGCGCATCGATACGCGCGAATACGTCTTCCATGATCGCCTTCCCGTTTTTCCGGATCATGCCACGAGCGAAGCCGCCAGACAACGTGCCGCACGTCACGCTGCATCAGGGCCTGCATGGCCGGCCGCAGTGGTGCGACGGGTCGCGCCTGCGGGGGACAGCATGGGCATCTGGCGTACACTGTGTTTTTCATCCGCCCGCCCCTGAAACTTCTCGTCTCTTCCGCATGCCTGATACTTACTCACAGTACGCGCACATCTGCGAGCGATTTTATGATCTCTCCACGGACCAGAAATCCGCGGCAGGGTTCGTTCTGACTCTTCTGGAAGCACGTGCAGGACAGCGGGCACTCTTTGTCGGCAGCATGCTTGGCGTCGCGGAGCACCTGGTGGCGCACGGACTGGCGCTGACAGTCGTCGACCACAGCGAAGAGATGGTCGAACTTGCACGCCGTCGTCTTCCCGGGGCCGTCGTCAGGCAGGCGGATCTGCGATCTCTGCCATTCGATGCCTGCTTTGATTTTGTCGTTGTCATCGGCAGGGTATTTACTCACCTGATTTCGGAAGATGACCTTACGGCCGGTCTCCATGCCTGTCGACGCGCCGTGGCCCATGCAGGTGTCGTGCTTGTGGACAATTACGAGTCAGGGAAGATACTGCGTACCGCGTATTTCAATGGCGCGATACAGGTGAGGGATGAACGCAGTCGAATCGTCAGGAGGTCGACCACGGAATTGCTTACGGAGACGCCGTTAGTGGTACGTTGGAAGGCCAGCTACACCGGGATTCACGAAGGCGCGCCTTTCTCCTTTGACGATACGATCGAACAGCGTGCATGGTCGCGCGACGAGATTCACGCACGCATGTCGTCTTCCGGCTTTTCCGTCCTGCGTCAGGGCGACAACTTCGACGACACCAGTTTCTACACGCTGGCACGAGCGGTTTGAGCAATCGGTCCCTGTAACGCTTCTCGCGCGCCCGAATGCGGCATGGGCGTCGCCGACGGCTGCGCCAGGCATGAGCCGCCCAGCGTTGCAAGGTAGGCCCTTCAGATCGACTCGCGTCGTGCATGCCCCGCGTGAGGTGAACAGGCCCTGGCAAGGAAGAGGGTGACTGCTCTCAGGCCGGCCTCCATCGCTTGCGCGTCAAACCCGCTGGACCGCATATTCATGAAACCATGTTTCGTGCCGGGCCATACCGAAACCGGGCAACCGGCGTCAGCGAGGCAGGCGGCAAGTGGAGCGACACTGAAGTGGGCTTCCTCTTCCGCAAAAATCAGTTCCACCGGGGAGTGCGGCCGCAGGCAAGCGTAGTCGCGAATGCGGGAGCCGTAAAAAAGAATCGCTGGAGGGAGGTTGCTGTTCTCGTCGCATGCGGCACGCCACGCCGCAGTCGCCCCGGCGCTGAATCCCACGCATGCATCGACCTTCTCGCGCTGCAGCACAGGATTGATACGCTCCAGGTAAGCCTCGAGCCCCCCATTGTGCTGGAATGACCGGTACGCATCCTGCTCGTCGGAGAAGCAATCGTGCTGCTCCCGGTACGGGGAAAGCAGAATAGGGCTGGCTGTGAAACGACCGGCGAGCGTTACCAGTTCGGGCGTCACACCGAAGATGTCGGTCAGAACTAACACCCGCATGGCGACTGCGGCCTGCGACGGCGCGCTTGTGTTGCCCGGCAATCACCTACTGCGCGGGTAGCGGAGCCACGGCAGTTCATCGCACACCCTCGCCCAGCTGCATGTGCAATAGGGGGAAGGGACGCCCTTGACCGTCAAGTGGCGACCGGCCGCATGTCCTGAAGCCCATGCGTTCATAGAAGCGGATGGCGTCCGGATTCTGTTCGTTCACGTCCACGAGGATCGCATCCATTTCGGAGACGGCGAATTCCAGGAGGGCGCGCCCGATACCCAGACCTCGGAGCTCGGGCGCAATGAACAGCATTTCAATCTTCCGGTCCGCGACGCCGATGAACCCCTGTATTGCGCCCAGCTTATCCGTGTGGAGCATCAGGTGAACGAGCGGCAGATATTCGTCACGAATCTTCTCCCGCAAGGCGGCAATGTCAGCACGGCTCAGGAAGTCATGGGTGGCGGTGACGGAGGCTTCCCAGACCTTCGTGATCTCTTCAAAGTCTTCGTTGCGGGCGGGACGTATGGGCATGGTGAAACGCATAAGCAATCGACATGGGCGGGCAATATTACTGCAAATTCATGTTCCCGGCCGCGTGTGGCCTGCCCTGTCGCGGGTCATCCCGGTCCGCGCCGCCGCTGGCCTCTGTCGGCCAGGCGCGTGACGACAAAGGATCGACCGAAGCTGCAAAGATGCAGCCATCCGATTGATCGGTTGTAATTCCCCCGCGTCTATTGCCAGGTCCATTCATCTGGCTGCAAGGAGCTGCCTCCGGCCTCACTGGCCGACGCGACGCAACCCGCCGGTACTGCAGGCATTCCCGGCATGCGCAATCGGCGCGACGGCCACGGTGGCAGGCGCTGCCGTCCGCGGCCGCCGGTTCCTCTCATTTGTGCGCATGCCTGGCCGGCAGCGCCAAGGCCTGCGGCGTTTGCCCGGCTTCGACAAGCACCGAAACGTCCGCTTTTCCCGCCTTCTCGAAAGTCAGCGTCAGGGGAACGGCGTCGCCTGCGGCAAGGGGTTTGCGCAGTCCAAGCAGGAGGATCCGGTACCCGCTGCCGGGCCCGATGTCGATCCTCGCCGCGGGCGGCAGCGCGAGACCATCGACCGGTCGCAGTGCGATCGCAAAGCCCTTTTTCTCCATCGTGTGGATCCGGACCGCCTTTGCGAGCGGGGACGAGAGGTGGACCAGGCGGTCGGCGAGCGTACCCTTGTTCTCCAGCGACAGGTACACGGCATGGGATGCCGGCGAGGCGGAGGGGCCGCGCGCGTATGGATGCCCGACGACGACCTGTCCCGCCCTGTAGTCGTGCGCGTGCGCGAGCGATGCTGCGAGCGCAGCGATCAGGAACATGCCGTGTTTTCTTGAGATCATAGGTAGGTTTGCCATGCACACTGGATGTTGTGCGCAGAGACTAGCAAAATGCGCCGGCCTTTATCATCAGAAATATCAAATCCTCGACCGGGCGACGTCCGGTCGCGATCATGGGCCGGGCTTCGTTCGCGCAGGGCGGCGGGTCAGGCAAACAGGTCGAGCCGGTAGCCGATGGTGTAGATGGTGGTCAGGCGCACGTTGTTGTCGCGCTTGAGTTGCAGCTTGGTGCGCACCTGGGACATGTGAGTGTCCAGCGTGCGCGACGTCATGACCAACTCCCGGCCCCAGACGTTCTCCATGATCTTTTCGCGGCTGACGATCTGTCCGGCGTTCTGGAACAGCATGGCGGCGATGGCGAATTCCTTGGGCTTGAGCTCCACCGGCTCGCCGCGGACGGCGGCGGTCTGCCTTGCCAGGTCGAGCTCGAAGACGCCGCAGACGAGGCGGGAATGCGCGTTTCCGTTTTCGGTGCCGGCGTCCGGCGTTGCCTCGGGCGCCCGCAGGCGCTTCGACAATGCGTGGATACGCGCGCTCAACTCGGCCTTGCGTATCGGCTTGGCCATGTAGTCGTCGGCGCCGGCCATCAGGCCCTCGACCACATTCTCTTCCAGCGCGCGGCTGGTCAGGAACATGACGACCGGCACGTTCTTCAACTCTTTCCTGGCGCATGACTCCCTCACGGTCACTGCTCGGCCGTTACCTCCGCATACCTTTTCGTCGCCAAAAGGCCTCATAGATTCCATCCACTTGGATGGGAACCGGATGGAGGAACGCCGGGTCCTACAGCCAGGAGGAGGAAGACATGGGCCAAGAAGTGACAACCAGGGAGCGGCGTCCACGGGCCGGCGAGACGGAGAAGATCACGGTCAACCTGGGGCCGATCGACCTCGGCCAGGTCGACCTCCTGGTGGAGGAAGGCTTTTATTCCAACCGGGCCGACTTCATCCGCACGGCCATCCGCAACCAGCTGCAACAACACGGCGAGGCGGTACGACAGACCGTCGCCCGCCGCAGTCTCGTGCTCGGCTTGCAGCATTACTCGCGCGCCGACCTGGAAGCACTGCGCACATCCGGACAACGCTTGCAGATCCAGGTGCTCGGACTGGCCAGCATCGCCGATGACGTGACGCCCGAACTGGCACTGGCGACGATCGATTCGGTCGTCGTGCTCGGCGCCCTACATGCCAGCCAGGCCGTCAAGACGGCACTGGCTGGAAGAATTCACTGACGAATACGAAAGCATCCCATGAAATTCAATGATGGCTTCCTCGCGCAAATGCGTGACGCGGCAAAACTTCTGCAATCCGAGGGGCCGATGGCGGCAACCGCCGCAATTCAGCGCGCGCTGCATGGCGAAACGGACAAGGCCGAGGGCGCCCAGCCCTTCGACCTGGCGGCGTTCCTGCCGGACGTGCCCGGATGGGACGACGTGCCCCAACCACCCGGCGCCGCCCGTGCGCGAACCGACGCAAGCGCCCCGTCGCACACGGGGATGAGGAACAAGTGGAGAAGCCCCGGCGCCCGCCACGATATAGAGGACGTAGAGGACGTAGAGGACGTCCGCGTCGCCGACGGCAGCCCGGCCGAAAAGGCGCGCACGAAAGCTGGCCGCTTCATCTCGGCGTCCTGCACCTGCGATGCCGGCACACGCGCCTACAAGCTCTATATTCCGGGCGGGTACGAGAACACGCCCCTGCCTCTTGTCGTCATGCTGCACGGCTGCACGCAGAATGCCGATGATTTTGCGGCAGGAACCGACATGAATGCGCTGGCCGAGGAAAACGGCTTCTTCGTTGCCTACCCGGAGCAGGATAAAACCGCAAACGCGACGAAGTGCTGGAACTGGTTCCAGGCCGGACACCAGCAACGGGCGCACGGCGAGCCCGCGATCCTGGCGGCGATAACGCGTGAAATCGCGAACACTTACCAGGTCGACCCGGACTGCGTGTACATCGCGGGTCTCTCCGCAGGCGGCGCCATGGCTGCGGTGATGGCGGCGACCTATCCGGAGCTCTACGCCGCCGTCGGCGTCCATTCCGGACTCCCATACGGTGTGGCGACCGACATGCCTTCGGCGTTCGCGGCAATGAAGCGATCGAGGGCCAGGGCGGCGTCCCTCAAGGCGCGGGCGCAGCCGCCTGCTCCTCTCGCGCAGAACGTGCCGGCCATCGTATTTCACGGGGATCGCGACGCGACGGTGCATCCGGAGAACGCCAGCCAGGTCCTGGCCCAATGCCTGTCGGCCGGCGCCATCGAGGGCCCGGGCGCCACGGTGCAGAAGCAGACGGACCCGCAGGGACGGTCGTGCACGCGCACGGTCGTTCACGATGCCGCCGGTCGTGCGATCGGTGAGAAGTGGATCATCCACGGCGCCGGCCACGCATGGTCCGGCGGCAGTCCAAAGGGGTCGTATACCGATCCGCAGGGGCCATCGGCTTCGCGCGAGATGGTGCGCTTCTTCACCGGGATACGCCGCCACGGGAAGAAGTGACACGCGTCTCGCCGCGCCACTATCGTGGCGCGGACCGGAAGCGCCGGGGAGGCCATTTCAAACAGGATCCCGGCCGCCTCTTCGTTTGACGCGTGTCTTCGCGCTGATCGGACAGCACGCGGGAGGGCTTCCTGCCGCGCGCGAGTGCCCGATCCCGCAAGGGCAAGCGTGGGGATCAACCGCACGATGCGAGCGAGATTTCGGCACCGCTTGCCACGCCCGAAACGATGTCGGGGAAGACGTGCAGAAAGGCGCGTCGCCAGCCCCTGGCTTTTCTCCCTCGGTCATCGGGTCGCCATGTCCGCAATGCAGTCGCCGGTCTCAGGAAATACGCCCCGTGTCCGGCGAACGCCTTTCGATTCAGACTCTTTCGATTGCTGCACTGATCCCCGGCCTGGCTGAGTGCCGCCTCCAACTCGCAGTGCCCGACCTGGCGCTGCATGCCGTTTCTGGCGGCGTCTCTCGTCCGGCAAGTACGCGCATCCCCGACGTCCTTTCCTGTTGCCGCAATCCCAAAATTAATTGATCTAAATTTTATATGCATGTATATTGCTCGCGAGAAATTATGGCGCAGCCGGAATTTGCACGGCACGGCGGTTAGCGAACCCGGCATACAGAGGTGCGAAGGTGCAGTACGTAGAAAGCGAAGAACACGATCAAGCGGCGGACGTGGCGAAGGCGCGCGGAGGCGACGCGCAACGCGCGACCCTGTTCGGGGCGGGAATCGTGCTGTTCATTTTTCATGCTGTCCTGGTCCTCAACGCACACGCCTACCTTGCACTCCAGGTTGCCGCACTTTGCGCCGTCCTCATCGTCCTCTGGCTGCCGTCGCCGCTCGCAGACCTCTTGCGATTGGAAGGGCGGTGGATGTGGGTAGCGCGGGCCATCGCTCTGCCATCCTTCTTCATCAGCCTCGCAGGCCTCTACACCGCCGCGACCTACGATCCGGAAGCGCATGCCCAGGAGCGCGGGTTCGCGTCGATGGTGCAGATGAAAAAGATGAACGCACGCGGCTACGCCACCATGCAGGACTTCAATGACGCGGCCGCACGCAGCCCGACTTTCTTCATCAGGCATTGCTGGCGCAAGTCGACGGCTGTCTATGAAGAGGCGTGCCTCGGGAAACGTGTCGTCTGGGGTGGGATGATTGCCAGCTACGGCAGTGACGGCGCCCGCATCGAGGTACTGAATTTCGACGGAAGCAAGCCCGCCGAAAACGTCACCATCGACGCCGAAGACCTGGGCGATCTCGAGAAGCAGTACGGCACCGGGCGCGTCATTCAGTTCGAGGGGATCATTGGCGACGCCAATATGGTGTACCCCGATATCGAGAAGGCCAGGCTCCTCTACATCGAGGCGAACGAGGAGAAGGCGGCGCGAGTGTCGCGGGCGAAGGCACGCGAGCAGGCGATCCTGAGTGCTTGCGAACGACAGATACGCAGCGAGGCTATCGCGGTCACTCTGCACAAGTACAACCGCGAAGCGGGCGGGGGCCTGTTCGGGTCGACGCTGTCGGAAGACCATTCGCGCCAGTTGTACAAGACGATGGAACAGCGAACCGAGGCCTGCGAACGACAGGCGGCGGCCCGTTACGACGCCGAGCACGAGTAGTGCCGCTGGTCACGGCGTCGCTCCGGCGCGGCGGCCGACAGAAGATCAATCAACCAACGAGAAGAACCGCATGAAAATGAAGAAAGACGCGAATCGCGCGGCACTGGTCCTGGGCGCCGCATTGCTCCTGCCGATGTCCGTCGCCCTGGCCCAGCTTGACTCGGTCAAGACAGCCGGCGGCAACGTTCGCGTGGGCGAAGTCGACTACACGAAAACGCTCATGCTGGGCAACAAGCCGATTGCCGGCGTCGAACCGAATGATCATGTCAGCATCCTCCGCAAGTTCTCCGTGAGCGGAAACGATGTGCTGCTTGTCTCGACCCAGTGCGGCGGTTCCGCCTGTGCGTTGGTCGGCTACCAGTTCGTCACGGTGGGCCAGGGCGGCAAGATCAGCGTGTCGGCGGAAATGCACGGTGCGGATGGCCAGGACCCTCAGATCAGCGTGACCGGCGACACGATCACATTGAAGCTGGTTGCGTTTGTCGGTCGCAAGCAGAAGACCACCACCTGGGTCTACCAGAACGGCGTGGTCAAGAAGGCGTGATGCGACCGGCTTTGCGAGTGGCAAGAAGAGGAAACTGATGGATCGCATGTTGACGGGCGCGCTGGCGCTGATTGCAGGCGCGACGCTGGCCGCGGGATGCGGCAAGAAGGACGTCCAGGAGCGCGTATCCACGGCGAGTGTATCCGCAGCGCCGATCGACAGGACATCGTCGCCAGCGGTGGACTCTGCGCTGCGACCAGCGAGCCCGTTGCCGGCGGAACAGGTGGAAGCGCATGGACAGCAAGCCGCCGGCCCGGCCGCGTTCGCCAGTCTGAATCGCTTCGACGGCAAGCGTCCGGAAGACCTGCAGTCCGAAGGCGAGATCGGCACGACCTTGCGCGCCGTTGTGCCTCAAGCATTCTACAAGTGCTTCACCGAGGCGCTTGACGAGCTGCCGGATCTTGAACTGTCCCGGGACGGCGCCGTCCTTGCCTCTGCAAACGGATCGCACGTCGAGAATTTCCTGGAGGCGTACCTGTCGGTCTCGCCTGCCGCAGAGGTGGACGTCATGCTCATGTGCGGCGACCGCACCGGCTCCGGCAAAACCTACCACTATTTCACCAACCGGACCGGTGCGGCCGCAAGCGCGCCGCTGCTCGACTGGTTCTATCCGCTGCCGGACGAGGACAGCAACGTCGTGGTCACGAAAGGCAGTGCGTCCAGCACCGTCACCGCCCGGGCCTTCCTTGCCTCAAGACTCCCGGGAGCTTCGTCGGCCGCGGTGCGACCGGAAGGGGCGACCGGGCAGCCGTCAACGGCGGCAACCGCCCCTGTCGATACCCGTCCGCTCGTCCAGTCCAGCCAGAGCGCACACGCAGCCGAGCCTGTTTCTACGCCGAGCGCAGCCGGATCGAGGAGCTATCCGGTCAAGAACTGGTCGCTCGCCTACAACAATCTGGCAAGCAAGGTGCTGCCGACGACTGCCTGCGTACTGAAGCGCAGCGCGTTCGCCCAGCCCGCCGGGGACCTGAATTTGCACGTCGTCCTGTCGTCGCCAACCCCGGTCTCGAAGTACGTGCGAGCAGGGGTGACCGGCGAGAATCTCAACCAGATCGCGCTGCACCTGATGGCCAACAACTGCAGCGCCTTCCTGGGCGAGAAGGCGCAAGTGGAACAGTTCGTTGCCATTGCGGGCCGGGTGGGAGCGGAGCTGACGGTCGTGCACGACGTGTTGCCTGCCGATGCCGTGAAGAGGGTGATCGATTCGGGCGTGCGAGCGAAGGCGTCGCCGGTACCTGCCGCCAGCCTGAAGTTCGCAGGCGCGGGTTCCTGAGTGCGGCCGCCCTTCGCCGGCCGCAGCGCCGACGGTCGTTCATGCATTGCCGCTTCCGGCGCTTAAGTCCTTGCTTCGGATCGGATGAAATCCAGATACGCAGTCCTTTCCCAGGGAGGAGGCCGTTCTTCCGCTCCGGCCCGGCGATTCCGTTGAACACGGGGCCGGAACAAGTCTGCGATGCCGGATTGAGGGGCGAACGCTTGCGTTTCGTCCGGCGTCATCGGCCCTTCTGAGCGGACTCGGCTATGGCCTGACGGAGGCAGCGCGCAAAGGCAAGAGCCAGAGCAGCACTTTCGCGGTGTAGATGATCACGAGGGTACCCAGGAGATCGCCAAGTATCATCACGAAATACCCTGGCCCGACCGGCTCGCCCCGGAGCAGCAGCCATGCATGGTGCAACGAGGGACTCGCGATCGAGTAGCAGGCGGCGAGGAACAGCAGGCGCCCGGCGGTCAGATTTGCCAGGGAGGACCTCAGGCCGTAGATGTACTGTGCCAGCTTGTAGACGAGGTAGGGCGCGGCAGCGGAGGCGATGCCTCCGGCGAATGACCGGACGGGATCATCGGGAAAGAAATAAAAAACGCAGGTCAGCCACGACGCGCATAAAATACCGATCGCTCCGGGGCCGCCGAACAGCAGTGTGCAGAGCAAGCGCATACCGGCGGGGAGGTAGATCCAGTTCACGCCGCGCACGAACTCGAAACGGGCGCTGTTGAATAGCCATTCGTTTGCCAGGAAAACGGCGCCAAACAGGAAGAATGACGTTGTGACAAGGGCGACCTTCAGCCGCAATTCGGAAAGCATGTGACTTTGGAGCACTCGGTCGCGCTTCCGACCGAGATATTGCACTAGGGAACTAACCGACAATAGCATGACCGCCGACCGCCTGCCATGAAAAAAAATCGTCCCGCTGATATTTATCTTCGATTCCTCAACCTGGCCGAGGCGCTTCGTGGCCTCCCGACCTTGCCGGCGCTGGATCCGCTGGAGGAAAGGATTCTGAGCCTGGTTGCGCAGTCCAACCAGAAAATGGAGCGGCTTTCCGTCCGCGACATGATGGGCAACGAGCAGCTCGGTTCGCCGGCGACCATTCACAGCCGGCTGAAGTCCATGCGAACCAAGGGATGGATCGTCCTGGCCGACACCGAGGATGCGCGTCGCAAGCAAATCGAGCTGACGAGGGAAGCGCTGCAGTATTTTGACAAACTGTCCAGGTGCATGATCAAGGCTGCCAAAGGCTGAGCCGGAGGTACCGGTACGCATCCGCCGCGCGCCGGTCCCATCCGGATACAGCGCCCCGTGATCCTCGCTGCGGTTATTCCGTAAGAAGCCATCGCAAGGCTTCGTTCTCTGCCACTCCTTCATCCACGCCGGAACAGAAGACGGCGACAGTCCGGCGCCGGCCGGGCGCGTGATACACGGCGCCGACACTTCCCGGTCCGGCCGCAGAATGTCCGATCACGCGAAACGGATCCGTACCGTCGGCAGTCTTCATCGTGCCCAGCGCAATTCCCACACCATAGCCGGTCGTCAGCCACGGACGTCCCGGGATTTCACCGCCGAGCGGATGCGCATCGAGCAGGGCCATGCGGGAAGCGGGTGACAGCAGGTCTCCGGTCAACAGGCGATGGAGCGCAAGCGCCGCCTCATCAGCCGGACCGATCACGAACCCGTGGAAAGCCCACCCCGGATGATAGCCGTGGCCTCCCTTGAACGCGGTAAAGCGCATGTCCTCGGGCGTCACGGCCAGGCGAGACGACTGTAGACCGAGCGGTGCGAGGACTTGATCGTGCAGGACGTCCTTCAGGTCCGCCTCGACCTCCCGCTCGATCAAGCTGCGCACCACCAGGTAGCCCACATTCGAGTACGCCCATCCTGTTCCGGGTGCGAACACAAATCGAGTCAGCGGGACATGGGCATGGAGCTCTTGCTCCGACCACGGGGCTTTCCCCCCCGCCACGTCCGCTTGGTATTGCGGCAGACGACCGTAGTCCCCGAGGCCTGCCCGGTGTTGCAGAAGCTGGCGAAGCGTGAAGGGATGGCCAGGCAGCGGTGCGTCGAGGAAAAGCCGGCCTTGTTCCACCAGGCGTAGCGCCGCCGCGGCGATCAAAACCTTCGTGAAGCTCCACCAGGGGACAACGGCGGTGCAGGCGGGATTTTCGGGAATGCCCTTCCTGTCGACGGCAGCGATGCAGCATTCGGTCATTTCATGGCCCACCCGGCGAAAATGTTCGACTGCGTACTACGCGAACGCAACTCCCACCCCGGGCCGATGTCCTGCTCGACGCGAAGGCGACCCATCGCCGACGACAAGCCACGGCAGACAGAAAGGCTTCTTCGGCATCCATTCCATTTTTCCATGCCATTCTCCTGTTGCGCGTACGGCGCTTCGGCGCTGCTCTGTCAACCTCATCCATTCGACTACTCCAGCCAGATCTGGATGACGGAGCCGGCGAGGAGCAAGCCAAGGGTTCCATTCGCAAGTCTCCAGTGCAGATCCGTTTTCAGCAAGCGAGCGAAGACCAGGCCGGCGTAGCACCACAACGCCATCGACAGCAATGCCGCCAAGCCGAAAGCGACTGCGATCAGCGTCGCCAGCTGCCACGGCCCCGCCGCCACCGAGGAAAAGGAGGCCGCCGCACCTAGTGCCACCACCCACCCTTTCGGATTGAGCCATAACAGCCCGAGGCTGCCAAGGAAGCCAATCGGCCTTGCCATGCCGGTATCCAATGCCGGCGCCCCGGCGCTGCCTATTCTCCAAGCCAGCCAAACCAGGTAGAGAGAGCCGAGCAATTTCAACGCCAGCTGCATCGATGGCAGCGCGAGCAGTACGCTTGCAAGCCCGAGGGCCGCGGTGCCGGTGAGCGACGCCATCCCTGCCGCAACGCCGATCACGAACGGCAGCGACCGCCGGAAGCCGAACCGGGCACCCGACGCAGTAGCGAGGGTGGTCGCGCCACCGGGAGAGAGCGCCGCCGACAGCGCGAAGACGGCAAGCTGCAAAACGGCTTCCTGGGCGGCGTATACGGGCATGCGTCTGGGTTCCTGTCAGTGCTCTCCACGGCGATGCAAAAGGCCCGGTAGAGAAGGCCGCATCGCGAAGGGAGAAAAAAGGACCTGCGCAGGAAGGTGCAGGTCAAACCTCTGGTACGGCTTCGGGCCACGCGTATATCATCTCGTAACGCCCGCATGCGATTCTGGCGCGCCGGCGCGACCGGGGCAACCGACGGGTGTGCATGCGTTGCATGCCGCCGCTGCATGGAAGGTGCGCAGAGGAAGGCAGCATTCCCCTGGAAGGATGTACGATCGCATGCCGCGGGGGCAGCAAACCTTGCATTCCCCGGAAAAGCCGGCTTCCAGGCTTGAGATTCCCATCCCAAAAATCCGCCGCCCGTCGCATGATGGTTGCTCCGCCAACTCTGAATGAGCACACCTATGCGCATCATCACTATTCCCGGCATCTACGGTTCCGGCGACGCACACTGGCAGTCGCTGTGGGAGAAAACCGACCCGTCAATGGTACGGTTCCAACCCGCCGACTGGGACCGCCCTCTGCTGGCCGACTGGATCAGCGCGTTGGAGCAGAAAGTACGCGAGGCGCCGGATCCGCCTGTCCTGGTCGCACATAGCCTGGGTTGCCTGCTCGTCGCGCATTGGGCAACCAGGACCTCCATGCCTATCCGCGGCGCCTTGCTCGTATCCGTGCCCGACCCGGAAGGGCCGAATTTTCCCTTGGAAGCACGGTCCTTCGCCGAGGTGCCGCGCAGTCGGCTTCCTTTCCCGGCGCTGGTCGTCTCCAGCCAGGACGATCCGTACGGCAGCCAGCCCTACGCGCGCGCGACCGCGGAACAGTGGGGCGCCGCATTTGTCGCCGTCGGCAACCACGGGCACATCAACGCCTCCAGCGGCCTGGGCGAGTGGCACTACGGCCGCGGCGTGCTTGACGCCTTCGTGGCCGGTCTCGTACGGTAGTCAAGGACTTGCCCCGGGCGCCGGGAACGGTTGCGGCAGCCTCCGCATGAGAACGGATGCCGCGGCCATCCCGCCCAGCATGGCAGGCAACCTGAACATTCCGGAAAGGCGCAGCATGACCGACACGACAGAGACACCCGACGACAAGCATACCCGTCCAACCAACAGGCCAAGGGCCATTGTTGCCCGCGACGCGGCGCCGCGCCTCAAGCCTTCCAACTATCCCGAACCGTTTGCATCGCGCATGGCGGGCCGTGAAAAGCGCCCGCTGGGGGATCTTTTCGGCCTGTCCAATTTCGGTGTGAACCTCACCCGTCTGCCCCCGCACGCCGTCTCGGCCCTGCGCCATGCGCACAGCCGGCAAGACGAGTTCGTCTACATTCTTTCGGGCGAACCGGTCCTGGTCACCGACGAGGGCGAGCTGCAACTGCAGGCAGGCATGTGCGCCGGCTTCGCCGCGGGCGCGGACGACGCGCACCACCTGATCAACCGGTCCGGCGAAGACGTCTGGTACATCGAAGTGGGCGACAGGCGTCCGGGGGACCAGGTGCGCTATCCAGACGACGATCTTGACGCCGTGCTCGACGCCGACGGACGTTGGCGTTTCCTGCACAAGGATGGGCAGGCGTACTAGCGCCCGGATCCGGCCCGGCCGGTGGCCAGCGCCTCCCCGAAGAACGCAGCCGCGCCGGTGTTGAGTGTCTCGTGTACCTTGATGCGGTCGACACCGGGCGGATCGTTGCAGATCGCCGCCGCGGCCACCACCAATTCAGCGGAGCAGGGCGCCAGAAACACGAAATGCCCCGCGCGGTCGACTTCGACGTACCGGCGGACGGTCTGCAACAGGGTGCGCACCCTGGCCGCGTTGTCCGCATGGGGCAACACCTCGTCCGCCCCGGCGGCAAAGATCGCGACTGGCTGCCCGACTTGCGCCAGGCCCTCGGGGCCGAAATACGCGCCGATCGGGCCCATGACGAAGGCCGCCCTGACCCGCGGGTCGGGTCGAGCCACCAGCGGCGGTTGGGAAAAGCGGATTCGCCCGCCGCCTTCGCACAGGACGCTTGCAGACGCGCAGGCGCAATACCGCGGCAGCAAGGCGAAGTCCGGCCTGGCGCCCACCATCTGGAGCGCCGACGAGGCGCCTGCCGAGAAGCCCGCCACGCCGACCCGCGTCGGGTCCAGTCGCGATGAAAACGCCGCGTCCGCAAGCAACTGGTCGAGCAGTGCGGAGAGCTGCATTACACGTCCGGCCACGACCAGATCGCTTCCTTGTCCCCTCTGGTCCCGGTAGTTGTCACCGGGATGTTCGAGGGCGGCGACGACGTACCCGTTGCGGGCAAGGTGCGTGGCAGTATCGTGATGACTGAACATACCGCCGCCGCTGCCGTGGGACAAAAGCACGACCGGAAACGGCCCTGCAGCCGGCCTTGCGCCCGCGCCGGCCTGCACCAGGTAGGGGCCAAACCGTTGTGGCTGGACCGGGCCGTCGGCCGGGTAGAAGAGGGCCGCCTGCATCGTGCCGCCGCCGACCGGATCTGCAAGGCGTGTGATGCTGATGCCGGCGTTGAATGCGAAGGTTTCGGCAAGTGCGCCTCCCTGCGATGCAGCATAGAAGGCGACCAATCCATGCAGCAGGCGCGTGGCGAACGAGCGCATCACTTCCGTACCACAAGAAAGCAGACGACTGGCACGAGGGCGGACACAACGGCGAGCGAGCTCCAGGCGACGATCCAGGCGGTCGCCGCCTCCTGTCCCCCCTGCCGATGCTGGTCCAGCAGCAAGCCGAAGATCAGCGGACTGACGGCACCGGCCGCAAATCCCATGACGGAGCGCACCGAGAACGCGACGCCCAGGCGATCGGCAGGAATGGTCTCGGCCAGCGCGGTCGAGTAGATCGGCGAATCCGCGATGGCAAAGAGGCTGTACAGGCCGAAGTAGGCGCACATGGCCCAGATCGGCCAGTAGGCTGTCCAGCCGGCGCCGGCTGAAGCCAGCGCGCTGATCGTCCCGATGACCGCGATGGACCGCAGGCGTCCAAAGCGATCGGAGGCCGCACCGCCGGCGACGCTGCCAAGGACACTGACGAAATGAGCGCACCCCGCAACAAGGACACCAAAACTGGCGGCCATTCCCATGCGCTCCTGGAACACGTACGCAAGGAAGGCGGGGGTCCAGGCCCAAAGCGCAAACAGCTCCCAGCAATGAAACATGTAGGCCCAGTTGATGGACATGGCCTGCCTGTCCTTGAGCACCGAGCGGAGTGAAGCGAACAGCGAGCTTGCGTGCACGTCCCGGGTGTCGGATCGTGGCAAGCCACGCAGGCACCACACCGACAGCACGGCGCCGCACCAGGAAGCGCCTGCAATCAGATGCAGACCGTGGCGCCAGGCGGCAAATTGTGCGGCGAGCGCGATCAGCAGCAAGCCGCCGGCATAGCCGAGGGATGCCGCGCCGAGAAACATTCCCATGTTCCGACCCCGCGTACGCTCGTCGCCGACGCGGTACACCAGTGCCAGGCCCGAGGTGTAGGTGCCGCCGGATACAAGTCCGGCAAGCGCATACAGGAGGAGGGCCGAAGCGTAGTCGACGGCAAACAGCGCGAACAAGAGCGCGGCAATGGAAGACAACACGGCGGAGCAGACGAAGACCCGCTCGGCGCCGAAGCGATCCGACAGGAATCCCGCAACGAACAGGGAAAACAGGTAGCAGACGTGCCATCCCGACTGTATCGACGACGCGGCGGTCGCCGTCAATTGCCATTCCAGTGCAGCAAAGGTCAGGATGCCGGAATAGGCGGTGAAGATCATCGACAGCAGCGCACGGGCAAGGCAGAACAGCCAGAGCTGCTGATTCGAGAAGGTCATCGTGTCTTTCGCTGATTGAGCATGACAGGCCGCGCCGGCATGAAGGGCCGCCGTCAGTTCCTGGCCCGATTCTTCCGGACACCCGCTGGCGCGACAAGCGAGCATTTCACATGGATGGCATGCAGCACGCGCATGGAAGGCGCGGCACAACGACGAATTGCAGTGACCGCGCCTGGCCTATCGATGCCGGAACGAGGGTGGGCGTTTTTCCAGGAAAGCCTGCATGCCTTCGCGGCGATCCTCCAGCGCGAAGCCGAGATGGAACAGCTTGCGCTCCAGCGCATACCCCGGGCCGTCATGTTCGTTCAGGCCGTGGCAGACGGCCTGCTTGATCATCTGCGTGACCGGCCCGGACAAGGAGGCGACGTCGGCTGCGACGCGCAGCGCCGTCGCCCTCAGCTCACCGGCCGGCACCACCCGGGACACCAGGCCGAAACGCAGCGCCTCGTCTGCTGTCAGCTGCCGTCCGGTAAGCAGCATATCCATGGCCAGGTGCTTGCCTACCGACCGCGGCAGTCGTTGGGTGCCTCCCGCACCGGGCATCGTGCCCAGGCGCACCTCGGGGTGGGCAAAGACGGCGTCGACGGAGGCAATCACGATGTCGCAGGCCTCGACCAGCTCGCAGCCGCCGCCGAGCGCAAACCCGTCCACGGCGGCGACAACAGGCTTTTTAACGGCAGCGAGACGCGTGCAACAGCCTGCGAAATCCCCGGCAATCACATCCTGGACGGTCAGCGGCAGCATCTCCTTGATGTCTGCGCCGGCAGCGAAGCATCCGCCTTCCCCCGCCAGCAGTATCGCGCGCACCTCCCGGTCGGACTCGAAAGTCTCCAGCACGCAGGTGAGCGCCGCGACCAGCTTCACGGACAAGGCATTTTTCGCGGCAGGGCGCCGGAGCGTTGCAATACCCACGCCATCCTGCACCGCAGCCGTCACCAGCAAGTCGTCACGCATGCGCGCCGTCCTCCCTTCTGACTGCCTGACAGCCGTCGGCACACGCAGCGTCGCTGCGTGACACGGCGGCCTCCAGCGCGTCCTCGAGCCGATCATCGCCCCAGTACATCTCGCTCCCGACGAAGAAGGTCGGCGCGCCGAAAATCCCGAGACGGCGTGCCTCCTCGGTCTGCCGCCGCAACCCCAGTTTGTTGGCGTCCGTGTGGGCCATTGCCACGAGCGCAGGCGGGTTGTCGACCAGGCCTTCGAGCGCGGCGAGCACGCTTTCGCGCGTATCGATCTCCCTGTCCTCAACCCAGTTCTGCACCATCACCCTGCGACAAAAGCTTCCGATCCACGGCGCTTCCGTGCCCAGCAAAGCCACCCGCAGGGGTAACAGGGCCGTGCGTGGAAAAGCCGATGGCCGCCTGAACGCCAGTCCCTGCTTTTCGGCGCGCCTGGCCATGTCCCGCCACATGTACCGTCCCTTCTCCTCTTGCAGGACAAAAGGCGACGTCGACCATCCAAGCTCCTTGAATATCGGCCCCAGCAGGAATGGCTTCCAAAGGACGCGCACTCCCGAGGCTTGCGCCAGCGCTTCGATGCGCATTGCCGACAGATAGCTGTAAGTGCTGCCAAACTCGAACCAGAACGCAATGCATTTCGGCTCGGGTGTTGATACGGTCATGGATACCTCCTGGCTGGCGAGTTGAAGATTGAATGGGCGCGGCCGCTAGGCCAGCGTCACGAGGCAGCGCACCTCTATGCTTCGCCTCAGGGGAGCATCGGGCGGAGTGGAAGGATCATCGAACGCGCAATGCGGCACCATGCGCGCCGGTTCGTCCGCGCGGGAGTCGTAGGTCTTGAAAACAAGCACTTCGTCCGTCCCCATCTCCGGGTAGTAGTACCACCGGTGATGCGGGGAATAGCGTGACAGATAGATCTCGCCGCGCCGAGTCGGATAGATCACCTCGGCTGCCATCCAGTCCGCGGGACCAACGGTGTCCCCCGCGCACACCGCCAGCGGCGTGTCGATCGCCGGGTAAAGCACCGGCCGCCAGAAGTTCAGGATCAGGAAGGGCGTTGCGGCGTCCGCCAGTGGCTTGACCATGCGCAGCCGGCGCATGCCGGCAGCATCGGAGTAATCGTTATGGACCCTTCCGACGGCGGCGGGCCGGGATCCGTCTCCGTGGCGACCGAAGCCGAGTGCCGGGCGTCCCTTCTCACGCTCGCGAAGGAGATGATCGAATACGACGGCATCCCGCCCGCCGGTCAGCTGCAGCGCGAGGTCTTCGACCTCGCGGTAATAGCGCTGCGTCACCTGGTCTGCATCGTAAAAATCATCCACTGCCGAGCCTGCCTCGCACAAAGTGAATCCCGTCGCGCTGAAGCGACCCTGCCGTGGCACGCTGCGCGCGTCCAGAACCGCGCAGGCGACGGATTCATACCGACAATTGGTTGCGGGATGTCCGGGTCCCGGATCGTACATGTACACGTACGGTCTCTCGACGTCAGGCAGCACATAATTCAGGTGCCCGGTGACCCACTCCTTGCGCGACCTTATTTCCATACCGTGCCTCCCTTTCCTGTGACGGCGCGCGGTGGATCGCAGGCGCCACCGCGTGCATGCAGGGAAGTATAGGAAGACGCGGGTCCACCATCGCTGCTATTTCAGCATGGACGGGATGCACCCGGCGCATGGCCCCCCGTCGGCGACATGGAGACCGGGCCGGCGGAAAATATCGTAAGCTAGCGGTGGTGATCAGCAGGGAAAACGACCAAATGGAGCTTCAGACACGACTGGCATTCGACAGCGTAGACATGACGATAGTCGAAGCCTTGCAAGCCAATGCACGGATTTCGTTTGCGGAACTCGGCCGCATGGCCGGCCTGTCCCAACCTGCCATATCGGAGCGCGTCAAGCGCCTGGAAGAGAAGGGCGTCATCACGGGCTACACCGCCAGGATCAATCCGGCCGCCCTCGGGCTGGGCATGACGGCCTTCATCCGACTGCAGACCACGCACCAGCACATCCAGACCTGTCTCAAGCGCTTTCGAGAGATGCCGCACGTGCTGGCGGTCGATCGGGTGACCGGGGAGGACTGCTTCATACTCAAGGTGGTGGTGCCGTCGCCGACCGCGCTCGAACCGATCGTCGACTCCATTGCCCGCTTCGGGGCAGTCAAGACCGCCATCGTCCTCAGGCATGAACCCGACAAGCCGGTCACTTTGGCCACACTCCGCGCGGCGATGTCCGTCGCCCTCGGCCAGGAAGACTTGCCGGTCCGCTCCTGACCCTTCTCGATCCGGTCACGGCGCTCCGCTGTATGCATGCGGTCCGCGCATGGATTCCATGCGCGTTTTACGTTTGCCGTACAACTCGGACCAGCCGAATAATGGCACTGCAAGGCTGGAAGACGTCCATGCCCACGGACACCGGCATCGCCGGCGCCGACCGTGTTGGAGCGGGAGGCTTGCCGTCGTCCATTTTTGCGCTCTCCTTCGGCCTGCAAGGCCGGATTCGGACCCGTGACAAGCCGCTTGCACGGGTCCCTTTTTCGCCGCGCGCCTGCGCCTTGGAATGCAACGTGCGTCAAAGATCCTGCCTTGCTTTTCACGGCGGAGAGGCCTGAGAAGCGGGATCTTGCCATTCAAGAATGCTCCGGGGTGCAGCATGATACTTCACGCGGCAGGGATAGCTCTTCCGCAATCAAGGCGAACCAACCAGAATGAAGAACGCATGCAAGCAAAACTGTCTTCCCTGCCTTCGCTCGATGCCCTGCGCGGCTTCGTCGCGGCCGCCCGGCGCAAAAGCATCACCTTGGCGGCGCAGGACCTTTGCCTTACGCAGTCCGCCGTCAGCCGCCAGATCCGCTCGCTTGAAGAGCGGCTGTCCCAGCAACTCTTTGTGCGCAGGCACCGCGCCATCGTCCTGACCGAAGTGGGAGAACAGCTATTCCAGTTCGCGTCTCCCTGGATGGATCAGTTTGCCGAGTTCGCCGAGAACGCCCGCAGGGGGCGCGCCAATCCGGTCACGATCTCCGCCAGTCACGGCGTCTGCTCCCTCTGGCTCCTGCCGCGCCTGGGGGCATTCAAGGCGCGCTACCCGGCCATCGATGTCCGCCTGACCGCCGACAACCGCGTAGTGGACCTGGAGCGCGAGGGCGTGGACTTTGCGCTCCGCTACTGCGCGGATTCCGTGGCGCCGCGCAGCGCCATTCCTCTGTTCAAGGAGGTGATCGTGCCGGTTGCTGCCCCCGCCCTGGCAACCGGCGGCTACCGGGGCATCGCGCACTGGGATGACCATGTGCTGCTCGAACTCGATGACAGGGGCAGGCCATGGTTACGCTGGAACGAATGGCTGCGCATTCGCGGTCACGCGCTCCGCAGGACGCGCGGCTGCCTGCACTTCAACCAATACGACCAGGTCGTCCAGGCCGCCCTCGCCGGGCACGGTGTCGCGCTCGGACGCCTCGGCCTGCTGCATCCCATGCTGGAAGATGGCCGGCTGGTAGCCGACGCAAGCGAGAGACTGGACATCGACGACTACGGCTACTGGCTGGTGGAGGCGCCGGGCGGCCAACGGCAGGAAGTCCGGCAGTTCAGAGACTGGCTGCTGGAGCAGGCAGACGAGACGAACACCGCCACGCGTCGTGGCCCTATCCGGGACGGCATCTGCTCGTCCCGCATCACCCTGGAGGAAACATGAGCAAGGTCTTGATCATCACCGGCGCGGGTCGCGGCATTGGCGCGGCAATCGCACGGCAAGCCGTATCCCAGGGCTACGTGGTCGCTGTCAACTATCAGCGGGATGCTGCGGCCGCGTCCGCCCTGACGCAAGCGATCCGCAAGACCGGCGGAACCGCACTGGCCGTCCAGGCCGACGTCGGCAACCCCGCGGAAGTCGAGCGCATGTTTGCCCTGGTGGAAACGGAGCTGGGCACGCTCACCGGGCTTGTGAACAACGCCGGCATCACTGGACGACTCGGCAGCTACCTGGATGCCGACCCGGCCGCCGTGGAGCAGGTGATGCGCACCAACGTGCTGGGCGTCATGCACTGCTGCCGGGCTGCAGTGCGTTCCTTCAGGCGGACAGCGACCAGGGGCGTCATCGTCAATATCTCGTCGATTGCCGCGGCAACCGGCAGCCCGCACGAGTACGTGCACTATGCGGCCAGCAAGGCCGCCGTGGAAACCTTCACCCTCGGCCTCGGCCGGGAGCTTGCAGCGGAAGGGATCAGGGTATGCGGCGTCGCGCCGGGGTCGACGCTCACCGACATCCACGCAACAGCGGGAGAACCGGATCGCCCGGCGCGCGTCGCACCGAAAATCCCCATGCAACGCCTCGCCACTCCCGATGAAATCGCGGCACCGGTCCTGTGGCTGCTGTCGCCGGCCGCGTCCTACGTCACCGGCACCACCATCCGCTGCGCCGGCGGGCTCTGAACCGAGGCCGCATCCCATGACGGAACCGATACGGATCAGGCAAGTAGTCGCGGCCGATCTCCCCGAGATCCAGTCGATCTACGCGCACTACGTCCGCCGCAGCACGGCGACGTTCGAGCTGACCCCGCCGGACGTGGAGGCGCTGCGGGAACGCATGCGCGATGTCCTGTCCTTCAGCGGGGCGTATCTGGTGGCAGAACAGGAGGGGGACGTGCTCGGCTATGCATACGGCGGCCGCTACCGCGGACGGGAGGCCTATCTGCACACCGTGGAAAACTCGGTCTACCTTCGACCCGAGGCGACCGGCAGGGGAGTGGGCAAGATGCTCCTGCTGGATCTCGTCGACAGGTGCCGGGAAAGCGGCTTCGCCGAGATGGTCGCGGTGATCGGCGGCGGCGATGAGAACCGGGCATCGATACGGCTGCACGAATCCCTCGGATTTCGTCATGCGGGGAAGCTTGAACGCGTAGGTTTCAAGTTCGGTCGGTGGCTGGATACCTGCCTGATGCAAATCAGTCTGCAGGAGCTCGGCGGCAGGAGCCGCCCTGGTTCGGTGCTGGCCTTGCACCGATAGCCTGGCAAGCCTACCCGGCTTGGCCGGTGGACGGCGGCAGCCTGGTGCCCCGCCTTTCGTCCACTGCGGGCCGCGCCGCGACCCGCGTCGATTGCGCGCAGTGGCGCTCCCACGTTTTCATCCATATCGAAGGAGGCAAGTATGCAGAAGCGAACAGGTTTTATCGGACTTGGCGTCATGGGGCAACCGATGGCGCTCAACCTGGCGCGCGCCGGCGTTTCACTGGTCGTCTGGAACCGCTCTGTGGAACGGTGCGCGCCGCTGCAGGCCGCCGGCGCCACAGTGGCCGACACCGCGGAGGACGTGTTCCGACAGGCCGACATAGTTTTCCTGATGCTGGCGGATGCCGCCGCGATCGATCTTGTGCTCGGGCGCACGACCGCGGCCTTCGCCGCCACGGTGCGCAACCACACCATTGTCCACATGGGCACCACTTCCGCCGAATACTCGCGTTCCCTCGAGGCGGACATCCTGGCTGCGGGCGGGCGTTACGTGGAGTGCCCGGTGTCGGGATCCCGCAAGCCGGCTGAAGACGCCCAGCTGGTGGCCATGCTTG
The DNA here is from genome assembly GCF_036563305.1 of Noviherbaspirillum sp. GTDB lineage: Bacteria > Pseudomonadota > Gammaproteobacteria > Burkholderiales > Burkholderiaceae_D > Noviherbaspirillum. The sequence goes on along the minus strand of NZ_DATCMQ010000014.1, from coordinate 379,522 downwards.
CCGGCGGCGACGCCAGCGTCGCGGCGGTGCGTCCCTACTTGCAGCCCATGTGTCGCGAAGCCGTGGCATGCGGCGCGGTGCCCTCGGCGCTGCTGATGAAGCTCGCCGTCAACCTTTTCCTGATCACGATGGTAACGGGATTGACGGAGGCCGCGCACTTCGCGCAGGTGCACGGCCTCGACATGCGGCAGTTCGTCGCGATACTCGAGGCCGGTCCCATGGCGAGCAACGTTTCCCGGATCAAGGCCGCCAAACTGCTTGCCGCGGACTTCGAGGTGCAGGCATCGATCCTCGACGTCCTCAAGAACAACCAGTTGGTCGCGCAGGCCGCACGGGCAGCAAACATGGCATCCCCGCTCCTCGACGTTTGCCATGTCCTGTACAGCGAGACGGCGCAGCAGGGCAACGGAAAAGCGGACATGATCGCCGTCATCAAGGCAATCGAGGCGCGGACACAGCAGCTCGCCGGACAGGCGACGGTACCGGACGCATAGATCGGCCATGCGTTTGCTCCGGGACTGGCAGGCATCGCGCCGACAACAATGCGGTCTGCCGTCCCGGCATCCCGGCTTCCTCCGCGATCTGATTCAGCGCGACGCGGCGATCGCGACGATCCGCGTCGGCACAGCCGGCGTGAGGGGGCCGTGCAAGCACGGCGGCGCAGGCTGTCAGCAAAGATGATACGCGGCCAGCAAAAGCATCGACATGGATGGGCGCATCATCTGCAGGAACGCCCACCCCATCGACAGGATGAAGAACACATAGGCTAACAGTGCGGCCATCTCGCCCCCTCAGGCCGGCTGTTCCGCAGGGGCGGGAACGGCCGTCTCCTGTATCGGCCAGTGCAACAGCGCCGCCGCCAGGCCGACCGCGACCGCGCCGTACCAGACCGCATCATAGGATCCGGTGGCATCGAAGACGAGGCCGCCGAGCCAGACGCCGAGAAAGCTGCCGACCTGATGGCCGAAGAAGACGAAACCGAACAGCGTGGCGAGATAACGCACGCCGAAAATCTGCGCCACCACCCCGCTGGTAAGCGGTACGGTGCCCAGCCACAGCAGCCCCATGATGAACGAAAAGACATACAGCGTCGCTTCACTCAGGGGCAGCATGACGAAGCATGCTATCGCCAGCGAGCGCGCCAGGTATACCCAGGCGAGCAGTTGCGCCTTGCGTACCAGGTTGCCCAGCAGGCCGCAGGCATAGGTGCCGGCAACGTTTGCCATGGCGATCAACGCCAGCGCAATCATCGCGCTTTGTCCGCCTAGTCCGCGGTCCAGCAAATAGGCCGGCAGGTGTGTCGCGATGAAAGCAAGCTGGAAGCCACAGGCAAGAAAGCCGATGCCCAGCATCCAGAATCCCTTGTGCGCGCGGGCCGCACGCAGGACGGATCGCATCGTTTGCGGCGGGCTGCTGCTTTCGCCGATGCCGTTCCTGTCGTTGAGCGGAAACGCAAAGACCGACAGCACAGTCATGGCGATCGCCAGCATGACGAGCGTATCCACGGGCCCCATGCTGCCCAGGGCGCTCTGCGCCACTGGCACCGACATGAATTGTCCCAGTCCCCCGGCAGCGCCGGCCAGGCCGAGACCCCAGCCCCGACGTTCCGCGGGCAGGATGCGGCTGAGTGCGCCGTAGACCGCGCCAAAGGAGGTGCACGACAGGGCGACGCCAACCAGCAGGCCGGCGCTGACGACGAACTGCCCGCTTGTCGTTGCCTGCGACATGCAATACAGCCCGAATCCATACAGCAGGCATCCGCCGAAGATCACCCGGACCGAACCGAATCGATCCGCGATCATCCCGGTGAAAGGCTGGGCCAGCCCCCAGACAAGATTTTGCAGCGCAAGGGCAAACGCAAAGTCGCTGCGGCTCCAGCCATGCGTCGTCGTCAGGGGAATCAGGAACAGCCCCTGTACATGGCGTGCGCCGAGCGCAAGGCCCATGATGGCGCCGCCCAGCAGCACGAGCAGCAGCGGATCTGGCCGCGATAGTTGCATACGCATTCGGTGTGTCCTTTCAGGTTGGCGCGTCGCATGCAACCCAGTATCTGGCGAGCGCTCCCGTGTCACAACCGCATTTTCTGCGTCCTATCCATGCGCGGCATTCATGGCCGGTCTGGCGGGCAGGTCATCGTCCAGGTTCAGCTCCGCAATCAGCCATTGCCTGAACAACTTGACGTCGGGCCGCTCGCGCTCGACCGTATCCACCAGCCAGTAGCCGTACTCGGGTACTGCCTGCTCTTCGCCTGCAAACGCCACGAGCCGGCCGCTGCGCACCAGTGGCTCCACCAGGGCGGTTCGTCCCAGCGCCACCCCGTGGCCCTCGAGTGCGGCCTGAATCAGCTGGTCATACTGGTTGAAATGCAGATAGCCCTTGGGCTTGAACTTCCTGAAATTCCGTTCGCGCATCCAGGCCTGCCACTTCAGCCACGGCCGGCCGCTCTCGTCGAGTTCCAGCAGGGTCTGTTCCAGCAGCTTGTTGCGGTCCTGGAAAGCCCGCGCGGCGATCGCGGGACAGGCAACCGGCACGACGACTTCATCGAACAGCCGGATGGCGCCGTGCGGCGCCTGGACCGCCGGGCAGTATCGGATTGCAAGATCGATGCCTTCCCGCTCGAGATCCTGGAGGCGGTTGTTCGCCGCCAGCCGCACGTCCACTTCGGGGTGCAAGGCCTGAAACGCCCCTAGTCTGGGCAACAGCCACAAGGCGGCGACGCCGATGCTCGCCGAGATCGTGACCGGCCGCGACGCCGGCTCGGCCCTGATCCTCTGCGTGAACTCGGCCAGCTTCTCCAGCCACGGAAGCGTGATCTTGTACAGCTCTTCTCCCGCGTCAGTCAGCACGATGGACCGGTGCTTGCGCACGAACAGCGGCGTCCCGAAACGCTCTTCGAGGCTTTGTATCTGCCGGCTGACCGCCGACTGCGTGAGGCAGAGATCCTCGGCTGCCTGCGTGATGCTCTTGCGCCTCGCCGCGGCGATGAAACCGCGGAGGGCATCGAGGGGTGGCAGTGAAGTGAGTTGCATGCGCTTTCCTGATGTGTGACATGCGTTGAGGGAATGCGATGGCCGCATTTTGTACTACCTGCAACCAGTTATAGCCATGCATCCAACGCATGTCAATGCTTGGATACGTCGTCGCTTGCATTGCGCGCGGCCGGCACTGACGAATGCGTAGAACGCATGCATCGGATGCCGATTTCTCAATCGGCGCGGGTCCGCCGCTTCGGTAGACTAGGGCATTGGCGCCGCCATGGCGGGAGAGGGCGATGTGCTCAACTGTCCGAACGACATGAAAGGATCTGCCATGCACACGCAGCGAGACAAGGCGGTACGTTTCCAGGCGCTCCATGCGCTTCCGCAGGCCTTCCTCATCCCCAACGCCTGGTCGGCCGGAACCGCGCGCCTGCTTGAACTCAAGGGCTTCGCAGCCATCGCGTCGACCAGCGCCGGCTACGCCTACTTCCAGGGAAAACCGGACAACGGTATCGGACGCGAGCGAACGATCGAACATCTGCGCGAGCTTGTTTCCGCCACCACGCTGCCCGTCAGCGCAGACCTCGAGAACGGCTTCGGCACAAGTCCCGACGACACGGCCCGGACGATACGCCTGGCCGCAGCTGCGGGCGTCGTTGGCGGATCGATCGAAGACTCCCGCAACGACGGCACGGATGGGCTATTCGCCTACGAACTGGCGGTGGAACGGGTGAGAGCGGCAGCGGAAGCGGCCCATGCGCTGCCGTTTCCCTTCATGCTGACCGCCCGGTGCGAGAACTTTGTCGCCGGCCGCCCGGATCTGCAGGATACGATTCGCCGACTGCAGGGCTACCAGGAGGCGGGTGCAGATGTGCTGTTTGCGCCCGGCTTGCGCACGCTCGACGACATTGCCACCGTGGTGAAATCGGTCGATCGGCCGGTCAATGTCATCATGGGTTTCCCCGGCGTGAAAATCAGTGTCAGTGCCCTGTCCGCGGTCGGCGTCAGGCGGATCAGTGTCGGTGCGGCGCTGGCGCGGGCTGCGTTCGCCGCATTTCTGGCCTCGGTGGACGAACTCAGGGAGCAGGGGACTTTCCGGTTTGCAGAGCGGGCCGTCAGCGGCAAGATGCTGAACGAATTGTTCGCCGAATATTGTGCCAGGCCCGCCGCGAACAGCGGCGACGCTGGCTTGTAGATCGCATCCGCCCATCCTCACGCACGCTTCACGCCGCTTTTCCATCCCGCGTCGCAGTGCCGTGAACGGAATTCGACGGCAGGACGACAGCCATCATGCGCGGTATCAGGCGACCGCGGCAGGAACCGCAGACAAGACAAATTGGCTCGCGCGGCAGGAGGCCGGGACTGTCCGCACCTCCTGCCTGTGCCGGCACAGGCCGAAGCCCTCCACGCCGGCCCTGCAAGCGCGTCAGTCGACCGTAACGCCAACGTCCTTGACCAGCTTGCCCAGCTTCGCCGTTTCCGACTTCATCAGCGCGCCGAACGCTTCAGGCGTGCCGCCGACGGCGCGCGTGCCCAGCTCTTCCCACCGTTTCTTGAACTCTGGATCGGCGAAGATTTCGTTGAGGGCCTGGTTCAGTTTGCTGACGACGGGTCTCGGCGTCGCAGCGGGGGCAACAATGCCGTGCCATGCCGAGAACTCGTACCCTGCAAGGTCTGCTTCGGCAAGCGTCGGCACATCCGGCAGGGCCGGGCTGCGTTCGGCCGTCGTCACCGCGATCGGGCGCAGCTTGCCGGTCTTGATGAACTGCACCGAGCTGCCAAGGATGTCGAACATGACTTTCACATGGCCGCCAACGACGTCGTTGAGCGCAGGACCGGCCCCCTTGTAGGGGATGTGCTGCAGCTTCGTGCCCGTGCCCGCGTTGAACAGTTCGCCCGCCAGATGCTGGGGCGTTCCGTTACCCGCTGAAGCGAAGCTCAGTTCCGCCGGTCTTTCCTTCGCAAGCGCAAGGAACTGTTTCAGGTTGGCGACCGGAACCGAGGGATGTACTTCCAGCACGAGCGGGAAGGCGGAGATCTGGATGACAGGGGCGAAATCCTTCAGCGCGTCGAAGGGGACCGACTTGTAGAGCGTCTTGTTGACGGCCATCGGGCCGCTGGCCGCGAGGAGAATCGTATGTCCGTCCGGCGCCGATTTCGCGACAAAATCGCTGCCGATATTGCCGCCTGCTCCGCCGCGGTTGTCGATGACGACCGGCTGCTTCAGCTTGGCCTGCAAGGGCGCCTGGATGAGCCGCGCCATCGCATCGGTGGGGCCGCCCGGCGGATACGGCACCACGAACTTGATCGGCTTCGATGGGTATGCATCGTCCGCCGCGGCGCCGAGCGCCTGGATAAAAAGCACCGATGCAAGCATTGCCTTCCTGAGCATGTCTATCTCCTCGTTTTTTTTCTACGCCTGATTGATGAAACACCACCTCACAAAAACCGATGCTTAATTCTTCCGTTGCGCCAGGCGCCGCTTCAGCTCGAACACCGCGCTGTGCACGGTCGTCAGCACGCGCATGCGGCTATCGATGCGCTCGCAGGCACGCCGTGCCCGGGCCATGCTGAACTGCGCGAGGCAAATCGTCCTGCATCCGGATGCGTGCAGGCGCGCCGCCTGTTCGGCGATCAGCGCGTCATGCCGATGCACGTCGCCGGCATCGAGCGCCTCCAGCGCACCCTCGGCAAGCGCACACCGGATGTCCACGCCAGCGGGAAATTCGGCCGGCATCGACGCCAGGGTAGGCGCGAATGTCGCGATGAGGCCAAGCGGGCCGTCGGCATGGAGCGCATCGGCAATCATCGCCTCGTTGGGTTTCAGGACAGGCAGCTGCGGATAGTGCCTGGCGACGTCCTCGATGCAGGACCCGAAGGCGGAGCAGGTGAACAGAATGGCCTCTGCGCCGGTGCCCGCCGCATACCCGGCCAGGTCCAGGAAGCGCCGGTGCATGGCCGCGTCGAGGCCGTGTCCGGAGGACGCCAGGTCGGCCGACAGCGAATCGTCCAGCAGGTTCATGCGCGTGGCTTCCGGCCACTCGCAATCCATGACGGTGTTGATCGGCTCCACCGAGTGGCTCAGGGCATGTATCAAGGCGATGCGTGGCATGGTTGCTTGTCCTGAGTCGGCCTATCGATCGTCGATCGGCGGCAGTTCGGCCGCCAGCAGGCGCAATCCGGCGCGCAGGAGATCGTCATACCGCTTGCGCTCGGCCGCGATGCTCTCTGGCGTCCATTTGAAGAATCCCTCGCCGCTCTTCATGCCAAGACGCCCGCTCTCCAGCCGCTCGGTCAGCGCCCTGGCAGGGACGGTATTGGCGGCAAGTGATGGATACATGGTGGCGGCGGCAGGGCAGTGCACGTCGATTCCCGCATGGTCGCGCTGCAGCACGGGGCCGGCGGCGAGAAACCGGAAGCCGAAACCGAAGCGCACCGCGGCGTCGACATCCTCCGGCGTGGCCACGCCGGCGTCGATCATCGCGAAGGCTTCGCGGGCCATCGCATGCTGCAGGCGATTGGCAAGGAAGCCAGGCAGGTCCTTGCGCACCAGCACGGGGACCATGCCGCAGCCGCGCATGAACGCCACCAGGGAATGCGCGAGGCTGTCCGAAGTGCGCTGTCCCAGCACCACTTCCACCAGCGGCACCAGGTGCGCCGGCATGAAGAAGTGCAGACCGAGCATGCGTTGCGCCGTTTCCAGGCCCTCGGAAATGGCGGAGATCGGGAAACTGGAGCTGTTGCTGCACAGGAGCGTGTCCGGCCGGGCACGGCGTGCCAGTTCGGCAAACAGCGCCTGCTTGGGCGCCAGTTTCTCCGGTATGCACTCAATCACCAGGTCGACCGCCGGCCAGTCGACGTCGTCGAGCGAGGCGCAGGCGGATACCCGGTCGCGCCTGTGGCCGGCGTCGAGTAAACGCAGGCCCTCCGTGAAATAGGCATCCAGCATTTCGCGACGAGACACGTTCGGTTCGAGCACCAGTGTGCGACAGCCGGCCCGCGCGAGCACCAGCGCCACATCCGCACCCATCGTCCCGCCCCCGACGACCAGCGCGCAGGCGCGCCCCGGTTTCGACAGTCCTGTCGTCATGGTCGGTGCGCTTGGTGCATCGGGCGTGCTCATGGTTTCTCCATCCGGTTATCTGTCCAGTGGAGTGTGTCGTGCCGTTTTTTATCTGTGAATCACATATTTTCTATAAACTTATCGATTCTGAAGATAAGTCGATGGAGATGAATCGATGGAGATAAACATATCTGCCCGCGACATCCGCGCCTTCCTCGCCGTCGTCAACGACCTGAGCTTCAGCCAGGCGGCACAGAAGATGCATCTGTCCCAGTCGGCGCTGTCGACCCTCATCGGCAGGCTCGAAGAGGCGGTCGGCGCCCGCCTGTTTCACCGCACTACGCGGACGGTGACGCTGACGGCGGCCGGAGAGGCGCTTGCCGCCTATGCCGACCAGCTGCTGTCCGATATCGAGCGCGCCGTCACGGCGGTCCGCGACATTGCCGAGGTCCGTCGCGGCCGGGTGGCCATCGCGGCCTTGCCCTCGCTGGCGGCGCGCATCATCCCGCGCCTGTTTCGCGCTTATGGCGAGAAGTATCCCGATGTCCGGCTGTCGCTGATCGACACCTTGTCCATGCCCGCCTTCGAGCTGGTCCGCGAAGGGCGGGTGGACTTTGCGCTCACGGCCGCCAATCCCGCCTATACCGACCTCGACTACCTGCCCCTGACGACCGACAGCTTCGTGCTGCTGATGGCGCGCTCGCATCCGCTGGCGCGCGGACGCGGTGCGGTCCGATTCACCGATACGCTGTCGTCGCCGCATATCTCGATGTCGCGCCATACCAGCGTCCGCCAGTACCTCGACGCCGCCGCGCTGCAGCGCGGCGTCGGTTTCTATCCGGCGTTCGAGGTGGACCACCTCGCCACGATCGGCGCCATGGTGCGCGAGGGACTGGGCGTGTCCGCGCTGCCGGCAATGGCCGCCGACGTCATCGGAGCCACAGGCATCGTGCGGCGCCCGCTGGTCGACCCGGCGATACGGCGATCGATCGGGCTGGTGATGCGCCGCGCTGTGCCGCTGTCGGCTGCCTCCGAGTCGATGCTGGCGCTGCTCCGGCAACAAGTCCCCGACTGGGTGTCCTGACCGCTCCGGCATCCTTCACCGCCCGTCCTCCGCCATGCGCGGCGCCTTGTTGAGGTAGGCGGCCATGGAGGAGGGCGGCCACCACCTGCATGCCCGACTCCAGCAAGCCCTTGCCCATCGCCACCTTGTCGGCGTACCGAGCAATGAACAGCACCCGCAATGGAGGATTGATCTCGGGGTTCCCAACCACGATGGTGGTAGACCATTTCGGGTGAAGCGCGCGGTCGGCGAAGATCCGAGAGTTTACATAATATGAATTATGTTCGTCATTCACACGATGGCAAAGGCAGAACGTCAGCCTTCCAGCGAGATCCGCACCGCCGGGAATCTCGGTGTCGAGGAATCACCGACCCGCCATAGACGCGGGCGCGCTCGAAAGCATGCCGGCGCTGTTGGCCGACCTGCTGTCCCGCGTCGGCTACGACGACATCGAAACCCGGAGGGAATCGCGCTCGAGTCGTTTGAGAATGCCGGAATCAAGACCAACATCCCGATTTCGGCAATGGAAGGATAGATACAGGCTTGACGGCCAGGGTGCAGGCCAGAGCCACGGCCCGGTCCTGTTCCTGATCCGCTTGATGCGAAAATGAAAAGGCCCGGCATCCTGCTCGGATACGGGCCATTCCAATTGCTGGAAACGTGCCTGTTCAGTTCGCATCGCGGACGGTGTGCAGCTTCTTGACGTCCTCGGCGCCGGGTTTCCGGCAACGCCGGTCTTGCCCGTGCACGCCTTCCCGCCCGCCGCGATGTACTTCAGTGACGGCGGGACCAAATCTCCACGTCGACGCCGGCTTTCAGTTCCGGGAAGTCCGCGAGATGGAACTCGGGTCGCTTCCCGGCCTTTCGCTGCGCCGTATAGTCGGCAGTCAGCTTCACTACCGTGCCGGACAGGAGGCCGATGGCAATGATGTTGACGGTTGCCATCAAGCCCATCGACGCGTCTGCTGCGTTGAACACGGTCGTCACGCTTTCGTACGCACCCCAGATCACCATTGCCACTGTTCCGAGCCGTAGCGCAGCGATGCCGACGCGATTGCCGAGACGGAGAAATACCATGGCGTTCTCGGCGTACGAGTAGTTGCCGATGATGGACGTGAAAGCGAAGAACAGGATCGCCACCGCCACGAACCAGTCACCCGCACTGCCTATGTGTTCGCGCATCGCTGCCTGGGTCAGCGGCGTGCCGGTGAGCTCCGAACCGGGGGTCATGGCACCGGAGAGGAGAATGATCAGCGCCGTGGCGGTGCAGACGAGCAGCGTGTCGATGAACACGCCGAGCGCCTGCACCAGGCCCTGCGAGGACGGGTGGTGCGGGTCCGGCGTCGCGACAGCAGCGATGTTGGGCGCGGAGCCCATGCCGGCCTCGTTCGAGAAAAGTCCGCGCTTGACGCCGTTCAGCATCGCCCCCGCCACCCCGCCTGCGGCCGCTTCCAGGCCGAAGGCGCTTGCGACGATGTGCATGAGGGTCGCCGGCACTTCCGACAGGTTGATCGCCACCACATACAGGGCTACCAGGAGGTAGGCAAGCGCCATAAAAGGTACGACGACCTGCGCCACGCGTGCCACCTGCCGAATGCCGCCGAAGATGACGACGGCGGTCGCGACGGCCAGCGCAAAACCTACCCAGAGTTTCGGAACGCCGAATGCACCTTCCATCGCCTCGGCGATCGAATTGGCCTGCACCGCGTTGAAGACAAGACCGAAAACAAGGATGAGGCAAACCGAAAAAATAACGCCGGCCCACGGTGCGTTCAGGCCCTTGGCCATGTAGAACGCCGGACCGCCGCGGTACTCCCCGTTCTCGTTACGCGTCTTGTACAGCTGGGCCAGGGTCGATTCCGCGTAGGCGGTCGCCATCCCGACGAGCGCAACCATCCACATCCAGAACACTGCACCGGGGCCGCCCAGGTGGATCGCGACGGCCACACCCGCGATATTGCCCGTGCCCACGCGTGACGCGAGGCTGGTGCACAGCGCCTGGAATGGCGTGATGCCGGCGCGGTCCGCCTCACCTCGGCCCAGCACCGTGCGGAACATTTCAGGAAACATCCGGAACTGAACGAAGCCCAGCCTGAACGTGAAGAACAGTCCGATCGCCAGGAGGCCGTAGATGAGGATGTAGCTCCAGAAGATGTCATTGATGAAGCCGATCACGTCGTCCATCCCAGATCCTCCGCCGTCGGTGGTAAATGTGCAAATCGGACAATGCCGGGCGCCTCTCGGTTCAGCGGATCGGGTCGGCTGCCATGCCCAGGCGCCACAAGACATCGATCGCTCGTCCCCGGTTGCCCCACTTTCCGCAACTGCTGGCCGGCGCGTCCGTTGGCCCGGACCGCAACGGTTAGCAGGATGCACAGAGGGCAGCCTGCGTCGGTACGCGCATAACCTTGCGTCAAATCAATTCCGCGGGTTCCAGTTTCATACGGGAATTTTGCTAGACTGCAAGCTCGGAAACAGGTTGCAGTGGCATGAAAAGATTTGGCAAGTCGTGGATCGTTGTTCTGTTGTCCTTCCTCTATCTCATTCATTGTCTGCCGACAGCGCTCGCTCAGGAATCCACGCGCTCCGGCCACGACACGCGCAGGCAGGCGGACAAGCGAACGAGTGTGGTGAAGAAGAATTCGGCGGGTCGCAAGCGCCTGAAAGGCCGGCGCGCCTCATCCGGGAGGCAACAACGCTCGCGCGTAACGTCCGGTGCGCGAACACGTATCAAGTTGTCCCGGAAGCGGGCGATTTCGCCGCAGGCGCGCCACAGGGCCGGCTCCCGCGCCCACCGCACGAAAACCGCCAGGCCTGTGCGCCGCAGCTCGCGCGTCATCGGCGCGCATGCGTCTCCCGGAAGACTGCGCAGCCTGTCGGCCGAAGCGGCATTCGTCATCGACCCGTCAACCGGCGATGAGCTTTATGCAAGAAACGCCGGCGAGGTGCTGCCGATTGCATCGATCACCAAGCTCATGACGGCGCTGGTGGTGCGCGACGCCCGTTAGCCAATGGATGAACTGCTGACCGTGACACGGGACGATGTCGACAGGATCAAGCACACGTCCTCCCGCCTGCCGATCGGATCGAAGCTCGCCCGAAGGGAGATGCTGCAGATTGCGCTGATGAGCTCCGAGAATCGCGCTGCATCTGCGCTGGGCCGCCATTACCCGGGAGGGCTCAAGACCTTCGTCGCCGCGATGAATGCCAAAGCGCTGTCGCTGGGCATGCACGACACGCGCTACGTGGAACCGACCGGCCTCTCCAGCGCCAATGTGTCCAACGCGCGCGATCTCGCAAGGCTGGTACGGGAAGCGTACAAGTATCCGCTGGTCCGGACGTATTCAACCCAGCGCGCTTACGAGATCGATCCCGGCGGGCCTTCCCTTCAATACAGGAATTCCAATCGCCTCATCGCCAACCCGGAATGGGACATCAACCTCCAGAAGACGGGCTACATTGCCGAGGCAGGACGTTGCGTTGTCATGCACGTCGACATCGACAAACGCCCGCTGATCATCGTTCTCCTGAATTCCCAGGGCAAGTACGCGCGCGCGGCTGATGCCAATCGCATCCGCCGCTGGCTTCTGGTCGGCGGCATGTCATTGATGTAACGCAGCGCCTCGCCGGGACTTCTCTTGTCGGCAAGCGCCGTTCGGGCGCCGTGCAGTACCGCCCCTGCAACCCGTCGCGGCGGACCCCAGATCGGACTCACGCAGACCGGTTTCTCGACTTGCTTTGCTCCGCCTGTCGATGCGCGGCAAGCCGGAGAGCTCGTGCATAGCAATGACCCGAGTCGGGAAAGCTGGTGAATTGCAATGGCCCGCTTGGAAGCGCCAGCGCGAATGCTCGCGAGGGGGCCGGCCCATCCGGAACGCGCGCCTGTTCGTCACGCATGTCGCCGCACTGTTCGGTGCACGCACAGCTGCGACAGGCCGACAAGCGCAGCGCGTTCAAGACATGACGGCAGCCAGTTGAAGCGTCACGGGCGCGGGCCTCGCTCCCGGCACCATTGGCCGCGCCGGTCCAGCGCACGGGGGAATTCACGCCTGGCACTGGGATCGGCGCGAGGCCTATGTATGCTGCAGGGCGAGAGGCAGGCCCGTCCTGCCGCGCCGGAACGACGTCGTCTCGACCGAAGGATCCGCGTCGTCGTCGCCCAACTTGAAGATGGCGACGAGACTGCCCAGCTTTCCTGCCTGCTCTTGCAGCGAGCTTGCGCCGGCGGCCGCCTCTTCCACGAGCGCTGCGTTCTGCTGGGTCACCTGATCCATCTGGCCGATGGCGCGGTTGACCTGCTCGATACCTGCGCTCTGCTCCTGGCTCGCCGCGGTGATCTCGCCCATGATGTCGGTCACCCGATTCACACTTCTGACGATCTCGTCCATGGTCGAGCCCGCTTCGGCAACAAGCTGGCTGCCCGTATCCACCTTGCCGACCGAGTCCTGGATCAATACCTTGATCTCCTTCGCCGCTGCCGCAGAACGCTGCGCCAGGTTGCGCACTTCGGTTGCCACTACCGCAAACCCGCGCCCTTGTTCGCCTGCCCGTGCAGCTTCCACCGCGGCATTGAGCGCAAGGATATTCGTCTGGAAGGCGATGCCGTCGATGACGCTGATGATATCGACGATCTTCTTGGAGGAGGTGTTGATCGACTCCATTGTCTCCACCACCTGTGAAACGACTTCACCGCCCTTCAGCGCGACGGCGGCGGCAGAGACGGCCAGATGATTGGCCTGGAGCGCATTTTCCGCATTCTGCTTCACCGTCGACGTCAGCTGGTCCATTGCAGCGGCGGTTTCCTGCAGCGAGGACGCCTGCAGTTCGGTACGCGAGGACAGATTGCGGTTGCCAGACGCGATTTCATGGGTTGCCGCGGATATGGCATGCGTGCTGCTGCGTACTTCGGCGACGATCTTAAGGAGGCTGTCCCGCATCTCCCTCATCGCATAAAAAACACTTGTTCGATTGCTTTCCTCGGCTTCGATCACGACTGCAAGGTCGCCTGTGGCAATGCGCTTCGCAACTGCACTCGCCTGGGCCGGCTCGCCACCCAGCGCGCGCGAGATCGCCCGAACAATGACGGTTGCGACGAGCGTACCGGTGGCCACCGCCGCGGCGCACATGATGAGCATCAGCGCCTGAAATCCGCTCGCGACGTCCCTGGCCGCGGCAGACTCGGACTGGTTCATTCCTTCCTGAAGGTCGATGAACTTGTTGATGCGGGCCAGCCATTCCACGAATGCGGGTGCGGCATCCTTGAGCATCACCCCCTTTGCTTGCTCAAGCTCGCCTGCCTTGCGCAGCTCGATGACTTTCGCAATCAGTGGTAGCGTCCTGGCCTCGATTTCCTTGATACCCGCCAGGATTTGGCGTTCTTCGGGACGCGTGTCCGCGCGCTCCCCGAACATCTTGTCAAGCAGCACCGCCGATTTTTCGTAGTCGGCGGTCAGGCGGGTGATGTCCGCCACGGCGCTGTTGAGCTCATCGTCATTGTCGACGAGCGTGACGTCGCGAAGGCTGATCGCCCGATCATGTACGCTGCCGCGGAAGTTGATCGCGTAGCGTTGCTTCACGCTGTTGACGTCGCCGATGGTGATCAGACCCGCAGAAATCGTATTGACGCGGGTGACGCCAATCACGGTAAGAACAATCATGAGCAAGAGTATGACGGCGAATCCGATACATACCCGCGCCTTGATGGTAAGACTCGATAATCCTGTGCTGTGCATAGTTAGCCTTGACGGTGACAGTTGCGTCGTAAAAACGCTTTTATTTCCTTGGGGAAAGTAATATAACATATGTTTGTCTTAGACAAACGCGCATTCGGAGCGGCGATGGTGCCCATATCAGTTGTCTCGAGCGAGACAGGTATTGCAAAAGAGGTATTGAGAAAATGGGAAGACCGTTATGGCTTTCCCATGCCGCAACGCGACGCCCTCGGGAACCGGATGTACCCCCTGGAGCAGGTGAGCAGGCTGAAGCTGATCAAGACGCTGCTGGACCGCGGCCTTCGGCCGGGAACGGTGGTGCCGCTCGACGAGGCACAGCTAAGTGAACTGCTTCCGGCACAACCGGCACCGGTTGCCGGCGCCGCGCAGGAAAACGGCGATCAGCTGATTGACCTGCTGCTGAGGAGAGACCCGAACCGGCTGCATGAAAGCCTGAGAGCCGAGCTGACGCGGGTTGGATTGGAAAGCTTTGTCCTGACCTCCCTGCCGCGCCTGACTGCATCGGTGGGAAATGCCTGGGCGACCGGCAGGATCGAAGTACACGACGAACATCTGTACACGGAGATCGTGCAAGGCTTGATCAGGGAAGCGCTCCAGCATGCCTTCGACCCGCTCGGTTCGCCGCGTGTGCTGCTTACGACCGTCCCCGGCGAATTGCACATGCTTGGCAATTTGATGGTTGAGGTGGCGCTCACGTTGCAGGGCGCCCGCTGCATTTCCCTTGGCGCACAGTCTCCTTTGCCGGACATTGCATCTGCAGTGCGTGCCTACCACACGCAAATTGTCGGGCTGTCCTTCAGCACCTCTTTTCCGAAGAAGAGCATTGTTCCGATCCTCCGGCAGCTGCGATCGCAACTGGACGGCGAGACGCAATTGTGGGCGGGAGGGGCCGGCGTAGTTGGACTGGACAAGGTGCCGCGGGGAGTACGCCTATTCCAGACCCTGGACGCTGCTTGTGACGCCATTCAGGAATGGCGCAAGCGGCATGCGCTTTCACCGCGTTGAGGTGCACCGCCAGCATTGGCGAGGGCAGATGTCGATTGATTCCGCCGCATACAGCTGAATACGCCGGATCCCGGCCAGAAATGGCGGAATGATTGACTCCCGAATACACCACGAGAAGACGCGAACGGACGGGGCGACATCGCCATGTTCACACCGTTTCAGCCTAGCTACGCAACAAGGCCTCCCGCGTCGCCGGGTTTTCGCACTGCTGCAGCCACCATTGCAGTGCCCGCCCGGGGGGCGAGCTGCCGCTCTTTCGCCATGCATAGCTCAGCTGCAGCTCGCGTTCTGCGCGCTCGACCCGCTTGACGACCAGGCGTCCCGTCCTGACATGGGGCGCCGCTAGGCCCGCCGGCAGGAAGCCGGCGCCCAATCCGCGCAGCTGCGCCTCAAGCTTGGCGTCCATCGACGCGACCGTCAGCACATCCTGCTCCCGCAGCAGGCCCAGCGTCATGCCGCTGCCTCGCGAGATGGAATCAGCGACGGCAACCATCCGATGCTTGACGATCGCCAGGTCGCTCAGCGGCTCCGCTTCCTGCGCCAGCGGGTGATGCGGCGCGACCGCAAACACGAACCGTGGCGCACCGAGCGGGCGCGCCTGCAGGCCGGCCGTCGTCGCCGCTTCCGCCATCACGCCGAGGGCCAGGTCGGCCTGGCCGGAGGTCAGCGCATCGAGCGTGCCGGACAAGGTTTCATGGCGTAGACGCAGCTGCGTGGGCGGCTGCATCGCGAAGAAGGCCTCGCACAGTTCCAGGATGGTGGTCCTGTCGATAATGGTATCCACCGCGATGGTCAAGCGCGGTTCCCAGCCGGTGGCGACGCGCTTGACCCTGTTTGCCATCGCGTCGATCTCCACCAGCAGTCGGCCGCCCTCGCGCAGCAGCTCGATCCCGGCCTCGGTCATTTTTGCCTGGCGCGAGCGCCGGTCGAACAGCAGGACGTCGAGCGCATCCTCGACCTGGCGCACTCTGTAGGTCAGCGCGCTCGGCACCATGCCGAGCGCGCGCGCCGCCGCCGCAAAGCTGCCCCGCTCGGAGATTGCCTGGAGCATGGCCAGGGTATGGGGCGTCAATACGTCCCTTGGGGAGGGAATTTTTTGCTTTTTCATTGCGCGACTGTTCAAGTTTTTTGAATGTTACCGTCAATCCAGCTGCAACGCGGGCCTTGCCCTCGCCACTACACTAGCGCTTTGCCAATTTGCATCAGCGTCTTCATGCCCGGACCCAGGAGAGTGCAATGAGAACCACCGCAGGAATGCGCAGGGGCGGCGTCCCCAGGCCAGGGATATCGGCAGAACGTTACTCGACGCCTGCGATCGTCCTGCACTGGGTGATGGCTCTCCTGGTGCTGGGCCTGCTTGCAATCGGCCTCTACATGACGGGACTGCGCCTGTCGCCGGAGAAGCTGCAGCTGTATTCCTGGCACAAATGGGCAGGGGTGACCGTGTTCCTGCTCGCCATCGTGCGGGTCGCATGGCGTCTGGTCCGCAGGCCGCCGGCCCTGCCCTCCCACATGTCCGGCCCCGCGCGCCTGGCCGCGCATGCCGGTCATGGGCTGCTCTACCTGCTGCTGTTCGCGATTCCGCTGAGCGGCTGGCTGATGAGTTCGGCCAAGGGCTTCCAGACGGTCTGGTTCGGCGTGCTGCCGCTGCCCGACCTGATCGGCAAGGACAGGGATCTGGGTGACCTGCTGCAGACCGTGCACTGGTATCTGAACCTGCTGCTGATGGCCGCCGTGGCCGCCCATGTGGCCGCCGCGCTCAAGCACCATTTCCTCGACCGGGACGACGTCCTGAAACGCATGCTGCCCGGACGCTAGCCGGCAGCTCTTCAAGAAGACCAAGCATATGAAACACACCATCGTGTCCCTGCTCGCCGCCCCTGTGCTGCTTGCGTCCGCTGCGCATGCCACGGAATACACCCAGGTCCAGCCGGACAAGAGCGCCATCGCCTTCGCGTATCAGCAGATGGGCGTGAAGATGGACGGGAAATTCAGGAAATTCAACGCCCAGCTGCGCTTCGATCCGGCGAAGGCGGCCGCGGCCAAAGCCAGCTTTGAAGTCGATCTTCTCAGTGTCGACCTGGACTCCGGCGAGGCCGAACAGGAAGTCGCGGACAAGGCATGGTTCAACAGCAAGGCCTTCCCGACGGCCCGCTTCGTATCCACCGCCGTCAAGCCGCTCGGCGGCAACCGCTATGAAGTCGCCGGCCAGCTCAGCATCAAGGGCAAGGCCAGGGACATCGTGGTGCCCGCCACCTTCGCCGAACAAGGCAAGACCGCCGTGTTCAGCGGCAGCTTCGCCCTGCGCCGCGCCGACTATGCCATCGGTGAAGGCACCTGGTCGAAATTCGACGTCGTCGCCAATGACGTGGTCGTCAACTTCCGCATCACCGCCGCCGCAAACTGATCCAGTCGCATTCGTTCAACTCACCCGGAGCCCATCCATGACCATGATTCGCCGAATCCTTGCCACCACTGTCCTTGCTGCCGCTGCCGCCCCTGCGCTGGCCGCGCCGCAGACCTACGTGGTCGAGCCGACCCACACCTACCCGCGCTTCTCCTACAGCCACTTCGGCTACTCGACCCAGCTGTCGCGCTTCAACAAGACATCCGGCAAAGTGGTGTTCGACAGCGCCGCCAAGACGGGCTCGGTCGACATCAGCATCGACACCACTTCGGTCGACACCGGCTTCGCCACGTTCGACGAACACATCCAGGGCGCGGACTTCCTCGACACCGCAAAATACCCGACCGCGACCTTCAAGAGCACGCGTGTGGTGTTCGAGGGTGAAAAGCCGGCGAAGATCGAAGGCAACCTGACGCTCAAGGGTGTCACCAAGCCGGTCACGCTCACCGTCACCAGCTTCCAGGCGATGCCGCATCCGATGCTGAAGAAGGACGCCATCGGCGCCAACGCGTACACGCTGGTGAAGCGCTCCGATTTCAACGCCGGCAAGTATGCGCCCAACGTCGGCGACGAGGTGCGGATCGATATCGCCATCGAAGCGATCAAGGAATAATCCCGCAGTGCCGTGCCCTCACACGCCTCGCTGCCCGACGGTTGAGTGGAAAGAAGCGCGTGGAGGGATCAGGGAAGGCGGCCGGCATCGGAGGTCTGGAAGCCCCTTCCCGTGAAATGCACGTCATTGCAGGAAAAGTCGGTGCCGGCCAGGCCAGGATGCCGGTGAATTCGATCCGGCGTCCTGACCGCCCGGCTTAACCCAGCGCAGCCCAGGCCGCGACAAACTGCGTGACAGCGCCGAGGATGACGGTTGCGCGTACCTGTTGTCGGATGGTGTGCGCCAGCTGCTCCGTCAGCTCCCGCGATTTCTCCACCATCTCCTTGCTGGGCGGTTTGATCCCACCCTGGAACGCGAGAACGGTCGTATTGTGTATCGACTCCAGCTCCAGGAGCTTCGCCCCGATCACGGCAGCCGCACCGGCTGCCTCCGCGCGTTCCGCCTGCGTCCCCAGGAGACTGCCGGATATCCCCTCAAGGTAGTTCTGCTCCTTGGTCAGTACATCTACCGCAGCCAGGTAGTTGAGCATGTACTGCCCCATTGTCTGCAGGTCTTGTTTCGTCGACATAGCGGATCTCCAGTACGTTACGGTGTGGCGGTGTCGGGCGAAGCGGCGCTCGCGGCCTCGTCGATTCTCTTCTTGTTTTCCCGGACAGATTCGCGGACCTTCTCCGCCAGCGGTTTCAGGTCATCCTGGCGCTTGGACCAGGACAGCTCCTTCCCCATGTCCGCAAACTTGCGCTGGGTTTCAGTGATGGCCGCCGCGGTGCTCGGCAGCGGCAGAAGGAGCTTGCCGAGTGCGGCATTGATTGCCTTCTGGTCGGCGATCGCCTCGGCTTCGCTTTCTGCCAGTCCCTGCACCAGCGCGGTCATGTTGCTGATGATGTAGGCTGCGCGGGCGTCGCCCGCAGCCTGCCTGGCCAGGTCGTCGACACGGAGATTCCTGTCGAGCCGAACAGCTTGCGTTCGCTGTCGCTCAATGCTTTCAACCAGCAGCTTCTCCGAATGGGCTTCCGCTTTTCGGAACGCCTTGAGCTCAAGCTCCATCTGCGATACGAGCGCGACACCGTGATTGGCCTGATCAAGTGCCGCCTGCGGCGTACTGCATGCCGCAAGCGCGCAGGTCAGGATGGCGGCGGGTATTGACCGAGTGTTGTTCATTTGTTGACTCCTGCACCGATCCACAACAGCGACAGGCTGTTGATGAAGGCGCCGATCTGCTCCGGCCTGATTCCCGCGGCGCCGAAGGCGGCGAGCTGGTCTACGTTGGCGCCGACCAGCGTGTTCCATTGGGCCACGTTCGCCTCCGAATATCCCAGCAGGATCTCGTCGTCCAGGGCATTGAGCCTGAGCGCGATCTTCTTGAATTCCCCGCCCTTTCGAACGCCGGTATCGACGTAGAGCGCGACCGCTTTCCACACGTCCGCGCGCTGCTCGCTCGTCGTCGCCTTGGCCCTGGCCGGCCGCGACGGTGCGCCGGGCAGTTCGGGCGGGGTGAGCACCTCCACCATGGGCTGGCCGAGCAGCGACGGGGAGAGCTTTTCCGCGACGAGCATATCGAGATCGATAAAGCTGGCAACCTGTTCGCGCAACAACGCTTCCTGCTGCTGCAGGAGCGCGACCCGCAATTCCCGCGTTGCGATCTCGCGGGAGGCCGCATCGTACTTGATCTTCGACAGGTCCTTCTGCAGGATCAAGGGCATCAAGCTCGCCTTGTTCGCCTCGGCCAGCTGCGCCTTCGTTTCGTCGAACAGGTCCGGCAACAGGACCAGCGCCATGGCGGCCCTGCTCGACTCGGCCGGGGGCTGTTCACCGGCAGGCGTGTTCCTTATCGTCGCCAGGAAGGCGTTCAGCGCGTCCTGCTCCTTGTCTGCAAGAAACTGGACGGAGAAGACATCCTCCGCTTTCATCAGCTTTGGAAGCAGGTCCGCCAGCTTCTCCGCCGCCTTCCGAACGCGCTCGCCCTGGCCCTGCTTCTCCGCCTTGTCCCGTTCGATAATGACAGCCTCTACCTCGGCCCTGAGGGCAGCGGTCCTGGCTCTCAATCCCTCAAGCGCGTTGCGCTCCTTGTCGAGGCGCTTCACTACCGCACCAAGCTCGCCGCCGAGACCCATTTTTTCCAGTGACTGGAGATGGCCTTCAAGCTGCTTGCATTGCGTGTCCATCACCCGCAGCACGGCGCGTACCGGACCCGCCGGCGGCGAATCCGCAGAAGCAGCCGCCGGCAGAGGTTCATGTTCGTCGACCCACCGATCGAGCAGCTTCTTCACCTCGGTATTCTTCGCAAGATCGTCGCAGGTCGGGGCATTCAGCGAAAAGAGCGCGAACTGCGGTACAACCGTGTTCGAGATATACCGGCGCCGTTCGTCGACGGATTTCATCGTCGTCAACCAGGGGGTGTAGGACTTGATGCGTGCCGTGCGCGGCGCAAGCGCGCTGCTCGCCGGGTCGGCGGCGGGGGAGCCGAGGACCGTGTCGGCGCCGGAAAGCCGGGAGACCATGTTCAGTCTTGCCAGCACCGTATCGCCTGGCGCGGTCCCGGTTGCGACGGCGCGTATGATGGCATCGCGCTGCACCCGCCCGAGTGCATCGATCGCAAGCAGTTGCTGCTCGAGTATCGCAGCGCGGTTCTTGCGCGGAATTTCGATCTGGTTCTTCAGATCGACCTTCGCGTAGGCATCCTTAAGCTCCTTCCCTTGCTTGTCCCGGGTTTCACTGTAAAGGACCGCGCAACCGCTGACCGACGCCAGGACGGAGAACATGACGACGGCGCGATGCCCCAGACGCAAATACCCTCGAAGCCGCTTCATTCCCGTCACCTTCCTTTCTTGTCAAAAGTTGTAAATTGCGCGGTAAAGCGGACATGATTTTGGTTGATGCATCATAGTTTGAAGTAACAACAAGTCAATAGTCCGATTGGCTTGTCGGGCAATGCCGTTCAGCGACGATCGGCCAATGGTGCTACACCCTGCTCTTCCGCGATCGCCGGCGACGGCCGGCAAGAACCGTGGCGAATCGAATGCCGTGCCGGGCGCATCAGGCGCAGGACGATGTGAAGTGTCGGCCGCGTCGCCGGCCTGGACTACCTGCACCACTGCCGTGGATAGCGCGCGTCATCTCGCCTGTATGCAGTACCTGGCCTTCCGACGGCAAGTACATGCACGCGACGGCGGTATCGCGTGATAGCGAAAGAAAACCGGCCCCCTCGCATGCGCGAGCACTTTACGGACGGGGGGCGGTGGTACGAGAAGCAGAGGGTGCTGCGTGGACTGACGCGAGAGGTACTGGAGGCACAGGCCGCAACGCCTGCACTGCCATTCATCGCGGCGTTACGCGCACGATCCCGATCCCGTCCGGCGGCATGCAGGCCTTCTCGATGAAATGCGAGAATCGATGTGCAGTCTCGCGAGAAATCGGGCAGCGCCAGGAACGGAGCGGCCGTCGTCGAGGACCAGGCCGGCAGCCATGCGCTTGCCGCTCTTCCGGGCCATGCTCCGGCCTCGTCCGTCGTCTTTACATGCCGGGCGCCGGCACTTCCGGGATTGGGACGCGCAGGGCACGGTTGAGCATGTTCCAGCCCTTGATCGCCGCGACCGCGTAGCCGATTTCGACGATCTCGGTATCGCTGAAGTACTTCTTCACCAATCCGAACTCCTCGTCGCTGGGGTCGCTGTGGGGCTGGTCATTGACGATCTCGGCCCAGCGCAGTGCTGCCCGTTCCCGTTCACTGAAGAACGGCGCCTCGCGCCAGACGGCGAGCGCATTCAGGTGCCGCGGCTCCATGCCCTGGCGGACAAGGTCTCGCCAGTGCATGTCGACGCAGAAGCCGCAGCCGTTGATCTGCGACAGGCGAAGCTTGATGAGCTCGACCAGCCGTTCGCCGAGCGAGCTTTGCTTTACCGCGGTAGAGAGCGCAACCAGGGCCCTGAGATTGGCAGGCGAATGCTTCATTAACGGAATACGGGCGATATCAGACATGGCAAACCTTTCATTGGAAGCGAGCGCGCCCCTTGCGCACTCTCTCCCAAGACGAACCACGGGCCGGTTTTGTGACAGGGCGCCGGCGCGGCCGATCATGCCATTCCTCGCGCCTTTTCCAGGCCTGGCTGAAACGACTCGATCACTTTCGCCAGTTCGTCCATCCGGGCTCTCGATCGGTCCGGATGACCGGTCTCCCAGAGCCGGTCGAACTCCTCGACGGCAGCCCGGTACCGCGCCTCCTCGGCGCTCATCCCGGCAGCATCGCAGCTTTCCGTGCCTGGCGCTTCCCGCCGGGACGATTGGTTTCGGGCAGTCATCCTCGCCTGGCAGCGTGCCTGTCGCTGCCGCTGCACGCCTTTTGGACTGAGTATCTCAAGGACCCTTACGATCCGCCGAAGATTCGCCAGGTGGTATTGCGCGTCCTCGGGCATGGTTTCCGCCTTCCGCAGGTGCACACGCGCGTCCCTGCGGAGGGCGGCGAGGAGTGCCTCCATTTCATGCGGGAAGAGTACGGACAATCTGTCGCTCATCTGAATCTCCAGTTTCCGGTCTGCCCTCGCCATTGTCCTGCCGGGTTCGTTCACCTGGATTTGAGGACGGCATCCATGCCGGCAAGGGTTGGGCCAACCTGCCGGTCTTGCCGGCACCAGCATCAAGACGATCCAGGGGACGGTTCCGTGACAGCGTTCCTGTTATTTTTGTTGCCACATGGCTTTCGCTCGCGGCTGGTGGCGCGGCAGGCACAAGGGGGACTGTCCCTCGCGATCAAGCCTGCAGGCTGTCGTCCGCCAGCGTCGCAAGCCATGCGACGATTCGCCGCAGCAGATCGATCCGCGGATGATCGTGCAGATACATCGCACGGTAGGAGAAGCCCGGCAGGCTGAGCGGGTGCAGCTGCAACAGCTGGCCACTGCGGAGATGCCGGGCGACGAGCAGCGAGCTGACCAGCGCGACGCCGGCGCCGTCGACCGCTGCCTGGATGGCGTGACTTTCTTCGCTGAACACGATGGTCCTGGCGACCTCGTGCCGTGACACGCCGGCGAGGTCCGCCCAGGCGCCCCAGTCCGGTCCATGCAGGGCCGCGTTCTTCCAGTCGTAACCCAGCAGTTGACTTGCCGCGATGGTGCCCGCGGCGACGGGCAATTCACAATCCCCCAGCCATTCCGGCGAGGCGACGACAATGTAGCGGTCGGAAAAGAGAATCTCCTCCGACAAAGGCGTCGGCCGGCCCGGGCCGTAGCGTACCGCGATATCCGCCTCCGACTTGCGCAAGTCTGCCAGCCGCTCGCTTGCGTCGACCGTCAAGGCGATGCCGGGATAGCGCTCCCTGAACGCCGACAACCGGGGTATCAGCACCATGGCCGCGAATGCGGGGGTGACCGAAATTGTTGCCGTGTCGCCTTCACGCTGCAGGTCTGCAACGGACTGGGCGATCCGGTCGAACCCGTCGCGCAACACCGGGAAGAATCGTTCGCCGGCCGCCGTGAGCGCAATCGCGCGAGGCGACCGGTCAAAGAGTTTCATGCCCACCAGTTCTTCCAGATGCCGGATCTGATGACTGACGGCAGTCGGCGTGACATGCAGTTCCCGGGCCGCCTCCTTGAAGCTGAGGTGGCGTGCAGCGGCTTCGAACGCACGCAGCGCATTCAGCGGTGGCATCTGTCGACGTGGCGCCATCTGCAAATCCCTACAGGTCATGGACGATACGCATGGTGAGCAGTACGGGCGCGCCGTCACCGCGCTAACGCATCAGGAAAGGCACCACGCTCGCGCTGCGTCCATATGGAACGGATTGCAGTGGCGTGCGTGCCAGGGAAACACCACGGCATTTTAAGTCGGAATGGAGAAGCGCTGGCGGGCAGAACGCCCGTCAGCGCAGCCGGCTTCCTGGGCGGCCCCGATGGAACCGGGCGCCGACGGCGATGCCGATCTCCTCACGCCATCTCAGGTGTGAGTCCGCCGCTCATCGCGCAGCAAGTGCGCCGGCGCCTTCCTGGCCATGGAAACGCGGTCATGATGAGAGTCACGGCGCAATCGCGCGCATGGCGGCGGCAAGGCTTCCGGCAGCGGCGTGGACCCTTGCCGGTTGCAGGCGCCCGAGGCAAATTCATGCCACGCGCGCGACCCGCGAAGGCGCTGGCCCGAGCGCAGCCAGCTGCATGACGAGCGTGTCCACCGCGGCCTCGGCCGTCTCGATGGACGCCTGCAGCCGGGTATCGGCGAATTCGTCGTACTCGACCGCGACGGAATGCACTTCCGTGATGCCGATGTAGGCGAACGCGGTCTTGATCGACCGCTCCACGTGATTCATGTGATGGATGCGTTCACCCGGATCGTATCCGTAGTCGCCCCGGGACGTGAGGATGACGAGGCGCTTGTTCTGCCCGGACAGCATCGGCCAATACGGTTCGCCTTCCCGATTTCTGTCAAACCCGAACGTCTGGCCGACGCGCACGATGTTGTCGATGTATGCCTTGAACTGGGCGGGGACATTGAAGTTGTACATCGGCACGCCGGCAACGATCAGGTCGGCGGCCAGAAGCTCCTTCACCAGTGCGTCACTTTCGGAAAGCACTGCCTGCATCCACGGTTCCCGCTGTTCCGGTTTGGTGAAGGCCGCGTGTATCCATTCCCCGGACACGGGCCTGGGTGGATTCGCCCCGACGTCCCGGTACACCACGTCGTCGTCGGGGCGGGCAAGCCGCCATTGCTGAATGAATCGCGATGAGAGTCGGCGTGAGTGCGATCCGGAGCGGCTCTCTCGCGACGTTCCCTGGCGGGCGCTCGAATCGATGTGCAGGATGGTTGTCATGGCGCTTTCGTGCTGGGTTCGTACAGGTTCGCCTGAGCGCGTTTCGGAGGGGCCCGGTCCGAAACGTCGGACGCGATAGCCGGGCTCAGGCGCGAGTTCTCATCGTAGATGCCCACGTCGGCCCGGACAAACGTTTTATCCTCGGCATCGGGATGAGTTTTTCTTGCGTACCACGGGCCTCGAAGGCGGCGCGTACATGGCCGCAGCGACGCCACCGCCGGAAACGAGCGGGATTGTCCCGAGGTCGCTACTGACCCCGGTCTGCGGTAGCGTCGACGGACCAAGGGACAGTCGATGCCCATGGAACAGAGGCATGAAGCAGCACTTCAATGCATGGAAGCCAGGCGGCTTTGCGGGCATGGACCTGCACTGCGTCGGTGGCCGAGTCGCCCGCGCTAGGCAGGCACGACCCTCCCCGGTCCGCTCGGCCGCGGCAGCAGGACGCGCTTCTCCAGGAGCGGTTTCACCAGTTCGGGGGCAACCGCCTCCGACACCAGATGTCCCTGGATCTCGTCGCAGGAGAGACGCCGCAGCGCTCCCAGCTGCTCCCCGGTTTCCACGCCTTCGGCGACGACGCACATGTTGAGGGCGCTGGCCATCGACATGATGGCGGTGAACAGCAGCCTGCCCTCCTCTCCCTCGGACAGTGCGGTGGTGAAGGCCTTGTCGACCTTGAGCACATCGACGTCCAGGCGATGCAGCTGCGCCATCGATGAATAGCCGGTGCCAAAGTCGTCGATCATCAGCTTGACGCCCATCGTCCGCAATGCCGCCAGCTCCCTGTTGACCACGGCACTGCGGTCGATCACCGCTGATTCCGTCAGCTCCACTTCCAGCCATTCCGGTGCGATGCCATGCCGCGCGAGGCATCGCTCGATGTAGGCGCTCACCGTGCCGGACTTGAGCTG
The DNA here is from genome assembly GCF_036563305.1 of Noviherbaspirillum sp. GTDB lineage: Bacteria > Pseudomonadota > Gammaproteobacteria > Burkholderiales > Burkholderiaceae_D > Noviherbaspirillum. The sequence goes on along the minus strand of NZ_DATCMQ010000014.1, from coordinate 353,960 downwards.
CTGCGGCGATACATTGACGGAGATCGGCACGAGCGGCAGTCCCTCCGCCTTCCAGGCGGCGATCTGCGCGCCTACCTTGTCGATCACCAGTTCGCCGAGCCGCACGATCAGCCCCATGTCCTCCGCCACGTCGATGAACGCACCCGGGTACACGAGGTCCTGCCCCGGCCGGACCCAGCGCACCAGCGCTTCCATACTGGTGAGCACGCCCGTGGCGAGGCCGACGCGCGGCTGATAGTGCACCACGAATTCCTCCTGCTCGACCGCCTCGCGCAGCGCGCGCTCCTTGCTGAGCCGCAGGATGAGCGTATCGGAAAGATGCGGATGGTAGAAGGCGAAGCGCCCCTTGCCGGCCGCCTTGGCGGCATACATCGCGATATCGGCGTGCTTGAGCAGGTTTTCCGCGTCCCGGCCGTGCTCGGGGAACAGGCTGATGCCGATGGAGGCATTGATATCGCTGCCCGTTCCAGCGGACAGCGCGAATGGCCGGCAGATGCTCGCGATGATGGCACCTGCAACCCTGGCGACGTTCTCCACCGCGTCGATGTACTCGAGGATCACCACGAACTCGTCGCCGCCCAGACGGGCCACCTTGTCGCTGGCGCGCACCGTGTCGCTCAGTCGTTGCGCCGCCTGCACCAGCAGTTCATCCCCGGCTTCGTGCCCCAGCGTATCGTTGACGTACTTGAAGTTGTCCAGGTCGATGAACAGGATGGCGAGGCGCCGGTCCTGCCGGGCGACACGCTTGATCTCGCTGGGGAGGAAGTTGTTGAGCCAGTGGCGGTTCGGCAGCTTGGTGAGGGCGTCGTTGTTGGCCAGGTGTGCCAGCGCCTGCGCCTGCTCCTTCTCCTCCGTAATGTCGCGTACCGTGAGCGCCAGCCCGGCGGGCGAGCGGATCAACCGCCTGAAAATCCAGCGCGCATGGATCGGCGTGTTGGGGGCAACGCGTACCTCCTCCTCCAGGTAGCCTCGCTGCATCGCCGTCCTGCACAATCGCACGAGGTCCTGCGCGTACCAGGCAGGCTCTATCGCCGAGACGCGCAGTCCGATCATGGCCTGCCTGGTCTTCCCCATCAGTGCCGCCGCGCGATTGTTGCAGTCTTCCAGCCGGAAATCCTCGACCGCGCCGTTCTTGCCCAGGAGAGGCCGAAGCATGCAGAAGCCCTCGTTGGCGGCGTCGGTCGCGAGCCGATAGGTTTCCTGCGTCTCTTCGGCTTGCCTGCGTCGTCGCGTTCCCCTTGCTGTGATCGTCGAGGCCGCCGCTGCCAGGGCGAATACGAGCAGGGTCGCGAATGTCGCAGTCCTGCGCCTGGCCGTGACCTGCCCCTGGTAGGAACGCAGCGCGTCGCCTGTCGACAAGCCGATCAGGGCGACCAGCGGATAGGCTTCAAGACGCCGCCAGGCCACATAGCGGGACAAGCCGTCGAGAAAGACATCGGCGCCTTCCTGCCTGAAGCCCTCATCCTCCGCATAGTTTGGATGCGTCCGGAAGAATGTCGCATTGAAGTCGCCGCCGGCCCCGGGAGCCTTGGTTGCGATCAGTGGCCCGGCGAGAAGCCGTACGGACACAAAGTCATGGCGGCCCCGGACCGCGTTCTGCTGGAAGATCACGAGATGTCTCGGCTCCACCGACACCAGCGCGATGCCGTCGAAACCGCCGTTGCTTCGCTCGAGCCTGCGCGCAAACCGGATGACCGGCCTGTCCAATGTGATTCCTTCGCTCGTGGGAAGAATAGTCAGCCCGAGGCAGCAGCGATCGCGGAGGATGGAAAAAAGATCGAGCGAACTGATGTTGCGGCCGAGCGGCGACGGGACTGTACTGGACACCAGCTCTCCGTCTCGGTCGAAAATGCTGGCATAGAGCGGGCGGTTGTCCGGAAAAAGTCCCAGCGCGCGGTCCCTCTCCAGGTTGACTGTCGTACCCGGTTCTTCCCAACTCGACTTCAGGCGCAATGTGATCTGGTCGATATGCTCGATCATGTGGCCGAGCTGTTGCGCGTACGCATGCGCGGCGTCCGTGGCCGTTTCCTGGATCTGCGCTTCCGCACGCGCTCTGCCCTCGCGCACCTCGCCTTCCGTGTACAGCCAGATGAAGATCGACAGGGCGAGGGCAAGCACGGGCCAGATCAGGATCAGCAAGACATCCCGGCGAAGCATCCCTCTTGCGGTCACGTTACGCATGGTCACCACCACCTGTCGTTCATTCTAGATGGTCCTGACTGCCCTGAAGTTCTTGTCCCGTTGATTTAATGCTGGAATGGTCGAGGAACCCAGGCATGGCGGGGGCATGCAATACCTGTGCATACCCTGCGCCCGGTAACCTCCGGTGTATGCCACGGGCCGAAGGCAGCCGCCTGGAACGAGAAGCGGCAGGACATGGCCGCATGGGGTCGCGGTACGGGTCGGCAACGCGCTGTGCAGGATCGCCCTCGGCGAGAACCGGCTGTCCGTTTCAGCGCGATGCCGTGGCTATTTCCGCAAGAATCCTTGCCAGCGTCTCCAGGCTGACGGGCTTTACCAGGTGGTAGTCGAAGCCCGCCGCCCTCGAGTCGTCCCGGTCCTGGGTCTGGCCGTAGCCGGTAAGGGCAATCAATACGGCCCGCTCCATCTTCGGCAGCGCCCGCACGCGTCGCGCAAGCTGGAAACCGTCCATGTCCGGGAGTCCGATATCCAGCAGCAATACATCGGGCCGCTCGCGATGCAACCGGTGCAGCGCGCTCTCGCCGTCATGTTCGACTGCCACCTTGTGCCCTCCCACTGCAAGCAGCAGGGACAATGTCTGCGCGGCGTCCGCATTGTCGTCGACAACCAGGATACGCAGTGCGTCGGATGCGCGCACGTCGTCCTTTTCATCCGCCACGCCGGCTCCCGCGTCCCTTGCCCGAGGCAACCGCACGACGAACTCGCTCCCCCGGTTTGGCCCGTCGCTGCGGGCCTCCACACTGCCCCCGTGGAGAATGACCAGGTTCTTCACCAGGGCGAGGCCGATGCCAAGTCCGCCCTGCGAACGTGCCAGTGTCCTGTCGGCCTGGGTGAACAAGTCGAAAACGTAAGGCAGGATCTCGGGGGAGATACCCGTTCCGTCATCCCGGATGCGGACCTCGACCCTGTCATCGTCGACCTCCACCTGGAGCGTGATATGCCCTCTTGGCGGGGTATATTTCGCCGCGTTGTTCAGGATGTTGGAAAACACCTGGATCAGGCGGGTGCGGTCGCCGATCACATGCGCGGGTTCTCCGGAAAGCTGCAGCGTCAGGCAATGCCGGCGCGAGTCGATCAGGCCGCGCACCTGCTCGACCGCGTTCGTGACGATGCCATTGACATCCAGCTCTTCCCGGTCGAGCGTGATCAGGCCGCGCGTGACGCGCGACATGTCGAGCAGGTCGTCGACCAGTGCCGTCATGTGCTCTGCCTGCCGGGCGATGACGGCACTCGCGCTCTGGATGCCCTGGGCGTCCAGGTGGCCGAGCTTGAGCAGCTCCGCCGCTGACGTGATCGGTGCAAGCGGGTTCCGCAGTTCATGCGCAAGCATTGCCAGGAACTGGTCCTTCTGGCGATTCGCGGCGCGCAGCTCGTCCTCGGCCTGCTTGCGCTCCGTGACATCGCTGCCCTCCGCGAAAATGCCGGTGACAACGCCACTGGCGTCGCGGATGGGCTGGTAGACGAAATCGACATAACGCTCCTCCAGTGACCCGTGCGGCTCGCGCTGCAGCTTGATGGGCATGGATCGGCCGACATAGGTCTCTCCGGTCGCATAGACATGGCCGAGCAGGTCCAGGAAACCCTGTCCGACCACCTCCGGCAGCGCCTCCCGCACCGGCTTGCCGACGATCGGGCGATGCCCTACCAGCTGCAAGTACGCGGTGTTGGTCAGGTCAAACACATGTTGGGGGCCGCGCAGGATGGCCATGAAGCCCGGCGCCTGGTCGAACAGCGTGCGGAAGCGGTTGTTCTCTTCGTTGCGATATTTTTCCGCCAGCACCTGCGCCGTGGTTTCCACGCAGGTGCAGTAGATGCCCTTCACCTCGCCGTGCTCGTCATGGAGGGGTGAATAGGCGAAGGTGAACCAGGTCTGCTCGTTGTAGCCATGACGATCCATCAGCAACGGCAGGTTCTCCCGGTAGGTGGACTCGCCCGCAAGTGCGCGTTCGATCAATGGATGGACGTCATGCCAGATCTCCGACCAGATGGCATGGAAGGGCCTTCCCATTGCGGCAGGATGTTTCCCGCCGAGCACCTGGATATAGGCGTCGTTGTACAGGAAACCGAGTGCCGCCCCCCAGGCAATGAACATCGGAAAATCGCTGTGAATCATCATGCCGACCGCGGTGCGCAGCGCGGGAGGCCATGTCCGGGGATGATCGAGCGGGGATTGCGACCAGTCGTGGGCGCGCATCATCGCGCCGGTGGTTCCGCCGCCTTCGAGAAACTTGAGCGAAGCGAGGCTCCTTGTTGCGTTGTCGTTCATGTTGCACCTGTGATACCCCGGGAAGTGCCGCGATTGCAGCGCCTGCGGCGTACAGGATTGGCGCAGGATCGACGGTTAGAGGATTGCACCCGCGAACAGGTTCGCCGACGGCGGCAACCTCCGGTAACGGCGAAATTGCTGGCCGGCTCCTCACGCCGCGCGCGGTCCGAGGCATTTCCGTGCAGACCGGCAAGGATGCGGACCACTATGACGGCAGGCAGGCCGCATGCGTTGCGGCCTGCCTGCCGTCGCTGGCGAACTCACGGGCAGTCAAGGTGCGGCAAGGCAAATCGACGGAGAATCCCGCGTTACACTGGCCTTGCCATCGATCCGGCTGTCCCTGATTGCAGGGTGGCCGGCACGTCATCGAGCGCGTTCTTCCAGGGCCAGACCCGAACATCGGCAGCGCCGGCCTATCCCGAAACCGGCATGTACCCGGCATCGTGGCCGACACAGCGGCATTCACTCCTTCGTCTGCGCATCTTTTGCGGTGTTCTCCAGCTTCTCGCCGCCTTCCTTCACTGCCTCACCCGTCTTCTCACCGGCGGACTGCAATGCCTGCCCGGTCTTTTCGCCCGCCTTGTTGAGTGCCTCTCCCGCCTTGGCGGCCGCAGCGTCGACCTGGGCGCCAGCTTTTTCCGCAGGTCCTTTACCCGCGGTCGCGTCGTCCTTGTTCTGGCATGCGCCCAGTCCCGCAAGGAGGCCCAGCGCAACCAATACACCACTTAACTTGTCCCTCAACATCATAACCTCCAGTCATGTAACGTGGCTTGCATCCCGCTCGCGGTCATGCAACTCCCTTGCTTGGGTTCCCGCCCGCCGCTTGCGTTCCCCGGCGGGGCTAAACGGACCTGCACGATCGAAAGCCGTCACCGTGCGCGGCGGCCGCGTCAGCGGACTGGAAGCACTATCCGGCGCTGATGACAGGAAAAGCAGGAGGCGGCGGTCAGGTCTTCGGCGCGTCGCAAATCGACCTGGCGATGATCTCCTTCATGATTTCCGAGGTTCCGCCGTAGATGCGCTCGATACGCGCGTCGGCATAGGCCCGCGCGACCGGATACTCATGCATGTAACCGTAGCCGCCGTGCAGCTGCAGGCACTCATCCGCCACCCTGCCGAGGAGTTCCGAATGCCAGAGCTTGCCGGCCGATGCGCCGACGGCATCCAGCTTTCCCGCAAGGTGCATCTCGATCAGGCGATCGCAGTAGGCCCGCCCCGCCTGTAGTTCCGCGAACAGACCGGCAAGCTTGAAGCGGGTATTCTGGAAATCCGCGATGCGCTGCCGGAACGCCTTGCGGTCCTTCACATACGCCAGCGTCCAGTCGAGGACCGCTTCCGCGCGCGCCTGGCACTGGACCGAAATCAGCAGGCGCTCCTGTGCCAGCTCCTGCATCAGGTACCGGAACCCCTTGTTTTCCTGCCCCAGCAGATGGTCCCGCGGCACTTCGACATTGTCGAAGTACAGCTCCGCGGTGTCCTGCGCATGCTGGCCGATCTTGTGCAGGTTCCTCCCGCGCGAGAAGCCGGGCATGTCGGCCGTCACGACAAACAGCGAGATCCCCTGTGCGCCGCGCTCCGCGTCTGTCTTGCAGGCGACCACGATGACGTCGCTGTTGTTGCCATTGGTGATGAATGTCTTCTGCCCGTTGATGATCCACCCGTCCCCGTTGCGCTCGGCCCTGGTCGCGATGCTGGCGAGATCGCTCCCGGTCCCCGGCTCCGTCATGGCGACCGCGCCGATCAGCTCCCCGCACGCCATGCGGGGCAGGACGCGCTGCTTCAGGCTGTCCGCGGCATGATGCGCGATATAGGGGGTGACGATGACGGAATGGAGCGAAAAGCCCGGGCCCGTCGCCCCTATCCTGCCGAGCTCCTCGGACACGATGAAGTCGTGCAGCAGGTCGCCGCCGGGTCCGCCCGCGGATTCCGGCAGCCAGCAGCACAGCAGTCCGTACTGGCCGGCGCGCATCCACACCTCGCGCGGCACGCCCTGTGCGCTTTCCCATGCCGCGTGGTGCGGCGCTATCTCATTTTCACAGAAGCGGCGCACCTGATCCCGAAAGGCATCGTGCTCCGCGGTGAAAATCGAACGTGTCAGCGTTTCCATATCGTCTCCTGTTACTCGCAGCGTGTCTGTATCGTTATCCATCCGGGCTGCTACGGCTCGCGCGCGGGATCGGAATCGCCGCAGACGCTGTACGCGGCGAGCCGCGGACCGGCAAGCCGATGCGCTTCATCGTGACTGGCTATTTCCACACGAAGGCCGGCGTCCATCCGGTTGCGCTGAACGCAGCGCGCAACACGTCCTCGGTGCTCTGCTTCGCGGTTGCAATGACGTGCGTCTCGCCGCAGGCGCGCTCGATGTTCTTCTGCACAAGGGCCAGGGCGTTGTTGATCGCCTGCGTCCGGTTCCGGGAGTCGGGAACGAAGGGCTCGATGCCTTCGCTCGTCACCGCGTAGAAGAAAGACCCTCCCTTTTCCCTCGGCGCGTGGTTTATCCTCGCCTGCAGGGGACGCGGCGACGGAAGAACGACGGTGAGCCTGCGTTCCTCACCATTCACCTGCTCATACCTGGCGCTTCCCAGGTTGGTCGCCACCGTGCAATCCCCGCGCGCCACCAGCAGGACTTTCGTGCCCCCGAGCCGCAACTCCCACTGGGACCACGGGATATCGAGCGTTCGTTTCTGCGTGAATTCGAAGACGTCCGAGTAGTTCAGCTTCACCGCCACCAGGTCTCCCATCTTTTCAAGCGAAACGATGGGCGGAGGCGCTGCCGGTGACAGCCTCGGCGCGAGCAGCCAGGTACCGGCGACCCCGACGGCTGCGGCGGCGGCCAGGGACAGCATCCATGTCAATCTGGGGGAAATCGCCATCGGCTTTTCTTTCTGCATCAACAGGTCCACGCGTCCGACTATGACATGACGGCAGTGGTGTTGCAATGCTGCTACCGACGGCGAAAGGCGGCCGGTACGCCGCGGCGGGCAGGCCTGTGCATCAGGCGGACGCCGCTCGGGTGGACGCCGACGGCGCGGAACAAAAACAGGCAGCAAAAAGAAACGCCCGGCGCGAGCCGGGCGCTTCAGGGCATCGCCCGTCGCAGGGTAGGGAATTACTCCTTGCCGCCTTCCGGCAGGGCAACTTCCTTCATCTCCTTCACCATGTTTTCCCCGAGGCCTACGCCGCCTGAACGCTGCGGCTTTGCCGGGGCGGCCGGCGTCGGGGTTGCCGCCGGCGCCGGGGCTGCGGCAGGCGTTTTGGCGCCGGTTTCGGCCTGGGTACCGGCAGGCTGGGCCGGAACATTTGCCTTGCCGTTCGCCGGCTTGCTGCCCTCAGGCGTGGCGTCGGCGGCAGGCTTTTTTGCCGCCGTCCCGGCCTTGCCGTCGGCTGCGCCCGGTTTTGCCTTCGTCGCCACCGGCGCTGCGACGGCTGCCGGCTTCTTTGCCGCCTTCTCCGGCAGCCTTCCTGTCGGCGCCTTGCCGAAGGAGGCGCCGGGCGCGGCAGAAGCCGGCTTCGGTGGAGTATTGCCGGTCGCCCTGGCATTGTCCGCCTGCGTCCCGCTTCCTGCGGGCTTGTTCGCGCCACCCGCGGGGAGGCGTCCGGTGGGCGCCTTCGGGAAGGTGGTGCCCGGGCCCTTGTTGGGCACCGCCTTCTGCGCCCCGTTGCTGGACGCGGCAGCGGGCGCGAACTTCTGCGTACCGCCTTCGGCGCCCTTTTCCCCGGCCGGCTTCTGCGCAACGACTTGCGTGCGCGCCGGCGTCTCCGGTTTGGCTTGCTGCTGCGCCTGCGGCTTGCCTTCGGCTTGCGCCGGCCTGGTGCTGTCGCTCGGTTTCGCGCTGTCGCCGGCTTTGGCGCTGGCCGCCGGCCTGGAGGCATCTCCCGCCTGGGCAGCATCGGCGGCGGGCGACTTGCCGTCGGCAGGCTTCTGCGGCGTACCGGCGGCGGCCTTGTTGTCGGCCTTGTTGTCGGCCTTGTTGTCAGGCTTGTTGTCGCCGGTCCTGGAGGCGGACGGCGTCGCATCGTTTGCCGACGTCGTCTTGCCCGCCGTGCTGCTCGCCGAATCGCCAGCGCCCTTGACACCATCACCACCATTGCCGCCGTTCTGGCCACCGCCGGGCTTCTTCGCGGTCTTGCTTTCGCCCGCGATATCGAAGTCGGCACCGACAGACGTGTCCTTCCGTTCCGCCTTGGTCTGGACCAGGTTGCCGCTGATTTCCTTGCCTGCGTCACCCTTGAGTTCGGCCTCCTGGCTGACGACATTCCTGCCGCTGACGGTCAGCTTGCCGCCTGCGTTGACGCTGCTGGTGGCGGAGTCGACCTTGTCGTTAAGCTCGAAGCCGGCGCCCAGCTTGCCGCCCTTGCTCGATTCCTCGCCGCCGCTTTCCATCTCGGCCCGCAGTTCGGCGCGCACGCTGCTGCTTGACTGGGTGTTCTTCGCGGCGTTGAAGGCGACATCGCCACCGGCCTTCACGGAGGCATCGCCTTCGGTCGCCAGCTGCGTTCCCTCGAAGCTGGCATTGCGTCCGGCCGAAATATCGATGCCGCCCTTGGCATTCAGGCCGGAGGTGACGGCGGTGCTGGACGAGGCCTTGGACTGGTTGTAGCCCACCCCTGCGCCCAGGCTCCGGTCGCCGCTCTCGCCGCCGGAGCCCTTGCTTGCGGACAGCGACAGATCCGCATTGAACGCATTGCTGCTGGCCTGCGCCTCGTTGCGGGCCGCGTCGAACTTCACGTCACCCTTGGCATCGATGCCGATCTTGCCATCCGCATCGAGATTGGTACCTTCGAAGCGGGCGTCGCCCTCGGTGGTCTTGACCTTGATGTTGCCGCCCTTGATGCTGCCGACCACCGCATCCGAACTGGACGACTTGCTGCCCTCCTGGCCGTACTCGGCATTCAGGCTGCCGTTCTGCACGTTGAGGTCGACCTTGACTTCGCCCATGGCCTCGCGCGAACTTTCCGAACTGGTGCTGGTGTTCTTCGCCGCCTTGAAATCGAGCGAGCCCGCCTCCAGCGACACGTCGCCCTTGCCTTCGATATTGGCGCCCTCGATCGTGGTCTTGCCGCTGCTTCTCGAGTTGATGTTGCCGCCGCTCTTGATCGACACCGTCACCGCTTCCGAGCTGCTCTCGCTGGACGATGCACTGTTGTGCTCATACCGTGCCTTCACCCCGACGCCGGCGCCGGCGTCGGTGGTCGTTCCGCTGCCCGCGCCGATCACCCCGGCATTCGCCTTGGCGCCGGCCTCGGCGTGCGCTTCCGCATAGAGGCCGATCTTGGCATCGTGCATGGTGCTCGATTCGCTGGAGTAGGAGCTGTTCTCCGCCGCCTTCATGGTGATGGTCTTGGCTTCCTGGTTGAAGTCGCCGCCGACCTCGTAGGAGGTGCCCTGGTCGGTGATGTTTTCCGCCTTGCGGTTCATGTTGCCGCCGACCTTGAAGGTGGAGACCACGGCGGTGCTGCTGCCTTCCTCGCTCTTCTCGCCCTTGTACTGGTAATGCACGCCGGTGCTGGCTTCCGCCTTGGCCTCCGCCGACACTTCGGCACCCGCGCCCGGCGCCAGGCCCATGTTGCTCTGGGCGCTGGCCTTGGCGCTGGCCTCGGCACTGGCGCCGCCGTCGATGTACAGGCCCGCGGTATGCTGGCTGCTGCTGCTGGTCGAGCGCGTGGTGTCCTGCGCCGCGAGCATCTGGATGTCCCTGGCCTGCATGTCGACGTCGCCGCCGACCTCGACATTGGCGCCCACGAACGTTGCCTTGTCGCCGTTGGTCTTCAGGTTGCCGCCGATCTTGATGTTGGCGGCGGTGTTGGTCAGGCTTTCCTCCAGCGAGTCGCTCTGCTTGCCGCGCCAGCCGAGGGTCGCGGTCGAGCTTGCCTCCGCGCTGGCCTCGGCCGCCGCCTTCGCCGACAGGCTGTTGGCGCTGGCGCGCGCGCCGGCCGAGGCTTCCGCCTTGGCTTCGCTGTCGATATACAGGCCGACGGAATTGACCGTGGTGCTGGTCGTGGTGCTCTCGGTATTCTTCGCGGTCAGCACCTGCAGGTCCTTGACGTTGAGGTCGGCGTCGCCGCCGACTTCGAGGTTGGCGCCTTCCAGCACCATCTTGTCGGCGTTCTTCACCTTGAGGTCCTTGCCGACCGTCAGGCTGGATACCACCGCGGTGCTCTTCTCATGCCGCGTGGTCGAGGTAGTCATCTCGGCCAGCTTGAGTTCCTGGCTCGATTCCGCGCTCGCTTCGGCGCTGGCGTTGGCGCTGGCCGATCCCTTGCCGGCCTTGGCGCCGGCTTCCGCACTGGCTTCGGCGCCGGATTCGGAATCGATCTTCAGGAAGGTGGTGGTCTTGGTGGTGGTGGTCGTGCGCTCCTCGTCCTTGCCCGCCAACAGCTTGACTTCCTTGACATCGAGGTCGGCTGTGCCGCCCACATCCATCTTCGATCCTTCCAGCGTCATGGTCTTGCCGCTCACGGTGGCGTCGCCGCCGACCTTGATGCCGGAGCCGACATTGGTGCCCTTGAACGCATCGGTCTTGGTTTCGCTGGTGCCGTACAGGCCGCCGCCGACACCGAGTCCGCTGACGGTGGAGATGGTATGGCTTTCGACCGTGTCCTGGCGCGCAAGGACGTTGAAATTGCCGCCCGCATCCACCTTCATGTCGCCGCCAACTTCCACGCTCGAGCCGGCGATCGTGGTGTCGTTGCCGCTCCTGATCTTCAGGTTGCCGCCGGCACCGAGGGTGGAGCCGATGTTGGTGGTGGTGATGACGTTGTTCGTCTCCGACCCGCTGGAGAACAAGCCGCCGGTCCGCTTGTAAGTGGTCTCGGCGCGCTTGTCGACGATGGTGTCGAAGGTCACGTCGTTGCCGGCGGCGAGCGAAACATCGCCCTCGCCTTTCACCACCGCGCCCTTGACCGTGATGTCCTTGGCGGCATCGAGGTCGAGCTTGCCGGTCGCCGTGATGCCGGCGGTCTTGCCGATGACGGTGGCGTAGGAGCTGTCGTCGCCCGCGCCTTCGGCCACCGTTTCGTTCCTGATGCTGCCCTCGGTCGACTTCAGGCTGACGTCGCCGCCCTTGATGTTGCCGCCGGTGTTGGTGATGTCGCCCTTCGACGCGATCGCGAGCGTGTTGTCGCCCTTGATCGTGCCGCCGGTATTGTTCAGCGATGCGACGTCGAGCTTCATGTCGGTGGCGGCGATGACCGCGCCGCCTTCCACCATCGCCCTGGTGCTGGCGGCGAGGTACACCACCGGCGCCAGCACCTTCTGGCCGCCGACCGTGGTCTCCACCATCCACACGATGTCCTGCGCGAGACCGGCAAGCTGCCCCGGCGTCGGCGCCTGGCCGAACTTGAGGCCGAGCGTCTTGCCCTGGTCCGCCGCCTGGTCCATCAGGCGCTGCATCTGCGCGGCTTCGTCGCCGTAGCCCTTGAGGATGTTGCTGCCGGTCTGGTTGATCAGCTGCTGGCGGATCAGGTAGGCCTCGTAGTTGGCATCGCCGAGACGCTTCTGCACCGTATCCGGGTTGTAGCCGTAGCGCACCGCCAGATAGTCGGAGCCGACGAAGTTGGAGCCGACGTTGAAAAGCGGATTGGTCTCCACCAGGTAGCGGGCATCCGGATCCTCGGCCGGCACGAAGTAACCGTTCGGATTCGTGGGTACGGTGAGATTGAGTCCGCCAAAGGAGATGGCACTGCCGGGCACCACGCCGGCCCGGCTGCCGCTGCTGGCCCTGCCTGCCCCGGTGATGGCGCCGGCGGTCGCGGCCGTCTTGCCGCTGGCGCCGATGACGGCGCCGGCACTGCCCGCGGTCGCCCCGGTGGCCGACTTGGCCGTCACGTTCCCGCCCACGGCGCCGCCTGCCTTGACCCGGCTTGGATCGTCCGGGTACGGCGAGCTGGCGTTGTTCAGGGTGCCACCGGTGAAGCTGAGCGCGGTGGCGAAGATGCCGGCGCCGAATCGCTTCTCCACTTGTGCGCCGCTGCGGATGGCGCCATCCATCGCGCGATCCCGCGCCCAGTCCTGCAGCCAGCCGGGGAAGCCGTCGCCGGCGACATGATCGCTGCGTGTCCAGCCCGCACCCGGGTTCCAGTCATGCCAGTTGCAGGCGCCGTCGCAGTCGTCCGGATTGCCGTCCCAGGTCTTGCGGCTGGTGCTGATGCTTGCCCAGGTCACGAAATCGTCGTCGTCCGAGCTTTCATCCTCGACGCGTATCCAGCGCCGGGTGTATTCGAACTGGTGCAGCGTCAGGTCCTCGTTGGTGAAGGTGCCGCTGCCGCTGATCGTCATCGTCGGCGCCGACATCACGGCGATTTTGTTGAGTCCGCTGCCGCCGTAGTTCAGGACAAGCGTGCTGTTGCTGCCGTTGGCGACGATCTGCGCCTTCGGCAAGGCAGCCAGTTCCTCCTCGGAGATCCCCACCAGTTGTTCGCGCCGCGAATAATCCTCGTCCACCACCCACACGTTCGAGCCATAGTCGAAGGAGGCCTCGCCGGCGATCTTGTTCTCCCGCCAGTTGCGGGTATTGAACGCCGCGCCCAGTGTCTTGGTGATGGTCCTGCCCCCGACCACCGTCTCGTTCCTGAAGCTGCTGGTCGCGGTGATGCGGATGTCGCCGCTGGCGACGACGGCATTGTTGTTGGTGAAGTCCGCGCTGCTGGTCGTGATGGTGCCGCTGCTGTCCATCGTGCCGGTGCCGGCGCGGTTGATGATGGCATCCCCGGTGGCGGTCAGGTTGAGCGCGCTGCCCGCGTACAGGGCACCGTGGTTGTCGATGTCGCCCGCGCCGCTCGCCTCGAGGTTCAATGCAGCCAGCGAGGACAGGCCGCCGGTATTGCGGTTGCTGATACCGGCTGCGGTGATCGTCAGGTTGTCATTGGCATGGATGGCGCCAAAGTTATCCAGCGCACCGCTGGCGCTGATCATGCTGGCGCCGCTCTCGACCGCGCCCAGGATCACCGCCCGGTGATTGCTGCTGCTGCCGTTGACGAGCGACGCCACGTTCATCGTCGTGCCGCCCATGGCCGTGACGCGCCCCTGGTTGTCGACATTCCCGCTGGAGAGATGCAGCGTCGTGCCGGCAAAGAGAGTGCCGTCGGACTGGTTGCGCAGGCTGACGGGATTGCCCAGGTTCAGCGTCATCGCTGCGCCGGACTGGATGCGTCCGGCGTTGGCGAACTCCAGCGCCGACGGGCCTGTGCTCATCGTCAGCGCGCCGTCGGCGATCAGCTTTCCGGCCGCGTGATTGACGATACTGCCGCCACTGGCCACCGCCATTACACCGCGCGCATGCACCTGGCCGCTATTGAGGAGCGTGGTGCCGGAGGCGCCGGTGGCGGTCAGGCTGAGCGCATTGCCCGCTTCGATGCTGCCGGCGTTGTCGAGCGCCGCGCCGCGGAGTGCCAGCGTGTCGCTGCCGCCGGCGGCGACGATCTTGCCGCCGTTGACCATCGCGCCGGAAGTCGCAAGCGCAAGGCCGCCCGCCGACTGCAGCGTCCCCTGGTTGTCGACCGGGCCGCTGAAGCTCAGGCTGCCGTCGGCGCCATTGCTGGTGCTGGCGAGGAAGGTACCGGTGTTGCTGAAGCTGGCGCCGGAAACGGCAGTGCCGGCGGTCGCCTGCACCGTGCCCGCGTTGGAGACGACGCCGGCCTTGATGTCCAGCTGGTTGGCGAGCAGCACGCCGTCCGCCTGATTGCTCAGGCTGGACGCCGCGTGGCCGGTTTCGCCGATCGCCAGTTGCGTTCCTGCCTGGATCAGGCCGGCGTTGGCCACGGTGAAATTACCGCCGGCGGTGCTCAGCATGACGCCGGCTTCGCCGATTACCGTGCCGCTGTTCCCGATCGCCGCACCGGTATTCAACCGCATGTCGCCATTCGCGTGGAGCCCACCGCTGTTGCGGAAGCTGGTGCCGTCCGCGGCGGCCGCACTCGCAAGCAGCGTGCCGCCGGCGTCGATGGTGCCGCTGTTGTCGAACGTGTCACCGGAGATCTGCATTGCACCATTGCTGCCGCCGCTTTCGGCGGAGAACGCGAACAGACCACCGCTGTTGGTCCAGGCACCGGCAGCATCGATCGTCACTGCGCCCTTGCCTTGCAGTATGCCGCTGTTGTCGAAGCTGTCGCTGAGCGCAAGGCTGGCGGCCGCGCCGCTGATGTCGGAGGCAATGAAAGTGCCCGCGTTGTCGAGCCGGGCTGCCGCCAGCGTCGTCCCGGCGTTGGCCTGGATCGCGCCGGCGTTCGTCACCGCGCCGGCCCGGATGCTGAGCTGGCCGGCCAGCATCGCAGCGTCGGCGAGGTTGGCGATGCTGGCCGCGACATGGTTGGCGTCGCCAATGTCCAGCCGCGTGCCGGCTTGCATCAGGCCGCTGTTGGTCACCGTGAAATTGCCGGCCGCGGTGCTGACGCTGACGTCGGCGTCGCCGATCACCGTGCCGCTGTTGTCGAGCGCGGCGCCGGCATGGAGCGTCATGCTGCCGGTCGCCTGCAGTGCGCCGCTGTTGCTGAAGCTGGTGCCGGTGTTGGCGGCCGCGCTGGCCAGCAGGGTGCCGGCGGCGTCGATGGTGCCGCTGTTGCTGATCGTTTCGCCGGTCATGCGCATCGCGCCCGCGCTGCCGCCATTGGCGGTGGAAAGCGCGAACAGGTCGCCGCTGTTGGTCAGGCTGCCGGCGGCGTCGACGTTCAGCGCGCCCTTGCCTTGCAGCGTGCCGCTGTTGTCGAAGCTGCCGCTGAGCGTAATGCTTGCGGCAGCGCCGCGGACGTCGGAGGCGATGAAGGTGCCCGCGTTCTCCAGCTTTGCGGCCGACAGTGTGGTGCCGGCGGTTCCCTGGATCGCGCCGGTGTTGCTGACGCTGTCCGCCCGCACGCGCAGGGCGCCATCGGCAACCAGGGTGCCGCTGTTGACCAGGCTTTCGCCGCCGCCGCCGTTGCGGTCGGCCAGGTCCAGCGTCCCGCCGGCGTGCAGCGTGCCGCTGTTGGACGCCGTGCCGTCGATACGGGCGGTCATGCTGCCCGCATCGGCGGTGATGGTGCCGGCATTGTGCAGGCCGTTGCCTGCGTTCAGCGTCAGGTTGCCGTCGGCGCTCTGGATGCCCTGCGCAGCACCGTTCACCGTACTGATCGCGCCGCTTGCGGACAGGTTCAGGTCATTCTTCGCGCGAATGCCGGCAGTACCCAGCGACAGGTCGCCCTGGTCCGCCGTGAGGTCCAGCGTGCTGCCCGCGTAGAGCGTGCCACCACCGGCGCCTACCGCGAGATTCCCGGTATCCGTCATCAGTGCGCCGCCGGCTCCATAGCTGACGCCATCCAGGCTGGCCGCGCCGCTCACATCCAGGGTCAGCCTGCCTGCCGCGAACCGCTTGTTGTTGTCGGCGCCGCCGGTGCTGCTCGCGTCGTCGGTCAGGCTGCCGAGGACACCGGTGAGATCGGTTCCGGCAACCAGCGTGCCGCCGGAGATCGTGGCGCCGCCGCCAGCGGCGGTGAAGTCGAGCTTGCGCTTGGCCGACAGGCTGGCGTCGCTCAGTCGGATCGCGTCGCTGCCGCCCGCCGTGCTGGTCAGCGCCAGGTCGCGTTCCGCCGATACCTTGCTCCTGATGTCCACCTTGCCGGCGGACGTCAGCGTGAAGTCGTCGGCGCTGGCGGCGGCGTCGCCGAGCATGCGCACGCCGACGCCTGCTTCGGTGGCGATGATCCGGATACGGCCGGCATACATGCCGCCCAGCGCGGTGGAGTCGATCGCATAGGCCGGCTTGCCGTCGGCCGGCGCGGTGCCGCCGGTGACTTCCCGCGTCACGTAGCTCCACTGGTTGAGCCCGGTGAAGATGCCGATGCTGCCGCCAGCGGCGGTATTGATCTGGCCGTCGATCCGTACCGACCGGGTGACCAGGTCGAGGATCTGCTGGGCGCTGGTGTTCAGGCCGCCGCCGTTGACCAGGATGTCGCCACGATTGACGCTGAAGCCGGTCACGCTGCCGTCATAGCCGAAGTTCGGCGTGCCGGTGGTGAGGGTGACGCGGTCGGTGTTGATGAAGCCGCAACCGGAGCAGGTGATGCCATACGGGTTGGCGACGATGACGTCGGCGCGGCCGCCGAGCACTTCGGTGAAGCCGTTGAGCGCGCTGCGGTTCGGCGCCACCACTTCGTTCAGGATCACCCTGGCTTCGGCTGCCAGGTTGACGTTGCCGACCACCTGTCCCGCCAGCTGCGACTGCCTCGCCGCCTGCGACGTATTGCCGTTGTTGAGCACCATGCCGTTGGTCTGCACATCGTACCGGGTGTACTGGTTGTGCGAGACGCCGGCGCCGTTGGCGGTATTGATGTTCACCACCGGCACGCCGTTCGGCGAAATGTAGGCATTGGCCTTGCCCCCGGCGACCGGGACCACGGTGGTCGCCGGCACCACCTGGGCCAGCGCGGGCGGGCCGAGGATGACGGCGCCGACCGCGGCGGCGGCAATCGCCTTGGCCCGCGTCGAACGGCTCGCCTTGCTGCGCCCGCGGGCGATTTCCGATGCGACGACGTAGGCGCCGCGGGCGGCGCTCCATACGATACGGTAGGCGCGGTTCATACTTGCATGCTTGTCCATGGTCGGCTCTGGGTCAGATCGAATAATTCAGGCGCACCCAGGTCTGGGAGCCTTCGCGATGAAAGAAACTGGGCATGGAAATCGGACGGGCGTTGGAGATGTCCACGCTGAGGCCCTTCCATGCAGTCGAGATGCCGATCGCGCAGCCGATCAGCTCGCCGCTGGGAATGTCCGCCACGCGGTTGCTCACCTTGCCGTAGTCGAGGCCCGCGTAGACGCGCAGCGGCAGCTGGGTGCCGGCGAGGTTGACGACAGGCTGGGCAGCCAGGTCATTGCGGATGAAGAAGCCGTTGTCGCCGGACAGCGCGTTCTTCACGAAGCCGCGCACGCTGTAGATGCCGCCGATGAGCAACTGCTCCGAACCGTACAGCGTATGCTCCGAACGCTGCCCGGTGAAGCTGGTGGAGATGCTGAAGTTGGTCCCGCCCACCTGGAACGGCCGGAAGTAGCTCAGCGCAAGCTTGTACTTGTTGAACTGCGCGCGCGGCGCATAGCCAGGCAGATAGCCCGGGTCTTCGAGAGCACCGGCGAAATCGAGGCCGCGCGAGATGCCGGGTGCAATCTCCAGCACGCCGCCGGCAACACCAGTGCTGAAGCTGGCGTCGAGATCGAGCACCGACAGCTTCCGGCTGCTCACCGCCAGGTATTCGCCCGCCAGGTAGTTCTTCGAATTCTTGATGTTGAGCGTGCCCGACATGGTCAGGCGCGTGGCCTGGTCCCGATACATCACCCGGTCCAGCCGCCAGGTATCGTTGGCGCTGTTGCCGGTGGCGCGGAGGTCGAGGCCGCTCGGCATGTGCAGCGTGCTGACGTAGCGCGAGCGGCTGGCCGAGACCGAGAAGGTGGAATAGCGCAGCGGCAGCACGAAGCTGGCGCTGTCGCTGGCGGAAAAGGTGCGGCGCGTGGTGTCGGGATGCGATTGCCGGTGGCTGAACAGCAGCAGTTCGTTGAGGCTGAGCAGGCTGTCGCCGATGACGCTGGCGCCAAGCTGGGTCTTGCCCGTGCCTTCCGAACCCTGGTTGTCCACGCTGAGCGACGCATGCAGCGGCGTGCGCGGCGCGTTGCGGATGACCACCTTGCTCGCCCCCGGCCGGTCGCCCGGCTGTATGTCGAGCTGCGCGTTGTTGGAAGAGAGCTTGTTGACCTGGTCGATGCCCTGCTCGAAATCCCGCAGGTTGAACAGCTCGCCGGCATCGGGGAACACGGTGCCGATACGGATGCTGTCCTTGCCGCCGTCTTCAAGCATGATCTCCTCGATCACGCCTTCCAGCACGGTGATCTCCAGCCTGCCGCTGCTCAGGTCCTGCTGCGGCAGGTAGGCGCGCGTGGTGATGAAGCCGCGGCCGATGTAATCCTTGGTGATCTCGCCCAGGATCTGCTCGATCTCGCCGACGCCCAGGCACTGCCCAGTGAAGCGGCGGGAAATGTCCTCCCGCACCCGCTCGCTCAGGTTCGGCGACCCGGTGATCACGATCTCGCGGATGTCACGGCATTTCCTGCCAATGCCGGAAGCGTCGATCCTGGGAACCAGGCTGTCGGTGTCGATGCCGGACGGCACGCGCCGCGGCTCGGTGATGGCCTCCAGCTCGCGTTGTACCCGCTCCTGATTCTGACGCTGCAGGATCTCGGCCTGCCGTGCGGCTTCGCGCGTGTCTGCGGCAGTCTGGGCAAATGCGGCGGGCGCCAAGGCGACGCTGAGGCAAAACAGGAATTGCAGGCGTCGCGCCGACCTGGGCGAATAGCTGCGTGGATGATGCAAGGGCATGGGTATTTCCGGGGGATGAAGCAGTAACTGGCGGGTTTGGTGGATCTTCGGCTATTGACGCAACGGGGCAACCGCAGGAGAAGGAGAATTCTCTGAAGAAATATTACGAGGTGTAACAGTACTGATGCTGGCCGAAGATTTCTAGAGAGAAATAAGAGAAATCGCGGAATCGGTGCGTTCGGTTGCGAAGGAGCAACAAGGGAAACCAGATGGCGCTGAGGCAGGACGTAAAGGCCGAGTTTGTGGACAGGCGCTCGTCGTTGCCCCAGGCGGTATCACGTCGCAGTTATCGACCTGCAGTATGAATTGTGACCGGGAGTCGGTAAGCGCCGCGTCGCGCGCGTGACGGCACGCATCGCCTGCCCCGCAAGCAATCCGATGAACTGAAACTTTTTGCATCGCCTTGCCACGGATGAAGACCGCAACTCCACTTTCTTCCCTATGCCCTTCCCGCCAGTGCACGCTTTGCAAACTGTGGCTCCCATGACGCAGCAGCCTGCTGCCGCAAGCGAAGCCAACGAATCGACAACGACCACCGAAGGATGCGTCCGCCGCCCGGACAGTGAGCCGCCATTGGTCCATCAGGTCGGTGGAAAAAGACCGAGGAGGCTCGTGGATGCGACGCAGAGAGAGATTGCAGCCGCCGACGTTTACCGCGAACAAGTCCTGTATCACGTGACCACTTCCGAGGCGAAGCAATCGATCCAGGCACGCGGCTTCCTCGGAAAGGCGAAATCAGCAGGCGCAACGGCCGAGCTTGCGGCGCAGGTAACCATGCAGCCGGGCTTTAACCGAAACGCCGGGACGCATCATTACGCGTTCACGGATACGACGAGCGCAAAGACATTTCAGAATGCGAATCTCAGAACAGCGCGCAACCCGGCAATCACGCGATTCTTTCGAGGGGAGATCCCGTTCGAGAACGATCCTGATTTTTCGTCGCCCAGTGCGAGAAGGACGCCGATGGACGTCCCTGCCGGGCAAGTGCTGAAATCGCGCAGGCGCCCCGCCACCGCGGAGGAAGGAGAAATGATGCGACGATTGCTCGTTCAGAGAGGGATCGACGTCACGGGACCGGAAGGCGGCCGGCTCCTGCGCGAGGTTCAGTCCGATTCAGAAGACGATTTCTCTCATGATGAAAGCACTGCAAAGCCGTTCTGGCAGGGGATACGCGAAAGCGGGACACCGCATTCAAAAGAGGCATTGACGAAAGAGCTTAACGCTTCGTCAAAATAAGCCCTGGGGCGGGGGGCAGACCCGGAAGGTACGTACCTGACCTTTCCGCACATGCGCCGGCGGCATCACCATCACGCGTGCGAAGTGGAAATGCCAGCCGCCCAGCCATCCAGCCGCCTCCAGCAGGCGAAGCGGCTCATTTCTGCATCGCGCCAAATGCAACCCCCAATGCGAGCCCGATCGCCGTGCCGACCGCCAGACTGTCATACATGGAACCGATTGCGGCACCCAGCGCCAGTCCGATCGCCATCCAGTTGCCCATCGTTTTCCTTCATATAAGAGGGTAAGTCGCCGGGCCCACCCCGGCTTCTTCACCCGCTCCGCAAGCTCGCCTTCATGCAGGACGCGGGGAATGGCAAGCGCCGTGGATCGAAGCGCGGCATGACGATGTGACAGGACGGGGCAATACCCCTCCCGCACCCGCTTTGTTTCCATGCGGCTTCAGCCTCGCTTAAGCTAGCGCAACTATGCTTGGCGCTCCATTCATCCGTTCGCTTTGCCATGACCCGTCGTTCCGGCAACAAGGAGCCGATCCCGGTTCGCGTCTTCCTTGCGGCGGCCCTGCTACTTGCGCCCGTGATTGCGACCGCCTCGTCTCATGGTGATGTATTGCGGCTGTCGCCTGCCGACGGTGTCTTGGACCTTCCGGACCTGCCCGGTGTGCCCGAGGCCGGCAACTGGCAGCTCGACATCGCCGAATCGCAGGCGGCGCTCGGATTCGCGAGCGCGGGAGAACGCTGGGATGCCCGGGTCGACTACCCCTTGGGGATGCCGCCTTCGATGCGACTGACGCACACGCGCCGACTGACCGACAAACTCGGCGCCGGCGCCAGGATGCAGCATGGCGCGGACGCCTCCGAGGTGCTGCTCAATGCCGTGTATGCACACAAGCAGAACATGCGGATCCGCATGGCGGCCGGGCAGCGCAGGATTCCGGGCGACGAGAATGGCGGCGCGCCCGTGGTGCAGCAGAGCTATCTCCTCGGCGCCAGGAAATACTGGCGCCGCACGCCCTGGACCGATGCGTCCATCACCATGTACGCGGGCAGGGCGCGCAATTCATCCGGGTCCATGCCGGAGGTGTTCGAGGACGACGGCATGGCTGCCGCCGACGACCTGCCCTGGCGGGACATCGGCAGCAGCAGGATTCGTGGCTCCTCGCTGCGGCTCGGCTTCGCGCCGGCCATGCATACCCGCGTCGAGCTGCAGCACGACTTCCTGCGCACATCGCAGTATGTCCATGGCCGTTTGCTGGATTCGGAGGCCGAACGGGTCGCGCGGGTCCGGCTCCGGCAGGAGTTCAGGGGTTGCGTCATGCTGAGCGGCGGCTATGCGGACGGACAGGGCGGACGGCAGCTCGACCTGCAGCTGCGACACGCGAACTGGCGCGTCCATTTGCAGCAGAACCTGGCCACCGAAGCAGCGCCCTCCGTCTGGATCGGCTATTCGCGCACCCTCGGCGAGTCAGGCGCTACGGCCACAGCCTGCGCGCGTGCGCAAGACGACCAGCGCTTCGAACCGATGCTCAGTGCGGCGGCAAGCCGGCCGGTCGACTTCGCGTATGCGCCGCCGCCCGACCTTCCTGTGGAATAGGGGCGCCTTCAGCCGCGACGACCATCTTCCGGTGTTCAGCACCCGTTATTCAGCACGCCGATGCGCGCTAGTCACGGATCTCCAGCGCGCGATTGAGGCTGAGCGCAGCCAGCGAACAGACCGCGCCCGACAGCAGGTACAGGCTGACGTAGGACAGCCCGAAATGTGCCGACAGGCCGAGCGCCACCAGCGGCGCGAAACCGGCGCCGACCAGCCAAGCCAGGTCCGAGGTCAGGGCCGCGCCGGTATAGCGGTACTTCGCCGGGAAGTTCGCCGTCACCGCGCCCGACGCCTGTCCGTACGACAGCCCGAGCAGGCAGAAGCCGAGCAGCACGAACAGGTTCTGGCCGAGGACGCCGCCGGCCAGCAGCGTCGGCACGAACCAGCTGAACAGCGCGATCAGCGCCGCCAGCGCACCCAGCGTGGTGCGCCGTCCGTAGCGGTCGGCGATCGCCCCGGAGGCGACAACACCGCCGGCCGCCAGCATGGCGCCGGCCATCTGCACCAGCAGGAACTCCGCCACCGAACGGGTCGAGTACAGCGTGATCCAGGACAGCGGAAATACCGTCACCAGGTGGAACAGCGCATAGCTGGCCAGTGCGGCGAGCGCGCCGATGACCAGGTTGCGGCCTTGCGAGCGTGTCATTTCAATCACGTTGGTCGGCTCGAGCTCGCGTTCGGCCAGCAGCCGCGCATATTCCTTTGTGGAGACCAGGCGCAGACGCGCGAACAACGCCACCACGTTGATGGCAAACGCGACATAAAAAGGATAACGCCAGCCCCAGCTCAGGAATTGTTCATTCGACAGCTCGCCCAGGAGCAGCGCGAACAGGCCGGCCGCGAACAGGAAACCGAGCGGCGCGCCGAGCTGGCCGACCATCGCGTACCAGCCGCGCCGGTGCGGCGGCGCATTCAGTGCCAGCAGTGATGGCAGGCCGTCCCAGGAACCGCCGAGCGCGATACCTTGTCCGATGCGCAGCAGCGCCAGCAGGACGATGGCATTGAAGCCGAGATGGGCATGCGTCGGCAGGAAGGCGATGCCGGCGGTGGACAGCCCGAGCAGGAACAGCGCCGCGGTCAGCTTGGCCTCGCGCCCGAAGCGGCGCTGCAGCGCCATGAACAGCACGGTGCCGAACGGGCGCGCAATGAAGGCGAAGGAAAAAATCAGGAACGCATACAGCATCCCGTACAGGCGTTGCTCGAATGGAAAGAACACCGCCGGGAACACCAGCACCGAGGCGATGGCGTAGACAAAGAAATCAAAGTACTCGGATGCCCGGCCGATGACCACGCCGATGGCGATTTCGCCGGGCGAGATATCCGGGCGGGCGGCGCGCGTGTTGAGTAGGTCGTCCACGATCGAACGCGCGGGCGGAGTACCGGGGCGGCCGCTGCCGCCGACGGTGGTCCTGGATATCGTCATTGCTCCTCCAAACTGGATCAAACGCGTGCGCGCCCCAATATCGT
This sequence comes from Noviherbaspirillum sp., assembly GCF_036563305.1. Lineage (GTDB taxonomy): Bacteria > Pseudomonadota > Gammaproteobacteria > Burkholderiales > Burkholderiaceae_D > Noviherbaspirillum. The sequence continues at coordinate 330,863 of NZ_DATCMQ010000014.1, read as the reverse complement.
TTTGTTATGGGCGCCGCGGGGACCGGACAGGGGTGGGACAAAATGTCCAATCGCGAGCGGGAACACGCGCGAGTAGAGTAGCAGAATCTTGACCTGTATTCTTGACTCCGCAGAATGACTCTGATATCCGCCCGTCGCTTGCTGATGGCGCTGCCGCTGGCCCTGCTCGCGGGCTGCAACACCATCGTCATGAATCCCTTCGGCGACATCGCCGCCCAGCAAAGCAAGCTGATCGTCATCTCCACCCTGCTGATGCTGCTGATCATCGTACCGGTGATCGCCCTGACCGTGCTGTTTGCCTGGCGCTACCGCAAGGGCAACACCAGCGCAAAGTACGATCCGGAGTGGGACCATTCCACCCGACTGGAACTGGTGATCTGGGGCGCGCCGCTGCTGATCATCATCGTGCTGGGCCTGCTGACCTGGATCAGCACCCACAGGCTCGACCCCTACCGCCCGCTGGAACGCATCGACGCCCAGCGTCCTGTCCCCGAAGGCACCAAGCCACTGGTGGTGCAGGTGGTGGCGATGGACTGGAAATGGCTGTTCATCTACCCCGAGCAGGGCGTGGCCACGGTCAACGAGCTGGTGACGCCGATCGACGTGCCGATCCGCTTCAAGCTGACCGCATCGCATGTGATGAACTCCTTCTACATCCCGGCGCTGGCCGGCCAGATCTATGCGATGCCCGGCATGGACACCACGCTCAACGCGGTGCTCAACAAGACCGGCGAATACGAGGGCTTCTCCGCCAACTACAGCGGCGCCGGCTTCTCCCACATGCGCTTCAAGTACCACGGCGTGTCCGATGCCGACTTCGACAGCTGGGTCGCCAGAACCAAGTCCGCCGGCGGCACGCTGGAGCGCGACGACTACCTGGCGCTGGAGAAGCCGAGCGAGCGCGAGGCGGTGCGCCGGTACGGCCGCGTGGCGCCCGCGCTGTACGACGCCATCGTCAACCGCTGCGTCGCGCCCGGCACCACCTGCATGAAAGACATCATGGCGGCCGACGCCAAGCGCATCCGCGACGCGGCCGCCCGCAATGGCGCGGCCCGCAACGACGCCGGCAGCCGGCATGAAGCGCATAAAGAGCATGACGCGCACGCAGCGCCCGCCCGGACGCCCGCCCCGGTCGCCCGCGCCGAAGGCGACGCCGCCACGCACCAACATACGCACTAAGAGTCCTTATGCAAGTTCATCACGAAACGACCAGCTTCCTCTTCGGCCGCCTCGGCTGGCATTCGCTGCCCTACCACGACCCGATCATCGCGAGCACTTTCGCGATGGTGGCGCTGGGCGGTCTCGCGGTCTTCGCCCTGATCACCCGCCACAAGCTGTGGGGCACGCTGTGGCGCGACTGGATCACCAGCATCGACCACAAGAAGATCGGCATCATGTACATGATCCTCGGCCTGGTGATGCTGCTGCGCGGCTTTGCCGACGCCATCATGATGCGCATGCAGCAGGCGGTCGCCTTTGGCGGCGACCCCGGCTTCCTGCCGCCGCACCACTACGACCAGATCTTCACCGCCCACGGCGTGATCATGATCTTCTTCGTCGCCATGCCGCTGGTCACCGGCCTCATGAACTACGTGGTGCCGCTGCAGATCGGCGCGCGCGACGTCGCCTTCCCGTTCCTGAACAACTTCAGCTTCTGGATGACGACCTTTGGCGCGGTGCTGATCATGGCGTCGCTGTTCATCGGCGAATTTGCCACCACCGGCTGGCTCGCCTATCCGCCGCTGTCGGGCATCCTGCAGAGTCCCGGCGTGGGGGTGGACTACTACATCTGGGCCTTGCAGATCGCCGGCGTCGGTACGCTGCTGTCCGGCGTGAACCTGATCGTCACCATCGTCAAGATGCGCGCGCCCGGCATGAGCATGATGAAGATGCCGGTGTTCACCTGGACCTCGCTGTGCACCAACGTGCTGATCGTGGCATCGTTCCCGGTGCTGACCGCGGTGCTCGCGATGCTGTCGCTCGACCGCATCTTCAGCACCAATTTCTTCACCAACGACCTTGGCGGCAACGCCATGATGTACGTGAACCTGATCTGGATCTGGGGCCACCCCGAGGTCTACATCCTGATCCTGCCGCTGTTCGGCGTGTTCTCCGAAGTCGTCGCGACCTTCTGCGGCAAGCGCCTGTTCGGCTACACCTCGATGGTGTACGCGACGGTGGTCATCACCATCCTGTCCTACCTGGTGTGGCTGCACCACTTCTTCACCATGGGCTCGGGCGCCAGCGTCAACTCGTTCTTCGGCATTACCACGATGATCATCTCGATCCCGACCGGGGCCAAGATCTTCAACTGGCTGTTCACCATGTACCGCGGCCGCATCCGTTTCGAACTGCCGATGATGTGGACCGTCGCCTTCATGATCACCTTCGTCATCGGTGGCATGACCGGCGTGCTGCTGGCGGTGCCGCCGGCCGACTTCGTCCTGCACAACAGCCTGTTCCTGATCGCGCACTTCCACAACGTGATCATCGGCGGCGTGCTGTTCGGCCTGTTCGCCGGCATCAACTACTGGTTCCCGAAGGCCTTCGGCTACAAGCTCGACACCTACTGGGGCAAATGGTCGTTCTGGCTGTGGGTGACCGGTTTCTGGATGGCCTTCATGCCGCTGTACGTGCTCGGCCTGATGGGCGTCACCCGCCGCATGAGCCAGTTCCAGGATCCGTCGCTGCAGATCTGGTTCCAGGTTGCCGCCTTCGGCGCACTGCTGATCGCCGGCGGTATCGGTGCGATGCTGATGCAGTTCTATGTCAGCTACAAGCGCCGCCATGCGCTGCGCGACGTCAGCGGCGACCCCTGGAACGGCCGCACGCTGGAGTGGGCCACCTCGTCGCCGCCGCCGGACTACAACTTCGCGTTCACCCCGCGCGTGCATGCGCTGGACGCATGGGATGACATGAAGAAGCACGGCTACGTGCGTCCGCTGGAAGGCTTCGTGCCCATCCACATGCCGAAGAACACCGCGGCCGGCTTCATCATCGCCGCGCTGTCGGCGCTGATCGGCTTCGCCCTGATCTGGCACATGTGGGCGCTGGCTGCGGGCGGGTTCGCGGTCCTGGTGGCCGGCACGATCGCCCATACCTTCAACTACAAGCGCGACTATTACATCCCGGCGGACCAGGTGGTCCGCACGGAGAATGCGCGCACCCGACTGCTGGAAAGCCATGTCTGACATCACTGCAAATAGCGTCGACGCCCTGCAGGAGGCGTCCAGCTCGCGCTACTTCGTGCGCGAGCATCATCCCGAAAACGGCACGCTGCTCGGTTTCTGGCTCTACCTGATGAGCGACTGCCTGATCTTCGCCTGCCTGTTCGCCGCCTATGCGGTGGTGGGCCGCAACTACGCGGGCGGGCCGACCGGCGCCGAGCTGTTCGACCTGCCGCTGGTGGCGACCAATACCGCGCTGCTGCTGCTGTCGTCGATCACCTACGGCTTCGCCATGCTGGAGTCGCAGCGCAAGCGCCTCAACAGCGCCCTGGTCTGGCTCGGGATCACCGGCCTGTTCGGCGCCGGCTTCATCGCGCTCGAACTGTACGAGTTCGCCCACCTGCTGCACCAGGGCGCCGGACCGCAGCGCAGCGCCTTCCTGACCGCGTTCTTCGCGCTGGTCGGCACCCACGGCCTGCACGTGAGCTTCGGCATCATCTGGCTGGTGACGCTGATGTTCCAGCTGAAGAAGCACGGCCTGATCCCCGAGAACAAGCGTCGCCTGATGTGCCTGTCGATGTTCTGGCACTTCCTGGACGTGATCTGGATCGGCGTATTCACCTTTGTCTACCTGATGGGAGTCCTGCCTTGAGCGCGCACCACGATCTTGCGGCGCATGCCGCCGGCCACGGCCATCACGATCAACACGACCACGGCCACCACGGGGACGACGGACACGACCACGGCAGCGTGAAGAGCTACACCATCGGCTTCCTGCTGTCGGTAATCCTCACCGCCATCCCGTTCTGGCTGGTGATGGGCAATGTGTTCGAGAGCTCCAGCACAACCGCGATGGCCATCCTCGCCCTGGGCGCGGTGCAGATCGTGGTGCACATGGTGTACTTCCTGCACATGAACTCCCGGTCGGAGGGCGGCTGGACCATGCTGGCCTTCCTGTTCACGCTGGTGCTGCTGGTGATCACGCTGGCCGGCTCGATCTGGGTCATGTACCACCTCAACCACAACATGATGCCGGGCATGACGGCGGATTCGCCGCATCAGATCCACGACATGCCATGACCCGGGTGCGCGGCCAGGGGTGCTCCAGGACGTGCCGGCGGCCGTCCGCCCCGCCCGCGCGTCCCGCCGGCCGCGTCGCCCCGGCACTGCTGGCCGTGCTGGCGCTGCTGGCCTGCGCCGTGCTGCTGGGCCTGGGTACCTGGCAACTGCAGCGTTTGCAATGGAAGCTGGCCCTGATCGAACGCGTCGAGCAGCGCGTCCATGCCGCGCCGGTGACGGCGCCCGCCCCGCCCGCCTGGCCCGCTGTCACCGCCGCCGCCGACGAGTACCGCCGGGTCAGCCTGGCCGGGACTTTTCTCGACGACAGGTCCGTCCGCGTGCAGGCGGTGACCGCACGCGGCAGCGGTTACTGGGTGCTCACCCCGCTGCGCACCGATGCCGGCTGGACCGTGCTGGTCAACCGCGGCTTCGTCGGCGTCGACGCCACCGGACGCGCGCCGGCCATTGCCGACCCCGGCGACGCGCGCGTCACGCTCAGCGGCCTGCTGCGCATGGCCGAACCCGACGGTGGTTTTCTGCGCAAGAACGATCCGGCGACCGGGCGCTGGTACTCGCGCGATGTCGACGCCATCGCGCAGGCACAGGGCCTCGGCCAGGTCGCTCCCTATTTCGTCGACGCCGACGCCACCCCTGGCGCTGGCCGCCCGGGTGTGCCCGTCGGCGGCATGACCGTCGTCCGCTTCCACAACAATCATCTGGTCTATGCGCTGACTTGGTATGCTCTTGCCTTGATGGTGGCGGGCGCCGCTGGATGGATCTGGCGCCAGGAACGCAAACAGCGGACGGAGCGGGCACAGTGACGATGGCAGGCGGCAACGACGTGGCGGTACGCAAGGAAGGACATGCCCGGCCGGGCAAACCGGCGGCGGCGGCCGGGCATGCGGCCGGCCACAAGAACATGTTGCAGCTGATACAGCTGCGCTGGCTGGCGGTGATCGGACAGGTCACCACCATCGCCGTGGTGAGCGTCGGCCTCGGCATCCAGCTGCCGCTGCCGCAGATGCTGGCGGTGCTGGCCTGCCTGATCGCGTTCAATATCGCCGGCCACCTGCGCCTGCACAAGTCGTCGGCGGTGACCGACCGCGAGCTGTTCTTCGCGCTGCTGGTCGACGTGGGCAGCCTGACCGCGCAACTCTATTTCACCGGCGGCACCGCCAATCCCTTCGCCTTCCTGTACCTGCTGCAGGTCATTCTCGGCGCGGTGCTGCTGAAGCGGCGCTTCACCTGGACCATCGTCGCCGTCACCAGCCTGTGCCTGGCCGGCCTGTCGCTGTATTCGTTGCCGCTGGCGCGCCCGCCCGAGGGATGGTTCAGCATCACCAGCCTGTATGTACAGGGTCTGCTGCTGTGCTTCGTGCTCAATGCCGGGCTGCTGGTGTTCTTCGTCAACCGCATCACGGAAAACAAGCGCGCGAGCGACGCCATGCTGGCCGACCTGCGCCAGCGCGCGGCCGAGGAGGAGCACATCGTGCGCATGGGCCTGCTGGCGTCGGGCGCCGCGCATGAGCTCGGCACCCCGATGGCCACCATGTCGGTCATCCTCGGCGACTGGAAGCGGATGCCGGAGTTCGCGGAGGATCCCGACCTGCAGGAGGAGATCGCGGTCATGGAGGCGCAGCTGCAACGCTGCAAGAAGATCGTCAGCGGCATCCTGCTGTCGGCCGGCGAGGCCCGGGGCGAGTCCTCGGCCCGCACCACCATCAACACTTTCCTGAACGACCTGGTGAGAGAATGGCGCGCCGGCCGCAACGTGGCCTCGTTCAGCTTCGACAACCACATCGATCCCGACCTGCCAGTGGTGTTCGACTCGGCCCTCAAGCAGACCATCTTCAACCTGCTCGACAATGCCAGCGAGGCCTCCCCCGACTGGGTCTGCCTCGACGCGCGCCGCAAGGACGGCCGGCTGGCGTTCACGGTCACCGACCGGGGTCCCGGGTTCGCCCCCGAGATGCTGGCCCAGTTCGGCAAACCCTACCAGTCCAGCAAGGGGCGGCCAGGTGGCGGCCTCGGGCTCTTCCTCGCCGTCAATGTCTCGCGCACGCTGGGCGGCACGGTGGCTGCCCGCAACCGCGTAGAAGGCGGCGCCGAGGTCGAACTCAGCCTCCCGCTGACCGCCATCGCGCTCGTCCCGGAGAATGCCGATGTCCGATGAACGCCTGCTGCTGATCGTCGAGGACGACGCCGCCTTCGCGCGAACGCTGGCCCGCTCGTTCGAGCGGCGCGGCTACCGGGTACTGCAGGCGGCCGGCCTCGACGAGGTCGAGCGCCTGCTGCAGGCGCATACCCCGGGCTACGCGGTGGTCGATCTCAAGCTCCATGGCAGCACCTCCGGCCTGGCGTGCGTGCAGGCGCTGCACCGGCACGACCCGGCGATGCTGATCGTGGTGCTGACCGGGTATGCCAGCATCAATACGGCCGTTGAAGCAATCAAGCTCGGCGCCTGCCAGTACCTGGCCAAGCCATCCAACACCGACGACATCGAGGCGGCGTTCGGCCATGTCGCCGGCGCCGCCGCGATCGAACTGACCAACCGTGCAACCTCGATCAAGACTCTGGAGTGGGAGCGCATCCACGAGGTGCTGGTCGAAAGCAACTTCAATATCTCGGAGGCGGCGCGCAGGCTGGGCATGCACCGCCGCACGCTGGCGCGCAAGCTGGAGAAGCAGCGGGTGAAGTAGGCTGGTCCGGCGGCTTCGCTGTCGCCGGGAGTCCCTATTGTGGAGTGCCGCGCCGCCTGCCCGCTTCCGCAAGGATCGCCTGCGCCTTGAGAATGACCGGACGGTCAACCATCCTGCCGTCCAGTGCGACCGCGGCGCCATTGGCGGCATCGGCGGCGTCGACGACGCGTCGGGCCTGCGCGATCTCCGCTTCGGTCGGTGCAAAGGCCGCGTGCACATGCGCCACCTGTCTTGGATGGATGCACAGTTTCGCGCCGAATCCAAGGGCGCGCGCCCTGGCGCTGTCCTTGAAGACCTGCGCGTCGTCGTCGATCGCCGTCGTCACGCCATCCACCGGCGCTTCGATCCTCGCCAGGCGCGACACGAGCACGAGATGCGAGCGAAAGTACAGCAAGGGATCCCCCTCGCCGTCGATCCCCATGTCAAGCTGAAAATCGATCGAGCCGAACAGGAGTCGCCGCACGCCGCGCACTGCCGCAATCCCTTCCGCAGCGGCGAATCCTGCGCCGGTCTCGATCAGCGGCAGGATGCACGGGGCGCCGGCCTGCATCACCCGCTCCAGATCATCCCGGCGCTCGGATTTCGGGAGAATGACACCGGCCACGCCGGCTCTGCCGCAGAGCGCAAGGTCCGACTCGAACCATTCGGTATCGGCGCCATTGATGCGAAGGTAGACCGGCGTCGCCGGCGACAGCCAGTCGTCCACCGCTGCCCTGGCGGCACTCTTCTCATCGAGGGCCACCGCATCCTTGAGATCGACGATGACGGCGTCGGCGCCGGCGGCGCATGCCTTGTCGAACCGGTCGGCGCGATTCCCCGGGACGAACAGGTAGGAGCGTATGGAAGATGGTTTCATAAGGGCACCAGCAGCGGTTCAGATTGCGCCCGATTCCCGCATCGATGCGATCTCGCGCGTGCCGTAGCCCAGCTCGGCGAGTATCGCACCGGTGTGGCCTCGGCAGGCCGCACCAGGTTCTCGGCGGTCTCCAGCCCAAAGAACCCGTGTTCGGTATCGATGATGGTGAAATCGAATCCGGAATAGCCGAGGATTTCCAGCATTTCCGGACTCGCACTCTGGGACCAGGTGCCCAGCAGGAATCCGCCGGCATCGAGTTGCTGCTTGAGGTTGGGAGTAGGCATTGCTTTCCACACTTTCGTTGACTGGGCGCCGGAAGGGCGCAACCGCGGGTCAGGGAAGCCGCCCCTGCGGAAGCGAGGCAACCCATGGCGCCGCCGAAGTACCGGCGCGGTTCAACCGTCGATACGTCCGGAGGTGCCGCCCTTGTTGGCAAACCGAAATCGTTTCGGACGAGTGTGGTCTTCCCTGCAAGGCAAGACAATCGGTATTTTCTTAACCCCCCCTTCGGGCTGGACAGAGGGGGAGGAAAGGGACCGAGGGGCGCGACGCCTGGCCTGTTTTCGACACCCGCGCGGCACCCGGTGTTCTCGTCCCAGGCGGTGGCATTGGCAAAGCACCATCCGCGCTTCGGCAAGGCACCGCTTTGCCGATTCCCGACCTCATTCCGATGCCGCGGTCTGTATTGCCTTGCCCAGGTGCTCGGTAGCGCCGTGAGGGCCGGAGCCAGCGGCTTATCCCTGGTTCGCCGCCGCATTCCGTTGTTGCGGCAAAACCATTAAGATAGGCAAGCTTCACTCGACCGGTTTCCGGCTGACCCGGCGTCGTACGGGCAGGTTTGAAACTGCCCGTACGCTGCGGCCGGATTCCCGACTGCTCTCAAGGGTGTACTAGAAAAGCGATGGCAAGCGCTCCAACGGTTTCCGCAGCATGGGTCAAGGGTATCGTGCGATTGTTCGAGACGGTCGGGCTGGACGCGCACGCGCTGTTCCGCCAGGCCGGAATCGACCCCGCCGAGATCGACAACAGCGACGCCCGCTTCCTGCCCGAGCAGATCAGCACCGTGTGGGACGTGGCGGTAGCCCGCACCGGCAATCCCTACCTTGGCCTGGCGATGCCCGACATGGCCCATCCCGGCAGCTTCGACGTTGTCGTGCATGTGATGATGGCCTGCCCCAACCTGCTGAGCGCACTGGACCGCTTCCTGCGCTATATCCACATCGTCAGCGACGCGGCCGAGATCGAACTGGAGAGCGACGCGGCAGGCTACGGACTGACGTTCAACCTCGCCGGCAACGGACATCCGGTGCCGCGCGCGCGGGTCGAGTTCGTGGTGCTGACCATCCTGAACATCCTGCGCTGGCTCACCGGCCTGAGCCTGCGGCCGAAGGCGGTGGACTTCCCCTATCCCGAGCCGGACGAACTGCTGCCCTACCAGACCGCGTTCCGCTGCCCGCTCCGCTTCAATGCCCGCATCCACCGCATCCACTTCTCGCGCTCGGACCTGATGGCGCCGCTGCCCACAGCCAATTCCGCGCTGGTGGAACTGAACGACCGGCTGGTGAATGACCACCTGACCCGTCTCGGCGCGGCAAGGATATCGGTACGCGCCCGCCAGATCATCGTGCGGCGCCTGCCGGACGGCGATCCCTTGCGCGCGGACGTCGCCAGGATCATGTGCATGAGCGAACGCACGCTGCAGCGGCGGCTGCAGGAAGAAGGCACCTCGTTCAACGACCTGGTCGACGACGCGCGGAGAGAGCTCGCCGACCAGTATTTGCGCTCCAGCCGGATCACGCTCGCGCAGGCGGCCTACCTGCTCGGCTTCGCCGACCAGAGCACATTCTTCCGTGCCTGCAAGCGGTGGTTCGGCACTTCGCCGAGGGAATACCGGTTGCGGCTCGCGACCGGCAAGTAGGCGGCTGCGGTCGCGCCGTCCGTCCCTGCGCCATGCAGGAATGCGCAGGTGTCCGGAAGCAGCCAAAGCCCGACCCGCCGGTACAGGCGCGACCGCCTGCACTGCTGGTTCCTGTCCGCCGCATCGCACCTGCGGACTGCCGGGTACACGCCGCCCGGTGCGCATCGAGAATGCCTGCCGCCTGAAAAAAAGTCCCCGATCAACCCGCGTTGGTCGGGGACTTCCTGCTTCGTCACAGGCGTCAAGCGGACGTCGTCGCCTGGCCCAAGTCGCTGCGTTGCCGCCTTACTGAACCGAGATCGCCTTGTCGGTCAGCGTGGCGTCGAAGATCAGCTTCTGCGGCCACGCGTTCCATGTGACCCCGAGCGCGGCATCGTTCGGATTGCCGTTCTTCGCGAACGCACCCAGGCTCTTCATCATGGTATCCGACAAGGCAAGCCGGCCGCCGCGGTTGGCATTGGTGTTCATGATGTTGGACATCAGCGAAGGACCGAAATTGCCGAACATGAAGGGCAGGTCAAAGAGGTGCGCCGCGCCGTAGATGTCGTTCCATGGCGCCGGCTGCTTGTCCCAGTTGAACTGGTAATACCAGACCTCGGACTGCTTCGCCTTGAGTGCGTCGAGGATGTTGTCCCGGCTGGCGAGGAAGAACACCGTGTTCAGCTGGTGGGCCCGCGCCGTGAAGCCGGTGGTCGGTGTATTGACCGGCAGGTAGGACGCATGGATCCAGTCCGAGATGCTGATCGCCGGGGCGGCCTCGGGGTTGTAGTTCAGCTGGGTCGAGAACAACTGCGCATCGCTGACTATCCGGGCATTGGCGGCGCCGCCCACCAGCGGCAGGAAGGACGGGAACAACTTGCCTTCATCCCGCGTGTTGCCCGCCATGACGGGCGCCTTGACATAGTTGCCGGCGTTGATGGCGGCAATGGCGTCGGTCGGCACCGCTGTGCCCTCTGGTATCGGGCCGGAGCCAGCCAGCGCGGGGAGCCTGGTCAGCAGCGTGTTGAACAGCACGGCCGGCGTCTTGCTGCGCATGTATTCGGCGATCTGCGTCGCGCTGCGTCCGGCGATGTAGGCGTTGGCCGTGGCCGTATCGACCGCCAGGTTGTCGGCGATGACGAGTTGCTGCAGCAATGTGGTGCCTTGCAAATCATAGGTCGTCGCTGGGCTCATCGTCGGTATGCTGCCCGCTGGCAGATTGGAAGCCAGCGACAGGCCGCCGCTCATCGGAACGACCTTGTGGAACAGTTTCGGATTGGCGGCGACCATCATCGGCGAGGTCATCAGCGCATAGACGTTGATCGCGCCGGCCGACTGGCCCATGATGGTCACATTGGCCGGATTGCCGCCGAAGCTGGCGATGTTCTTGTTGATGAACTGGAGCGCCTTGATGCTGTCGAGGATCGCAAAGTTGCCCGAATCGGTGGCCGCGTCGGTGCCCGTCTTCAGCTGGGGCACGGCCAGGAAGCCGAGAATGCCGAGGCGGAAGTTGGGCGTGATCACCACCGCGTTGGCGGCCTTGGCGAGATTGGCGCCGTCATATACCGGGTCGGCCGTGTAGCCGGACACGTTGCTGCCGCCGTGGAAAAACACGATGACCGGCAGGTTGGTGTCCGTCGTCGCCGGGCGCCAGATGTTCAGGTAGAGGCAGTCTTCGCTGCCGACCGCCTGGTTGAGCGTGGTGCCGATCGTTTCATCGTAGCGGTTGTTGGTGCCCGGTCCGTAGATGCGTCCGTACTGGGCGCAGGCATTGCCGTATTCCTTGGCGGCTTTCGCCGTGGTCCAGGCGTCCGGGTCGACCGGCGCCTTCCAGCGGAGGTCGCCCACCGGCGGCTTCGCGAACGGTATGCCCTTCCACGAATACGTGCCCGACGTGGCCGAGCTGTCCACGCCTTCGACCTGGCCGTAGGTGGTCGACTTCAGTACCGGCGATACGCTGGGTGCCGGGGCGGGCGCGGGGGACTTCCCGTTGCCGTCGCCGCCGCAGGCGGCAAGCAGTGGTAGCGCAATGCATGCCGCTGCAAGCAGGCGGCGCTTCTGGCTTGCTGATTTCATGTTGTCTCCTCCAATGATTTGGATTTTTTGTGTTGGCAGGCGCGCAGAAAGCGGCGTGTCAGATGGGTTCTGGCGGCGAGTTCATGCACGGCTGCTTGATAGTACCGAGCCGAAATCGCGACAGGTTCCGGCGCATCTGTTTTGTCTTCCGTTGCCAGTAGTTTGGCTTGCGGCGCAAGTGACCATGAGAGAAAAGCTTGCAGTACAGAAAGTTATTGCTGCTGTGGCAGCGCCAGGGATGGGTGTGCTGATGTCAGCAACGAGCGTTTGCTTTCATGTAGAAAGAAACAAGGGGAGGAAGTGCTGTGGCGCAGCGGGTGCTTCGCCGAGGAGCTGCGCCGCCCGGTACTCTCGGCGGCAGTTCGCGGGGACTGGAAGGCCGGTCGCACGCCGGCGCGTCAACCTGCGCCAGGGAAACCAGTACATCGGCCGCCAGCTCAATGGCTGCGATAAGGCTTGCGGTGCGGCTTCCGTGCCTTGCTTCAGCGCGACTCTCGAAAATCGAGGGCAGCGCGAGCGCGACCATGCGCGGGATGCGTTACTGTGCGGGAGCATCCGGTCGCGCAATCGCCCCGACCCTTCATGAAGGGACCTGCGCCGATCGCTGCGGGTGAACGCTGCTCGTGACAGGTCAAGCGCACCGCGCGGCGCGCCTGCCCGGCGAATCAGGATTTCCGGACGCCGTCTACTGCGCGCCCCGCGGCTGAAGCTCGACCTTCAGCCAGCCAGGCTGCCGCGTATCGAAGGCCTTGTATGCTTCCAGCACCGAGGACATGGGTTCATGGCGGGTGACGATGCTGGTGGGATCGATGCTCCCGTTGCGTATCAGTTCGATCAGGTGCGGAATGTACTTGCGATGATTGCAGTTGCCCATCCTGATCGTGAGGTTCTTGTTCATCGCCATGCCGATCGGGAACGAGGTGTCGCTCGGCGGGTAGACGCCGATGATCGACAAGGTGCCTGCCTTTGCCACCGCCTGTATCGCCCATTGTTGCGCCTGCGACGGCGCCTGCCCCGGATGCCAGTTGTCCCCCTGGGGATTCTGCGTCGGCGCGATCTGCTGCAACTCCTGCTGGAAGGCCTGCTGCTTTTGCTGGGCCTCCTGCGCCGCCGGACCGTGGTGCGGGCATTCCGCATCCACCCCCACCGCGTCGATTGCCCTGTCCACGCCGATGCCGCCGGTCAGCTCCTTGATCGCCTGCACCGGATCCTCCTCGTCGAAGTTGATGACTTCCGCGCCCTGGCGCCGCGCCATGTCGAGGCGGTCGGCGCGGTTGTCGATGGCGAGGACACGGCCCGCATCCATCAGTTTCGCCGACGCGATCGCAAACTGGCCCACCGGACCGCAACCGAAGACCGCCACCGTATGACCCGGCTTGATGTCGGCGAGATCGGCACCGAAGTAACCGGTCGGGAAAATGTCCGACAGCAGGATGGCCTGGTCGTCGCTGATCTCGTCCGGCAGCTCGACCAGGTTGACGTGCGCGAACGGCACCCGCGCCTTCTCGGCCTGCCGCCCGTTGAAGCCGCCTGCCGCCTGGGGACCGCCGTAGAAGGCGGTGCCGGCCGAGGCGCCGTTCGGATTGGCGTTGTCGCACTGGGCGTAGTGGCCCTCCCGGCAGTAGGAGCAGTAGCCGCAGGCAATCGTGGATGGAATGACCACGCGGTCGCCGACGACCAGGTTGCGCACACCCTCGCCGACCTGCTCCACGATGCCGATGCCTTCATGGCCGAGGACCGTGCCTTCCTTCATTCCGGGAAAGGTGCCGCGCACGAAATGCAAGTCGGTGCCGCAGATCGCACTTGCCGCCAACCGGACGATGGCGTCGGTCGGCTGCTCGATGCGCGGTTCCGGCACATCGTCCAGGCGGATATCTCCGACGGCGTGAAATACGACTGCTTTCATGTATGCGCTCCTGTGATTCATGCATAAGGGTTGACGCGGGCGGTCTCCTCGCAGCCTGGCCGCTGCTGTCGTGCGGGATTCAACCGCCGGCATGTGCACCATTCGTGGCCGGCATTGCCTCGGGGCGAAGCAATCAGCGCTGCGGAAGATCGCGAACTTGCACTGCGCTGCGCCACGGCGCCACCCTGCCCGTATTGGACACACTTTCAACCGCAGATTTGTCCGCCCGGTGAAGGTTCCTGTGCATGTTCCTTCCTGCTGCTGACGGTCGGCGACCTTCCTGGATGCACTCCGGCAGCATGAGAACAAGGCGATGCCGGTGCGCACGGGGAATGCTGCAAACGCCACCGGCAGTGCCGCTGCCTGAGCGGGCGCGGGATTCGCGATAACCAGCGTGCGCCGGATGCAGGTCGCGGAAATCAGTAAGGCTCGCCGTCACTTCGGCTGGAACGCAATTCGCCGTCGATGACCGATACCGAGTAGCGCATCGTGCTGTCGGCGGCGCCTGTCCAGCGCCTGATGTCGAATCTGCCCGCCCCTTCCAGGCGTTCCACCCGGATGTCATGGGCGGTCAGGGGCGCGTCCGGCACAAGGACCTCTGGCGCTTCCGTCATCTCGAGAAAGTGCACTGCGCCTCCACCGCTGACTTCCGCCCAACCGTTCTCCACCAGGAGCGCCGTCCCGACCGCAACGCCTATCCCCCGCACCGGCCGCTTGCGTGTCTCGGACATCAGGCGTGACATGAAGACAATCAGTCGGCCAAGGCGGTTGCGGCTGTCGAAATGGCTGTCCGTGATGAGGTTTCCAAGGTCGCGGAGCTTGAGGAAATCGCCGGTGAGGGTGATGGATTCATGGAACGGACTGGCCAGCGCGGTAGCAGACCGTAACGATCCCCGTTCTGCCGAGAACGCATACTCGCCGAGTACTGCAAGTCCTGCGCTGGCGCCGGCAATCGGCACGCCTTTCCTGGCAAGGCGGTGGATTTCCTTTTCCAGCAGGCTGCCCTTCCACTGACGGACGTAGTCGCCCTGATCGCCGCCGGCGATCAGCAACGCATCGGCGTTGCGCACCCGCCGTGCAACGAACTCATCGTTCGCCGCATCGCGACTTGGAATAACGAGCGTCTCGACCGAGGACACGCCGCCCAGCGCGTAGATGTACCGATTGTAGGCGTCGGTGCCCGCTGCACGGATGACCACGAAGTTGCCGCCGCCGCCTTTGCGTATCATCCAGCGGAACGCGTCGTCGACCGCCGGTCCTCCCCCCATCAGGACCGCGCGCGGGAGCGCAGGGATGGGTCGCCTGACATCGACGTCAGTGCCGACGAGTGTATGTTCGTATGGTTTGCCGGTCGACGCCGCCGCGCCGCGCCCGGCGAGCACGACGCACGCCATCAGCAGCAGCCAGTATGGAAGGAGCGCGCGCGACACGCCGTGCCCTCTGGCCTGCCTGCAGTGAACGGCTTGTCGATGCATTGCGACGGACGCGTGCCGCGAAACGCTCAGTCAGCCACCGGGTCGTCCGGACCGTCGTCCGCCGGCTTTGCGCGCTCTGCAAGCTCGCGCGGCACTGCCTTCACGTCCGTCCGTGTGGAGGGCCCGCCGTTTCCTGTGCCGGCGCCCTGCCCGGCGGTGAATTCCGCCGGCCCCCCGCGGGAAGAATCGACATCCTTATCGTTGTGCTGCGTTCCGGATCCACCGCCCTGCATGTCCTGCTCCTCTGATGTTCACTGGACTGGCTGTTTGAACTTGCACGGGTCCATCGGTTCACGCGGAATACGCCGAAAACAGACGGATTTCCGAAGGGGGCTGCAGGGGTGAAAATGTGGTTGGAATCGACCGGGAAGAGATAAGCGGCCATGCATATTGGAAGCAATGACGGCCAGCATTGCACGGCTGACGTCCTGTTTCCCGGGAACACCGCTTGTTCCGTATTCGCGCGAGTTGTCCTGCGTGGCGAGAGCCGCTGAACTGCCCGCGACGTTCAGCGGGCGAAGCAGCGACGCGGCAAGAAAGGACGTGCCGTCATGCAGCAAGCGCGACACGTCCAGTGGGTCGGCCAGGCGCTACCGGCCCGGCCGTTCCGTCCTGGGCAAAAGCGCAGCCAGGATCCCCAGCAGCGGGAGGAAGGAAGCGGCCTGGTACACCCGTTCGATTCCCCACACGTCGGCAATGCTTCCCATGGCCGCCGCGCCGATGCCGCTGATCCCGAACATCAGTCCAAAGAAGATCCCGGCGATCATGCCGACTTTTCCAGGCACCAGTTCCTGCGCAAACACGACGATTGCCGAGAAAGCGGATGACATCACGAGTCCGATGATCACCGACAGCACACCCGTCCAGAACAGGTTTGCATACGGCAGCGCGAGCGTGAACGGCGCAGCGCCCAGTATCGAGAACCAGATCACCCGCTTGCGCCCGATGCGGTCGCCGATCGGGCCGCCGGCGAAGGTGCCTGCGGCCACCGCAGCCAGGAACAGGAACAGGTATATCTGGGCGGAGCCGACCGGCAGGTGGAATTTCTCGATCAGGTAGAACGTGTAGTACGTGGACAGGCTGCTCATGTAGATGTATTTCGAGAATACGAGCAGCGCCAATACCACCAGCGCGCCGACGACGCGCGAGCGCGGCAGCGCCGGACCGGCATGTCCGGCAAACTTCGGGGCCGCGTTCCTCAGGTGCGCGCCGTACCAGCGGCTGACGCCCACCAGCACAAGGATGGCCAGCAGCACGAGCAGCGTGAACCAGCCGATCCTGCCCTGCCCGTGCCCGACGATGATCACGGCGGCCAGCAGCGGACCGAGAGCCGAACCGGCATTCCCGCCCACCTGGAACAGCGACTGCGCAAAACCGAAACGTCCTCCTGAGGCCAGCCGCGCCACGCGCGACGCTTCCGGGTGGAAGGTGGAGGAGCCCACGCCGATCATGCCCGCGGCAAGCAGCAGCATGGCGAAGCTGGTGGCCGAGGCCAGCAGCGCGACCCCGCCCAGCGTCACGCACATCCCGGCAGGGAGCAGGAACGGGATCGGGCGCTTGTCGGTGTACAGGCCGATCCACGGCTGCAGGAGCGACGCGGTGCACTGGAAGGTCAGCGTGATCAAGCCGACCTGCGTGAAGCTCAGCGCGAACTCGTGCTTGAGCAGCGGGTAGATCGATGGCAGCACTGCCTGCACGCAGTCATTCAGCAGGTGAACGAAGGCGACGGAGAACAGGATCTGCATGACGGCGCCCTGTGGGGCGGCCGGGGCACCGGCGGAAGCGGCGGAGACGGGTGAAGCCATGGCGGGAGGCAGTAATGGATGGAGCACCAGTGTAATATGTGCAGGCCGAACGCATATTCCATTTTTCGTCGCGTAAATGACATCCTCGCCCCGCCCCCCGAGACCCCGCAAGCTGCGCTCGCTGCCGCGCAGCGTGACCGCCATGCCCTTGCTCGCGCAGCACGGGGAGCACGTGGAAGCGCACAATCATCCCTGGGTGCAGCTGCTGTACGCCAGCGAAGGTGTGATGCGGGTGCGTACCGAGCTTGGCATGTGGATCATTCCGCCGCGGCGCGCGTTGCTGATTGCACCGGGCATCACGCATGAGCTGACGATGCTCAGCCGCGTGAACATGCGCACCGTCTATATCGATGCCGCGGTGGCAGGCGGGCTGGCCGAAGGCTGCAAGGTGCTGGAAGTCAGTCCGCTGCTGCGGGAACTGATCCTCGCCTTGTCGGCGGAGCCGGTCGCCTATCCACTGGGCGGCCGGGGCGAGCACCTCGCATGGCTGATCCTGTCCGAGCTGGCCGCGATGGAGACCGTGCCGATCGCCGTGCCGTGGCCGCGGGACCGCCGGCTGCAGGCGCTGTGCGCGGACATGATGGACCATCCCGGCACCTCCCGTACGCTCGAAGACCTGGCGTTCGAGGCGGGCGCCAGCGCACGCACGCTGATCCGGCTATTCCCGAAGGAGACCGGGTTGCGCTACCGCCAGTGGGTACAGCAGGTGCACCTGGCGCACGCGTTCGAGATGCTGGCGCGCGGCGAAAGCGTCGGCGCGATTGCGCAACAACTCGGCTATGCCAGCCCGAGCGCCTTCACCAGCATGTTCCGGCGGATACTCGGCAAAACGCCGCAACACTACCTGGCGGAGTGGCGCGGACGCGCCTGAACGCCGCAGCCTGCGCGCTCCGCCCCAATCCGCACTGACGTTGCGCCGGCCGCCGCGCCTCGCGCCACGCAACCTCCGGCTCTTGCCGCGAGTGCGCTGGACGCGCCTGCCGCTTTATCCTTTCAGGAGGCGGGCCAGCAGTCCGGTCAGCTCCGGGGTGCTGATCGGCTTGACAAGATGAAACGCAAATCCGGCCGCGAGCGCCGCCTCCCTGTCTTGCGGCTGCCCGTACCCGGTGACCGCGACCAGGTGCATGGGCTGCTCCTGCGGCAGGGCACGGAGCCGGCGGGCAAGCGCGAAGCCGTCCATCTCCGGGAGGCCGATGTCGAGCAGGCAGACATGCGGCCGAAAGACCGCCGCGCGTTCCAGCGCGCTGGCGGGGTGATGCTCCACCGCGACCTCGTATCCGGCGGCGCCCAGGAACATGCCGAGCATGTCGGCGGCATCGACATTGTCGTCCACCAGGAGTATCCGGTACGGCCGGCTCGGGCGCGACTGCGCCCGATGCTCGACTTCGGGCCGCCGCCCTTCTGCCTGGTCGACCCGCGGCAGCGAAACGGTGAATTCGCTTCCGGCATCGATGCCCTTGCTGTAGGCCGCGACCGTGCCGCCATGCAGTTCCGCCATGCTCTTGACCAGGGCCAGGCCGATGCCCAGTCCGCCCTGGGACCGGTCCGCGGTACGCTCGCCCTGGGAAAACAGCTCGAAGGCACGCTGCACCAGCTCGGGCGTCATGCCGCTGCCGTTGTCACGTACGGAGATCGCGACCCGCTCTGCATCGACGCGCACGCCCAGGTCGATCCTGCCCCGGCCCGGCGTGTACTTTGCCGCATTGCTGAGCAGGTTCGCGAGAACCTGGACCAGGCGCTTCTTGTCACCCAGGACGACCGCGCTTTCGAAGGGAAGGTGCGTTTCCAGCGCGTGGCCCCGTTCCCCTACCAGGGGACGCACCTGCTCGAGGGCTTCGGCCACCACCATCTTCATGTCCACCGGCTCCTTGTGGAGCGTGACCAGCCCGCGCGTGACCCGGGACACGTCCAGGAGATCGTTGACAAGCTCGGTCATGTGATGCACCTGTCGCCCGATCACGGCGGCGATGTGGTTCATGCGCGCGTCCGCGCCCGCCATCATCGATAGCAGCTCTGCGGCCGCGCTGATCGGCGCGAGGGGGTTGCGCAGTTCATGCGCGAGCATGGCCAGGAATTCGTCCTTGCGGCGGTCGGATTCCTTCAGCGCCTCCCGGACCAGCTTGTGCTCATGGATATCCGTGCACGTTCCCATCCAGCGCGTGATGCGGTCGTGATCGTCGCGGACCGGAAGCGCGCGTCCCAGTACCCAGCGGTACTGCCCGGAACGGTGGCGCAGACGGTACTCGATCTCGTACTGCTCGCCGGTCTCCAGGCAGTGCCGCCACAGTGCCATGGCGCGTTCCTGGTCATCGGGATGGAAGATGTCGTTCCATGCATCGCCGTCGGTGGAACCCTCCGGCATGCCCGTGAAATCGTACCAGCGCTGGTTGTAGTAGTCGTGGTAGCCATCGGGCGTGGTGGACCAGACCATTTGCGGCATGGCGTCGGTGATGGTGCGGAACCTGGCTTCGTTTTCGCGCAGCGCCGCTTCACTTCGCACCCGGTCGGTGATGTCCATCTGCGCCACCACGCCGCTCACGATATCGCCTTCCGCATTGCGCACCGGGGACGCACGCAGCAGGACGGTCCGCCGCGTCCCCGGCATTCCGAAGGGTTCGATCTCGATGATGTCATTCGTCACCTCCGTGCCCTGCAGGGCGCGCACCAGTCCCCATTCATGCGGCTGGATGCGCTGGCCGTGCCGCGCCGACTGGTCCGCCCACCAACCTTTCCATTCGGCGTACTCGGCGACGCTTTCGGACATCGGGTGCTCGCCCCAGATACGGCGGTTCTCGCTATTGCCGAGAACGATCCTGCCCGATACGTCGGCGAAGGTGATGCCCACTGGGGCGGCCTCCAGCAAGGCCCGCAGGCGGCTCTGCTCGGTGCTCGTCAGTCGCGCGGCGTCCATCGCCTGCCGCTCGCTGCTGCGGAGGCGCTCCTCGGTATGCTGGTGATCGGTGACGTCGTACCCTTCGATGAAGATGCCGTTGACCGCGCCCTGGACATCCCGGATGGGCTCGAAGACGAAATCGATGAAACGGTCGTCGAGCGGGCCTCCGGATTGCCGCTGGAGCCGGACCTGCGCCTTGCGCCCGACGTACCGCTCGCCCGTCCGGTACACGGCATCGAGGATCTCGAGGTAGCCCTGCCCCGAGAGTTCCGGGAAGACGTCCCTGACGGACTTGCCGACCAGTTCGCGCTGCCCGACGAAACGCAGGTAGGCGTGGTTCGCCAACTCGTAGATATGGTCAGGACCGGAGAGTACCGCCATGAAGCTGGGGGCGCGCTCGAACAGGCCGTAGAGCCGCTCGGTCTGGCGTTCGCGCTCCCGCTCGGACAGCACGTGGTGTGTCGTCTCCACCAGGGCGCAGTGAAACCCGCCTATCGTGCCGTCAGCCGCGCGGATGGGGGTATAGCCGAAACTGAACCAGGCACTTTCATCCTTGCCATTGCGGTGCAGGGTGAACAGCTTGTTGCGATAGCGAAGCGGTTCGCCGGCCATCGCCCGCTTCACCAGGGCTTCGATGTCGGGCCATACTTCCGGCCATGCTTGCTCCAGCGGGGTGCCGAGCGCCGACGGGTGCTTGTCGCCCAGGACATCCAGGTAGGCATCGTTATAGAGCAGGCACAGGGCCGGCCCCCAGGCGATGAACTGCGGTGTGCTGGAATCGAGGACCAATCGCACGATCGTCTGCAACGACTGCGGCCACGCCAGGGGGTTGCCGAGCTTGGAAGTCCGCCAGTCGAGGGACCGCATCAGCTCCCCTACTTCGCCCCCGCCGGCCATCAGCAAGGGCGGCAATTCAGCTTGTGCGGTCACAGAGGAGTCCCGATTCAGTTACACGGCTGCAGACGGTGCAGGGAAGCGGGAATCTTACCTCATGAGGCGAACCTGTTTCGCGGAGCGTGTGGTGGGAAGCCTCGCCGACGGCACTGCATCGGCCGTGCAGGAGGTCCGGGCAGTGGCGTCGGATTCGTCGCGCACGGGCAGGACGCGACACGCCGGCAGTACCGGGGAATGCCGGCGTCGCGGCGCGCGACGAGTGGCGGCAATGCCGCTTCAGGCATATTGCGCAAGCCCATGCCCGAGCGACCAGTTTTCCTTCGACACTTCGACGAGGCTGACGAAGACATCCTCGGGCCGGAGGCCGGGACTGTCTGCGAGCAGTTCGGCGATGCGGCGGAACAGCGCCTTCTTCTGGTCCAGGGTCCGCGTATTGTTCGCGGTGATCTGGATGTAGACGAGATCGTCGCTCCGGTTGACGCCGAGATAGGTCGCGCCGTAGCGGAAGTTCGCCGCGTCGTGCTCGGTGATGGTCATGAACTGGTCGTCTTCCGGCACGTTGAACGTCTCGTGCAGTGCGCGGTAGACATTGTCGAAGATGGCTTGCCGGTAGGTTTCCGGCTTTCCGGCGCGCAGCGCGATATGGGCAAGTGGCATGGCAGGTCCTTTCGAAATGGGTAACCCCATGTTATCCATGCTGTTATGCTATAGCCATTTATACCAGTAATAAACATTTGAAATGATTGAGCGCACCCTCGACCTGGACGCGGTCCGGGCCTTCGTCCGCATCGTCGAGCTCCGCAGCTTCACGCTGGCTGCCGAGGCAATGGGAACCACACAGGCCGCAATCAGCCTGAAGCTGAAGCGGCTTGAAGAACGGCTGGGCTTGCGGCTGGTCGAGCGCACCCCCCGCTACGTGGAGCTGTCGGTGCAGGGCGCCGCGTTCCTCGACCATGCGCGGGAACTCCTGGAAGTCCATGACCGCGCGCTCGGCGTGTTTGCCGGCGCCCGGCAGCGTCTCGCGATCGGCATCAGCGACCATGTCGCGGGACCGGAGTTGCCCATGTTGATTGCAAGGATGAATGCCCAGGACGCGCAGCTGCTGACCGAGATCCGTATCGGGTCATCCGGCGAGCTGCTGCAACGGTTCGACCGGCGGGAGCTCGACACGGTGATCGTCCGGCTGGATGCCGGGCGGCGCGACGGCGAAGTCCTTGCCGAGGAAAAATTCGGCTGGTTTGCGGCGCCGGGCTGGCAGCACCGCGCGGACGAGCCGCTGCCGGTCGCCACGTTGGCGGAGCCGTGCGGCGTGCGGGTGATGGCGGGCCAGCTCCTGGACGCGGCGGGCGTGCCATGGAAGGAAACGTTCGTCGGTGGCGGCGTCGCGACGGTGGCGGCAGCCGTCATGGCCGGCCTGGGCGTCGCGGCGCTGGCGCCGCGCATGCTGCCGTTCGGCGCCGTCGACGTCGGGCCGAGGCTCGGCCTTCCCGAGCTGCCGCGCTTGCCGGTCGTGCTGCACACCCGGGTCAAGGACAGCCAGGCGCGCAAGGCTCTTGCCGCGCTGTCGGCAGCGTTCAAGGGCGCAGTGCGGAACTGACGAACCGGCCTGCCCCGGGGGCGGCACCGGCAGCTGCGGCGACAACGTCTCTCTGCCGGCCGCGCGAAAAGGAAGCATGCGCGCAGGTTGCGTTCGACACCGAAGCGGCATGCAATATGGCGAAAGGAGTTCGTGATGGAACACGCTCTGCGGCACCGTCGGGTCAGGGTCGGCAATGTCGACGCCTTTTACCGCGAGGCGGGAACGGAAGATGCGCCGGCCTTGCTGCTACCTCACGGCTACCCGTGCTCGTCCTACGAATTCCGCAACTTCATGCCGCGGCTGGCGGACCGGTGGCGCCTCCTCGCGCCCGACTATCCGGGCGCCGGCTACAGCGCGACTCCGCATGACTTCGACTACAGCTTCGACGGCTACGCCGACTTCCTCGACGACTTCGTGAAGACGCTCGGCCTCGACCGGTTCGCCTTGTACCTGCATGACTTCGGGTCCCCGATCGGCGCCCGCCTGGCGATCAAGGATCCCGGGCGCATCGCCGCGCTGATCATTCAGAACGGCGACATTCCTTACGAAGACGCCTTGGGGCCGAAATACGCGGAGATAGAAAAGACCTGGGCGCTGCCGATGCCGGCGATGCGGGAGCAACTGGCGCAAGCGGTCAACGAGGAGACATTCAGGGAAGAGTTTCTGAACGACCTGCGACCGGAGCTGGCCGACCGCATCTCGCCCGACCTGTGGGCCCTGCACTGGTCCCTGGTGACGCCGCAGCGCAAGGAGATTGCGGTGAGCCTGCTTGCAGGCCTGAAGGAAAACCGCGCGTGGTTCCCCCAGCACAGGCGCTACCTCGCCGAACATCGGCCGCCAACCCTGATCGTATGGGGGCCGCAGGACGGCTACATGCCGGAACAATCGGCGCGCGCCTACCTGCGCGACCTGCCCGATGCCGAGCTCCACCTGCTCGATGGCGGACACTGGCTGCTGGAGACGAGGCTCGATGAAGTCGTGGCGCTGGTCCGTGACTTTCTCGGACGGGTCCATCCAGGCTGAGGCGTCCGCGGACCGCGCTCCCGACCGATCGGGGAAAGCGCCACCCGGCACCCGCGCCGGGACAACAGGTCACCGTGAGGCCACCAGCAGATGCACGCCGAGTGCGATCAAACCAAGGAACAGGCATCTGCGAAAGACGCTCAGGCTCAATCGTTGCCTGATCCCCTGTCCAATCGCCATGCCGGCAAGCGCGGGGAGCAGCGCGAAGATCGACAGCGTTGCTTCCGACGTGCCGATATCGCTGCGCAGCCCGAGCATGATGGCCAGCGCCACGGTCGATACCGTGAATGCCATCCCCAGCGCCTGCACCAAGCCGTCCTTGTCCAGCCCAAGGCCCTGCAGGTAGGGAACGGCAGGTATCACGAACACGCCCGTCAGCGACGAGATCGCGCCGGTCAGTACACCGGCTGCCGGCCCCGCCCAGCGCTCCATGGCCGGCGCCACCCGCAGCCGCAGCGATGACAGACCGGACAGGCCGTAAAGCACCAGCAACACGCCCAGCAATGTCTTGCCGTGGCCCTCGACCTCCGGCGCCGCCAGCATGCCGGCCGCAAGCGTTCCCGCGACAATCCCGGCAAGCAGCGGCCAGAGCCGCGCGGCAAGCGGCAGCAGGGCATTCCCGGCCACCATTTGCCACAGGTTCGTGACGAGCGACGGGATGATCAGGATGGCGGCCGCCTGGGCCGGCGGCATCGCAAGGCTGAGCAAGGCAATCGATACCGTAGGCAGGCCAAGGCCGACGACGCCCTTCGTGACGCCGGCAATGAAGAAGATGCCGGCGACGGCGGTCCAGAGCTGCGCGGTGGGATGCAATTCCATGTAAATTCCTCCGAAGAAGTATTCTGCGCAAGCCGGAGCACTTCCGGATATGCATTTGCAAAAGGCTGTCTCTTGCGAAGCGAGAGGCCTGCGAAGGAGAGAAGGAAGCGATGCGCTACGACATTACCGACCTCAGGCTGCTGCTCGACATCGCGGAGACTGGCAGCATCACCAGCGGCGCCGAGCGCAGCAACCTGTCGCTGCCGGCCGCGAGCGCGCGGGTGCGCAACCTGGAAAGCGAAGTCGGCGCCCCGCTTTTCCTGCGCAACAGCCGCGGCGTGTTGCCCACCCGGGCGGGCGAGGTCCTGCTGCACCATGCGCGTATCGTGACGCTGCAGCTCGAGCAGCTCGACGGCGAGATGGCGGAGGTCCGCGGCGGCATGAAGGGCCGGGTGCGCCTGCTGTGCAATACCTCCGCGCTCAGCGAGTTCCTGCCCGATATCCTCGGCGCTTTTCTGGCACGCCACGGGGACGTGGACGTCGACGTGGAAGAACGCATGAGCTACGACATCGTGAAGTCCGTCCGGGACGGGGCCGCGGATATCGGCATCGCGGCCGACTCGGTGGACATGGGCGGCCTGCAGACCCGTCCGTTCAGGCGTGACCGGCTGGTCGTGATCGGCGATGAAGCGCGCCTGCGGACGCAGGCGGGGACGGCCGGCAGTATCCGGTTCCAAAATCTGCTGGACGCCGACTTCGTAGGGCTGACCGCGGACAGCGCGCTGCAGCGTTACCTGTCACAGCACGCGAGGACCGGCGGACGAACGATCAGGCTGCGCGCCCGGGTCCGCAGTTTCGATGCTGTCTGCCGGCTGGTGCACGCCGGCGTCGGGATCGCCGTCATCCCGGAGACCGCTGCGGTGCGCGGCGCAAACGCATATCGCCTCGGCGTGCGCCCGCTATCCGATGCCTGGGCGTCGCGGCTGCTGCAGATTTGCGCGCGGGATTTTTCCGCCTTGCCCCGCCATGCACAAGCCCTGGTCGAACGAATGGCCGATGCGGCAGCTGCAGGGATCGAACACGGCTGAGCGGCAGACCGCGATGCAGGTGCGACGCAAACGGCCTTGCATTCCTCTTCCCGTGATGCTTGCGCGAGCGACGCACGCCGCAATCCTGTTCGGTGTCGGCGCGCTTACCTCACCTCCGGCGTCCAGCGCTTCCGGACGGCGAAAAGTCGTCTTCGGAATCCGACTGAACCTCGCGCAAAAGCCGGCCCGCTTTCTCGATATCGACATCGATGCCCTCCCCGGCCAGGAGCGCGCGCATCATCTCGCTCTCTCCTTGCGCTGCCGGCATCCTGCGCGAACCGAGGATCTGGCGGGCCGGAATATCCTCTTTCGTCCTTTCTGCCGTTGCCCATTCATGAAAATCGGGATCCGGCTCGAACGGAACCCCATCCCGGAAGAACCGCACCACGGCATGCCCGCCCGGAGATAACAAGCGGAATTGTCTGGCGCTAGCAAGGCCGGTGAAGGCGTAGTGGTGCCGGCGCGCGTTATCAAGAAACGCCGGGTCGGTATCGAATATTGCGGAAACCAGGGATGCCGCACCGGCCGACTTTGCGTCCGCCAGGAAGCCACGCGCACGAATCGACTCCTTGCCGGCGTCGCTGGTGAGGTGATAGAGCACCTGTTCGCGGTAGATGCGCGCCGCGGCGACCTTCGTTGCCGCCTCGTCACGCGGCCTCAGCACCGCGGGCCTGTTCATGCCGGCGGCGTGTACAGGCGCTCGCTCGTCGCTTGGCCTGACGGCGGGGCCGGGTCTGGAGGCCGGGGCCCCGGCATTGTCATCGGCGGCCGGGTCGCTGCCATGGGGTTGCGGGACTGGCATTGCACGCGCTGGTTGGATTGGCATCGCTACGGCGCTCCTTGAAATAGAGCTGTGTGGCGCCAGGATCCTTGCGGTTCCGCCCGAGGCATCCGACATGTGGTGATGTCGTCTGCAGGCTGTTTCCACGGCGCGTGAAGGCCTGGCCATCCTGCGGCAGCCGCATATTCGCAGGAGTAACCCACCAGAAGCGTCTGCCCTGGCGTCGCTAAGGATTTTGGCTGAGCAGATCGTTGATGAACCGAAAAGTCACGGAGCAACCCAGCAAGACCTAGAGGACGCAGTGGTGTTTTTAAAGACGGCCAATACAAGAAATCCGCAGCCGGAACTATGTTCGTTCATTCCTTTCCTGGAGTCTCGTCTTGGTGCTACAAATGAGCCATCTTCATAACTTGTCGCCGGGGACCGGCACGCAAACGAGCCGGCTAGCTCAGCGTTAATGTCTGCTTTCGCCGCCCGCGGCCAGAGGCGGCCTTTTCGAAGCCTGACATTTGCGCTCGGAGCGTGACCGGTAACGTGTGATAGTACGGCGGCGCAAGGCTGAAGTGCTGCGTCTAGGATAGCTTTCGGACTTCGGTCTCATCAGGGGACACGACACGGCCATCGGCGGCGCGGGGGGCCATGAAATGCAAGGGCCTGCCTGTTCTCTTCTCGATGAGCTCGGCGTGGCGCTCACCCTCTGCGAACAGATGCTGCTCCCCCCACTGGCGAAGCGCCACGACAATCGGAAACAAAGCCTGCCCTTGCTCGGTAAGAACATACGCCTGATAGGCGCTGCCGTTCGCCGCAGGTTGAACCGCCAGGATTCCCGCATCGACCAATCGACGCAGTCTGTCGGACAGGATATTGCGCGCGGCCCCAAGGCTTCGCTGGAAGTCACTGAACCTGCGCACGCCATCGAATGCGTCGCGCACCACGAGCAAACTCCAACGGTCACCGATCACATCGAGTGAGCGAGCGACCGGGCAGGGTTGCGCGTCCATAGTCTTGCTGTTGTTCATCTATCACTCGCCGGCTGAGAAGCGGTTGCAGTTTAAAACCGATTCGCGTATCCTTCAACTGGTAGCGTTTTGAAACCAGTTGGAGATGGCACTCATGCAAGCAGAACATGCCGGCGCTTTCCCTGCCCACGGAGCTTCATTGCCGGTGATGCCTCGCAGCACCGTGCTGCTGTTTGCGTGTGCGAGCGGACTGAGTGTCGCCAATGTGTACTACGCCCAGCCGCTCCTCGACGCGTTGGCGACGGCTTTCTCCCTTCCTCTTGCGACGATAGGTGGCGTGGTCACGGCAACGCAGGTGGGCTGCGCTCTTGCGCTGATGTTGCTCGTTCCGCTTGGCGATCTTCTCGAGCGTCGACGCCTGATGCTGGTGCAGGCACTTATGCTGACGGCCGTCCTGGTCCTCCTAGGCCTGGCGCGAACCCCTGCCATGCTGTTCGCGTCCATGCTCCTGACGGGAGCGCTTGGAACTGCAATGACGCAGGGGCTTATAGCCTACGCTGCCAGTGCTGCGACAGAGAATGAGCGAGGACGCGTGGTAGGCGCCGCCCAAGGCGGTGTCTTTCTCGGATTGCTACTTGCCCGGGTGCTGGCTGGAGGCATCAGCGACATGGCTGGCTGGCGCTCGGTTTACTTCTGCTCCGCGGTGGCAATGCTCGTGCTTGCCGTGCTGCTCTGGTCAAGGCTGCCCCGCATTGCGATCCCACTGCGGAGAATGAGCTATCTCCGTCTGATCGGCTCCATGTTCCAGCTGCTGCAGCACAACCGCGTACTGCAAATTCGCGGTGTGCTTGCGCTCCTGATGTTCGCCGCTTTCAACATCTTCTGGAGCGCGCTGGTATTGCCGCTGAGCGCACCACCGTACGCGTTTTCACACACGGCCATCGGCGCTTTCGGTCTGGTTGGCGCTGCGGGCGCGCTCGCTGCGGCCCGTGCTGGTCGTTGGGCGGACCAGGGATTTGAGAAGAGCGCCACATTGGCTGCGCTTGTGCTGCTACTGGTCGCCTGGCTGCCATTGTCCTTGCTGCCTACGTCACTGACGGGGCTTGTCATCGGCATAGTGCTGCTCGATCTCGGTGGGCAGGCGATTCACGTCACTAACCAGAGCCTGATCTTCCGATCCCATCCAGAAGGACATAGTCGCCTGGTGGGTGCGTATATGCTCTTCTATGCAGTCGGGAGTGGCATGGGGGCTCTGTCGACTACAGCGGTCTATGCAGCCACTGGCTGGCTCGGCGTCTGCCTCCTGGGGTTTGCAGTCAGCCTGCTGGCGCTTGTTTTTTGGGCCGCAACCCTGCCATACATGAAGGTCGCCACATCGGCGAATTAACGCGCAGGCAGTACCGGGACATGTTCCGACGTGTTCTGCTGGCCAGCCAAGATCAGAATCAGCACGCAATGCGTGAAGTCCCTGCGCTAAGCGACGGAGCGCGGCACTTTGGCGGGGAGCGGCGGTATCCACTCATCAGCCTCAACCAGGGCGAGGCTGTGCAAGGACGTGCCTTCGAGCTGGCGATGAATTGGCGTTTATGCCTCACCGGCCGCGGTAGGCAAGTGAGGCGGTCACCAAGTGGACAACCGGCTCACCGTTGTCCATCCGGTTATCCCCGCGGTCTCCCGTAGGGAGTTGTCCACGGCCTGCGATTGATCTGACTGCCGGTGCTAAAAAGACAGGCGAGGTGTAGACGTAGACTTATCCCCGGTTTCAGTGGGCAAGTCTGTGGGTAAGCTTGGGGCATGTACCCTAAGTGCCTGTTCTGACAGTGAAAGTTGAGCATGGCTCAACGCAAGCGCCACTGCTCCTGTCCACAGGGTTGCACGTCGCCCCATCCGCAGGAAAACCGCCCGGCTTGTACACACGCTGCCCGTGGAGTCATCAACAGGCGGCGCAGAGCTATCCCTTTCCTTGCCGACCTCTGTAATCAGGGAGGGGACGGCTGAACGGTAACGGGGGCCAGGCGCTGTGCCTGGGCTGGTCCACGTCGACTTAGCTCTTTCGAGAGACGCGTTGCTGGAAGGTGTTCGCGATCGGCCAATTAGGGCCGATACGGCATAGCAGAGGCATGAAAACCATTCCACTCTTTAATGCCTCTGCCCCCTTGAGCAGTTCCTAGATCTCGATAGCGAGTTTGCCCCTTTTTATCTGGCCGTGTACAAGTCGTCAATACGTCACTACAACACTATTGGTACCTGATACTACATAGGGCGAGCCTGGAACGTCGTTGATCAGGTTTCCATCAGCCGGGTCAATCCTGTATACCCTGATCCGCGCCGCAGTGGTATGAGCCACATAGATGAATTTGCCGGCGGCGTCAGACGTGATTTGGTACGCCATGCCTGTACCGAAATTCACAGTGTTAGTGAACGACAGACTGCCATCCGTGTTTACCGAATACACTCTAATCGCGGCCCCATTGACGGCATAAACATACTTTCCATTCGGCTCGACCACCAAGCTGAACGCCGCACTGGATGGCACGCCGGCCCCGATGAGGCTGAGAGACCCATCAGAATTAATGGCATAAGCCGACATGTTATTGGCCGGATCCACCGCATAAAGAATGCGTTTTTCAGGATGGGTTGCAATGGCGTAGCCTCCTGAACTTACCGACAGCACTTCACCCAGGGGAGTCAACGCACCTGTATCGCCATTGACGCGGTAGCCATATACCTTTTGCTCAGGAAGGCAGATGGTATAAGCGAAAGTGGCTGTGGGGTCGAAGAAGAACCTTTCGCACTGCTGCCCTGTTGGCACTGGTGGACCCGCACTGCTCAGGCTGCCGTCAACGGCATTGATGTTAAAGACGGCAATATCGTCGCTAAAAAAGTTAACTGCATAAACGAATTTTCCGTTGGGATGAACAGCAACAGTTCTTGTGCCATTGCCAGAATTAATGGTGGTTCTGCTGTCCGGCACGCCTACTGGGCTGACTGCACCATCTATCCTGAAACGGTAAACGGAAGTATCACTACCTATATAAAGAAATCGCCCGGCCGGGTCAACAGCGCTGCTCCATGGACCGCCAGGAGCACTTACCGTGGCCGGTGTCAGGCTGGTCAATGCACCGGTAGACTCTACCTTGTATGCTGAAACTGTACTCCAGCCCGGACCAGCTGGTGAATATGCAAAGCGCGATACTACGTCTGCACAGGTAACGGTAATGTTCGTCACGTTTTCGGATGCCACGTTGCCGGTGCCATTGCTGACCGTACAGGTTTGCAAGGGAGATCGTGGCCGGGACTTGACGCTAATTGCATAGGCCGATCCGCTAGCCAGCCGCTTAGAAAATGTCTTTAGGCCATTGGAGGCGACTGCAAGATCGTCTCCTTCGCTGTTCTGCAGCACCAGCCCGCTGCCGTTTAAACCGCTGACCGTTATGTTCACGGCATAACTGTCAGATCCAGACGGAGGTCCAGACGGGGAACCTGCCGGAGGATTCTTGCTTTCGCCACCTCCGCATCCAGCCAATACCAGAGCACTGCACAATGCCCATTTCGTCCATCCTTGCTTTGCTGCCGCCATATTTACCCTTCAAACGTATTGCACTTATTATTATTCATGAATCCTCAATCTTACCGAATTATTTCCATGGCGATATGTCGATTTAATGACAGCTTATGCAAGAGCGGCAGATGATGTACCAGCGCAAAAAGAGCGTAGGTCATTCTGTTTGATGCCATTGGCGCCGGTCTCTTCGGTGTGTATGCACCTGGATTGCTCCTTTATATAACCGTATGGCAGCTTGGCAGACTATTGTTGTGAGGCTTGAGTGTTCGCTATTCTACGTCTCCACTTCTACCGACTATGCAATATGCCCGGATTGTCTAATCATGGTTGGAGTCCATAGGTTTAGAAGTCTCTGCCTGTGGCATCAATTCCATGCGCCGGACTAAGGCAACATTGATTTACCAACAAACAAAAAATATAAGGCCAGTCCAGTTGCTTCTTAGGCATACCTAGCTGGGAAGCACCGTTCGTTATCTTGGCAATGACGTAGATGATGCGCTGGAATAGCTGAACAAACAGAAGTTTGATCGCTTAGCTGATCGTAGAAGTCCGCTATCGGCCAGAAGCAGACGTTCGCTAGAAAGTCACATTCGTTTCGCAGCCTGCCGAGTAGCAGCGAGAGTTGCCTGTTTATATAACCGATAGGCTTCCGTGCATAATGGGGCCGAACTATCCAACTTGGTTCAGCCATGTAGGGGAAACGCATGCAGTCACAAATGCCCGATTTTTACGAGTCTCGAAGGTCACTGCTACGGGCAATGCTTCCTGTGCTTGGGCTGATCGCTCTTGCCGGCGGTGTAGGCCTTGCCGTTTTATCTGCGGCAATTGTATATAAGCAGGTTACTTACTATGGAAGCTTGCCGGCTGAACCCTTCATTTATGTGACCATTTTTTCGATGATCGCGCTCTTCTGTTTAGTTGCTGGCTTTCGCCTGATTTTCTTTCGGAAGGACCGAGCCGCTTCAATAATGCCCCCTATAGTTTGGAGTGTACTCGGCTCACTATTTTTGATTGCCGGCATTGTGCTGCTAGTGGAAAGACTGTTTGCAGGCGAGTACTCAAGGATTGGTGCACCCGGCGGCTTCTTGTCTTTATCTGTCTTGTTTTTTATAGTCGCCAATCATGCGAAGCCTTCTGGTCCTGATGACCCGCAGATACTGTAGCTGTGCTCTTGGGCGGTCGAGAGGCCCTTCACAACACCGCTTTGGGCGATCGCTTTCGTAGCGCGAATGTCTGGTTAGGGTCGGGACCGGTCACTATCTCGCGCAGAAACTCGCCATTCCTTCAGCGACATTCTCGCGACACTATAAAAGTGGCTTGGATTAAAGGAATCTATTCAATGCTGGCGGGCTCAGCTTGGTGCAAAAGAACTGGTATCAACGCGACGCAGGCCGTCATCATCGGCTGCTTGCTTTCAGTCCTCTTCGGCTGCGGCGGCTTGCCTCATAATGCAAAAGTTGATTTAACCTATCCGCAAGAAATCAATGTTGAGTATCTGTCTGCGCCTCGGGTAATTGTTCAGGTATGTGTGCCAGACCGAACCGTTAGTCTTGCACCAATAGAACTGGACCTTACAAAGGTGCCATTGACCCGCTCGCGGTTAACTGGGCTCATAACCGTTCCAGGTGGCGTGTCGGATACGAAGGAAATGCTCGCAGCACGACGGATATACCATTCGGAGATCGCAGCGCACTCGGTGCCAGACATCGCAGCGTGGCTCATCTGATGCAGTTAGTGCAAGGTATAAGGGATACGGACATAACCACGCCGCATGCCAGATATGGAGATGTCCGACACCTTGGGCATTCAGGCGGCGAGAGCTTGCGTGGAATTTCTCTAAGGGGCCGGACGACACGGGAGCAACCGGTCTATGAGCTGAGCACTAGGACTAGACCAGAGTTCCTCACGGCGACGTGGTTTCGCGCGATGCATCGATCAGGAACTAAATATTGGTACAAGTTACCAGAATCTATTCCTCAAGGGGCATTTACCGAGTGGCTAGCGCCCTTTACTGAGGAGGACAAGACAACCGCCGCACCGGGAACTCAGGACGTCGGGTACAGGTTGGTGTATCAAAGGAAGGTAAGTCCGACGAAGTCAGATCCACTTGCACCGAGGGTCCGGTACAAGTTGATGAGCGTTGTAGAAGAATTTGAGTACGAAGGGCGTTTCCGGGATAGAACGCAAAAGGCGATTAACGCTTATAAACTGTCGCAAAACCTTCGGTCGGGTTCAAAGAAATGGGAAGACGTTCATTTTGTACCCGCCGACAAGATTGAATTGCCTCCGTGCTGAAACAGGAACGGGAAGCTAGTCGGTTTCAAGTATAAATACTGGTCGCTCCGGGTCGCGTTCCATCTGGTCAGACACGCGAGTTTTCCGTCCTGTGGAAAGTCCGCTTCGGGTCGAAAGCGCAGGTCACCGGCAGGCGCCAGACGGCCACAACCGGACCTTCCTGCTGCGCGCTGATTCAAGTCCGGACTGTTGCCACTACTACATTTTCCCCCTACACTGCAGTCGAACGCGGACTGAACCAGTAATGCCACGCAAGGTGTTCGGGATAGGATGAAAGCAAGGAAAGGAGATCAGAAGTGACCTGTTCTGTTTCCAGATTACGATTCGACGCCGGCGCCCAGCGCGCCGGTCAATTACGTCGTTAGGCCACTTGGGGAAAACTCCAGCATGCGTCGTCAATTGCTAGCCGCGGTGCTCCTTGCGGTGCTCATGCCTGCCGCCGCACAGCAGATCGTGAAGTTCGAGCGCGGTACTGTGGCCTTGGGAGACTCCGTCGAGAAGATGCTCAAGATTGCGGGCAAGCCTCACGCGATCCTTCCACCTGAAGAGTCGCCACCGGGCTTCAAGGTGTATGAGTACCTCACTCCAACCGAGAACATCAGATTTACGGTCGGGGCAGGCAAGGTCGTCGGTTTGGGCATTGGTCGCCGGTAGTGCAGGCGCCGAGACCTGACAATTCGTCCAAGCTGACGCCGCTTCGCGGCGCAGCCTAATTCCGGTGTCAGACGCCGCTTGCCGCGTGATCGACTGGCGGCTCAGGGTCGAATTCGGACGATAACCGGAAACTGACAAATGCACTTAATACGCCTGTTCTTGCGTGCGCTCGTCCACGCATCAATCCTCCCGTCTTTGTGATTGATTGGCTGGAGTGAATGCGGACGGGATGTGGCAGGATCCGGTCGAATGGTGCAGCAGCAAGCGCTTCTGCTGCAAGCGGACTTGGGGTCAGGTAGCCTTACGTACCGCTCGACTCCTTCGGCGCGCGTGGCCTCTCGATATCATGCTGGGAACAGCGAATACGTCGGTCACACTATGACGTTCTGTTCGCGCTTTTCTGCAGCGTCGGCTATCGATCCTTTCTACGACATGTTGGTCGCCCTCAAGCCACGCGTCGGTATGCGAATCGGCATATGGGTCGAGCAGGGACGGCCGGAAAACACAGTGGTCCGCAAGCACATCCCTCGCGGGATCATGATCCTCGCGTCGATCACCCTGGTGTTTGGTATCGGTATTCTGGCCGCAGCCGACAGAAAAAAAACCGGACATTCGGCACTCATAGGACGACGGGCACACGCAGGGAGCCGTGTTGCATGGCGCGAGACTGTACTTCGCTTCGTCGGGCCGACGTCTTCTCAGGACCGGCACTGGGCGATTACCTGCCAAAAGGAGACACTGGCCAACAACCGAAACGCTCCTGGAAGTCTCTTCGCCTATCCCAACTTCACCAGATCAAGCGCTGGCAGGGGCCCTCCGGGAAACTGGGTCAGTTTGCCGCCTATGCTGATCGAACCCAAGTCGATACCGAAAAATCCCAGTTGACTGATCAGTCCATTTACGCCGGCCTTGGCCTGGTCATCGTCGCCCGAATAAAACAAGACTCGCTTGCCACCGTCGGAAGCCGGATCCTTCAAGAGCATTTGCGGCTGGAGATGATTGAATGCCTTGACCACCCGAGCCCCCGGCACCAGGTCACGAAATACTTCAGTCGAAAGACGGCCATGCAGTTCCGCAGGCCTGAACAATGGAGCTTCAATCGGATTGTTGGCATCGATCACGATGCGACCATCAAAATCCGGAAGCCCTGCAAGCGCTTCCGGCAGTTTTGACCAGTTGACCGCCACCAGTACGATCTCTTGAGAGGCGGCTTCTTGCCGCGTTCCTGC
The DNA here is from genome assembly GCF_036563305.1 of Noviherbaspirillum sp. GTDB lineage: Bacteria > Pseudomonadota > Gammaproteobacteria > Burkholderiales > Burkholderiaceae_D > Noviherbaspirillum. The sequence goes on along the minus strand of NZ_DATCMQ010000014.1, from coordinate 296,204 downwards.
CTTGATGGTCGGCCCTAACTCCCGAACCAGTTCTTTCAACGATTCCGGGCCACGGCTATTTGAAATAATCGCTTCAATGCCCTTGTTGCCGATGGCTTTGGCGAAGGCTGCACCGATGGCACCCGCGCCGACGATTCCGATGGTTTGCATGATGACTCCTTTATCCAAGTCTCGGCTGGGGATTAAGCAGTAAATCCGCCGTCTGCAACGATATCCGCGCCCGTCACGAATGCGGCTTCCGGACTGGCAAGGAAGGCAACCACACTGGCGATCTCATGCGATTTGCCATACCGACCGATGGCCATCCCGGGGCCGACGATTTTGCTGACCGGGCCGCCGTCCGGGTTCATGTCGGTATCGGTGGGACCAGGATGGACGGTATTGACGGTGATTCCTTTAGGACCCAGATCACGGACCAGACTACGGTTGAAGCCTGACACCGCACCTTTGGTCAATGTATAGAGGGATGCGCCAGGAAAGGCGGCGTAACGGGTCATTGAGGAGCCGATATGGATGACGCGGCCACCTTCCTTCATGTGACGAACAGCTTCTTGCGTGGCGACGAAAACGCCGGTGACGTTGACCGCGATCATGCGCTCGTAATCTTCAAAAGCGATCTGCTCGATAGGCCCTCCCAAAGCCACCCCCGCATTGTTCACGAGAATATCAATGCCGCCGAAAGCTTCTACTGCCTTTGCGACCGAAGCGCGTACTGCCTCAGGATCGCCCGCATCGGCTTGTATGGCAATTGCCCTGCCGCCTGCCTGCTTGATCGCGTCGACGACCTGCTGGGCTTTGTCGGGAGACGCGCTGTAAGTCAGCGCCACCGAGGCGCCGCCGGCAGCCAGCTTCCTGGCGATAGCCGCACCGATTGAACGTGAACCTCCGGTAACGAGAGCGACTTTTCCAGCGAGAGTAGTGGATGTCGTGGATGTCGTGGCGATCATTGGTTTTACTCCTTCATGGTTGGGTTAATGGAGCGAATCATAGGCCTTCGATTGCGATATGATTAGTTAGCAATCAGTTGAATGACTTTCAAATGCAAATTGAAGGCGACCAATGGAAACCCTGGCAAATCTGGAATCTTTTGTCCGCAGTGCAGAAACCGGCAGTTTCTCCGAGGCGGCACGGCGACTGGGGCTAACGCCTGCTGCAGTCAGTCGAAACGTGTCGATACTGGAAAAGAACATTGGCGTACGCCTGTTCCAGCGATCGACCCGCAAGTTGATGTTGACCGAGGCCGGAGAGCGCTTTCTTCCGGGAGTCAGGCAGCATCTCGACGGACTGGAGGGCGCGATTGCTTCCGTCGCAAGGGATACGGGCGAGCCGGCAGGTGTATTGAAACTCAGCCTTTCCCCGACATTCGGCCTGACATATATCCTTCCTTTACTACCATCCTTCATGGCGCGTTATCCGCTGATTCGCCCGGACTGGTATTTCGAGAACCGGCAGGTCGACCTGATCGGCGAGGGCTACGATGTTGCCATCGGCGGCGGCTTCGCGCTGGCGCCAGGCCTGATATCGCGGCCTCTGGCGCCGGCTCATATCATTGCCGTGGCTTCGCCTGCCTACATGGCACATCGAACACGGCCGGTAGACCCGGAGGGACTATCGGAACTGGATGGCATCGTGATGAGATCGGCGAACACGGGCCGTGTGCGCCAGTGGGCGATGCGCAATGCCGCAGGTAGTGAAATGCCGGCTAGGTTGACGGAAAAAATATCGTTCAATGACCCGGCTGCGATGTGCCAGGCTGCGCTGATCGGGCTAGGTGTCGCACCGTTGGCAGTGTCGGATGTGCTTCCCTGGTTGGAAACCGGCGACTTGGTCAGGCTGGCGCCCAACTGGTATGCCGATGCCGGCGCCATTTCCATCTACTATCCCAGCCGTTCGCTTTTGCCGGCTAAAACGCGGGCATTCATTGATTTTGTTGTGGAGACCTTCGAGCGGGAGCAGTTGGCGAAGCGGTTTGCCGGAAGCACCAGCTGAAAAATGCAGGGCTTGCATGTCCGGGAACGGTCTTCCTGAGAGCCGGGGCACGGGTGGATGACCTCATTCCTCGGCCTGCATGTCCTGTTTTCTCTCTCGTCCAATGGCGTAGGGAACGGCGGCTTTCCCGGTAAGCTAAAGGCGGGTCCCGTTCGTCGAGGCCAGGCGCCTCGCGGCCGTTTGGACATTCGGGCGCGGTGCCCGGCGCAGCAGTTCGTGCGTTGCCCCCTATTCTTCCATCATGGGAAGGTCAAGTCCAAACCGAACGTCCTGCCAAGGACGAAGGTGACGAGCCCCAGACCCAGGAGCGATAGCATGAAGATTGCGGCCGTCTTGCCGCCCGCGCGCAGCACGATGGGCTTCTCCTTCCCCTCCTCCTTCTCCTTCTTTCCTTGATCGTAATGCCACTTGATGGCGAAGAACATGCCCGTGCCGAGCACGATAACCTTGAACGTACCGAAGACTATAGGGATCCAATTCATCATTTTGCGTGTTTCCTGGCTGAGCCATTCTACTCAAATGCAGTGCCGCGCATTGAGACAAACTGTCTCAGTTGAAAACCATGCAAGGTGAAAATTTGCCGGTTCTGGCTAAGGCGATCGGCCGTGGACGGCCGGCTACGCCCCCTGGAGACTGCAGGTGCGTTCCAGGCGGCGGCAGAGCGATTTGAGAGCCGGACTACGCGACCAGATGGAAGAATTTGCCGAGGCGCGCCGCGCACTTGCGCGTCTCCGCGTTCGGGTCGATTGGACTGTACCCGTCCATGCGGAGGCGCGCTTCAGCGTTACTTCCTCAGCCGGCCTGCTCGCGCTATTGCCCGATGAGGCGCGGCGTACCGCAGCCCCGCGCGCCAGCTGCGCCGCTCTATCAAACCGAAGCAAGTGGGCGCAACCGTGCGCTGAGCGACGACGGCAGCAGCGGCCAGGGTCTGCATTCTCCGTGCAACCGGCGCTCAGGCGATCGGGAAGCGAAGGCTGCCTTCATCGAGGCATGTCCGGACCCCGTTGGCGCGCCTCGCCAGCCCGCTTCGCCATCCGTCGCGCGCCATTGCCCGCGCTGAGCGGCGACACATCGGCGGCAATATCTGTCGATGCTCCGGCGCCGGGGTTACGTGCCTCTGCCGCCGGCTTCTAAGGCAACGCGGCTCTTGTCCGGCCGCCGTTCACCGGCCCTCCCCGATGTCACTCGTGAATGCGGACGAACTGGCCTGAGAACGACGCGGTAGGCGGTCCGTGCTTCCGCTTACAATGCTGCAACCTCATCGAGCCCGGCCCCAAAATCATGCGCATTCGCTCTCGTCTGTTGATCCTGCTGTTCTCCATCCTCGTTCCGGCGCTGATCGGGGCCGTACTGGGGATCTATTATGTCTACGTGCAGCAGCAAGACTCCTACCGGGAAAGCGTACAGGAGCTGACCAATGCAATGGCCCAATTGCTCGACAGGGAGATCTCCGAGCGTCTCAACACCTTGCAGACACTCGCGGCTTCGCCCGCGCTCACCGACCACAACCTGCCCACGTTCTATCGCTACAGCAAGGAAGTGGCATCGACGTGGGATACGGCGATCATCCTGGCCGATGCCGATGGCAATCAGCTGTTCAACACGCGCGTCCCCTACGGCGAGGGTACGCTGCCCGGCGTGCATCCGTCGGTTCTCGCACTGCGCAAGAGGATTGGTCCGGACGCTCCTCTGATCTCCGGCGTCTACCACGCGCGCATAGCCGGCCAGTACAGCTTTTCCGTGCAGTTGCCGGTGATGCGGGACGGTCGCGTCTTGTACTACGTGCAGATGAGTTCAGTCGCGAGCGAGCTGCAGAAGCTGTTCGAACGGCAAAGCATGCCCAGGGGATGGACCGCCACGATTCTGGATGGCCAGGGCGTTGCCGCCGCGCGCTCCCGCGAACCGGAACAGTTCGTCGGCAAAGTGGCAGACGCTGCACTACGCGCGAGGATCATGGCCAACCGGACGGGAACCAACGAGGGCATCAACTTCGAGGGTACGCCGGTGACCGCATTCTTCAGCAAGTCGCAGGGTACGGACTGGTCTTTCGTGATCAGCGTTCCCAGGGAACAGCTTGTCGGGCCCGCGCGCAATGCCGCAGCAATGGTCGTGGCTATCGCGTTGCTGCTGCTGAGCGGTGGCACTGCGGTGGCGATCGCAATTGCGCGCAAGACGGCGCAATCCATGGAGATCCTGCGCCTGTCGGCGGCCGACCTTGGCCGAGGCCGGGTAATTGCGCGACAGGCGTCGGGCATCGCCGAAGTCGACGCCGTGAGCATGGAGCTGGCCCGGGCCGGCGAGAACATACGCAGCGCGCAGGCGCAGCTGGAGCATCGTGTGGCAGATGCCGTCGCCGCAGCGGAACGTTCGCAGAAGGCCCTGGTGCAATCGCAGAAACTCGAGGCACTGGGCCGGCTTACAGGTGGCATTGCACACGATTTCAACAATATCATGCAGACCCTGACGACCGGGTTGCAGCTCTTGTTCATGGCCGTCTCGGAACCGCGGCTCCGGCATACGGTAGAGGCCTGCGAACGGGCGGTGGAGCGAGCGGCGGAACTGACGAGGCAGCTGATGGCATTCGGCCGTGTGCAGGAAGCCCACCTCGCGGTCGTCGATCTCGGCAAGCGCATCAATGACATCATGCCTCTATTGCAAGGGGGCGTCCGCGGCGATATCTCGCTGCGCCTGGATGCAGTGGCCGCCTCATGCACGGTCGCCATCGATCCCACCCAGTTCGACCTGGCTATGCTCAATGTCGTGATCAATGCCCGCGATGCGATGCCGAGCGGCGGGTGCATCACCATCGGTCTTGCCAATGTCATGCTGCAGGACGCGGTCGGGGAGCTTGCACCGGGAGACTATGTGACGGTGACGGTCACTGACACCGGAGAGGGAATGCGGCAGGATGTGTTGAGCAAGGCGCTCGACCCGTTTTTCACCACGAAACCGGTTGGCAAGGGGTCGGGAATGGGCCTGGCGCAGGCCTACGGTTTTGCAAAACAAGGCGGCGGAGGCCTGACGCTGGAAAGTACCGTCGGCGTTGGGACAACCGTGACGTTCTACCTTCCGCGTGCGACGGGCGAAGCGGAACCGAGGCCGAGCGGACCGACGTCGGTTCCGATTCCTCAGGGCTTGAGAGGAAAGATTCTGTTCGTCGAGGACGACCCGCTTGTGGCCGCAGTGGTCGGCCCGGCACTGAAGGAGGCGGGTTTCGACGTCCATCACGCGAAGGACGGTGCCGAGGCGCTGGAGATGATCGAGCATGCCGGTCCGTTCAGTGTCGTATTCTCCGACATCGTGATGCCCGGGCCTACGAACGGCGTCGAGCTGGCCAGGCATGTCGTACGCCACGCTCCGGGGACGAAGGTCGTCCTCGCCACCGGATATTCCGAGCAGCATGCGCACCTGGAAGGCGTGGAGATCCTTGCCAAGCCCTATGACGTACGCAAGGCGATTGAGGTCCTGGCCGGAGCCTGACGCCGCCAACCGGCCAAGCGCGGGAATGCCCGTGTCTCGTCGGCCTCGCAAGCTCCGCGAAGCGTACTGGCCCTCTGAGCGATACAGTATGGGAGCAACGTCATGCAAGTGTTGCTGTATCTCGTTGCCTGCGCCAATAATAATCTACCCATACACGTGAACCTCGCGGAGGAAAACATGAGCGTCGCGACTATCGTGCATGGAAGCTGTCTTTGCGGAGCGATCATATACGAAGCCACGGGACCGTTTCATGTGATGGTCCACTGCCATTGCAGCAGATGTCGCAAGTCGACCGGAACAGGGCACGCAACCAATCTGACGGTCGCTCCGAGCCAATTCCGGCTATTGAAGGGCGAGGATTCCATATCGCGATTCGACTTGCCCCGGGCGCAGAGTTTTGGCAAATGGTTTTGCCATACCTGCGGCTGTCCCGTTCCGCGCAGGACGAGAGATGGGACACTAATCGTTATTCCTGCCGGGTCGCTGGATTCGGACCCGCTGCTGTCTCCCACTGATCACATTTTCTGGGACTCGCGCGCTTCCTGGGGCTGTTCGCAGGGTGCCTTGTCCGTACATGGTGGGTATCCGGAATCTTGGAGAAAGCATGGCGGCAACAAGTGATCTTGAAGAAATGCGAGGTCTCCCTGTGATTCGAGGGGGAATGCTGGTACGGCTGGATGGCCGGAATCTTCATGAACTCGCTCGCCTATGCGCAGAGTGCACCAACTTCTTCCAGCTTGTTTACGGTCAGCCAGGCGGGGAATCGACTTCCAAGGAAATTCTGGGACCGGTTCCGCCGCACGTAAAAACGGGCTGCAAGCACATATTCGGTATTTATATGAATGATGAAATGGAAGGGATTGTCGAGCTGCTTGAGAACTATCCAAAGACGTCTGAATGGTATTTGGGTTTGCTAGTTATTCGTCCGGAATGTAGAGGGTATGGGTTGGGGACTTCGGTCTGGGCTGGATTGAAAACCTGGATTCAAACTGGAAATGGTTCCATCGTCCGACTTATGGTGCAGAAGCAAAATCCGAACGCACTTCGGTTTTGGGAACGCAATGACTTTGAGATTGAGGGAGACATTCATGACCGCTCCTCAGGTGTGGCAAGTTGCGCATGGAAGCTAAGACTTTCGATTCAAACTGTCTTCAAATAGGCCGTTGAGGCGCGCTCGCTTCCACCATTCACGCTGAAATCACTCGGCGAAAGCTTCTTGCCCGCAGAGCCGCCAGCTTGATCCTCATCTCCAGGACTATCAAATGCGCAAGCAATAGTCGAACCTGGTCGATGCCAAAACTTACATCGCTGCTGGGCCGCTGCCATGAATAGGCTTCCGTAGATTGATAACGTTTCTCAACATACCCTTATGTACTCATCGACTTTTATCTTTGCAAAAAAACAGTACGACGAAAAATTCTTTCGACTTGATGAAGCCATTGCCGATGCGGCCAGAAAAATTCCTGGCTACGTCGGCGAGGAAACTTGGGAAAATCATGCAGCTGGTTTGGTCTCGAATGTCTACTACTGGGAATCCATCGAGGCCTTGCGGGCCCTGATTAAGCATCCGAAACATGTCGAGGCAAAAAAAGCGCAGGGACAGTGGCTTGACGGGTACCAGGTCATCGTATCGAAAGTGATTCGAGCGTATGGGGACAACAAATTCAGCCATCCTGTCGGTAGCTTTGATGGTGACACTCATTGCTCGGCACGCGAACTGCGTACGGATTAGCTAAAACACCAGGCATTCGTATTCCGCAGAAGCGGCAAGCTGGTGCGTACCAATTGCCGGCAGTGAAGTCAAATGTCGGCAGCCAAGATCAGTCGGTGGACACTCCTCGCCTGAAGCAGGTTGCGTCACCAGCGTGGAGCCGCATTTCTGCCGACGTTTTTGAACGGTGATCGCCGCGACAGATCGCGCTGATTGCGGCAGGACGCTCGACGGCGTCGTGTTCGCCGTTCCTGCCCTCTTCTTGTGCGAATGCCTGAAAAAGCCCCCGCGCAAGGCGGGGGGAATCCGCCGGGCCGCGGCGGAGGAGACATGCTCAAGCACTAACGGCGCGCGCAGATCATCCCACCGAGACGAGTGGCACGCACACCCAGTCGATGAAAACCGAGGGCATCGCTTCGCTCGCCGAAGTAGCGGGCGTGGATCGCGTCCGACGGCAAGTCCACTACACTGGAGTAGCCGAATTCCTGCATCCTCGCAATGAGAACCGGCGGATCGAAGAATCCGCGCCACGGCTCGCCGATTCGGCTATAGCGGCGCGCGAGCAGGCGTCGAAGCATTCGTCCGAGCGGGTGAAGTGCGCGGTCCGCGCGGATGTAGTCGAAGGCGACGCCGCTACCGCGCGCAAAGCCGCTGGCAATCGTGTGCAACGTGTCCAGCACCTGAGCCTCTGTCAGATACATCGTCACACCCAGCCAGGAGAAGAACACTGGCAGGCCGGTGTCGACCCCTGCGTCGATCAGCTTGTTGCGCAGAATGTCGCGTTCGAAGTCCACCGCTACGTACTGCACATTGTCCGGCACCGGAATGTCCGCGGCGCCAAGCAGTTTCATTTTCCATTCCTGCATCGCCGGCAGATCCACCTCGAACACCCGCAGTCCTCGATGGCGGTGCGGATTGCGGTAAGCGAAGGTATCAAGCCCCGCTCCAAGCACGACGTATTGGCGCACGCCACGTTCGACCGCCTCATGAAGCATATCTTCCGCGATGCGGGCTCGTCCAACAAGGGCAGCGCGCATACCGCGCCGCATGGCGCCACTGGCAACGGTAGCTGAAGCCTGCAGGCGGGTCGCTGCCTCGTCCCCGAGGATTTTTACCGCCAGCGGATCGTCGAATATCAAGGGCCGGTCGTAGAGCTGGTGCGTAGCACGGCTGACGGCAGACCGAAACGCCGTGGTGTTATAGAGTGCAGTAGTCAAGAGATCTCCCCATGTCGGAGGGTGAGGCAACGGGCGCGGTAGCGTGTTCAGCGGACGGGCGTATGCAAGCGCCACGCGCGCTGCAAGCGGCGCGATGCGTTATGCACGGGCGCTCGCCCGAGTTCGCTGCGGGGGTGTGCAGCAATCCGTACCGGACTTACGCACCGCCCGCCGAGGTGGGACGCCGTCGGTCGGCTTACACACCTTCGAGCTTGATGCCTTGCTTCTCGACCACCGCCTTCATCTTCTCAAGTTCGGTGCGTACCTCTGCCGCATGCTCCGCCGGGCTGTTGCCGACCGCTTCCGCGCCCTGCTGGCGCAGCTTCTCCTTGACGTCGGGTGAGCTGAGGACCTTGACGGCCGCTGCATTGAGTTTCTTTATGATTTCGGGCGATGTTTTGGCGGGAGCAATCAGGCCATACCATGCGGGGTCGTTCACTTGGCGCAGACCTAGTTCAGCAAAGGTCGGCACGTTGGGCAGTGTATCGAGGCGTTTCGGCCAAGCGATGGCCAGTGCGCGAAGTTTGCCCGAACTGATATGCGAGATGGATGAAGGCAGGTTGTCGAACATCATGTGTACTTGTCCTCCGAGCAGATCATTGAGTGCCGGGCCCGCGCCACGGTAGGGCACGTGAAGGATGGACGTCCCCGTCGCGACCTTGAACTGCTCGCCCACCATGTGCTGAATGCTGCAATTGCCAGAGGTCGCGTAACTCAGCTTGCCATCGTTTTTCTTGACGTGTTCCAGGTACTGCTTGAAGTCCTGCGCCGGAAACCTGGCATTCACCGTCAGGACGTTAGGCGTGCGGGCGATGTTGGTGATAGGCGCAAAGCCGTTGATGGGGTCATAGCCCAGGCGAGGATTGCACGCCGGATTGACCGCATGCGTAGATACTGTAGAGATGCCGAGCGTATAGCCGTTTGGCTCTGCCTTGGAGATGGCGGATGCCCCGATGCTGCCTCCACCACCGCCACGGTTCTCCACTATCACCGCTTGGCCCAGTTCCTTGCCCAGGCGGTCGGCGAAGATGCGCGCGACGATGTCGGTGGTGCCGCCCGGTGCAAACGGCACGATGATGGTGATCGGCTTGGCAGGATAGTCGTCGGCGTGTGCGATGGGGCCGATAGCAAGGCCGAACAATGCTGCGACGAAGGCTTTCTTCATGTTGCATCTCCTCTTTTGTGTACGACTGGGCGGGTGTGGTGTCCACGTTCTTGTGGGCGCAGTCGCATTAGCATTTGACGTGCCCACCGCCCTCCGCGTGCAAGTCCCTGATTCTTAACAGGGTGGGCAGACGGGTGCGCATCAGTAGAGCGGAAATCCAGAATCGGTCGCCGCAGGATTCCGGGCTCTCGCGTGGCGCTGCAGGCGTCGCATGCCGGCAAAATGCGTAGATGGCGTTGGATCCAGATGTTCACGCCATTTTCAGATGTCCCACTTCCGGGCGAGACGGATGCGGCGCAGCGCGAGGCGCATACCCTGTTTGGGGTATGGCACAATAATTTGTTTCCTACGAGAATCTGGTTGGCGACCGCGGTGCAGGCGCGGCCAGGTGAGTGAAGACAGGGTAGAACCACAAGCTGCGGCCTCGGGCGCAAGGCCACTGGCCCAGGCGTGTGAAAGAAACCCATCCTGAACAAGCGGCATAGGCTTGCCCCTTTGCCCCGAACAATCGCTTCAGAGACGGGCGAGGCAGGTAGTGATTGGCGAAGTAGAGGTTGCCGGCTAACAGTGAACGAAAACCTGCCGGAGATTGCAGCTATTAATTGAGCATCAGAAGAAAAGTTATGAAAACTATCCGTACTTTTGCATCTTCACTATTACCTATTCTGGCCCTGTGCTTTCTAACATCAGCGCGTGCGGAACAGCCTGAGTTCAGTTGGTTGGAAATGAATTGTTCCGACGCTGGCTACAGCGGTCGCCCCGCGTTCAAATGCACGACGTACGCCAATTCGTTGAAGTCGGGCGACGTCGGTGCATTGCTGGCACTCGAGGTATGGTCAAACCCTAGTATCAAAGCGCGGTTGGACTTGAATTTATGGTCGAATGTCCGTTCAGGAGCAGACAAGGCGCCAACGGATCCAATTACCTTGAAGGTGGACGGGCAGACTGTCCATCAATTCAAGGCCGCCGAGCTTCTCGAGCACACGGGAGGAGATAAGCACTTTTCGGCGACCTATACATTTCCCGAAGATGCAATTCCAAAGCTGGCTTCTGGCAAGGAGCTTACCCTGGAATTCACTCAACCCAGCGGAGAAGCCGTTTCTCTCACATTTCCGACGTCGCCGGCGTCACAAAAGAATCTTGCTCAACTAACGTCCCAGACCCGGTCCAAATACCAAGCCTACTATGCGCCCCCCAAGGGGAAACCAGCAGCAAGGAAGGAAGGCAAGGCACACGTTGTCAATGCTGAAGTCTGGGACATGCTCGGAGAAGCAGCGGATCGTTCACCTACCTGGATCAACAACAAGTATGGAACGTTGCAGATCCTTGAGATGAAATGGGTGGAGTTGCACGTGGCATTGCAGATGCGCATATCAAGTTGCAAACAAGGTAGTTGCAAAGAAGGTTATACATGGCAAGTACGCTTGAACGAGAATGCCGTAGTCGGCAACAAGCCGGCCGCCGTCCTGGTTTTTTATAACGAATCGCATCAGCCTGTTTTCCGATATGTAGAGGCTAAAGTCTATCCCTGGGTGCCTGGCAAGACCTTTCATCGAGATACCTTTGATCCCATCCTGATGGCAGACACAAAGCGCTCACTCGACCATATGAACGTCCCGACATCCTTCGGCGTTTCGGATAAGCCTTGCTGTATCAAACTCAACTCGGTTGACTTCACGCCGGCATCGCAGCGCGAGATCCAGAACTTGATTGGGGAAGCCGCAGACAAGGAGCGTCAGCGTATCGCCCAGGAAAAGGAGCAGGAGCGCCGGCGGATGGAAGCCGAAATGCAGGCAAAGGCTGCAGCTGACCGCAGAAGGGCGGAGATTGAAGCAGAGAATGAAGAATTTGACCGGGAAATGGCGGCGCGCCAGCGCGCAGCCCCGTCATTTGCACAAACCTTTGCCAACACCTTTCGGAATGAAATGCAGGCCAAGCAGGCACAGCAGAATAACCAGCAGGCTTTCTTGAATAACCTCGCCCAGCAAACGCATCAAACCGCAAGGGTTCGTGAGCGGGCCGCGGACGCCAGGGAGCGATCGGCAAAGCAGAATTCCTACGTGCCGCCGGCAGCTGCCAAGGTGAGCAATCCGGAGGCAACTCACAGCGGCAGCGCTGCCAAAGGCACTTATCAACCTTTGAGTTCTGCTCAGGCTCCTTCAAGCACCGTTGGCAGCCGCAATGCAGGAGATGCACAGGTAAGTAAAGACAAGGTGGAAGCGCCGGTTGCGGTTACACGGGGCAAGGCCATGGCCTGGTGCATGAAAAAGAAGAATGGCGAATTCTGGTGTAACGGCCCCCTGCAAAATGGCGGTTGGGGCACTACCCTGGAGCGGGCACTCAGCATGGTCGATTGCCCGGGGGGTACAGGCTACACACCGACTGTAGGGACTGGTGGACGGTCTTTCAGCTGTGGCCGGGACCTCAGGCCGAGTGAACAAGCGGTACCCACTTACGACCCCTTCGCCAAATACAAGAGCAATTTCGAAGAGGGGCCGATCAGGTAGCCGGCCCGTTCTCTCCCATGCCATTGGTTTAGTCCCGGGCTCGTCCGCTGCACGGATGGGGACCTCCACAACGCAAGCAAATATCCTGAATCCTTTTGTTCGTCCGGCGCCTCTTTGTATGTGAGACCAACTCAAAGGAGATCAGCATGTTCTACTTGAAACGTAACCTTCCATCCTGGGAACGCATCCTGCGCTTGGGCGGCGCGGCGCTTCTCGCCGTATCGGCATACGCCGGCCTGCTGCCCGTCGCGGACTGGATATCCGGCAGTACGGCCGCCATTCTCGGCCTGACTGCGCTGGCCGGCTTTTGTCCGGCGTGTGCGGTCGTAAGGCGTCGGCAGATTCGGGAAAGACCATGATGCCGTCCAGGGCCGCGCTGGTTGAGGCGGCACAAGGTGGCCAGCCCGACGCCATAGCCGCGCTGCTGACCGATTGCCAGCCCGATATCCGACGCTTCGCCCGGCGCGCCTGCAGCCGTGCCGAAGACGCAGAGGATGCGGTGCAGACCGCGTTGTGGCAACTGTATCGCAAGATCGGCGCACTGCGGACTGCCGCAACGCTCGCCGCCTGGCTGTTCCGCATCGTCGAGCGGGAATGCTTTCGCCTTTTCCGCCAGCGCTCGCGTCTGGAGCTCGAGAGCGAGGCCGAAATCGAATCGCTCGCCGCACCGGGCGTTCCGCTCGACCTGCGGCTTGATCTGATCCGCGCAGTCGCCGCGCTGCCGGCGCCGTACCGCGTTGTACTCATCCTGCGGGACATCGAGGAACTGACCGCGCCGGAAGTGGCGTCTCAACTTGGCCTCGGCCTCCAGGCCGTCAAGACGCGGCTGCATCGCGCACGCGCGATGGTGCGGGAGCGTCTCATGGAAAGTGGTTATTGGTCCGGTGTCGAGGGGGAGGACGAGCAATGAAGCGCGACCCATTCCCGGCCGGCCTGCACTTCGCCGGGAGATGGCGCGCCTGACACCGCCGGAGGTCCGGGGGTTCTTCGCCTCGGACCACGCAATCAAGCGCCATGACTAGACGGTGCGGCGATTGCCTCCCGTTGCATGGCGCCGCCGCGCGCAAGTTGCGCGCCACATGCGGCGAGCTGGTCGCGGTGCAGCGATTGCTGTCGCCGCCCGGGTCCCACCTCGCTGTGCTCACGCGATGCAACCGGCTCACATCGCGGACATTCATGCTGCGGAATGATGACGTTGGCCCTATTCCGCCCGACGCTGTTTTCCGTTGCGCTGCATGTCACTGCCCTGCCGGCGGCTTTCCAGTGCTCCCGACGCCGCTGCCCGGAGCAGGCGCTGGAAGGTCGGGCATTCGGCGTGGCTCGGCGCCCTGCACGCGGCGGCATGACGCAGGCCCCGGCTCACTGCCCGTAGTTGCCTGATCGTCCGCTCGATCTCGTCGGCCTTGTCGACCAGCAGCCGGCGGTTGATCGCCGGTCCGCCATTCGGCGACAGCATGGAGCCGATCTCGTCCAGCGACAGCCCGGCAGCCTGCCCCAGCGCGATCAATGCCAGTTGATCCAGCACGCCCGGCGCGAAGCGGCGGCGGATGCCCTGGCGGCCGACCGAAGCGATCAGACCCTTTTTTTCATAGTAGCGCAGCGTCGAGGCAGGCACGCCTGTGCATTTGGCGACTTCAGCGATATCCATGGCAAATCATCCTTGACTTGAAGTTGACTTCAACTTCTATAGTGGACGCATGGAGTTCATCAGTCAATCGATAGGAGTGTTGCCATGACAGTCGCTGAAACCATTGCAAGAACCGTCGTCGTCGGAATCGGCGCCACCGCGGTCATGGATGCCTGGCTCATGCTGTTACAGCGCATGGGCATCCAGACGCTCAATTTCGCGTTCATCGGCCGCTGGGCCGGGCATCTGTTTCGCGGCAGGTTCGCCCATGAAGCAATCGGCAAGGCCGCGCCCATCCCCGGTGAACGCGCCCTCGGGTGGCTTACCCATTACCTGGTCGGCATCGCGTTCTCCGGTGTGCTCGTCGGCCTGCAGGGCGCTGGCTGGCTGCGGCAGCCGGCATTGCTGTCGGCACTCGTCCTGGGCGTTTGCACAGTAGCGGCGCCCCTGTTCGTCATGCAGCCGGCGATGGGCATGGGTTTCGCCGCGTCAAGGACACCGGCCCCCTTCAGGAGCCGCGTGCGCAGCATCGCCAACCACGCCGTCTTCGGCCTGGGCCTCTACCTGTCCGCAGTCGTCACCGAATGGATTTCCCGGTGACGACGCTTCCCCCTTTGGAAATCAATATCCTGCATGGAGCTGGAACAATGAAGAAAATTGCCGTGATTTACCACAGTGCCCACGGACACACTGCGCACATTGCCCGACATGTCATGGACGGTGCGGCGAGCGTCCCGAACACCGAAGTGTATTTGCTGGAGGCCGAGGAACTGGCAAAGACCCCTGACGCGCTGGTCGGCTTTGACGGCTACCTGTTGGGATCGCCCACCTACCTGGGTGGCGTGTCGAGCCAGTTCAAGGCATTCATGGATGCGACAGGACGCCTGTGGCGCACGCAGCGACTCAAAGGCAAGCTCGCGGCCGGCTTCACGGTCTCGTCCCTGCCGGCCGGCGACAAGCAGTCGACGCTGCTATCGATGTTCGTGTTCTGCATGCAGCACGGGATGCTGTGGGCCGGCAATCCGATCCTGCCCGAGCAGCATGCCGGCGTGCCGTACGAAGAGGCCGCCAACCGGCTTGGATCATGGGCTGGCCTCATGGCCCAGGCGGCGCACGGCGGCGCGGCGGACGCGTTCACGAAGGGCGACATCAAGACCGCGCGCATGTTCGGGGCGAATTTCGCGGCAACCCTGCACAGGGTCGACGGCGTCGCTCCCCGCAGGCTGCAGGGGGCGGTCGCATGATCCCGGAGAAATACGCAACCTTGCTGTTCGGCGCGATTCTTTCGGGACTGATGTCGCTGCTGGTCTCCGGCATCTCGACGTTCCGCGCCACTGGCCTGTCGGATGGCTTTCCGGCGCTGTGGCTCGCCGCCTGGCTGACCGCCTGGCTGGTGGCGTTTCCGGTCGTCGTATTCGTTGCACCGCTTACCGGCAAACTGGTGCGTCGCCTGACCGCGAAAAGGCATTCCGCTTCGCATCGCCAGGAACAGCGCGAATAGGCGGCCGGCCGCTCTCCCCGATCGCGCGTACCGAAACGTCGACACTCTCCGTCAGGCAAACATGCACATGCTGATTCCCCTCCTTTTCGCGCATGAGCGCCGGGCCTTGCGCGAGGCGCTGCGGCGCGACGAATGCCGGGAGCTGCGGCGCGCCGGATCCGATCCCGCGTGGGCGGACTGGCACAGGCAGAACGCGAGACTGTCACGGCGCCTCGCCGAGCTCATCGATACGGATCCAGAGCCGACCGATTCCGCATGATCCAGCCAGGTATGCCGCGGGACCCGTCGCTCCCGCGGCATGCTGTCGGGCGTAGCTCAGGGCAGCGGAATGTCGCTGCGTTTCGGCAGCGCCAGGACGTTGGGCAGGATTTTTTCACGGTACACCCGGAACAGGCGCTGCAGTTCCCGCATGGGCGCAGGGTGATCGTCTATGCGAATGTCGCACAGCGCGTACTCCTCCGCGCCGAATACCAGGACATTGACCGACCGCTCGCCGTGGGTGTCGCCCCCGGCTTCGTCCCCCCGCAGCAGTGCCAGGGTCAGCCGCTCCGAGAGGTCGAGGTGTTCCGTCTCGTGCATGGACGCCAGCGCCCTTTCCAGGACCTGGGGCCCGGCGAGCCGGTTGCCCTGGACGCAGCAGGCGCGTCCGGACAGATGGCCTGCCCAAGGGATGTTCTCGTCACCGGTCCAGGCGGCCGTGCTCCCGTCCCGGTCCACGATGCCGACCTGGCGCCTGCTCGCTGCGGCGTCGGTCGCGAGGACGCGCTGCAGGGTCTCCATGGCAGGCAGGCCCCGCTCCATCAGGCGCAGGCCGTCGTAGGCAAGGTAGGGATTGGTGCTGGCCTGCGATGCAATCGCCCCGACGCGGGGCACGGCGTGGCAGGCCAGCTTTCCAACCGCCTGCACCGCCGTCGCGGCGGCGACGCCCACCTCCCCTGTGCGGGCACAACGGGCGACGATCGATAAGGTCATGGCAGCTCCGCGGCAAGTAGGCAATAGGATCGCGTGCCGGCGCTGCCGTTCGGAAGCTTGACCGGAATCAGCGGGGCAATGACTTTCGTCTGCATGCACCGGGAATCGCCCGGCCGAACAGTGGCGGGTACCGGCCCAACCGACGCGGCAACAGGTATTGCCCGGGTTCGATCGGGTTACACGCGCCGTCGGGGCGACGGCTATTCTCTCTTTTCACAATCGGCCATCGCATGGGAAGCGTTGCCCGGCGCCCTGTTCGCATTGCAACAGATTGCGCGGCCAGCGACGCCGGCGGCCGGCCCTCCGCAAGTCCATGTCGGACAGTGAAAGTACCTACGGCCGAGAAACATCGTCGGACGGCAGTGTCAATCGAGGAACGGAAGGGACAGGCCCAAGTGGCGTCGCAGGCACGCGCAATGCATGTCCCGGGCAACATGTTCACGACGAGGAGAAACCATGCCAGCAGGAGCCAACCCGAAGCGCGAGCGCGAATACGGCAAGCTCGCACGCCGCTTCCACACGGAGCATCGCTACCCGGGACGCGAGGAGGAAGTTGCCGCGCGCATCGTCAACAAGCAGCGCTCGAGCTACGGCGAATCCAGCGCCGAGAAAAGAAAGGAAAAACAGGGCAAGTCGCCGGACCGTGGCCTGCCCGTCGCCGGTTACCAGAAGCTGACGATCGCTCAGGCCGCCGGAAAGCTCGACGGCCTGTCGGCGGCGCAGATCCGGAAAGTTCGGAACCATGAAAGCCGGCACAAGAACAGAAAGGGCATGATCGCCCTGCTCGACCGCCTGCTGGCGCGTCACTGAGCACATAGCGACGGGAGGCTCCGCTCCATGCGATGGCGCGGCGATTCCCTCGACTCCGGCAGGCATGGCGATCGCCGCTCATGATGTGCCCTTTCGAGGCGGGTGTTCGACCGCCCGCGCGAGCATCGTAGCCGTCCCTTGCGTCGCGGGGCAGCGTCAGGATTGCATTGCCTCGGCCCAGTCACCCCGGAGACATGTGCTCAGTGCAGCATGATCGTGCCCTGCACCCCGGCCTTGATCCGCGCGATGACCTCGCCCTGGATATAAAACCGATTGTCTTCAAGCACACCGACCAGGTCCATTGCCGCGGCGGCGCCGTACCGCTCCTGCAGATGCGCGCGGAAGACCTTGCAACGCCGCTCTGCGCCATCAACGAGCACCGGGAACACAACCGCGTCGTCGCTCAGGTCGTATCTCGACCTGTTTGGAAATTCAATCTCCATGGCAGCTCTCCTTCATACGGACCGTTAAGGACTCAATCTGAAATCTCCTCCGAAGATTGGTTCCGATGTCCGCCCTCGATTCGATCCCGGGCACGAGACAAGATGCACGGAAGAAAAGCCGCGCCTGGCGCCCGGCAGGAGTACCGCAGTGCAATCATCGCCCGCGGGCCCGCTTCCGCACGACGTACCGTGCGGTCCGTCCGGCAGCGGTGCGTGCGTGGGGCACGGATCCGCACGTTGACGGACCGGGCAAAATCTATATACTCGGGACCGTATCTACACTGCCTCTGCCCGCCATCACGTGAACAGCCGCTGCCATTCCATGAATCGCATGCGTTCATCCCCGACCAGGGGAATGACGGGTCTTTTCGCGCCCTTCGTTTCCACCCGCATCCGGCCTGTTGCCGCTGCAACCGGTTCGACCGTGCACATGCGGCACGTCCACTCGTCCACTCGGGACCTCGCCTGCCTCACTTCTGGCTCGGCGAGCACCTGAGAACGCTGCAGATCTCGACGTCCTCCCCGAGCCACACTCCAGCCATTCCACCAGCGCCGTGACCGCACGCAGCGCGACCAATGAAGTAGCAATGTCCCATGGCGCGAAGACGGCTGCCAGCCTTCCGGTTCCAGGACCAGCAAAGAAGGACCATGCGCCGTTCGCCACCCGGCATAACCAACGTGAGAGCAAACAATGCAACCCAAAATTGTCGTATCGATCCGAGACCTCGAGCGCCTTGAAGCGATGGCGGATGCCCTGCCTGCTTCCGCCCCCGGCAAGGATGCCCTTTTGAACGAACTTGCGCGCGCCGAAATCGTGGAAGACGACGAAGTGCCGGCGACCGTCGTGAAGATGCACTCTGCCGTTCGTTTCAGCATGGACGGATCGGGAGAGGAATTGATGCTGTCCCTGGTCTATCCGAATGAAGCCGGCAAGCACCCGGACACGATTTCGATACTCTCGCCGGTCGGCACCGCCTTGCTCGGCATGGCTGCCGGCGAATGCATCGAATGGCCGAAGCCGGATGGCGGCTTGGTGAACGTCCGCATTCTGCAGGTACACGACCCGCTGGAGAGCGCCTGCGATTCGCCGCCCTGATGCGCGATCCCGGCAATGCCGGATGCACGTATTGCTTGCGGCCCGTCGGGGCGGCATTGCAGATGTCGGCGGCTGTCTCCGCAGCTTCTGCTTGCCGCCGGTACCGCCCTGGTTTTACCCCCGCTTCCCAATGAAAAAGCGGCCCTGAGGCCGCTTGATGGTTGATTGCGGGTGGATCCGCTTCGACACCGGCGCCCGTTCAGGCTAGCGCCGGCAACGGCGGCTGCGCGAATCGCGCTTCTTTCATGCCTTGCTGGCGCTGCTTGCGCCGGCGCTTCAGCATCTGTGTCGCCCGGTACGCCGCCTTCCTGACCGCGCAGTCGACAGCGGCATAGAAATTTTCCTCGACGTCCTTGACGACGATCTCGGCGTGACCCGGGATGGATACCGATACCTGGCACAGCTTGTCGCGCCCGCCGCGGGGACCGTTCAGGTCGCTCAGCCGCACGGTGACCGTGGCGATCCTGTTGCGCGCAAAGGAAAACGCGAAACTGATGCGTCTTGCGAGGTAGTCCTTCAGGGAAGGCGAAGTCATGAAGCTGGACGGGCTCAAGTCGATTCTCATGCGTTCCTCCGTATGGAAAGGGCCGGGGTCGACCCAGCATCGATTGTTCCATGTCACGGTGGATCGCGCTCTCGCTTTTACCTGAAGCTTCAATCGAAAAACGCGGTGAATTCCAGGACGGAAGGACCACAGGGAAAGAGAGCGCACCGTGTCTGACGCGCCAGCAACCGCCAGGGCTGCCGGGAGGCGTCGCGGCGCCTCCGCTTCATGTCAGTTGGACGGATTGCCCGGCGACGCAATGCCGTGGCGCTCCCTGGCTGCGCCAAGCAGTGCAGCAAGATCCTCGTCGCCCGCAACCGCTTCGGGCGTATCGCCATCCCGGTCCAGCTGATCGAGCGAGGCGCCTGCAGTCACCAGTTCGCTTGCGACGCCGGCGCAGCCAAACATGGATGCGAAATGCAGCGGCGTGTAGTCGTCCTGGTCGGTCGCATTCACCCTGGCGCCCGCCGCCAGCAGCATCCGCACCACTTCCACGTGCCCTTCCGCTGCCGCCAGATGCAGTGCGCAGCAGCCTTCGTCGTCGCATTTGTTGGGGTCGGCGCCGGCACCGAGCAGCAGATGGACGCCCTGCGCGTCTCCGGCGGCGGAAGCCAGATGCAGGGCAGTCAGTCCGCCATTCTCCGTCGCATCGAGCCTGGCGCCCGCCTGCAGCAGCAGGCGCAGTGCATCGCGCCGTCTTTCGCTCGCGGCGACATGCAACGGCGTGCAACCCTGGTCGTCCCTGCTTTCCAGGTCCGCGCCGGTGTCGAGCAACATCTGCAGCAACGCGGTGTCGTCGATGCCGGCGGCAAGATGCAGCGCGGAGCGTCCGCCGGCGCCCGGGCATGACGGCACGGCGCCGGCATCGACCAGAAGGCGGGCGGTGGTCAGCTGGCCATTGCCCGCCGCGATATGCAGCGCGGTCCACCCGCGCGCGTCCGCTGCGGCGACGTCGCTGCCCGCTTCGAGCAGCGCCTGCGCCACCCCCTGGTGTCCGGCGCCCGCGGCAATCTGCAGCGCCGTCATCCCGTTGGCGTCGGTCGCCGCCACATCGGCGCCCGCACGGAGCAGGCGCTCCACGGAGGTGGCGTGCCCGTAGCGCGCTGCCCAATGCAATGCGCTGTAGCCCAGTTCGTCGCGACAGCGGATGTCACTGCCCGCTTCCATCAGCAGGGCGATGACGTCGTCGTGGCCGTTGCCGGCGGCGAGCAGCAGCGGCGTCATCCCGTACCGGTCGACGTCGGCGACGCCGGCGCCATGTGAAAGCAGCAGGCGAACCACCTCGCCATGGCCGTTGTTGGCCGCCGCATGGAGCGGCGTCATGCCGTCGGCTTCCCTGGTACGGACGTCGCTGCCCGCCTGCAGCAGCAGCTCCGCAATGCCGAGGTGTCCGCCATTCGCCGCATAGATCAGCGCAGTGGCGCCGTTCGCATCCCGGTCAGCCACGTCCGCCCGCGCCGCCAGCAACGCAGCAACGCCTCCCTGATTGCCGAGATTGGCGGCAATCGTCAGCGGCGTGCTGCCGTCCCTGGTCTTGACGTCCGGCTTGGCCCCGTATTCCAGCAACGCCGCCACCGCATCGCCGTCCGCGCACCCGGCGCAACGATGCAGCATGTGCCAGCCTTCCTCATCCACGGCGTTCGCATCCGCGCCCCGGCGCAGGCACTCGCGCACCCCGTTGCCGTTGCACTGGTCGATGGCGTCGATCAGCGCGCCGTTCATCTCATTCGCAGTTTCCATTTCCGACCTGATAGTGTTGATTGAGCGATGGGCAGCGGCAGCCTGCTCCCCCATCATGGGCCCACGCTTCCGCGCGCGGCGACGAGCACAGCTCGCCTGTATCAGAACTTGCCGTCCGCGCTGCTGGTCGCCGCCTTGTGGCCGAGGCTCTGCGCCGTCAGCACCTGCTCGGTCCCGAACGTGTCTTCGATTTCCTTCCGTATTTCCTCGGAAAAACCGGCGACACGTTGCGCCATGTCAGCCATCGTCACCATGCCTTGCAGGCGCATGTTCCGGTCGAGCACCGGCACATGCCGGACCTTGTGCGAAGCCATCAGCTTCGCCACTTCCTCGGACGTCTGATCGGCAAAGCAGCAGGGCGGCGCCTCGGCCATGACGTCCGCCACGAGCAGCGTGCCGGACGCGCCCCGTGCCGCATCGGGGTCGATCGCCTCCTCGGTGATGATCCCGACGAGGTGCCCGTCGTCGCAGACGGGAACCGCCCCGATATCGACGCTCCGCAGCGCGCCGATGACATCTTCCAGCCTGCTTTGCGGCGTGGCAGTGGCCACGTTGTAGCTCATGATTTCCGATACTTTCTGCATATGCTTTTCCTGTGCTGAATATCGCGCGCCACCGGCGCGAAGCGCGATGGTGCCGCTTGACGCCGCCCGGGCGCTGCCGTTCCGTTGCAACTGCAAAACAGATCGCATCGCGTCGCGTCTGCCGCTAGCGGTTTTTCGCCTGCAGAGAACGTTCGCTGATGGTTTGCACGCGCCTGCGCTGCGACGACATTGCCTTTGCCGCTCGCTTGGAGGGAGGGAATGACGACGCTGCGTCCGCTGGGGGAAAGCAGGAAACGGTCCCGCTCTCAAGCGAACTTGCGGAAGAGAAGGATTGCGCGGGCAGCGGTGAGGAGGACGCGGGGAAACCGCAGGCCGCGACGGCAGCGCGCCTTACCGGAGCGACCGGAAAGTGTTGCCGGAGATTGCCGGAATGCAGGCGAGGCCGGCGCCCGGGCTCCCCGCGCGCCCGGTCCTGTCCACCACGGCGGATGCGGGTCAGGCGTCGAGCTGGTCGGCGAGTGCGGTGATGGCACTTGCGTGCAGGGTGTTCAAGCCGTTGTCCGAGACATCCTTGGCGCGGTGGGGACCAAATTCCGCCGGGCGCTGGATATAGGCCGTC
Organism: Noviherbaspirillum sp.; assembly: GCF_036563305.1. GTDB lineage: Bacteria > Pseudomonadota > Gammaproteobacteria > Burkholderiales > Burkholderiaceae_D > Noviherbaspirillum. The sequence goes on along the minus strand of NZ_DATCMQ010000014.1, from coordinate 274,238 downwards.
TGCAGGCCGCACTTGCGGGCGCCGGCAAGGTCTTCCTGGTGCGCGGCCACCATCATCACCGACGAAGGCGGGATGCCGAAGATCTGGCCGACGCCGAGATAGACCGCCGGATCCGGCTTGTACTTGCGGAAGATTTCGGCCGACAGGATGCAGTCCCATGGCAGGCGCCCATGCTTGGCCATGTTGGCGAGCAGGCCGATGTTGCCGTTGGACAGGGTACAGATCATGTACTTCGCCTTCAGGCGCTGCAGGCCCTCGACGCTGTCCGGCCACGGGTCGAGCCGATGCCATACGTTGTTCAGGTCCAGGATCTGCGCCTCGTCCAGGTTGTCCACCTTGAACCGCTGGAGCAAGTCGCGCAGGATCATCAGGTGCAGTTGGTCCACCGTCGTCCAGCCCAGCTCTCCAGCCATCACGCGCCGCATGGCCTGGGGATAGCCTTCGCGCCAGGCGAGCGCGAACGCATCGGCATCGACCTGGGGGCAAACACGCTTCACCGCCGCCGAAACCGGGCCGTACCAGTCGACCACCGTGCCGAACACATCGAATGCGAGAACTGCGGGTTTGTTCATCCCTGCTCCTTGTCTGGTTGCCGTCGCCGCGGCGGCTTGGGCTACCGGAACGGTAGCATGGAAGCCGGACAAGCGTTGCCGCCGGCTGTCCGTTGGCGCAACCCGCCTTCGTCAGCGATCGACCCGCCGCGATTCATCGTCGCGGGGCTCCCGTTGCGCGCCCTGCCGCTGCTCAAGGATGGCGCGCGACGCCGGAATTCGCTACCCCTGAACGCATCTCATCCCTTGTATTGGCTCCCTGACTGGCGGCGATGACTTTTTTGATTCTTACGAGGAAGGGTTTTGAGGAATGGCGCCGGCAGCCGGGACACAGGCTCGTGGTGAACCGCAACCTGCTCGACGATGCCGAACTGGAAGGCTTGCGCGCCGCCGGGATCGACGTCCATGTCCTGCCGCAACGGCTGGCGCCGGACGATCTCGGCGCCATCGAACGGACGCTGCGCAAGCTGAAGCCGATACAGCACGACGCCGTCTGGGTCGAGCGCCCCGCGGTGCCGCAGCAGGAGGATGCGCCGGAAGCCGCCGCGCGCCCGCCGGCAGCGCGGCCTCAGGCCAGCGCGGCAGCCCGTTACTCGCTGCGGGCGCTCCAGCACCTGAAGCGGCTGGCGGCTGCGGGCGGCAAGGCGCTGGTCATTCCCTACATGGGCTTCGGCACGCCGGACCGGCTGTTCCTCCAGGGACGGGTATTGCGGGACGAAGGTTTCGCGACGCCGCGACCCGATGAAAAGCCCTGGCGCAACATCGTCGAGCTGTCCAAGCGCATCGGCTCGGACGAGGTGCCCGGCGCGCGCCTGCTTGCCCGCTTCGACGGCGTCGAGCAGGAACTGGTGACGGACGCGGGCGGCTATTTCCAGGGTGAGCTGGTCCTGCCGCGCCCGCTGCAGCAGCCCGGCTGGCACGGGGTCGACCTCGAGCTGGTTTCGCCGCGGCCGCGCGGCGCAATGACCGGCGCGGTGGCGCAAGTGCTGGTGCCGCCGCCGACCGCGCGCTACGGCGTGATCAGCGACATCGACGATACCGTCCTGTGGAGCAATGTCACCAACAAGCTGCGCATGCTGACCATGCTGGCGATCAGGAACGCCCATTCCCGCAAGCCGTTCAAGGGGGTGACGGCGCTGTATGCCGCGCTGCGCGACGGCATCGGCGGGGACGAAGGCAATCCCGTGTTCTACGTGTCCAGCAGTCCCTGGCACCTGTACACCCCGCTGGTGGATTTCTTCCAGGCGCAGGACATTCCGCTCGGGCCATTGATGCTCAAGCAGCTGCGGCTGCGCACCATGTTCGGCGCCGGCCGCCATCACGGCCACAAGCTGGAGAACATCGAGCGCATCATGAGGATCTATCCGGATCTGCCGTTCATCCTGATCGGGGACAGCGGCCAGAAGGACCCGGAGATCTACCGCGAGGTCGTCGCCCGGCACCCGGGACGGATCAGGGTGATCTACATTCGCAGCGTCAATCCGGATCCCGAACGCATTGAGGCACTGGACCGGCTGATCGATGAAGTGCGGGCATCGGGTACGCAGCTGGTGCTGGTGCCGGACAGCGAATACGCCGCGGCCCATGCCGCCGCCGAAGGCCTGATCCGTCCGCTGGAGATGCTCGCGGTACGGGTCGACAAGCAGGCGGACGAACGCCAGGCGGCGCCGCCCGCGTAGGACGGGCAGTGCCTGTGGCGGCGGCCGCCCGGCGCCGCCATTGCCGGCGGCAATCCCGACTTTATTCCTGGGCCTTGAATCCCGTCGCCTTGACCACCTTTTCCCAGCGCGCGATATCCTCGCGCAGCAGGCGGTCGAGCTCCTGGCGGTTGCTTCCCGCGACGCGGAAGCCGGCGCCCTGCAGGCGCTCGCGCACCTCCGGCGACTTCATCGCCTCGACGGTTGCGCGGCTGAGCGCATCGAGCACTTCGCCAGGCGTTCTTGCGGGTGCGTGAAGAGCGAACCAGGCGCCGAATTCCACCGAGGGGTAGCCCTGCTCCCGCACCGTCGCGACGTCGGGCAGCATGCTGGAGCGCGCCGGGCCGGAAGTGGCGAGGGCGCGCAGCTTGCCGCCCTTCACGTGCGGCGCGACCAGCGCCAGCGTGCCGAACAGGCCCTGGGTGTCGCCGGCAATGATGCCGTTCATCGCATCACCGGTGTTCTTGTAGTGCACAGGCTCCGCCTTGAGCTGGATCGCGTCCGCCAGCATGGCGATGCCGAAATGGCCCGGTGTGCCGGCGCCGAAGGTGCCCATGAACACATTCTTCTGGGACTTGCTCCAGTCGGCGTATTCCTTCAGGTTCTTCACCGGCAGCGACGCCGGCACCACGAACGCGAAGTCGGACGTGACCAGGTGGCTGACCGAGGCGAAATCATTCACCGGATCGAAGCCGAGCCGGGTGTAGGTGCTGGGGGCGATGGCCATGCTGCCCACTTCGCCCAGCAGCAGGGTGTAGCCGTCGGGTGCCGCCTTGGCTGCTTCGCGCGCCGCGATCAGCCCGGCCGCGCCAGGCTTGTTGTCGACCACGAAGCCTTGCCCCAGACCTTCCTGCAATTTCTGCGCGACCACCCGCGCCACCAGGTCCGGCCCGGTGCCGCTCGGGAAGCCGACCACGATGCGCACCGGCCGCGCCGGATAGGCCTGGGCGAATGCCGCGCCCGTGCCCGCCGCCATCAGCAGTGCCAGCGCGGCTTTCCCCAGCATCCGCCTGCCTGCGTTCAAACGTCCTTGATTTCCCATGTCTGTCTCCTCGCTATTGTCGGTGTATGAAACCTGGTCAGAGCACCAGGAAGACATCGATCCTGGCGGCGCCAGCGGTACGCGCGCCGTGGCCGATGGCGATCGCCGAGTTCAGGTGGCGCCAGCGCGCCGCGCCGGTCTGGAAGGTGATCGCGGTGCGGAAATAGTAGGCGTCGGGCGCGACCGGCTCGCCCGCCGCCAGCCGGCGCATCACGTCGGGAGGGCCATGGCGGTAGCCGTTGCTCTGGATCTCGACCAGCGCGCCGTCCTCGGTCCTGAGCACATAGTGCGCGGCAATATCGAGCGTGCCGTCGGCCCGCTGCAGCTGCCAGTCCACCCCTCCGGCCAGCACCTCGCCGCGCATCTCGGCGCCTTCGACCTCGCCGCCGGTGATCGGCACGTAGCGCCGCTCGCCGTGCGCCGCGGGACCAAGGCTGACGACCTGGTCGACGCGCGCGGTGATGCGGCACAGGTGGCGCAGCGCCGGGGCGGCTGCCGGGGCCTGCTTGTCCTGCGGATGGAATTCCATTAATGTCCCCGTGTAGTCCGAAATCGACCCCGGCGCGACCCCGGCGCCGCCGGGATTCTGTTGCGCCGACTCTATCGAGGGGTTTGTGGCACCGGTTCTTGTGCCTGCCATCATAGAAGCAGCCGCGACGATTGGCTGTCCTCCCCGAAGAGGACAGCCCTTGCCCTGCAAACACCTGATGAACGCGTGGACCCTGGCACAGGAAAGACCGGCCCCCGAGCTGGCGCTCGACGCGCTGTCGCAGATCATTGCGCATATCGGCACGCCGTTATTCCCCTCCCGCGCGCTCACGACGATCAACCGCGCGCTACCCGCCGGGTCATGGAGCGTCTACCGGACAGCGGCGGCGACCCGCCCGGTCTGCTACCTGTCCGACAGCTACCAGCGCGCCGACACCACCGGCCTCTGCTTCCGTGCCTACCGCGACGGCCTGTATCGCGAGGACCGCACCTTCGACGCCCTCGGTGCGGACGAACTCGGCATCCTGCACCTGACGGCGGGCGAGGTCAGGCATCCCGAGCACCGGCGGCTGATCTACGAGCATCACCGGCTGCGCGAACGGCTGTCCGCGGCGCGCCGCGACAGGGACGGCGGCATCCTCACGGTCAACCTCTACCGGCACGACGACCAGCCCGGTTTCCGTGATCGCGACCTGCGGCTGTTCGAGGCGATGGCAGGCGGACTCTTCGCGACGGTCGAACGCCAGATCGCCCTGTGCCCCGGCGCGGCGGACCAGGCGATGCAACGGGACGCGGCGCTCCGGCGCATCGCCCCCGGCATGCCGCCGCGCGAGGTGGAGGTCTGCCTGCGCCTGCTGCGGGGCATGAGCCACGACGGCATCGCCTGCGACCTCGGCATCAGCGCCACTACCGTCAAGACCTACCGCAACCGGGCCTACGCGCGGCTGGGCATCCACCGCACCAATGAATTGTTTGCACTCGTGACAGGCGGCCAGGGATTGCGCGTGCAAAGCTGAACAGGCCGGGGCGGCAGCGCAGCTGCTAGGGCCGGCCGGCCCCGGACATCACGGGCGAAACGCTTGCCCGCTTCCGGCGGAAGCCGGACCCCAGCCGAACACATGCATCGGCGAACGGCCGCGCACGTTCCGCGTGCCGAGGTCGGCCATCCCCTGGGGGAATCCCAGCGCGGCGGCCACCGCGTGCGAGCACACCAGCGGGAAGCCGACGTCCTTGCTCATGCCTTCCAGCCTGGACGCGGCATTGATCGTATCCCCGATGGCCGAGTAGTCATGCCTCTCCCGGGACCCGACGTGGCCGACGATGGCCTCGCCGACGTTGAGGCCGATGCCGATTTCCAGCTCGCGCCCGCCTTCTTCCTGCAGTGCGCGGTTCAGGGCCGTCAGCGCGACCAGCATGCGCTGCGCGGCGGCGAATGCCTTCGCACTCGGGTTATCCATGGACTTGGGGGCGCCGAAGAGCGCCATGATGCCGTCGCCCATGAAGCAGCTGATGGTGCCGTCCTCGGCATGTATCGCCTGCGTGACCGCTTCGAAATACCGGTTGAGCAGGCGCATGACCGCCTGCGGGGGCAGGATCTCGCTCAGCGTCGTGAAACCGCGCACGTCCGCGAACATGACGCAGACCCGGCGCAGTTCGCCGCCCGGTTCGCCGGCAATCCGGCCCGCCAGGATCTCCTCCATCATCTGCGGGCTGACGTAACCCGCGAAGGCGCGGCGCAAACGCCGGCGCTCGCGGATCTCCAGCAGCGACTCGACAACCCAGCGCCCGGACAGGGCCAGCAGCGTCGCGGCGATCGCCGCGGAGGGATCGATGCGCCATCCCGCGTGCAGCATGCCTGCACCGATCCCCAGGATCGCTGCGACGGCAAGGATGCAGGCTGCAACGGCGGGCACCAGCCGCAGCGCGGGGAACCACAGCAGGCCCGCGGCGAGGCACAGCGCGACGGCAGCCGCGGCAGGCGCGGGACGCACGACGGCGTGGTTGACCAGCGTCGAGAGCATCTGCGCCTGGATCATCACGCCGGGCACCTGCAATCCGTTGTCGCGCTCCCAGGGCGCAAGATTGATCGGCTGGAAATGCCGGTCCTCGTAGCGCAACACGCTGCCGAGCAGGACCGGACGCCCCTGGAACGCCGCGCGCAGGGCGTCGTGCTCGCCACGGGCGAACCAGTCGATGACCTGCTGCAGCGGGACGTAGCCGGCGGGCGGCGCGAGCGCATAGCTGATGCCACCCGCGGCCGGCGCCACGCCCATGCCCAACGCCATCCGGCCCGCCAGGCTGGCTACCGGCCGCCCGCCGGCGTCGTGCGTATCCGGCAGCCGCCGCACGATGTTGTCGTCGTCGATGGGGAGCAGCACATAGCCGAAGGCGCCGGCGCCGGCGATGGCGGCATAGGGCGGGTGGATCCTGCGCGCGGCCCCGGTCTCGTCCAGGGTCAGTCCGAGGACCAGCGTCGTGCCGCTGCGCGCGGCGAGCAGGCCCTCGAGCAGGCGCCTGTCATACCCCGGCAGCAGCCAGTCGAAGGAACGGTCAGGCAGGACCACGTCGAGACCGACGACCGCCGGTTGCGCGACGGCCATCGCTTTCAGGAATTCGCCGAGATGCGGATGCCACAGGGCCAGCGGCTCCCTGAAGCGGCTCACCGTCTCTTCATCGATGCCGACCACCACCACCGGTTGGTCCGGCACACGGGGAAGGAATTTCGCCAGGACGCGGTTCTGGAAATCGCGGACGGCGAGGTCGAGTGCGGCACCCGCGCGCGAGGCGCCGAACAACGACGCGAGGAGGACGACGGCGAGGAAGCCGAGCACCAGGGACCGGCGAGGAAGCCGATCCGCCCTGCCGAGGGAAAGGTCGCTGCCGGCGGCGCCCCGGTCCCGGTTCACCGGGACCACTTTGCCCGCAGCATCGCATCCTGCGGACGGGCGGCGGACAAGGCCTTCCACTCGGCCGTTGCCTCGGCGGCCAGGCCGGCGTCCTCGAGCAGCAGGGCGTACAGGAGGCGGTCGGAAAAGCTGGCATCCCTGCCCGGCTTCAACTGGACCAGGCGCTGCCTTTCGCCGGCTGCGCCAAGCGTGAAGCTGCTCGTCACGCGGCCTGCGCCGCCCTCGTCCCCAGGCGCGATGCTCCAGCTGTAGGTCTTGCCGGGGACGAGCGCAACGTCGGGCGGCAAGGTATAGCTTGCCCCGGTCACGCTGGCGCTGGCAAGGACCTGCATATCCTCGGCGCGCAGTTCGAATGCGACCGTGCGGACGTTCTCCGGCAGGTCCCACCGGAATTCGGGCCGGGCGTCGAGCGTCTTCTGGCGCGGCGCGATCTGTCGCAGCCGCTCGCCGGCGCCGCGCATCACCACCGCGCCCTGCACCACCCGCCCGCCCTGGGTGTCGAGACGGCCGCCGGCCGAGGACAGCAGCGATGTCCTGCTGGCGAGCTTGCCATTGCCGGAGAAGACAGGAAGATGGACGCCGACGGCGACGCGGCCGGATCCGATGATGCGGAACTCATGGCCCGATCCGACGTACACCAGGGTCAGGTCCGCGCCCTGCTCGAGGACCAGTTCTGCCCCGGCCGGCAGTTCATCCAGGATGCCCAGGGGCCTAGCGGGCGCCTGCGACGCGAAAGACGCCCTGCCCTTCAGGTCCGTCACCATGGCCACGGGAACGGCCGCTGCGGCATGTGCGAGCGCGCACGACAAGGTGATCCATACGAGCAGCCTGCCGGCGAGATGCCATGGTGAGCGCATCGGTCTTACCTCCCGAGTAGATGAGCGTGTTTGTGTTCCTGATGCCTGCGGGTGCGACGGGCCGCCCGCGCCCCGCGCGCCGCAGCTGACGATCGCAGGCGATGGCATTGTGCATTCCACCAGGAAATTTGTCCACGCGCGGCGGCCGGCAGCCGGGGTCCCGGCATGACGGGAAGCTGTCCTGGCAAGGGGGAAAAAGGCGTGCGCCTGCGGGAACCGGCGCGCGGCTGATCGAGGGCCGGCTTCCGGCCGCTCGCCCGCCGGAGGCCGGCGTTTCAGCTGCCGGCCGGCAGGTCCGTCATTTCGCCACCGAAGACCTTCCACAGCGTGACGCGATTGACCTGCTCGGCCAGGCGCAGGGTGATGAGCGCCTGCTGCGCGGCATACAGGTTGCGCTGCGCGTCGAGCACCGTCAGGAAGTCGTCGGTGCCCGCCTTGAAACGCGCCTCGGAAAGCTGGAAGGTCCTTTCCGTGGCCGCGATCACCCCCTGCTGCGCCGCGATGCGGCGGTCCCACTGGGCGCGGTCGGCAAGCACGTCGCTGGCCTCCCTGAACGCAACCTGCACCGCTTTCTCGTACTGCGACACCGCGATGCGCTGGTTCGCCTCGGCCACGCGCACATTGGCCCGGTTGGCCCCGCCGTCGAAGATCGGCAGCCGTACCAGCGGGACAAAGCTCCAGGTCCGGTTGCCGCTGCCGAAGAGCTGGTCCAGTTCACGGCTCCCGGTGCCGATGCTCCCGGTCAGGCTGATGGACGGGAACAGGGCGGCGCGCGCCGCGCCAATGTTGGCCTGCATGCTGCGCAGATTGTATTCGGCCGCCTGCACGTCCGGCCGGTGCAGCAGCACGGTCGAGGGCAATGCAGCCGGCACCGCGCGCAGCGCGGCGACTTCCTGGGCGTCGGACAGCGTCGACACGGCGGGCAGCAGTTCCGGCGGCAGCGGGCCGCCCACCAGCAGCTGCAGCGCGTTCCGGCCGCGGGCAACCTGCGCCGTATAGTTGGCGACCTCGCCGCGCGCGGCCTCCACCGTCGTCTGGTTCTGGGCAAGCACAAGGCCCGAGGCGGCGCCGAGTTCATGCATGCGGGTCACCAGCGCGAAGGCCTTTTCCCGGCCTTCGAGCGTGTCCCGGGCCAGCTGCAGCCGCGCCATGTCCGCCGCCAGCGTCAGCCAGGCTGAGGCAACGTCGGCGACCAGGCCCAGTTGCACATTGCGCTGGTTCTCCTCCGACTGCAGGAAGGCCTGCAGCGCCGCTTCATTCAGGTTGCGCACCCGTCCCCACAGGTCGATCTCGTAGCTGGCGAATCCCAGTTGCGCCGTGTACTGGTTGTTGACGCCGGCCTGGCCGCCGGTCGAAAGGTCCGCCGCGTTGCGGCTGCGGCCGGCCTGGGCCTGTGCGCTGATCTCCGGCAGCGTCTCCGCGCGCACGATGCCGTACTGGGCCCGCGCCCGCTCGATGTTGGCGATCGCCACCCGCAGGTCACGGTTGTGCGTCAGCGCCAGCGCGACGACGTCGCGCAGTTGACCCGCGCGGATCCATTCGAGGGCGCGGGCCGCATCCAGGCTCTCCGGGTTCGCGACTGCCGGCGAGCCGGCCGCCGCGATCTCGTTGGGCACCGGCAGCGCGGGCCGCTGGTAAACCGGCGCCAGGTTGCATCCGGCAAGCACGCCGGCCACCAGCGCGGCGGCGGCCAGCCGGCGGGACAGGACGATATTCTTCATGGCGGCGTTCACGCTGCGCCCTCCGCGACGGCCGGCGCCGGCTTCGCGGATGCCGGCTTGGCGCTTGCGCGGCTGCCGAACCAGCTTCGCACGACCAGGAAGAAGACCGGCACCAGGTAGAGGCCGAGCACGGTCGACGCCACCGTCCCGCCGAGCACCGCGGTGCCGATGGCGTTGCGGCCCGCTGCCCCGGCACCGGTACCGACCGCCAGCGGCACCACGCCGAAACCGAAGGCGAGCGAGGTCATCAGGATCGGGCGCAGGCGCAGCCGCACCGCCTCCAGCGTGGCGTCGAACAGGTTCTTCCCCTGTTCCTGCAGCTGCACCGCAAACTCGACGATCAGGATCGCGTTCTTGGAAGCCAGGCCGACGGTGGTGATCAGGCCGACCTGGAAATAGACATCGTTCGTCAGTCCCCGCGACCAGGTCGCGAGCAAGGCGCCCACGACCCCGAGCGGCACCGCAAGCATCACCGACAGCGGCACGGTCCAGCTTTCATACAGGGCCGCAAGGCACAGGAACACGAACAGGATGGAAATCGCATACAGCATCGGCGCCTGCGCACCGGCCTGGCGTTCCTGCAGCGAGGCGCCGGTCCACTCGTAGCCAATCCCGGCCGGCATGGTCCTGAGGATGTCCTCCACCACCTGCATCGCCACGCCCGAGCTGACCCCGGGAGCGGCCGCGCCGACGATCTCGTACGACGGGGCGCCGTTGTAGCGCATCAGCTGCGGCGAACCGTAGGTCCAGTAGGTCCTCGAGAAGGCGCTGAACGGCACCATCTCGCCGTTCCGGTTGCGCACTGTCCACTTGCCGACGTCCTGCGGCAGCATGCGATGCGGCGCATCGCCCTGGATGTACACGCGCTTGACGCGGCCATTGTTCAGGAAGTCGTTCACGTAGGTGCCGCCCATGGCGCTCGACAGCACGCTGTTGATGTCGTTGTACGACAGGTTGAGCGCGGCCGCCTTGCGGTCGTCAATTTCCAGCCGCAGTTCGGTGGCGTCGTCGAGGTTGGTCGCGCGCAGCCCGGTCAGTTCGCTGCGCTGACGGGCCTCCGCCAGGAACTTGTCCTTGGCGGCCAGGAGCGCCTCATGCCCGACGCCGTTGTTGTCCTTGATCATCAGATTGAAGCCCGCGCTCGCACCCAGGCCGCGTACCGCCGGCGGCTGCGACACGACGATGCGTGCGTCGCGGATCGCCGCCAGTTCCCGGTTGGCCCGCTGCGCGATCGCCGCCGCCGACTGCTCGGCGCCGGGGCGCTCGCCCCAGGTCTTGAGGCGGATGAAGCCGCGCGCCGAGCTCTGGCCGCCGTCAAGGCCGGCCACCTGGTTGAAGCTGACGACTTCCGGCTGCGCCTGGAAGTAGCGATTGACCTCGGTGAGCACATCCTGCAGCCGCGCGTTCGATGCGCCGGCGGGCAGGTTGACGTTGATGCGCAGGTAGCCCTGGTCTTCCACCGGCAGGAAGGACGTGGGCAGGCGGCCGATGATGAGGGCGACTGCGGCGCAGATCGCAAGGAAGATCAGCAGCATGCGCTTGGTCCGCCGCAGCGCATAGCCGACCCCGCCCTGGTACCGCAGCGCGGCGGCATCGAAATTGCGGTTGAACCAGCCGAAGAAGCGCGCCGGTATGGCACGCCATCCGGTCGCCGGGGCGGCATGCTGCGCCGGCGGCTTGAGCAGCGTCGCGCACAGCGCCGGCGTCAGCGTCAGCGCGACAAAGACCGACAGGGCCATCGATGCCACGATGGTGATGGCGAACTGGCGGTAGATGACACCGGTGGAGCCGCCGAAGAACGCCATCGGCACGAACACCGCCGAGAGCGTCACGCCGATGCCGATCAGCGCCGGGGTGATTTCCGCCATGGACCTGCGGGTGGCTTCCTTGGCCGGCATGCCGGTCTCGTGCATGACGCGCTCCGCGTTCTCCACGACGACGATGGCGTCGTCCACCAGGAGACCGATGGCCAGCACCATGCCGAACATGGTGAGGGTATTGATGGAGAATCCGGCGGCCGACAGCACGCCGAAGGTGCCCAGCAACACCACTGGCACCGCAATTGCCGGGATCAGCGTCGCGCGCAGGTTCTGCAGGAAGATGAACATGACCAGCACCACCAGCACCATCGCTTCACCGAGGGTGTACACGACTTCCTTGATCGAGGCGCGTACGAACGGGGTGGAGTCGGAACTGACGATGTAATCCAGGTTGTTCGGGAAGTTCGGCTTCATCTCCGCCAGCTTGGCCGCGACCGCATCGGACACCGCCATGGCATTCGCTCCGTCGGCGAGCGTGATGCCCAGTCCCGCGCCCGGAATGCCGTTGAGCTTCGAGGTCACCGCCAGGTTGTCCGGCCCCAGTTCCACCCGCGCCACGTCCTTGACGGTGACGACCGCGCCGTCGGTGGCGGTCTTGAGCACGATGTTCTCGAACTGCTCCACCGTCTTCAGCGTCGTGCGCGCCGTGATCGTCGCGTTCAGCTGCTGGTCGTTCACCGCGGGAAGCGCGCCGAGCTGGCCGGCAGAGACCTGGACGTTCTGCGCATTGAGCGCGGCGACGAGGTCCGACGGCATCAGCTGGAATTTCTCCATCTTCGCCGGGTCGAGCCAGATGCGCATTGCATAGTAAGTGCCGAAGACGTTGACGTCGCCGACGCCGTCGATGCGGCCGATCACGTCCACGAGGTTGCTGTTGATGAAGTCGCCGACGTCGACCTGCGTGACCTCGGGATCGCGCGAGAAGAAGCTGTACGTGACGAGGAACTCCTGGCCGCCCTTGTTCACGAACACGCCGCGGGCCTTGACCGCATCCGGCAGCCGGTTGGTCGCCGCCTGCAGCTTGTTCTGCACCTGCACCTGCGCGACGTCGATGTTGGTGCCTGGCGCGAAGGTCACCGTGATGCGGGCCCGGCCGGAGGAATCGCTGGTCGACGACATGTAGATCATGTTGTCGATACCCTTGAGCTGCTGCTCGATGATCTGCGTCACCGAGTTCTCGACGGTCTCCGCCGATGCGCCGGTGTACTGCGCCGAAATGGTCACCTGCGGCGGCGCGATGTCGGGATACTGTTCAAGCGGCAGCGTGAAGATGGACAGCGCCCCTGCCAGCATGATGATGATCGAGATTACCCAGGCAAAGATGGGGCGGTCGATGAAGAACTGTGCCATGCGTTTTCCGCCTCCTTATTTGTAGCTGGAGGCATTGGCGCCGGCATCCGGCGCGACCGCCGGCCGCTTCTTGCTGTCGCTTTCGCCGCCCTGCTCGCGGGTCTCGGCACGGGCGCTGGCGTCGACCATCCGGACCGCGACCTTGTCGCCGGGCTTGATGCGCTGGAAACCGTCCACCACCACCTTCTCGCCCGCCCGCACGCCGCTCTCGGCCAGCCACTTGTTGCCGATGGCGCGCGTCACCTGGACGTTGCGCTTCTCGATCGTATTGTCCGGGGTGACGACCATGATGCTTGCGCGACCGGCGGCGTCACGGATCACCGCCTGCTGCGGGATGAGCAGCGCGTCGCTGGCCAGGCCGGTCGGCAGGCTGGCCTGGACATACATGCCCGGCATCAGGACGTTGTCCGGGTTCGCCACCTCGGCGCGCAGCGTCACGGTCCCGGTGGTCTCGTTGACGATCACACCGGCGAAGCGCAGCCTCGCCTCATGCGGATACTCGCTGCCGTCTTCCATGCGGATCCGGACCTTCATCTGGTCGGCATCGATCTTCTGGTACCGGCCGGCCTTCCAGTCGCGTTTCAGCTGGATGAGCTCGCTGCTGGACTGGGTGAAATCGACGTACATCGGGTTGAGCTGCACGATGGTCGTCAGCGGCGTCGCCTGGTTCGCCGTCACCAGGGATCCCGGCGTGACCGTCGACAGGCTGACGCGGCCGGAAATCGGCGCCTCGATCCGGCTGTATCGCAGGTTGATGCGCGCGGTCTCGAGGTTGGCCCGCGCCATGCCGACATCGGCCTTTGCCTGGAGCGCGGCCGCCTGGCTTTCTTCGTAGGCCTGCCTGCTGATCGCGTCGATCTTCACCAGCTCGGCGTTGCGGCGCACCATCGCCTCCAGCGTGCGCTGGCTGGCCTCGGCCTTGGCCAGCGCCGCCACCGCGCTCGACTCCGCGGCGCGCGGCAGGGCGGGATCGAGCTGATACAGGGGCTGGCCCTGCCTGACCATGTCGCCCTCGGTGAACAGTCGCTTCTGGATGATGCCGGAAACCTGCGGCCGTACCTCGGCGGTAAGAAACGAGCGCGTGCGGCCGGGCAGCACCGTCTCCAGCTGCTGGCTTTGCGGCTGCAGGGCGACGGCACCGACTTCCGGCAAGGCCTTCGCCGCCGGCTTGTCATCCTGGTTACCGCTGCCGCATCCCGCCAGAATCAGCGCAAGCACCGCACCCGACAGCCACGCCTTTGACGTGTGCAGGATGCCGGTACGGGAAGCAGCGAGGAAGAACCCGGCGGAGGACGGCGTGATTTCAATGTTCATTGTCGACAGGTGGATGCGATGGGTGAGCGGTTTGCACGATCCGGCATTCCTGCGGCAGCCGGCTTCGTCGAAGCAGGACGTCCAGTGGAAGCGCCGATGGTCTGATTGATTATGACGGGCGATGCCGGTCCGGGCCTTCCGTGGCCGGCGCCGCGGGAACGGCAGGCGGGGAGGAATCCCGGCGCGGCGGAGTGGCAGGCGAACGGCGCCGCGGCAGGAGCGCCAATGGGGTGGCTGTCCCGCGGTCGCGGATGTTCCGCCTGCGGGCCGCCGCGTTCTTTCTCAACTGCCTCGATGATGCGCAACAGGTCTTCCATTCATGCTCTTGAATGTCCGACCGCTTGTGCTCAGCCGGGTTGAATGCGGAGTGTGTGGAGATGCCGGTCGGCGCGATGGATGCCGTACCGGTCGGGTCCCGCGGCCTTCGTCCACCAGCCGGGCCATGCCAATCCGGCAACAGGGGCTCCGCCTTGTGGCAAGCGGGGAGAGTACCTGCCGCGATCCATGTTTTCAAGGCGCGTATTGTAGCGCCATGTAGCAGCAGGTAGTCCAATGTAGCGGCGCGTCGCGGCGGCTGCTTTGCCGGCAGCGGCGAAAGGATGCGCACCCGCTTCCCACGCCGCCGCCGGGCGCCGGCGCGACCGGCGATCCGTACCCGTCGTTCCTGCCACCGGACCCCGCCTGCAAAGGGATGGTCTGCGGGTCGGTGCCTTCGCTGCAATTGCAGCCGCAAGGGGAACGCCTGCATGAATCTCCCTGCCGCGTGCGCGCCGGCGGCAACCATTGTCAGGATTTCATGTCCTAACTGGTATCACGCATTAAACAAGGCCGGCCGGTCGACATGCCGCCCGCGGACAAGCAATCGCCGCACTCCAGCCGCTGGCGCCCGCCGGAGTCCGTGGCCGGAGGACGGCGCGGCCCGGCCTGGTCGCCAAGAACCAATGAAGAAGGATTTGAATGCAATTGAAGTCTTCCGCCGAGCGCCTGCGCAGGACCCGACATAACCCGAGCGTGCTTCGGCCCGGAAATGAAGAACCGGCCCCCGCAAATGCGCTGACCATTGCCGCAGGATGCGAACTGGTCTATGCCGTCGAGGTTCCTACGTCGATACTGCTGCTGATCCAGCCACGCCCGCATCGGCTCCAGAAGATTCTGACGCAATCCGTCGCTGTCGACACCGGGCTCCCGGTCAGGCGCTATCGCGACACGTTCGGCAACGACGTCCTGCGTACCACGCTCCGCCCGGGACAGAACCGGATCCGCCACGAAGCCGTCGTGCTGGTGCCGGATGCGGCGGACGGTGTCGGTTCCTCGGACTCGGGGGAGCGGATGGACCACCTCCCATTCGAAGTCCTTCGCTACACGATGCCAAGCCGGTACTGCGAATCCGACAACCTGACCGACCTTGCCACGGCCCTGTTCGGGGGCATGCCGCGCGGCGCGGCGCAGGCGCAGGCGATTTCGTCCTGGGTCCACCGGAACATCGAATACCGTTGCGGCGCGGGTTTCCCCCACCTGTCGGCACAGGAAGTCCTGCGGCGCGGCTACGGCGTGTGCCGCGACCTGGCGCATGTGATGATCGCGCTCTGCCGGGCGCTCGATCTTCCTGCCCGCTACATTGCCGGCCACATCCCCAAACTGGACGACAACCGTGCGGAAGACGGCAGCGACATGGGGACGGATTTCCATGCCTATTGCGAGGTCTACCTCGGCGGCCGCTGGCTGACCTTCGACCCCCGCCATGACCGGCCGCTCAAGGGAAGGATCAAAATCGCGCAGGGCATGGATGCGGTCGATACCGCCATCGCGACGATGTATGGCACGGTCCGGACGCTGGAATACCGGGTGTGGTCGAGGCAGGTCGATGCCGCCGTTGCCCAGGCCGATGGCGTGCCGCTCGCCGATGCCTGTGCGAACGCGCCAGGACGCCCGGCCGACGCCCATCTGGCAACAAGCTGAGCCGGCCTGACGCCCGTGCCCGCCGCAGCACTCGCGGGCATTCCCGGGAATGGGAATAGTCCCGCTGGCTGCGGTATTCCGGCAACTTCCGGTTTCCTTCATGCAATAGCTGCGCTATGCTGGCGTGTCCTCAACACTTTGCCCGCCATGTTCAGCACGAAGGAAATCCTCCTCATTTCCGCGCTCCTGTGTTTCGTCATGTTTCTCGTGATGTACGCATTCCGCGGGAACGGCATTCGGGGCACAAGCGAACTGCTGCTCGCCAATGTGCTGGGGATGTGCACCTTCGTCCTCTACGCCTTCGG
The DNA here is from genome assembly GCF_036563305.1 of Noviherbaspirillum sp. Classification (GTDB taxonomy): domain Bacteria; phylum Pseudomonadota; class Gammaproteobacteria; order Burkholderiales; family Burkholderiaceae_D; genus Noviherbaspirillum. Next base: position 258,227 of record NZ_DATCMQ010000014.1, on the reverse strand, counting down.
TCGGGAGCTGCCCGACTGGATCGCCTACGAGGGGGCCAATGCGTTCTATGCCGCGGCAGGCGCCGCAGCCTTCGTTGGCTACCGGCGCCTGATGGGCCGCGGCGTTTCCCTTGCAGCGGTCGCCGTCACCGTCGTGCTGATGACCGCGTCGATCTGGTTCTTCCGGCATGTCTGGGATTCCTTTGCCTGGCGCTCCGTTGCGGTGTCGCTCTACCAAGCCGGGCTCGCCGCCGGCGTGGCGCTTGCGGTCGCGACCGCCCATCCACGGTACCGGCCTTCGACCTACACACTGGGCTTCATCCTGTCGATGTGCGCGGCGATCGGCGTCGGCCATGCATACCGGGGCGCCCTGTTCATTTTCGGCGGCAGCGTTCCCGGCTCGCTGCTCGAGCCCTCGGGCTGGAATCACCTCTTCCTTGCGGCGGGCGCCTTCTCCCTGCCGGTACTTACCCTCGGCGGCCTCCTTGTTGCGCATCGCGAGATCGTGACCCTTGCGGAGCATGCCGCAAACCGCGATTTCCTCACCGGCGCCTGGTCGCGCCGCGCATTCTTCGAGGTCGGCGAACGGGAAGTCGCGCGGTCGGCGCGGAACGGCAGGCCAATGAGCGTGCTGTTGCTGGACCTGGATCGCCTCAAGGAACTCAACGACACCCACGGCCACGCCGCAGGCGACCAGGCGCTGTGCGTCTTTGTCGACACCGTGTCCAGGGGAATCCGCGACATCGACTGCTTTGCCCGCCTGGGCGGGGACGAGTTCGCAGTGGCCCTTCCCGAGACCGACCTCGCCGGTGCCATCCTCGTGGCCCAGCGCCTGCGCGCGGATATCAACGACCGGATGAAGGTGCCGGGTTGGCCGAACGTCACCGCCAGCATCGGCATCGCGCTGCTGCGTCCCAGCGAGACGCTCAATTCCCTGCTGCATCGCGCGGACCGGTCGCTGTATGAAGCCAAGGCCGCGGGCAGGAATCAATTCGTGGTCGAAAACATCGTCGTGCCGTTCCGCCCGCATTCCGCCAGCGCGTGACCGGCATGTGGCGCCAGGCAATACCGCACGCCCGGGCACGGCGACTTTCCTTCCGAACCCGGTTGCGGGACTGAAACCAGGGGCCTGCCGGTTCCGCTATCGAGCCTGCAGACGCGAGCAATGGTCGACGCCGCTTGCACCCGCTTTTTCAGCGCTGGCCGGCAATATCACGGCATCTAGATCTCGTCCCCGATCAGGCCTTTCGGCAACTCCTCCAGCGGCGCGGGCGCCGCTTCCCATTGCTCGTACAGCATATCGGCAGTTGTGTGATCCATCATGGCTTTGCTCCTTTTTAACATACCGGCATCAGGAAGCAGATTGCGTGCCGCACCGCACAATGCGTTGCTGGCCGCCTCTACATTGGGCTATCTTGCCAAGATCGCGGCAAGAATGCTGCGATGCGCAAGAATTACAACCCCGTTGGTAACATTGACGCGCGCGCCATTCGGCTGCTCTTGCCGCAAGGGATTTTGCAAAGCGGGGTTGCGCACGAACCGGTCGCACCGGTGTTCCTCGCCGTGCACTGCTTTTCCAGCCGGTACCGGAGCGACGCAATCCTACGCAAGAGGAACGCGCCTGCCGCCAGCGCATCCGCATGGCAAAGAATGAACAAAGCGGAGGCCGCCCCCTCAAACCTTTGCCAGTTCGTCAACCATTCACGCAGGGGTTTTATGGATTCAATCGTTGTCTTTTCCCATTTGCGCTGGGACTTCGTCTATCAGCGTCCACAGCACCTGCTGTCCCGTCTTGCGAAGCATTTCCGCATCGCCTTCATCGAAGAGCCCGTCCATCAGCCAGGAGAGGCGACCCTCACCACATACAGTCCCATCCCGAACGTCACCATCTACCGCCCCAACACGCCCGTACCCGAGCCCGGCTTCGCCGACGAACAGCTGCCGGCTCTCCGAAAACTGCTGTCGACCATCGATGCGGCGCGCGGTGCGCCGATCGTGTGGTTCTACACCCCGATGGCCTTGCCCCTTCTGGATCTTTTCCAGGCGTCGGCGGTGGTCTATGACTGCATGGACGAACTCGCCTCCTTCAAGAATCCGCCGCCGCAGCTGCTTCCCAGGGAAGACCAGCTTCTCGCGCGGGCCGACGTGGTGTTTACCGGCGGCGCGAGTCTCTACCGGGCAAAAAAGGACCGCCATCACAACGTGCACTGCTTCCCGAGCAGCGTCGACGTCGCGCATTTCCGGCAGGCGCTGGACAGGAACAGCGCGCACCCCAGCCAGGTCGACCTGCCCCGGCCGCGCCTTGGCTACTATGGGGTCATCGACGAACGCCTGGACCCGGAGCTCGTCGGCGCGGTGGCCGCCGCCCATCCCGACTGGCAGATCGTGCTGGTCGGGCCCGTCGTCAAGATCGATCCCGGGATCCTGCCGAGGATGAACAACATCCATTACGCAGGACAGCAGTCCTACGCCGACCTGCCGAAATTCCTCGCCGCCTGGGATGTCTGCCTGATGCCGTTTGCGCTCAATGCATCCACGCGTTTCATCAGTCCGACGAAGTCGCTCGAGTACATGGCCGCGGAACTGCCAATCGTCAGCACGCCGGTGCAGGACGTGGTGGACTCCCACGGCGACGTGGTGGAGATTGCCGCGCAGCCGGAACAGTTCATCGCGGCGTGCGAGAAGATGCTCGCGCTTCCTGCGGCCGACATGCTCAACAAGGTCCGGACCATGCGGGCAAAACTGGCCCGCACCTCCTGGGATGCGACCGCCGAGGCGATGCGGATGCAACTGGGACAGGCAGGCGGCACCGTGCGGCAGTCCCTCGGCGGCGCGTCGGCCGGCAAAAGTTCCGGCCACTGACAGCGGCTGCCGGGAACAACGATGCCAGGCGCCCGGTGCCGCCACGCCTCGACGCCCATTGCGTCGTCAGTGCGGGCGGCGCGTTTCGTCAAAACGCGGGAGCAAGGTGGCGAAGCGCGCCGGATCCGCGTACCGCTTCGCGCGTTGCAGCCACCACGCCAGGGCGGCGCCCTCTTCGCCGGTACGCCAGGCAAGATGGAATGTTTCGGGCGGCTTCGGCTCCTCCACCTCGAGGGCGACCAGCGCGCCAGACGCCAGCGCGGCGCGCGCGCACTGGACCGGAAGGAACCCGACGCCGAGGCCGGACAACTGGAACAGGTACTTGGTGTGCATGTCGGGAACGGTCAGCGTGTCCTGTCCCCACAGGAGGCCGATGGTCCTGGCCGGGCTCCTGCGACCTGAATCGGCGACCGCAACCGCGCGATGACGATGCAGGTCTTCGCGCCGCAGCCGCCGCCCGACCGATGCGAGCGGATGAGACGGCGCCACCGCGAAGACGAAATCGATACTGCCGAGTATCGCAGTCTTGTATCCTCCGCCCGCCGGCCCGTCGCCGGCCGCCCCGACAAGCAGGTCGACCCGGCGATCGAGCAGGGCTTCCCAGGGCCCGGTCAACGCCTCCTGGGCCACCTTCAGCCGGGTGTATTCCGCGGCCGCATAGAACGCCGCGATGTCGTCGCCGAGCGCCGCGGGCGACAGCAGCGAATCCATGCCGATGGCGAATTCGGTTTCCCAGCCCGAGGCCACGCGCCGCACCCGCGACTCCAGGTCGCCCGCGGCGCGCAGGAGATGCCGCCCCTCCTTGAGCAGCTCCTTGCCGGCGGGCGTGAGGGTGACCTTCGGCCCTGACCGCACAAACAGCGCGACACCGAGGTCCTCCTCCAGCTTGCCGACTGTATAGGAGATGGTCGACGGCACGCGGAAGATCTCCTTCCCGGCCGCAGAAAACGAGCCGAGCCGGTCGATGGCGTCAATGATCTGCAGGGCTTCGAGCGTCAGTTTCAGCATGGTGGCGGCAAGGTGGCGGCATCCCCGGCACCGATCGGGGCGGCGGGTCGCGCCATTGTAGAGCATGCTCCGCATGCGGCGTGACGGCCTTGAGATGGCGCCCCGGAAGTGCGCCGACCACGCGGACGTGTCCCCGCTCACCTGAAGCCGACCGTCCTGCGGCGACGCCGCGGGTCAATCGTGGCCGGCACCCGGCAGGTCAGGCACGAGGAAAGGCGGGTGTTCCGCGACGCGCACCTTGTCGCGGATTTCCTCGTACCGCTGCGGCGCCAGACGGCGTCATGCAATCGTCCTTTTCCAGGCGTGGGAGCCCGGGCCGCCCCCTCTTACTTGCTCTCGTCGTCAAGCTTGTGTCCCAGGTACGCGAACTGGGGATCGGCCGCGCGGGTGATGCCGCAGACGGGACAGGTGATCACCCCCGGGGTCACTCCCGGCGCGAAGGCCGGATTGCACTGCTCCAGCATGTATGCCTGTCCGCATCCGGCGCATTTTTCGACACGAAGCGACATGAGTCTCCCTGTTGTTTTTGTTTTATAACGGAACGCCTCCTACGGTACGGCCAATTCGCCTTCAGAGACATCCCATGACTATGGGATATGTCGCGCCCGGCAAGCTTGGCATCCGAAACATCCTGCTCCCCGCGTCGTCCGTGCTGCACCGCGCGCGTCCGTGACCATCCCGACGCCGCCAGTGCGATTCGCCCTCCGACAAGCGATTGTCGAATTTTTCGAATATTAGAACGGAATCTTTCCGTTTTTCCCACGCGGGTATCCTTGCCATAATGTCCCTGCTGACCGAAGAACGGCGGCGGGAAGCCGAAAGCGACCGAGAAAAGGCGCGGCACGGCTATGTCGAATAAATTGTATTAAACCAGGAGAAAAACATGCTCGAAGTCCGTAAAAGCACCGAACGCGGCGCCGCCAATCTGGGATGGCTCGACTCCCGCCACAGCTTCTCCTTCGGCGAATACCATGACCCGCGTCACGTCGGCTTCGGTCCACTGCGCGTCATCAACGAGGACAGGGTGCAGCCTTCGCAAGGCTTCGGCACGCACGGCCACCGCAACATGGAAATCATTTCCTATGTCCTCGATGGCGCGCTGGAGCACAAGGACAGCATGGGCAACGGCTCGGTGCTGCGGTACGGCGACGTGCAGCGCATGAGCGCAGGTTCCGGGGTGCGCCACAGCGAATACAACCACTCCGCCGCCGAGCAGGTGCATTTCCTGCAGATCTGGATCGAGCCGAACCTGCAGGGAACGGCGCCGTCCTACGCCGAACGCCATTTCGACACCGCGTCGAAGAAAGGCCGCCTGCGCCTGGTCGTTTCTCCCGATGGACGCGACGGTTCGGTGCCGGTGCTGCAGGACATGTCGATGTTTGCGTCGATACTGGACGGGGAGGACCGGGTGGAACACCGGCTTGCACCCGGCAGGATCGCCTACGTGCACGTGGCGCGGGGCGAGGTGGAGGTCAACGGGGTCGCCCTGGCATCCGGCGACGCGCTGAAGATCAGGAACGACGCGCTGGTCACGCTCGGCAATGCCCGGGCCGCGGAGATCCTCCTGTTCGACCTGCCGCAATGAATGCCCGGCGCGAAGCAGATCGCGCCGGATCAACATGAACAATGCTGTCGACAAGGAGAAGAACATGGAAGTCAGAGTGCATCGTGGCGAGGGAAAACTGCAGCATGTGATCGAGATGGGGACCCACAGGGTGCTGACGGACGAACCCGTCGAACTCGGCGGAGAGGACACCGGCCCGGCGCCGTACGACCTGCTCGCGGCGGCGCTGGCGGCATGCACGGCGATCACGGTCACCATGTATGCGCGTCGCAAGAGCATGGACCTGCGGGACATCGACGTCCGCGTCGGGCACCGGCAGCAGGATGGCGTCTTCATGCTCGAGCGGCGCATCAGCTATCTCGGCAACCTGAGCGCGGACGACAAGCAGCGCCTCGACGTGATCGCGGAGAAGTGCCCGGTGCACAAGACGCTGTCGGGACAGATCCGGATCGTCACGGAGGCGCGATGAACAAGGTCATGGCGCCCGCACACGCGACCGATCCGGAAGGCCCGGCGACGTCGGCCGCGCCTGCTGCGCTGACGCATCTCACCGTCCGCCTGCGCGCGCTGCACAAGGCGCTGCTCGCCGTAACGCGGCAACGATACGAGGCCGAATGGGGTCCGGTGGACAACGGCGGCTTGCTACAGCTGCTCACGCGTCATCCTGATTTCCGATGGCTGAATGCGCTGACGGTATTCATGGCCGAAGTCGACGCCTTGCGCGACAGGGGAAGTGCGACCGATGCCGAGGCGCGCGGCATGATCGCGCGGGCCCGCGCCCTGTTCTGGCCCCAGGGACGGCAGGAGGCCGCGTTTGCCGTCACCTACCGGTCCTTGCTGCAGGATGCGCCGGCGCTCGTGTTGGAGCATGCTTCGCTGAAGCGCTTGCTCGAGGCAGGTTGAAGCGGTCCGGGGCGCGGGCCGCGCCGCCGCGCCGCACCAGGGTGTGTTTGCGTAGCGTCGCGAGCAGGCCCGGATTTGCGCGGAGGAGCGCACGCGTACGCGTGGTACGCGGAGCACCGCAGGCGCGAAGTCGGGTCGCGCGGCAGCTTGCCGGACACAGCCTAGCCGAACGCGGGCCGCTGCACGCCATCCGTCTGCTTGCAGCTGGGACAGGTGATCACGATGCCGCCGAGGACATTGGCAAGGCTCTTCTCGGCCGCGCCTTCCGTCGCGGCCCAGGTCTCGCCGCACTGCAGGCACTGCACCATGGCTGTGGTCACGGCCTTCTGATCGCTCTCGGCGGTACCGTCCTGCCCTCTCTCCCCGGATGGCATCTCGCGCATCTGCACATCCCAGACCTTGAATCCTTTCGCTTCGCCTGTCATGTCCTGTCTCCTTGTCGTGCGGTGAGTGTGCTTTCTGCGGCAAGGCCTGCCGGCGCTTTCCCGCCCTGCCATCAGGGCGGCGAGCCCGGTCCCGCGGGAAGGCCCGCGGACGCCTGCCCGCGCGCCGGAGCCGCGTCCCCCTGCAACTCCCTGGCGAAATTGGCGAAGAAGTCGTTCGCCATCTTGTTCGCGGCGCCGTCCACCAGGCGCGAGCCGATCTGGGCCAGCTTGCCGCCGATCTGCGCCTTCGCGGTGTAGGCCAGGCTGGTGGCGTCCCCCTCGGGCGACAGGCGGACCTTCGCCTCGCCCTTGGCAAAACCGGCCATGCCGCCCTGCCCCTCGAAGTTGATCGTGTAGGATTCGGGCGGCCGCATGTCGAGCAGCTGGATCTTGCCGGCGAATTTCGCATTCACCGGGCCGATCTTCACGGACATCGCGACCTTGTACTGGTTCTCGCCGTCCGGTTCGATCGCCTCGCAGCCGGTGATGCAGGCCTTGAGCAGTTGCGGATCGTTGAGGGCGGCCCAGACCCGGTCCGGGTGGGCGGGCACGATCTGCACGCTAGACATTTCCATGGCGGACTCCGAGGTGAGGACTTCGATTGGCCGGCGCGGGGCGCCGGTCGCCGGCGGCGCCCAGCAACGCGCCGAGACGGGTCAGGCTGTCAAGGTCGTGGGCGGGCAGGAACACATCGACATGCGGCAGCATCGCGCGTATCCCGGCGGGCTTCGGCGCAAAGCCGGCGAAACGCAGCAGCGGATTGATCCACAGCAGCCGGCGGCAGGACAGGTGCAGGCGTTCCATCTCCGCGCCGAGGCCCTGCGCATCCTCGCTGTCCAGGCCGTCGGTGATCAGCAGCACCACGGCGCCCTGGCCAAGCAGGCGACGCGACCAGCAGCGGTTGAACTCCTGCAGGCAGGCGCCGATCCGGGTACCGCCGGCCCAGTCGGCCACCTGCGACGACACCTGGCCGAGCGCGACATCGACGTCGCGGTCGCGCAGCGGGCGGGTGATGTTCGACAGGCGCGTGCCAAACAGGAAGGCGTGCACCCGGCCGCCTTTGTTGGACAGTGCATGCACGAAGTGCAGCAGCATGCGCGAATAGCGCTCCATCGAGCCCGAGATGTCGCACAGGACTACCAGCGTTGCCTGCCGCCGGCGCGGCGCCCGGTGGCGCAGCGCAACCAGGCTGTCGGGACAACGCACGCTGTCCCGCAGCGTGGCGCGCAGGTCGACATCGCGGCGACGGCGCGAGGGCCGCGCGCGGCGGGCAGGGATCTCCGGCAACGGCATGCGCAGCGATGCCAGCATGCGCCTGGACTCAGCCAGTTCCTCCGCGCTCATCAAGGCGAAGTCCCTGGACTGCAAGGCCTCGCGCGGCGACATCGTCATGGCCGCGTCGAGCGCAAGCTCGGGCGGCAGTTCGTCGACCCGGGGGACGGCGCCTGTCGCGCCCGGCAGCAAGGCTTGCGCAATCCGCGGCGAGACCGGCGGCTTCGCTGCCTCCGCTGCGCGCACCCCGCTCAGCAGGTCGCGCAGGCCGGCCGTGCGGCGGTCGCCGGCGGGCGTGCGCCAGAACAGGTCGAATGCCTGGTCGAACAACGCCTGCTGCTCGCGGCGGACGACCAGCACCGTCGACAACGCATGATAAAAATCATCACGGCGTTCCAGGCCGACGGCCTCCAGGGCCTGCAGCGCGTCGAGCACGCCTGCCGGCCCGATCGGCAGGCCGGCCTTGCGCAGCACGCGCGCGAAATGCATGACGTTGTCCGCGAGCCGGCCGCGCTCGGGCATGGCGGTCGTGTTCACGGCTGCCCCGCCACGTCGCCGCGCACGCCATCGACCAGCTGTGCCACGGTATCCGCGTCCAGCCGTGCAATGTCGTCCTCGTACTTCAGCATGACGCCCAGCGTTTGCTGCACCGACTCGGGATCGAGCGCGGTCTTGTCGAGCACCGCCAGTGCCGCCGCCCAGTCGATGGTCTCGGACACCCCCGGCGCCTTGTACAGCGCCATCGCGCGCAGCCGCGCGATGAAGGCGACGACCTCGCGGCTCAGGCGCTCGGCGGCGTGCGGCGCCTTGCGCCGCACGATGTCCAGTTCGCGCTGGCGGTCGGGATAGTCGACCCAGTGGTAGAAGCAGCGGCGCTTGACCGCGTCGTGGATCTCCCGGGTACGGTTGGAAGTGATCACCACCAGCGGCGGCCGGGCGGCCCGGATGGTGCCGAGTTCGGGGATGCTGACCTGGTACTCGGCGAGCACTTCCAGCAGGTAGGCCTCGAACGGTTCGTCGGCGCGGTCGAGTTCGTCGATCAGCAGCACCGGCGCACCGTCGCCGCTGCTTTCCAGCGCCTGCAGCAACGGCCGCCGGATCAGGAAGCGATCGGTGAAGATGCCGGCCTCCAGCGCGTCGCGCGATGCCTGCCCGGCCGCCTCGGCCAGCCGGATTTCGATCATCTGGCGTGGATAATTCCATTCGTAGACCGCGTTCGCGATATCCAGACCCTCGTAACATTGCAGCCGCACCAGCCGGCGCCCCAGCCCCGCCGCCAGCGCCTTGGCGACCTCGGTCTTGCCGACGCCCGCCTCACCTTCGAGGAACAACGGCCTGCCCATGGCCAGCGCCAGGTACAGGGCGGTCGCCAGGTGGCGCTCCGCGACGTACTGCTGCGACGCCAGCAACTGCAGTACCTCGTCGACGGAAGACGGCAGGCTATCCAAGCGCATGTACCCGCGGGCCGGCCCGCATCACTGCAATGCCCGGACCACCGCGCGCGCGGCGAGCACCGGGATCAGATGGGCACGGTAGGCGGCGCTCGCATGCAGATCCGTGCTCAGGCCGTCGGCGGGTATCCGCACCGCCTTCGCGGCGTCCGGGGTGAAGTCCGCCTCCAGTGCCTGCTCCAGCGGCGTCACACGGAAGGCGCAGCCGGCGCAGCCGGTTGCCGCCACCCGTACTGCACCCTGCCGGTCGCGGCCGACGAAGACGCCGACCAGCGCAAAGCGCGAGGCCGGATTCTCGAACTTGAGGTAGGCGGCCCGTTCGGGGATCGGGAATTCCACCGCGACGATCAGCTCGCCGGGCTCCAGCGCGGTCTCGTACATGCCCTTGAAGAAGGCGTCCCCGGGAATGCTGCGGCGGTCGGTGCGGATGACGGCACCGAGTCCGAGCACGGCGGCCGGATAGCAGGCGGCGGGATCGTTGTTGGCAAGTGCGCCGCCCAGGGTGCCAAGGTTGCGCACCTGGAGGTCGCCGATGCCTGCCGCCATGCCCGCCAGCGCCGGGATCGCCCGGGTCACGTCGGCGGCCTGCGCGATCTCGGCGTGGCGGCTGCCGGCGCCGATGACCAGCGTTTCTCCGTCGCGGCGGATGCCGCGCAATTCCTCGATGCCGTTCAGGTCGACCAGGGCGGCAGGCGACGCCAGGCGCAGCTTCATCGCCGGCACCAGGCTCTGTCCGCCGGCCAGCGGGCGGGCATCGGGATTGGCGAGCAGGGCGACGGCTTCGCTCACGCTCCTGGGGCTGTGCAGTTCAAATGGATACATGGCTTTCTCCTTATGCCGGCCGCACGGGCGCCTGCCGGGTTTCCGCCTGCGCCGCACGAATGGCGTTCCAGACGCGCTCGGGCGAGGCCGGCATGTCCAGGTGGGTCACGCCCAGCGGCGCGAGCGCGTCGATCACGGCATTGATCACCGCCGGCGGCGAGCCGATCGCGCCGGCCTCGCCGCAGCCCTTGGCCCCGAGCGGATTGTGCGTGCAGGGCGTGACCCGGTTGCCGACCCGGAAGGAAGGCAGGTCGTCGGCGCGCGGCATCGCGTAGTCCATGTAACTGCCCGACAGCAGCTGCCCGCTCTCCCGATCGTAGACGCAGTTCTCCAGCAGCGCCTGGCCGATGCCCTGCGCCAGCCCGCCGTGCACCTGGCCTTCGACGATCATCGGGTTGATCACGCTGCCGAAATCGTCGACCGCGGTCATCGCCGCCACTTCCACCTCGCCGGTATCGGGATCGACCTCCACTTCGCAGATATGGGCGCCGGCCGGGTAAGTGAAGTTGCCCGGATCGTAGAAGGCGGTCTCGTTCAGGCCCGGCTCCAGCTTGTCGAGCGGATAGTTGTGCGGCACATATGCCGCGAGCGCGACCTGGGCGAAAGGCACGCTGCGGTCGGTGCCCGCGATGGTGAAGCTGCCGTCCCGGAACTCGATGTCGGCGGCGGAGGCTTCCAGCAGGTGGGCGGCGATCTGCTTGCCCTTGGCTTCGATCTTGTCGAGCGCCTTGACGATGGCCGACCCGCCCACCGCCAGCGAGCGCGAACCGTAGGTGCCCATGCCGAACGGCACCCGCCCGGTATCGCCGTGCACGATGTCCACCTGCTCGAACGGAATGCCGAGCCGGGCCGACACGATCTGGGCGAAGGTGGTCTCATGCCCCTGGCCATGACTGTGCGCGCCGGTGAACACGGTGACGCTGCCGGTCGGATGCACGCGGATCTCGCCGACCTCGTACAGGCCGGCGCGGGCGCCGAGGGCGCCGGCGATGTTGGACGGCGCCAGGCCGCAGGCCTCGATGTAGGTGGAGAAGCCGAGGCCGCGCAGCTTGCCGCGCTGCCTGGCTTCCTCGCGCCGGGCCGGAAAGCCGGCGACGTCAGCCAGTTCCAGCGCTCCGTCCAGGCAGGCATGGAAGTCGCCGATGTCGTACTGCAGGGCGACCGGGGTCTGGTATGGAAAGGTGGTGATGAAGTTACGCCGCCGCAGTTCGACGTCGTCGATCTTCATCTCGCGTGCGACCGCCGAAACCAGCCGTTCCACCACATAGGCGGCCTCCGGCCTGCCGGCGCCTCGGTAGGCGTCGACCGGCGTGGTGTTGGTGAACACGCCGTCGACCTCGGCATAGATGTGCGGCGTACTGTACTGGCCGGCCAGCAGCGTCGCATAGAGGATGGTCGGCACCGAGGTGGAGAACGTCGACAGGTAGGCGCCGAGGTTGGCGACGGTATGCACCCGCATCGCCAGGAACCTGCCGTTCCCGTCGACCGCCATCTCGGCCACCGTCGCATGGTCGCGGCCGTGCGCGTCGGAGAGGAAGGACTCGGAACGTTCGGCGGTCCACTTCACCGGCCGGTTGATCTTCTTCGATGCCCAGGCCAGCGCCACGTCCTCCGGGTACAGGAAGATCTTCGAGCCGAAACCGCCGCCGACGTCGGGCGCGATGACGCGCATCTTGTGCTCGGGCAGGCCAAGCACGAAGGCGGTGATCAGCAGCCGTTCCACGTGCGGGTTCTGGTTGGCGACATACAGGGTATAGCTGTCGTCGGCGCGGCTGTAGTGCGCGAGCGCCGAACGCGGCTCGATCGCATTCGGCACCAGCCGGTTGTTGGTCAGCTCGATGCGGGTGAGGTGATGGGCGCTGGCGAACGCCTGTTCCACCGCCGCCTTGTCTCCCAGCGACCAGGTATAGCATTTGTTGCCGGGCGCGGTCTCGTGCAGTTGCGGCGCATCGGCCTTGAGCGCGTCCCGCGCGTCGACCACCGCCGGCAGGGGCTCGTAGTCGACCTGGATCAGTTCGGCCGCATCCTTGGCCTGGAGGTAGCTGCCCGCGATAACCAGGGCCACCTGGTCGCCGACATGGCGTACCTTGCCCTGGGCCAGCGCCGGATGCGCCGGCTCGTTCATCGGCTTGCCGTCGACGTCGGTGATCAGCCAGCCGCACGGCACGCCGCCCACCTTGTCCGCGGCCAGGTCTTCGCCGGTCAGCACCGCGACGACGCCGGGCGCGGCGCGGGCGGCGCTCGCGTCGATCGCCCGTATCGCCGCATGCGGATAGGGCGAGCGCAGGAAATACGCATACGTCTGCCCGGGCACCTGCACGTCGTCGGTGTACCTGCCGCTGCCAGTCAGGAAACGGTAGTCTTCCTTGCGGCGCACCGAGGCGCCGATGCCGGTTTCGCGTTCCGAGGGAGCGTTCATGTCAGGCTCCCTGCATGTTGGCCGCGCCCACCTGCACCGCCTTGACGATGTTGTGGTACCCGGTGCATCGGCACATGTTTCCCTTGAGCTGTTCGCGCACTTCGTGCTCGGAGGCGGCCGGATGCCGCTTGACCAGATCGATCGCGCACATGATCATGCCCGGGGTGCAGAACCCGCATTGCAGTCCATGGCACTCCTTGAAAGCGGCCTGCATCGGATGCAGTTCGCCGTCGGCGCCGGCCACCCCTTCGATGGTCGTCACCTCGGCACCCTGGCATTGTGCCGCCAGCACCGAACAGGATTTGATAGCATTGCCGTTGACGATCACCGTGCAGGCGCCGCATTGGCTGGTGTCGCAGCCGACGTGGGTTCCGGTGAGCGACAGGTTTTCACGGATGAACTGGACCAGCAGGGTGCGCGGGTCGATTGCCGCGCTTGCCGGACTCCCATTGACGGTCATGGATACCTGGATTGCCATGCGATTACTCCTCTCACGAAATGCCGTTGGGTCAGGCGCGGGAGCAATAGCCGCAGGGGCAGAAAAGGGACACCGCGACGCGCTGCGATGCGGCAGACGTCGGCGTGAGGCTTGTCTCCGTTATTTGTCCCGATAACCGGCCGCTCGCCATGTCATCGAATTTTCTAAGTCGCAGTCGGCCCTGTGGGCTGGCAGTGCCAAACCAGCGTACTTCTGCCGCGCCGGATATCTTTGCGGAAGGTCAAAGGAGCCCTGAAACCGGGGCATCAGAATTTCCGCAGGAGCCGGCACCGCAAGGTTGCCCGAAGGCCTGTCCACCACAGCGCGCTTGTCCCGGGAGTACACCGCATGGATAGCATCGACCTGGAAGTCCTGAAGCGCTGCGAACAATGGCTCGCCCAGGGACGGCGCTGCGAGCTGGTCACCGTCGTCAGGACCTGGGGCTCCAGTCCGCGCCCCGAGGGCGCGATGCTCGCCATCCGCGACGACGGCCGCGTCGTCGGCTCGGTCTCCGGCGGTTGCATCGAGGACGATCTGATCGAACGCGTCCGCCAGAACGGCATCACGCGCGACCGCCCCGAACTCGTCACCTACGGCATCACCGCCGACGAGGCCCATCGTTTCGGCCTTCCGTGCGGCGGCACCATCCAGCTGGCCGTCGAGCCGCTGACGGCCGCCAGCAGGATTCCCGAATTGCTGCAAAGGCTTTCCGCGCGCGAGCTGGTTGCGCGCCGCCTCGACCTGTTGAGCGGCGAGGTCACGCTTGGTCCGGCCGGCCCGGGCATGCACCTGCAGGTGTCCGCCACCGCACTGACCACCGTGCACGGGCCACGCTGGCGCCTGCTGATCATCGGCGCCGGCCAGCTGACGCGTTTCCTCGCCCAGATCGCCGTCGGCATGGACTACCATGTCACCGTGTGCGATCCGCGCGAGGAATACCGGACCGGCTGGCAGGTCGACGGCGCCGAGCTGGTGCATGCGATGCCGGACGACATTGTGATCGAGATGCGGCTCGATGCGCGCAGCGCGGTGCTGGCCCTGACGCACGACCCGAAGCTGGACGACCTGGCCCTGATGGAAGCGCTGAAATCCGATGCCTTCTATGTCGGTGCGATCGGCTCGCGCGTGAACAACGCCAGGCGGCGCGAGCGCCTGAAGCTGTTCGACCTCGACGACGCCCAGCTGGCCAGGTTGCACGGGCCGGTAGGCATCTATATCGGCAGCAAGACACCGGCCGAAATTGCGATCTCCATCCTTGCGGAGATGACCGCCGCCAAGAACGGCGTGATGCTGCCGGCCGAAGTGCGGGTCGCAAACGCGAAGAACGGGAACCGTCCGGCCGCGCAGGGGGCGGCGGTGCCGGGCGACGGGCCCGGCGCCTGACGGCGCAACCGCAGGGGCCTCCTCGGACCGGTCAGGGCCGGCTGTCCGGCGCGGGTTGCCGTACCGTACGCAGCCATTCGGTCGGAGCCATCCCGTATCGCGCCACGAAGGCACGCGTGAAGGCGGGCTGCGTGCGATAGCCGACGATCGCCGCAACTTCCTTGACCGCTTTCCCTTCCACCAGGCACGCCTGCGACAGCGCCATCCGCCAGCCGGCGATGTACTCCGCCGGCGGCACGCCGACCACGGAGCGGAAATGGTTGGCAAACGCCGTCCTCGACATGTGCGCCTCGCACGCCATCTCCTCGATGCTGTGCTCCCGCTCGGGATGGTTGTGAATGCCGGCCAGGACCGGCGCCAGCCTCGCATCCCAAAGGCCGGCCAGCACGCCTGCCGCAATGAGATCGTGGCGCAGCGCGTGGCGGACAAGATGCACGATCAGGATGTCGCAAAGACGGTCCAGCACCAGCCGGCCGCCGATCTCCACATGCGAGGACTCCTCGAACATGATCGAAAGCACCGACGACAGCCCCGGAGCCTCGTCCAGCCGCAGCCGCATCACCGGCGGCAGCGAGAGGGCGACGGGGTTGCGTTCGGCGTGCCGGAAGCGCACGTCGGCGCACAGAAGTTCCGCCTTGCCCCCGGGAGGCACTGCCAGCCGGTGGTCGACGGGGCGTGGATAGAAAACCAGCTCCGGCCCTTCGACCTGCAATACCGAACCGTCGGGATGATGCATGGCGACCTGGCCGGAACGCACGAGGTGGAGGTGGCCATGACCTTGCGCTGCCTTGAGGAGGTTCTCCCCGCAGAACGGCCCGCGAAAAAAGAGAGCGGCGTCAAAGCCGAACCGGGGCAGCAGGGAGATCAGTTGATCCATGGCAGGCAGCTTGCGCCGCGTTGTACGAAGGGATATGCGTTTTGTACGCCCGGGTATGCGATTCGGGAAAACACGGACCGACAGACAGCGGAACGATACTAACATTGCCGCCAGGAATCAGAGCCAGAATTTCACGCTGTGCTCGACGCGTTAAAACCGTCTCTTTCGCACAACCCTTCATTGCCGACTTGATAACAAGAACATCATGGAAACGCCATCGCAGATGAAACTGGGAATGAAGCTTGGCCTGGGCTTCGCCATCGTCATTTTCCTGATCCTTGTCGTGTCGGTGTTCTCGGCACTGCAGACCCGGAACATCGAACAGATCTCCAGGGAGCAGAACAGGGTCCGGACCGAGAAACTCGAACGCCTCTACGTGATGCGGGAGGCGCTCGGGCAAACCGGCCTCGCGGCCCGCAACGCGTATATCTTCACTGACGAGGCGGAGGCCAGGCGCGAGCTCGACCTGCTGGACCAGCAAAAGGCGATCTTCCTCGATGCCCTTGGCGCGCTGACGCCGCTGTTCGCCGGCGACGCCGGCTTCGACAAGGCGCGCGCCGACCTGCTGACCATGGCGGAGGAGCTGAAACGGCCGCGCCGCTATCGCGAGGCGGGGAACATGGAGGAATTCGGCAGGTTCCTCGTCACCGAATGCAGCCCGCTGCGACGCCGGATCGTGACGGAGATCGACGAGATCCTCAGCGCGGTGCAGAAGTCCTATGCGGAGAACAGCAAGGCCGCCGACGCGGCGGTGACGCGCGCCGGGAACATCATCCTGGCCCTGTCGGCCCTGGCCACCATGCTGGCCATCGGCATCGCCATCGCCATCACCCGCGGCCTGCTGCGCCAGCTTGGCGGCGAACCGCAGGCGGTGACCGAGATCGCCGCCCGCGTGGCCAGCGGAGACCTGTCGGTGAGAATCGACCTGAAACCGGGCGACACCGGCAGCGTGATGCATGCGATGCAGCAGATGCGCGACAGTCTCGTCCGTATCGTCAGCGAGATCCGCGAAGGAACAGACGCGATTGCCTCGGCATCGGGCCAGATCGCCAGGGGCAACATGGACCTGTCGGCACGCACCGAGCAGCAGGCCAGCTCGCTGGGCGAGACCGCGACCTCGATGGACCAGCTGACTTCCACGGTCAGGCAAAACGCCGACAACGCGCGACAGGCCGACGCGCTTGCATCGACGGCCTCCGACGTGGCAGTCAGGGGCGGCGCGGCGGTGGAACAAGTGGTCGAAACCATGGGTTCGATAAGCGAGTCGGCCCGCAAGATCGTGGACATCATCGGCGTCATCGACGGCATCGCTTTCCAGACCAATATCCTGGCCCTCAACGCGGCGGTCGAAGCGGCGCGCGCGGGCGAACAGGGCCGCGGTTTCGCGGTCGTGGCCACCGAGGTGCGGACACTCGCCCAGCGCAGCGCGAATGCGGCGAAGGAGATCAAGGCGCTGATCAGCGACAGCGTCGAAAAAGTCGAGGGCGGCAGCCAGATCGCCGACGCCGCCGGCAAGACCATGACGGAGATCGTCGCCAGTATCCGGCGCGTGACCGACATCATGAGCGAGATCTCGTCCGCCACCCAGGAGCAGACCGCCGGCATTGCACAGGTCAACATCGCCATCGGCCAGATGGACAACGCCACCCAGCAGAACGCGGCGCTGGTGGAGGAGGCAGCCGCCGCCGCCAAGTCGATGCAGGAACAGGCCGGCGGCCTCTCGCGGCTGGTCGGGGCATTCAAATTCGACGGTGCTACGGCTCCGGCGTCCAGGCAGGCAAATACGCGGTCGCTGCTTCCTGCACCGCGCTGAGCGGGCGGCGATCAGGAGCGCCGGCAACGGCCGGCGCAAGCGGCCGTCGCGGGCATGCGCAGTCAGGACTTGCCTTCGCCGCGCCGCCCCTTCAGGAACAGGATGATAGCGGCCGGGGTATGCACCAGGCCAAATCCGATGAGGAATGCCAGGACCTGCGGCAAGCGGCCGACAACGTACGCGCCCGCGGTCAGGCCGAAGCCCACGCCGACCAGGGCGAGCAGCCCTCTTGTCAGCGCGACTTTCGCACGGGTGTTGGCGAAGGCGGCGATCCGCACCTGCGCAAAGATCGTCACGACGACCAGCAGCAGTGCCGCCGCGATTTGAAACAGGATGTCCATGCAATTCCTCCGCGCCATGGCCGGGTGCTGTCGGCCTTTTGCCGCGACGCCGCGCTTGTCCCCCGTCTGCCCGGGGCGCATGCAGCGCCCCGGTTTCCACGGGAAGGCGCCGAGGCGCGGCGCTGCCTGCGCGGTCCGGTCGCGGTCCCGGGTCAGCCCGCGTGCGGACGCCGCGGTTCCGCAGCGGCAGGACCATGGCCGGCGCCGCGGTAGATCTCCTGGAAGTCGTCCTCCGCCGGCGGGTGTGCCGGATCGTATTCCGGACTGTGCTCGACCTGGTCGCGGGTGAGATCGAGTACCAGGCTGCGCTCCTCCCAGCTCACTTCCTTCACCCTTGCCGGCGAGACCAGCACCTTTCCGCCGGGCCACCAGCTCTTCGTATCGACCACGATCAGGCGGATGGACCAAGTCTGCTCGTCGATCAGGAAATCCGCGACGCGACCGAAGTAGTCGTCGGCCGCCTGTATCCCGTACCCGACCACCTCGTCCTTGCTGCGCAGATGGGGGTCGGCGGCGGCAACGCCGTCCGCGGCTTGTTCCGGCAGATCCTCCTGCGCCTGGTCCTGCGCATCGTCCTGCAGCATGACCGGCGGCCGGGCGGTCGCGATCTCCATCGTGGGCACGGCGGTATAGCCCCAGATGAAGGGACCGGTCCAGTAGTAGGGATAGCCGTAGTAGTTGAAAATCGCGGCTTCATGCTGGCGCGCCACCGGCACCGCGCTGTCGATGCCCGGGCTGTCATGCACCTGCTGGCGCGTCAGGTCGACGGTGACTTCCGCGCCTTCCCAATCGACCGCAATGACGGCGTGCGGCGAGATGAGGACCCGCCTGCCGCCCATCAGGCCGCCTGTATCCACCTCAAGGAAACGTACGGTCCAGTGGCTGTCGTCGAAGTAGATGTCCTTCACGCGGCCCAGGTTGCCATCCCGTGCGCCGATCACGAAGCCGTCCAGCGTCTTCAGACTATGCAACATTTTCCCCTCCTTGAAAAATGGCCTGCCAGCAGGGTAGACCGCAGGCGTCCACTGCAATTCCCGGGATGAAGACAGCCCGTTTTGCATGCCGGCATCCCTCCCGCCACGGCCGCTGCTGCACGTCGAGCCCGGCGAAACCGGGCCGGGCAGCATCCCTTGCGCCGCGCCCGCGCGAAACTGGAAATTTGGCTAACATGGCGTCGGTGCGCATGCGCACGGCTTCAACCCGCTTCCCGCTTCCAACATCGCTGACCGAATGACCTCCACGCCGACCCCGACGACCATTCCCCCAAAGGACTTGTACCAGCTTGCCGAGCGCGCCCTTGTCGCCAGCGGCGCTTCACCCCTGCAGGCCGCGGCGACTGCCCGGGCGCTGGTGGCGGCGGACACGCAAGGCCTGGCCTCGCACGGCACCTCCCGGGTGCAGATGTACGCGGCGCACCTTCGGCATGGGCGGGTGGACGGCAAGGCCGTGCCCGCGCTGGTGGCGCAACGCCCGGCAGCGGTGCTGGTGGACGCCGCTGACGGTTTTGCCTTCCCGGCATGCGAACTGGGCGTGGACGAAGCCATCGCCCGCGCCCGCCACGCCGGGATCGCGATTGCCGCCATTACCAACAGCCACCATTTCGGCGCGGCTGCCTACCACCTGGAAGCCGTCGCCGCAGCCGGCATGGTCGGCCTTGCGATGGGCAACTCGCCGGCCGCCATGCCTTTTGCCGGCGGCAAGCGGCCCATCTTCGGCACCAATCCGATCGCCGCCTGCTTTCCCCGGCAGAATGCGGCGCCGCTGATGATCGACCTGTCGCTGTCGGAAGTCGCCCGCGGCAAGATCATGGTCGCGGCGCAGCAAGGCAAGCCGATTCCGGCCGGCTGGGCGCTCGACAAGGACGGCCGGCCGACCACCGACGCGCAGGCCGCGTTGCAGGGATCGATGTTGCCGGCGGGCGGCAACAAGGGGGCAATGCTGGCGCTCATCGTCGAGCTGATGGTGACGTCGCTCACCGGCGCCAGTTTCGGCGCCGAAGCGGACTCTTTCTTTGTCGACGCCGGCAACCGGCCCCGCCTCGGCCAGGCCTTCATCGCCATCGACCCCGGCGCGCTGGCCGGCACGGCGACCTATCACGCGCGGCTGGAGGCACTGCTGGAAGCCATGCTGGCCGACGAAGGCGTGCGACTGCCCGGCGCCCGGCGCCAGGCGTTGGCGGCGGAAGCCGAGGCGCAAGGCATCCCGGTCGCTGCCGCGACCCTGGAACAATTGCGGCGTATCGCCGCAGGCTGACGCCGCACCGGAACGGGAATTGCATGCACGGCGCGACAGGCGCCGCACCGCTGCCGGTCACCGGGCTTCATTCAACACAAAGGCAAAAGCACCATGGATAAAACAATCGACGTTGCCGTTCTTGTCGGCAGCCTGCGCAAGAAATCCTTCAACCGCCTGCTCGCAGGCGCCCTGGGCGAGCTGGCTTCGCCCTCGCTGGCGCTGCGCATCGCTGAAATCGGCGACCTGCCTTACTACAACGAGGAACTGGAGGAAACGCCGCCTGCCACCTGGCAGGCGTTGCGGGAGCGTATCGCGGCCGCCGACGCCGTCCTGTTCCTGACCCCTGAATACAACCGCTCGGTGCCGGCCGTGCTGAAGAACGCGGTCGACGTCCTGTCCCGCCCATACGGCAAGAGTGCCCTGACCGGCAAGCCCGCCGCGGTGATCAGTTCCTCGCCCGGCGCACTGGGCGGTTTCGGCGCCAATCATCATCTGCGGCAATCGCTGTCCTGCCTGGGCGTGCGCACCATGCCGACGCCGGAAGCCTACATCGGCGGCATCGGGTCGATGTTCGATGAACAGGGCGCGCTCAGCAACGCGGGAACCCGCGACTTCCTGCAGAAGTTCATGCAATCGTTCGGGCAGTGGATTGCCATGACTGGCAGCAAGCGCGCGTGAAGGGCAGATGAGGGGATCGCCTGCTACCGCCAAGCCGGCGCCGGTCTTCCATACGGCGCGGCTCGTCGCGCGCCACTGGCAAAGAAACGACCTTGCTGCCCTGATGTCTGTCTACGGCGATCACGACGCGATGCGCTGGGTCGGAGAAGGACGCGCCCTGACGCGCGCGGAGGGCCTGCAATGGCTTGAGGTCACCTTCGCGAACTACGCAACGCGGGGCTACGGCATGTACGCGCTGGTGCTGAAGGAGACCGGTGCGGTCGTCGGCTTCGCCGGCATCGTCCACCCGGCCGGCCAGCCGCAGCCGGAGGTGAAGTATGCGTTCCTGCGCGACTACTGGGGTAAGGGACTGGCAACGGAAGCAGTCGTCGGCCTGTTGCAGCATGCCTTCGCGCGCCACGGGCTGGCGGAAGTGATGGCAACCACCGCCCCCCAAAACCTCGCTTCGCAACGGGTGCTGACGAAGGCCGGCATGCAGCGCGGCGCGCTCGCGTCGAACGATGACGGCACCGCGACGCAGTACTTCTACTGGCGCGCGCCCGCGCTGCCGGATTGACGTTCCCCGGTCATTGCCGGCCAATGCGGTACCGGAATGTTTCATGCAACGCGATCCGCACGGACGCGCGCATGCCGCTTGTCCGATCCCGGCAGCGCACGGTGCCTTTCCCGCTGGCCGCAGTGGCTGAAGGCCACGGGCGGCCGGTCGTTACGCCGGCTGCTATGCCCGCAGCACTGTGTCGGGCGATACTTCCGACCATGCGCTGGCGAGTGATGCGCGCCTTCACACCTGCGGTACATGCGCATGCATGGCACAGGCACCCGTGGGACAGGCATTGTGCATGCGTCGCTACCGGGAATGCTGATCCTGGACAGATCGCGAAGAACTTCCCCTGCCAGTCGGGCAACATGGTGGGCGGCAACGTCATGTCCGGCAGGGGATGCCGCCTTGCATAGCCGGCACCGCGGCAGCGGCGCCGGCATCTGCGGGTGACGCTCAGAACGCCGGCACCACCGCGCCCTTGTACTTCTCTTCGATGAACTTCTTCACTTCCGGCGAGTTGAGGGCGGCAGCCAGCTTCTTGATGGCGGGACTGTCCTTGTTGTCTTCCCGCGCGACCAGCAGGTTCGCATACGGCGACTTGCCGTCTTCGATGAAGAGCGAGTCCTTGACCGGATTGAGCTTCGCCTCGAGTGCATAGTTGGTGTTGATCAGCGCCAGGTCCACCTGGTTCAGCACGCGCGGCAGCGTGGCTGCCTCCAGTTCGCGGATCTTGAGGTTCTTCGGGTTCGAGACGATGTCCCTGCGGGTAGCCGACACATTGGTCGAATCCTTCAGCTTGAGCAGGCCCTGGCGTTCCAGCAGCAGCAATGCGCGGCCGGAGTTCGACGGATCGTTGGGGATGGCGACGGTGGCGCCCGCCGGGATATCCGCAAGCTTCTTGTGCTTCAGCGAATAGCCGGCGAACGGCTCGACGTGGACCTTCGCGACCGGGACTTCGATATCGTTCTTGTGGCCCTTCTTGAACTCGTCGAGGTAGGGCTGGTGCAGGAAGAAGTTGCCGTCCAGGCGCTTTTCATTGACCTGCACCGCGGGTTGCACATAGTCGGTGAACACCTTCACCTGCAGGTCGACACCCTGCTTGGCGAGTGTCGGCTTGACGAATTCCAGGATCTCGGCATGCGGCACGGGGGTGGCGGCAATCGCGAGCTTGTCGGCCGCATGGGCGGCAAGCGGCTGCAGCAAGTGCAGGGAAGTGGCGAACAGCAGGGCAAACTTGAAGCGCATAAAAACTCCTTCTTGAAAAATCATTTGCGTGTAAAACGGCGCACCAGCCGGTCGCCGCAGAACTGCAGCAACTGGACAAGTACGACAAGGATGGCGACCGTGACGAGCATCACGTCGGTCTGGAAGCGCTGGTAGCCGTAGCGAAGGGCAAGGTCGCCGAGGCCGCCGCCACCCACCACGCCCGACATCGCGGCATACGAGACCAGGGCGATGGTGGTGACGGTGCCGGCCGCGAGCAGTCCCGGCAGCGCTTCCGGCAGCAAGGCATGGATGACGATCTGGTGCGTCTTCGCACCCATCGCCTGGCAGGCCTCGATCACGCCGCGGTCGACTTCGCGCAGCACGTTCTCGACCAGTCGGGCGAAGAACGGCGTGGTGGCCGCGACCAGCGGAGGGATCGTGCCCTCGACGCCGAGCGAGGTGCCGACCAGGACCACGGTCACCGGGATCATCACGATCAGCAGGATGATGAACGGCAGCGAACGCAGCACATTGACGGCCAGCGACAGCACCGCGTAGAGGCCGCGCTGCTCCAGCAGCTGGCCGCGTCCCGTGAGGAACAGCAGCACGCCGAGCGGCAGGCCGAGCAGCACGGTGAATGCCAGCGAAACGCCGGTCATGGTCAGGGTGTCGAGGGTGGCCTGCCCGATGTCGAACCAGTCGATGTTGGAGAAATCCATCAGCGCACCACCTCGCACTGCACGTCCAGCCCGCGCAGCAGCGCGAGCGCCTGCGCCGCCTCCGCGTCGTTGCCGCCGATCTCGACCAGCAGCTGGCCGTACGGCGTGTCCTTGATGCGCGATACCGAACCTTGCAGGATGGTGATGCCGGCCCCGCAATGCGCCGCGACGCGAGTGAGGATGGGCTGGTGCACCGCGTCGCCGGTATAGGTGAGCCGCACCCTGGTGGCGCCATCGGCGGGCAGGGCTGCCAGGCTGCCGTGGTCGTGCGTGGTCTCGGCCACCAGGCTGCGCGTCGCCGGGTGCCGCGGATGCAGGAATACCTCGGCGACCGGCCCGGACTCCACGATCTCGCCGCCCTCGATCACGGCGACGTGGTCGCAGATGCTGCGGATCACCTCCATCTCGTGGGTGATCAGCACGATCGTGATGCCGAGGCGGGCGTTGATGTCGGCCAGCAGGGCCAGTATCGACTGCGTGGTTTCCGGATCGAGCGCAGAGGTCGCCTCGTCGCACAGCAGCACCTGCGGGGCGTGGGCAATGGCGCGGGCAATGCCGACGCGCTGTTTCTGTCCGCCGGAAAGCTGTGCGGGAAACTTGTCCCGGTGCTCGCGCAATCCCACCAGGTCCAGCAACTCGTCCACGCGGTGCGCGCGCTGCGCGCGGCTGTAGCCGCCGGCGAGCCTGAGCGGAAACGCGATGTTGTCGGCGACGGTCTTGGCGTAAAGCACGTTGAAGTTCTGGAACACCATGCCGATGCGCTGGCGCAGGCGGTCGAGCCCGGGCTTGTCGAGCGTCGTGATGTCGTTGCCCTCGATCCGGATCGCGCCGCTGGTGGGCCGTTCAAGCAGGTTCAGCGTGCGCAGCAGCGTGCTCTTGCCGGCGCCGGAGCGGCCGATGATGCCGAAGATCTTCCCGCGCGGCATATGCAGGTTGATGTCGCGCAGCGCGCGGACCGACCGGCCCGCGACGCGGTAGTCCTTGTTGAGGTGTTCGATGTGGATCACGTTGCTGTTCGGTCGGCGGCTTGCGCCCGTTGCGGCCGGAAAATGCAGAAGCGTGCAAGGGTAATGACAGAAGCGCCACAACGGAACTAAGCATTTCTCATTTGCTTATTGGCAGCACCACCAACACCCGGAATGGAAGAACAACATGCCGTTTTCGCCGAACAAAGCACGGCGTGGCCAAGGAGAAAAAGAAGATTATTCCGAACATCGGCAGGCTGCGGCCTGCCGCGACAATGGCGCAGAAGGACAGATGGGAACGGTCGGCGGGTCCGCCGCGCCCAATGCGCGGCGACGCCGGCCGGCTGGGGACGCCGCCGGGAAGTGTACGTCAGGCGCGCCGCATGCGTTCCCGCATACTGTGACATGCCTGGTCCGGTCGGGCGCATGCGCGCGCTGCGAACCTACTCGCCTTTCCTAGCCGGCGCCCGGTTCTTCAACCAGATCCCCACCAGGATCAGCGCGTAGGATGCGAGGCGAAGCAGATAGACCACGTGGTCTTCACCGCCGGCGTCGCCATGCACGGGGTTGCCCAGCAGGAGCCGATTGGCGCCTTCGATGAAGAAGGCCAGCGAGAAGCACAGGAACAGGCGGTCGCGCGTGCTGCTCCAGAAACGGAAGAAGAACAGCGCGACGATAAACGACGCCGTTGCGATGGCGCCGACCAGTATGTCATTCATCAGTCTTCCTCCCAGATCAGGCCGTGCAGTATCGGTACCAGGGCGATCAGGGCGCACGCCAGCCGCCAGGTGGTCAGGTCGTTGTCCGGGAAGACGAAGCGGTCGACGATGACCAGCATGTTGTTCACGGACAGGATGGAGAAGGTCAGGCCGCTCCACAGCAGGAGCCGGTATCCCGATGCCGCGTAGGTGCGCAGGAGCAGGACGGCGCACAGCAGGGAGGTCAGTGCGCACAACGCATGGATGAATGGGGCCATGTCAGGAATCCTTCCGCAGCTTGAAGGCATCCGAGAAATGCTGCGCCTTCTTGCTTGTCTTCGCGTGGATGAGATTGGTCACGCCGACGAGGTTGCGCGCGTAGGCCTCCCGCACCGATGCCACCAGTCCCCGGATTTCGTCGGAGCGCGGCGCATAGTGAAAGACGCCTGTTGCGGCTTCCGCGGCGAATCCCGCCTCGTTGAGCTGCACCAGGAGCGCGGCGGCGGCGCGTTCTGCCAGGTAGAGGCGGCGCGCCAGCCTGCCGGCGTCCCACGGTTCGTTCTCCGCGGCCTGCAGCAGCAGCAGCGCCTCGAGAAACGGAACCGATGGTATGGACGTCAGCACGAAGCGTTGTACAAGGTCCGGTATCTCTTCAGATTTCATACACGTTCTTCAATTTTTCGCCGTTCGCGCACGTCGCCGAGTATCTCGATCAGCACATCCAGGAAGCCGATGATCCCCGCGGGGTCCTGCAGGTAGAACTCGGCGGCGGTCGCCGGATCGTCTTCGATGCGTACGCCCAGGAGGTCGGCGTGCGGCAGGCCGAACACCGATTCATCGGTGAGGTCGTCGCCGACGTAGATGGCGGATGGCGCCGCGGTGATGCCGCGCAGCGCGGTCAGGGCCGTCCCCTTGTCCGGCGCGTCGGCCGGCAGGATATTCAGGACGCACTTCCCGCCGACCACCTTGGCCTCCGGCACCACCGACAGGAGCAGCCGGCGCAGCCCCTTCCCGGTCGCCACCGGATCATCGGCATGCCGGAAATGCACGGACAGGCTGTAGGTCTTGTCCTCTATCCAGATCCCCGAACCCCAGCCGCCGTCATCCAGCGCCCGCTGCAGCGATACGCGCCAGCCGGCGCACTGGGCGGCGTGGCGATTCGCATGCTGCTCCTGGCCCGGTATCCCTTCGGCGCCGTGATTGCCGACCACGAAGTCGGGGAAGAAATCGAGGCGCAGGCCGATATCCTCGACCGAGCGCCCGGTGATGACGGCGACCGGGGCGCACTCGCCGAGCGCGGCCAGGCGGCGAAGGACCGGCGACGGGATGCAGGCCAGCGTCGGGTCGTCGGCGATCGGTGCGAGCGTGCCGTCGAAATCGAAGGCGCAGAGCGTCCCCGGTTTCGCGAGTTCGCGCAGCCTGTCGATGCCATCCATGAAAAAGGGTCTCGCCATGCTCACCCCGCCCGGCGCAAAGGCGCCCGCTGATGCGAATCGATGCGCTGCATGACGCGTTCGCGCCGGCGCAGCCGCGCGGCATCCAGGAGCATGCGGCCGCCCACCGGTAGACGTTGAAGTCCCTGACCAGCGCGCGCATGCTGCGCATCCGTTCCCGCTGCTCCGCGCATGGCATGGTCAGCGCCTGGCGCAGCGCCGCGGCGCCCTGTTCGACATGATAGGGATTGACGATCAGCGCCTCGTGCAGTTCGCGGGCAGCCCCGGTGAACTGGCTCAGCACGAGCACGCCCTGTTCGTCGTTCCGGGCGGCGACGAATTCCTTCGCCACCAGGTTCATGCCATCGTGCAGGCTCGTCACCATGCACACGTCCGCCGCGCGGTAATAGCGGTCCAGCTGATGGTGTTCGTGATGCTCCGCCTTGAGCACGATCGGCACATAGTCGCCTTTCCCGAAGCGCTGGTTGATCCTGGACACGAGCCCCCGCAGGCGCGCCTCGAATCCCTGGTACTCCTCCAGCGAGGACCGTGTCGGCGCAGCGACCTGCACGAAGGTAAACCGGCCGATCATGTCGGGATGCAGTTCAAGCAAGCGCTCGACCGCCTGGAAGCGCTCGAGAATTCCCTTGGTGTAATCCATGCGGTCCACGCCGATGCCGAGGAGGTGATCGGCGGGCAGCGCCAGCTCCTTGCGTACTGCTGCGCGGCAGTCGGTCCGGCTTCCTTCGCCGGCATCGTCCTCCGGCCAGGCGATCGAGATCGGGTAGTCCTCTACCTGCGTCAGCTTCCCGCCGTGGGAAATGGTCGAGGCTTCCGTCTCGATGCGGGTTTCGAGATAGCGGTCCACGGTCTCCAGGAAATTCTTCCGGTGGAACGGCGTATGGAAGCCAAGGATGGTGCTTCCCAGCATGCCGGCCAGGATCTCCTCGCGCCAGGGGCAGATGCCGAACGATTCCGGATTGGGCCAGGGTATGTGCCAGAACGTGATGATGGTGGCGCGCGGCAGCACGTCCCGCACCATCTTCGGCAGCAGCGCGAAGTGATAGTCCTGCACGAGGATGACGGGGTCGTCGGTGCGAGCCTCCGCGACCACCGCGTCGGCGAACCGCTGGTTGACCCGGACGTACTGCTCCCAGTCCGACGACCGGAAGACCGGCCGGACGTGCGCGATATGGCAGAGCGGCCACAGGCCTTCGTTGGCGAACCCGTAGTAGTAGCCCTGCTCTTCCTCCTTCGACAGCCACACGCGCCGCAAGGTGTATTCCGGGTCGCCTGGCGGGACCTGCACCCGGCCGTTCCGGTCAACCACCTTGTGGTCCGCGTTGCCGCTGCCGTGTGCAATCCAGGTGCCGGAACAGGCGCGCATCACCGCCTCGACCGCCGTCACCAGGCCGCTGGCCGGCCGGCTGACCTCGATGCCGGCAGCGGTCTCGCGGTGGATGTAGGGTTCGCGATTCGAGACGACGAGCACTTCGTCGCCGGCAAGCTCGCCGCGCAGCAGCGCGCGCAGGCGCCCGGCGGTCCACGCCTGGGAGACGTCGCCGCTGTCGCGGCGCTCGCGCCGGTATGCCTGCAGCAATGCCCGGAGATCGCCGACCAGCGGACTGACCTCGGGCGGGGGGCGGGAATCGGAGGACGGCAGGAGCTCGCCGCGCAGCAGTCCCCTGACGCCACTGATCCAGCCGCGCCAGCTGAGATGGGCGACCACGACCGTGGTCAGCGCGACCACGGCGCCAAGCAGGACAAAGAAGGCGATCACGTATTTCTTCGTGTCGGCGCTGCGCCGCTCGATGAAACTCATGTCGTGCACCAGCACCAGCTTGCCCAGTCGTTCGCCGTCCCGCACCAGGTCGCTGCGGGCGACATGGACCGGGCCCTGCGGCAGTCGCACCAGCGCGTCGCCCGTGCCCGTGTCATCGGAACCCGACGTGCAGCCCAGGGTTGCCGGCCAGGTGGAGGTGGCGTACTGCGGACGGTCGTTCAGGTTGCAGTACGCCATCGCGTAGAGGCGCTCGTCCTTGACGGCCCTGGCGAACAGGTCGTCGATTCTTTTCCGGGAGCCCGCGGCCACGCGATCGAGCAGGGGCTCCTCCAGTGCGCTGGCAAGCAGCCGGGAGCGGATGTCGAGATCGCGCACGAACCACCGCAGGGTCAGGTTGTCGAGCAAGGGCACCACGACATAGGCGCCGAGGGCGAGCACCAGCGCGAGCGGCGCGACGAACCGGAACGACAGGCGGGTCCACCGCGGCGTCATGTGCTTCCCTCCTACGGATGTCATCCGCATGCCCTTCAGGCCGCCAGCTTGCCGGCCTGCCCCGCGCTCTCCTGCGGTTCCGCGAGGTGGGTGACATGCACCATCCGTCGCGGGTAGGCGAAGGAGACGTTGCGCTCGCGGAGCACGGTGAGCAGCGCCAGGTTGATCTCCTGCTGAATGTCCATGTAGACGTTGTAGTCGGCATCGAGGACGTGGTAGACGACTTCGAACATCAGGCCGCTCTCGCCGTAGCCCTTGAAATGCGCCCTGTCGAAGCGGGTCTGCAGATAGTCGGCCGAGACGATCTCCATCAGGGTTTGCGGCAGCCGCTCGACTTCCTGCTGCGGGGTCTCGTAAGCGATGCCGAACTCGAACACCACCCGCCTTTCCTGCATGCGCCGGTAGTTGCGAATGCGGCACTTCAGCAGCTCGGCATTGGAAAAAACGATCTGCTCGCCGCTGAGGCTGCGCAGGCGCGTGGTCTTGAGCCCGACATGCTCGACCGTGCCCATGTAGTTGTCGACGATGATGAAGTCGCCGATGACGAAAGGCTTGTCGAGTGCGATGGATACGGATGAGAAGACATCGCCGAGTATGTTCTGCACCGCGAGGGCAACGGCGATGCCGCCAATGCCGAGGCTCGCCATCAATGTCGTGATGTTGAATCCCAGGTTGTCGAGCATGACGAGCGCGGCGGTCGACCAGAGCAGGATGCGCCCCGCCAGTCCGGCCAGCAGCAGGTGCGTCGCCGTGGCGGGATCGGCGGTGCGCTGCCGCGCCACCGCGTTGCCAATGGCCACGGAGATGATGCGGCTGCCCCACAGCGCGATCTGCGACACCAGGATGACGACCCACGCGTAGTTGATCCATCGGTCCTGCATCGGCGACAGCTTGATCTGGCTGACGCCTGCAAGCAGAGCGACGCCGGTGAAGAAGGGCAGCCGGGTGCTGCTCACGACCTGTTCGGCATAGCGCAGGATGTGCAGGCGTCCGCTGTCCGCCAGCCTCTGCAGATGGCGCAGCGCAAACGCCTTGAGCAGCAATAGCGTGATGAGGACGGCCAGCGCGGCGCAGGCGGCCAGCGCGATGTCGTAGCTTAGGAATTCTGGATAGTTCAATGCTCTTCCTGGATCAGTCGGCGCTGCGGCGCAGCCGCCTCGGGTCGGACCTGGCAGCGGACTGCCGCCGCATGTCGTCCTTCACTTCGGCGTGCGCCGGTGCGCTGTCGGTTGCAATCAAGGTGCGCGATGCCGGGGAGCCCGGCATCGTCCACTGGCGGTGAAATCCCGCGCGTCGTGTTCGGGCCCATGGCGGGATATCCGCGCGATGCGGTTCGCACCGGCGCCCTCCTTCCCCACGCGTGGCAAAGACCGTTCAAGGTCCCGAAGGGCTCGCACTCTACCGATTTTTTCTTAGAACAAACTTAAGCCGGCACAGCAAGCACCTTCAGGCCACCTGCTGCGGCGCGCGCCCATCCCTGTCACCGGCCAGGCAGCCCGGGCGCCACCACGCGCTTGTCCGCCCTTAAGCTTCACCTAATGTTTCAGGCGTAAGTTCAAGCACCTGCCGGGCCGCATGCGGGACAACGCGGACAGGCAAGCAAGATCATCGATGAAGAACAGGGAGGAATCATGGCATTGACTTTCGACGAAAGCGGTTTGCCGCGTTGCTGCGGCGTCGGCCTCGTCCCCGGCGAGCCATATACCGCGTGTCAGGTGTGCGCGGGACGTTTCGACACCCAGATGCTCGTGGGCGAGATCATGAAGATCCGTAGCGCCGCGCGCGACAGGTCGGACAGAGACGCACGCGCTGCGGCGTAGAACGACGGAAGGAAGGACGCGTCACGATCGCCGCCGCGCGGGATTCGCGTGGCCCAGATCCGCAAGGCCTTAACGAGGCTGTGGCACGGCGCGGGCGGCGGTCCCGGGTGGTGGCGCGTCCCGGTAAAGCCGGTCACGCAGACACGCGTGGCGGGGCGCGCTCCTGGTGCTCTCCACCGTTACCGCATGCACTCGCGATCGCCAGGACGGCAGCGGGATACCTGCAGCCACGCGCATCGAAGGCCCACTCTGCCGCTGCGCAGCCGATCGCAGCGCCGGCATCCACGGCAAGCGAGCAGACGGAAACCCTTGAAAACTCAGGCGTCGCCACGCCGGTCCTGCGGATCCGGCGCGCGTTTCTCGGGCGGTTGTGTCACCGCAGGCCTGTCTCCCTCTCCGGCGGGCCGTCCGAGCCCTGCCCCGCCCGCATCGTCGAGCGGGCGTCCGGATGAGATGGCGGTACTGACGGAAGCAGGCGCACCGCCACCCACGGCGGCGGCCCCGCCCTGCTGCTTGTCCGGCTTGTCCAGCTTGTTCGTTTCGTTGCTCTGCATGTCCGTCTCCTTTTCAAGGCGCAGGACCGGCATCGGTCCCCAGGCCGATGGACAGTGCACGGCCGGAAAAGATGCATACATGCCGTGGCGCGCCCGCCGAACTTTCGGGCTTGCGCATCGCCAATCCCTACCGCAAGACACGACGAAAGGAATCGTCTCGTCCATTGCCGGCCCTGCCGCGAGACGGCTCCGATACGACCAGCGCAAGTGAAGCCGCACGCCGTCGAACCCCGCGCAGCGGGGCATGGACTTCCCTTTCCTTCAACCATCCCTTGCTTGTGCCGCCGCCATGGGTGGCCAACGTCAAAAGGCTTGCACGTACACCGGTCCGTCTTGAGGGCGCCGTACTCGCCTGCATGCGCGGGCAGGCCGACGCCAACTGGCAACGCGCGGT
The DNA here is from genome assembly GCF_036563305.1 of Noviherbaspirillum sp. Lineage (GTDB taxonomy): Bacteria > Pseudomonadota > Gammaproteobacteria > Burkholderiales > Burkholderiaceae_D > Noviherbaspirillum. The sequence continues at coordinate 227,112 of NZ_DATCMQ010000014.1, read as the reverse complement.
ATTGCTGGACGAGTTGCGCCGGCTGGACATGCCCGCGCTGGTCGTACGGGGCCACAGCGCCCTGGTGCTTCCATACTGGCAAGCCGACGCGGCGGCGGCACGCCTGCGCAGGGCCGGGTGGTCCGGATGTCGTCTTGCGGGCATCTGCCGCATGTCGACCGTCCGGGCAGGTTCATCGCTGCACTGGAAACGTTTCTGCGGGCGCAGGAACTGCCCCGCTGAAGCGACGTGGCTGCCGGCAGTGCGGACCGGGTCGCGGCATCCCCCACCGGCATGCCGCAAGAAGCATATGACCGCCGTTACATCGACGCCGCGTGGCGGCAACGCTATACTCCGCCTTGCGCCCGGGCATCGGCCCCGCTTCGTCGGGCCCGACATCCGCGGCGCCTTACTTCAACTCCCTGAGCAGGGCTCCATGGCGAAGCTGCAGACGGTCGCGTTCCCTCTTTTTCAAAGTGCCGGCTGTCGCCGTCGGCGTTGCATCCCTGCCCGCCCGCGGGCAGGCTGCGGCGACGGACCGTGTTGCGCGCAAGCGCCGGCGCCGCAGGCAGCCGGACCGGGGAGATGGCAGCACCGGATGACGATGGCGTCGTTCCGCCGCGTCCGCGCCCGCGGCGTCGCCTGATCCATGGACCGCGTGCAGAGCAGCCGGACCGACGCCGGCAGGCAGGTCGAAAGCGAGCGCATCCTGGCGACGGAAAGCCGTCTCGGCGCAGCCAGCCAGGACACCGATGCCTTGCATGCCGGACCGGGGCGCAGGCTCCTCGACGCAGGCATGCAGCTCCTGCTCTTCCGGCCGGGCGCACAAGCCAGGCTTGTGCCGCTCGCCGTCCAGCGCGTTCAGCTGGAGCTTCTCCTGGAAAAGACCGGGCCGCTCCGCATCCTGTCCCCGCTCCCGTTTGCCACGCCGCTCGCGCTGCTCTTCCACATGCGCTGGCCATCGTGGATGACCATCGTCTGGGTCCTGGCCTTTTACGCGGCGAGCATCGGCTGCTACCTGCGCCGGAGGAAACTGGAGCGTCATCGCCCGGTGCCCGACGGCGAAATCGCCCCGGTGTTCCGGGGACGGGTCGTCGACATCCTCCTGCTCGGCACGATGTGGGGACTGGGACCGTGGATGCTCGATCCGCACGGCGACACGGCCTACCTGGTGCTCACGTCCATCTTCATCATCGGCGCGGTATCGCTCGGCTCGGCGATCGTGTCGACACACCGGCAGATCATCGCCGCCTTCACCATCCCGGCCGCGTCCGGCATGATCACGGCGTGCGCCTGGTTCGGCGGCCCGATCGGCTGGCTGCTGGCATTCTGCCTGACGTTGTACCTGCTGATGACGCTGACATGGACCTACCAGCAGGCGGACCTGCTGGAGGATTCGCTGGTCGTCCGCTTCGAGAAGGAAGCCCTGGCACAGCAGCTCGAGAACGCCAGTCGCGAGAAGACCCGCTTCCTGGCGTCCGCAAGCCATGACCTGCGCCAGCCCCTGCACGCGATCTCGCTGTTCACGGCGACCCTGGAGCGCGCCTCCCTCGTCGGGCCGCACGCCGAAACCGTGACGCAGCTCGCGCGGGCGGTGCAGGTCCTGAACCACTCGCTGGAGACCATGCTCGACGTGTCGCGCCTCGACGGCGGCGCGGTGCAGCCGCGCATCAGCGCCCTGCATGTCCACGCGCTTTTCCTGTCCATGCACAACACCTTCGCCGGCCGCGCGCAGGAGAAGGGGCTGCAGCTGCGCCTGCGCGCGCCGGGCAGCCTGGTCGTGCTCAGCGACGCGCTGCTGCTCGAGCGATTGCTCGGCAACCTGGTCGACAATGCGATCAAGTACACGCGCACCGGGGGCGTGCTGGTGGCCGCCCGGACAGGGGCCGCGGCAGGCCGCCCGGGGCAGGTCCGCTTCGACGTCATCGATACCGGCATCGGCATCCCTGCCGAACAGCATGAGCTGGTGTTCGAGGAGTTCTATCAGCTCGGCAATCCGCAGCGCGACCGCACGGTCGGGCTTGGTATCGGCCTTTCCATTGTCAGGCGGCTGTCGGATCTGCTTGCGCACCCGATTGCGCTGAAGTCGCGCCCCCGTCGCGGCACCTGCTTTCACGTCTGGGTGCCGCAGGGAAGTGCCCCGGGCACGCCACGGGAAGACGCGCGCACCCGGCCCGGCCAGCCGCCGCCGGCTCCGGCCACGCTGCCGCGGCATATCCTCGTGGTCGACGACGAGGCGGACAGCCGGCGCGCAATGGCGACCCTGCTGGCCGCCTATGGCTGCGAGGTCAGCACCGCACGCGACCTCGAGCAGGCGGAAGCGCTGCTGCGACAGGCGTCATTCGAGGCGGTGATCGCGGACTACCGGCTGCCTGGCGAGCGGAGCGGCCTGGATTTCCTGGAGGCGGTACGCCGCGCCGCACCGCACCTGCGCACCCTGCTCGTCACCGGCGAGACCGCGCCGCAGCGCATCGCCTCGATCAAGGCCAGCGGCATCCGTTGCCTGTACAAGCCGGTGCGGGCGCAACATCTGCTGGAAGCCCTCGCTTCGTAGCGTCCGGACGCGGCCCGCGGCGACCCGGGGCGGCCCGCTGCTCAGGCCGTGAATTCGAGGGTCTCGCCGTCGGCCGGCACCAGCAGGCGGCCGTGCAGTCCCGCCGATGCCGCCGCTGCCGCCAGGGCGGTCCGTTGCACCGGGCAGTGGCTCAGCGCCTCCAGGTGATTGGCGAGCGTGATGCCGCTGCAGGCGCGTGCAAACGCGATGACGTCGTGCACGCCCATGATGATCTCGTGTCCGAGATCGAAGCGGGCGCCGCCGGCAGGCACCAGGGCGACGTCGGGCCGATGCTGTTCGACGAAGCGCCGCACGGCGGGCGTGAGGATGGTATCGCCCGAAACATACAGGCTCGGCTCTCCCGGGAACTGCATGAAGTAACCGACGCCGTGCTCCATGAACAATCCGACGGCCCCGGTGCCATGCACGCATGGCACCGTCCTGATCTGCCCGTTGAGAAATGGATGCGGCTCCTGGTGATCGGCCGCCAGCGGCACGACGTTCAGTCCCCGCTGTCGGAGATAGGCGGCGTCGTGCGGCGTGCAGTGCACCGCGATGGCGTGGCTGCGCAGCCAGCGCTTCCCCGCGCGGTCGAGATGGTCGAAGTGCCCTTTCTGGCAATGCGTGATCAGGCAGTCGGTCACGGCGGCGAGCAGGGTGGCCGAGTTCTCCGGCAGTTCCACGATCGGATTGCGTTCCCGGCGGCCGAACATCCTGAGCGGTGGCAGTGCCCGTTTCGGCGCCAGCATCGGGTCGACGAGGATGCGGTGGTCGCCGACGTCGATGATGGCAGTGGCATTGCGAAGCTGGGTGATTTTCATGATGGTTCTCCTCGATGTCCGGCGCATTGTGCGCCGGCGGCGGCGGACATAGAATGGCGGCATACGACATAATCCATCCAATTCCTGCCATGGCTCCAGCGCGCCCTTTTCGCATCGGATTGCTGCTCTACCCGTCGTGCATGCCGTCGGGACTGTTCGCCTTTGCCGACCTGCTGCATGCGGCGAACCGCCGGTCAGGCGCAGCCCTCTTCGAGCCGGTCTTCGTGGCGATGCGGCCGGGACGCGTCGCATGTGCACACGGGCAGTCATTGGAAGCGGCGGCGGCGATCCGGGCCGCCGCGTTGCAGGCGGTATTGATACCGGGCTTCTGGGCCGAATCGCCGCAGCAGGTCATGGCGGCACTGGAAAGAAACCGGCCGCTCGCAGCGGAACTCGCAGGGCTGCCCAGGAACGTGATGACCTGGAGCTATTGCACGGGCGTCGGCCTGGCCGCTGCATCGGGACGGCTGCAGGGGCAGGCGGCGACGATCACCTGGTGGCTGGCCGACCTGATGCGGCAGGCATTCCCCCGCACGGACTGGCAGACGGAACGTACCAGCGTCTGGAATGCCCGTACCGCGACGGCGTCCGGTGTCGGCGGCCATCTTCCGCTGGCACAGTCACTCATCGAGAAGCACCTCAGCGTGGACGCCTACCGCGAGCTGACAGGCCTGATGGTTCTGCCGCGTCCCGAGCGCACCCACCGCGTGTTCCAGGAGATGAGCCTCGTCGCCGAGCCGAACCGTTTGCTCCAGAAACTGCACGCTGTCGTCGAGCGGATACCCGCCGCCGATCTGTCGGTTGCCCGCCTCGCCGGCGAACTGCACACGACCGAACGCACCCTGTCGAGAAAGGTCAGCGCCGCTACCGGTACGCCGGTGGGCCAGTACGTGCGCAGCATCAAGCTCAACCAGGTGAGCGAACGCCTGATCCACACCAGCGCGCCGGCAAGCACGATCAGCATGACGCTGGGATTCAGCAGCGATGCGAGCATGCGGCGCATGTTCAAGGCGCTGACCGCGATGACACCCGGGGAGTACCGGCAAGCGTTCGGTCGCGCCTGATAGCGGCGGGTGTCGGCCGGAATTGCGCCGGAGGATGTGCGGAGATGGATGCGTGGAGGACGCCGGATGCTGCTCACTCGCTACTTCTTGAGTAGCGCGAGCAACAGACGGAAAGGACGCTGACGCTAGGCCGGGTCGTGGCACACCACGCAGATCTTGTTCCCGTCAGGGTCGTTGAAATAGGCCGCGTAGTAGTGCTCGTGGTATTCGGGTCGCAGGCCCGGCGCGCCCTGCGGCGTGCCGCCTCGCGCCAGCGCTGCGTGCCACACCCTGTCGACCGTTGCGCGGTCGGGCGCCAGGAACGCGGTCATCTGACCGTTGCCCGGCACATGCGCTTGCCGGTCGTATGGCGCGCCGATCAGGAACAAGGGCCGCGGTCCCGGCTGCGATTGCCAGCCGGCCCAGGGGCGCGTGCGGTCGCAGAAGCGCAGCGTGCTGCCCAACGCGTCCATCAGCGGCGCGTAGAACGCGAATGCACGTTCAAAATCGCCGACGCCGACAAATACATGTGAAAACATGAGCCTCCCGAAAGTCGCTTCGGGCCGCCCCGATGCGGAATGCAGATACTTTCCCTCGCACGTGCGCAGTCGCGACGCGGCGGCCCGGCCGGCTAGCGCGTCGGCTTGTGGCCCATCGCCTCGCCCATCTTGATCGCAGCAGTGGCGGTCCAGGCGGGATTGAACTCCAGCACGCCGCGCGGGAACAGCATCACGACCGTCGATCCGAGCAGGAAGCGTCCCATCTCCTCGCCCTTCTTGAGGAGGATCTGCTCCTTGTCATAGTGCCATTCGCGGATCTTGCCGATACGGGAGGCATTGACGACGCCATGCCAGACGGTCTGCATGCTGCCGACGATCGTCGCCCCCACCAGCACCAGAACGAAAGGACCGAATGCCGACTCGAACACGCATACCACCCGCTCGTTGCGGGCGAACAGTCCGGGCACGCCGCGCGCGGTCGCCGGGTTGACCGAGAACAGCGCCCCCGGCACGTAGATCATCCGCATCAGCCGGGCATCGCAGGGCATGTGAATGCGATGATAATCGCGCGGGCTCAGGTACAGGGTCGCAAAGCTGCCGTGGTCGAACAGGGCGGCCAGCTTGCCGTCGCCGCCCACCAGCGCGGCGGTGGAGTAGCGATGGCCCTTGGCCTGGAAGATCTGGTCGTGCTCGATGGTGCCGAACTGGCTGATGGCGCCATCGACGGGGCAGACAAAATCGGCGTCCGCCAGCGGTCGCGCGCCCTCGCGCAGCGCCCGGGTGAAGAACTCGTTGAAGCTGCGATAGCTGGCAAGATCGGAAACATGCGCCTCGTCCATGTTGACGCCGTACTTGCGGGCGAACCAGCGGATCAGGTGAGGGGCCATGCCGCCCTGGCTGCTGGCGAGGCGTCCGGCAAACCGGGTAAGGGCGAGTTTGGGCAGCAGATATTGATGCAGGATGGAAAAGCGCACGGCTGGAATGTCTTTCTGATCGATAGATGACAGCGATTATATCTGCACCGATCCGGCTGTCCGCCGCCCGCCGGCGCCGCGCGGCTGGCCGGACCGGGCGCGCGCCGCCACGGGACCGCCCGACTTCCACTAACATGGGGCATCGACAACAGCCGTCGTCAGCAGGAGCAGAAAATTCTCCGCCAGATCGTCACTGCCGCAGTTCGCATGCCCAGGGTCGCCGTCGCCGTTGTGCTGGTGGCGCTGGTGGCCCTGTCCGCCTCCCTCACCTATGCTGGCTTCCTGGTTGTCGGGACGGTCTCCCACTACCTGGGTACCGGCCGTTTTGCCGCGGGCCTTCTCCTTGGCGCGCTGTTCGCCCGGCTGCCGTACTTCAGCCAGGGAAAATTCCGCACCGTCGGGATACTGCCTTCGCCGGCCCGGCGGCCGCTGATGATTGCCCTGCTTGCCTTCTGCCTGCTGCATTTCCTCTACCGGGGCGCGTGGATGCCCACGCTGTTTCTTGGTTTCGCCACCGCCTTCCTGCTTGCCGCCCCGTGGGCGCGGAGGAAGTTCGTCGCGCGGGCGATGGCATTACTGTTCGGATCGGCCGGGCAGCCGGGACAGCCGGCGCGGCGGGACAACCCCGAAGAGACCGTCATCGACGTGGAATTCCGGGAGAAGAAGGATTGACACCGACGCCGGCGCGTCGAGTCGTTCGCGTCTCCGGAATTCGCAGGCCTGCCCGGCGTCCAAGTGCGAGGGCCGGCCATGGCCGCGACGCGCTGCCGCTGCGCCCGTCTTTCCCGGAGACCGACATGCCGACGTTCTCATTCGCCCGTTTCATCCAAATTGCGGCCGGTACCGCGCTGCTGGCCGCGTCGGCAGCCGCCGGCAGCGCTGTCTCCGTGCATTTCGAGAACCCCGCACAGTACACCGACGCCAGCCTGGGCGCGGGCCAGGCCGCCGAACCGCGGGTGCTGGCCATTATCGAGGACCATCTGCAGAACCTTGGGCAGCGCTGCCTTTCCGGCGACGCCGCCCTCGAGGTCCGGGTGCTCGACATTGACCTCGCCGGAAGGCAGCAATGGTCACGACAGAACCTGCGCGTCATGCGCGAAAGCGACTGGCCGCGCATCGATATCGCCTACGCGTTGCGGCGCTCCGGTGCCGATGTCGCCGCCGGGCGCCAACAGGTCAGCGACATGAACTACCTGTGGACGGGTAGCGCGGCAGCACGGTCGGACACCCAGCCCATGCCCTACGAACGCGCCATGCTTACCCGCTGGTTCAATGCGCGGTTCTGCGGCTGATGGTGCGCAGGCGGCGGCACGGCCCCGGATCTAGCGGGGGATGCAGGCCGCGGCACGTGCCGTGTCCCGCAAGGTACCGCCGGCAGGCAGTCCCGCCGCAAGCCTGGCGCGCGAAGCCTGCGCGTTTTCATCCGCTCCTGCCCTGGTCTTCCGCCAGCCGTTTGCGCTCGACGCGGCGCCCTTCCTGCACATCGAAGCACTCAACGGCTGCGCGAGCGCCCGTCTCCTCCGCCCATGTAGCGCGGGTCCGGGGCGACGTAGGCGACAACCGGATGGTCGAGCGTACCCGGCGGCGCGACCCGGTCCAGGTCGACAGACTGCACGCCGGCGGCGACATTGAATGCCCAGCTGAAAGACTTGTCGCCGACCACGAAACGCACCATGTCGCCGCCGGTGACGCGGACCGAGCGGGTGTCGGGATGGATGACGATGGTTTTTTGCGCCGCGGTGACGGGAATGGGCTGGCCAAGCAGGCTGACAGGCACTTCTGCCGGGCGGTACGCACACCCGGTGAGCAGGCCGAAGGCAATGAGGCAGGCGGATAGGGTTTTCATGACGAACGGTTCTTGCCTGAAAAGATGATGATGTTTTTTAGACTCATCGTTCATGGCGCGGGTTCATGGAGCCGGCCTCGACGTCATCGTTGCGTCACGGTCCGCAGGCGAATGGGTGCGGCGCGTGGCGACGGGTGTCGCTCCCGTTCACCGGCATTGCACCGGTCCGCCGGCCGGACCGGCGACGGGCGGCAACCTGACCGCCGGTCATGCGGATCAGGGAGCGATTTCCACGGCAAGCGTCCTCCGCAGGCGCGCCTCGCCGCCGACATACAGGCTCGCGATCCGATGCTGCGCCAGCTGCAGGTCGACCATGATGCGCGACGGCGAAGGCGGCTGCATGTACGCGCCCTGCCCGATCAGGAAGGCATGGCGGCGCAGGCCGAGCCGATCGTACAGGTAGCAGGCCAACGGGCCCGCCGCCATGCCGGTCGCCGGTTCCTCCGGGATGCCGTAGCGCGGCGCGAACATGCGCGCCGACGCTGCGACCTCGCCCCCGCTCTCGGCAAAAACGTAGTACCCGATCAGGTCGAGCGCTTCGCTGACGGCGGCGATCGCGTCCTGGTCGGGCGCGAGCTGCGCCAGCCGCGCCTCGCGGTCGAGATGCACGATCAGGAAGCGGTTGCCGGTGCTGCAGACGACCGGTTGCGTCGCCAGCCAGCCGCTGTCGATGCCGAGGCTGCCGACGATGCGATCGACGCCGGCCGCCGGCGGGAAGGCCAGGGCCTCGGTGTAGGTCGGGGCAAGCTGCTCCATGAACGGACGGCCGCCGCGGATCGCGACGCGGCGGATGCCGTCGATGGTTTCCTTGGTCAGCAGTTCGCCCTCCACGGCGCCGGTCTGCTGGAGGTAGCCGAAGGCGGCGATGGTCGCATGGCCGCAATGGGCGATCTGGCGGGACGGCGTGAAGAACTCGAGCTTCACCGTCGCGATCTCGGAGCGCGACACGAAAGCCGTTTCCGACAGGCCGACACGCGCCGCGATGGCCAGCTTCTGCGCGCTGTTCAGGCGATCCGCCTGCAGCACGACCCCCGCGGGATTGCCGCCCCCGCCGTCGCGGGCGAAGGCATCGACGATATGTACGCGCTGTTCCATGGTTGTCCTTTCGATGCTGGTGGGCGGTGCGTCAGGCGACCGCGGGCTTGACGGCCAGCTCGCCGTCGCCGAGCAGGAAGTGTACGACCGATGCGGCCATCAGGAATACCGGGTACTCCCAGCCGCCGCCGGTTGCCGTAAACACCCAGCCGTTCGCGGCATGGATCCAGGTGGCGCCGGCGAGTACCGGGAGCAGCCCCAGCGACACCCAGCGGCCGTGGAAACCGACGAGGATCAGTACGCCGCCGATGGCCTCGGCGAGCACGATCGGCAGCGCGAGCACGGCGGGCAACCCCTGGGACGCCATCCAGCCGGAGAAACCGGCGAGGCCGAAGGTGAACAGTTTCAGGACGACCGAATGCGAGAGCCACATCGCGCCGAGCGCGACGCGCAGGCCGAGAGCGGCGAGAGAGGAAGACTGGGACGGGAAAGACGATTGCATGGCGATGCTCCTTTGCTTGAGTAGATGTGTGCGGCGGCGGGGCCGTCGCTTCCTGCCGCAACCTCCGTACGCCGGGGGCTGCGGTAAAGACATGGTAGGGATTGCAATTTCGCCGCACAATTAGCAAAATGCGCAGAAGCATCCTGCAAATTTGCAGGACTATCCCCGGACAATCGAGCGGAGCCGTCATGGAGTGGACCGATCTGCAGTACTTCCTTGCCGTGCACGCAAAGCGCTCCGTCGGTGCGGCGGCGGCGACGCTCGGCGTCAACCACACGACGGTGCTGCGGCGCCTGGCGCGGCTGGAGCAGGAGATGGGCGTGGTGCTGTTCGAGCGCCTGCCGGGCGGCTATGCGATCACCGGGGCCGGGGAGGAGCTGGCCGCCCATCTCGCCGGCCTGCCGGAGCAGATCGACGCGGCGTCGCGGCAGGTCATGGGGCTGGACCTGGAGATCCGGGGCGCGATCCGCGTGACGGCGGCCGACACCGTGTTTTCCGCGCTGCTGATGCCGTATCTGCAGGAATTCCAGGAGCGTCATCCCCACGTGCAGCTGCAGCTGATGATGAACAACGCATTCTCCAACCTGGGCAAGCGCGAAGCCGACATCGCGGTGCGCGGTTCGAACCGTCCGCCGGAGAACCTGATCGGCCGTCGGGTCGGCATGATCCGCACCGCGCCCTACGCATCGAGGGCCTACCTCGCGCGGCAGGATGCGGGAACGGCATGGGCACGGCATGTCTGGATCACGCCGGATGAATCGCTCTCCCACCTCGAACAATATCGCTGGGTGGCCGCGAACGTGCCGGCCGATCGCGTCCGCGCCCGCATCGACAGCCTGGTCGGAATGGTCGAATGCGCACGGCGCGGGATGGGCGTGGCGATGCTGCTGTGCCCGCTGGCCGACGTGCACGAGGACCTGGTGCAGCTGGCGCCGCCGCTGCCCCTGCTCGACACGCAGATCTGGATACTGACGCACCCCGATGTCAAACGGGTGGCGCGCATCAGGGCGCTGAATGATTTCCTGTATGAGAGGCTGAGCATCGATCCGCGCCTGGTGCACGACGGCGGCGCGCGGCGATGAAATGAAAGGACGGCCGCAGGCGCTGCCGGCCTGCTGCGCGAGACGGCTTCAGCTGCCCTTGGGACGCGCGCGGGCCACGGCATCGCGCTGCGCGTCCGGCATGGCGGCCAGCGCCTCATCGAACATCGATGCAACTGCGCGGTGCGTGTCCGGCCGTTTGTGCTCTTCCTCGACCTGCCGCTGCACCGCATGCCGTATATCGGCGAAGAGCGCCGCCCCAAAGCCGGGATAGCGCGCCGGCAGCGATGCCAGGAAATCCCGCGCGGCCGCATTGCGCTGCTTCCGGTGTTCTTCGCGGCGCGCCTCGAACACGGCGGCGTCCTCCTTGTCGAGGATGTCGAAATGGCCGGTCTTGTCGCGGTCGATGTCGGCGGCAATCATCTCCGCGCACTTGGCGGCGATGTCGAGGGACAGCCTGGACTTGAATTCGGCCCCCGCGTCCGGATCCGACCGCAGCAAGGCAAGCGCATCCTCGGCCGAGTCCTCCTGCAGCGCCGCGCCCAGCCGCGCCGCGCGTTCCTGCGCATCCGTTTCGAGCCCCGCGGCAAGCACGCCGGTCGCGCACTCGACGCCGTAGGCCTGGAGCGCGGCGGCGGCCGCGCGCTGTTCCCGGGACAGCGACGTCTCCCTGCTATTGCGCAGTCCGCCGATTGCGGATTCGGGCGCGGAGGCATCCGCCACCACTGCCACCAGCGCGGCAACAATCTCGTCGGCAAGCGCCGACTGGTCGACCGACTGCAGCGTCTGTCCGGTATCCGTTCCCATGTTGCCCTTCTCCAAAGTGCAGGCCGTTGCGCCCGATGTCGTATTGATCGGCAAACCATCCTTTGGTTCTGCCGCCGGCACCCGGAGAGCGGCGCCCGTCACCGATGCGTCGCGAAAGCAATGCATGCGGGCGCGTTACTTGGCGCCGCCGCGCGCCGTCTCGTAGCCTGCGTAGGAATGCTTGAGGGTGGCATGGTTGAGCAGCATCTCCGCCTTGAGCCGTTGCCCGGCGGCGTCGAAGATGCGGGTCCGTACCCAGTAGGATTCGGTACGCTTGCTTTCCGACAGGGCCACGATCTCGCGGCGGACCAGGTAGTCCTCGCCAACGAACAGCGGCCCGTCGACCATCCGGATCTCCTGGTCGGCAAAGAGGCCGACCACCGGCTGCTTCACCGGGAATGCCGCCTTCGGGCTGCTGTACTCGGCGAGGACGCTGACCATCTCCAGGGGAATGATTGCCCGGCCCCACGGCGAGGACGCAGCGTCCGCATACCACGGCGAACCTTCTGTGATGCGCGCAAGTTTCTCTGTGAGCGAGAACGGATAGAGCCGGCCCATGTGCTGGTCGGCGTCCATGCGCACCCGCTCTTCCTCCGCGCCGGTCATGCCGACGTGAAGATCGGACAGGATCACCAGCTTCTCCGGCGGGCGCAGCTGCGCCATGCGTTCCTCCAGCAGCGTCGCGCCATGATCCGGGCCGAGGCTGGCGCTGGCCTCCAGTACCGGCGTGCCGTCCGCTTTCTCCGCCCATGCCCTGGCGCGGTTCGCCCCCGGTGAGGGAAGCGCGACGAAAGCCCGTACCGACTCGCCCTCGACCACCATGTTCTGGAAGTGCGCGGAGAAGCAGCCGCGTTCGAACCACGCATTGCCCCACAGGTGGGCCAGCAATGGAACGAACTGGCTGAAGTGCGTCGGCCCTTCGATCGGCCCGGCGCGGAAACCCAGCTTCTCGGCCATGGCGTCGTCGTGGATGGAAGTGTGGCCGCTGTACTCCTGGTCGGCCAGCATCTGGCGCGGCTGCCGCAAGGGCCCGCAAAGGGAAAGAGGGGTATCGAAGGACATGGGCATCGGCTATGCAGGCGGTTGAAGAAGGCTTACTCGAAGGGCGGTTCGTCCCACCAGGGGAAGAACGGCGGCATGTCGGACGAGACCTTGTTGGGAAACGCGGCCGGCCGCTTCTCCAGGAAGGCGGTCACGCCTTCGCGCGCGTCATCGGACTGGCCACGGGCCTGGATCGAGCGGCTGTCGATGCGATGGGCGTGCATCGGATGCGGCGCCGCCGCCATGCGCCACAGCAGCTGGCGGGTCAGCGCGACGGAGACCGGCGCGGTGTTGTCGGCGATTTCCCGCGCCAGGGCCTGCGCCGCGGGCAGCAGCGCATCGGGTGCATGCAGCGAGCGCACCAGCCCGCGGGCAAGCGCCTCCTCGGCACCGAAGACCCGGCCGGTCATGCACCACTCGAGCGCGGTCTGCATCCCGACCAGTCGCGGCAGGAACCATGACGACGCGGCTTCCGGCGTGATGCCCCGCCTGGCAAAGACGAAGCCGAACCGGGCCTCGGTGGACGCCAGGCGCACGTCCATGGGCAGCTGCATGGTCGCGCCGATGCCGACCGCCGGCCCGTTGATGGCGCCGATGACCGGCTTCAGGCTCTGGTAGATGCGCAGTGTGTTGGTGCCGCCGCCGTCACGGTACACGTCGCCGACCTTGAGCGATTCGCGCGAGAGGTCGCCGGGGTTGGCCTGGCGGTCGAAGGTCGCGCCGCCCGACGACAGGTCGGCGCCGGCGCAGAACGCGCGTCCCGCGCCGGTGACGATCACTACGCGCACGTTGTCGTCCGCATCGGTCTCGTCGAACAGCGCAATCAGCTCTTCCCGCATCTTCGCGTTGTAGGCATTGAGCTTCTCGGGCCGGTTCAGCGTGATGGTGGCAATGCCCTGGTCCACGCTGTAGAGGGTAGTTTCAAGAGTCGGCAACGGCATGATGTCTCCAGTTGTTGTGCGGTTGTGTGGCGCCAGCCGCATGCGGCTCGCTGCGTCCGTATCCGAGGCGAGGCTCAGGCGTCCAGCGCCGCGGCCAGCCGGCTGCGGATCAGGCCCTCGGCTTCCGCCATGATGCGATCGACGAGTTCCTGCACCGTCGGCACGTCCCGGATGAGGCCGGCGACCATGCCGCACGACCACGCGCCCGCATCCATCTCGCCATCCTTCATGATGCGCGGGTAGACCCCGGCAACCTCGTTGGCGATGTCCTCGAACCTGAGCGAGGCGCCAAGGCTGCGCTCCTTCTCCAGCAGCCGATCCACCGCCGCGTTGGCCAGCACGCGTTCGGTATTGCGCAGCGGGCGCATGACGAGGCGGGTGTCCAGCTCGCTTGCGGCGACGATCGCCTGCTTGACGTTTTCATGCACCGGGGCCTCCCTGGTGGCGATGAAGCGCGTGCCCATGTTCATGCCCTCGGCGCCCAGCGCCAGCGCGGCCACCAGCGAGCGGCCGTCCGCCATGCCGCCGGAAGCGACGAAGGGAATGCGCAGTTCTTCCGCCGCGCGGGGCAGCAGGATGAAATTGGGCACGTCGTCCTCGCCTGGATGCCCACCGCATTCAAACCCGTCGACGCTCACCGCGTCGCATCCGATCGCTTCCGCCTTCAATGCGTGGCGCACCGACGTGCACTTGTGAATCACCTTGATGCCTGCCTCCTGCAGCGCAGGCAGCCACTTCTGCGGATTGTTGCCCGCCGTCTCGACGACCTTCACCCCGCCCTCGATGATGGCCTTGATATAGCCCGGGTAGTCGGGCGGCGTCACCGCCGGCAGGAAGGTGAGGTTCACGCCGAAGGGCTTGTCGGTCATCTCCCGGCAGCGCCGGATCTCGTCGGCCAGCGCCGCCGGGGTACGTTGCGTGAGGGCAGTGATGATGCCGAGGCCGCCCGCATTGGAAACCGCCGCCGCCAGCTGCGCGTAGCCGACGTAGTGCATGCCGCCCTGAATGATGGGATGCCGGATGCCAAACAACTCGGTGATTCTTGTCTTCATGGATCCTCTGACGAAAGTGGGTGCCGGTGATGCAGGTGCCGCGGCGCGGCGGGTTCGCCTGCTTCTGACGCGAGCCGGGGGCAGAACCGCCTGGACGATCTGCCTCCGGTGTCGCCGCCCAACGGGGCGTCGCCCATGACCGGGTCTGCGGACGCGCGCCATGTTGCAAGGGTTTGCCGCCGGGGCTGCCCGAAGTGCGCGTCAAGCAGCAGTCCGGGCGGTGCAGTCTTCGATGCGCCTCGCACCGAACGCAGTTCTTCTGTGCAAAACGCGGTTTCATTATTGACCTTCCTGCAAGCGAGCGTCAAGCCTGGTTGCCGCCCATGGCCGCCTTCCACCGAATTTCAGTTCCGCAAGGCAAAACCGGACTTCAACCAGGTTTCGGGCGCGACGCTTCCACTGCACCGCGCATTGCCCTCCCTTCGCTTTCCCTTGCACTCGCTCAATCGTGGGCCGGCGGCAGTATCGCGCGCGTCAAATCCACCCTTGTAACCCATCGTTACATTTGGATCTTCCAGTCAATCTTCTTTCAGAGCACCAGCATGCCCACTCGCCAACCCCTACTTCATGGTCTGATCATCGCGTTGGTCGCGAGCCTGTCCGCGTGCGGCGGCGGGGGCGGCGGTGGCAGCGACAAACCAAGCACGATCACGCCCGTCACCCAGACATCGCCGGACCCCGCCCCATCCCAGGGGTCGCAGCAGCCCGACGGGAACGCCAACCCGGACCAGGGCGGTGACGACAAGCCGGATACGGGCGGGAATCCGGGAGGGGATCCCGGCAACGGATCCGATCCGGGGAATGGCTCGGATCCGGGCGGCGGTTCGGGTCCTGGCAACGAACCCCCTCCCGACCCGGTGCCCGACCCAGTATGCAAGTCCACCATCGACAAGTGCCTCGACCTGAGCAAGGTGGGCATCTCCCGCTACAAGTCGGGCAAGAAGGCGGCCGCCTCCTATACCTTCGATGACGGCTACCGGACAAGCGACAGGATCGCCACGATCTTCGAGGAGGCGGGGCTGCGCGCCACCTTCTACATCGTGCCGACGACCGTCGAGGCGACGACCAGCTGGGAGTTCTGGCAGGGGATCATCGCCAAGGGCCATGAGGTCGGCAACCATTCGATGACGCATACCATCGACATGTCGGATCCGACCCTGACCGACCAGGTCCTGGAGACCGAGATCACCGAGGCGCAGAAGCTGCTCGAGCAGAAGCTCGGCACGCGTCCGCTGACCATGGCCTTCCCCTGGCACCACTACACCCCGAAGGCCCTGGAGATTGCCAGCAGGACGCACTTCTCCGTGCGCAAGCTCGATATCGGCGAAAGCAACTACGCCTTTGCGTTCTTCGACCTGGCCCACGCCCCGACGCTGGAGGAGGCGCTGGTTGACGCCAACACGCAGCTGTCGCAGATGGTCGACCAGGGCGGCTGGCTGGTCGCCGGCGGCCACGGCGTCGACGGCGACGGCTGGAGTCCGGTCACCTCGCAATTCCTGAAGGACCATCTTGCCTTCGCCCGCCAGTTCGAATCCAGGCTGTGGATCGACACCTATGCAAATGTCGCGCGCTACCGCACCTGCCGCACGCAGCTCGCGGCCGAGGTCGTGGCGTCGTCCTCCACCAAGGTCATCGTCGCCCTGCAGGGTCAGTACGACGCGGCGCTCTGCACCGAGCCGCTCACCGTGGCCATCCCGGTGAAGGATGCGCTGACGGGCGGATTCAAGGTCAGCGACCGCCACGGCGCCGAGCTGCCGGCAAAGGTCGTCGGCGGAAAGCTGCTCGTCAACGTCCGGCCGGGCGAGGAAGTGACGATCGAGGCGGCGTCGCAGTCTTCCGCCCTGCGCAAGGCAAGCACCCTGTCGAAGCTGCGCTAGGCAATTCCTGCCGGACAGGCAGAGCGCGCGGCCAGCGCACTGGCGTGACCGTGGCCGGGCTTGTGCCCGGTCTTCGGCAGTTCACGATCTGCGTGCGCTCGTGGCCGGCAAGCGATGCGAGGAGCGCCGGCCAATGAGCATCGGTCGGCCGAGGGTCTCTTCAGCGGCGGGCATACAGGAATCCGGGCCCTTGATCTGTGCGGGGCCGGTCATTCGTTCGTTCCAGTGAAGCTGCCGGATCAGCCTGCGCGGCTGCCTTCCCGGTCGTGCAACGCAGGATTTGCGCGCCATGGCAGTGCGATGATTATGGATGCCCTGCAGGAGAAGGCGTCGGTCGCGGCCCTCCCCTTGACCGCTGCGTCAATGGAAAATGCATCGGCTGCAGATGTACGCACGGCCGCACCGACCGGCATGCAAGCACCGTCACGCATCACGGGCCCGGCATTTGCGCCTTGACCCGGGCAAGAAGGTCGGAGGCCCGGGGATGACCAAGCTTCACAGCCGATTCAATCTGCGCTATCGCTTCTCCGTATCGCTGCAGGTACGCGAATATGCTCCCCAGGTTGAATGCAATGCTCGGCTCGTCCGCGCACAGTTGTTGGGCACGCAGATACGCGGCGATGGCGTCGTCAAATCGCTCCAGCTGTGTGAGGGCCACTCCTTTCTGGTACCACGCGGAGAACATTTCGTCATCGAGGTCGGTTGCGCGGTTGAAGCATTCCAGCGCCGCTTCGTGCCTCCCGTCCCATCCCAACGCGATCCCCTTGCAGCGCCAAAGCTCTGCCGAAACCTGCCCCTCGCCCTGCAAGCTGTCGATGGCAAGCAGCGCCGCGCTGAACTGCCTGGTGTGCATCAGACGCTGCACTTCATCCATGCTCGTGCCGGCTGCGTGCTGCGGTATCGTCGCCGGGTCGACCTCCAGCCGAACCCTTTCCAAGGATTTGGTGTTGGGGACCTTTCTCATTTCGTAGAAGCGGACTTCATTCGGAATGCATTCCCGAGCGAGGCCGATGTAAAACGCGCGGCGCTCTTGCGGGCAGCGAAGGCCAAACGTGATTTCGGTTATCGGCGCCGGCCAGTCGTATGCCCCGCCGATCGGCTCGATGTAGCGCCATTCCTGCTCGTACTTCCACTCCGGCCCCTTGGTGCTGACGGCCGCACGCAGGGATGGATCGGAAAATGCGAGCCGGCTAGCGGTGCTGACGGCACCGCTGTTGTCCAGGGATAGTGTCAGCGCTGCTATAGGCTGCTCGCTGAACTCCGGCACGCCGTTGCCATATTCGACCCGGAGGCAGCGCTCGACATCTCCCAGCGCGCTACCGTCGGTTATTTCGAAGCCCAGGCAGATGCCTTTATGATCATCTGCGTAGTGCGCCCACATCAGCGGCTGGTCCGGCACCTGCGAAAGGCTGAAGATACCTACGGCGGACAACTGTTCGCTTGTGGACGCAAACATGCTGTCGGGATCCGAGGGCGGGTTTCCGCACTTCTTCTGCATGAAGTTTCTGAATTTCGCGTACGCGCGATCAAAGTCCTTCAGGTTCTTGAATTCTTGCAGCAAGCGCCTGGTTTCCTTTTTCTGCAAACCGAAGAAGGCCGTGCCTGACTTCGTGCTGTGTAAGGCGGACAGCAGGAAACCGCTGAGCTGCGCTTCTTTCATTTTTCGAACTTGCGCCAGCCGGAACGCGGCATCGACCGCCTGCATTTCGCACTCGAACGGGTCATTCAGCCCGGCGGCCGTGGATAACCAGACTTTCCTGGTCCTGAAGATCTCCGCGGTGTATTCGGTGTCTGCGCGATACTTGTACAAATTCATGTTCGTTCTTCTGTGGCTGACCGACTTCATCGGGAGTCGGGGTAAAAACTGTTCGATCGTCAGGAATGGATGCGCGCAGTGATTCCGGCATGAAGAGCGCGACGGACATCCCGTACGGGCCGGCCCGACAGCGCGCCATGCGGGTAGCGCGGCAATGCCTCCGGCGCTTGCGATGTCGCTGCAGCAGGACGGCGTGGCTTCGCCCAGATGGTATCAGTTGCAGTGGAACGGGCCATACCGAGAACATGGCATCCCGCCTGCACTCATCCCCGCTTAAGCCACAAACGCTATGATGCGTCCGACAACCGTCTATCGCCTCTCCCGGAGAACCTATTGGAAACCATCAACGTCGTCGCCGCAGTGCTTTTTGCCTGCGCCCTGATCCATACCTTCGCGGCAAAGACCTTCGACCGCATCGCCGACCGCAGCGACCGCCATGCCGGCCTGTTCCACCTGCTGGCGGAAATCGAGGTCGTATTCGGGCTCTGGGCATTCATCCTGCTGGTCGCAATGGCCTTCCTGCAGGGCGGCGAGCAGGCGATCGCGTACGCCGAGTCGCGTCACTACACGGAACCGCTGTTCGTCTTCGTCATCATGGTGGTCGCGGCCTCGCGCCCTGTGCTGGCGGCGGTCAAGTCCCTGATCGCGGTGATCGCACGGGCAGCGCCGGCGCGCAATGTGGTTGCGCGTACCTGGCTATGCCTGGCGCTGGTGCCGCTGATCGGCTCCTTCATCACCGAGCCGGCGGCGATGACGCTTGCCGCGCTGATGCTGGCGCCGGTGGTGTTCCGGCAGGGCATACCCGAGTGGATCAAGTATGCCGCGCTCGGCGTGCTGTTCGTGAACGTGTCGATCGGCGGGACGCTCACCTCCTTTGCCGCGCCGCCGGTGCTGATGGTGGCGGCCAAATGGAACTGGGATACGTCGTTCATGGCGGCCACCTTCGGCTGGCGGGCGGCGCTCGCCGTCGTCATCAACGCCACCGCGGTCACCATGCTGCTGCGACCGCACCTCGCCGGCGAGGATCCGGTCGCGGACCGGGAGAACAGCGAGCGCATGCCGGCCTGGGTCAGCGGCGTCCACCTGCTGTTCCTGCTGGGCGTGGTGGTGTTCGCCCACCATCCGGTGATTTTCCTGGGGTTCTTCCTGTTCTTCCTCGGTTTCACCCAGGCCTATCCGCAGTACCAGAGTCCGCTGATCCTGAAGGAAGGGCTGCTGGTCGGCTTCTTCCTGGCGGGCCTGGTCGTGCTCGGCGGGATGCAGCAGTGGTGGCTGCAGCCGATCGTGTCCAGCCTGGAGCCGACCGCGATGTTCTTCGGGGCAGTCGCCCTGACGGCCATCACCGACAATGCGGCGCTGACCTATCTCGGTTCGCTGATCGAAGGCCTGACCGACCAGGCGAAGTACATGCTGGTGGCAGGCGCCGTGGTCGGCGGCGGGCTGACCGTCATCGCCAACGCGCCGAATCCTGCCGGTGTCGCCTTGCTCAGGGGCGGCTTCAACGACGAGTCGGTCGGCCTCGGCGCGTTGCTGCTGGGCGCCCTTCCGCCGACGTTCGTTGCCGGCGTGTTCTTCTTCATCTAGGTAGCGGGCGTGCGGCCCACATCGGCAACCGCAGGCATGCCCGAGGCCAGGAAGGCAAGCAGGACGATCGCCACCAGCGTCGCACCGCAGGCAAGGAACAGCACCGGCAGGCCGACGCTGCGCATTGCCCATCCGGTCACCGAGGAGGAGATCGGCGCGATGCCCATGAAGATGAACATGAAGAGCGCCATGCTCCGGCCGAGCATCGCGGGAGCGACATAGCGCTGCAGCCAGGTGAAGATCACGACCTGCAGGAAACCGCCGAGCGCGCCCACGGCAAGCAGCAGCACGACGCCCTGCCAGGTGGCACTGATCAGGCCGAGCGGCATGAAGAGCAGGCCGACGGCGGCGTCCAGCGCGAGGATGGTGGTGCCCAGGCTGCCGAGGCGAAAACCCGGGCGCAGCGCGGAAAACGCCATGCCGATCAGGGTGCCGGCGCCGAATGCGCCGGCCAGCATGCCAAAGGCGCTCGCGCTGCCGCCAACCTCGCTTGCGAGCACCGGCATGGCGACCTGCACCGGGCCGGTGATGAAGAACGCGACCGCCGCCCAGTAGCAGAAGCACACGCGCAGGCTGTTGTCCCGCCAGCAGTAGCGAAGTCCTTCACCGACCGCGGCCCAGACCGGCGCAGCCTCCCTCGCAGGCGGCGCGACCGCGGCAACCAGGGGCGTTACCCGCGAGAGCGTCCAGGCAGACAGCGCGAAAGTCGCGGCGTCCAGTGCGAAGGCGATGCCTATCCCGGCGAGGCCCGCGCGGTCGGCGGCGCCTGCCGTTGCCAAATCGCCGAATGCGGCGATCAGCACGCCGGCCAGCAGCGGCCCCGCGAACAGCGCCAGCTGCCGCACGCCGGACATCAGCGCGGTCGCCTGGCCGAGCAGTTGCGGCGGCATGACCGTGGGCAGGATCGATGTGGCCGATGGCAGGCTGAATGCGCTCGCCACGCCGATGGCCAGCGCAAGCGCATAGACAATCCGCAGGTCCGGCTTGCCCGCCAGGGTGAGCGCCGCCAGCATGGCGAGCAGCAGGACGCAGGCGTACTTGGACAGCATCAGCACCTGCTTTGGCGAGTAGCGGTCCACCAGCGCGCCGCCGAGCAGGATGAGCAGCGCGCGCGGCACCCCCATGACGGCCAGCACCGTGCCCAGCACCAGCGGGTCGCCGGTCAGCTGCAGCACCAGCCAGGGAAGCGCGATGAGGGTGAACTGGTCGCCAAGCTGCGATACCAGCGAGCCGGCGAACAGCCAGCGGAAGTTTCTGTTGCCGAACAGCCGGGGCGGCGGGTTATCGTTTTTCATGTGAAGTGTTCTTTCCTTGCGTTCTCAGGTGGGCGATGCTGGCGCGGACCAGGCCGACGGCAGCGTCGTCGATGCCGAGTCCGTTCATCAGCGCCGGTTCGCGGGCATTCACCGCCAGCACCTGCTGGTGCAGCCCTTCGTCGATGCCCCAGATGGCGATGAACAGCGCCAGCCAGCGCCGGGCGAGGTCCAGGGCGGCCGGATCCAGCGGATCGGCGCCCTGCTCCTGCAGTTCGCGGGCCTCGGCAAACAGCGCCGGCCACTCCACGTAATGGCGCAGGAACGGCGCGCGCGCCTGCGCGACGGCCGCGCCGCCGATATGGCGTTCATAGAGACTGAAGCGGAATTCCGCCGTCGCGCGCGTGATGTAGTCCAGCAGCGCCGCGTCGATCCCGGTGATGAATGGCACGTCCGGCTCCTGCTGGTGCAGCTGGTGCACCTTGTGCATCAGGCGCGCGTCGCTGCCCATCTGCTGCACCGACAGGGCGATCCAGCGCTCGGCCAGCGACAGGACACGCGCACTGCCCGGCGTTTCGCCGGCATCCATCGCCTCCCGCAGCTGTTCCCTCAATTCGGCAAAGCCGCGGTCGTGCCCGCCGCCGTTGCGTTGCAGCCGGGCCAGCTCCTCCGGCGTGAAGTAGCGGTCATAGAAGTTCATCATCGCCAGCGTCGCCAGCCAGTCCTCCAGCACCGGTTCTTCCTTCGCCCGAATATGGTCGCGCAGGGTCGCGAGCCGGCCGCGCAGGTCGGCGGCCCGCGCGAGTTGCCGGTCGAGCGCGACGATCTGCTGGTCGATCACGGTCTCCAGCTCGGCGCCGCCGCCGTCCAGCAGGGCAGCAACCTCTGCCAGCGGGATGTCGAGCCGTCGCAGGGCCTGGATGCGGTGGAGCCGGGCGACGTCGCCGCGGTCGTACATCCGGTAGCCGGCGCTGGACCGCGCCGACGGGCGCAACAGCCCGATCGCGTCGTAGTGGTGCAAGGTGCGCACCGTCAGCCCGGTGCGCCTGGCGAGCTCGCCGATTTTCAGAAGCATAGGGTTCTCCATTTGGGAGAAGCATAAAGCCTCACACCACGTCAGGGTCAAGCAGGTGCTGTGCCGCGGCGTCGTGGGGTCGTGGGGTCGTGGGGTCGGGGCCGGAGGCCGGCCAGCGGCCCGAGTCGCGCCTATCCCTTGCGGTTCTTCGGCAGCAGGTCGGTGTAGTACCGGGTCGAGCGGTCCGCCCGGTGGCCGAGGTATTCGCCCACCAGGGCGGGAGCGGCGCCGGTCTCGAGCTGCCGGATGGCGAAGGAATTGCGCAGGGTGCGGGCGCCGCGTCGCTTGACCAGGTCCTCCGGTATGCCGGCCTCCGCCAGCACCGCCTTGACCTGCCGGTAGACCGTTGCCGGATGCAGTCCGCCGCCGGTCGGGCCGGCCGGGAAAAGCAGCTTGCCGGGCAGCGGCAGCCCCTCCCGCGTCGCGCGCCACTGCGCGAGGATGCCCGCCACCTGCGCCGACACGCGGGTCCTGTGCATCCTGCCGGCGCCGGCGGGATAGACGTCCAGCAGCAGGCTGCCGTCCTCCTGCCGCGCGCCGACGCTGTTGATCGGCAGGCGGATGACTTCGCTGACCTTCAGGCCCCCGCCCAGGACCGCGGCGATCATCGCCCGGCTGCGCTGCGCCTTCCAGCCTTCGCCCGACGGCAGCGCGGCCAGCACCGCGTCCTGCTGCGCCTGGCTCAGCCACATGGTCTTTTCATTGCCTGCGCCGGAGCGGGTCGGCTGGCGTATCGCCAGGCCGCGCGCGGGATTGGCTTCCATCATGCCGATCGAAGCCAGGTGGTCGAAGGTCCGCTCGAGCAGCTTGATGTAGCGGTGGCGGATGCCCTTGGTGAGCGCATTCGTGTCGAGGAAGCGGCGGATGTCGTCTGCGCTGACGGCCGGCAGCTGCTTCGGCGGCCGTCCGTCCTCGGGCACGAGCACCTCTCTCGCGAATTTCGAGAACATCGCCCGGTAGACCCGTACCGAACTGTCGCGCAACTGCTGCCTTTCGCCGCGCCGGTTGACCGCAAATGCGTCCGAGACCAGCCAGGCCGCGAAGGCCTCGGTCGGCGCCGCGTTCCAGATACGCGGCGTGTCGAACAGGGATGAAGAAGTCGGATCAGCCATCCCGCAATGGTAACCCAGGCGTGCTTCGCGCTCATGTCCGTGCGCATGTTCGCGCACATGCCCTGGCGCATGCAGGACCTCGGGGCAGCTTGCTTTCCGACCGGCGCGCTACGGCTTGCGTGCCTGGTCTTCCTCCATCCGCTTGCGCAGGCCGCCATCGACCCCGACGCCTTCCGCCATCGGCTTGTGCACCGCGCCGGAGCCGGGCGACATGGGCGGCGCCTTCTCGAACTGGTACTTGTGGACGATAGTGGCGGAAATGCGCTCCGTCAGGTCGGGAAAGACATTGTGGGAAGCAACCGCGGCCGATGCCTTCCAGCCTACCGGCACTTCCTCGCGCGGGTTGACCGAGGCCCAGACGATCGCGTCCACCACCTTCTCGGGACCGTCCATTGCCGGCATGCGCGGCGCATGGCCGCTGTGATTGGCGGCATGGTCGAAGAAGGGCGTGTCGGTAGCCCACGGCATGACGGTGGAAACGAAGATCTTGTCCTGCCCCGCCAGGCGCAGCTCTTCATTGAGCGCGCGCCCGAGGTTGATGACGGCGCCCTTCGACGCCGAGTAGGACGCATGGTAGGCAAGCGGCGATTCGCTTTCGACCGAGCCGATGTTGACCAGCGCGCCGTAGCCCTGCTTGCGGAACTGGCGCAGCGCCGCATGGCTGCCGTAGATCACGCCCTTGACGTTGGTGTCGATCATGCGGGCGTGGTCTTCGACCGGGACGTCCTCGAAACGGCCGATGATGCCGACGGCGGCATTGTTGATCCATACGTCGATGCGGCCAAAGCGCTCGATCGCCGCCGCGGCGAGCCGCTGGACATCCTCGGGCTTGCCGACATCGGTGGTCACCACCAGCGGCATGCCGCCGGCGGACCGCACCTCCGCCTCGACCTGCTGCAGCACCTCGGTCCGCCTGGCGGCCAGGACGACGTTGGCGCGCATCGCGCCGAGCTTCTGGGCCACGCCCCTGCCGAAGCCGCTCGACGCCCCGGTCACGACATAGGTCTTGTCGGCAACCTGCGCCTGTTCGTCCGCGCGCAGCTGGTGGCCGGCGCATCCGGCCAGGTGAATCGCGGCCAGGACCAGCAGCCATGGCCGACAGTTTCTCAGGAACGGTACGATGGGAAATGGCATTGTGCACCTCGTCTGCTTGAGTGGAATGATGTGGAGGCGTCAGGGTGGCGAGAAGCGCGCGCAGGGGTCATGGCAGCGCCCCCATGATGCGTGCGCCCGTCCAGTCGCTTCCGGCGGGTCCCGCGATGGCGCGGACAATGGCCGCTGCGATCTTCGCGCCGCCCCGGCTCGACGGCTCGATCGGGTTTGCATAGTCGGCCGGCTCGCTGCAGATCTGGCGCAGGTCGAGGACGGTGAGGCCGTTGCGGATGCCGACCCTGATGATCGCGTCGTTGAACGCCGCAAGCGCCGTGCTCACCGCCTGCTGGTATTTCGCGTCGGGAAAATTGCCGTTGTAGATGGTGCAGATGGTCAGCGGCAATCGCCGGCGCAGGCAGGCGTCTGCCACCTTCCTGTAGCTGGCCTCGAATCCGGCCGCGGTTTCGGCGAGGACGGTCATGGCCTCGGCAACGGTGCCGACGCCGGCGCGCAGGATATGTTGCGCGCCGAGCGCGTCGTTGCCGCCGACGCTTAGCACGAGATGGGTGGCATCCCCCGGCAAGCGCGTCAGCTGGGTGTCGATCCCGCGCGTCGTGGCGCCGTCGACTGCGAGCAGCGTCCCCTTCCATCCCGCCGGCAGCCGTTCGCGGACCTGCCGGATGACGTCCGGCCCGCCACCGGTATAGCTGCCGTTGTCGAAGATGGAGTCACCGAGAAGGACGATGTGTGCCATGGAAGCGAAGGCGTCCGGTACGGCAAGGACAGCCATTGACTGCACAAGAAAGGATCGGCGCGAAACATTCATGCTGCACGGAACACCACGGTCCGCGGCCGCCACGCCGGGAACGGGTCGGCTGTAGACAGGTACGGGTTTACCTCTGCTTTGACCTGCTCTTTGACCAGCGGTGTCGCTTGCCGTTCGCCGTACGCTTGCCTGCACCGGCGCGGCGGATGCCTTGCCGGTCGGACGGACGCACCGGGCAGGCAGCGCCGCGATGACGGTTGCCGGACGGCGGGAGGGGAATGGGAAACAGGAATACTGGCGGATGGGGCGCCACCCGCGCCCGTGGCGGGCGCGGGTGGTGGCGCGGAACTAGATCACGCCCTGCGCCAGCATCGCGTCGGCGACCTTCACGAAGCCGGCAACGTTGGCGCCATCGATATAGCTGACGCTGCCGTCGGCGCGCCGGCCCTGTTCCAGGCACGCGGCATGGATGCCCTTCATGATCTGCAACAGGCGGGCATCCACCTCTTCGCGCGGCCAGGACATGCGCTCGGCGTTCTGGCTCATCTCCAGCCCGGAGGTGGCGACACCGCCGGCATTGCTGGCCTTGCCCGGCGCATACAGGACGCCGGCCGCTTCGAACGCCTTCGCGGCCTCGATGGTGGAAGGCATGTTCGCGCCTTCCGCGACGCAACGCACGCCGTTCCTGATCAGCGTCGCCGCGTCGTTCGCATCCAGCTCGTTCTGGGTCGCGCAAGGCAGGGCGATATCGACCGGCACGTGCCAGGGCCGGACACCGCTCTCGAAGCGCGCGCCGGTGCGCTGCGCATAGTCGCTCACGCGGCCGTAGAGATGGTTCTTCACGTCCATCAGGACGGCAAGTTTTTCCGGAGTGAAGCCGTCTTCGTCGATGACCGTCCCGCTGGAGTCGGACACCGTCACGACCCTGGCGCCGAGGGCCATGGCTTTCTCGACCGCATATTGGGCGACATTGCCGGAACCGGACACGCTCACGCGCAGGCCGGCAAACGACAAACCGCGCGTGTTCAGCATCTCCTCGGCGAAATACACGGTGCCGTAACCGGTCGCCTCCGGCCGGATCAGCGAACCGCCGAAACTCAGTCCCTTGCCGGTGAACACGCAGTCGGCGCGGTTGCTCAGTTTCTTCATCATGCCGGCCATGTAGCCGACCTCGCGCCCGCCCACGCCAATGTCCCCAGCGGGCACGTCGGTATCGGAGCCGATATGCCGGAACAGCTCGCTGACGAATGCCTGGCAGAAGCGCATCACTTCGCCCGGACTCTTTCCCTTCGGGTCGAAGTCGGAGCCGCCCTTGCCTCCTCCCATCGGCAGCGTGGTCAGCGCATTCTTGAAGGTCTGCTCGAACGCCAGGAACTTGAGCACGGACAGGTTGACGGAAGGATGGAACCGCAGGCCGCCCTTGTACGGACCGATCGCCATGCTGTGCTGGATGCGGTAGCCGCGGTTGACCTGCACGTCGCCATGGTCGTCGATCCAGCACACCCGGAAAATGATGATCCGTTCCGGCTCCGTCAGCCGGTCAAGCAGGCCATGGTCGGCATACCTCGGATGCTTGTCGATGAAAGGCCAAAGGCTCTCCATCACCTCGGTCACGGCCTGCAGGAACTCGGGCTGGCCGGGATTGCGGTCTGCCACGTGCTGCAGGAACTGATGTACGGATGCGTATTTCATTTTGATCTTTTCCTTCACGTTGAATTCTGTGCCGGACCGATTGTCGCACGGGCAGCCGGGCCGCTTCCACTCCGGATGCGGATGGCGGCACCGCCATTCCGGCCGGTCATTCCGGCCCTGCCTCCTCGCGGCCGGAAAACAGCGCACGCGGCGTGGCGCCCATTTGCTCGCGAAAAGCCGCGGTGAACGCCGACATGCTTTCGTATCCGCAACTGAGCGCCACGTCCGTCACCCGCATCCCCTGCTCCAGCAGCGGCAGCGAAGCGAGCAGCCGCGACCGCTGGCGCCAAAGACGAAAGGTCAATCCCGTCTCCTGGAGAAACAGCCTGCTGACGGTCTTTTCCGATACGCCAAGCTGCGTGCTGAAGTCATAGAGCCCCTTGCGGCACTCCGGGTTCTTGTGAAGGTAGACGCACACCTTGCGCAAACGGCGGTCCGCCGGCCACGGCAACGTCAGCCCGATTTCGCGCGCCGCGGCGAGCTGGTCGAGGAGCACGGCGACCAGCCTGCCCTCCGGACCGCCTTCGTCATACTCGACCGGCAGCTCGCCGAAGGCGCGCACCAGCTCCCGCAACAGTGGCGTGACCACCAGCACGCGGCATGCCGCGCCCTGGGCCGGGAGCATCGCCGAGGCAATGTACAGGCTCCGGATTTCCGTGTTGGAAGCGCAGCGCACGGCATGCGGCATTCCCGCCGGGATCCAGACGGCGAACAGCGGGGGCGCCGCATACCGGCCCGCGGCGGTCGTGACCTGGAGCAGCCCCTCCACCGCGTACGAGAGCTGCACCCAGGGGTGGGAATGCCGCTGCCCGATGGCGTGGTTCGGCAGCCCCGCGGCGTGTCCGTAGACCGGGCGCGGCAGGGCGCGCAGCGCCTTCAGCGCGGCGAATCCGGCATCCGGATTGTCCTTTTGGCGATGATCCATATCCTTTTGGCGTTAAACCTCATCCGACGGCTACGGTAAGGTATTTGCCGGACCGGTGCAACAAGGCATCGTGCAGCGCAACGGCGACCGGCGGAGATGAAGAGGAGGAGAGATGAACGATTTCGCGCGCAGTATCCCGCAACTCCACCTGCCATGGAGCGAACCCGGTTTCGGCGCCGCCGGCCTGCTCCGGCGCTACTTCCTGCACCGCCGCATCTGCCGCGCGGCCCTGCCGCTGCTGATCGTGCGCAAACCGGTCCGGAGCGAATACAAGCGCGTGCTGGTGCCGACCGATTTTTCCGCAGGCGCGCGCGAGGCGGCGCGGCTTGCCGCGCGTGCCCCCGCGACGGCGCAGGTGACCATGCTGCATGCGTACGGCTGCGATGCCCGCGCCGGCCGGCTGCACGGCGTGCGCCAAGCCCCCGCGGCGCAAGCGAAGCGCCGGCAGGTGCATGCCGCTGCGATGACGCGCATGGATCATTTCCGCAACGCGCTCAACTGCGACCGCCTGTTCCTGTCGACCGCCGTCCATTTCGGCGCGCCGCTGCAAGTGATCCCTTCCTATGCGGCGCGCATGCAGGCCGACCTCGTCGTCATGGCGTATCCGTGCGTATCGGGCTTGCTGCCGCACGACGCGACTGACATCCTGGACCGGCTCCTGCAGTCCACGCATTGCGACATCCTGCTTAGCTGCCCTCCTCGGCGCCGCCCTGCCGCCCTGCGTTACCGGGGACAGGCGCTGACTGCAGCCGAGCGCTGACGCCGCGCCTGTTGCGCTTCCGCTCGCAGACGCGGGGTTTCCGGCTCCCGCAAAGATTGCAGATCGCGACGTCAGGCGGGAGCGGAAGCAGCGCGCCTACGGGTTGCCGGAGACCACCTGCTGGACGTCGCGGGTCCGGATCCACGCCCCGATGGCCTGCATCGTCGCCTTTTCGCGCCCGACGAAACCGTGCGCCGAATAGGCCTGGCACGGCTCGCCCCGCGGCTCGACAACGCCCTCGACCGTGATCAGGGGGATCCTTCCGCGCTGCTTGTCGATGCTCGCATGGCGCGTGACGTCGCACGGGTCATCCTTGTGGTGCACGAACAGCTGGGGCACGCCGGCGACCGCCCAGTCGAACCCCGCCATCGCTGTCCCGTGGCTGTTCCGGCCTGGTCGCGGGTCGGTGAACGCGGCGGCATGGATGGCGCCGTCGATTTCGGCTCCCAGGGCTCTTGCCAGGAACGCCGTCGATACCGTCCCATAGCTGGTGCCGAGGAGGTAGACCTGCCCGGCGCCGAGTTCGCTGCGGACGAACCTGACGAGCCGCCCGATATCCTCGGCGTGCTGCGGGGAGCTGCGGTAGGCGTCGCCGCATGCCGTCCTCTGGTCGACGGGACAATCGACCAGCACCGTGAACACATCCTCGGCATTCAGGTGGCGGCGCGCACGGACAAGGAAATTCCCTCCCAGGTCGAAGGCCGGCGAACCGCCCTCGTTCCTGATCCGCAGGATGCCGGGATAACCCGGAAACAGAAGCACGGCGGTGGCCGGCATCGCGTCCTTGCGCCTGCTGACGACCACATCGAGCTGCGTTCCCCGCGGCAGCGGGATGGCATGGTGAACCTCGACCAGCCCTTCGCTCGCGAGGCCTTGCGCGGCGGCGGCCGTTACCCCGCAGGCCAGCAGCCCGGCGGCTGCCATCGCCCGCGTGACGGCGCCGCATGCACGCGCCATCCGCATGCCCGCCGCGCGTGCCGCCCGGCCGGACGCCGACACGTCGCACATCCGGCGGAAAGCACGCAATGGCGTGAACCCCGACCCCGCGTCCAATCCACGCGCCGGCGACTGCCCGATGCGTCGTCCCATGTCCCGCCCTCCAGTCCTGAAAGAGGGCAATGGTAGCCGACCGGCCGCCGGCGGTCATTCGACGACGGCAGCGGCTCGACGCGCGTCCCCTGCCGCCCTACTGCACGTCGCCGGGAGGGCGCATGCCCGGCAAGCATGCGCCATTGCCGGTGGCCTGCTGGAGATCCCTGATCTTTTCCGCCTTGGACAGGCGGACCAGGGCGCGCAGCGCTTCCCTGAACATATGCCGGTTCTGCGGGTTGTCCTGGCTGGTATTGGCCAGGGTAAGCGCCTCCACGATTTCATCCGACGTCACCGTCTTGCCCTTCACGGCCGATTCAATCCGCATGTCGTCTCCTGTCATCTTCTTTGCCTCCTTTCCTGTGTCGCCGGCGCATGCGCCGCGCCTCTGTCGCGGTTGCGTCAGATGCGGATGCCGGCGGCGCGGGCGACATCGCGCTTGATCTCGAGCGCCTTTTCCATCTTCGCCAGTCGTACGAGGCCGCACAGGGCTTCGCGCAGGAGCTGCTGGTATTGCGGGTCGCTGCTCATTGCATAGCCGCTGACGAGCGCCTCCACCAGCAGTTCCGTCGCCGGTTTCATTCCTACCCATCCGTGATGCCGCTCCATGTTTCCCTCCCCGCCGCTCCCCTTTCGCCATGGGTGGCGACATCCGGAAGATAGTTCTGTTCAGTTACCGGCGGCGTTCCGGCGCCGCCTCGAAGGGGCGTCCCTTGCGCGCGTATGCAGGGAACGACCCGCAAAAAATACCGGAGGCGATAACGAACCGTCCAATTCCGTTCGTTACTAATGAGAACCAGCTTACCGGGTCGACATGTGAATTACGTTTACGAGAGGACGTGCGATGGCCGAGAAACAAAACAACCCGACACTCGACGCGCTGCAGCGCTACAACCAGGACTACGAGGAGGTCGGCCATGGCATCCAGGATTTCTTCGCAATGCAGGCAGCGGGTGAAGAGCCCGATCCCGCCGCGTTCGCCCGCCTGCTGGAAGCCCAGTCCATCATCAAGTCGGCCATGCAGGCGCAGTTCAACCTGCTGCAGAAGCCGCTGAAGGTCGTTCTGAACGAATCGAAAGGCTAGCGTGCTGGACCGCGAGACCGAGGAATGGCTCGATGGGTTTGCATTGGCGTCGCCCGTGGCGGTAGGGGACATCGAGGTGTGCCTCACCGTGTTTCCGACCGGCGCAATCCTCGATGCCTGCGTGTTCAGGGACTGCACCGACGCCCAGCTCCTCGACGCGCTGAGGATGGGCTTTCGCGGCGCGCTGGAGTTCGAGGCAGGCTACAGCGTGTCCCGGGATTCCGCCGCCTTGCACCTGAGCCAGTGGCTGCCGGGCGTCGGCGGCTGGCTTGAGGCAGCCGAACCGCTTGAACGCATCCTCAACCAGGTCGATACGATCAGGGCGGGCGTCAATCCCCTGCCTCCGAAGGCGACGATCGATCCCCTGCAGCTGCGGGAGGAGCACCGCATGCGCATGAAACTGTCCAGGAGGGGCGGATGAAACACGGCACCCGCATGCGGCGTGCGGCCGGCGCGGCCTTGCTGAGCTTTCTGCTCGCCGCGACCGTGCCGGCGGGCGCCGCCATACCGAGCAGCTGGAAGGATACGGGCTTCTCCATCGACGCCACCGGCCTCACGCTCGGCCAGGTGTTCGAGGAGTTCGGACGCGTGTTCGGCGTTCGCCTGTCCGTCAGCCTCGGGCGCGACGCATTGATGAAGGGGCGCCTGAAGGCCGACAACGGCATCGACTTTCTCGACCGGCTTGCGCAGCCCTACAAGTTCCGCTGGTTTGTCTACAGCGACACGCTCTATATCGTTCCGCGTGACGACAATGCCTCGATGCGCCTCGAGGTCGGAGAGGACGCGGTGCAGGACGCGAAGGATGCGTTGATCGGCATTGGCTTGTTCGATCCGCGGTTCGGATGGGGCGAATTGCCCGACGAGGGCATCGTGATCGTCAGCGGCCCGCGCGAGTATGTCAACCTTGCCCGCGCGATCCTGCTTCCGGAGGACAGGAAGAACGCGCTCAGGGGCAGGCAGGTGATGGTATTCCGCCTGAAATACGCCAGCGCGATGGACCGCGTCATCAATTCGCGGGGGCGCTCGGAGGTCATCCCCGGCATCAAGACCATCCTGACCCGCCTGATCGCCAGCGGCGATACGGGTGACAGGACCAGCGATGCGCGCGCCTCGCTGGACACGGACAGCAGGAAGCGCAGCCGCGCGCCCAAGGTTGGACGCGGCGGCGCGCGCGAGATCGGACCGGGTCTGTTTGGCGCGCCCGGGCAGGCCGGCGCAATGGAGCGGAACGAGGCGGCCGATGCGGAAGACCCGGAACGGGCAAGCCGCGCGAGGATGCAGGGCGGCGATGGCCGGCCCCGGATAGAAGCCGACCCCTCGCTCAATGCCGTCATGATCTACGATACGCCGTCGCGCCGCGATCTCTATGCGTCGCTCATCGAACAGCTCGACGTGGAGCCGCGCCAGGTCGAGATCGAGGCCCTGATCGTCGACATCGACCGCAACAAGCTTGCCGAGCTCGGCGTGGAGTGGGGCGTGCGCAGCCCTGGAGGACGCGTGACCTCCCGCATCAACAGCACGGCGGGCGAATCGCGCGGCATCGAGCTGCCGCTGCCTGGCTCGACACTGCTCATCAGCAATGCGGCCCGCTTCTATGCGCGGCTGAAGGCGATGGAGGGCAACGGCGAAGCCCGGGTGCTGGCGACCCCGACCGTCCTGACGCTCGACAACGTGGCCGCCGTGCTCGATCTGAGCCAGACGCGGTACATGCCCCTGCTGGCCGAACGATATGCCGACCTCGCCGACGTGACCGCAGGGACGATGTTGCGGGTGATCCCGCGCCTCATCGGCGAGGTCGACGCCACCCGCGTTCGCCTGGAAGTCGATATCGAGGACGGCTCCCTCGGCGACAGCACGGCCAGCGCCAACGTCACGCGCTCGACCATCAGCACGCAGGCCATCGTCGATCTGCAGCAGACGCTCGTGATCGGCGGCTACCATGCCGAGTCAATGGGCCGGGAGCAGAACAAGGTGCCGCTGCTCGGGGATGTGCCACTGGTCGGCAACCTGTTCCGGAGCACCTCCGAAACCTACGGCTCGCGGGAACGCCTGTTCCTGATCACCCCTCGCCTCGTGGGCAGCGGCGGCACCGGAGCTTCCCGGCATTCCAATATCGCGGACCGGCATCCGGGCGCCATCGCGCAGGCGCGCACCAGGATCGGCGAACTGCGTCCGTCGCAAGTGCCTGCCGCGGTGGCAAGCGCAGGACCGGCACGGTCCTCGGCGGCTGGCGCCGTGATGGAAGACTCGGCGCGGAACCATGCAGTCCGGGACGGGAGCCCGCCGCAGCCGCCTGCGACCGCCCGCATTGACGACAGGGAGCGGGCAGACAACGGGCGGGCGACGCCTTCCGGCGCTGACTCCCCGCCTTACCTGGCCAACCACCAGGAGGCTTTCTCCTCCGGCAGCGTCTTCAATCGCAAGGCGCCGACGTCGGCGATCCCCGGGCCTTCGGCAGCCGCCTCGCCGGTGCCGCCCGTGCCTGTTGCGCCGGCAGCATCCGCCGCATCCCGGGTGCATCCGGCGCCGGCATTCGCGCCGCCGTCCGCCGCGCTTCCTCCATCGGTGCCGAATGACAAGGCAGGCCGCACGGCGGCAATACCTGCGTCCGCCGCGGCGGCAGTATCCCCGGCGCCCGGCAGGCCGGCGCACAGCGTCCCCCATGTAAGGAACGCGGGCACGCCCGCATCGCCGCCCATCATCGGCGCGGTCGATCTTGCCATGGCGGACGGACGCTACCGCAGCAGTCCCCTGCCGCCTCGGCCAGGACGATGACCGGTCGCGCTGCACGCCAGGTTGCCCGATAAGACAGTGGCCTGAACCTTTTGCGCAGGAGAACCACCCATTGCTTTCTTGCGACCCGCTGAAGGAGCATCGATTGAATCCGCCATACAACCGAGTCAACGACCTGCTGGAACGCATCGATACCGCGGCCGCCTCGCGCCACGAAGCCAGCGAACGCTATGCGCTGCACCAGAAGCTGTCGTTGTGCACGGTCGCCTACCTGGCGCTGGCGCTCGTGCTGATCCCCCTGGTACAGGCCCTGAACATCCCGACGGGCATTGCGCCGGTTTACCTGTTTGCGGCCGAAGCCGTCATCGCCGTGCTGGTGCTGGTGTACGGCCTGCTGATCGGCGAAGAGAAATTCATTGCGCAGGAGACCGCCATGCGCGACAGCGCGTTCGAGCTCGAACGACTGGGAGATCGCGTCGTCGCGCGGCAGAAGATCTCCGACGCGGACTACGCCGCGCTGACCAAGGAGTACTTCGACATCCTCGACAGGTATGCCGCGCACCAGCCTCTCGACTACTTGCTCACGCTGTTGAAGACCAGACCGGAAGTCCCCGGCCAATGGCCATCCTACCTGTTGCTCTGGGTACGCGCGCAACTGCTGCGGCTGTGCCACTACCTGCACTATGCGTTCGGGCTGGCATTCACGGTACTCGTCTTCGGCACCCTGCTGGGTGGGATCGGCCAGCATGTACGCCGGCCGGCGCCGGACCTGCACCCGGGAGCAGTATCGGACAGGAGCGCGGCTTCCGGTCCGCAGGCGCCAGGGCGCGGCAAGCCGCTGATCCTGTCGACGCATTGCGCCGCCTGTCCGGGCCGTCCGTAAGCCCGGACGTGCCCGCGCGACCAATGTCCCGGCGCCTCTTCGGCCCCGGACCGGCGCATCGCAGGCGCGCCCCGAGCCATCGACGCGCGCCCGTCTTCCATGGGCCGCGCGCGCCGCATTCCGACGGCGCTGCGACCGCCGGCGGCGGGCGCTGAAACACCGCTTGTTCAAGCGCGCCGTGTCCCGACAGCCCTGTTGTCGATGCACACCGGACTGACGAATTTTGAGTTTGCTGCGCAATCGGCTGGGCTAACATCGTGCTCGATTGACAAAACTATCCATGCCGCGTCCGCGAGCATGCAAAAACCCTGGAGAAGTACGACCGATGCCGCCCCAAATCCCGCCTGTTCCGCCGGCCGGCCCACTGCCGGCGGACGATTCATCGCCCGGCACCCGCAGTCCGGCGCATGCCGACGGCACCCACAATGCGCCACCTGCCTCGCCCTCGCCTCCGCTTTCGACGACTGCTCCCGGCCCCAGACACCTGAACAACGCGCGCGATCACTTCACCCGGCTGATCGGGGTGACAGGCCACCGCCTGGACAGTACGGCCAGTGCCCGCGAGCTGGAGGCCATCTGCAAGCCGCTCACCCGGGTGATCGACGTCAGCAGGGCCGCCGCCGGCAAAGCGGTACGCGCACGGCTGGAAGCCCTGCTCTCGCGAATTGCGCGCACGATGCGTCCCGGCGTTGCGCCGCTTGCCCCCGCCGACGTCGCCGCGAGCCTGTGCGATATTTTGCAGGAGATCGAGAATATTCCCGCTGTGGCGAAGGAGGAGTCCCCTGTCTTCGCGGCGGCCCTCCGCGACATGAAGGACAGTGGCGGCAGCACAAGCGAAGCATCTTCCGCGTCCGTCAACCTGTACGACGTGCTGGCCGTCATGGCCGCCGCCAGCGACATGGCGGCCGATCGCGATGGAACGGTCGCCATGACCAGGGTAAGTACACGACTGCGTGACTCGCCACCTGTCCACCGGCAACTGCGGCAGTCCGCCTTCGGCCAGACCAATGCATCGGCGACGGTGAAGTCGACGGAAACCAGCTATGCGCTCGTCACCCTGCTCGAGTTCGAGAATTTCAATGCGGTCGGCCGGGATTCGCGCCTCGCCCCGTTGTTTCAGCAGCTGTCCCATGTCGACATGCCGCGATTGGCGCCCGTGCGGAGCCTGGTCGGCAACCTGGTGGAGATGATCATGGAAGGCGACGACCCGGTGCCGCCCGAGGGCGAACACCGTTCGTAAGACCGTCGCTTCCACCGCGGCTAGACCGCCTCGGGCTCGACCGGCGGTCCGCTGCCTTCCGCAAGACGCTCCGGCGTCCCTTCCTCCACGACCTGGTCATCCCTGGCCACAAGCCGGTACTCGACTTCGATCTTCATCAGGGCGGCCCCGTATTCCTCCAGTTGCGCAACCAGGGCGAGCAGGACATCGCCCTGCGCCACGGCATCGAATTCCGTCGCCGCATGCTGCAGCTCGAACGGGGCGAGAATCTTGATCGTCTTTTCCACGGCATCGTCGAATCCGTCGAGCGTCCGGCCCGCTGGAACAAGGATCGAATACTCAGGTATGGTCTTGCTGTTGTAGACATCGATCTTCATCGCAATTCCCTTTCGTGTTGTGCAGTTACAGGGTCGCGCCACGGTGCTTCCCGCTTTCCGGGTGCTCGCCCATCAGTTCTCACCTTGTACTAAGTCGCATTCCGGCTGCCGACGGTTCCAGACGGAGGCAAGGCTCATCGTGACAGGCGCAGGATCTCCGAAGCCAGCATCGAGAAGCAGGGCTGGAGATCATCGGCAGTGGCGGCGTGACAGTAAGTGCCGCGCGGCTGAGCGGCGCCGGCGGCCCGGCAGCGCGCGGGTGCATCGTCGGTGTTGGCCATGCACTTCAGGAGGTTCTCTCCCGTATCGTCCGGCGCCGCGTCCGGGCCCGTCGTGTTTCTCAACAGCGACCCGAGGCCAAGCGTGAACACACGGATTCCCTCCGCGCGCGCACGCGCTGCCATTGCTTCCGGCAGGTTTTTTGCCGCCCGGTTGATGTTGACGTAGGCGGCCTGCGGCGTGGACGTGTCGCTGGTGACCGGCCTGGGCAGCGATGTCACCAGCGGGAATTCGCGGTCGTCGATGCCGTGGGCGTTGTACCACGGCGGGATACCGTCCTCGGCAAGGCTGCCGGCGATGCCGCTGCCCTGGAAGCAGCTTCCGGGCAGGACGGTGTCCTGTCGCGCGGGATCCCACAGCCCGCCCGGCCGCCCGACCGCGCCGCCGTCGTCGGTGGTGAGGGAGCCGGCCCGCCCGCAGGCGGTCGCGCCCGCAAGCCTGAAATGCGAGGACACGGTGTTGGGCGATCCATCGGAGAAGAAGACGATCACCCGCAGGCTGGAGCGGTCCCCGGGGGCGATCCTGTTGAGCTGGTCGCGTCCATGCCAGAATCCCTCGGCGGAATTGGTGAAGCCGCTGAACCGGTAACCGGCGATGGCAGCGCGCAGGGCCGCCCGGTCGAACCCGCGCATGCGTCCCGTGCGTATCGGCACGTCCACCTCCGCGCCGGTGGCGAAATGCGCAAGCGAGACGCGGTCGGAAGTCGGGCTGAACCGGTCCAGGAACCCGGCCGCATGCCGCCTTACCTCGTTGGCGACGCCGGACATCGAGCCGGATGTGTCGACGACGAACGCCATGTCGACATCCTTGCGGATCGCCTGCGCCGAGGCGACCACGTCGAGCTTCTCGAATCCCATCGCCTGCATGAAGGTCACCGGCACCACGGCGCGGGCGTCGACATCCACGGCAAGACGGCCGGGAACCGGGTCGTCGAAGCGCACGGTGACGCCGTCCAGGGTGCGGGTGGAGCCGAGATAGCCGGGCGGATAGTTTGCAAGGAAGAAGCGCGTGGCCGCGGTCACCGCCTCGGATCGCTGTTCCGCCTGGTTCATCCCGCGGGTCGCAGCCCGCGCCCCGGCTACCGCCGCGGCATCCGCCGCGGCGTTCAGGCGCGCCCGCACGAGGTAGCCGATCCCCGAGTCCACCGCCAGGCCCACGGCGCCGACGAGCATGACGAGCGAGATCGCGAATACGATGAAGACGTTGCCGGCCTGTCTGCCGCGTGTCGTACACGTCATGGAAGCCCCTTCAGGTCAGATGCCGATTTCACAGCAGCGCCATCGCGTAGAGGCGCGGGTCGAGGCGCGGCATCCCCGGAATCCGCAGAAACTCCTGTCCGGCGAACAGCAGCGGAAGCCGGTAGAACACCTCGACCACATGCACCACGTCGCCGTCGTTCAGTTCACCGCTCATGACGTCGACGGCCGGCGCTGCCGCGGGCGGCGGCAAACCCTCGCAGGCGCCGCCCGCCCCCCAGTACGATCCTCCCGTGCCGCATTCCCAGACGCCGCGTTGAGGCGAGTAGCCGCCGTTCACCCACCGATGCTGGCCAATGACGACACTCCTGGTGGCACCGCCGCCCGTGCTCCTTCCGAGCACCTTCGTGATCCGTATCATCCCGTTGCCGCGCATGTCCAGCGGCGACGCGGCCGCCGCCAGCGCCTCCAGCAGCGACTGCTCGTCCTGCACGGTGCGCGAGGCAAGCTGCGCCCCTTCGCGCGCAATGCTGACGGCAACGATGTTCGCCTGAATGATGCGGGCGACGTCCGCGACCGGGAACGCCAGCAGGATGAGGACAGGCAGGCAAAAGAGAAACTCCACGGACGCGCCGCCGCGGGACCGATATGGTGCGCGCATGGTCAGAAAGCCTCGTTGCGCATGGTGGTCGCCACGCTGAACCGGTACGTCCCGTCCTGGAAGAACGGTTTCAGCAACGGCGTCATGACCGGCCAGGCGCAGTCGATCTTCAGCACGAAGACCTGCCCCGGTTCGCCGAACAGGGATGCGTAGTCCTGCGCATTCCTGCCGTACGCCACGCCGTTCACCACCGGCCGCAGGCGTTCATACAGCCCCATGGAACTCGCTCGTATCCTTTCCAGCACCGCGACGTGCCGCTGCGGCCGGGCGGCATCGGGGTCGAGGTCGCTCCTGCCGGTGACCGCATAGCGGGCTGCCTCCCGTGTCACATGCTGCATGGTGAGGTTCACCCAGAACAGCACGCACATCTCGACGATGCCGCACAGGAAGAAGAACAGCACCGGCGCAACAAGGGCGAACTCGACGACCGACGCGCCATGCTCTCCCCTGCGGCCGCGGGGTCGGCGGGACAAGGCGGCGCGGCTCATTGGCTTGCCAGCACGCTGGACGACGGAAACGCCTCGGCTGCCTTTCTTCCCAAGATCAGGCGGATGGTCGGCGCGCCGGCCTTGCCGCCGTGATCGTCATGTTCAACCAATGCGGGCATCGTGACCATGGCCCCGCCAAGCGCACGCGCTTCCTCGCGGCGGCCCGGCGGGTAGTAGATGACGTTGCGGCGCTGGGTGTAGGGCTTGAGACCGACGATGGCGGAAACAGCGTAACCCTGCGCCTGCAAGGCGGCCGCCAGGTTCTCCGCGACGCGCGTGTCCCGCGTCCCGTTGACGATCGTGATCGTGGTCGCCGTCGCCATCGCCTCCTGCACGCGTTCCCCGGTATGGCTGGCCGAGGTCACCGCGGCGGGCTGCGGCGCGGCGACGACCGTATGGGCAGCAACCGCTGCCGGGTCGGGCAGCGCTGTCGCCGTGGCTCCCGCCACCGCTTCCGGCGGTAATTGGGACGTGGACGCCATCCGGGCGCCCGTGCCCGGCCCGGCGATGCTGGCGGTCACCAGCGCCAGGTTGCCGCTGGCGCGGGCGTGCCGGGGTTCGAGCTCGAGTGCCCGCCGCAATGACGCAACCGCGAGGGCGTACTCCTTCTTCAGGAAGTATGCATAGCCAAGATTGTTATGGACGTACGCCAGGCGTGGATGCGTCTCGAGCACGGCAAGGAACGCCGCCACCGCCTCGTCCAGCCTGCCCTCGGCGAGATGGATGGTGGCAAGCGCATTGCGCGCGTCGGCATGCGCGCCGTCATGCAACAGCACGTGACGGTAAGCGTCGGCGGCAAGGTCTAGCCGCTTGCTCTCCTGATAGCGGCGACCGAGGCTGTACCAGATGGCCAGCGAAGGCTGGGAATGCCGCACGGCCATCACCGGCTCCACCCGTATCGCGGTGTCGGAGGAGGACGGCGGCAGCGAGCACGCCTGCAGCAGCGGAACGCAGCAGGCGGCGGCGAGAAGCGACGGACAGCATTTCATGACGATCTCCCTGTTTCTCTTGTTGCGGAAGGGCTATTGGCCGCCCAGTGAAGGCAGCAGCACGCGACCGATCCGGATGAACGACGGTCCCAGCATGATCAGGATCAGCGAGGGGAATATGCAGAACACGAGCGGCATCAGGAGCTTCAGCGCGACCTTGGCGGCGCGTTCCTCGGCGCGCTGCCGTCGGTGCGTGCGAAGATGCGCCGAATGCACCCGGAGCGAGTCCGCGACACTGGTGCCGAACTGCTCGGCCTGGATCAGCATCGCCACCAGCGCATCGACGTCGCCCACGCCCGTGCGGCGTCCCAGGTTGCGCAGGGCCTGCTCCTTGCCCTGTCCCGCACGCAGCTCCAGCGTCATCAGTTGGAGCTCTTCCGCGAGCGCCGGGCAGGTGCTTTCGATCTCACTTGCGACCCGCGCGAACCCGGCGTCGATGCCGAGACCGGCCTCAATGCAGACAGTCAGCAGGTCCAGCGCATCCGGCAAGGATTCGAAGATCGCACGCTGGCGGCGGGCCACGGCCAGCGCAAGCAGCACGTTCGGCAGATAGAAGCCGGCGGCAGCCGCGACCAGTGCGGCGACCAGCAGGATGCGCCCCGGCAGCGCCACCCCGGCCAGCACGCAGGCCAGCCACAGCATCGCTGGAGCGGCGAATGCCAGCACGGTCTTGGCAGCGAAGTAGGCGGAGAGGACGTCGCTGTCCCGCAGGCCGGCATGTTGAAGGCGTGCACGCAGCGAGGAGATGCCCGCGCTATCGGCGGGGGCGGCCAGGCTTGCCAGCGGGTGCGTGCCGCGGGCCAGCCTGGCGACCCACTCGCCGCTGCGTTCGATTGCCGGCGTTGACGACGGCGCCCGCAGCGCCTTTAGCCGCCGCCGTCCGGGGCGCGACAGCACAAGCTGGGCCAGCAACATCGATGCAGCGAACACGGCGACGAAGACCGCGCACAGGTAGAGGATGGAAGTGTCGGACATGTCTTGGCTCCTGATTCTTGCGCTATACGCGGATGCGGATCACCGCGCGCATCCAGACGATGCCGGCGACCATGAGCACCAGCACGGTCATCAGCATCCTGCGGCCGCCGGCGTCCTCCCACAGCACCTGCATGAAACCGGGATTGATCAGATGCAGGACGGCGCCCAGCGCAAACGGAAGCACGCCCAGGATCCAGGCCGACAGGCGGCCTTCGGCCGAATACACCTTGACCTGGGCGAGCAGCTTGAGCCGCTCGCGCACGATGCGCGCGATCGTGTCGAGCAGGTCGGTGAGGTTGCCGCCCGTCTCGCGCTGAATCTGCACCGCGACGACAAAGAAGCCGATGTCCGTCCCGGGCACGCGTGCCGCAAGGTTGCGCAGGGCTTCCTGCATGGGAATGCCGTAGTTCACCTCGTTGTACAAGGCGCGAAATTCATCGCCGAGCGGCGCCGGCACCTCTTCCGACGCGAGCTTCACCGACGGCAGGAACGCATGTCCGGCCCGCAATGCGCGGCTGATCAGGTCGAGCGCTTCCGGCAGCTGTTGTTCGAGCAGGGTGCGGCGCGCAGCTGTCCTGCGCAAGACGTGCAGGGCAGGGGCGGCGCCCGCGAGCAGCGCGGCCAGCGCCGCAGTGCCTGGACCGGCGCCGAGCAGGAGCAGCAGCGCGAACACGCCTCCGGCCACGAGCGCCGTGGCCGCGCACAGGCGGGCCGGCGTCAGGCGTACGCCTGACTGCAGCAGCCAGCGGGTCATCCAGGCCGGCGCCGCCCCGCCGGCGCGTTGCAGGGGCTGGTCATCCGTGCCGGGCCGGTCGGCGAGCGCAGCGGGGATGGCCGGCGTCGCCGCCGGGATACCCAGGCGACGCGACAGGCGACGGGCATGGGTGCCGAAGCGGGTGCTCCACCAGATGAGCAGGCCTTCGACAAAGAGCGCTGCGGCGATGAAGATCGCACATGCCGTGGCCAGGAAGAGGAAGTCCATTTCGTGCTCCGTCAATTCGCGGCGTCGTACAGGCGCGCAGGATCGAACATGCCCTCCGCCAGCGCGACGCCAAGCGCCTGCAGGCGTTCGGTGAAGCGCGGCCGGGTGCCGGTCGCACGGAAATGCCCGAGGACCGCGCCGTCGGCGGCGACGCCGGTCTGCCGGAAGCCGAAGATCTCCTGCATCATGACGGCCTCGCCTTCCATGCCGGTGATCTCCTGGATGCTCACCACCTTGCGCTTGCCGTCGGACAGGCGGGCGATCTGGATGACGACGTTGACGGCCGACGCGAGCTGCTGGCGGATCGTCCGCAGCGGCAGGTTGGCGCCGGCCATGCTGAGCATGCTTTCGAGCCTGGTCAGGGCATCCCGCGGCGAATTGGCGTGCAGCGTGGCGAGCGAGCCTTCGTGGCCGGTGTTCATCGCCTGCAGCATGTCCATCGCCTCTGCGCCGCGCACCTCGCCGACGATGATGCGGTCGGGCCGCATGCGCAGCGCATTCCTGAGCAGGGCCCGCTGGCTGACCTCGCCCTTTCCCTCGATGTTGGGCGGACGCGACTCCAGGCGAACGACGTGGCGCTGCTGCAGCCGCAGTTCGGCGGTGTCCTCGATGGTGACGATTCTCTCGCGGGGGCCGATGAATCCGGACAGCACGTTGAGCAGCGTCGTCTTGCCGCCTCCCGTTCCGCCGGAGACAAGGATGTTGAGACGCGCCTTCACCAGGGCCTCAAGCAGGGCGGCCATCGGTGGCGAAATGCTCCGCAGCGCAACCAGGTCGTCGATCGTCAGTGCACCCGCGCCGAAGCGACGGATAGACATGACCGGCCCGTCCACGGCCAGCGGCGGGATGATGACGTTGACGCGCGAGCCGTCGGGCAGGCGCGCATCGACCATGGGACTGGACTCGTCGACGCGACGCCCTGCGCCAGAGACGATCTTGTCGATGATCTTCATCAGGTGCGCGTTGTCGTTGAAGCGCACGCCGGCGTCTTCCAGCTTGCCGGCGCGTTCGACGAACACGTGCTTGTGCGTATTGACCAGCACATCCGATACCGACGGGTCGGCCATCAGCAGTTCCAGCGGCCCGTACCCCAGCATCTCGTGCAGGATGTCGCGCACCAGTAGTCGGCGTTCCGCCTCGTTGATCGCAGCGTTACCGGAACTGAGCACGCCCTCGATCAACTGCCGAAGCTCGCTCTTACGCTGCGATTGCGGCAGCTTTTCGATGGCCTTCAGGTCGATCTGTTCGAGCAGGGCGAGATGGGTGCGCAGCTTCAGTTCCTGGTACGCCAGCGCATCCTTGGTCCCGCTTCCGGGCGCGGTTGTTCCGGTTTCGGCGGCACCGTCGACGGCGCCTTGCAGCAAGCTTCTGAGTGACATGGGCTCTCCTGTTCGGGATCCGGTTTCAGGCGCGTGCCGGCGCCTTGCGGAACTGCGTTGCGCCGGACCGCCAGCCGAGGGCCCGGGCGATCCAGCCGGGTTGTCCGTCTGCCTGGTCGTCGGACAAGGACGCGCTCCAGTCCCGCAGCGCCCTGGAGACGGGACTGCGCGGCGCGAGCGTGCCAATCGGGACACCCTGGTTGATCGAGGCAGCAACGGCTTCATAGTGGTTTGGTATGGCTCTTGCGATCTTCCTTCCCAGCGCCGCCTCGACATCGCCGAGGCTGAAGTCGCCGGCGCTGCCGCAGCGGTTCACGATGTACCCGACCTTGTCCATGTCGTAGTCCAGCCCCTGGAACAGCGCGGTTGCGTGGCGCGCGCCGCGCACGTATGGCACGCTCGGCTGCAGTACGGCGTAGATCCTGTCGGCCTCGTCAAGCGCCCTTATCGTCAGGGGATCCACCGAGCGGCCGGTATCCAGGATCAGAAAGTCGAATTCGCGCCGCGCGAGCGCCAGCAACTGCCCGATGTGTTCTGCCCGCGACTGCACCGCGGCCGCCGGGTCTCCAGGTGCCGCCAGGACCGACAGGCCGGGCGCTACCCGAGACAGGCAGGCGCCGAGAAACGCCGGGTCCAGGCGATGGATGCCGGACAGTACGTCGGACAGGGTGTGGGTCGGCTCGCCTTCGGCCAGGTAGACATAGGCATCCCCCGATTGCGTGTTCAGATCGAACAGTGC
Source organism: Noviherbaspirillum sp. (assembly GCF_036563305.1). Taxonomy (GTDB): domain Bacteria; phylum Pseudomonadota; class Gammaproteobacteria; order Burkholderiales; family Burkholderiaceae_D; genus Noviherbaspirillum. The sequence continues at coordinate 183,952 of NZ_DATCMQ010000014.1, read as the reverse complement.
GACCCTCACGCCCGGACGGTTCGCCAGGGCGTGCGCGAGATTGCAGGCCAGGAAAGTTGCGCCGCTGCCGCCCTTGCAGGAAGCGAAGGCAAGTACCCTTGCCTGGCCGGCACGCAGGCTCGCCGATCTCCGGCTGACGCGGGCAATGGCGCCGGCGAGGTCGCCGGCGCCAATGGGCAAGGTCAGCACCTCGCGCACGCCGACCCGCATGGCCTCGATCAGGAAGCCTGGCGTCTGCTCTTCGCAGACGGCGATGACGGGGACTGGCGGGGCGCCGTCCAGCATCGACTCCAGCCGGGCAAGCGCCGGGGCGGCCTCGCCGCAGCAGTCGACGATCAGGATGCTGGTGGCGCGCAAGCCGGCGTGAAGCGATGCCGTGCCGGCGCTGTCGACGACCTCGACCAGGTTGCCGGTCTCGCGCAGTTCGCGTTCAATGCCGCCCAGGCGGTTGCCGTGCGAGAGCAAGGTGATGTGCAAAGTAGTCATGCTCGTTTCCGTTCGTATTCCGGGTTGGCGTCGGTGCTACTGCACGCCGCCGCCCACGCCGATGGTGAAGACGTTCTGCTGCGGCGCCGGCGCGCTGAAGGATTTTTCATACCGCGCCATCGCCTCTGCCGCCGCCACGCCGTCCAGGGCCGGGTTGTCCGGGTTGCGGGAAGCGTCGGGATACGCGGTCTGGTAGGCCTTCAGGGTGGAGAGACTGCGACCGAAACTGCGATCGAGATTAGGCGTCGTCGGCGCGCAGGCCGTGGCGCCAAGCAGCACGGCGGCGACGGCGAGCACGCGGGATGGAAAATGGATGGTCTTCACGTCTGTCTCCCTGTTCACTTGAGTTCTACGCCAGTCGCGGGCGCGCCCGTGTCGGCGCCCCGGGCGGCCACCTGCGCGGACGGACGGATCGGCAGCGCGCCTTCCATCCGGCCGTGCAGGAAAAATTCATCGCGCCCGGGTTCGCTGAAGTAGTCGGTGGGCAGCGGGTATTCCGCCGGCAGCGGCTTCACCAGGCGCGGGGTCACGATGAAAACCAGCTCGGTCTTGTCGGACTGGAAGTCGCTGCTGCGGAACAGCGCGCCCAGCATCGGCACTTCGCCGAGGACCGGAAAGGCCTTGATGCTTTCGGTGACGTTGTTCTTGATCAGCCCGCCGATGGCGAAGCTCTGCCCGTCGAAGAGCTGGACGGTGGTCGCGGCGCGCCGGGTGGTGATCAGCGGCAGCACCGCGTTGCCACCCAGGCCGGAGGATGCGATGCCGACGCCTTCGCGGGACAGCTCCGACACCTCGGGAGCCACCTTGAGGTTGATACGGCCGCCGTCGAGCACCGTCGGGGTGAACCGCAGCCCCACGCCGAACTCCTTCTCCTCCAGCGTCACCTTGCCATTCGCATCCTGGGCCACCGGGATGAAGATGCGACCGCCCGCAAGAAAGCTGCCGTCCTGGCCGCTGATGGCCATCACCGTCGGCTCGGCAAGTATCTTCACCAGGCCGTTTTTCTTCTCGGCCTCGATCTGCAGCAGGTCGTTGCCTTTCTCCAGGCGCAGGCCGCCATTGCCGCCGCCGGCGAACTTCGACAGCAGTCCCATGGTCCAGCCGCCTTTCGACGAGGCGGCCGAGATGCCGACGCCGAGGCTGTCGAGCAACGTCCGCGAGATCTCCGCCACTTTCACCTCCAGCATCACCTGCTGCGGAGCACCGACGGTCATCATGTTGATCACCCGATCCCGGCCGGCGCCGGTATCCTGCGCGCCCTGCTTGCGCACGAAGGCGCGGGCGACGGTCATGATGCGGTCCACGGCGCCCGGTCCCGATACCATGCCGCCGAGGATCAGCGAGTCGGCCGCTGCGCTGACCGTGACGTTCTTCTCATCCGGCAGCAGCGCCTGCAGGCTGGCGCGGACCGCAGCCGTATCGATCCCGACGCTGACTTCCACCACGGCGCAGCGGCCCTCCTTGTTCTGGAACATCAGGTTGGTCGCGCCGACCTGCTTGCCGAAGACAAAGAACATGTTGCGCGGCGCGGAGGAGACCAGGGGCTCGAGCTGGACGACCTCCGGGTCGCCGACGGCACGGAGCCATGCGGGCGAAGGCAGCTTCAGCTGCTGCAGGTCGATCACCCGGGACTTGCCCTCGGCGACGCTCAAGGCCGTCTCGTGATGCAGTTCGCCGGTGCATACCGGCGGATGAAAGGATGATGCGGTTTTCTGCTGCTTGCCCGGCTTGCTGTCGGCGCCGCCATCGCTGGCCGCTGCCGCTGCCTGCCGCTCCACCGCCAGCGCGGTCCCGGTCCCGATCAGCACCGAGGCGGTGACGATGACGGTGCAGGCCAGCCTCATGCCGTGGCGGGTAGCCTTGCGGCTGCACTGGCGCCGCTCGCGGATACTGTTCATGTTCTCTCCCTGATTCAAGAATTCCGGCTGCGCCGCCGGTCGTCCATGCCGCCGTTCATCCGGCGTGCTTGCGGCGTCCAACTTCAGTAGCACTGTGTGATGCGGCCCGACGCGGTCATCACCTCCCCGCATTGCCTTGCCCTGGCGGACGTCCCGGGCCGGGTCTCGACCTTCCGCGCCGCAGGTGCCGGCGGGCCGGCCTTGCCCGGGCGCGTCGCCTCCGGCGCGGCCTTCGCGCCGGAAAGCAGCGTCTGCTTGGTTGCGCCCGTCGTCGTCGCAGGCGTCATGTCGATCTGGTTGCGCAGCACCAGCGACAGCTGCCCGACGCTGCGCGCCAGGTCGAGCTTTTCCGCCTGCTCCGGCGTGACCTCCAGCGTCACCGCGTTGACGACTTTCGGCCGGGTGTCGTTCTGGCTTGCCTCCTGGGCGACCGCCAGGACCAGGATCCGCTCCAGCACCAGCTTGGAAACGCTGCGGTCGGCATGGTCGCCGGTCGGTTTCTCGGCCTGCGTACTCACCAGGATGTCCACATAGTTGCCGGGCAGGGCGAAACCGGCGACGCCCACCACGTCGTTGACCCGTACCGTCATCGCGCGCCTGCCTTCGCCGACCACCGCCGACAGGCCACCGGTGGCGCCTGGCAGGGCAAGCTTCGACTCCAGCAGCGGTTCGCCGCGCTGGACCGCTAGCCGGGTTACCCGCGTATCGAGTTTCCCGAGGTCGACGAAGGCGCCTGCGGGTACGCTGCCCGCCGGCCATTCGGCGAGCTTGACCATATCCGCAGTGAGGCGCGTGCCGAGATTGATATCGGTGGCGGCCACGGCGATCCGGCTGGTGCCGAGACCGGTCCGCGCTTGCATCCACTGCGACGCAAGGACAACGGCGGCCAGGGCGGCGGCGCAGGATATGCCGATCATGATTCCGGCTCTTGAGACCTTCATATGCTTCTCCCTAGTTGTACAGACAAGGCTGGCGGCGCCTTTCTCACCATTCCGTTCATGCCGTCACGCCCGGCATCCATGCTGCGTCCAGGCCGGCCAGTCGCATCGCAACGCAAGCCAGCGTCCCCGCCGCGATCGCCAGCGCATAGGGCATGCGACCGGCCGACCGCGGCATCCGTACCGGCACCGGCAGTTGGCGCAGCGCGAGTTTGAATACGCAGGACATCAGCATCGCGTGCAGATTGGCCGCCAGCAGCGGCAGGCTGCGGCGCCGCAGCGCTTGTGCCAGCGCCAGGATGCCGCCGAGGACAAACGTCGCAAGCGCGACCCCGACCATCATGTGGGGCCCGAGGAAAGCGCCCACCATCGCCATTAACTTCACGTCTCCCGCCCCCAGTGCGCGCAGCAGGTACAGCGGCGCCAGGAGTGCCAGCCCGACGCCCGCCCCCGCCAGTGCCGACCAGAACCCGAGGGCGCCTGGCAGGACGCTGGCAAACCCGAACCCCTGCGGCAGCAAGGCGTTGCAGCCAAGGCCGACGCCGATGCCCGCGAGTACGAGGTGGTTCGGAATGCGGCGCCGCCTGCTGTCTTCCCATACTGCCGCCGTAAGCAGCACGAAGAGGATGGAGAGGACTGCTGCGGCTACTGCCGCCGGGGTGAGATCGGTCATGCGCTGCTCCGCTGGTTGTCGTGGTTGCACCGTGTCGATTTCCTCCGTGTGTGCCGCGGGCGGCTTGGCGCCCGCGGGACCTCACGCTCAGGATAGGGCCGCGGCGCAGGTGATCGTGTCATCGCTGCCCAAGCGCTCGGCGATCGTCTTGAAGGCCTGGCATACCTGGCTGCCGACGGCCGATACGGCGACGACGACCACGACAGCGATCAGTGCGGCGAGCAGTCCGTACTCGACTGCCGCCGCGCCTTCCTCGTCCCGCATGAACTGCATGACACCCCGCTTGAATCCCGACCAGATATTGCTATCCATGGTGTTTCCCCCTTGACGCTAGATGAATAAACCTGTTGAACAGGGTCTTCCGGCCCTTGCGCATGCCCGCGGCGGAAAGACCCTCCGACGAGACCATGGCGCGGCCCGGCTCGATACAGAAGCAATCACCAGTCGCCTAGAGCGGGTGCGCGTGCCGCGCCCCTTCGCGCAGCGATATACCTTCGTGCACTAATGTGATCTGGTTCCTGTTGATTACTTACTCTTGGGTGGCGCGTAAAACCGGACAGTTCCATTGATCCCCGGAACAATTTGAGGCGCGGGAAGCGAGGCCGGCGGCCGCCGCCTACGCCAGGCCGGAACCCGATTGCCCGACCCGCCCACCTATTGCCGGTGGCCGTGCCGCGCGCCGCGACCGCGACAGCGCGGCTCCATCCGTACTCTCCCTTCCTGCGGAGGTGCCAATGATCTCTTTCCTGCCGGGCGTCCCGGATCGCGCCGGTGCCGGGGTACCCGATGTCGGTGCGGTATCGGATGCCTCCCCGGCGCCGGCCACCCCGTCTGCCGCCAGCCCCCGCGGCGCGCCACCCGCGGGTCGGTCCGCGCCCATGGTCCACCGGGCTTCGTCGCGGCCGCCTTTCCTGCAACTGACGGCCGCCGGGGCCGGGACAGCGGCCCCGGTGGCAGCACCGCCGCCGGCGGTCCCAGCCGATGCGGACGCGCACCCCATGCGGACGCTGCGGCAGTTGGCTTGCGCCACGCTCCGGAAATTGCAGGAGAAGCCTCCGGCGCAACAGTCGCTGGCCAAGGCGCGGGAATACGCCTATCTGCATTACATCTACTTCCCGCTCCCACTGGAGCAGGTGAGAACGCACCTGTTGCAGCGCACCGAAAGTCAGCAGATGGCGAGCATGTACAGGCTGGCCCGCCTCGCGGAGCAAGGCGACCGGTTCGTGCGCACATGGTCGGAGACGGCCATGCAGCGCGGGCGGGCGGTCACGCCCCGCCAGGCGCTGGCATGGATGGAAACCAGCCTGGACGGCGGCATCTGCCTTGACCGCCTGCTCGGCGACTCCTTCGTGCTGCTGCCGGCAGGCGTCGACGTCGCCGCTTCCCCCGCCATCGACAGCCGGCTTTCCATCCATGTGAAGGAAGCGTTCGCGGATTTCCTGAGCGAGGTGCTCTTCGAATTGCTGTCGCGTGGCGAAGCCGGCGTCTCACACATCAAACTGCTGGGAATAAAGCGTTGGCCGGTCCGGACGGAGACTGCCATCGTCTACCTGCCGGAAGCGGTTCCGCAGGAGGCACGACGGCTGGCGACAGGGATAGACGACGCATTGCGCCGGAAGATCGATGCGCCGCCGGGCGCCGGCTTCTACGCTGCACCGCCGCCGGGGACGCAATGCATCACGCCCGGCATTGCCTATTCCGAAACGGCGCCCGGCCACGCCGCGGTGATGAGCGCCGGCCAGTCGCGCGCGGCCGTCGTGGCCGCCGCCGTATGGGACACCCTGACCGCTGGCGCGGACCTCGACGCCGCATTGGACAAGCAGCTGGCCGATGCCGGCTATGCCATTGCCAATCCGGCGTTCGTGCAGCGCCCGGACGACGCAGGCGGCGCCGTCGCGGAACGCGAGGCAGCACTTCTGGGCGCCGCGCCTCCCCGCACCGGTTAGCCGGCTCCGCGCGCACCCCCGTCCGTAGACCGGCTCACGGCGCAGCCGGCGGGTCGCCGTATTTTTCCAGCTCGATCAGCGTCCCGACCTGGTCCATCGTCTTCAGGTAATGGATCACTGCGTAGACGTAGGCAACCGGCTCGTAGCTGCTCTGCGGCACGACCATGTTCGCCCTGCAGGTGGCATACAGCGTGCGGGCCAGCCAGACGTGACGAATGACAGGGATGCCATGGTCCATTGCCCGCCGTACCATCGCCGCCGCGACTTCGTCCCTGCCCTTTGCCACCACCGTCGGCACCATCGCCTGGCCGCTGTCGTAGTACATGGCAACCGCGAAGTGCGTGGGATTGACGACGACGGCATTGGCCTTCTCGGTCTTTGCCACCGGATCCTCGTTCGCCCACTCCCGTGCCAGCTGCTTGCGCTTGCCCTTGATCTGGGGATCCCCTTCCATCTCCTTGAACTCCTGCTTGAGTTCCTCGTCGTCCATCATCATCTCCTTCCGATGGAACATTTTCTGGATCGCAAAGTCGATGATCGCCATGACCAGGCACAGGATGATGGCCACATGAAACACGTTCTTCAACAACGTGATGAACGCGAGATAACCGTCCTTCGGCGCACCGCTGGCGAGCTGCACGATGTTGGCGAGCTCCGCGTGGATGGTCAGGTAGATGACGAGCGCGATCAGGCCGGACTTGATCACGGTTTCGATCAGCTCGACCAGCTTCTTCCACGAAAAGATGTTCTTGAAACCGTTGACCGGGTTGATCTTGTCGAATTTCGGCGTGATCGGCTCGGCGGCGAAGAGGATGCCGAACTGCCCCCAGTGCGATGTCACGCTCACCACCGAACAGACTACGGCGCCGATGAAGAACACGACGAGCAGGATGACCGTGGCTGCCTTGCCGGCCTCCGCCAGCGCGAGATGAAATGGCTGGTTGACCGCGGCATGACTGAATTCCATCAACGACATCAGCGCTTCCCGCCAAATCCCTTCGGTGGCAAACAGGATCTCCCCGACGACGAGTACGTTGACGACACGGGAAAGGTCCTGGCTCTGCGCGATCTGGCCCTTCTCTCGCGCCTTGTCCAGCTTGTGTTCCGTCGGTTCGCGATTCTTGTTGTCGGCCACGGCCGGCTCCTTCCGCTACGGCCGGGGCGCCGCCTGCATGAGGCTTGGGGCCAGCTCAAGCAGGCGGGTGAAGTCGCCCGCGATATGGTGGAACAGCGTGGGCCAGTACACCAGGAGGATGAACAGGCCGACGAGGGTCTTGACCGGCGCGGACGCAAAAGTCACTTGCAGGTTCTGTGCGAAAACCCCGATCAGCGCAAAACCGAACTCGATCAGCAACAGGGGCAGGATCACCGGCGCGCCGTACACGACGATATGCACGAAGAGGTCCCCGAAGCGCCGGAGCACCACGTCGAACTGGCCCGGTTCAAAGGGCGGCGCAAGCGCGTGGGCCGGCCACGCGCCGTAGCTTTCGATCAGAATCCGGATGAGGGTGACGAACAGCCCGGCCTGCACCATCACGATGACGGCAGCCTGGATGAGCGCGGCACCGACGGTATTGGCATCGCGATCCACGGCCGAGTTGCTCGCCGGGGTAGGGATGGCGGCACGCTGATTGTCGAATACCGCGCCGATTGACTGGAGCACCCAGAACGGGATCGACATCAGCGTGCCCAGCAGCAGCCCGATCATCGCCTCCTTTCCCGCAAGCGCGATCCCGAGGACCAGGTCGGGCGGCTGCATCCGTACGGCGTAAAAGGTGGGAACGACCGCGGGCAAGGCAATCGCCAGGGCTGCCGCACGCTTGGCCATCCCGGTCAGGACACTGAGTCCCAGTCCCGGCAGGATGGTGAGGCAGACCAGCACCCGGGGCGCAATCAGCGCCAGCGCGATCACCAGCGCCTGCAGGTCGAGATGGAAGGAAGAAGGCATCGGTCCCCGTGATCCGGTCGACGGGGTATCAGCGCCCGGCCAGCGGGATCATGGCGAGGCCAAGCTCCGCCAGGCGGATCATCTCGACGCCGATCCATCGTCCCATCAGGGTCAGTGTCACCGCCACCGCCGCCAGTTTCACCACATACGGCAGCGTCTGGTCCTGGATCTGGGTGACCGCCTGGACGAGGGAGACCCCCAGGCCGAGCGCGGTCGCGACCAGCAGCGGCGGCGCCGAGAACAGGATGCTCATCCAAAGCGCCTGCTGGAAGTAGTGAAGGGTATCGGCCATGTTTCGTCGTAGGTCTGTTCGTCCGGCCTACGCGTATGAAAGGGCAAGCGCATTGAGCAGCTTCGCCCATCCGTCCACCAGCGTAAACAGCAGCAGTTTGAGTGGCGTCGTGATGGTCTGCGGGGAGACCTGCTGCATGCCCATCGCCATCAGCAGGTTGGAGATCAGGAGATCGATCACGATGAAGGGAATGTAGATCAGGAAGGCGATTTCGTAACCGGTCTGCAGCTCCGCGGCGACGAATGCCGGCGTCAGCACGACAGGGTCCGTGTCCTTCGCATCCTTTGCATATTCCTCCGGCCACAGCTTGCGCGCGGAAGCCAGGAACAGCTCTCGCTGCTCCGGCTTGGTAAAGCGGATCATGAACTGCTGCAGGGGCTCGAACGCATGCATGGCCTGCCCCAGGAACGGCTGCCTGTCCGGATGCCCCGACCGGCTCTCCACGCTCGTCACACGCCTGCCGATCTCCTGCATCGTCGGGGCCATCACGAATACACTGACGACCAGCGCCATGCCGTAGATTGCCAGCGTGGGCGGCGCCTGCTGCACGCCTATCGCGTTGCGTAGCACGATCAGCACCAGCGAGATTTTCAGGAACGACGTCGTCGTGACGATCACCAGCGGGATGAGCGACAGCAGCCCGATCAGGACCGCAAACGAGACGACGTCATACTGGCTACTCATGCTCGTCACCCGCATGCCCCCATTCCACGATGCGGATGCCGAGCTTGCCGTCGACCGAAACCAGCTCTCCTCGGCCGAGACGATGGCCCGAGGCGACGATGGCAACGGCATCCGGTGCGCCGCCGTGGATGGGCAGGATCGTCCCCGCCGCCATGGAGCGCAACTGGCCGAGCGTCGCCTGGAAGCGTCCCATTTCGAACTGCAGCACGACAGGAACAAGGTCGTGTGACTGCGGCGCCGGCGCCTCGGGCTTCCGGCTCGCCCCCTTGTCCTGTTCCCCCTGATTCTCCCCCGACCGCGATCCGTCGGGAATCTCCTTCTTGTCCTCTCCCACTCTCTGCTCCTCGGTGTTGGCGCCGGCTTCGGGACGACTGGCGCGCGGCGTCCGCCCCTCGGCCGGCAACGCGACTTGCGGCCGGGAGGAAAGCCGCGGCGGCGGCCCACGCTCGACACCGGTGACTTCCAGCAGTCCCGGCCATACATGGCGAATCCTGGCGCGGATCCCTCCCAGGGAAATCACGCCGTTTCCCATGAGGTCGAACGACGGCTGGTCGGGTACGATGACGTCGCCGGGCGCCAACGTCGCGAGGACGGCGGCGGGCAATGTGTGCCGCGCGACGGGCACCGCACGTTCAATGACCAGCGAGGAAAACCGGTCTGCCTGCGCCTGCTGGCGTTTCCAGCCGGGGGCCGACAGGAGATGCTGCAGGGTTCTTGCGTCCGATCGCAGCCAGGTGCCGAGCACGTGGCCCGGACTCGCCAGCGTTACCCTGACGAACACGGGATCGTCGAAGCTTGCCGTGGATGCGCGGTCGATGCGGTCCACGCCCGCCAGCGGGCCGGTCGCGAGGCGACGCACGAGCACCGACTGCAGCCAGATCCATTCCTCGTCCGGCACGTCCTCCGTGCTGCCGCAGTCGATCCCGGTCAGCGCGCGCAGGAACCTCGTCGCGTCATACAGTTCGGCCCGCCCCATCGGGCCGGCGAGCGCCATGACATCGACGCGCTCAGCGGTCGCGCCCTCCTGCGCGAGCGTCACGGTAATCAACGCGTCGAGCCCTGGGAGCGCAATGCTGCGGCCACCGCCGATCAGTTGCGAAAGCGCTGCATATGCGCTGCTGACATTGGCGAGGACAATGTCGTCCATCGGTACGGCGCCGACCGATGCGGCCGCCGTCCGCGCTTGCGCACCATCGCCCGAGCCGGCACGTCCATCTTTTTCTTCAAAAACAAGCATGTTCAGGATTCCTGCACGGTGGCCTCATACCACGGCGATCTTCACGTTCCTGTGCATACGTCGTTTCAGGAAGCCTTCCAGTTCCATTTGGTTACTACGTATCCTCGCCGCCATTTCCGCGCCCTGCGGCCGCAGCAGATAGGCGAGCACGGTCGGCAGGCTTTCGACGAAGACGTCGACCTTCCCGCCGCCGGGCATCGTGACCTCGAATTCCTGGTCGCCGGGGTCCGCCGGCAGCGCTGCGGCCAGGGCGAGGTAGTCAAGGTCGCCCTGGGATGATGCTTCGGTACTGTCCACGCCGGCGCCGGCACGCGGCCACGCTGGCGGCGAGCCGCCGGAACCGCCATGGGCCGGCGAGTCGAACCTGCCGTCCAGCCGGGACGTTTCGGCGCTCTCCGCGGCCCCGCGCATGTCGTCCGGGTCGGGACCGCCGCCAAACCGCCCGCCCGACCGCTGGCGGTCCATCCCCGGCGCGCCGGTCGCCGGGGCCGCGTCCAGCGCCGCCAGCCGCCTTGCAATCGCTGCCTGCTGCACGGCGTACAAGGCCGCAAAGATCCTCCTTGCATTTCCATTCACGACGGGTGGCGATCCCGACGGCGTTGAAGGCGAAGGGCCGCGCTCCGCGTCACGAAGCACGAATCCTGGCGATCGCCGGTCAGGAATGGGATTGGGCATGTCAGTCGTCGCCTTTTTGCTGTCGCTGCCGGAGCTCCTGCCTGAACATCTCCAGCTTCTCGTGCTGGCGCTGGGCCTGCTGCAGTTGCAGGCAGGCGGCGAAGTAACCGCTGCGCCGGAGCCTGCAATGCGCAACAGCCTCCTGGCAGTCGAGATAGCGCTGTGCCGCGATCTCCTTCATCCGTTCGTAAATGGTCTTCGCACGCCGATACTGGCCGCTGGTGATCGTCATGCCGATGAACTCTTCCCTGGCGCGCTGCCAGTATTCCTTGGCCTCACGCTGGGCCTCGCGACGACGTTGCTTCAGGTCGCGCAGCGCCATGCGTTGCCGGCGCCATTCCGCCTTCGCCCGCATGCGCTCCTGCTCGTAGCGCTCGACCCGTTGCCTGCGCAGTCGCTGCAGCAGCACCAGGTTCCTGTCCTCCGCCTTCGGCTCACGGATTTCCGGCGCCTCCCGTCGCGCGGTCCGCCGGCCTGCCTCTTGCGCCCGCATCATTCGAAGCGCGCGAGGCTGCCGAGCGTCTCCCGCAGATCGCAGACGACGCGCGTGTCCTGGCGCAGGAACGCAAGCTGGTCGGGCCGCGCGCGGATCGCCTCGTCGGCGAGGGGATCGCTGCCCTGCTTGTACTCGCCGAGGCGAATGAGAAGCTCCATCTCCTGGTAGCGCGCCATCAGGTCGCGGAACCGCGTCGCGGCCCGAAGATGCTCCTTGCGGGCGACATTGCTCATCACCCGGCTGATACTGGCGAGGACATCGATTGCCGGATAGTGCCCCTGCTCCGCGAGCTTGCGCGTCAACACGATGTGACCGTCAAGCAGCGATTTCGCCTCGTCCCCGATCGGATCGGAAGGATTCTCGCCGTCGACCAGCACGGTATAGATCGCGGTGATCGATCCGCGCGGCGTATTGCCGGCTCGCTCGACCAGGCGCGGCAGCATCGTAAACACCGACGGCGTGAAGCCGCCGCGGGCCGGCGGCTCGCCGGCGGAAAGGCCGATTTCCCGTTGCGCGCGCGCGAAACGGGTCAGCGAGTCGACCAGCAGAAGAACTTTTTTGCCGCGCGCGCGCAGTCCTTCGGCAATGGCGGTCGCGGTGAACGGGGCACGGGCCCGTTCCATCGATGTCCGGTCGGAGGTCGCGACCACGATGATGGTCCTGGACACGAGCGCCGCATCGAGCTCGTGCTGCAGGAACTCGTTCAGCTCCCGGCCCCGCTCGCCGACCAGGCCGAACACGATGGCGTCGACCTTGCACCCGCGTGCGACCGCTGCCATCAGGGTCGTCTTGCCGCACCCGGGGCCCGCGAAGAAGCCGATACGCTGCCCCTCGCCGATGGTCAGCAGGCCGTCTATCGCCCTTACCCCGGTCGGCATCGGACGCACGATGCGGGGGCGTTCGGTCGGATTCGGCGCGTCGCGTATCACCGGCACCATATCGCGCCAGGCCGAGCTTGCCTCCGGCGCCTCGGGCGCCCGGAACATCAGGCGGCCGAAGCCGTCGAGGACGCATCCGAACAAATGCTCGCCGACCTCCACGGAGTGCATCCGGTTCATCGGCTCGACCATGGTCCGGTTGGAGACGCCCTCCAGGGGACTGAGGGCCGACAGGAGCGTGGCCCGGTCGGTGAAACCGACCACTTCCGCCAGCATCGGCTGCGCTGCATCGCTGTCGTTGAAGAGCTGGCAGAGCTCGCCGATCTGCACAGGCGGCATATGCGCCTCGATCAGCGGGCCGATTACCTGGCTCACTCTGCCACGGCAGCGCAAGCCCGGCTTGGGCGGCAGCCTCGCCATCCACGCGGGTGCTTGCTGGCGCACGTCGTCCAGGGCGCGGTCGATCGCGGGCAGGAGGTCGGCAGCCGGCGTCACCATTTCACCTCGATTTTCCGCTTACCCGCAAAACTGATGCGCGTGCCCTTGATCGACACCAGCCGCACGCCCTGATACTCGTCGCCGACGTAGAGGCGGTTGCCATCCGAGGTCACGATGCTGGCGTTGGCGCCGGATATGACCTGGCTGATCCTGAACGGCAGCATGTGCTCCGCGCTGCCGACCTTCGCGCTGATCGGAAACGCGATCCGGTGCTGGGCAACGAACGCCGCCAGCGTGCGTTCGAACCGCGCCGCCTCCTCGTCGTCCAGCGCGGCCTGCATCTTCCATTCGTTGTCCTTCAGGTTGAGATCGAAGCGCTTGAGCAGGTCCACCTCTGCCAGGCGCTTGCGGAAGGCCGCGCGCAGCTCCGCCGGCGCGAGGACCTGTTCGCCCGCGGGCGGAACTGCGCCGGCTGCGCCCCCCGCCGCGCGCGCGACGGCCTGCCTGGCTTCGGGATTCAAGGGCGTGTCGGTGGATTGGCCGGCCAGGAAATAGGCGCTGCTGGCGGCGGCCACAATGACCGTGGCCAGCAATGCCAGCGGACGGGGCGACCCGGCCCGAGAGGTTGCGCCGTGCCGTTCCGCATTGGCCTCGTCCGGTGGACGGGCCTCGGTTTCCCGGCCCGCGGACGGCGCGGCTTCTTCCTCCCGGTTGAACGACGCCGCGTGCTGCCGGGGATCCACGTCGACTTCCTCAAGGTCGGTTTCGCCCTCGACCGCCGTGCCGGTATCATCGATCTCTTCCCGCAGTTCCGGAGGATCCTGCGGCGGATCCTGCCATGGCGAACGCGCATCGGCGATGGTGATCCAGACGCGCCCGATGCGCGCATGCGACCCTTCGAGGAGTTCGATCGACGGCGTCGGCGTGTTTGTTTCGCTCGTCCGGACCTCGCCATCGATCGCCTTCAGCAGCCATCCATCACCGGACGCTTCGATGAATGCGTGGCGCGGCTCTATGCCGTGGTCGAGCAGCACCACGTCGGCGCTCTCGTCACTGCCGATCTCGGTCGCCGCCATGCCGTCAAGCGGCAGCGTCGCGCCGCGGTGCAGGCCGCTCAATATTCTCAGTTCAGGCATGGTCTCCACTCATGGCTCGTGTCCGGGCAGCGCAAGGCAAGCGCCCGAAAGCGGTTGCATCCGCAGGTATGTGGAGAGGCGTGCGCAGCAGTTCCATTTGTGCACCGTCCGACGGAACGGCAACGTGCGGCGCACGCTACGGGGGTGCATGAAGGAGACGCAGGACGGCCCCGGCCCGGCCCGCGGCGCACGCGCGCCGCGGTACGACAGCGGCATCCTGCGCCAGGTTCGGCGACAACGGGCTTGGGCGGCAGCGCAGCCGCGAGTGACAAAACAGGAAGGGGGCGCGGTAGCGGCTGCGTGGGCAGGCGGCGGCGTGATGGGTATGCGTGAACGTGCGCCGCAGCATACGCGGCGCGTCACCTTCATCGGGGCCATCGGCCAGAGGAGCACTGTCCGGCCCGACGCCTGCGGCATATCCGCCGCAGGCGTCGGGCCGAAGCGTTTCGGCAGATGCAGGAGCGCTAGAAGATCAGGTCGCCGGCATCGTCGGGCAAGCCGCCGAACGGCGTGTCGGTGAAATCTCCGGCGCCATCACCCATGCCGCCCCCGACGTCGGGTGTGCCGCCCCCGGTGATCCCTTCCATTACGAGCGGGGCGAAAACCGATGCAACCGCAGCAAACACCGCTCCAACAATCGGAAATGCCATTTTTACCTCCTCGATCAAGTTTCACAGGATGGGACTATGTAGCTGAGTGCATGTTGGCGACCCGCGGGTTCCATTCAATCTCGCGCGCCGGTTGTCGCCCCTCGGTTCGGAATGCGGAACATTTGCACGTTGACGCACCACGTATACTTGGTAACATTTCCGTCGTGCATCAGCGCATCCGGGTTGGCCGTCCAGCCGGGATCGAAGCTTACGCCGGATGTCCGCGTAAAACGGATCGAGGCGACCTGGAGAATATCGATGAAGGCAGTACTGCTACGCCGAGTGGCGTCCCTGATTGTTCCGGCTGCCGCCCTGTTTGCCGCGGCGCTCGCCGCCCCCGCCGGAGCGGCGGACGCCGGCACGCTCGTCCAGGCCCGCGAGTACGACGCCGCGCTGGCATTGCTGGACAAGTCGCTCAAGGCCAGTCCGCGCGATCCGGAACTGCGGTTCCTGAAGGGCGTGGCCCTCAATGGCCTCAACCGCAAGGCCGAGGCAATCGCCGTATTTTCGGCGTTGACCGCCGACCATCCCACCCTTCCCGAGCCGTATAACAACCTCGCTGTCATCCACGCGTCGGAAGGCAGATTCGACCAGGCGCGCGCCGCCCTTGAACGCGCGGTCCAGCTCAATCCGGCGTACCAGATGGGCTACGAGAACCTGGCGGACGTGTACCTGAAGCTGGCGGGGCAGGCTTACGACAAGGCGCTTCTGCTCGACCCGGGCAACGCGGCGATCCGGCAGCGACTGGCCGCTTTGCGCAACATCGGTACCGGTGGCGCAAGTGCGCACCCCGTTACGCGCCCCGTGGCCGCTCCGGGCGCCGCGCCGCCGGGCGACGAGGAGGCGGCGCTCGCGGCCGTACGGGACTGGGCAAAGGCATGGAGCGCAAAGGATGTGTCGGCCTATCTCGCCCATTACGCGCCGAACTTCCGCACGCCCCAGGGCGAACCGCGCACCGCATGGGAAAGCAGGCGTCGGGCGCTGATCGAGGGCAAGGCAGGCATCAGCGTGGAGATCCTGACGCCCCGCGTCACGGTATCGAAGGGATACGCGGTCGTACGCTTCCGCCAGAAGTACGTGTCTGGAAGGCTGGACGCCACCGACCGCAAGACCCTGGTGCTGCAGAAGCTGGACGACGGCTGGAAGATCGTGGAGGAAAGGGTCGCGACCGGAGCGTCGAGCGGCTGACAGCCCGGGCGGCTGCCGCGGGTGCGCAGGCGCCGCCGGCTAGCGCTTCGTCGGGGTCCCCGCGTCCGTATTGAGCAGCCGGAGCACACCGCTGGCATCGGCCGTCCGGCTGGTCGCCGGGTCGAATGGATCCCAGTCCGGATTGTCGGCGTTGACGATTGCGCCGTACACCAGCTCGACGGCAAGTTCCTTGCGCTCCTGCGCCGCCCTTGCCCGCGTGCGCGCCTCTCCGGCAAGCACCGCGATGGCGGCGGCCCCCCGGGACGGCGCCGGACGGGGCTCGAGGGCCGACAGTGCGCGTACCGTTTCCTCGACCATCGCCCGTACGATTTCCTGTCCGTGCTTTCGCGCGCGCGCGAGGACGGCCGCCGCCCCCGGTTCCCGCTCGAGGCGAGCGACCAGGGCAAGAATCTCCGCGTCCTGCGACGCGTCCTGGCCCGACGTGTCCCGCTGCGATCCCTGCATCTGCCCTCCATTGCCCGCGAAGCGGGTAGAAATTTCGCCGCGCGGGCAGCTCACCTCGCCATCTGCTGCAGGAATTTCCCGAAGTCGTGCTGTATCTGGTACTTGATCTTCTGCCAGTCGTAGGCGGCCTGTCCGGCGCCAGTTCTTGCCGCAATGCCGTCGAACTCCTTGAGGGTATGGCCAAGCGCAGGCGCGACGTCGGCCGCGGCGCGCTTGAGGGTGTGGGCGAGATGCCGTATGCCCTGGCGCCGGCTGTTGCCGGTCGTCGCTTCCCGCCATGCGTCCTTCACCCCCGGCAGGACGCTCTGAACCGCGTTCTTGAGCGGCTTCGCGGCAGACCACATCTGGCGCAGGGTCGTTGCGCAATGCCGGTGTTCCTCCGGTCCGTTCGTCCGCATCCGCACCTCGGCGCGGTCCGCCCGGTCACTCCAGCGATGCGCGCTATCGGACAGCGCATCCGGCCTGTACTGCGCGGCGTCGTGGCGTTGCGCGCGCGCGTCCTCGCCGCTCAAGGGGCCCGGCCTGCTGCCGCCCGTGCTGCTTGTTCCGCTGCTCGAACTGCTGCTCGTCGACGCGGTGCCGGTCGCACCGCCATCGCCGCCGTCGTGCAGCGGATTGTACAAAGTTGTCGCGTTGCTGGTGACTGTAGATGATGTTGCGTCATGCATATGCTGTTCCCGATTGCGTCCAGGACGACCGTCCTGCCTGCTTGCCTCATTGGTGGCGCCGTCGCCAGCGCGGTTCCGTCATCCGTCCTTCCTACATCTCGATCATGCCCACCGGCTGCACCTTCAGGTGCTGCGTCAGCTCGGAAAACGCAAACACGGGCACCGAGAAGAACTCCTCCTCGATCAGCTTGCGCACCGCCCTGCGTATGTCGGCGGCAGTGACCAGCACCGGCGGCGAGATGGGTGTCGCAAAGTTGCTGGTCAGCTCGTTGAGGCGGTCGAGGATCGCCTGCTCGGTATCGGAATCGATGTCGAGGTAGCTGCCCTGGCTGGTCTGTCTCAACGATTCCCGCAACCGCTCCTCCAGCTCCGGCGACAGCAGAATGACTTCGATCAACCCGTCCCGCGCGGCCTCGTAGCAGAGCTGGCGCTTGAACGCCAGCCGGACGTAGTCGGCGATGATGTCCGCATCACGCTCCTTGGGCGCCCAATCGAGAACCGTCTCCAGCAGCAGCCGTGCGTTGCGCAGGGATATTCCTTCCCGGGTCAGCCTCTGGATCACCTCGGTCAGGCGGGGCAGCGTCACGGTCTTGTTCACCTCCTTCCCCAGCTCCGGGTAGCGCCGTTCCGCCCAGCGGGTGAACCGGATGACCTCGTTGACCCCGACGAACATCTGGCAGTTGCGCAGCATCTCGACTTCCACATCGGCGCAGAAGACCTTTTCCCACGGCTGGTAGTAGACGCCGGCATTCTTCAGCCGTGCTTCGTCGGCAAGACGCACCCAGACGCGTCGCCGCCTGGTGCCTGCGAGGTCGGCTTCGACGGCCTCGAACCCGAGCTCCTGCAACCGTTCGAGCGTCTCTATGGTGGCGCCCCAGCCGGTCCGGATCTCCTCGTCGACAAGCGGGACCTCCGACATCAGGAATTGCGCACGATTGGCAGGCACTGCCCTGCTGTACTCGATATCGATCGGCTTGAGGTCGGGGATGCCGCGATGCTCCAGCATGGAGTTGCGCATCAGGCGCAACGCATTGTAGATGGCCTGCGCACGCGCCGACCCCCGCATGTTTTCCGGCAGACGCAGGATGAACGGCTTGGTCGCGGCGAAGTTCGTCAGGTCGACGATGGCGGCGTTCTTCTTCTCGGCGTCCTCCGCTTTCTTCTTCAACGCGGCATCCGCCGCGGGCCTCAGGATGCCCACCATGCCTCCCGACGCGAGCAACAGCGCAAGCACGAAGAAGACGCCCCCCGGCATTCCCGGGATGACGGCGAACAGCAGCATGATCGCGGAAGAAGTCAGCAACGCCCTCGGTTCGCCGAACATCTGTTCCGCGATGTCCTGGCCGACGTTCCGGTCCGGCTCGCCGTCGCCCTTGATGTCGCCGGCAACCCGGGTGGTGATGATGCCGGCGGCCAGCGAGATCAGCAGGGCCGGGATCTGGGCGATCAATGCATCGCCGATGGACAGTATCGAGTACACGCGCACGGACTCGCCCAGTTCCATGCCGCGCTGCAGGACGCCGATCGACGCGCCGCCGATCAGGTTGATCACGACGATGCAGATGCCCGCGATGGCGTCGCCCTTGACGAACTTCATTGCGCCGTCCATCGCCCCGTGCAACTGGCTCTCCCGGGACAGTGCCGCGCGCTTTGCTTTGGCTTCTTCCGCCGTCAGGTTGCCGGCCCGGAGATCGCTGTCGATCGACATCTGCTTGCCCGGCATGGCGTCCAGCGAGAAGCGGGCCGCAACTTCCGAAACCCGCTCGGATCCCTTGGTGATCACGATGAACTGCACCACGGTCAGGATGAGAAACACGACCAGGCCGACGACCAGATTGCCGCCGACGACGAAGTTGCCGAACACCTCGACGATCTCTCCCGCATGGGCCTCGAGCAGGATGAGGCGCGTGCTGGCGACGGATATCGCCAGCCTGAAGAGCGTCGTGAGCAGCAGCACCGCGGGAAACGTCGAGAATGCGAGCGGCCCGGTCATGTACATCGAGACCACCACCACGAGACCGGATACGCCAAGGCTGAGTGCGATGAGGAAATCGAGCAGCAGCGCAGGCAGCGGCAGCACGAGCATGAACACGATGCCGATGACGAAGGACGCCGCGATCAGCTCGGCCCTTTTCGCCGCCTTGGCGGCGAAGGCATTGAGACGCAGTACGACGGTGTGTGTATTCATGACCATCCTGCGCTGGCATGTCCTGCGCGCGCACGCCCAGGGAGGATCTCGGTCGGCACGGCCTATCCCTCCGCCGTGCCCGGACCGGCGCAGCGGACCAGGACGAGCCGGGCCCACTCGCCAAGCCCCGCATCCGCCTGCGCGGCCCGGTCCAGTGCGCCCGCGTCCACCGGCTCGAGCACTTCCGCGGCCGCATAGGACTGCAGAAGCATCAGTGCCGGATCGTCCGGCCAGATGCCCCTGCACACGCCCGCAAGGACGTGGGCATCCTCGAAGCGCCTCGTGTTGACATGTCCCCACACCAGCCCGATGGCAGTGACCAGGTCCGGGTCGGCCTCATTGCGCTTTTGCTTCTTCCTCATGCGGTGTCTTCCTTGCAGGTGCTGCGGGCGTCGCTGCCTCCTCGGCACTGCGCTGCATCTGCAGCCAGCGCAAGCGGAGACGCACGGCTTCCTCAACCAGGACGATGGCCTTCATGCAGTCACTACGCGCCTGCCTGTCGAGCGCGAATTCCACCAGGCGTTTCTGGAGCGCGCGCAGGCGTGCCACCGCGCTCTCCCTCCAGACCGGATTGTCGAAGGTAAGCCGCGGGCCGAGCACCTGATCGAGTACCGAGGTCGTACGTGACGGCAGCACGAGCGGCAGCAGGGAGGCCGCTGCCTCTTCATCCTCGAGCGCGGTGCGCAGCTTGGTCCGGACGGGCGCGTCGGGCAGGCTCTGGATCTCGCCCAGCTCGACGAAGTCGGACGGGCTACCCCTGCCCCCGCCGGAAACGGGTCCCGCAGCTTTCATGACATCAATTCCTCGGCGGCGGACAGCAGGTGCATCTCCACCGGTCCCGTCTCCAGCTCCACGCGCGGAAAGCGGGCGACCAGGAAGAACTTGCCATCATTGAAAATGCAGGGAATCCAGCGGCCGTAACGCTGCAGGTCCTGCCGCCTTCTCTGCAGCAGGGCGCGGTAGGGCAATCGGCACGCGGCTTCCGCGTCCATGCCGACGCCCAGCACAATAAAACCATCATGCGGATAGGCGAGGACGTGCATGCCGTCTTCACGCAGCAGCACGCCGGCCTGGTTCTCCCTGACCGCAGCGGCGACCAGGCCGCCAAGTACGTCCGCCATCCCGCTCCTCCCCATGTTGCCTGTCCAAGTTCATGCCTGGCGTCCTTCGGCGCGGCGCCGTCCCTCGACCGCGGCCAGCCACTCGGCCTCGGCCTTCCTTGCCTCGCTTTGCTTTGGCATCATCGTCTCGTGCGCCTGCCGCGCCCGTGCGCGCAGTGCGTCGAGCAGGTCGGCCCTGTTGCCATGGCGTTCCGGCGCCCATTGCGACAGCGGCACCTGGGCAAGCGCCTCGCCGATGATCATGCACGCCTTGCCCGTCCGCTCGCTGTCGAGCTCCCTCAGGTCCACGATCTGGCTGACGATGCTTTCCGCCTTTGCCTTCCCCCAGCCGCTCTCCGCCGCCGTAAGAAAGAGCAAGGCGATGTCGGCGGCGGGCAGTCGCGCCACGATCCTGACCTGATCCGCCAGCCTGGTGCGCAACGCGACGGCGACCGCGAGCACCGACTGCACCATGGCAAATGCTGCCGCATCACTCGCCGCAAGCCAGTAGGCGGGAAAGTCGCGCCCCGGCAAACGACGCGGCTTCATGCCCGGCATATGCAGTCTTCCGTGCGCTGCGCCATGCTGCCGGCCTCCATCACAGGCCTACGGCTCGACCGTGGTGGACAGCGGCGTGCCGTCCAGCACTGCGCTGCGCAGGGCGGGCAGTGCACGCAGGCAGCCGGCCGAGCCGACCAGGCGCAACATTGCCTGCAGCAGGGAACGTGCGCGCAACGGGACATCGACGTTGTCCGAGCGCTTGCGTACACGTCCGCTGCGGGCGATCTCCGCTGCCAGCGCCTCCTGCGAGACGGCCGCCGCGCCGGCGACGGCGGCGATGGCGGCCTCCAGCTCCTCCTTGTCGTGCAGGAGCCTGCGCAGCTGCGCCTTGTCGATCACCTTCTTCATCAGCTGTCTCAGGCTGGCCTTCATCCGGCGCCGCTCCTGGCGCTCAAGCTCGGCAAGCTCCTGCGCCTGGGCCGCCGCAAGATAGATGTTGAATCGCTGCAGCGGGTCGTAGTCCTCCTCCTGCAGCTGCTGGTCGAGCGCTCGCAGATCGCCCTCGCTGTCGCCCTGCGCCAGCCAACCGAGCGCGAGCTGCACAGGGTTCCGGCGTAGCTTCTCCTCGTCCGCGGCGCCGCGGCCCGCCGCACTGCCGTCGTACGATGCCTCGCCCACGGATTCGCCGCTCGTCCGTTCGCTCCTCGATGCGTTCCGCCGCGTCGCCAAGCTGGTCGTCCGGGTCGGCGGTATAGCGATGACGTTGGCGGTGAAATTGAATTTCGGCAGTGGAGTAAGCGTCAGGTCCTGGGTGCGGAATACCTGTTCGCCTCCGGCGCCAGCGAGAAGCGCCTCGCGGGTATCGAGCGGCGCGATCGGTGGTATCGGTGAAATCGGTGGTACCCGGGTATCGCGGGTAATCGACGGCGCCGGTTGTACAGAGCGGATTTCCATGACGAGCGCATCTAGTGCTGATGTCCGATCAGTGGCCGGCGCGAACCGCCAGTTCCATTTTTATCCTGCCCCCGTGCCGGATGCGCGTTCGACCTGTTCCGCCTGTTCGGGTCTCTCGCATCTCGCCAGCCACCACGCTTTCTCAAAAATTCTCAAAGTCTCATCAATCTTCATGAATGCGTTTTAGTGCCCAACTCTCATTGCTATTGTGCAGACACGGTAGCCGACGTCATCAAGTGACAGACAGGTAGCCGGCGTTCCGACCGAATCGCAATCTATCGAGGGGTCCAACATGGATTTCATCAACGAGGTATCGACATCCGAGGATGTCCAGGAAGAGCAGGCTTGTGTCGGTGTTCCCCATCCCCTGATCGATGTCGAGCAGTTGTATCGTGACTTCCGCGTGCACCTCACGCGCTTCGTTCAGCGGTACATACGCACTCCCGAGGATGCGGAAGACATTGTGCAGAACACCTTCATCGAAGCCATCCGCTGTGCCCATCGCTTCTCCGGCCTTTCAAAGCCGTCGACCTGGCTGTTCGGCATTGCGCTCAATCTCGTGCACAACCATATCCGCCGCAACTGCAACAATATCTGCGACTCGCTCGACGAGGAACTCATCCCCGACGCCATCGACATGCGCGCCGATCCGGCCCTGCTCATCGAGCGCCGGCAGATGGCCCAGAAGGTGGACGAGCTGCTGAGCCGCCAGCATCCGAAGATCCGCACGACCTTCGAAGCCGTGCTCGACGGCGCCTCCACCTACGAAGAAGCCGCCGAGATGCTGAACGTCCCGATCGGTACCGTCAGGTCTCGCGTGTCGCGCGTGCGTTCGATTGTACGGGCCGAGTTCGGCTACGCCTGATGTCGCTTGCCGCACCCTTATTGGCGGCCATTCGTACGTGGCCTCCACCGTGACATTGGCCGAATTGGGCGAGCGCTGGCCGCTTCGCCATTTCCGTGCATGCCGGCGCGAGCCTGGGCCTCCTTGCCATCGCACGGCCGCCGCGTGCGGGCGCCGCGCCGCGTGCGGGCGCCGCAGTGATGGGTGGCTCGTGCGTTGGATGCCGAATGCCCGTTCACTATCAGGTATCCGGGTAAACGTACATCGCGCTTTGCCGGAAGAACACTGCCTGCGGGGTGAGCACCACATCCACGGCGTTGTCCTCTCCGGTTTCCATGTTCTGTTCTCCGACCGAGGTATGCAGGCGGACGCCTTGTATGTTGAATTGATCGGAAAGTGCGAGAAAGCGTTCCTCGATCGCCCAAGTGCCTGCTGTCGACTCCTGTGGCATGATCATGCCGCCAACAAGGTAGAAGCTTGTATTGGTGGCGCCCTCGTCACGCATCTGCTCATCCATGCCGGACATGGCTTCGACTTCCGTCTCGATCCCCGAGTAATGGTTGAGGCCCAGGATTATTTCCCCATCCCTGGTCGTCCCGCGTGCACAGATGGCAATACAAGGCCCCAGACCGGACGTGCCCAGCACAACCTGCTCCCGCGTTGCATTGACCAACTCCATCTCCTCCATCCCGACATGCCGGACAGGGCCGAAAGCTACAGGTGCATCTTCGGCCAGGGAGACGATCGCAGGGGAACGGAACAGTCGCCCGTATCGCTGCTCGAGTGCCCGGTAGGGCGCCATGTCGGTTTCGACAATGGCACGATGTCGACGCTGGTGAGGGGATGCCGGAATGATTGAAATAGCCCGACCGGGACTGGCGCCACCGCGTGCAAGCCAGCGCTCGGTGCCGAACGCGTTGACGGCACGATAGCCATGCAAATCGGCGTGCCGCACCGCCTCCGGGCGTGCAGCGGGCGGATCGCCGCGAGCTGGATCGAAGTCGTTGGCGGGCTGGGCAATCGCCATATTGGCGTGACTTCCGGTTGGGATCGTCGGCATGGCTCTCCTCGATGATATCGACGCGGCTACTTCGACGGCACGCCTCTCCGCGCCATTGGAGGCCTGCTGCGAGACGCATGCATCGTCTCGTTCCGATCAGAACACCACCAGCACATCCTTGCTGCAGCATGCGACCAGGCGGTCGTAGACTTCAGGCATGACGTTGATGCAACCCAGCGTCACGTTGCGCCGAGCCCCCGGCCGGCTTGAGCGGAGCCGGCCTACCCGGTCCTCGTTGGGATTGAGCGTGTACACCCGGTGTATCGCCCATAAGTGTATGGCGCTTTCCTGAAACACGAGGACGTCGCCACCGTAGCCAGGATCCGCAACGGACTGGCGGCTGACCGTAAACATTCCCGCCGGGGTATTGCTGCCTACGAGTGCGGGATAGCAGGCGCCGGCGAAGCAGATCGACGCCGCGGCGAGACTCACCGAAATCATGTCATCCCAGCGGCTTCTTGCGGGTGACCGGCGGCTCCGGCGGCGGCGCCGCCTCTACCGGTTTCGGCGGGGGCGCCTGTCTGACGTACGGCCGCACGAACAGGTACTCGCCGCGGCCGATCGTCGGATGTATCCGATAGCCCTCGCAGCTCAGGCTGCCCGGCCCGTCTCCGCCACCGCATGCGACCGGCACCTCGCGCGGCCATAGCGTGGCGGCCGTGGGATATCCCGGAAGGTGATTGGGCACATGATAGAGGCCGTCGCGCACGATACGCGCCGTCTCCGTGCCGCTGGTGTATCCCTCCGACGGCGTGCCGGATCCAAACGGAACGCGCTCGATCTCGAAGACGGGTTCGGCGTCGCTCAGCGCGTACTCCTTCTGCCGCCCCCAGTCGGCGGCACCGGCGGCCGAGTGCAGGCCGGCGAGACATACCACGAGATATCTGATGTTCATGTCATCCGCCCGCGCTCAGTATCGATAGATGTCGTCGTTGACGCCGCTGGCCTGGGTGACTGGCGCGCCGGCCGCCTCCTGCTGCCGAGGCGGGCACTGGATGCCGGTTGCTTCCAGCGCTTCCCGGTTCAAGCCGTCCATGCATAGCCGCGCCAGCGCAGCGCCCTTGAAGCCCATGTTCCACATCTCGCGTGAGTTCTTGAGCATGACGCAATTGGCGTCGGTCCAGGTGGTGCCGGCGCTGAAACCAAATGAGACGGCCGAGGCACCGATCGAGGTCGATCCCATGCAGGTGTCGTTACTGCTGACGATCATCGGCGCAACCGCGGTCGACACCGGGTTGCGCGGCTGCGCCTGGTAGACCGCATGGCTGTCCACGGTGAGCGACTGTCCCTGGCTGCCCACGCCCACACCACGCCCTCCCCTGCTGGTCGACGTCGCGCTTGAGGTGGAACCGGACGTGGCATGGGCGGACACCGGGACGTGCGCCGGACGGGAGAGCGATGTGCTGGAGCGCAGCGGCCCGTCAGTGGCATGCGCAGCGCAGGCGCACGCGAGCATTGCCAGGACAGGAATGGCTTTCTTTTGCATGGTTGACCTCACTGTTCTCTTTTTCGGATCAGGGCGCGTGTCCCGCATGGGCCGTGCCCTTCGATTGGGTACTGGAGAAGAACCGGACACTGCTGCCAAGCTCGGCAATCCCCGCTGCGTTCATGTGCGGCAGCGCGCCGCTTGCATTGGTCCCGGCGGCGTAGCCGCCGCTAGTGCCAGACAGGTGGATTCCCCCGGCATTCCTGTACAGCACGGCCGCGTCGAAGCCGGCCGCGGCTTTGCCGTCGACGTAGCTCCCCTGGTTTCTCCCTGCCTCAACCACATTGTCCGTATGGATCGATGCATGTCCGCCGTTGAAGCCGGTGCTCACGCCTTCGATGCCAATGACGCCTCTTCCCTTTGCCTCTGCCGCGCCGGCGGTCATCGCCGTACCGGCGGCGCTGCCGCTGCTCATGTTGAACGCATGCCCGCGGCTGCCCGTATGCAGGTCGGCGCGGACGCCGGCCCCCACCGCGCTGTAGTCGGGGGCATGCGAGCGATGCGCGTGCAGGACGGCGCTTGCGGCTTCGGTGTTACGGGCGCCGGACACGGCGCTGCCGTTCGCGCCGATGCCGACATTACCGCGAGCCTGCGTCGCGGCTGTCACCGTCGCCTTTGCGCCGGTATGCGGATCGGTGCCGAACGCAGCCGGCGAAGCCATTGCCGCCGCGAGTGCAGCCATGCCTAACATCGAACATCGAGTACGTTGTTCGTTCATGCAACACCTCCGGAAAGATCGCTTGCTTGTAGAGTTGGCCTACTTTGTATAGTAAGTGGCACCTTCAACTGGCTGGTTCCACTTGGACATAGGCGAACACCAACCGGCTGCTTGTTGCATCGCAGATGCCCCGCGTGCGCTCCGCTGCGGTTGAATCGGTGCGTGAAGGCGACCTTGCTCGGGTGGCGGAGGATTCTGCCGGCGGCACGCGCGCAGCGCGTCGCTGGTGGTACAGCAGCAATGGCGGCGGGCGCGACCCGGCGGAACCTTGCGATGAAATGAAAGCGGCCCGGTCGTCGTCGACCGGGCCGCATCTTCCTGGCTCAGGCACTGCTATTGAATGGCGCCCGTCGGCTCTTCCGCGGTGTTCTGCTCGCCGCCCTGCGACCCATTTCCGCCCTGCGACATCAGCGACTTGATCTGTTCGTCGGACATGCCCATCGCCTTCAGGAGCTCCTCCAGCTTCTTCTTCTCCTCCTCGGTCAGCGGCTCGCCGCTCAACAGCTTTGCCAGCAGATCGTCGAGTTCCGCCTGCGCGTCGCCGGCCTTCTCGCCCTTGCCGGCTTTCTCGCCCTTGCCGCCTTCCTCGCCGCCCTTCTCGCCCTGACCCTCTTCCGTTTCGGTCTTGCGGTTCTCGATCCGGGTCATCAGCTCATCCTTGACCATGTCCTTCTGCTCGGCGGACAGTTTCGGATCGGACAGCATCTCGACCAGTTGCTTGTCGGTCTTGTTACCGAGTTCCTGCTTGAACTTTGCCGGGTCGGTGGCGCCGGTCCCGTTATTGCCCGATGGTCCCGAGGGGCCCGACGGGCCCTGCGGAACGTTGCCTGTTCCAGTTGATGGTGTCACGCTTGCCATTGCAACCTCCAATGTACGGTTGAGGGGAATGCTGCTTCAGCTTCAGCATTTTTTGCAGCGTCTATGCGTGGTCGAGGCTCCCCAAAACGTTCCATTTGAATTGCAGTTTCCCGAGCTACTTACGGCGAGAGAGATGCGGGCGGTTCAGCGTCGGACATACGCGCCGCTCCGCTACGCGGCCATCAGCTGGCTATTGCACCGCTCCGCCTGCCCATCACCAGCAGCACGCCCCCGATGGTGAGGACGACCGCGACGAGCTCGCGCGCGCCAAACGGCTCGCCGAGGGAAACCGCACCGGCGTAGGCGCCGATGAGCGGCGTGAGCATGGTGCCGGCCGACGCGGTCGTCGCGGGCAGCCTGCGCAACGCCCCGAACCAGGCGAGATAGCAGACGCCCATCGGGAAAACCGCCATGTAGGCAAGCAGCGACCAGCCCAACGGCGAGATGGCGGCGAGCGAGGGCCGCGCGATCCAGAGGTCGATCAGCAGCATCGGCAGGCTGCCCGCCGCAAGCTGCCAGGCAAGGAGGGTAAAAGGCGGTATGTCGCGGGGCGGTTTCAGGATCACCGAGCTCAGGCCGAACAGGACGGCGGCGGCGAGGGCGGCGACAACCCCGACGAGCGGTGGGCCTCCCGTGTCGCCGCCGCCGAACAGCACCGCGAGCCCGAGAATACTCAGTCCCAGTCCCGCCAGTGCCTGCAGCGTCGGACGTGCGCCCCGCAGTGCCCATGCCCAGAGCGCGGTCCAGATCGGCATCGTGTAGACGATCAATGCGCCCTGCCCGGCCGTCAGCCAGCGCAGCGACAGCGTTGCGAAGCCCATCCAGGCGAAGACATTGAAGAAGGCACCGAGCATGACCGTCCGCGCCGGCGTGTCATGCGCGGTGCGCCGCTCGTGCGTCAGTCTGGCAAGCACATAGAAGCCGAGGGCGGCGGCCAGCCCCGCGGCGCCCCGGGCGAACAGCGGAGGACATTCCTGGATCAGGTATTTCATTGCGGGCCAGTTCAGTCCCCATCCGAGGGACGTGACGGCGACGCACAGCATGCCCGTGTAGTAAGGGCGGTTCGAGGCGGGCGGATTCATGCGTATTGGAGGACGTGGGGCCGAGGCGGGGGCCCGGCATCAGGCCAGTATGCCCGATCCCTACTTTGCCTGTACGGCGGCGAACGCGAGCAGGTCGCTGTCTGTCGGTTCGTGCCACTGCTCCGCGGCGAGCCACATGCTGAACGCCGTCCTCGCGGTATTGGTCGCCAGTCCCTTTGCCAGGCTGATGCCTTTGGCCGCGTCGCTGGCCTTGAACCTGCCCAGCCAGTCGCTCTGCTCCTCTTCCGTCATTTCGTTGAACAGGGCGTAGGCGTCCTTGGCGCGCTCGACGAAGTAGCGTTCCCGGATGGCGGAAATCGACGCCTGCACATCGGGTTTCTTTTCGAGGCGCGACAAGGTCTTCTTCGCGATCTCCGCCGGCGCCGCATAGCCGTCCCTCAGCGCCGTCTTGAAGTAGCCCGCCGGCGATTCGATCCTTGCCGCCTTGGGATTGCGCAGGCGAGTCTCGACCAGGTCGAGGGTGGCGCGCAGCTTCGCCTCTTCGTTGGTGGCGAGCAGGTCGCATGCATCTTCCTGCGTCAGGCCGAGCGTCATCATGCGTTGCACCATGTCGCCGTCGATCAGCGGCGGTGCCGGGAACATCAGCGCCGACTGCGGCGCCTGCGTGACGGCGAACTGCAGCTGGGCCACCCTCCTTCCGACCTTGTGCTCGATGAGCTCGATGTTGATATCGGTGACGAGGTTGATCTCGGCGATCGCGGTCTTGATGACGTCGCGCTTGAAGTACTTGTACTCGGGAAGCTCTTCGCGCACCGGGTTGCCGGTGATGGCGCCGTACCACCATTCCCAGTCGGCCCGGTTGGTGACCTTCGACGGATTGGTCGCGTAGCGCCGGCAGATTTCATACAGGGCCAGGCTGGCGCCGCTGCGCAGCAATGCCTGATAGTAGACGGAGAGCTTGGTATAGGAGCCGGGGCTCATCACCATGCTTTCGACCTCCGGGGGGAACGCGAAGCCGAACCAGAGCATGCCGCCCTTCTTGTTCAGTCCTTTTGGGTTGACCAGCTTGACCGAGGAAACCAGGCGCTCGCTGGTCCACTGGATCGCGTCCTCCGAAAAGATCCGGATGTTCTGCAATTCCTGCACGTGTTCCTTGAGGAGTTCGGTGTCCTTCGAGTCGTACGCGGCGTCGCGCGCCACATCCGCGAGCGGAATCCAGAAATACTTCTTGGCCGCTTCGGTGTCGATCGGTGCGTTCTCGCCCTTCACCCGCACCCGCTGCGCGTGATACACCATCACGTTGAAGATCTTGCGCGACAAAAGGGACAACCGCCCTTCGGAGACACGCAGACCAATTGCCTCGTTGGTCTTGCGGAATTCCTTCAGGTCGCCCTTTGCGGGAGGATCGGTGTTTCCCTTTGTTGTTCTGGTCGCCATGGCCGTAATGGTGAGCGCGAGCGCTCCGTTCGTACTCACCTTTGCAATGGTGCCCGAAAAGTGAGTCCGGGGCAATCACCGGTGAGCCGTCGCCGGCGTTCCCTGTCGAGGCTCACCTTTGTTCCTGTGCCCTTCCCTGTTTCCACTCACCCGGCTCCCCGTAGTGTTTCACCTGGTTTTCTGAAGTAACCCGTATCCACTCACCGATATCCCTGTTCAGGCTCACCTTTCTCCCCGTCCGTGCTCACCGTAAACCGATATCCGCCGCTCCAGGCCTGGGTTTGCGGGAATTCAAGGTTTACAAGGGTTTAAGGTGTTTACTTTTTAACCTCTCAAGCGGCGGCAGTCTGCAAGATACCTCGCCGACCACAACCGAAGCGCAATGGCCAGCGCCGAAACCCTGCCCAACAGGCCGCCAGATACTCAGCCACCGTCGACTGTCATCCAAAAATGCAGCGTCCCTGGCGCCGGAGGGTTTGCACCTCGCCGATGCTGATACAAGGTCCCTGTTTTTTCTCACCTTATAAAGGCTTCCGCGCGGCCGTTGATGCGTGACGAGGGGTGGAACGTCTTCCACCATGGGTTTTCAACGCTTGCGGCCCCATTCCTGGCCTTGCCAGCGCGCCTCTCGCTGCTGCTGGTCGACGCACTCCCTGAACTTCCTCACCTTTAAGCCACGGGCGAGCGACATCCAGACCCGCTCCCTGTCGGGTCTCACCTTTTGTCCGGGTTACGGCCTCGCCAGGACCGCTGGACAATGTCAGCAGCCGCAATGCCTCTTCCATGATCGGGTCGACGTGCTGTAGCGACATCCAGAGCGGCGTGTAGGGTGGATTCGAACGCGGGACGGTTTTCCGCTCCCCGTACATTCTCACCTTTCACGCAAGGCATGACGACTCCCTGCCCGTCCTCACCTTTTGGACGGGCAGCAGCCGGGTGACGCATTGGTCCTGGCGTCATCCTTCGGATGGACGCGTTGCCGACGCGCATCTCTATTTTTTCGATTTGCCTGCGTGGTTAACTTGCCATCCCCCGGATAAGTCTTTAACCTGTCGAAATTCGACACTTACCGTCTAGTTTAGCAAAAAGTGTAGGATTTGTCGGTAGGTGTAAAAACAGGGAACAACCAAGGTCAGGAAGATGACGGTGACTATCAAAACCAAGCAAGCGCAACCGCAACCGCTGGTCTCCATCGGGGCGGAACAATTCCACGAAGTCAATCGCATGCCGCTGGCGAGAATCAGTGAAATCGCCGAACGGGCGAGTGGCATGCTGGTGGACGTGCGAGAGAGCATGCTCGCACCGCACCCGCGCAAGAATGCGCCGGTCTATACCACGGCACAGGTGGCCGCATTGTGCCGCATCGATCGCCAAAAAGCGAACTACTACCTCTCTTCGAGGAATGACCTCGACCTGCCGGAAGGCACGCTGCGCGGCAAGGGAAGCAGCCGCGAATTCACGCTTGCCGAAGCACGGACCTGGATTGACCGGGTTGCGCCCTTCATGAAGCGCCCGGACGGCGTGAAGGGGAAAAAGATCGCGATCGGCAATTTCAAGGGCGGTGTCAGCAAGACGACGACGGCCATGACCCTGGCACAAGGGTTGTCCTTGTTTGGCCGCCGCGTGCTGATCATGGACCTCGACCCGCAGGCGTCGCTGACCGCGCTCACCGGCATTCTCGCCGACAGCGAAGTAGAGGACGAACACACCGCCCTGCCCCTGATCTACGGCGAACAGCAAAGCCTGGAATACGCGGTGCAGTCGACCTACTGGGACGGCATCGACCTGATTCCGGCAAGCGCCGCGCTTTTCGGCGCCGAGTTCTACCTGCCGTTCAAGCAGTCGAAGGACAGCAAGTTCCAGTTCTGGAACGTCCTGAACAAGGGTATCGAGCCGCTGCTCGATACCTATGACGTCGTCATTATCGACACGCCGCCTGCATTGTCCTACATGACAATCAATGCTTTCATGGCGGCCGACGGGCTGATCGTTCCCACCCCGCCGAGCGCGCTCGACTACGCTTCCTCGACGCAATTCTGGAATCTGTTTTCCGACCTGTCGAACAGCATGCAGGAGGCGGCTCCCGGCCTGGACAAGACCTTCGATTTCATCCACGTGCTGCTTGCCAAGGTTGATCAAAGCCAGGCAGCCACGCATGTGGTGCGCGAGTGGATCAAGAAGACCTACGAGAGCCTGGTTCTGCCGATCGAGGTACCTACCACCACCGTGACACAGAGCGCCGCTGCCGAGTTCGGCACGGTCTACGACATTTCCAAGTATGAGGGTAGCCTGAAGACCTACCAGCGGGCGCGGGAGGCCTACGATCGCCTGGCCGAAATCGTGGACCAGCAGCTGGTGGCCCTCTGGACCGCAAAGAAGGAGTAAGCAATGAGCATCAAGGATCGATTGGCCGCCAAGGCCGCCAGCATCGGCAACAACCCGCGCGCCCCAGGCGAAGCCACGGCCCCGCGCGCTCCCAAGACAGCTCCCGGTCAGTTGATGTCGTCCCTGCCTTTTCTCGCCGAGAAGGAACGCGAGATCGAGGAGTTGCAGGCGAAGCTGCGGGCGTCGGAAGGCGCCGGCATGCAAGAACTGCCGTTGAACGAACTGGTGGAGGTCGAAGGCCGGCGACGGACGCTCAACGGCCAGCAGTACGAAGAGCTCAAGGCCAACCTTCGCAGCAATGAGCTGGTCCACCCGATCGTGGTGCGGAAGAACGGCGAGGGCCGCTATGAAATCATCTCCGGCCATAACCGCGTCGCCATCTTCCGCGAACTCGGGCGCGACAGGATCAAGGCCACGGTGCTGGATGCAGACGAGTATCTGGCTGAGGCCAGCGCCGTCTACGCGAACCTGTTCCATTCCGAACTGCCCGACTTCGGAAAATACCTGGGCTTTACGCGTTTGCTGACACTGACTGGCAAGACACAGAAAGAAGTCGCCGCCGCGTCCGGTGCCGATGAAAAATCCGTCTCGCGCTGGCTGTCGTTCGGCGACTTGCCGCAAGCCGCGATTGCCCTTGTAGCGGCGGCGCCTGAAAAGCTGGGCGGGACATCCGCGATGGCGCTTGCGGCGCTGGCGCGGGAAGGCAAGGAGGCCGCGGTCGTCGAAGCGGTGCGCGGCATCGTCGAGGGGAAGTACACCCAGGAAGCGGGCGTGAGGTTCGCGCGCAGTGGCGGGCAGGCCCCTGCAAGACCGCGCCGTGGCGAGCCCATGACGATACGATCGGGTAAGACGGTCTTCTGCAAGCTGGTGGGCGCCGGTCAGACGCTGCGAGTGGACTTCAAGAGCGAGGAAGACCGGCTGGCTGCTGAAACCGCAATCCGGGATGTGCTTGAGCGTCTCGCCAGACAATCGTAATAATCTCAAGTTGAGATTCCTTAGTTTTCAATGACTTAGCGAGAAATGAAGTTTTCCGGGCAGGGTGCCGGATTTATGATGGGTGCGCGCCGCTGAATTCTTCAGCGGCGTTTTTTTTGCCCGCGCGCGACTCAGGGCGCCTGTGCACAATGCCAGTTGCCGGCGTGAGGATACTTTCGTCGCTACCGTCTGATCCGGCCGTCGTCCATCGAATCTCCGCGCGTTGCAATCAAACACGTGAAGCGTCCCATGCCTGGCGGCGGCGATCTCAAGTTGAGATTCCTTTGCGGGCAATAACTTAGGAACCGGGAATAAGGACTGGCAGGACTGGTGCAGCTAGCGACAGGAAATCCTGTCCTCGAATGCAGGAGAAAACGGGACAATGGTTTGTCTCCTCTGGGCGCCACGCTATACCCGCGCTCGCCAGCCATGGGTTCCGCGGCGGCCTCAGACTGGGCGCGACCCGGCTCGACCTCCGTTGAATCCGTCGCCTGGTCCATCCCGGACTGCGAGTGCGATCCGGATGCACGATGCGGCCCGGCGACGAAAGGTGAGTCAGAGCAGGGAGGCGTGAAGGTGAGCTTGCGCAGGTAGCAAGTCCTGCAATGGTAAGAGTCGCCCAAAGGTGAGGCTCTACGGGGAAGGATGGTCAAGCCGCCTTCCTGTGGTTAAAGGTGAGGATGTACAGGGATGCCTGGGGGAGGGGAGGAAGCCGTCTGAGCCTGGCATTCCGGGTGTCCAACGCACACCGAGTGTGTTACAGGCAAAGCGAGATGCATGGCCCCGACAAGTCATTGAATAAAAACACGATTTCTTCAATCTGAAGTAACATTAATTCCTGGAAAAGATAAACTCCACTTGATCTTTTTATGCCACACCCGGACAGTCGGCAACGACTTACACCTACCCAGTTCAAGGCGCTTGCCAAGTACAAGGGCTGGAAATTCAAGATGCTCGCCGAACGCTGGGGGGTGACGCCCGAATGGGTAAGTCAGGTGAGCCGCGACCCGATGCGCGACCTGCGTTATGACGACGCGCTGCTCGGCCTCCCGAACCTGCACCGGCTGGCACGCGACATGAAAGCAAGGGAGCGCCAGCTCGACGCTGCCGTGGCACGTACTGCCCCGTCCAGGGACAGGGAGGCCAGGCGGCGCCCGACGCCAGGCTACCGCTATCGCGGCTACCTGACGACCGGTGTCGTCGTCACCGCTAGCACCGAAGTCGGAAGCATGGCGGAAGAGGGAATGCGCGGTGTCGTTTTCCAGATTCTCGATGACCGCAAGCAGGAGACCTACGGCGTGATCTTCGAAACCGGAATGTGGGACTGGTTCCCGCCCGATTACGTCGACCTCTACCTCACCAGCACAGGCCTGGTCTGTCGCCGCACCGAACGATATCGCTATGTGGACGAGCGCACCTTGCAGGAAGATTTCCATGCGGGCCGATTTACGTTCTGGCCTGAGGCGGAGCAGGAGTCCGGCACCGGTTCCCGCCTTGCCTGAGCCGGCCCTCTACCACAAAGGTGAGAAGCTACGGGGAGCACGACCGGCATCGGACGCCAATCACCTTCTTGCGCTACCGTGCCTTGACGCGGTTTGCCGCCTTGCCTGACCCGTCGTTCGCGCCTTGCTGGCGCGCCGACCGATCCTCCGGCTCCGCGCGTTCCTTCACCTGACATGCCACCCGCCAAACTCGCGCACACCATGGAACGACGACACGCGCCAATTTTTGTGCATCAGGGAACCCCATGATCGCACCGCACCACTGATGGGATGCCTAGATGCCTGAGTGTGAATCGGCGTCGGCATCCATCGTTGCAGGACAACGCAAGGGAACGGCGGCCTGGAAGGCCTGTAATTGGTCCCGCGTCCGGCCCTTTGCTCCGCCACGTGCGATGCATATACGAGAGAGTAGCCAAAAGCAATGAGTGCGATCAGCCTAAACATCGAGCAGCCGCCCGGGGACGAGTACACGGCGGCCCGCGAAATCCTGTGCAGGGTTGGCGACAAGTGGAGCTTGTACGTTGTCCGCTGCCTGCGCAACAGCTCGATGCGTTTCAATGAACTGCGGCGGGAGATCGACGGCATTTCGCAGCGAATGCTGACCCTTACGTTGCGCAGCCTGGAGCGCGACGGGTTGATCACCCGGACGGTGTACGCGACCAAGCCGCCGCGGGTCGATTACGAACTCACCGAGATCGGGCACACGCTGGTCGAGCCGGCGCTGGGCCTGCTGGCCTGGGCGGAACGCAATCGCATGTACGTGCATTTTTCACGGCGGCGTTTTGACGAGCATAGTGCGGCCGGGCCGGTGTTCGAGGTCCGGCGGTAGCGCAACGCCGGCTTCAGACTACTGCAGCTTTACCGTCGCGGGAAGCACGGAATCATGAACTGCATGTGCGGCCGCAGATTGGAGAGATGATGTACATACAGCCCACCAACGATCCCATGTACCTACCGCCGTCTCCAGGTTTCGACGACCCACGGGGCGCCGCGCCGGGCGCCACCCTTGACCCGCAGCTCGATCTCGCCGATGGCATGCCGCAGTTCGGCAGTGCCGGCGACTTGCTCGATCCCGGCGCCGGCGGTGACGTGTTCGGCCTCGACGGCAACAACATGGTCTTGCAAAAAAACCCGTACTCCGGGGAGTTGGAGGACCTGGCTGCACTCTATGCGTACCTCATGGAGGCCATTGACAAGTACCTCGGACAGCTGCCTACTTCGGGAGCGCCCCCCGATCTCAATTTCAGCGCCGTCCCCGATACCGGCGGCGGGACACCGGATCCGAGCGGAGAGCCGCCCGTTCCGCAGCCTACCGGGCGGCCACCGGGCGACAATCGATCCGCCGACGAGATCATTGGCGGCAGCAAGGTGGCGCGGGATCTCGGCCACCAGAAGGACATCAACCGGGAGGGGCTCAAGAAATGGACGGGGGACTGGGAAGATCCGGATCCCGAGCGTGCCGCAGATGCCGCATACAACCTGGTCCAGGTACTCGAGTACATCGACACGATGAAGAGCGCGGACGGGCAGCACCGCGGCAAGGAGGCAGGCGACGGCAACATCGCGGGCCTCACCGCGGATGGGGATGCCAGGGCGGGGACCGAGGCCGCGGCCGTCAAAGATTTCTCCGAGCGGGGCTACGCATCGCTCGAGGAACAGGGTCACTACCTCCGTCCGACCAACGACACGCACGTGCGATGGGACGGCAGCAACAAGGACAACTTCCAGTGGTTCCTGGGCGAGGTCGGGGATAAGCTGAGCTTCGTTCCGGTGATAGGCGATACGCTGGTGTCCATGGGAGATGCGCGTGACGCCGGGGGCGTGTTCATGGCGGGACTCGAGGGAGTGATGGGCGTGGTCGGTGGCGGACCCCTCGGCCTGCTCAAGTCATTCACGGGCGGACAACTGGACCCGATCGCGATGCTCCAAGACATCTACAATGGAAGCTACTAGCGGGGCGTGTGAACGCCTGCTCGCGGCGTGACTGCGCGTCCCGCGAGCATCGCCACAGGCGCCGCTGCTGCGCCAGCGCACGATGGCCTGAGTATGCGCCCCGCCTCGATCTGCGCCGGCATGCGGGAAGCGCACCATGCCTATCCCACCTTTCGCACACTTTGAGGTGTCCGTGTTCGCTGCATCACGCAGCATCGACAGCCCGGGCAGGGCGGCGAAGCGCCGGCCACATCCTCGGCATTGCCCAGGCAGAGACGGTTCCGTCTTCAACGTCACTCGTCCGGCGCCACAGCTGCGGCCGGTCGATTGCGCTCAGCGGCAGGACGCAGACGATCCGGCCGGTCATCGCCAAACGCGGTGCCGAATTGGAACTTGCGTACAGGCGTACACCACGTACTCAATATCGTAGTCATCTGCTGCGGAGGGTACCTTGAGTGACAGGAAAGTAGAGAGCGTTGAATCCCTTGCCGCAGAGGCGCCTGTCGACGACGCAGGATCCGCCAGAGGCGGTGCCTTCGCCGGAGGTCCGCAAGCGGCGCAGTTCCGCGCCGCATACGACAGGTACCTCATCGACATTTCGCAGTTGCCGGGCAATGCGAGGCTGGATGACCGTTCCCTGGGAAAGGTCGTCGCCGACAGGGCGCACGGGCTCGCGGAGGAATTCCAGAAAGACCAGAAGTACGTTTCCAAGCTGCTGGAGCAGGCGACGAGGACCGGCGACTCGATGCACCTGATGCGCGCGATGCTCGCCCTGCATGACTACCAGGTAAGGGTGCAGGCCATGTCCAAGACCATCTCGAAAGCAGCGGGAGCAATCGACCAGCTGACGAAGATGCAGTAATACGCCCGACGCCGTTCAAGGCAAGGAATCGATCGTGCAGGATTTGCAGCAACAACGAGGCTCAGGCGTGCCAGGCGTGCCAGGCGGGTGGCTGACCAGGTTGGCAGCCTTGCTGCTTGCCGTCACCCTTGCCGGCGCCTGCTCCCGCGAGGTGCCGCTCCAGGTCAACCTCACCGACGCGGATGCCAACGAAATCGCGCTTGTGCTAAGCCGCAGCGGCATCGAGGTGGAGAAGCGACGCGACAAGGAGACGGTGACGTTGCTGGTGGCCGCGACCGACCTGGCCCGAGCGAGTGCCGCAATGCACGCCGCCGGGCTGCCGCGTCGCGCGCAAGCGACGCTGGGCGAGGTCTTCAAGAAGCAAGGCATGATTTCCTCCCCGCTTGAGGAACGGATCCGGTACATCCATGGGCTGTCCGAAGAACTCGGTTACACCTTGCAGAAATTCGACCACGTCATTTCCGCGCGCGTGCACGTCGTTCTTCCGGAGCGCGTCGCGCCCGGCGAGCCCATCCTGCCGTCGTCGGCCGCGGTCTTCGTCAAGTACCAGCCGCCGATGGACGAAGACGCGGCCGTGCCGCGCATACGCAATCTGGTGGCGTCGAGCATCCCCGGGCTCAGCGGTGAAGAGGGGAGGAACAAGGTGAGCGTCGTCATGTTGCCCGCCGAGATTCTGCCGCCGCAAATCGAATGGTCGAGAGTCGGCCCGTTCATGATTGCTGCCGAATCGGCCGGTTATCTTCGCTTCACACTCTTGCTGCTGTTGCTGTGCCTGCTGGCCGGCGCCGGTCTCGCCGCAGCGGCGGCGTCGAGGCGCAGCCCGAGGTTCGCCGCGCTTCTCGACAAGGCGCGCGCCAGGGTGACCAGCGTGATGCAGGTGGTACGCAAGGCGGGCAAGTAGAAGGCACGGGAGCAACCATGGACATGCATGCGGCCTTGCCCGATTCGTTCCTCGACTGGTGGTTCTCGCCGTGGTCGTACGGCAGCGTCAACTGGGAATACGCCCGTCTGATGCAGAGTATTCCAGGGCAGAGAGACGCGTACCGCTTGTGGTGTGCAGCGGCGGGATTGCCCGCCGCCATCCCTCGCCGCTACGATCCGGCCTGGCGGGTCGCCGCGACGACCGATGGCGCTCGTCTGATGCAGGTCGCAGCCTTGTTTGCCGGCCTGCTGGCCGCGCGCTCGCGCGACGACACCGTGCTCCGTGAACTCGATGTCGGTGCGCGCCGGTGGTGCATGAGCGTCGCTTCGATCCAGCCGTTACGGGCGGTGGCGCCGGATCTGCCCCGGGGTGAGCCCGCCGTCGTGCGCGGGCTGGTCGAGCTTGCCGGCCGGCTCGAACTTTCCTTCCCGGGCCTGTGGCCGCGCCTTGGGCTGCTCGTCCCGGCGGAGACCAGGGACAGGGTCGATTCCCTTGCACTGGCGACGAAGGCGCCGGCGGAACCTGCGGTCGCGGAAACGCGGCGGGCGGCCCGCTGCTGGGAGATTTGCGCCGGGCGTGTGGCGGCGGACGAGAACATGGAAGGGCGATGAACAGTTTCCTCGTTGA
The DNA here is from genome assembly GCF_036563305.1 of Noviherbaspirillum sp. Taxonomy (GTDB): domain Bacteria; phylum Pseudomonadota; class Gammaproteobacteria; order Burkholderiales; family Burkholderiaceae_D; genus Noviherbaspirillum. The sequence goes on along the minus strand of NZ_DATCMQ010000014.1, from coordinate 145,862 downwards.
CGAGATTGCGACCGATGCGCAGCTGCGCCTGGAGAACGGCATCCTGCGCTGCCGCGATCTGCAACTGACAACCGATGCGCGCGTTGTCGCGCAAAGGATACGGCAGCAGGCGCAGGAGGATGCCGAGGCAATACGGCGAACCGCGCAGGACGAGGCGCAACGTTGCGTGCGCGAGGCCGAGCAGGAAGTGATGCGGAAGGCCGCGGACCTGCTGCTGCAACTTGAGCAGACCCATGCCCGATTGATCGGCCGCGCCCAGGAGATTGTCGTGGACCTCGTCAAGCAGACGTTCGACCACGTTGTACTGAAATCGACTCCCCGCGCGCAGATCGAGGCGGCGCTGCGCCGCGTCCTGCGCGAAGCGCCGCCCCGTCTTGTCCATGCCGTGCTGCATGTGCATCCCGATGCGGTCGGATTGCTGCCCGAGCTGGAATGGGAAGTGAAGCCGGATGAATCCCTGCCCCGTGGCGCCTGCCGCCTCGAGGCCGCCAATGGAGAATGGCGGGCTGACTTCGCGGCGGCAGCCGAGGCGGTGAAAGCCGCGTTCGCGACCGAGGCGGAACGGCGCCGTGAAGCGAAGGGCAGGGAGGCGGATGCCGATGGCGGGAACGCAGGGGAGGACATGTCGGAAGAGGGAAGCTGAAGGGTCGTCGGGTTGCCCGTGGCCGACGTCAGTCACCGGGTGTTCATCCGCGCGCGCGGGGAAGCGCGATGTTGACTTCACAGACCTGCAGCACATCGTCCCACTTTCGGCTCTGAGGGGCGGGCACCGCGAGAAAATTGTACTGCGCGCCGGCGCGGATCCCGGTATCGGCCTGCATGTAGGCCGATACCGGCATTTCGATCGGCTTGCGTTCGTCGTGCACATGGAAGTAACGGTCGTCGCAAAGCCAGGTCTTGCCGTCCTCGATCTTCCAGCTCGAGAAAACGGGATAGCCTTCCCGCTGGAGATAGCCGAGCCGCATATGCGAGCAGGACAGGCCGCCGTCGAGTAGGGCGAGCAACGCGGTTCGCCTCTCCTCATCGGCGAGCACGGGGGAGATGTCGGTCCACATGACCTCTTGCCCGATTTCGTCGGCAAGTTGCCTGGCCGCGCACGCCCGGTCCGCGGCCAGGTCATCGTCGTCATGCAGCGACGACTGCCGCACCTCGCGGACGGCCTGCTGGAAGGCCGCCGCCCCTGCGCCGGGCTCGAGCGCCAGCAGGTCGTCCAGATAGTCCAGCATCAAGCCGACCTGTTCTTCGTGCGTGCGTTCGAGCAGGAAGTTCGCCTGCCGCACGGTCTCGCCTTGCGGGGAGCGCCGCAGGACAGAGACGCTTTGCCGGTAGAACGCGGAGAGCAGCGGATCGAGTGCCGGTGGCGCAAAGACTTCCCTGAGGCGCTTCTCCGACTGGCAAACCCGATAGAGGGACGGCGCCGACACTTCCTTGCCATCGACGACGATGCGCCGGACCGCCGCTTCGCCGCCCGCGGGGCCGGCGCCGCCGTGCCCCGCGCACAGCGTGTCCGCGAGGTGGGACGCAAGGGTAAGCCGGTGCCCGCCCGCGCCTTCTGTTGCCGCATCGTCGTCGCCGGATCCGGTTCCCATGCAGGCAACATTGTAGGCACTGAATACCGGGCAACCGGCCGGCGAAAACTGTGTCCGCGCATTGACCGCCGCAACCCGGGCCGCCACGCCCTTGTCGCGCAAGGCATCGGCGAGCTGCAAGGTGATCTCTTCGCCCCTTCCCTCGGAATCGACAACCACGATATCGACCGCTGGCGGTGCATCGGCCGCGCGATGTATCCGAAAGAAGGCAGCGACCTGGTGAAAGAAGCCGCCCATCCGGGCGATGGCAAGGCCGGCACACTCGACCCATTCCGGGTCATGCGCCTGCCTCGCCACCTCCGCGGCCAACTGGTCAAGACGAGGCATGCGGTAGAGCGGATAGGAGAGGCCGCCTTTGGCGCGCAGGGCGGCAATCTGGATATCGTAGACCCCGCGCCTGACCGGACTGATCTCCCATCCATACTGCCTCGGCAGGCCTTGCTCTGGGTGGTAGCGCTCTGTCACATCGGCGCGATAGACCAGGCAGTCAATGGCCTTGTTGGCGAGCGTGGACAGCCGGTCTCCATGGCGTGTCCGCAAGTGCATCGCTGCCTGGCGCTGTACCTCCGGCGTGTTCCTGATGAGATCCCGCAGCAGAGCGTGAACCTCGACGGCGAATGCCGCGGCATCGTCGGGCAGGGAGTCCGCGCGCGCCAGGAAAGGCGCGGCCGTTCCGTTGCTGCCATGTCCGTCCGGGGACGGTACGTCGATGTCGCCGCGGTGTCTCAACCCGTTGAGGAAATCGTTTGATGTCCTGTGATGACTTGGCGACGACGGTGCAAGCTGGGAGGGGGCGGCGGGAACCGCGTCCGTGCTGCTGCCGCTCTCCGGACTTCCGTGCGGGCGCGGCCGACAGCAGAGAAACTGGGCGACAGTGGCGATGACAGCTGAACCTGAAATATCGGGCATGGCGTGATTCCTTGAACTGATGGGGGATGCCCGGCAATGCAGGGCGAGCGGCGTATTACCTCGCCTGAGTGACCGCGGGCTATGGCGGGTTCCATCGCCCCTTGGAGAGGCGGGAGATCGCCAGGCGACGACACGCCGTGGCGGGAAGCAGCGAGGGTGCGCTTTTTCCTAGGCGCTTTCGATCGCCGCGTGTGTGCGGTCGACGGCGCGGGCGAGCCGGCGGATCAGCTCGTCGACCTGCGCATGCGTCACAATCAGTGGAGGCGCGACCGCCAGCCGCGCAAGCGAGCAGCGGAAAATCAAGCCTTCCTCCATTCCCATCTGCATGCAGAACTTTCCGATGACTGTCTCGTCGCCAAAGCCCAGCTTGCGCTTGCCCGGTGGCGCGAGCTGCAAGGCCGCCCCCAGGCCGACACCCTGGATCTCGCCGACCAGCGGATGGGCGCCGAAGGTCTCGCGCAGACGGCGCTGGAAGTAGGGGCCGATATCGCTGCCGGCGCGTTCAACCAGGCCGCCGTCCCCCAGCAGCCTAAGGTTGGCGCAGGCGACTGCCGCGGCCAGCGGATTACCCTGAAACGTCAGGCCGTGCGCGAACATGCCGGCGCCGGCAACGGCGTCGGCCATCTTGCGCGAGACGGCCAGCCCGCCCATGGGAACGTAGCCTGACGTCAGTCCCTTGGCAAACGTGATCGCGTCGGGCTCCAGTCCGAAATGCGCGCAGGAGAACCATTTGCCGAAGCGGCCAAAGCCTCCTGTCACTTCGTCCAGGCACAGCAGTACATCGTACTTGCGGCAGATGCGCTGGATCTCCGGCCAGTAGGTGGCGGGAGGAATGATGATGCCGGCCGCGCCCTGTATCGGTTCCGCGACGAAGGCGGCGACGCGCTCCGGCCCGTGGGTCAAGATCTTTTCCTCCAGCTCCCGGGCAAGCTGCAAGCCAAACGCGTCTTCGTCCAGCGTGCCGCGGTAGCCATACCAGTACGGCTGGTCGATATGACAGACGCCGGGAATCGGAAGATCGCCCATCGCATGCATCGTTGCCATGCCGCTGAGCGAAGCGCTGCCCACGGTCGAGCCGTGATAGCCATTGCTGCGCGCGACGAGGATCTTCTTGGACGACTTTCCCATGGCATCCCAGTACCGACGGACCACGCGGATCAGGACGTCGTTCGCCTCGGAGCCGGAGTTGGTGTAGGTGACCCGTCCAAAGCTGTCCGGAAGCAGCGCAAAAAGCTGCTCGGTCAGTTCGGCCAGGGCCGGGTGCACGGTATTGAAGAAGGGCGTGCAGTACGACAGCTGCGTCAGTTGGTGCGCCGCCGCCTCGACGAGCTCCGGTCTTCCATAACCGACGGCGGTACAGAACGCACCCGAGGAGGCATCCATGTACTGCATGCCGCTGCTGTCCCAGAGGTAGATGCCCTGGCCGCGCACCATGACCCTGGTCTCCGTCGGGTCGAGCGTCATGTGGTCCGCAAAGGGCTGCAGGTGCAGGTTGAAATGGATGTTGCGGCAGGTGGCCGCGTTGCGGTGGATTGTCGTATCCATTCTTGTTCTGCTCCTCTGCATGCGACCGGGGTCCCGATGGACGGCGCGCCCGGGTCAGGTTCCCGGTTGCAACCAGGGGTCATGCAGGTGAGTGTGAAACGCGGTCATCTGGTTCCGTCGCCGGGGCGGCGGTGGACGCGCAAGCCCACGCGATTCTTCCTGAAATGCTGACGCCTGAACAATTTTTAGAATTAGCATTCAAATGTTAGTTGACCTGTGGCAATATACCGCTTCACTCCAAAAGAGTGGTTCTTCAGGGTACGGAGCAAGCGCAACCTAACGTGGGGAGGCTGTCCAGATGTTGAAGGAATATGGTGAGTGGAAGCGTTGCAGCGTCGCGACGCTTTTACCAGCGGCGGCAGCGTTGCTGTTGTTCTGCACCTCAGCGGCAGGGAAAGAGCCCGGTGCGGGGCAGGATCAGGGCATTGCCGCGCCCCTTCGTCTGGCGCTCTCGCTTCAGACGCTACCGTCCCGCTCCTCGACGGCAGCCGCCGGCAGCACCGCAGCTGCCGAACCGGCAGGCAGGCCTGCGCCAGGAGAGCTTGCTGCAGCCGGCGTGCTTTCCCGGTCCGAACACAGCGTGGCAAACGCTCCGCATTCCGCCCCCTCCCCGCAAGCGATGCTAAACGGCGCGGCGTCGCCGCCCGCACGATGGGAAATCGCCCCGAGCGACGGGACCATTCATGCCACGCTGGCCCGCTGGGCCGCATCCGCCGGGTGGCAGCTCGTATGGGAACTGCAGGTTGACTATCCGATCGAGAGCCGCGCGACGCTGCAGGGCTCGTTCGAAGACGCCGTGGCGACCGTCGCACGCAGCCTGCAGGAGACGAGCGCGCCCGCACGCGCCATCTTCTATTCGGGCAACCAGGTCCTGCGCATCGTCGCAAAAGGGGAGAAATGATGACGCGCACAAGCATGGCAGTCGTTGCGCTCGGACTTCTTGCGGCGGGATGCACCGGCCTGTCCGGCAAGGTCGCCTCGAGCGTGGACCAGTCCGCGACGAAGGCGTCCGCGCTGGCGGGCGACGCAGGCAGGGTCGTGCCTGACGCGCGCGGACAGGCGGCCCCCGCGATAACGCATGAGGACGGCATCTGGATCGGACGCAGCGTGGTGCCGCTCGCCGCCAAACCCCTGCCACCCATCTTCCATGAACCCGCCACCTTCGATCGCACCGTCAGCTCGCTCGCCGAACTTGCCGAGCGCATCACGCTTCGCTCCGGCATACCGGTGAAGGTCGCTCCCGAAGTGCTCGGGTATGGACCGGCGACTGCGCGCGGAACGGAGAACGGGGCAATGCCATTGCCACAACCGGCACAGCCATCGCCGCGGATGACAATGCCGCGCCTCCCCCCGCCGTCCGGCGCGGCGGCGCCGTCTCCCTTCCCGGCGGCAAGCGGACAGGCGGCCGGCGCGCCGGTGCGCATCGCCTACTCGGGAGGCAGTTTCAAGGGCTTGCTGGATACCGCGGTCGCCCGCTTCGGGGTGTCGTGGAAGTACGAAGACGGCGTGATCCGCCTGTTCCACACCGAGCCGCGCACCTTCCAGATCGCGGCGATTCCCGGCGACTCCGCCTTCACCGCGAACGTGGTGAGCGGCGCGGTCTCCACCGGCGGCGTAAGCAGTTCGGCGACCGGCGGCGTCGGCGGCGGGGGCGGCGGCGGCGCGACCGGAGGCGTCAATGCCAACAACAGCCAGAATACGACCGTCGCCTCCCGGCTGTCAGTGTTCTCGAGCGTCGAAAGCACGGTCCGCACGATGCTCTCCCCCTACGGCAGGGTTTCCGCATCGCCCGCCACGGGCGCGATCACGGTTGTCGACACGCCAGAATCGCTCGACCAGATTGCCGCCTTCATCGACCACGAGAACAAGGTGCTTTCGCGCCAGGTCGTCATCAACGTGACCGTTCTCTCCGTCAGCCTCGCCGAGAACGATGAATACGGCATCAACTGGGATCTCGTCTATCGCACGCTGCATCGCGAGTACGACATCGTCAACCGCTTCGCGACCTCGCTGCCCGGAGCAACCTCCTTCACCGCCGGCGTGGTCGGATCCTCGCGCTTCTCCGGCTCGGCGCTCGTAATCGACGCATTGTCCAGGCAGGGCAAGGTGCGGCGGCAGACGACCGCCTCCGTGGTCACGCTGAACAACCAGCCGGTGCCCGTCCAGGTCGCCCGGCAGACCAGCTATCTCCAGTCGACGCAAACCAGCGTCGTGGCACAGGTCGGCACCGTGACCTCGCTCACGCCGGGAACGGTCACGTCCGGATTCAACATGAGCGTCCTGCCAAACGTGCTGTCCAACGGCACGGTCCTGCTGCAGTTCTCCGGGGACCTGTCCACGCTGCGGCAGATCAGGCCGGTGGGCGACACGAGCAACCGCATCGAGACCCCCGAGCTGGACACGCGCAGCTTCCTCCAGAGGGTGGCGATGCGATCGAATGAAACCCTCGTGATCAGCGGCTTCGAACAGATCGACGAGAACCTCGACCGGCAGGGCGTAGGCGAGCCGCGGAACATGCTGCTGGGAGGCGGATTCAAGGCGGGCGCCAACAAGGATGTGATCGTCATCCTGATCACGCCCACCACGGTGACCGGTACCTGACGGAGCGCGCCATGGCCCTCCACGTCACGCAGATCGACAAGCACAAGTTCGTCTGCGGCCTGTTCTGGCAGGCGCTTTCCCGCCCGCGCGAGCTGGCGAAGGAAGCAAAGGACCTTGCCCGCAAGATCGACTTCGACATGATGGTGCTGCGCATCGACCACACGGCCGCGCAGGCCGGCTTCGCGCACAGCCGCGACGGGGCGCGCAAGGGACTCTCGTCGCTTGCGGCGGTCGTGTCCAAGGCACTGGCGGTCGAGGGGGCGTACTACGACGGCGACAAGCAGCCGGTGCACAACTGGCTGGGCGCGTTCAAGCTGCCCGACGGGCACTGGGTGTACTTCGCGGTGCGTGACGCGAGCTTCCTGCCCAACGGCGACTTTGCGGGCACCAAGGAAGAAGTGCTGGACAGGCTGCACAGCGACTACGGCCTCGGCGGCTGGAACGCCGTCATCGGTGACGAAGAACTTGCGGACTACGGCTTCCATAATTTCAACGTGCGCAGCATCGAGACGCTGATACCGCGCAAGAAGGACGGCAGCGTCAAGTCGCACAAGTGGTGGGGCCTGCGCCAGGTGGACAACAAGCAGTCCTACCGCGCCGCGGCCGTCGCCGCCGCGGTCGCGCTGCTTGTCGGCGCCGGGGTGATGGGGTGGCAGCACTACCAGCGCCAGCGGGAGGAGAAGGAAAGGGAGGCGGCGATGGAGGAGATGCGGCGCACGCTCCTCGCAAAAGGCGCGCAGGCGGATTTTCTGCAGCCCTGGGCAGCCAAGCCGGCGCCGGCGGAACTGATCCGCGCATGCACGACCGGCCTGCGGCACCTGACCCCCGGCGGCTGGCAGCTCGAGGGCTACGAATGCACGGCGTCCCAGGCCATTCATGTATGGAGCAGGGCGGGATCCACCCCGGCCTTTCTCCTCGAGCAGGTGCCCGGCGCGCAGATCGAACTCGGCGGCGAGCGCGCATCGCTTGCACAGCCGGTCGCTACCACCCCTGGAAAGGCGGAGGCACTGCTGGAAGAAAGACGATTGATTCCCGCCGTACAGTCTGCGCTGCAGCTGATGCAGGTCGGTTTCAGGCTCGCGCCGCAAGCGGTGGTGACCGAGGCCCAGGGCGCCACCGCGTCGCGGCCGCCCTGGCGGACCATCGCCCTTTCTGTCAAGGCGCGCGGCGTCGCTCCCGGCACCGTCGCCGAGGTACTGAGCCGCCCGGGCGTGCGCATAGACAAGCTGTCCTACCGGGACGGCGAGTGGTCATACGAAGGAGTGATGTATGCGAAGTAATCGACGCTGGATCGGTATTGCGGCAATCGCCGCGCTCCCGGGCATGCCGCTGGCCGAAACCACCGCGGACGCGCTGACGCGTATCGAGGCCGAGACCCTGCTGCTGAAGGCGCGCGAAAGGCAGCTCGAGGTGCAGTCGAACATCCTGAGCAAGCAGAACGAGATTGCGCTGAAGCAGGGGACGGGCGCGACGGTCGCGCATTTCCCGCCCGGCAGCGACACCGTGGTGCGGGCGATCGAGGGACTGGGCGGTCGCATGTATGCAACCCTGCAGACACGCGATGGCAGCACGGTCGACGTCGAGCCCGGCACCGTCCTCAGTGATGGCACCCGCGTGGTGTCGATACGCTCGAACGAGGTTCTCGTCCGCGACCCCTCGGGCAAGACGGGAAGGCTGGCGATGGCGGACCGCGCCGCGCCCGGCAACGCGGCTGGCGGTTCCGGCACGGCCGGCTATCCGCCGATTCCGCCATTGCCGCCCGCGCCGCCGAGAGGACCAGCAAGATGAACACTGTTGAAACATCCGGATTGGGCGGCGCCGGCGGGCGGTTCTCCAAGAGCATGCTTGGTGATGCGACGGTGCAAAGCCATATCGGGGACCTCGAAGCGAGCGACGAGGAGAAGAAGCTGCTTTGCCTCCTGTCCGACGGCCGCCTGCTGGTCGCCGAGGGACATCGCCTGAATGCGCATGTGCTCTCCTATACCGGGAGACTGGAAAGGATGAAGCGGCCGTTCCGGCTGGAGTACGTGGACATCGACATCATCCGCCGCGCTTACGCCAGCCACGCGGGCGAGTCGGGCGAGCGCAGCCACTCGATGATGCAGGTGACGGCCAAGGAACTGCTGAACAAGGCCTGCAACGCGCGTGCCTCCGACGTCCACATCCGGGTCAGGAAAACGCGCACCGAGATCTTCTTCCGGATCCATAACGACCTGGTGCTCGCGGGGGAGCAGACGCGGGAGCACGGCGAAAGGCTGCTGGCCACGCTCTACGGGGCGATGACGTCGGTATCCGACAACGCCTACAAGCCGACGGAACGGCAGGACGCCAGCATCGCCGACCGCGACAAACTGCCGGCCAGGTTGTACGGCGTCCGCATCGCGACCGCCCCGACCAGCGAGGGCGTGCTGATGGTGCTGCGCCTGCTGTACAACGACGCGGGCGACAACATCGACCTGCGTCCGCTCGGCTTCTCCGACGCCCACGCGGCGATGCTGCAGCAGTTGAAGGAGCAGCCGCTTGGCATGAACATCCTGAGCGGGCCGACCGGCTCGGGAAAGTCCACCACGCTGCAGCGCGCGCTGGCCGGCCAGATCCTGCAGGCCGAGGGCAAGCTGCACGTGCTCACGGTCGAGGATCCCGTCGAATATCCGATCGACGGCGCGGTGCAGACGGCCGTCACCAATGCGCCGACGGAAGAGGAGCGCGCGCGCCTGTTTTCCGCGGCGATTTCCAACGCGATGCGGCTCGACCCGGACACCATCATGATCGGCGAGATCCGCGACCGCGCGTCCGCCCAGAGCGCCTTACGGGCGGCGATGACCGGGCACCAGGTGTGGACGACCGTGCATGCGAACAGCGCGATCGCAATTATCGACCGCCTGGTCGACCTCGGTCTTCCGCTGAGCCTGGTCGCCGACCATACCGTGGTCACCGGCCTGGTCAGCCAGCGTCTCGTGAAACTGCTGTGCCCGGATTGCAAGGAACCCATCGTCAACCAGATGGACCGTCTGTCGCCCGCGCTCCTGGGAAGGATACGCAACGCCGTCAACGGCGACATGAGCAGGATCTCGGTGGCCGGGAAGGGATGCGCCACCTGCGGTCATGCGGGGACGACAGGCAGGACGGTGCTCGCGGAAGTCATCATCCCGGACGACGAATTGTTCAGATGCGTGCGCATGGGGGAAAAAACCAAGGCGGTCGAACACTGGGTCAAGAATCTCAACGGGCGAACCATCCTCGATCACGCCATAGAGAAGGTTGCCGCCGGCCTGATCGACCCCCGCATGGCCGAGCAGGTGGTGGGCCACCTGGCGACCAGTGCCGCACCGACGGCGGTGCAGCTGAGCCTGGTGGAGAAGGCCAGTGGACTTTGACGCGAACCGGTTGTGGGCAAGGGCGCATTTCGGCGACGGCGTGCGTCTCCGCCTGTACCGCAAGATCGCCAAGATGCTTGCCAACGGACTGCCGTTGCTCAAGATACTGGATGAACTGGGAAAGCGTGCTTCCCGCAACGGCGAAAAACCCGGGGAGCCGCTGGCCATCATCCTCGACGATTGCCGGCGTTCGGTGCAGAACGGCCGCCTCCTGTCCGAGGGGCTGGAAGGGTGGGTGCCCAGGAGTGAGCAGATGATCATCATGGCCGGGGAACAGTCGGGCCGGCTGGAAGCGACGCTGCTGGCAGTCACCGAAGTTGTCGCGGCCAGCAAGAAGATACGCGCGGTGGTGGTCGCCGGCATCACCTATCCGACCCTGATCCTGGTCATGGTGTTCGTCTATGTCTATCTCTTCGGAACGCGTGTCATCCCGCAGTTCACGCGCATCGTCGACCCCGCACAGTGGCGAGGGGCGGCAAGGTCGCTGTACCTGATGTCCGAACTCGTGCAGGACTGGATGCTGATTCTCGTGGCGGCGCTGACGTTCATGGTGCTGGCGATCATCGCCTCCATGCCGCGCTGGCGCGGCGGCGCCCGGGTGGTCGCGGACCGCTACGCGCCGTATTCCATCTACCGGCTCATCTCCGGCACCAGTTTCCTCATGGCGTTCTCCGCGCTCCAGTCCGCCGGCATCACGGTGGAACGCTCGCTGGTGCGTCTTTCCATGCTGGCTTCTCCGTGGATGCGCGAAAGGCTCGACGGCGCGCTGCTCGGCGTCCGCTCCGGCCTGAACTGCGGCGAAGCGCTGCGCAATGCCGGTTACGGCTTTCCGTCACCGGAGGTGGTCGACGATTTGTGCGTGTACGCGGAGTACCGGGGGTTCGCCGAGGCGCTCAAGCTGCTCGCGGACGAATGGATGGAGGAGGGAATAGAGCAGGTTTCTGCGCAAATGAAGGTGCTGAATGCCTTCGCGATCATCCTGCTTGCGGTCGTGATCGGCTGGCTGGTGATCGGCTTTTTCGGGATCCAGCAGGAACTTGCGTCGGTTGCCCGGGGCGGGCGATAACTTTTGAAGGGGAGGATTGTCATGAACGTCATCAACGCAACAACCGGAGTGCCCTGCAGAGCGAAATTTTCGCGCCAGCGGGGCGCATCCTTACTGGAAGGGATCGCCTACCTCGGTATCGCGGCCATCGTGGTGCTGGGTGCCGTGTCCCTGCTCACCGGCGCGATGTCCAGTGCAAAGGCCAATCAGACCACCGAGGAACTGATCGCATTGCGCACCGCGGTCAAGAAGTTGTATGCGGGGCAGACCTATCCGGAAACCGGCGTGGCCGCCACGGTCATCGCCGCGAAGGCGGTACCGTCGACCCTGGTGGTCAACAGCACGGCATCGACGATTACGAATGCCTGGGGCGGCGCCGTGACCCTGGCGGGTCCGTCCGGCGGCGGGCCGACGTTCTCGGTGGTGTACAACAACATGCCACAGGACGTCTGCGTCAACGCACTGAGCGGTGCGAGCGGCTGGACCAGCATCGCCCAGGGTTCGGTGAGCAAGAACGTCTTTCCGCTGCCGCCCGCCGATGCGTCGGCGGTGTGCAACGCCGCGACCAACAGCGTGACGTTTACGTCCAACTGAACGCCGGCGGCGGCCTGCGACAACGTGAGCGACGCGAGTCCGATGAACGGCATCGCCCGGGCTTCCAGGTTGCGCGACCTGGAATTCTCGGATCTCTACCTCGGGCATCCACGCCTGGAAAGCTGGTTCTCGGGCGTGTCCGGCCTCGCCATCTCCGCGCTTCCGCTCGATCATGCATTGCATGACGAGCTGGCACTGCTGGCGGCGGCATGCGAGGACGCGGCGGCAAGAGGGGGAGCGCCGCACGCGGCGTTTCGCGTCCTGCACGACGAGGTGAGCTATCGCGGCATGCCCCTGCTGACGGCGGCGGGGAGAATCTTCCTGTTGCGGCGGCTGCCCGGGCAACCGGAAACACTGTCCTCGGCCGGCATTCCGCCGGCCTACGTGCGCCGCATCACCGCACGCTTTCTTTCCGGGCTGTTCATCGTCTGCGGCGGCCCGCGCTCCGGCAGGACGACAACTGCCGGCGCCCTGTTGAAGGAGCGCCTGCTGCTGCATGGGGGACTCGCGGTCACCGTGGAGGATCCCGTCGAGCTTTCCCTTGCCGGTCCCCATGGTGAAGGGCTTTGCCTGCAGACGAGCTTCCCGTCCACCGGCGAGGAACACTTCCCGGCTGCATTGCGCGGATTGCTGCGCAATGGCGCCGGCATGGTCCTCGTCGATGAAGTTAGCACGCCCGCGGTGGCGGCGGCAGTCCTGCAAGCCGCCATCGGCGGCCCGCTGGTGGTCGCCACCCTGCAGTCCGAGGACATCCTGCAATGCCTGGTCAAGCTGCATGCGCTGGCCAGTGAACGACTTGGCGCCGACAATGCGCGGGTGTTGCTCTCGGAGGGGCTGGCCGGCATCCTGCACCTGCAGATTGCGCGGCCGCCGCGGCACAAGGCAAAGCTGGAGTCGGAATTCCTGTTCCTTGACGATGCGCCGGCGCCCCGGGCACTGTTGCGGCGCGGCGAGTATGAACAGCTGGCCTCGGTGATGCGGCAGCAGATGGCGACGATGATCAGCGAAAGCGCGCTGGAGCGCTTCGGGAACGGGTGACGGGAGGCCACATGTGGAGTTTGTTGATCGTCAGCGTGATGGCGGCCCTCGCCGCCTTCTACATGCGAGGCGTGGAACAGCCGCTCGAGGGACTTGCCGACCGCAAGGCCGCGGACCTGGCCGAGAGCATGGCGGTGTATCGGGAGGCGGTCATCCGGTACTACACCCTCAACGACTTGACCAATGCGAGCGTCAGCCTGGACGACCTGAAAGCAGCGAACCTGCTGCCCGCATGGTCGGCACTGAAAACCCAGCCGGGCGTGATCTGGCGGAATTACCGCGACGCTGCCGGCACCATCTACGTCTACGCGAATACGCTCCCTCCCGTGAACATCCAGTCCGAACTCGCCGCGCTGTCGAAGAACTCCCATCTGGTGGGTGCCTACAAGCAGGCAGGCGGCAAGCTGCACTCGCCCGTCTATGGCGAGACCACGATTTCGCTCGCCGCGCTGAGCACGCGCGGCGTGCCGGACAATGCGCCGGTCTGGATCGGGGCGCGCCAATGAGGAGAGACGCGATGCGCCGGAAACAGGACGGGTTGACCCTGCTTGAAATGCTGGCCGCGATCGCGGTCGGTACCTTGTTGATCATCGGACTGGTCGAGATGATCGACACATCGCTGGAAGACGCCAGGGGACAGCAGGCGGCACAGCAGCAGAGCCAGCTCGCCGCGGCCGCCCGCAGGTATATTGCGGCGAACTATGCCGATCTTGTTACCGACTCCGCTTCCGCCGTCGTTCCCGTCACCGTCGCGCAGCTGAAGACGGCGAATTTCCTGTCCTCCGGCTTTGCCTTGACCAACAGCTACGGGCAGGACGCGTGCGTCCTGGTGCGCCAGCCGGCTGCCGGAAAGCTCGATGCTTTGGTGGTAACCCGCGGAGGACGGCCGATCCCCGAAAAGAACCTACGTGCGGTCGCGCTTTCCGCCGGTCAGGGCGGAGGGTATATCAGCGCGCTGGAAAGCGGTACCGCGCGCGGTGCGTCATGGGCACTGGACACGACGCCGTATCGCGCCGTCTCCTGCGGCGGCGGCGCGCATGTGCTGACCGGGGCTGCGGCGGACGGCGGTCGCCTTGCTTCCAGCCTGTTCTACGACGGACCCGGCCAGCTCGCGAGCGACTTCCTGTATCGCGACGTGGTGAACGGGCGGCCGGAACTGAATCAGATGCGTACGCCACTCGGCATGACTGCCGCCGCGCTCGTGGCGGCCGGCTCGCCTTGCGGCGCTTCCGCAGCCATCGCCGTGGACGCGGCAAGCAGGCGGCTCCTGGTCTGCGGCACCGCCGGGGTCTGGACCAGCTCCTCGTCCTGGAAGGATTCGGTTGCGACCTTTGCCGACCTGCCACCCGCACAGCACGGCGACGTCGTCCTGGTGCGGGACATCGGCCGGGCATTCGCCTACAGCGCGCCTCCCGTCAGCGTGCCGGCGCGCTGGCGCGCGCTCGCCGTGGACGAGAACGGCCGGCTGGATCTCGACGAGCTGAACGTGGCCGAGCGCGCCAACATCGAGGAGCTGCACGTCCTTGACAGCATGACCGCTTGGGGTGGACCGAACATATTCGCCAGCGCCCAGATTGGCGGGCCGCCGGTGGGATCGACCGGATCGCTTCACGTCCATGGCCCTGTCACTGCGGATGCCACGCTGACCGTCGGCGACGACATTACCGCCAAGAAGAATGTCGCCGTCGCCGGGGACGCCAACGTGGCGGGGGGCGTCACGAGCCTGTGGGAGGAGTCCGGCGAGTACCAGATCCGCACCAAATTCGCGCCGGGAACCGCCTGCAACTATGTTCGCTCGGGAGACGGCCGCACCTGGATCGAGTACCCCACCGGTACCGTCGTGAACGACCCCGCGGGCCGGATCATGAGCTGCTATGCCGACAATACCTTCAGATACCCCAATGGCACCTACATGCCTTAGCAGACCATACAGGGCCGGCCGGGCAAGGGCTGGAAGCATGGCGAGGCTGTCGTCGGTTCTGGCGCGGACGGCGCGCCACATGCTGGTACTGGGCGGCGGACTGCTGTGCGCCCCGGCCCTGGCATGCTGGGAAGAGGCAGGGGCGCGCTACGGCGTCAACCCCTCGCTGCTCTATGCAATCGCCAGGACAGAGTCGAATCTGAATCCGATGGCGAGGAACGTCAACAGGAACGGCACCTACGACATCGGCCTGATGCAGATCAACAGCAGCTGGCTCCCCGTGCTGCGCCGCTTCGGGATGCAGGAGGAGCAGCTTTGGGATCCATGCACCAGCATTCATGTGGGAGCATGGGTGCTGGCGCAGAACATGGACAGGTTCGGCAATACCTGGAAAGCCGTGGGCGCATACAATGCCCGCAATCCCGAACTGCAACTCCTGTACGCGCGGAAGGTGTACCGCAACCTTCCTCCCGCCCCCTGACCGCGATCGTTCAGCCGGCGAGGCCTTCGTCGTCCTGGGGCTTGTCCAGCACCTCGAGCCGATAGCCCTGGTTGTACGCAGTGCGCAGTACGACACCGCGGTCTGGACCCAGGCACAGCTTCTTGCGCAGCTTGTAGATATGCTGCTCGATCGTGCGCCCCGCCACCTCGCTGTCGGTGCTCCAGATCGTCACGCTGATGGTTTCCCGCGAAATGAAGACGCCGGGAGAGGAGAACAGCAGCCAGGCGATGCTGAACTCGCGCGGCGTCAGTTCGATCGGTTCCCCGCGATACTGGAACCGTGCCGCTTCACGATCGAGATGAAAACCGGCCAGTTCGATCCGTGTGCGCGCGCTGCGCCTGCGCACGCGGCGCAGCAGCGCGTGCGTGCGGGCAATGAACTCTATCGGCTCGAACGGACGATACAGGAAGTCGTCCGCCCCGCTGTTGAGGTAGAGCGCCGCGACAAAGGCATTCTTGAGGGGCGAGGTCACCAGTACGGGGGTATTGTCGACAGGACGGCAATTCAACCAGGAGAGGATTGCATCATCGTCGCTGGGCTCGACCGGAACGTCAATCAGGATGAGCTCGAACTCGCTGCGACGAAGGCCGCGCATGAACGCAATCTCGGTCGCAAAATGCTCGCACTTGAAGCCGGCGCGCAGCAATACCCGTCGAACGTGATCGAGAAACGACTCGTTGCGGATATACACTGCAATACTCATACGTGTCTTGAACGTGTGCGAGGCACGGAAGGCGTTTCAAGCGGGCTGCGGAGGCAGTCGGAGTGGGCGCGCATCCGATGCGCGCCGGCGGTTTATTTTCCGTGGATATAGTAATGGGAATTTCATCGTTTGAATACCGCCGGTAACCGATATATACGTTTGTTCAATCCGTGAGTTTGTTCGGATGGAACTAAATGTGACCCTGCCTCACTGAATCAATAAGGACGCAGTTCCGGCGATGATTCGTGAGTTAAAAGCAGGGAGGACAAATGGTTGACAATCATCTCGCGGTGCAGGATCGCGGGACTCCGGAATGCATTGTTCAGGCGCCGGTCGGCGCAGTGGCGGCAGCGCGGCCGGACCGATTGATCTACCTGCTCCGGCATGACCTGCTCTATGCCATGGACGCGGCAATGCAGCTGCAATCCATGGGATATGAGATCGGGATCGCCGACAGCCTGGATGAACTGCTGCTGATGATGGCAGAGCGTCTGCCGGTGTGCGTCATCGTCGATTCGCCCGACCGCGGCGTCACGCTCACGCCAGGGGACGCGGCCTGTGTACGCGCCGCCAGCGGCGGCACGGTTCCGTTGCTGCTGCTCTCCGCAAGCCACAATTTCGAGGCCCGGCTCGCGGCGGCCCGTGCAAGGGTAGACGGCTATCTCAACAAACCGCTGGACATGGGCAGGCTGGCCGAGCGCCTGGATGCGCTTGCGACGATGTCCCGTTCGGTGCAGAAATTCCGGGTGCTGGTGGTCTGCAGCAGTGCCGGGCAGGCAGCGTACTATGACGGCGTGGTTGCAGTCGCGGGCATGGACACGATACGGTCGCGGCGCCCGGGCGACATACTGCGGCTGCTTGATCAGTTCAGGCCGGACGCCGTGCTCATCGACGTCGACAACGGCGAATGCAGTGCCGGCGACCTGACCGCGCTGGTCAGGCAGGACAGCGCCTTCGTCGACATCCCCGTCATCATGCTGTCAAGTGAAGATAGCCCGGAGGCGCGCCAGAACGCGATCCGCAGCGGGGCCGACGAATATGTCACGAAACCGGTGCCGGCGGCCGAACTCATCGTGCTGCTTTCCAGCCGCATGGAACGTTACCGGACGTTGCGCGGGCTGATCATGCGCGACCGGCTGACCGGCCTGTATAACCACGTTGCATTCAAGGAGCAGCTGGAGCGTGAGATTGCGCGCGCGCGGCGGGAAGACCGCCCGCTTGCCTTCGCCATGGTCGACCTCGATCATTTCAAGAAGATCAACGATCTGTACGGCCACCCGGCCGGCGACCAGGTGATCCGCAGTATCGCGCGCCTGATGCGCAGCCGGCTGCGTCATGGGGATGTGGTCGGCCGCTACGGCGGCGAGGAATTTGCCGTGATTCTGCCGGCGACGACAGCTGGCGCCGCGGCGGAGGTGCTGAACGAGATACGCGCGGAATTCCAGGGGATAAGCCACCGTGCCGGAGATGCCTCATTCACTGCAAGCTTCTCGGGCGGCGTCGTCGAATCGGGGCCGGCATCTTCGGTATCGGACGTCATGTCGATGATTGCGGCGGCGGACAATGCGCTCTACCGCAGCAAGCGCATGGGACGGAACCGGATCGAAATTGCAGCGGGCTGAATGGGCGGTCGAGCCCGCTGCGTCCGTCAGCGCTTCGCGTTCAACATCTCATGCAGTTCCAGGCGGTTGTACGCGGCGCGCATCGCATCTTTCTGGTTGATTGCCTTCTTGACCACGAGCTGCGCCAGGACGTCGTTCAGGCTGCGCGACATGTTGTCGGTCTTCCTGCGGAGGAAATCCGAAATCATGTGCAGTTTCTCGGGGTCGGCGATGTAAGGGCTGACTTGCTGGGTGGTGTTGAAGATGAGTTCGCTGGCGAGCACGAAATCGTCGCCGTTCTCGTCGGGCAGCAAGCTCTGGAAGATGACGCCGACAAGCGCGTTGGCAAGGATGGCGGC
Organism: Noviherbaspirillum sp.; assembly: GCF_036563305.1. Lineage (GTDB taxonomy): Bacteria > Pseudomonadota > Gammaproteobacteria > Burkholderiales > Burkholderiaceae_D > Noviherbaspirillum. Next base: position 128,078 of record NZ_DATCMQ010000014.1, on the reverse strand, counting down.
GCGCTGCTGTCGCTGCTCCGGCGCGAAGAAGCCGAGCAGTTTCGTGATCGCGCCGATGGCGCTGTTGGTGTGCATGGTGGCGAGGACCAGGTGGCCCGATTCTCCCGCATGCAGCAAGGTATCGGCGGTGTCGAAGTCGCGGATCTCGCCGACCATCAGGACGTCGGGCTTCTGGCGCAACGCCTCCCGCAGGCCGGAGGAGAAGCTGGCCGTGTCGACCGGGACCTCCTTCTGGGAGATGATCGACTGCTTGCGGCGCAATTCATATTCGATCGGTTCTTCAATCGTGATGATGTGCGCGTTGCGCGTGGCGTTGATGTGCTCCAGCATGGACGCCATCGTCGTCGTCTTGCCGGAACCGGTGGGGCCGGTGACCAGGATGATGCCTTTCGTCGGCTCCAGCATGGTCTTCACGTATCCGGGAAGTCCTGTCTTCTCGAGCGGAATCGGGTGGAGCGGCAGGCGCCGTATCGAGATCGCCACCTTCGATCCCGAGGACGTCCGGTAGACATTGCAGCGCAGGCGAAACTGGGTGAGGACAAACGGCCGGTCTATCGCATGGTCGATGATCTTGTCTTCCCAGTCCTCGTCGATGCCCCTGAGCAGCGGGACCATATCCTCCAGCGCGACCGGCTCATCGCTCGCCTGACGCCATCCGCGCGGCGTCTTCAGCATAATGGGCATGTCCGGCTCTATATGAATATCCGAGAACGTCTGCCCTGAATTGACCAGGGCGATCAGGTCTTGCAGCAGATCGCGCGAGATGGAGAAATCGTCGGACATGGATCACCTGAACATGTTGGGAGAGCGGTTCCATTGGCGGAGGAGCCGGCGCACTGTACGGCGGCCTTGCCTCGCTATCGTATCGGATTATCCAGCTTTAATGCAAAGACTTTCTGGTGCGCAACGACGGCTTAAAAGTCCCGCGTCATTGAAAAAGGAACTGACAGCCGCGTCCGACCACAGATGTGCAAGGAGTGTCGAAGGCGGACGACCAACGGTCGTCGACCTGCAATCGATCGGTTCTGGCGGGCGCGGAAAATGTTTTCATTACTGAGCGTGCCCTCGCGCATGCCGCCGAGATTGACGCCACGACGGGTACTGCACTTTTTTTCGGAGGTCAGCATGGCTAACGCGATCGTCGGCGCGGCGGGCGGGAATGGTATCGCAACGGCAGGGGAATATATCCTCAAGGCCGGGGAAACATACATCGTCAGGAAGGCGCATGACGCATATGCCCTGCAACGGATTTTTTACGCGATCTCGCAGACCTTCAATTCCTTTCTTGAGCAGCAGGCCGGCAAGTAAGCATAGACGACTTCGTACGAGGCGCCCGTTCCCGGGTTCAGACGCAACCCGGGATACGTGCATATATGACCAGGAGCCATCATGAAACATATGCCCCACACCGACATCGAACGTACCGTAGCCAGGGACGGCGAGATGCCGGGACAGCCGTCGAGCGATACGCCGCACGGATTGCAGAGCCTCGAAAGCTGGGCCGCCGCGCAGGAGCGATACAAGAAACTCGTGACGGGACTGGACCCCGCCATGTCCGAAACAGCGAGGCGGGTCATCGAGGAATACCTGCAGCGGGCGGAAGAGACAAAGCGCGTCCGCGCGGCGCATGACGTCTTCTCCCTGGAGCAGATGATCACCAATATCCACGTGAACAACGACAGCTTCATCCGTGACAGCGTGACCGGCAAGTAGTAGCGGCAAGCCGTATCCTTGCCATCCTTGGAAAGAAAGGCAGGACCATGTCGATCGAGAAGAGCGACTTCCTGGACAACGACAGGCGCTACCAGCAGACGAGCCCCGCGGTGAAGGAGCTGCGTGAAGCGGGGGATGAGGCGATGGACTTTCAACTATGGTCGATCGCACAGGCGCACTCGCTCGCCAAGATCAAGACCTTCGCGACGATGGCAAAGACGATCAACGACCAGCAGTAGCAGCGCTGAACCAGGCCGCCCCTATTGGCCGCGAGGACAGGAGGACCAGATGCAAACACGTATGCCAGTGGATCAGCACAGGAAGGAAGTCCTTGTCGATACCTGGGAGGCGGCGCAGGAAGAAGTCCGGCAAGCGGCCGCGGTCAAGACCGACATCAGTTTTCTCAGCATCTTTTCCAACCTGATCAAGAAGATGGACGACGGCGCACAATCCGCGCAGTCGAACTGAGGCGCAATGTGGTCCAGGACGACCGGTCATGCAGCGCGGATCACATCCAAACGTGGGGCGTCACGATGGTGATGTGGTGAAGCAATGAGGGTTCCTCTCTATACAACCGTTCGAAACCTTGCATGGTCGCGGGTCCAGGCGGCGTGGGATGCGCACGAACAGGACCGGGACCAAGGAGTCGCCACGCGGACGCCGAATCCGGTCACGCTTCCTTCGGCACCGCCACCCTATAACCCTGCCCGCGATCGCGCGAACACGCTACGGTGGATTCAGGCACCCGACGCCTGGACTCGGGCACGGGTGACTGGGAACATGGACAAAGCGGCAGGCGGGTCGCGTGCAGCGGTGACCGCCAGTGCGCACGGCGGCGGCGTTCATGCGAACGGGGTCGGTGCGGCGCGCTCGATCGCAAGACGTGGCCGGGATAATTGGATGCGACGGCTGCGGGTGCCGCGTGGCACAAGGACGACGGAAGCGTCAGGGGCGAGGATGCCGGTCGGCCGCGCAGACGAATCTCGTCCACCCGCCGATATCGGTCCCACGCCATTGCCGGAATAAGCGGCGCCGCGCACCGGAGAGCTTCCGGCGATGAAGAAGCTGCGGCTGATTCGCCACCGCCATGTCAGGCATACGTCTTTCAGCGTTCTCCGCCTGGGAAAGTTGTACACCGGGTGAGAGAGCCGGCCTGAGGGCATTGATGCAGGATGATCGGATGACCGAAGCGGCGTTGCGGACGCAAGGTGGCGCGGCGCGCCATCTGCCGCGGAGCAGGTATCGAATTGCTGTATGCGGGCTGCAAGGTCCGTGGAAATAAAAGGTGAACGGCGGTCTGGACGGGAGTTCGATTCTCCCCACCTCCACCAGATGGCGATGGCAGCGTCGCCATCCCCTGGGGGTGACCTGGTTTCGACAGGCGGTACAAGTAACCGGATACACAGCACGTCAGGCGCCTGACGTAAATAGCGCAAAACCATAAACGTCAACCACGTTTATGCCGAAGCGACCGGCCTCGCCAGGCAGTACGGCGAGTCCGCGAACGACGGCGACCGCTATACGATGGCGGCTTAACAGCCGTTACCGATAGCCGAGTATCCGGCCCCTCCTTAGGGAGGCTTGGGAACAGAAAGGCCGGCCCCTTACAATCTCCTCGTGTCGGCACAGCCGGCAGCGGCCGTCTCTGCTCTCTCCCTGTGAGCGTCCCCTGCAATAACGAGGATTCTCGTTCCCTGGCACGTCGACAGCAAAACGGACAACGGTGGCCAGTGCGCTGGCGCTCTTTCACTTCCTTTCGCATCGTATGCGTGAAGTAGACGGAACCCTTGCACCGGCGGGACCACTCAAGTGCATGAACGGATGATGGAATCATCTACCGTGCCGAAGCGCGCCGTGCGATTTCGGAACAACGATAGCAGGCATTTCATTCATGCCGCGGTGCTATCTACCCTCATGCCAGCTACAGGAGATCGCAGATCATGGAAGTCAACGCTACTGTCATGCAGATCAACTCGACATGGTTGGATCTCTACAAGAACTCGACGGATCCCGCCGTCAGGAAGCTGGCGCTGGACAATCTGAAGGCGCTGGACATTTGGGACGACGGGAAACTGAACGAATCGCTCGGTGAGATCGATGGAGACTATCCGAACCTGGGAGGAGACGTGGATGCCAACCCTCCGCCACCGATTACCCCGGACGAGCCGTCGCCTCCGTCACTGGATACGCCTGACGACCCGCCACCTGCGCCTCCGCCGGCGAACGACGCACCCCCTGAGACACCGCCACCCGGAAACACGCCAAGAAAGTCGCTGGGGGATATCCGGCTGGCCGACATGAGCGACGAGGAGCTGGTTGCCGCGTTCAAGGACGGGCACTGGGACGCGAACGCATTGAACTACTTCGATGACGAGTTCAAGAAGCGTGCGGCCAGGGATGGCAAGCTGACGGACGACGAGAAGAAGACCATCGAGGACGCCATTGCCAGCGCCCGGAGCGGCCCGGTGCCCGCCGGGAAAGCGGACGCGGTGGCGGGCACCTTAGGCAAGACGGACACCGAGGCGCCGGATGATGTGTCGGGCGATGAGCCGGACGACGACGGCGATGCCCCGGAGAGGAAGGATCTCAACGGAAAGAACTTGTCTGAACTTTCCAATGATGAATTGATCAAGCTGCTCAAGAGCGAATACTGGAACGCCGAGTCCCTGAACTACTTCCACGACGAATTCACCAAGCGCGCCGGACGCGACGGCTTGACGGACGATGAGCGCAATAAGATTGACAGGACGATCGACGAGGGGCGCGCGGGCAAGATCTCGGACGAGAAAGCAGGTGCCCTGTCGTCGGTGCTTGATACCCCCGAGGAGAAGGGTGAGGGGGGAGGGGGCCGACGCCCGATTGACGGCGTCAACCTGCGCAGCATGACGAACAATGAACTTACCGAACTGCTTCGGGACAACCACTGGGATGACAACGCGCTGGAATATTTCCGGGACGAGTTGCTGAAGCGGATGAAGGAAGGCGACGGTATCCTCGACGCGGAAGAACGGGATGCAGTGGACGAGAAGATCGATAAGGCCAGGAGCGGAAAACTGACCCAGTCGGAGAGCGACGATCTCGAGAATCGCTTGAATACAGCAATGATAGGGGACGACGACGACTATAACGTCGGGTCGATGGCATTGCACGAGGCGAATCGGCTTGAAATGGTCAATCGTGCCTTCGTGAAGGATGATGGTTCTGTCGATCATGATGCGCGTAACCGATACATTACCGACCTGATCGGCGACGATGGATTGTCAGAGGAAGATTGGCGATATATCGATGAACGCTTTTATCACGAGTACAGGCACATTCCTGTCGTGAAGAACGCCGACGACTTCCGTAACCGGCTTGGAGACGGTTATCACCGGTACGAGGCTGTGGAGGCGTTCCTTGAGAAATTCGGGGATCGGTCCGATGTGCTGGATACCATGTACGTACGCTTCGCCGGGTCAGACGGCAAGATGAGCGAGGAAGAGCTGAAGGCGATGGACAAGTACATCGATGAAAAGGCCACCAATTCGAGCGCCGCAAGCTGGGATACCCGCATGAACAGATTCGATGAAGACGAAGATGGACTTCCTTCAAAAGACGATGTGAGCCCCTATCTATAGGATTGGCGTTGAACTTGCAGACGCAGCGGAGTGCAATGGACGACAGACATTCAGTAGCTGTGGTCCTGGCGCTTCGCTGCCATTGGCGCACCTGGCGGCGCGCCATTGTCGAACCGTGCCGGTCGTACGCGACGATCGCCTAATGCGGCAGTGGCGCATGCACGTCGGGCTGGGGGATGCAGAAGGAGTGTCTTGGGTATCGGATGGACCGGTAGAAATTCTGCAAGCGCGATCCTGGGGAGATGTTGTGGTCCGTCACATGCAAGACTAGCAACGCGGCTTTGAGCCACGCCGCACTGCCTATGTCATGTGCCTGTTCGCCGGCCAGCCGTTGCCGGCCAGCCGAGACAGCACTCCGTCAAATAAAATCGTCCATGCGCACCACCAGATGCGTGTCATGCGTACCGGCTGTACTCAAATCGTCGGTAGGATAGGTGTAACCCATCCCGTCCGGAATGCGTTCGTTGAGAAACCCGACCACTGCCGGATCCTGTATGTCGTTGACCGTGCTCTTCCGTATGCCGTATGGGATGCCCGCCGCGTTGTAGGCCAGTACGTCCTCGGGCGCGCCCTCGAGCAGATTGTCCAGCGTGCCTGTCAGGCGCCCGCCGCCGGCAGGCACGATCGTGAGGCCCGCATTGCTCCCCTCGATCCGGCTGTCGTCGTAGAACGTCATCCCTTGCCAGCCCTGGAAGGCGACCTCGCCCAGGGTGAAGGCATCCCCGCCCCCGGCCAGGCTGCGCCAGTTGCCGGACCATCCCTGCGGGAAATGGACTGTCCGGCTTTCCCCCGGCGGCACCACCAGGTCCGGTATGCTTTCCAGTCCCGCATTCTGGGTAAACCGCAGGTGCAGCGGCTTGTCGCCGTCATTGTGGAAGGTGATCGCATTGCCGCCGGCCGGTGGCCCGCCGATGCCGGTCTCGGTGGCAGCCGGCGCGTCCCGGATGTCGCCGTCCTGGACGCCGGGTTGCCGGTACTGCTCGGGCGTGTGGTCGAAGCCGCCGCCGGTACGATCCACACCTGGGGAAACGGGCGGCGTGCTGCCGCACCGCGGGGTTTCGTTGACGCTCGCCATGTGATTCTCCCTCTCTGAGGTATGCGATCTTCGCGCTGCAATATGGTGGTATCCCTGCTCGCCATGGGTGACGGGCGCACGACGCCGGGTTCCAATCTTTAACGCTACAGCGTCCCCTTGCCGCGAGCGGAACCCGCCCGCCCGTCGTACGACACATGCATCAAGTCCGAACATGTCAGCGATTTGACGTCGGTTAGTCCGGCATGCGAATTGCCCCTCCTGAAAATCACCTCTCTACACAGGCGAATGCCATGCCACTCAATCAACTTCCTGCCTACTCGCCTGCAAACGTGAACAACTCGGATCCGGAGCGCGAGAGCGGGTCTCGTATTGCATCTGCATCACCGCGCCAGCCGGATCGTTCACAGTCTCCACCGACTTCAAGTGGACAGCATGATGCTCACCGCGCGCGCCTTGCCCGACGGCTCGGTGCAACCGGCCGTCACTTGCAGTCCATCGATGCATGGGTATTAGCGGCGCCGCCGGCGTCAGCGCACGCATACAGGGCGGTGGCGGCGAAGATCAGGAGCGCCTGGGCGGACACCGAGGCCACCTTGAGGATTACATGCAGTGTCATTACAAGCCTTCCGCCGATGCCGCCGCATCTGGCGCATCTGACGCTGTCCGGGTGTAGCGGTCTTGATCGCCTGCCGGAATTGTCCGGGCTCGCGCATCTCACGGAGCTGCATGTCATGCAGTGCGCCGGCCTGACCAAGGGTCCCGACCTGACAGACTGCGCTCGACTGGAGCGGTTCTCGATGCAGGATTGCCGAAATGTCGTGACGCCTCCGGTGCTGGCCGGCTGCGCGCGGCTCAGGACGCTCGTGATGGACGGCTGTGAATCCCTCGCCCACCCGCCCATCCTGGTGGACTGCGTCAAGCTCATGTACCTGACGTTCGAACGTTGCCGAAGCCTCGCGACGCCGCCGGATGTGTCGCAATGCGTGGATCTCGAGGTGCTGGAACTCAGTCAATGCGAGGCTTTGACTGAACCGCCGGAGGTAACCAGCTCCGTACATCTGCGCGTGCTGAACATGCGTGAGTGCGGCGCCCTGCGACAGGCGCCATGCGTGCGGAACTGCACTGCATTGGAAGAGCTCTGCATGGCCGACTGTACGCTGCTGCGTTCGCCGCCGACGCTATTCCATCATCCTGGACTGACGAGCCTGGACATGAGCGGGGTGCTGTTGACGAGCCTGCCCGAGAACCTGATGGAACTGCCAGCTGGCGCCAGCGTCGAGCTCACCCTGAGCGGGCTGTCCCATCGCGTGCGCAATCTGTTCATCGCCGTTGTGGAGTCGTACGCCGGAAACGGTCCGACCATCCATTATGACTACGCCGCCCCCGCTGCCGCCGAACCGGTTCCCCTGGCGGAGGCGGTTGCCGTCTGGAAGGGCCGTGCCATAGACGGTGCGCCTGCCTGCGCCGCTCTGTGGAAGCGGATCGAGGCGGAAGAGAATGCCGCCGTGTTCTCGCAGTTCCTTGGTCGTCTGGTGGAAACCGGCGACTACAACAACCCGCGGCTGCAGGGAGATTTCACGCAGCGGGTTCAGGGACTGATCGGACAGCTGGAGCAGGACCCGAAGCTGCGAGGCACCTGCTTCACGATTGCACGCGGCGCTGTCGATACCTGCGGCGACCGGGTCGCGCTGGCATTGCTGCACATGGAAATCGCCTGCATGAACCGGCACGCCGAACAGGATGTCGACAGCGGCCGCCACGATGACGACAGCGCCGGCTTGATCAAGCTTGCGAAAGGCATGTTCCGGCTTGCCACACTTGAATCGCTGGCACGACAGAAAGTGAATTCGCTGCAATTTGTGGACGAGATCGAGGTGTATCTCGGGTATATCGTCAGGCTGAGCAAGGAATTCGCGCTACCCGTGCAGATGGAGACGATGCTGTACCCGAACTGCGCGTCGATCAGCGACGGCGACCTGGAACACGCCAGGCTGGCGCTCGCCGGCAGAGGCGAAGGCGGCGAGGAGGGGTGGCGGCGATTCCTCGAGAACTGGCATCCGATGACCGTGCTTCTCCAGCGAAAGGACCCGGAGGCGAATGGGATCGAACAGCAGAGGAACGCCGAGCTCGCCAGGCAGAAGCTGGTGTTGCAGACCGCGGTCGCCGAGCTCGATCCGGCGGTTGCGGATCGGGCTGCATTCGATGCTTTGCAGCGGAGATTCGCGGAGCTGGAAGCGGGTATCCGAAGCGTGGCACAGCGGGACAAGTGGGCGCGCATCGAAATGCTCGTCGGGGAACATGCCATCTCCTTGCGCGATTGAGCCGACTTCCGGCCCGCCGGGAAGCAGATGCATGTCCCAGGCAGACATTCCCGGCAGGGTGCAATGCGATCGTTCCGCCGGAGGTATTCCCAACACGACTAGGCCAATGCCAAGCTGTCATGGAACGTTGCTATGCGCGTCGACACAGAATCCGCATGGCCATATAAGAAAAATGCAATAAGCGTCGCAGCCATGGATTCCGGAAGACGCTTCCTCGGCCGGCCGTACAGCGTGACGGCCCAAGGGGAAACGTGCAGTGCCGAAGACGCGCACCCTTCAACTGCTTCATCTGCAATGAAAAGGAATCAGGCATCATGGTAACGAACGTACTTCCGCCTTCGTCCGTGCAAGGCGCGTCCGCAGCATCGACCGACCATGCAATCGACGCCGGCACGCAAAATTCCCCTGAGCCTGAAGCGCCGTCAGCCCCCGCTGTGCAAGGTCCGGCACGTACCGAAGGCCCGGGACGGGCGCTGCCCGGCTGGGTCGGCAATGCGAAGGCTCTTTTAAGAAAAATGGCTGCATGCGGAACGCGGGCGGCGCATCAGGGCAAACATGCTGCCACGTCGATCCTTGTTTGTGGAAGCAGGCACGCGGGCAATGATGCCGCGTCCGAGGTCATTGCGGCCCGCCGCGCCGTCCCTTCGTCTGCACCAGCGTTGGACTTCGGATCCGCATCGACGGGCGCCGGGATTCCGCGCACGCATATGGCAGGCGCTGCGACCGCGGAGCACGCGGCGGACGCGGAGCACGCGACCGCCGCACCGCAAGCGCCAGTACGTTCATCAACGCCCGTTGTCCTGAATATGGAAGTCGAGCGACGGGAATCCGCGCCGCCGCTGTCGCTTGCCGCAAGCGCTGCGGCTGCTGGGGTCGAAGACACGCTCCCGCGAGCGACGCCGGAACAGATTGATTTCTTGAAGTCGTTCCATCTGCCAATTGATCCCGCGGACATGGTAAAGGCCCTCCATCCCCTATCCCTTGAACTCCTTCGCATGCCGCTGATAAGCATCGATGATCTCGCGCCAGGAGATATCCTGTTCGCCTATGAGGTATATCCGAAAACCGCCGCGCACGCGAAGACGCAGTCATTCCAGTATCCGGAATCGGAACCCGATCTTGGTCGGCCGGGGCTGGATGACAAAGACAAGCGGCCGCGCCTGAACGGCCGCGTAAACGACAAGACGATGATCGGCGACTATCGTAACGTGCACGCGCTGATAGCGGTCCCGGGGATGGGTGCCGACGGGACCGTGCAGGTCGTCGATGCGCGCGGGGGTATCGGCACCAAAACACCCATCTTCCGGGTGCAGGCGACTGCCATACAGTCCGGTACGTACAAGGTTTTCCGCCATGCCGACCGTGAGGTGGCGAGCATCGCGGCATGGATCGCGTTGTTGTGGGCGTCGGAGCATAACGTGGCTTACAGCGTGCGGCAGCTCAGCGAGATGGGGAAGCCACGGCCGTTTTACGAGTTCTGCGAAGATGACTTGCCGCAGGAGGTACGGGACATGCCGGACGGCGAACGCAAGAGGTCCAGGATCGAGGAGGCCCGGCAGCGATGGGAGGCAGGCAGGAAGGAGGAGGCCGTCCGCGCTGCGATGAATGCCTTCGATCCCGATCCTGAAATGTACAGGAACCCGGTGGAGCCGGTGTTGAAGCCAAACCAGACCTTGGACGACGCCTGGAGAGATCTCAACGGCGTGATGTGCACAAACCTCGTTGCCGTGGCCTTCCAGGCAGCGGCCGTCCAGGAACCCGTTCAGCGGAAGATGCTGGAATCCCTCGAGACGGCGGCTCGCATTTCAGAGCCGGAGAAGAGAGCGCTTTTCCTCCAGGAGGTGGAAGGGTTCGAAGGCCTGCTGCAACTCAGGGCGCGTGGACTCTCGCCCAAGTTCCTCGAGGGATACATGCTGACCGCTGCATTCACAGACAGCGATGGCAACCCGAAGAAACAGTTCGAGCCGGTCGGAAGGCTGGCCGTCGGTACCCCGGCGAAACTGGAAGAAACGCCGCCCCACGCACCCAATCTCGCGCTTGCCGCCGTTACCGGCAAACCGCTCCGGAAGGATCTGGCTGAGGCGCTGGAGAAGAAAAAAGGGTCGGCAGCCGCGGCGGAGGTTGCACCGCTGGAAGGCGAGCGCGTTGACGCACGCAAGATTGAAGACAACATCGGCATCAGTCCTCCGGCAAGTCCGCAAGCCGGCCCTCCCCGCTGACCCTACCCGTCGCCCGGCTTCGCGTCGGGCGCGTCCATCGGCCCGCAAAGTCGTCAGGGTGCGGCAAGCCTGCGCGGAGATTCCCCGCCTGCCGGCCGTATGAACAAACAGGTGCTTCCGCGCGACCCATACTTTCGACCAACCGAAGAATCGTATGCCTCTCTCACCTTTCATCCCCACTCTCTCCCGTCCGGCCAATGGAACCTGGGATGTCGAAAAAGGCACGCCGTACCTGCCGTATCACCTTCCGGCGAGCGCCGGCAAGCCCGAGGGCACGGAAGAAGCGGCCCGGCCGGCCGCGACCGGTCCGCTCCGCCAGTCCAGGACGGATGCGGCCAGAAGGACGGCACTCGGCAGGCTCGCGGACCGACAGCGCGCTGAACATCCGTCGCCCGAGGACCTGGTGCGCAGCCCGGAGTACAACGAGGCGAGAATGGCGTGGCAGCGTGGCGACATGGCCGGCGCACTGAGCCACTACCTGCTCGCGTTCGGACACAGCCTGGAGGACCTCGACCAGGGTTCCCGCACGTACGGCGGGCGTTACGCCCTGCGCGTGGTGCTGCCGACCCTATGCTATCTGGCGCCGTCCGCGACGTTCGCCGCCACGCACTCGCACGTCGCACAGGTGACAATGGCCTGGACCATGCCGTTCGTGGCGGCTTTGGTCGGCGCGATCAGCCTCCAGGCCGTCGTTCCCTGGGCCGACATGGGTTACCGTCCCAAGCCGAACGTTGCCGGGAAGCTGTCGACGCCGACGCTGGACGTCCTCGATCGCATGCTGCACAAGAAAGTGGCGGAAATAGACGATCTGCTGACAACGGTCGCCCATACGAGCGACGCCGGCCGGTACACGGCAATCCTGAAGGAGATCGACACTAAGCAGGGCGAGGCAGAGGCCGCAATCAAGGCATACACGACCCGCCTTTCCCTTAATCTCGCCTATCAACAAGGCCTGGCCTTCCAGGGTATCGTGAGGCTCGGTACTTTCATCCTGTCGATTGCGTCGACTGTCGCCGCGCTGTTTCACAAGAACCCGAGCTACGCGGCGGCTTCGTATGCATTTGCCTTCCTGTGCTACCTTGTCGGCGTCCGGGCGGTCACCCCGCACGACGAGGTGAACAAGACCCGCCTGCTGCTTGCGTTGGCCCTGGAGGGGGAGGACTGGACGGGCAAGCAGCGCAATGTCCTGTCACCCACGGACGTGCGGCAGGCGCAGGCCGTCCAGACCCTCACTGCCGAGCGCGATGCCACGCTGCAGGCTTGGGCGCTCTCCGTCGGTCTTGCGGCAAAGGACGGGCTCAGGTATATGGCGGCGCAAAAGCGCCACGAGGCACGTCTTGCCGATGTGGAGAGCGCACCGGCGACAGACGATATGGAGCTGATCAGCCTTGACGCGAGGATACACGAGGCGAGCAGCAAGGCAGGCCCCAAGGCGTTGAAGCGCAGCGCCGAACTGAAGGAGAAATGGCAGCGGCTCGACAAGGATATCGGGCATGTCGGTCGCATGGAATACCGGGACGTATCCGCGGCGTCGCTGGACCTGGTGTTTCGCACGATGACGGCTGGCGGCATCGGTAACGCCGCCGGTACGGCCGGCGCAGCCGAGGCAAACGCCGCCGGTGAAGCCGACGAGGAGGTGGACGAAGAGGTGGACATCCGGGGGACGGCGGCGCCGGTGCCAAGGTTCGGCGAACTGTATGCCGGCCTGTATCGCGGCGGGAAAGCGAGAATCAGCATCACGGCCGAATTCCTGTCCGCGGCTGCGCAGATGACGTGGGCGCAGTATCACCTCATCTTTGGCGGCCCGCTTGGACCGCAGATGGCAAGTTCCACCGCCAATCTCTTCTTAAGCTCGCCCGACACCTCGGCATCGACGGCGCTATACGTGAAGACCGGGTGTGTCGCACTTCCCCTGTTGGTCATCCTGTACGGCGCGTGGTGCGGGCACCCCATTCCACGGACGGAATTCGGCCATCGCCGCGGAAAGCAGATGCCACGGTGGCCCCTGCATGTCAACACAGTCGCGGGTTCGTTGGGCTCATTCGCGGTCGCGTCGATGATCGGCAGGCGGTTGCTCCTGCGCGACGACCACCGTGCGAAGGCGAAGGAGGGAGGTGTCGCCCAGCTGACCGGAACGAAAGCACTCGGTTGGGCCTATCTGGGCGAGCTCCTGAAGGGCGGATTCGACCTGTCCTCCCTGTTCGCCATACGCAGCGAAGGTATCGGCGCCGCCGGCGCCGAGCAGGCGTACCGGACACTCGTGCTGAGGCAAGGCGAGCTGCGGGTCATGCACGATACGCTTGCAGGGGAGCTGAAGCGGCTGGAAGCCGGCCCGGATAGCGCCGAGGTTGTACGCCGTGATGAGCCGGACGGGGATCCCGGGTTCACGTCGGACAGTTCGGACGATGTCGACGACGAGCAACCTGGTACGCCGCCGGCCGCCATCGGCGCCGAAGCAGAGCGAGCGTACATCGAAGCCGCGCATGGCATCTTCTCGGCCTCCTCTTCCGACCTCGACCTCCAGCACTTCTACACGAACACTGGAGCCACTATGCGTCTCATGCAAGACCTTTACAAGGAGATCAATAAGCGCGAAATTCCACACCCTGAGACAGAGGTCGACCAGAGTGCCGGGAGGGTTTTCCGGGAGAGCAGGATAGACGAGGACAACGAGGCGACCGCTGCCGAAAGGAATGGGTACGCCCTGCAGCCGCCGGCCCGCAGTGCAGGGCCGGAGAGGCGTACGCCTGCCTTGCGCAGGTCCACATTGTCGGTTGCAGGGACCCCGCGCAACGCCTTTTCCAGGGGACCATACATGTCGGGCGGCGCGGCTGGCGCGGACCGGCGTTCCCTGGAGAGGAGGACCCAGACGCCGTCAACCAGTGCCGCTGCCGTCAGTTCCACGTCGACCAGCTTTGGCGACGCGGAAGCCGGTGTGCTCGGAACGGCTGCAGTGCGTGCATCCAGCGTCCGGTCCAGCGATACCCGGAACCCGCACTTTGTCGACACTTCCCGGGCATCGTCGGTTTCCGATCATGCGATCGGTCACGCACGGACGATGAGCCCCGCATCGAACGGCAGCGGTCGCGTTGATGTGTCACACCCCTCGCCACCGCGCGCGGGTGCCGACCGCAATACGACAAGTCCCCCGCCGATCCCTCCACGTTCGCCCGCTCGTCCGTCAGGCCGGAGTTCGACGTCGACCAGCTTTGGCGACGCGGAAGACGGTGTGCTCGGAACGGCTGCAGTGCGTGCATCCGGCGTCCGGTCCAGCGATACGCGGAACCCGCACTATGTCGACACTTCCCGGGCATCGTCGGTTTCCGATCATGCGAGCGGTCACGCACGGACGATGAGCCCCGCATCGAACGGCAGCGGTCGCGTCGATGTGTCACACCCCTCGCCACCGCGCGCGGGTGCCCACCGCAATACGACAAGTCCTCCGTCGATCCCTTCACGTTCGCCCGCTCGTCCGTCGGGTCGGAGCGCGATGCCTGTGTCGACGGATAGTGCGGGAACTGTCCAGCCGGCGACGACGGCGCCAACGGGCTTCCGGTCGCTGCGGCGGCATGACATGCTGGATCTGGCCAGACGAATGCTGCACCTGAAGCCCAAGGCACGTTCGGAATTGCCCGGATCGGCAACGCCGGCCGTCGTGCAGGAAGCGCCGGCACCGAGGTCGCCGAACAAGCTTAAGAAACGTCGCAAGGATCCTGTCCCGAACTCTGCGCCGGCCGTGACAGATGCGTCGACCGCCCGTTCCGCGCCAACGCGGGCAGGGGCGGCGGCAGGATCGACGAGAGGTTTCCTGGCGAGGATCGGATTCTCCCGGCGTGGCCCGGCAGTCCGATAGCAGTGTCGGCTCGCATCTGTTCGGCCAGTCGGGTCATGCGGGCAGACGAGGTGCACGGGTATATCCGTGTCGACCGTATCGGATGAACACGCGTCGCGCGGCATCCGGCAAAGGAGATTCAAGAGATGAAAGAGCAATACATATCGTTGGTGCGGGATCTTTGCCGCCTGTGCGAACTGAAGAATCCCGAGGTGGTGATCGATAGCGGTGCCATGATGGTGAATGACGTGGTGATCTCACTGGCGCACAATGCGACGGTGGATCCCGGGGTGCTTTTCATCTACTGCGACTTCGGCAAGGTGCCGGAGGGCCGGGAAGTGGAAGCGTACAGCGCAATGCTGAAAACCAACCTGCTTCTCTACAACGGCAGAGGGCCCGCGTTCGCCATGTCATTCGAGACCGGACGCGTGGTATTCGCCGACCATTGCAGGATGGCGGACATCGATCCGAAGGCGTTGCGCGACAAGCTGGCTGGTCTCGCCGAAAAAGCGCACGAATGGCGTGCCCTGTATGCGCTGGAAACGGGCGAGTCGGGGGAGCGGGTTGAGGGCGAAGCTTAGGTGGCGGGCAGGCGCAGCGGACCGGGCGGTCGGGCAGCGCCATGGTCCGACGTCGCGGACGTCGCCGGCCGGGCAATGCACATGGTGGAACCGCGCAGCCGGTAGTGCGGAATTGCTGCCTCACTCCGCAATCTCATTGCCTGGCCGTCCTCCCTCTCCGCCGTGACGCTGCACGCGTATGCGTCGGTTCGCGTGAAGCGAAACAGAAGCGCTCCTTCACGATTCCCCGGAAAGGTGAGGATCTACAGGTAACAAGCGCCATGCAAGCACTGCAAAAATCCTCGAAGGGAAGGCAAGGCAAGTTGGATGCAGTGAGACGCAACTGCACCCGCCCAGGGCGGCTTCCGGCGCGCCAGCTTCAAGGGACGCATCGTGCGTTGCAGCGAGGCGGTCATCCGAGCCCGCGGCGCGGCATCGCCCGGGTGGTGGCAAGCGTCGTCAGAACTGCAGCGCATCCCCCGGCTTCATCATGAGCACGCCGATGGTGGAATTGCCGATCGACCGCAGGAATTCCTCGGGCGTGCCCTTGAGCTGCGGAATGGTGCCGTAGTGGATGGGAATCGCATAGCGCGGCCGGATCAGGTCGCGTGTCGCAATCGCGGCATCCTTCGGGTCCATCACAAAGTGACCGCCGATCGGGATCAGTACCAGGTCGGGCTTGTAGTAGTCGCCGATCAGCTTCATGTCGCCGAACAGGCCGGTGTCGCCCATGTGGTAGATCTTGAAGCCGTTTTCCAGCTCGATAATGAACCCTACCGGCTCGCCGCCGACATGGGTCTCGTCCTTGCCCGTTGCGGGATTGCGCCAGGTGAGTTCGGAGCTGTGTTCCGCATGCACGGCGGTGATCTTGATGCCGGCGCCCAGCGGCGTGATCGTGCCGCCCTTGTTGAAGCGGGGCGAGAGTTCGGCCGGCAGCACGCCGAGGTGGACCATCGACTGGTTGAGCCCGGCCGGGCCGTACACCGGCGCCTTGTACAGCTTCGCCAGTTCGGGCGCGTCTCCATAGTGGTCGGCGTGGGCGTGGGTGACGAGGATGAGGTCGACCTTGCCGAGCGAGTGCACATTCCTGTAGCCCTCCGGCGTCTTCGGATTGCTGGTCAGCCATGGGTCGATCACGATCACCTTGCCGCCGGGGGTGATGATCCTGGTCGCACTCTGGCCGAGCCACTGCACCAGCGTCTTGCCGGTGGTTGCGCCGGGCGTGGCCACGAACATCCCCGGCGTCGCAGGGGCGATGGTGGCGGGGGTCGGTGCCGCGGCAGCCGGTGCGGGAGCCCGGGTTGTGGCCGGTGGCTGCGGCGTGCCGCAGGCCGCCAGCGCCAGTACGGCGGCGCCAGCCGTGAAGATTGATGCAGTCCGTTTGCCGTTCACCATTTTTCTTCTCCTTGTTCATTGTTTCCGGCGTGCCGTCCGGCGCCATCGGGTTCGGAGGCAGTTTAGCCAGCGGATGACGGCCGCGCACCGCCAGCGGACCCGTCTTTTAACTGCGTCAATCCTGCCGGCAGGCATGCAGCGGGGCAGGGGATGCGGCGGCGGCGGCGGCCAGCCAGGCGAAACGGCACGTGGTGGACGGTGCTGCGAGACTGCGGGCTGACACCCGTACCGGTTCTTCCCGCCTGGCCCGACTAGGCGGGCAAGCGCTGCGCTCCCGCCTTTTCTCTGTATTGAGAAAATTCCTTTGGGAAACATTGGCTTACTTCTGTTTCCACGCATCATCTTCTCCTTTCCAAACCCAGGCGAGTCATGCAAAATGGAAACTCCGTTTAACCGCCTGTTAATCCATGATCGCGCCCGGCAAATGTCCTTCCGCCGTGTCCATTTGCTTCGACAACGTCGCAAAACGTTACGGGCAGAAGGTCGTCCTGCATGAGATCGACCTGCAGGTGGCAAAGGGCGAGTTTTTCGGGCTGGTGGGCGTCAACGGCGCCGGCAAGACGACGCTCATCAAGAGCCTGCTGGACTTCGTGCAGATCGACGGCGGGCGCATTGCCATCGATGGCTGCGACCACCGCAAGCCGCAATCCCGCGGTGCGCTGGCTTTCCTTCCCGAGCGCTTCATTCCCCCGTACTACCTGACCGGTAGCGACTTTCTCCGCTACGCGCTGTCGCTCCACGGCGTGCCTTATCGCCGGCAGGATGCCGAGGCGATGCTGAAGGCGCTCGACCTCGATGCATCGGTGCTGGCCAGGCCGGTGCGGCTCGTTTCCAAGGGCATGACGCAGAAGCTCGGCCTGGCCGCCTGCCTGCTTGCGCAACGCGACCTGTACATCCTCGACGAACCGATGAGCGGACTCGACCCGCGCGGGCGGGCGCTGCTGAAGGCGCAGCTACGGGCATTGCGCGGGCGCGGCGCGACCGTGTTCTTCAGCTCGCATGCGCTGGCCGACGTCGAGGAAATGTGCGACCGCATGGCGATCCTGCATGGCGGCCGCATCCGCTTCAGGGGTACGCCGGCGGAATGCCGCGCGACCTACGGCGGCACGCTGGAGCAGGCCTTCCTCACTTGCATCGGGCAGGGCGAAGCGGAGGTTGCCGGGGCGGCTTGAACGCAGGACCAGGGGCGTCGCCGGCAGGGGCCGCGACGGCAAAGAACTAGAAGGATCACGGAGACAAGAGCTAGGCATGTACCTTTCGCATTTCGGCCTGAATGAACCACCGTTCGGCATCACGCCCAACCCGGCCTTCTTCTATGCCGGCGGCAAGCGCGGGGACATACTCGACGCGCTCCTCTATGCAGTGAGCAACGGCGCCGGCATCGTCAAGGTGACCGGCGAGGTCGGCAGCGGCAAGACCATGCTGTGCCGGATGCTAGAAAGCATGCTGCCGGAATCGGTCGAAGTGATCTATCTCGTCAATCCCACGCTGGCGCGCGACCAGGTTGTCTATGCGATCGCGGCGGAGCTTGGCCTGGATACGTCGGGCAAGCGGCCGGACGAGATGATCCGCATCCTGCAGGCCGACCTGATCGCCAAGCACGCGCGCGGCAGGCAGGTGGTGCTGCTGATCGAGGAAGCGCAGGCGATGCCGCTGGAGACGCTGGAGGAGATCCGCCTGTTTTCCAACCTGGAGACGGCGCGCGACAAGCTGCTGCAGATCGTCCTGTTCGGGCAGCCGGAGCTGGATGACAACCTCGGCCTGGCGCGCATGCGCCAGCTGAAGGAACGCATAACCCAGGGATTCACGATGCCGCCGCTGCGGCGCGAGTCCGTGCCGGAATTCCTGATGTTCCGGATGCGGGCGGCTGGGTATCGGGGCCCGAACATATTCAGCAGCGGCGCGGCCCGCCTGATCGCCGATGTGTCGGAAGGCGTGGTGCGGCGCATCAGCATCCTCGCCGACAAGGCCCTGCTCGCGGCCTTCGCCGACGACAAGTATTCGGTGTCCGAGCGCCACGTGCGCGCCGCGATTGCCGACTCCGAGTTTGCCGGCAGGGCCGGCAGTGTCCTGCGGCGGCGGGCGCTGACCGGCGCAGCCGCCGCGGCCCTGCTGGCAGCGGGCGTGGCGCTGCCGGCGGCGGCATGGCAATGGTGGCCGCGCGCCGCAGCGCCGGCGCCGTCCGCGGCCCCGGCCCAACCGGCAACGGTGGCAGCGGTGGCAGCACCGGCGACAGCGCCGGCGGCAACCGAGCCGGCGCAGGCGACGGTCGCGGCGGACGTCAAGCCGGTGTCGGCCAAACCGCCAGCGGCGCCGGCTGCCGCGTCCCTGCTCGAGCGCCGCCTGCAGGCCACCGAAGCCTGGCTCGACAGCGAAGACAACGGACGCTACAGCCTGCAGCTGAACCTGATGCAGGCGGATGATGCGCAGGTGGAGCGTTTCCTGCGCAAGCTGGAAGGGCAGACCGGACTGGACCAGGTGTATGTCTACCGCACGCGGCTCGGCGCGACCGACCGCGTCGGCATTACCTACGGCAGCTTTGCCGCGCGCGAGCAGGCGCGGGCCGAGATCGAGAAAGTACGCGAGGCATGGGGCTACCGGGCGCAGTTGCGCACCGTGGGCGGACTCAAGAGCGAAATCGCGCGGGCAGGGAGCGCAGCATGAGCGGCGCGCGCCGTCCGGGCAGGAACAAGGAAGACATGAATTTCTTACGGTTGCGGGGATCGATGAACAGGCTGGCCATGGCGTGCGGTTCCGTGGCGCTTGCGGCATGCGCGACGCCGATGGCGCCTTCCACCGCGCACCTCAAGCCGGCGCCGCAACCGGCCGGGAACATTCCGCAGGCCGTGCAGCAGAGCCCGTCGCTGGCGCCGCCGAAACCGCGCGCGCAGGCCGAGACCTACAGCGTCACCGTGCACAAGGTACCGGTGCAGTCGCTGCTGTTCGCCCTCGCGCGCGACGCCAGGCTCAACGTCGACATCCATCCGGGCATCGAGGGCCAGGTCACGCTCAACGCCCTCAACCAGACGCTGCCGCAGCTGCTCACCCGCATCTCGCGGCAGGTGGACATGCGCTACGAACTGGAAGGCAGCAACCTGGTGGTGCTGCCCGACATGCCATACCTGCGCAACTACCGGGTCGACTATGTCAACATTGCGCGCAACAGCACCAGCAACATGAGCATCGCGACCCAGGTGGCTTCGGGCACCGGGCCGACCGGCGGCGGCGGCGACAACAATTCCACCACCTCGGTCACCAACACCTCGAACAACCGGTTCTGGGAAACCCTGGTGCAGAACATCAAGGACACCCTGCACGAGACCGACAAGGTGATACCGGAGGATGGGCAGCAGCCGGAGCCCGTTCCGCAGGCACAGTCGCCCTCGCCGCTTGCCGCGCTTGCCGGCCCGGCCAGTACGGCAAAGGTAGTTGGGTCCGGGCAGAAACCGGCGGCCGCGCAGCCCGCGGCGGCGCCCGCATCCGCGCCGGCATCTGCTCCCGCGCCCGCGCGCCGCAGCACCTATCGCGAAGCCGCCTCGGTCATCGCCAATCCCGAAACCGGCGTGCTCGCCGTGCGCGCCACCAGCCGCCAGCACGAGAAGGTCCAGGAATTCCTCGACATGGTCATGATGAGCGCCAAGCGCCAGGTCCTGATCGAGGCGACGGTGGTGGAGGTCGAGCTCAGCCGCAACTACCAGCAGGGCATCCTCTGGTCGCGCCTGGCGCGGGAAGTCGGCCACGGCATCCAGTTCGCGCAGGCGCCGGTCACCGGCACCCTGCCGTCGAACGTGATCCCCGGGACCACGCCCGGCCTGTTCCTGATGAACTACACCAACCCGGCGACCTCGGTAGGCAGCATCACCGCGACCATCCAGCTGCTGGAATCCTTCGGCAAGGTGAAGGTGCTGTCGAGCCCGAAGATCAGCGCGCTCAACAACCAGACCGCGATGCTGAAGGTGGTCGACAACCGGGTGTATTTCACGATCACCGCCGATACGCAGGTCACCGAAAATTTCGTTCGCACCACCTACACCTCCACCTTGCACACGGTGCCGGTCGGTTTCGTGATGAGCGTGACGCCGCAGATCGCCGACAGCGACGAGGTGACGCTCAACGTGCGGCCGACCATCTCGCGCATCGTGGGTTACGAGCAGGATCCGAACCCGGCGCTGGCGCAGGCCAATCCCCCGGTCATTAGCCGGGTGCCGGTGATCCAGACCCGCGAGATGGAATCGGTGCTGAAGGTTGGCACCGGCCAGATCGCCGTCATGGGCGGCCTGATGCAGGACTCGGTCAACAACACCCGCGACGGGCTGCCCGGCATCGGCGACATTCCGCTGATCGGCGATGTCCTCAACTATCGCAACGAGACCAACAGCAAGACGGAACTGGTGATCTTCATGCGGCCGGTGGTCGTCAGGAACGCCAGCCTGCAGGGTGACTTCCGCGGTTTCCGCGACTACCTGGAGGACGTGCAGCGGCCGGAGCCGCCGCGCTTCCCCCCGCTCTCCGCCGAACCGCAGGCAGCCGAGGGAGCGCCGCGATGAGCCTGTTGATGCAGGCCCTGAAAAAGGCCGAGGACGCCAAGCAGCGACAGAAGCAGGGGCCCGCGCCGGCGGTCGGGCAACCCGGCCCGGAGACCGCGGCGCAAGATCCGATCGGATTCGGGGGTTTCACGCTGCTCGATCCGGATCCGCCCGCTGCCGCGGCATCCCAGCCGGCACCGTGGGCGCCGGACCTGCCGCCGGTGCAGGAGCCGGCGGACGCAGTGCCCGTGCCGTTGTCCCTCCTCGCCGATGCACCTGTGCCGGCCATGCACCAGTCCGATCCGGTTGCGCTCGTCGAGGAGATCGCCACGAACGCGGTCGCGCCGGAAGCCGCGTCCGCGTCGTCCGCAACCGGGTATACGGCGGCGCCGGATCTGCCGTTCGACGTCATGCCCGTGCCCGAAGCGGTCGCCACGCCTGAGGCGCCGACGCCGCCCCCGGGTGCGCCATCGCAACAAGCGGTTCCTGCGTCCGCTGCTGAAGTGCGCCGCGCCGCCGAGCCGGCACGGCAGACCGAGGCGCAGCAGGCCGCGCGCCGGGTGTTCGCCGCAAACGCGCCGGAACCGCGCAGGCGACGCCTTGTCCTTGCGGCAGCGGCCCTTGGTCTCGCGCTGACGGCGATCGGCGGATGGTTCGCCTATGAGTTGACGGGAACGACCAGCAGCATTGCCACGCCCCAGCTGGCGCCCGCACCGGTACCGCCCGCAATGGCGGCACCCGACGCGGTGCCGGCGACGGCGGACACCGGCACGCAGGTTCCGGCGGCCTCCGCCGACCAGCAAGCGGTACCCGTCGCGCCCCCGCAGGCGGAAGCCGCAACGGCGGCCGCACCGGTTGCAGCCCCGGTTGCAGCAGCGACCGGCGCGCCGGCCCCGGCCTCCGCCGCGCCGGCCACCCCAGTCCTCCCGGCTGCGCCTGCAGCCGCGGCAACCCGGGTGCCGGCAACCGCGCTCGTGCCGGCGGAAGCGCCCTACGTGGTGGACCGCAGCGGCATCGAGATCAAGCGCGGCAGCGAGCCGCCGCAGGCCGGACGCGCCGCGATGCTCGGCTACCAGGCCTTCAATGCGGGCGACTACGCCGGCGCCGAACAGCAGTATCGCCGCGCGCTGCAGCAGGATCCGACCAGCCGCGACGCGATGCTCGGCATGGCGGCGCTGGCGCTGAGGCAGCAGCGCGCGGAGCAGGCTGCGGCGTGGTACGCGCGCCTGCTGGAGGCGGATCCCGCCGACCCCGATGCCGTCGCCGGGCTGACCGGCCTGCAGCGGGGCGACGCCGCGCAGGACGAAAGCCGCCTCAAGAAAATCCTCGCGCTGCATCCGCAGGCGGCGGCGCTGCATTTCGCCCTCGGCAACGTGTATGCGCGGCAGTCGCGCTGGGCCGATGCGCAGCAGGCCTACTTCCGCGCCTACACCGGCGCGCCGGGCAATCCCGACTATGCATTCAATCTCGGGGTCAGCCTCGACAACCTGCAGCAGCCGCGGCTGGCGCTCGACTATTACCAGAAGGCGCTGCGCCTGGCGGCGAGCGCACCGGCGTCGTTCGGCGCCGCCGCCGTGCAGGCGCGCGTGGCCGAGCTGCAGTCCCTGGCGGAGCAGTGAACGCGACGGCCATGGCAGAGAAACCGACCCTCCCGCTGGGCAAGCTGCTGATCCAGAAAGGCGTGATCAGCGAGGACCAGCTGCGCATCGCGCTGACCGAGCAGAAGCAAAGCGGCGCGCCGCTCGGCAAGCAGCTGATCGCGCTCGGCTTCGTGACGGAAGCGACGGTGCGCGAGGCGCTCAGCGAGAACCTGAACCAGCAGAGCACCGACCTCGGCAACCTGGTGGCGGACGCGGCGGCGATCAAGCTCATCCCCAAGGAAACCGCCAAGCGCTACCGCGTGTTCCCGGTCATGTTCGAACGCCAGGAACGCACGCTGATGCTGGCGATGGCCGACACCAACAACATCGTGGCGCTCGACCAGATCAGCGCCATGCTGGGCAGCGACATCCGGCTCACGCCGATGCTGGCGGGCGAGTCCGAGATCCTGCGCGCGATCGACCAGTTCTACGGATTCGAGCTGTCGATCGACGGCATCCTGCACGAGATCGAGACCGGCGAGATCAACTACCAGAGCCTGCAGTCGTTGTCCGACGAGTACAGCCAGCCGCTGGTGCGCCTGATGGACGCGCTGCTGGCGGACGCGGTGCAGCAGGGCGCATCCGACATCCACTTCGAGCCGGAGCAGTTCTTCCTGCGCATCCGCTACCGGATCGACGGCATCCTGCGGCAGATCCGCAGCCTGCACAAGAACTACTGGCCGGCGATGGCGGTGCGGCTGAAGGTGATGAGCAACATGAACATCGCCGAGACCCGCGCGCCGCAGGACGGGCGCATCTCGATCAGCTTCTCGGGCCGGCAGATCGACTTCCGCGCGTCGGCGCAGCCGACCACGCACGGCGAGAACTTCGTGCTGCGTATCCTCGACCGGATGAAGGGCATCGTGCCGCTGGACGACCTCGGCCTGAGCGAGGATGCGCTGCTGTTGCTGAAACTGATGATTGCGCGGCCGGAAGGCATCATCCTGGTCACCGGCCCCACCGGCAGCGGCAAGACCACGACGCTGTATTCGGTCCTCAATCACATGAACACCGAAAGCGTCAACATCATGACGCTGGAGGATCCGGTCGAATACCCGATGATGATGATCCGCCAGACCTCGGTCAACGAGTCGGCCAAGATGGGCTTTGCCACCGGCATCCGCTCCATGATGCGGCAGGATCCGGACGTGATCCTGGTCGGCGAGATCCGCGACACCGCGACCGCCGAAATGGCGTTCTCGGCGGCGATGACCGGCCACCAGGTCTATTCCACCCTGCACACCAACTCCGCCATCGGCGCCGTGCCGCGCCTGCTCGACCTCGGCATCCTGCCCGACATCCTGGCCGGCAACATCATCGGCATCGTGGCCCAGCGCCTGGTGCGCAAGCTGTGCGGGCGCTGCAAGGAGGGCGTGCAGGCCGGGCCGCTGGAACGCCGCCTGCTCGGTGTGGATGACGATGCGCCCCGGACCACCATCTACCGCGCGGTCGGCTGCGACCACTGCGCCCACCAGGGCTACAAGGGGCGGATGTCGATCATGGAGCTGCTCAAGCTCAACGGCGACATGGACGACGTGATCGCCCGTCGCGGCAGCGTGCGGGAACTGCGCGCCGTTGCCATCGCCAGCGGCTTCCGGCCGCTGGTGGAAGACGCGGTGCGCCGCGTGCTCGACGGCAGCACGTCGCTCGACGAGATCTCGCGCGTGGTCGACCTCACGGACAGGTACCGCTGATGCCGCTCTATTCCTACCGCTGCATGGACGCCAACGGCCGCACGACGCGCGGCAGCATGGACGCGTCCAACCTGCTCGACCTGGAGAACCGGCTCAAGCGGATGGAGCTGGACCTGATCGATTGCAGGCAGGTCGCGAAGAAGGTCATCAGTACCGCGCGCGCGCGCATCTCGCGGCGCGACCTGATCAACTTCTGCTTCCACATGGAGCAGCTCACCCATGCCGGCGTGCCCATCCTCGAAGGCCTGCGCGACCTGCGCGACACCGTGGACGACGCGAGCTACCGCGGCATCGTCGCCGACCTGATCGAGAACATCGAGAGCGGCATGCAGCTGTCGGAGGCGATGGAACGGCACCCGCACAGTTTCAACAAGACCTTCACCAGCCTGGTGGCGGCAGGCGAGCACAGCGGCAAGCTGCCGGAAGTGCTGCGCCGGCTCAGCGACAACCTGAAATGGCAGGACGAACTGGTCGCGCAGGCGAAGAAGATCGTGCGCTATCCGCTGTTCGTCGGCACCGTCGTGCTGGGCGTCACCTTCTTCCTGATGATCTACCTGGTGCCGCAGCTGACCGGCTTCATCGTCAGCATGGGACAGGAGCTGCCCTTCCATACCAGGGCGCTGATCTTCGTCTCCGACATCTTCATCCACTTCTGGTACGCGATCCTGGCGGTGCCGCTGGTCACGTTCGCGGCCGTCAAGGTGACGCTGGCGGGCAGCGCCACCGCGCGCTACAGGGCGGACGGCCTGAAACTGCGCCTGCCGGGCGTCGGTCCGGTGCTGCAAAAGATCATCCTGGCGCGCTTTGCCTCGTTCTTTGCGCTGATGTATGCATCGGGCATCACCGTGCTCGACTGCCTGCGGCTGTCCGAGGATATCGTCGGCAACGCGGTGGTCGCCGAGGCCCTGCGCAAGGCCGGCAGGCTGATCGCCGAGGGGCAGGGTGTCACCGCGGCATTCGAGAACGTCGGCATCTTCCCGCCGCTGGTGGTGCGCATGCTGAAGGTCGGCGAGGCGACCGGCTCGGTGGACGAGGCGATGCGCAACGTCAGCTATTTCTATGACCGGGAGATCCAGGAAATGATCGGCAAGGTGCAGTCGATGATCGAGCCGGTCATGACCGTCGTGCTGGGCATGCTGCTGGCGTGGATCATGCTGTCGGTGCTCGGCCCGATCTACGACACCATCAGCAAGATCAAGACCTGAGCGAGGCAACGAGAGGCAAATGTGCGCAAGCTGATGTTCTACCTGACCAACCAGGGCATGGTGTCCTGCACCTGGAGCGCCGGGCGCCCGGGCGAGGTCGCGCGTTTCGGCTGCGACGAGGAGGGCCGGGCGGCCTTCGCCGCCAGCCTTGCCGGGCAGGGCAACGTGCCCGCCACGCTGCTGGTCGACCTGATCGAGGAAGACTTCCAGCGCGATACCGTGCCCTTCGTCTACGGCCGGGCGCGCGCGGCGCTGCTGCAGCGCCGGCTGGCGCAGATGTATCGCGACACCGGGCACCGGCAGGCGATGCTGCAGGGCCGGGAGAAGACCGGCCGCCGCGATGCGCAGGTGCTGTTCAGCGCGCTCACGAACAGCGAGTACCTGGCGCCGTGGCTGAAGCTCCTGGCGCAGGCGCATGTGCCGCTGGCCGGGGTCTGCTCGGCCGCGCTGCTGGCGCCGGCGCTCGCCGCCCGCATCGATGCGCCCAAGGGCGCCTGCCTGCTGCTGTCGCTGCAGTCGGCGGGCCTGCGGCAGAGCTTCCTGCAGGACGGGCAGCTGCGCTTTTCGCGCCTGACGCCGCTGGAGGACGCCAGCCCGGCGAGCATGGCGGAGGCGGTGGTGCGCGAGTCCGCCAAGATGCGCCAGTTCTTTGCCAGCACGCGGCAGCTGGCGCGCGACGAGGTACTGCGCATCGCGGTGGTGGCGGACAACGACCAGCTGGACGCGCTGCGCCGCATCTGCACCGATCGCGCCAACGAAACCTGGCACTGGTACGAGCTGGAAGCGGCGGCGGCCAGCGTGGGCTGCAAGGATCGCGGCGCGCTCGATCATGCGGATGCGATCTACCTCGCACTGGCCGCGCGCGGTCGCGCGGAGGGGCGTTACCCGGCGCCGGAAGCGACCCGTTACTATCAGTTGTGGCAGGCGCGCGTGGCGCTCAATGTACTGGCCGCCGGCGCCGCCGGCTGCGCGCTGCTGTGGACCGGCGCCCGCCTGCTCGATACCTGGGATGCGATACAGGACACGCGGGCACTGGTTGCCGAAACGGCCGCCACCGAGGCCAGGCACCGGCTGCTGATGGCAGGCATGCCCGCCACCGTCGCCAACCCGCACGACATGAAGCTGGCCGTGGACCTGCACGCGCTGCTGGAACGCAACGCCCCGCGCCCCGACGGCATGCTGCGCCACCTCGGCGCCGCGCTGGAGGCAGTGCCGCAGGTCAGCCTGAATGGTCTGCGCTGGACGGTCCCGCCGGCCGCAGGCGCCGATCCGTCTGCCGCGCCGCCACCCGAGGCCGCCGATGCGCCGCCACAGGCTGCGCTGTTCGGCCTGCCGACGCCGCCCGCGCAGGCAATGGAAATCGAAGGCGAGATCCGCCCCTTCCGCAACGACTACCGGAATGCCATCGACAGCGTGCAGCAATTCGCCGCCGCATTGCGTACCGACGCCCGCTATGACGTACAGGTGCAGCGGCTGCCGCTGGAACTCAAGTCGAGCGCGGCGCTGCAGGGGCAGGCGGGGCGCGACGAGCAGGAACCGCGCGCCCTGTTTTCCCTGAAACTCTCCTGGAAGCCCGGCACATGAACCAGCGCACCTTCCTCCAGCAGGACTTCCCGCTGATCCGGCGCGCGGCCATCCGCTTTGCACTGGTGGCGCTGGCCGGGGCCGCCCTCGCCGGCGGCGCATCGACGCTCGCCAGCCGGCATGTGCAGGAGAAGCAGCAGATGCAGGCGCGGCGCGACCAGGCGCTGTCCAGCCTGAACGAGGCGGAGCTCGAGAAGCGGGAGATCCGCGAGTTCCAGCCCAAGTACATGCGGCTGCAGCAACGCGGCTTCATCGGCGAAGAGAACCGGCTGGGCTGGGTGGAGGCCCTGCGTGACATCCAGGAGCGCCGCAAGCTGCTGCCGGTCGCCTACCAAATCGCGGCGCGCCAGGCGCTGCCGGCCGACCCGGCCATCGCGATCGGCAGTATGGAGCTGCGCGCCAGCAGGATGACATTGCAGATGAAGCTCTGGCATGACGACGACCTGTTCCGCCTGCTGCAGGATCTGGGTGATGCGGGCATCCACACGCTCAACAAATGCACGCTGGTCCGCACCGGCCAGGGCCAGGAGAACCCCTCGCCGGAAGGGCTGGATGCCGAATGCACGCTGTACTGGCTGACGCTCGGCCAGCCGGCCGCACCGGACGCGCCGCCACAGGGGGCGCAATGAGCAGGAACCGCATCGCATGTCTCGTTGCCGTTGCCGCGGCCCTGGCAACGGTGGCTGCATCGCCGGCTCTTGCCGCGGAGGAGGCAGTCCTGAAGGCCCGCCTGTTCTCGACGCCGGCGGAGCGCACCGCGATCGACCGCCTGCGCGACCAGCACCGGGCAGGGGCGACGGCATCGTCGCCCGACCAGGCGCCGCCGCCGGTAACGGCGGAGACTACGGTGGATGGGGTTGTCCGCAGCAGCAGCGGACGTTCGACGGTCTGGGTCAACCAGGTGCCGTATCTGGAGACGCCGGGCAAACGCGGGCGCGCACCCGAGGTACCGATGCCGCTGCCCGATGGCGGCAGCGTACGCCTGCGCCCCGGGCAGACCTATGACCCGGAGGAGCGCCGTGTGCGCGACGCCTATCAGTCGCCGTCCGACGGCAACGGGCAGGGGCAATGAAGATGGCGGCGCAAAAGGTCCTGCGCATGCGCCGCCAGCGCGGCATGGCGCTGCTGGTGTTCGTCGCCGTGGTCGGGATCGTGGCGGTGACCGTGATGGTGCGGGGCATCGCCAAGGCCCACAATCCGGCGGCGCGGGACCGCATCACGGCGGCATCGCTGGCGAAGGCGAAGCAGGCCTTGCTCGCGTGGTCGGTGGCGCGCGGCGCGGCGGGGAGCGCCGACCATCCGGGGGAATTGCCCTGCCCGGACAACAGCGCGCCCGGGACGCCTACCTATGGCGACCAGGCGACTGCCTGCGCGGCCGGCGCGATCGGCCGCCTGCCCTGGCGAACCCTGGGCATAGAGGAATTGCGGGATGCCAGCGGCGAGCCGCTCTGGTATGCGCGTGAC
This sequence comes from Noviherbaspirillum sp., assembly GCF_036563305.1. Lineage (GTDB taxonomy): Bacteria > Pseudomonadota > Gammaproteobacteria > Burkholderiales > Burkholderiaceae_D > Noviherbaspirillum. Next base: position 99,272 of record NZ_DATCMQ010000014.1, on the reverse strand, counting down.
GCGGCGTTCGCGCTGGTGGTCCATGGCGCGGCCGATACGGTAGCCACCAGCCGCAACGCCAACCTGCGTGTGTACGCCAGCGACGGCACGACCCTGCTCACCGCGCCGTCACGCGAGGCGGCTGCCGTCGTCTTCGCTCCCGGCATCGCCCTTGGCAACCAGGGCAGGGCAAATGCGGCGCAGCAGGTGCAGGCGGCGCAGTACCTCGACAGCATTGCGCCGCCGCTGGCCGGCGCCAGCCGCAACAACGCGATGGCGGCAGGGCCTTTCATCCAGGGAAGTATCGGCACGGCGGACGGCCAGCCGGTCCTGAACGACCGCCTCGCCTATCTCACCGCGCATGAACTGATGCAGGCGGTCCAGTCCCGCCTGGATCGCGAAGCCGCCGCCGGACAGTGAATCAACGAAGATGAGGCCCACCATGAAGCACCCCGTTCGCGGTTTTACCCTGGTCGAGATGGCAATGGTGCTGCTCGTGATCGGGCTGCTGCTCGGCGGTTTGATCGCGCCACTGGGCAACCAGCTGGAGCAGCGACGCGTCACCGATACCCGCAACGGACTGGAAGACATCAAGGAAGCCTTGCTCGGCTACGCGGCCATCCATGGCAGGCTGCCTTGCCCGTCAACCCAGGCCGACCCGGCCAATGCGGCGTACGGGATGCCGGATGCCGCGGCCAGTCCTTGCCCCAACAAGGAGGGCTTTCTTCCGTGGCGTGTGCTTGACGTGCCCGAGATCGACGCCTGGGGGGCGCGCCGCACTACCGCTGCAGCCGCGTGGAACGGTTACTGGCGCTATCGGGTGCATGACAGTTTTGCCGCTGCGGCCGGTATCGCGACCACCACTGCCGCGCCTGCCGGCGACTATCTCAGGGTACGCAACAGCGCCGGCCAGGCACTGACACCTACGACGGGTCCGTCCGACACCCCGGTCGCCATCGTCTTCTCGCGCGGTCCCAACTTCACCTCCGACGGCCAGAACGCGAGCTACGAAGCCACCAACGGCATCTACCAGGCCGACGCCGAAAGCAGCAATTTCGACGACATCACGACCTGGATCTCGCGTCCCGCGCTGATCAATCGCCTGATCGCCGCCAACAAGCTCGCAGCACCGTAATGCCGCCTCGCCATGTTCACACCCATCCGCCTGATCGCCCGCTACACCCTGCTCGAAGCCCTGCGCAACCGCATGGCCTGGCTGTTCGTCGCCATTGCCGTGGTGGCCGTCGGCCTCGGCGGCTTCCTCAACGCGCTTGCGCTGACGGAGAGCCGCCAGATCCAGCTTGCGGTGCTGGCCGCCTTCACCCGCGCCGCGGCCGTGTTCGCGCTGGCCGCCTTCATCGTCACCAGCATGGCGCGCGAGTTCAACGACAAGGGGCTGGAACTGTTCCTCGCGCTGCCCTTGCCGCGCGCTTCCTACTACCTCGGCAAGCTGTCCGGCTTCTGCCTGCTGGCGGCGATACCGGCGGTGCTGTACGGGGCGCTGGCCGCGCTGCTGGCGACGCCGCTGCAGGCCGTGTTGTGGGCAAGCGCGCTGCTGTGCGAGCTGTGGCTGGTCGCCGCCTTCTGCCTGCTGTGCGTACTGAGCTTTACCCATGTCATGGGGGCGCTTGCGGCGGTGATGGGCTTCTACCTGCTGGGGCGTTCCATCGGCGCGCTGCAGCTGATCGCGCAGGCGTCGGGAGAAGAGGGCGGCTGGTCGCAGCAGGTGTTCCGCCTGGTGTTCGACGTGCTGGGCGCAATCCTGCCGCGCCTGGACCGGTTCACCCCGACCGACTGGCTGGTCCAAAGCAGCGGCGACTGGAGCGCGCTGGGCGCGCTGCTGCTGCAGGGCGGCGCGTTCCTCGTGCTGGCCGTCGGCGCCGGCCTGTTCGACCTCTATCGCAGGAACATCTGAGATGCGCGACCGTCCCTTGTCCTCGGTGCCCTGGCCGGTGCTGGCGCTGCTGGCAGCGGGCCTGGCCGCCCAGGTCGGCTGGTCGCTGCTGCATCCGCCGCAACGCCCGGCCGCTGCCGACCTGCCGCCGGCGCCGCCCGAGACCGTACTGCGCCTTGCCGCGCTCGGCGAGCCGGCGGCGCTCGGCAAGATGCTGATGCTGTACGTGCAGACCTTCGACAGCCAGGCCGGCGCGCAGCTGCCGTACATGCAGTTCGACTACGCCCGTCTCGAGGCATGGCTCGATGCCACCCTGCAGCTCGATCCGCGCGGGCAGTATCCCCTGTTTGCGGCAAGCCGGCTGTATGCCGAGGTGGCCGATCCGGTGCGCAAGCGGCGCATGCTCGACTTCGTGCACCGTCGATTTGCCGACGATCCGGCGCGGCGCTGGCCGGCGCTGGCCCATGCGTCCGTCGTCGCCAAGCACCAGCTCAAGGACCTGCCGCTTGCGCGCAGCTACGCGGCGGACCTGCGCATCCGGGGTACGGAAGCCGGCATTCCCGGTTGGGCGACGCAGATGGAAGCCTTCATCCTGGAAGACATGAACGAGATCGAGAGTGCAAAGGTCCTGCTCGGCGGGATGCTGGCATCGGGTCAGGTGAGTGATCCGAACGAGCGGCGCTTCCTGATGGAGCGGCTGGAACGCATGGAAGCGAAAGGCGGCAAGTCGTGAGCACGATCCGACCCGTGATCCTCACCGTCGAAGACGACCCCGGGCTGCGCGCGATGCTGGTCATGATGCTCGAGCTCCATGGTTATGCCGCGGTCGAGGCGGACTGCCGCGAGGCGGCCCTGGCCCGGCTCGACGACACCCCGCAAATCCGCGTCGTCCTGCTCGACCTCGGCCTGCCGCCGCTGCCGAACGAGACCAGCGAAGGCATCGCCACCCTGTGCGCGATACAGCACGCATCCCTGCCCGTGAAGGTGATCGTGCTGACCGGCCAGGACCAGGATGCGGCGGCGCTGGCGGCGGTGCGCGAAGGCGCCTTCGACTTCCTGCCCAAGCCGGTGGCGGCGCCCGCCATCCTGATGGCGGTGCAACGCGCGCTGCTGTTCGTGCAGAAGGAGGGGGAGCTCAGCCAGCAGGGCGTGACCCGCATCGCGCTCACCGCCCAGGTGGGCGACGGGCTCAAGGCGGTGCGCACCGACGCCGAGGAAAAACTGGTGCGCCAGGTACTGAAGGACACTGGCTTCAATGTCTACCAGAGCGCGAAGCGGCTCGGCGTGCGGCGCGAGAACATCTACTACTTCATGAAGAAGTTCGGCATCACGCGCGATGATTGAGGGACTCTATCCCTACCTGATCCTCGCCGGCTGCACCATCGGCGCGGTACTTGCCGTGCTGTCCTACCAGGCCCGCAAGTACAGCCGCATCAACCTGGCGCTGATCCGGCTCAACGAGCAGCTTGCATTCGACACGCCCGATTTCCTGCGGGACGCCTGGCCATTGCTGTCGCGCGCCGGGATGGCGGGCATTGCGTGGGAACTCGACTGGTTCGGCCAGCCGGTCAAGGGCAGCGCGGGCGCCATGCAGGGCGACGCCACGCGGCGCGTGCTGCGGGTGGCCGAGATCCGGCTCGACGTGGTGCTGTACCTCGAGCGACGGCGCGGCGAGCGGCGCTACTTCGCGGAGGGACTGGTGGAGACCTTCATGCTGCTGCTGCGCACCGACATGCTGATCAAGGCGAACGCGGTCGACGCCACCTTCGCGCAGATGGCCCGGCTCAATCTCTTCCTCCAGCACGATATCAAGAACATCGCCCAGTTCATCCAGCTGATGGCCGACCAGCTGGCGCAGGTGCCGCCAGGGAAGGAGGCACAGGTGCTCGATTACCTCGGCAACGCGGCGCCGCTGCTACGGGAGCGCGCCGACCGGGTGGTGCGAACGCTCACCAGCGGCCAGGGCGAGGACGGCAAGGTCCGGTACCTGGACGTCGCCGTCGAACTGGAACGCATGTGCCGGCTGCACCGCCTGGCGCATCGCATCACCGGCGGCGCGCGCGCGTGGATCGACAGTGCGGTGCTCGACACCGCGCTCGACAACATCCTGAAGAATTACGCCGATGCCGGCCTGCGCGAAGGCCGGACGCCCGTCGTTGCCATTCATGTCGGGCAGGGCGGGAAGGCGGTGACCGTGAATGTCAGCGCCGACGACCCGCAGCCGGCCGGCGTCGTGGAGCGGCTGTTCGAGCCGTTCTGGAGCAGCCATCCGTCCGGCCTGGGGGTCGGCCTGTACCAGGCGCGGCAGGCGCTGGAAAGCTGCGGCGGCGCGCTGGCGGCGGAGCGCGGGGAGTCTGGCCGGCTGTGCTTTGCGGTGACGCTGCCGGTCGCGGCTGCACTGTCGCATGCCGCGCACATGTAAATCCCCTGTACATCTTGTGCGAATCTTGCAAGCTGGTAAGGTTGCCATGGGTCACTACCGATACCAAGAATTCATACAGGGGGTTTTATGCAACACGCAAGGAACAAGGCACAGGGTTTCACCCTGGTCGAAATCGCGATCGTCCTGGTCATCATCGGCCTGCTGCTCGGCGGCGTGCTGAAGGGGCAGGAGATGATCGAGAACAGCCGCATCAAGGCTGTAGTGAACGACATGAACGGGGTTTCGGCTGCGTATAACGCCTACTTCGACCGCTATCGTGCGCTGCCGGGCGATGAGGCTGCCGCAACGATGACCGCGCGCGGTTGGGCCGGCACGCTCGGCGGCGACGGTAACGGGGTCCTCGCAATTGCACCGGCGGACGCGTTTCTTAATACCGGTGAGCAGGCGTCGATGTGGCGCGCTTTGCGCGCGTCCGGCCTGGCCACTGGCGATCCGACCTTACCTGCCGCTCCCGCAAGTCTTCCGCGTGCAGGGAATGGCGGGCTTCTCGCCGTAGCGCTGGGTACCTACGGAATGGCTGGCCCTTCGGTTTGCGTGTCCGGCCTGACACACAAGCAGGCTGCCGGCGTGGATGTCGCCGTTGACGGCGCCCTCCCTGCCAACAATATCGGCAACAATGCGGGATCAGTCCGCGGCGCCAACAACGCGGTTGCTCCGCTCGCACCTGCCGCTGCCGTTGCCGGGGGCGCCGCCTACAACGAGAACGCCGCTACCTTGTGGACCCTCTGCCGCCGCATGTAATCCTCTTCGGCAGCAAGACAAAAACCGGGCCCTGCCCGGTTTTTTTTCGTGTGTGGCGACAGGCGTCGCGACTATGCCGGTCCAGCTTGTTCCTGCCGTCCCCGCGGTACGCCTCGTCGAGGCGCTCGCAACAGGGTGCCGGTCAGGTACTCGATGAAAGGTAGCGTCCTGTGTTGATTCTCCTTGGAGAATCCGGGCAGGCACTGGAGCTCGTTCCGGATCGTCGCTCGCTCTTCTTGTGAGAGCGCGCCCACCTCGTCGAAGGTCGCTACCGTCCTGCCCAGCGCAACGCTGAAGACGTGCTTGAGCGCAGCCTCTATCTCCCGGGAAGGGGTAGGCTCATGGACAACCGTTCTCTCCTCCAGCTGCTGCAAGAACAACATGACGTACGCAAAGTTCGGCGACATCTCCCCGGTTGCCGTCCAGGCTCTGCCGGCACTGCTTTCCGCATTGAAAAAGCGCGCGAAGGCAGCCCTGTTGCCCGGCAGCTCAAGGGTATTGAACCTGTCATGCAAACCCAGTGCGGGACCGGTGCGCGGGATGGGATTATCGGCGAACTGAGTCGAGGGCCGGTTCCGGTCATTGTCAAAGCGCAAATCGATCCCGGTCAGATGCCTGACCAGGTCCTTGATGCCGACGCTAATCTTCTCCTGTCCCGTGCCAAAGGCGCCAAATGAGGCAGTCAGTCGTTCGACGCACCGTCTGCTGGTTTTCGCATCCGGCGCCTGACGGGATCCCTCGTGCAGGGCTTGCAGGGACGGGGATAGCACGCGGTGCAGCAGTTCGGACGGCGCACAATTCTTCTCTTGCGCCTTGCTCTTCAGTACGGCATAGAACTGCAGCGCGGCCTGAAGGTGTCTGACGGCGGTGCCGGGATGGAGGAAGCCAGGCTCGATGCCGCAGGCCGCGGATTCCTGCCTGGCGGCGTCGAGCAGGCGTTGCATGACTGTCCGGACGTTTTCGGGAAGCGGGTCGATCTGCCGCTGCAGACTTTCAATGGAAAATCTCGTTCGCCTGGGCTGAGGCATACGCGAACCGGGTATTGGGGGAGGCCCGACGTCGGCCGCCCGCGTCCGGCTGCGAGCATCCTCTCCGGCCTGGCGCGGGGCCGAGCCTGAGCCCGGCGGGCAAGCCCGTCCGCCGCGGGTAGGGAAAGGCGAATAAATTTCGCTTGCTTGACTGGCGTTTTGGCCTGCTTCTTCCGTCGGATCCACGGCACCTTGCGCGTGCGGTATTTTCGCCGCGCGCGGAGAGTCGGCCCTGCTTCTGCCTTGCGGCGGCGACGGCGTACCTTGATACAGCCGCCGTTTCGTGCCCCGTTCCCCCACCTGCAACGCTGTACGATCTTGCGGACCGGTCTCGCTGTGCGACGCGGCGGCGCTGCCAGCGGCAACGCTGGCGATCGCATTTGGTCCCGCCCGAAGGGCTGGTCCGGCTGGCGCCGCGGCACTCACGGGCGGCCATGGGCTGCAGATTTGATGGAGGTCCATTTGTCAGGCATGAGGTTCACACAGTAGCCTTTGGTGGTTCCCCCGGGTGATGCGGTTCCCGCCGACACGCAGGTCGTGCCGATGTCGTTTCCCGCATAAGCAAACACGAAAAAGTCGCTTGCCTTTCCTGCTTGTGCTTATTAATATAACTTTATGCACAACGGGCAAAACATTTTCCAGAACAGCCGGATGCCGCTCTACCTCCAGGTGGCGGCGCTGATGCGCCAGAAGATCCAGAACCAGCTCTGGCGGGTCGGCGAGCAGATCCCGACGCTGGACGAGCTGGAGAAGGAGTACCAGGTCTCGCGCATCACGCTGCGCGCCTCGCTGGACCAGCTGGAGGAGCAGGGCATCGTGCGCCGGACGCGGGGTCTCGGCACCTTCGTGGTGAAGGACCTGTCGGACGAGCGCTGGTTCAAGCTGGCGAACACCTTCGACGAACTGGTCTCCACCGTGGCCGACCTGAAGATCCGGCTGCTGCATCTCGACCAGGAAGAGCATCCGCTGGTGCCGGCCTTCGCGTTCGGCCGCGTCGCCAAGGCGTATCACCGGGTGCGGCGGGTCCACTATCACAACGAGGTGCCGTACTGCCTGATCGAGATCTACCTCGAAAAGAACACCTATAAGCGCGACCCGGAGGCCTTCGACCGCGCGCCGGTGGTGCCGACGCTCGCCGCCATGCCGGATGTGGAGATCACGGCGGGCAAGCAGATCATGCGCATCACGATCTCCGACGAGGAGACGGCGAGCCAGCTCAACATCGGCATCGGCGACCCGGTGGCCGACGTGTGCCGCGCCTTGCTCGACCAGGACGGGCAGGTGGTGTACTACGCGCATATTCAGTATCCCGCGCGGATGATCCAGGTCGAGACCGACCTGTTTCCACCTGCGCGCAAACCAGCACGGAAGCGCGCTCGCTAAGAGGCGCGCCCGGCAAGCCGACCAAGGACGGAGACAACGATGGCAAACGGCAGCAAACGCAAGACGCAACTCGGCGACCTGGGATGGGCCGCGGTTCCCTTCCTGTTCCTGATCGGGGTCTGGTTCGGACTCAGGGCGACCGGATTGATCAATCCCACGCTGCTGCCGTCGCCGGCCGCGGTGTTCGAGGTCTTCCTGCGCTCGGTCACCGAAGGCGACCTGCTGGTCAACATCGGCATGTCGGTCCAGCGGGTCCTGGCCGGCCTGGTGCTCGGCATGCTGGTCGCGGTTCCGGTCGGCTTCCTGGTCGGCTGGTACAAGCCGGTCAGGCGTTTCGTCGATCCGCTGATCAATTTCTTCCGCGCGCTGCCGCCGATCGCGCTGATCCCGCTGGTGATCGTGTATCTCGGGATCGGCGAGGTGGCGAAGATCGCGATCCTGTTCTACGCGTCCTTCTTCGCGGCGGTCATCGTGATGTACGAGGGCATGACCCAGATCAGCCCCGTCTACATCCGGGTCGCCAAGACGCTCGGCGCCACCGACATGGAGATCTTCCTGAAGGTGATGGTGCCGATGACGGTGCCGCACATGCTGACCGCGCTGCGCGTCGCGCTCGGCGTCGCCTGGGCGACGCTAGTGGCCTCGGAGCTGGTGGCCGCGCAGCAGGGGCTGGGCGCGATGATCCAGAACGCATCCTCCTTCTTCGACCTCGGCACGATCTATCTCGGCATCATCTGCATCGGCACGCTGGCGCTGTCGATGGACCTCATCCTGCGCAAGATCTCGAAGCGCATGGTGGCCTGGCAGGACAAGGTGGAAGGCTGAGCGCCTGCCCGCACCGTACAAGGAGACCCGTCACATGCAACAGAACACCGAACGTATACGCTTCGCCAACGTCTCGATGCAGTATCCGACACCGAACGGCACGCTCGACGTGGTGAAGGACATGTCCTTCAGCATCAACCAGGGCGACTTCGTGTCGCTGGTCGGGCCGTCAGGCTGCGGCAAGACGACGCTGCTGAGCATGGCGGCCGGTTTCGTCAAGCCGACCGCCGGCCGCGTCACGCTCGACGGCAAGCCGATCGAGGGGCCCGGGCCGGACCGCGGTGTGATGTTCCAGGAGTACGGCGTATTCCCCTGGCTCACGGTCGAGCAAAACATCGCCTTCGGCCTGAACCTCAGCCGCAACGCCAGGCTGAGCGCGGCCGAGAAGAAGGCGACCGTCGAGCGCTATCTGGCGCTGATGGGACTGGCCGACTTCCGCCATGCCTTCCCCAAGACCCTGTCGGGCGGCATGCGCCAGCGTCTTGCCCTGGCCCGCACTTATGCGGTGCATCCGGAATTCGTCCTGATGGACGAGCCGTTCGGCGCGCTCGACGCACAGACCCGCAGCGCCATGCACGACCTGCTGCTGGAGGTGCTGCATGCCGAGGGCAAGACCGTGCTGCTGATCACGCATTCGGTCGAGGAAGCGGTCTACCTGTCCAACAAGGTGCTGGTGATTTCGGCGCGCCCGTCGCGCATCCGCGAGGTCGTGGATATCCCCTTTGCCTATCCGCGTCACCGGTCGCTGCAGGAGACGCAGGAGTTCAACAGCATTCGTGCGCGCATCCACGAGTCGGTCATGCGTGAATACGAAGCGCAGCAAGCCCAGGCCCGGGCAGCATAAACCTGACCACACAGACTACGAGGAGACAACCATGGAACGACGTACCTTCCTGCAGATCGCATCCGCCGCGACGCTCACCGCCCTGCAGCCGCAACTTGCGCGCGCGCAGACCACCAAGGTCAAGATCGGCTACCTGCATACGCTGGCCGTCGACGGCCAGATCTGGCTCGCCGATTCCATGGGACTGTGGAAGAAGGAGGGACTGGAGCCGGAATTCATCCGCTTCCAGACCGGCCTCGAGCTGTTCCAGGCCATGAGCGGCGGCAGCATCGACGTGCTGTCCACCGGCGCGGTCCTGTCCAATTTCCCGGCGCGCGGGCAGGGCAAGGTGTTCCTGATCAACGACGTGGAATTCGCGACGGCGCAGTTGTGGGTGCACCCGGACATGGGCATCAACAAGATCGCCGACCTCGCCGGCAAGAAGATCTCCACCACCACGGGTACGACGGCGCACGTTTTCCTGGACAACGCGCTGCGCGCCAACGGCGTCGATCCGAAGAGCGTGGAGCTGGTCAACCAGCGCATGCCGGATGCGGTCACCGCCTTCATCTCCAAGGCGGTGCCGGCGGTCGCGCTGTGGGTGCCGTTCAATATCTCGATCCGCAACCGGGTCCCGACCGCGAAGAAACTGGTCGACGCCTCGGCGTTCTATCCAAAGGCGGCGATCGTCAGCGGCTGGGCGGCTCGCAACGACTACTACGACAAGAACAAGGACACGCTGGCCCGCATCATCCGCGTCTGGTCGCAGGCCAATGACGCGATGATCAAGAACCCGGACCAGGCCATCGATACGCTGCAGAAGAACTACTACAAGGACGTGCCGCTGGCCGACCTGAAGGAACAACTCGGCGCCCAGAAGATGTTCACCGCCGCCGAGTGGTCGAAGATGTACGGCGACGGCACGGTGACCGGATGGCTGCAGCAGGTCACCGATTTCTTCACCGACTTCGCCAAGATTCCGAACGCGGTGCCGGCCTCCAAGTACTTCGACCCGAGCATCTACCTCAATACGGTCAAGTCATGAGCGCCCGCGCAGACGGACTGGAGCGCGGCTACGATTACATCATCGTCGGCGCGGGCTCGGCCGGCTGCGTGCTGGCCAACCGGCTGAGTGCGGACCCGGACGTGAAGGTGCTGCTGCTGGAGGCAGGCAAGCCGAACCGGAATTTTTGGCTGCACCTGCCGGTCGGCTACTTCCGGACGATCTACGACGAGCGCTTCTCGCGGCTGTTCGACACCGAGCCCTGCGAGGGCGCCGGCGGGCGCAACATCATCTGGCCGCGCGGCCGGGTGCTGGGCGGGTCCAGCTCGATCAACGGCCTGCTGTACATCCGCGGCCAGCACCAGGACTACGACGACTGGGCGCGGCTGGGGGCGGAAGGCTGGGACTACCAGTCGGTCCTGCCGTTCTTCAGGCGCTCGGAAGGCTATGCGGGCGGCGAGGGACCGTACCACGGCGGCAGCGGGGAGCTGGGCGTGTCCGACCTGCGCAACGACCATCCTTACTGCCGCGCCTGGCTGGCGGCGGCCCAGCAGTATGGCCTGCCGTTCAACCCGGATTTCAACGGCGCGACGGAATACGGGGTGGGCGCCTACCAGCTTACGCTGCGGAATGGCTGGCGTTCGAGCGCGGCCGCAGCCTTCCTGAAGCCGGTGCGGCATCGTCCCAACCTGACGGTGGTCACCGAGGCGCACGTCAGCCGCGTGCTGTTCGAAGGGGCCAACGCGGTTGGGGTCGAATGGACGCACCGGGGCGCGCTGCATCGCACGCCGGCCGATGCCGAGGTGATCCTCAGCGCCGGCGCGATCCAGTCGCCGCAACTGCTGCAGCTCTCCGGCATCGGGCCGGCGTCGCTGCTGCGCCGGCACGGCATCGGCGTCATCATGGACGCGCCCGAAGTCGGCGAGAACCTGAAGGACCACTACCAGGCGCGCACCATCGTGCGCCTGAAGGAGAAGAAGTCGCTCAACAACGACGTGCGCAACCCGCTGCGCCTGGCGTCGATGGGCATGGAATGGCTGTTCCGGAATTCCGGCCCGCTGACGGTCGGCGCCGGACAGGTCGGCGGCTTCGCGAAAACCGAATACGCCGAGGGCGACCGGAGCGACATGCAGTTCAACGTGATGCCGCTGTCGGTCGACAAGCCGGGCACGCCCCTGCACGACTATCCGGGCTTTACCGCATCCGCCTGCCAGTGCCGCCCGCTGTCGAAGGGCAGGCTGCAGATCCGCTCGGCCGATCCGCTGGCCGCGCCGCGCATCGAGACCAATTACCTGAGCGAGGAGCTCGACCGCAAGGTGCTGGCGGCCGGCGTCGAGATGCTGCGCGAGATCTACCGGCAGCCGGCCTTCCGCGACCTGATTGCGGAGGAGATTCTGCCGGGCGCGCATCGGACCGAACGCGCCCACCTGGAGGAGTTCGCGCGGACCGCCGGCGGCACGGTGTTCCATGCGGTGGGCACCTGCAGGATGGGCAGCGACGACCGCGCGGTCGTCGATCCTGCGCTGCGGGTGCGCGGGGTCGGCAGATTGCGTGTCATCGACGCTTCCGTCATGCCGGAGATGGTCTCCGCCAACACCAACGCCGCCGCCATCATGATCGGGGAGAAGGGCGCCGACCTCGTGCGCAACAGCGGCGTGGCTTCGGTCCGCTCCCTAATGGACAAGCTGGCGCCGGCCCAGCACGCCTGAGGAAACGACATGTATGAATACGGGAATCTGATCGGCGGCGCCTGGGTGGAGGGCGCAGGCGCCGCCTTCTCGACCTGCAATCCGGCGCGACCCTCGCAGCAGACCGGCCGCTACGTCAGCGCCAGCACGGCGCAGGTCGGCCAGGCAGTGGCGGCAGCCGCCCGCGCGCAGGCGGACTGGCGGCGGGTACCGGCCGTCGAGCGCGGGCAGCTGGTGGAGAAATTCATTGCGGCGCTGCAGGCGCGCGGGGAGGAGATCGCGCTGGCGATCACGCGCGAGCAGGGCAAGCCGCTGGCCGAGTCGCGCGGCGAGATGGCCAAGGCCTGCGGCGAGGCCCGCTTCATGATCGGGGAAGCATCGCGCTCCCTCGGTACGGTGATGCCGACTTCGCGCGCCGGCTTCAGCAACCAGGTCACACGGCGCCCGCGCGGCGTGATCGCCGCCCTCACGCCCTGGAACTTTCCGATCATGACGCCGATGCGCAAGATTGCGCCAGCGCTGGTGTTCGGCAATGCGGTGATCCTCAAGCCGTCGGAATTCACGCCCGCCGCCGCCTGCATCGCGGCGGACGCGGCGCGCGGCATCCTGCCCGACGGCCTGTTCCAGCTGGTGCTGGGCATGGCCGACGTCGGCCAGGCGCTGGTCTCCGATCCCGGTGTCCAGGGCGTCACCTTTACCGGCTCGGTCCCGGTGGGCCGGAAGATCTACGCCGCCGCCGCCGCAAACCTCACCGAGGTGGCGCTCGAGCTGGGCGGCAAGAACGCCGCCGTCATCCACGACACCGACGACATCGACCACTGTCTCGACCAGATCGTCGCGACCGCCTACCAGTGCGCCGGCCAGCGCTGCACCGGCATCAGCCGGGTCATCGTGCATGCGTCCCTGCATGCGCGCGTCTGCGAGGGGCTGGCGGAGCGGGTCGGGCGGCTGCGGCTGGGAGAGGGCACCGCCGACGGCGTCACCATCGGGCCGATGACGAACGCCGCACAGCTGGCGAAGGTCGAGGCCATGATGCAGGCCGGCGTGGCTGAAGGCGCCGCCGTGCTGACCGGCGGCCGCCGCGCGACGGTGGAGGGCTGCGAAGGCGGCTACTTCTACCAGCCGACTGTTCTCGCCAATGTCGCACCGGGCATGTCCGTGGCGCAGGAGGAGATTTTCGGGCCGGTGGTCTGCATCCTGTCCTATGCCGCGCTGGACGATGCGTTTGCCATCCTCAACGGCGTGGAGTTCGGGCTGACGTCGGCCCTGTTCTCGAACGACCAGCGGGTGGTGCGTCGCTTCATCGAGGAGAGCGCGACCGGCATGCTGCACGTGAACCACGGCACCATCCCGGAGAACCACATGCCCTTCGGCGGCATCAAGAACTCCGGCGTGGGCGCCTACTCGGTCGGTCCGAGCGCCGCCCATTTCTACACCACCGAACATGCGGTCTACGTGAAGGCATGAGCAAGATGCATCCAATCCCGCCGCTACAGTCGCTCGCGCCGCTGCGCCTGGCAAAGGTCGAGGCGCTCGTGTTCCGGGCGCCGGTCGCCGACCCGGTACAGACGTCGTTCGGCATCATGTACGACCGGCCCGCCGTGCTGGTGCGCATCGAGGACAGCGAAGGGGCTGTCGGCTGGGGCGAGATCTGGTGCAACTTCCCCGGCGTCGGCGCCGAGCACCGCGCGCGGGTGCTCGAATCCTGCGTCGCGCCGATCCTGCTCGGGCAGGCATGGGACCACCCGGGGCAGGCGTTCGAAGAGCTCGGCCGCCGCCTGCGGATACTGGCGATCCAGTCCGGCGAGCCCGGCACCATGGCCCAGGCCATCGCCGGCGCCGACGTGGCGTTGTGGGACCTCACGGCGCGCCGGGTGGGCCAGCCGCTGTGGCGGCTGTTCGGCGGCGGCCCGAAAGTGCGTGCGTATGCATCGGGCCTCAGTCCCACCGCGCCGGAAGTGCTGGCGGCGGCAAAGCGTGACGAGGGCTATCGCGCCTTCAAGCTGAAGGTCGGCTTCGGTGCCGAACGCGACCTCCACAACCTGCGCACGTTGCGGGAGCTGCTCGGCCCCGGCGCGCCGCTGATGGTGGACGCCAACCAGGCGTGGTCGCCGGCGGTCGCGGCGGCCATGAGCGAAACGCTGGCGGCGTTTTCTCCGGTCTGGCTGGAAGAGCCGATCGCCGCCGACCATCCGCTCGCGGACTGGCAGCAACTGGCGAAGCAGTCGCCGATCCCGCTCGCCGCCGGCGAGAACATGCGGGAGGAGGAAACGTTTGCAGTCGCCATCGGCTCCGGCGCCTTCAGCGTGATTCAGCCCGACCTTGGCAAATGGGGCGGCTTCAGCGGTTGCCTTCCGGTCGGGCGCATCGCGGCGGATGCAGGCAGGATGTTCTGTCCGCACTGGCTGGGCGGCGGCATCGGGCTTGTCGCCTCCATGCACCTGCGCGCGGCGCTTGGCGAGGAGGGCTATGTCGAAGTCGATTCCAATCCGAACCCGCTGCGGGACATACTTGCTGCGCCTGCACTGGCGTTGCGCGACGGGGTGGTGGAACTCGGTGAACAGCCTGGCCTGGGAGTGACGCCGGATCTGGACGCGGTGCGGGAGTTTCGCAGGCCGCATCGCTACGACTGACTCCCCGTCGTCCGTAGCTGGCTTCAAAGGCCTGGCGCGAGACGCGGGATGGCGGCCAGCGCGACGCGTCGGCGGCGCTGCCTGGGTCGTCACGACCGCGTCGCCTCCTGCTGCCGCAATGCCTGTATCGCGCGCGTCGCCGGCTGCGCACGCGATCGAGTGCAGTGCTATCCCTACATAAACCCGCTCGGCTGCGCCGCGTGCAGCGGTTCGGTGGCGCGCCGCCCCCCTTCATCCTCCAGGCGTTCTACCGCAGGTTATGCGGCCTTCGTTACTTGTCGTCTACGCGGAAGGGGATGCGAAAACGCGCGTGCGTCGTTGCCTCGCGCATGCAGGAAGTGACGGGTAAGCGAAAAAGCTGCCCTACGTATTTTCCCTGTCAACGCTTTCCAACATTTCGTAACATTTTTTTGGCACTGACCGTTTCCATCGGGTAATCTTGCTTACTATCAACTCCCGGTCATCGCCTCAACCCCGCGTCGACCAGGCCTCCTGATTTCCTGCGCCCCCACCTTGCGCAAGCAGCAGAAACACGCAGTTCCTCCACGTACGAATACGAACCCGACATGCTTTTCCGACTGAAACCGTCAGTGATCCTGACCGTGATGGCGCTCGCCCATCAAGCCCATGCCCAGCAATTGCCCGATGCGAGTGTGCTGTATCCCGAGACGCAGCCGCGCCTGGCGCCGCCGCCTGCATCCCCGGCGTTCAAGCTTGACGGGGGCGCCCTGCCGGCCGGCCGGCAGGGCGGCGAGAAGTTCGAACTGAAGGAAGTGCGCTTCCAGGGCAATACCGTGCTGCCGGGCGCGCGGCTGGAAGACGCGGTGCGCCCCTACATCGGCAAGCCGGTCGACCTGGCCGGCCTGCAGGACGTGGCCAACGCGGTGAGCGCCGCCTACCGGGCCGCCGGCTACCCGTTCGCGCGCGCCTACCTGCCACGGCAGGACGTGGCGAACGGCGTCGTCGTGCTGGACGTGGTCGAAGGGCGCTTCGGCGAGGTGGCGGCGACCGTCGGCGACGGAAGCGCGCAGCGCACGAGCGCCGAGGCGCAGGCCTACCTCGGTACGATGAAGACCGGCGAGGTCATGGCGGCCGCGGAAATCGAGCGCGCCGCGCTGATCATGAACGACCTGCCCGGCTATACCGCGATCCCGATCGTGCGCCCCGGCGCAACCCTCGGCAGCGGCGACCTGGAGATGCGGCTGGTGGAAGAGGAGCGCCTGCGCGCCTCCGTCGGCGTCGACAACCACGGCAGCCGCTACACCGGCCTGTACCGGACACGCGTGGACGTGGCGCGCACCCGCAATGTCGTCTTCGGCGACGAGCTGCGCCTGACCGGCCTGCTCACCGACGGCAAGACCGGCATGGTGCATGTCGGCTACGGCCTGCCGCTGATGCCCAACGGCCTGCGCATGGACCTGTCGGCCGTACACAGCCAGTATGAACTGACCGGCGGCTGGATGACCGGCGAGGGATTCAACGGCAAGGCCGATATCGTTTCCAGCCAGGTCAGCTATCCGGTGCTGCGCTCGCAGTCCGCCAATCTGTCGCTTGCCGCCGCCGCGCAGCACAAGCGCTACACCAACGAAATCGGTGCGCGCGAACGCTATAACGTCAATGCCCTGCCGCTGACGATGAACTTCGACGTGCGGGACCAGCTCAACGGCGGCGGCCTGACCTACGGCGCACTGGCGGTGCAGGCAGCGCGCGTCGGCAACGACAACATCGACAACCCGGAGCGTGACCGGGAGTTCAGCAAGCTCAACCTCGACCTGGTGCGCGTGCAGCGCATCACGGACCGGGTGCAGGCAAGCATCAAGGCGTCCGGCCAGCACACCGACGACAACATCGATTCCACGGAATTCATTTCCATCTCCGGCCCGTATGCGGTGCGCGCCTTTCCCATCGGGGAATTCAGCGGTCATCGGGGCTGGTCGGCGCAGGCAGAGGTCTCGTACAACCTCCCGCAATACCATCTCGCACCCTACCTGTTCTATGACGAAGGCCAGGCCGTCAACACGACCACCAGGCTGCGCCGCACGCTGGCCGGCTACGGCATCGGCGCGCGCTACGCGCATGACGGCTGGGGCGTCGATCTGGTCGCTGCATGGGCCAGGACCGGCAAGCCGTCCGAGGTCGAGCCGCATGAAAGCGGCGCCCGCTTCTGGGTATCGGTCAGCAAGCGCTTCTAAGCGCGGCGCCGACAGCACTTCACCTATATCGCATACATCTAAAGGTTCTGAATCATGAATGGTCACGGCTCACTCAACCGCATCTTCCGCGTGGTATGGAACGCCAGTCTCGGCGTATGGCAGGTCGCTTCCGAGATTGCGCGCAGCAAGGGCAAAACCAAGGCATCGCGCAGCGGGCCGCGCGGGCTCGCGAGCCTGACGGCGGGCACCATCCTGGTGCTGTGTCACGCGGGGGCGCTGGCGGACCTGCCCAGCGGCGGGCAGGTGAGTGCGGGCACCGGGACCATCGGCGGCCCGAGCAACGGCAAGCTGGTGATCGAACAGTCGAGCCAGAAGATGGCGATCGACTGGCAGAGCTTCAGCGTCGGCGCCGGCAAGACGGTGCAGTTCGTCCAGCCCTCGGCCGAGGCGATCGCGCTCAACCGCGTGCTCGGCGGCGACCCTTCGGTCATCCGTGGCACGATCAACGCGAACGGCCGCATCGTCCTGCTGAACCCGAACGGCATCCTGTTCGGGCCGACCTCGAAGGTGGAAGTGGCGTCGCTGCTGGCATCCACGCTCAAGATGAGCAACGAGGATTTCATGGCCGGCAATTTCCGGCTTGAAGGCGATTCGACCAGCGCAGTGATCAACCAGGGCAGCATCCGCGCGGCGGACGGCGGTTTCGTCGCGCTCGTCGCGGGCAAGATCGAGAACGTCGGCGACATCAGCGTGCGCGGCGGCGAAGTCCTCATGGGCGCCGGGCGCAAGGTGCGCCTCGACCTCGGCGGTCCGGCCCGGATCGAAGTCGACGAGGCAGTGATCGACGGCTATATCCGCAACGGCGGCCTGATCAGGGCCGAGGGCGGCAAGGTCGTGCTGACGATCAAGGCAGCGGGCGAACTCGCCAGCCTTGCGATCAACAACGAAGGCATCATCGAAGCCACCGGACTCGCACGCGGCGACGGCGGCATCATCCGCCTCCATGCCGAGGGCGGCACGGTGGCCAGCAGCGGCCAGCTGAACACCAGCGCAGCCGAAGGCAAGGGCGGCCGCATCGAAGTGACCGGCGACCGCGTCGGCATGCTTGACGGCAGCGTCACCGACGCGTCCGGCGCGACCGGCGGCGGCACCGTGCTGCTCGGCGGCGACTACCAGGGCGGCAACGCAGCCGTGATGAATGCGGAACGCAGCTTCGTCGGCGCCGGCGCGACCGTGCGCGCCAATGCCGGAGAAACCGGCGACGGCGGCAAGGTCATCGTCTGGGCCGACGACCGCACCCGCTTTGCGGGCACGATCGAAGCCAGGGGCGGCGCGCAGGGCGGCGACGGCGGCTTCGTCGAAGTCTCCGGCAAGAACACCCTGGACTTCCGGGGCGCCGTCGATACGTCGGCCGCGCACGGCAGCAACGGCACGCTGCTGCTGGATCCGACCAACCTGACCATCGGCAAAGTCGCCAGCTCGGCCTGGATCAGCCGCGACGGCGACACCTTCGGCGACTTCACCGCCGACACCGATCCCAACCCGGTCCATGACTTCTCGTTCATGCGGGTCGACGTCCTGGAAGCCGCGCTGGCCAACAACAACATCACGGTGCAGTCGGTCTGCAACGCCGCCAATTGCGCCGGCAACATCACGGTGCTCGATACCATCACCTGGAACAGCGGCAAGGCGCTGACCCTGGATGCGACTGGCAGCATCGACATCAACGCCGACATCGCCGCGACCGGCGCTGCCGGCAAGACCGGCGGCAGCTTCAATGCCGTCGCCGGCGGCGACATCAACGTCAACGCCAACATCATCGCCGACGCCGGCGCAGCCCTGAACGGCGCCGGGCTCGCCGGCGGCAACGTCACGCTGAGCACCACGGCAGGCGCCGTCAGGCTGGCCGACGATGTCGTGATCAGCGCCGCAGGCTCGGCCGCGGCGACCGGCAGCGGCGCCATCGGGGGCGCGGGCGGAAAGATCGCCATCGACAGCACGACCGGGATTGCGCTGAACGGCGGCGACCTGCTGGCCAAGGGTGGCGTCGGCGACGGCATTGGCGCCGCGGGCCAGGGCGGCAGCATCCGTCTTGCCACCACGACCGGCGCCATTTCCCAGGGCAACGGCAGCAGGCTTGCCGCCGGCGCGCTGCTGATGCAGTCCACCTCGGGCGCCATCGACCTTGGCGCAGGCAGCAATGCCATCGCGCGCCTGGCCGCGCAGTCCGATACGGGCAGCATCGCCTTCCGCAACCGCAACGACGCCGGTCTTGAAATTGCCGAGATCGACGGCGTGCGTGGCGTAAGCACCGGCGGCGCCGGCAGCATCACGCTGGCAGCACGCAGCCTCCAGATCGATGCCGATGTCACCAGCGAAGCCGGCGACATCACGCTGCGCGGCGACGCCGGGCAGGCGGACGCCAGCTACACCGGCGTGACCCTGAACGGCACGCGGGTGACGACGCAGGACGGCAGCATCACCATTGCCGGCCGCGGCGGCGACGCCGAAGGCGGCGGCCAGGCAGGCGTGGCGCTGCTGGACGGCGCGGTCGTGAAAGCCGGCGGCACCGGTTCCGTCAGCGTGACCGGGCAGGGCGGCGCGGCCACGGCGGACAACGGCGGCGGCAATCACGGCGTCATCATCGAAGGCGACGGCAGCCCCGATTCCGGCACCATCACCTCGGAAGGCGGCCTGGTCACCGTCAATGCCACGGGCGGCATCGGCGGTGACCACAACAACGCCCTGGTGTTCAAGGACAACGGCCAGGTCGGCACCGCCGCCGGCGACCACGCGGTCGTCATCAGGACGACCGCCGGCGAAGGCCAGAACAGCGTTGCCTACGCAAGCGACGCGGCTGGCGCCGTCATCCACACCGGCACCGGCGCGCTGACGCTGATTGGCGACGCGCTGCAGGTCAGCGGCGGCGAGGAGGGCGTCGTGCCGGCGGTCACGGTGCACAGCGCAGGAGCGCTGAGCATCCAGTCCGCCTCGGCGAGCTTTGCGACCCCGTTCAGCCTCGACGCGTTCGCCAAGGACTTCGTCTTCAATTCCACCGGCAACGGCCTGAATGATCTTGGCGGCCTGACCGTTGGCGCAGCCGGCAATACGGCAGCCATCAACATCGACAAGACGCTTGACCTGGGCAACCGCGCGATATCGCTGACGGGCGGCGACATCACGCTGCAGAAGGGCATCACCGCGGGCAGCCTGACTGCAAGCGCGAGCGGCAACATCAGCCAGAGCGGTGATGAGAGCAGCTTCACGCTGCAGTCCGCCACCCTCGACAGCAAGGGCGACATCGCCCTGCGTGGTACCGACAACCGGACCGGCGCCCTGACCGCGACGGCGGCGGGCACGCTGGCCTTCGACAATGGCGGCAACCACCTCAACCTCGGTGGCATGCTGTCGGCGGCAACGGTCGAGCTGAAAGCCGGTTCGATCAGCCAGACCGGGGGGATGATCAAGGCAGACAGCCTTGGCGTTACCACCAGCAACGGCGGCGCCACGCTGGGGATGGGCAACAACGTCGGCACGCTCGCCGCGGATATCGCAGGCGGCAGCTTCAGCTTCAACAACGGCGGCAGCGCCAAGGCGCTGACCATCGGCGCCGTGGGTCAGCAGACCGGCATCGACAGCACCGGCGGCGTCACCTTCAGCGGCGTGCAGGACCTCGACGTCGCCCAGGGCGTGCAGGCGGCCAGCGTGACGGTGAACGCCGGCGGGCGCAACATCGACCTCGGCACCGAGACGGCAGGCAAGCTCTCGCTGACCGATGCGGAGATCGACCGTATTGCCGCGTCCTCGCTCGTCCTGACCACCTCCGGGTCGGTCGCCAATACCGCCTCGGTGCGCGCGCAGGGGCTGAACGGCATGACCATGATCGCCGGCCAGGGCATCGTGCAGTCGAACGGCGCCGAGCTCGGGTTCAGCGGCACGGACAATGGCTCGCTCACGCTGACCAGCACGGGCACCGCGGAAAATACCGGCATCGGCGGCACCGCCGGCGCCGACCTGGTGACCGTGGGCGCCTCCAGCCTGGTGCTTGCCTCCGCCCGCGAGATCCGCGTGGATGCGCGCACCCGCGCCGGCGGCGTCGGCAGCGCCAACCTGGACAAGCTGCACATCACCTCGACCAGCGCGGGCGACAGCTTCGACTACCGGGTGCGCTCGACCGCCAACCTGAACCTGTCCGGAACCGGGGTGGCGCCGGGGTGGCACAAGGCCGACCCGAAGGGTACGTACCACATCAACCTGACCAACACCGACGCGCTCGACTTCAGGTTCGACGGCAATGCGCCGATCCTGATCACCGGCACCAGCAACATCGGCGCAGCCGATTTCATGCTCAACAGCGCCTACGGCATCAACGTCGCCAATGCCATCAACGGCACCAGCGGCACGATCACGCTCAAGGCCAATGCCGGCGGCAATGCGGGCAATTTCATCGGTGTCGACATCGGCAGCGCGGTCCGTACGGCCAGCGGCAACATTGTCATCGAGGGTCGCGGCGGAAGCGGCCGCAACCCCGGCGACTTCGGGAGCGACTATGGCCAGCAGTACGGGGTCAATGTCGCCGGCGTCCTTTCCGCCAGCGCGGGCGGCAAGATCAGCGTCAACGGCCAGGGCGGCACTTCCTCGAACGGCTCCGACAACGACGGCATCGCCGTCGCCGGCTCCATCACCGGCACCGGCGGCCTGATCGCCCTCAACGGCAGCGGAGGCAGCGGCTACTGGCAGGGCGTCACCAGCAACGGCATCGCCTTCACCGGAACCGGCCACATCACCAATGCCACGGGCAGCGTGAGCCTGGCCGGCAAGGCGGGCAGCGGCAACAGCAGCCGCGCGATTGAACAGCAGGGCAGCGGCATCATCACCGCCGCCGGGCTCGAAGTGGTGGCGACCGCGTCCGGCGCCGCCATCCTGGACAACGACAACAACATTGGCACGCTGGCGGCCAACGTCAGCCAGGGCTTCGTGTTCGATAACGGCGGCCGCAACCTGGTCATCGGGACGGTGAACGGGCGGGCCGGCATCTCGGAGACGAGCAGCGGCGCGATCAGCCTGAACGACATCGAGGCGCTCACCGTCGCCGAATCCCTGCAGATGGGCAGCGGTTCGCTGCGCATCGCGGCGAACACCATCAACGTCAACAATGGCAAGAGCATCGGCAACGTGGCTTCCGGCAGCACGCGCAACGTCGACATCTTCCTGACCGGACGCGCCGACAACGGCGCGGTGTCCGCCAGGGCGATCAATATCGGCAGCAGCGATGCGGGCCGCCTGTCGGTCACTGCCGGTTTGCTCGACAACCTGTATGGCAGCAACCTGGAACTGGCGACCAGCAGCACCATCGACATTACCGGCGACACCGACTTCACCCGCATCGGCAACGGCCTGACCCTCAGCAGTGGCGGCGCCATCGCGAACACCGGCGCGCACCACCTCAACCTGTCGGCGGCGCGGAACGACGGCAGCGTCACCCTTCGCGGCGCCAGCGTCGGCGCCGATGGGGCCGCCATCATCACGCGCGGCGCGGACCGCATCAGCGTGACCTCCGGCGCGCAGATCAACGTCGCTGCCTTGACGGACAACACGCAGGCGGACGATCCGATCGCGCTGCGCTCGGTGGCGCTGCGCTCCACTTCCGGCGGCCAGGACCTGAGCTACCGCGTCAACGGCGCCGGCCTGGACTATTCGGTCACCGGCACCGAGGGCAGCTATGCCGTCGATGCGTCGGCTACCGACGCGGGCCCGGTCAGCTTCAGCTTTTCCGGCAACAGGTCGGTCGATGTCACGCAGCATTCCGATCTCAAGGGCGGCCATTTCGTCGTCGAGGCAACCACCGGCAACGTCACCGTGAATGATGGCGTGACGATCACCGCCGGCAGCGCCACGCTGGTGGCGGCCGACCATGTCAGCTTCGCCGGCAGCGCCGCGCTGACGGCGAGCGGCGGCGTCACCCTGCATTCAGGCAACGCCAACGGCGCGCTGACCACCGGCAGCGGCGCCATCAGCGCCGGCACGAACATCGACATCAAGGCCGATACCATCGCCCTCGGGGCAGGCGGACTCAGCGCCGGCAACAGGATCGCGCTCAATCCCGTTACCCGCACCCGCGCCGTCCAGCTCGGCGGCGCGGTGGACGGCGCCAGCCTGTCGCTGACGGCCGCGGAACTCGCCGCGATCCGCGCGGGCGAACTCAGCATCGGCCGCAACACGCAGAACGATCCGCTGTCCGGGGCCATCTCGATTGCCGGTGCAGTGGACCTCTCCGGCAAGATCGGCGCGCTGTCCCTGAACAGCTACAACAGTGCGGTCAACCAGGCCGTCGGGGCGGCGATCACCGTCGACAAGCTGGGCATCTCGCTCAACAGCGGCAACGTCCGCCTGGTCGAGGCAAACAGGATCGGCAGCTTCTCGGCTTCCACCGATGGCAGTGTCGTCCTCAACAATGCGGCGGCGCTGACCGTCGGCGGCATATCGTCCGCCGGCAACGCGATCGACGTGACCAGCAGCGGTGACCTCACGGTCGCCGGGCCCGTCAGGTCCACCGCCTCGGAAAGCAATGGCGCGCTCATCAAGCTGACGTCGACGAACGGCGTGCTGGCCGTCAAGGGCGACATCAATGCGTCCGGCTCGTCCACCTACAGTGGCGGCGCGCGCAATGGCGCCGACATCATGCTGACCGGTCAGTCCGTCGAGATCGGCACCGCGAGGGTCGAGACCAACGGCTCCTCCCAGTCGGGCGAGGGCGGCACCGGCGGCAGCGCCGGCGCCATCCTCGTCGATGCGACCGCCGGCAACGGCACTGTGACGCTGGACGGCGCCACCCTGAGTTCGGTCGGCGGCTACGGCGAAGGCGCCTATGGCGCGTCGAGAAGCGTGGTGTTCAACGATGCCGTCGTGCTGGGCGCGATGCGCGATACGGCGTTCGGCAACAGGACCGTGTCGATCTCGTCCGGCGCGGCGGGAGTACGCTTCAACAACATCGTCGAGGGCGGCGCGACCGGCGGCAACAACCTGACGCTCGATGCGCGCAGCGGCTTCGGCACCAGCGCGACCTACGGCGACGTCGTGTTCGCCTACCAGGCCGGCGCCGGACGCGATATCGGCAACGTCACGATCAACGCGGCGCGCAACGTGCAGGTCAACGGCATGAACGCGGCCGGCTTCAACCAGCAGATGGGTACGGGGACCACCACGGTCGCGGGTACGCTCAGGGCCACCGGCAGCGCCGGCATTGCGATACGCAGCGAAAATATCACCAACGGCCCGTTCGCCTCCTACACGACCACCGGTGGCGGCAACATCGTGATGGCGTCGAAGGGCAACCTGGTACTGAGCAACACCGGCGCCTACAACGCCACCGGCAACATCGACCTCACCGCCGAAGGCGGCATCAGGATCGACGGCGGTGCGCTGACCACTGCCGGCGCGGGAATCATCTTCCGGTCGGCGACGACGTTGGCATCCGATCTGGTCATCGACACCACCAACGGCGGTGCGGTCGCCACCGGCGGCGCAGTCTCGTTCATCAGCACGCTTGATTCGGACGGTACGGCGCGCGCACTCCGCATCGCCGCAGGGACCGGCAACGACGTCAGCTTCGGCGGTACGGTCGGCGGCACGTCCGCGCTCGGCGCGGTCACCATCGCCTCGGCCAGGAACGTGGATGTGGCGACGATGAAGGCGGCGTCGTACAACCAGCTTTCCGGCACCGGCGCAACCCGGTTCAACGGCGCGGCGACGCTGGCGGGGGACGTCGGGTTCACCGGCAATGCGCTCAGCGTCAACCAGGCGCTTACCGCGAACAAGATCACGGTCAACAATGCCGGCCAGTTCACGACGGCCGCAGCCGGCGACATCAGCGCCGCCAATGGCTTCACTCAGGGCGGTACGGGAGCCAGCGTGCTGGCGGGGGACATCCGGACTACGGCGGCGGATGCCGACATCCGCTTTGCCGGGCCGGTCGCCGTGGCGGGCACGCTGACTCTCGACACTGCTGCGGCAGGCGGCGACATCGCCTTCTCAGGCAAGATCGACGGCAACATCGCCAACGACACCGGGACCCTCACCCTGAACGCCGGCAACGGCGAGATCGGTTTCGGGGACAAGATCGGTGCCGACAAGGCGCTCGGCAACCTGGTCCTGAACTCGACCCGCGACGTGGTCCTGCCGGCAACCGTGAATGCACGCAGCATCGCCACAGACGCCGGCGGAGGCACGACCTTCGTCGAGGGCGCAGCGATCACCACCAGCGCAGGACAGACCTACCGCGACGCGGTGACGCTGACGGGCGACGCGGTTACGGCCAGCACCGGCAACGGCGCGATCGGCTTCCTCGGCGCGGTGGCCGGTCCGCATGCGCTCGCCGTCAATACCGGCGGCGCCACCACCTTCGGCGCAACGGTGACGCTTGCCAGCCTCGCGACCGACGCCGGCGGCAGCGTCGTATTCAACGGCGGCGCAGTCACCACCACCGGCAGCCAGCGCTTCGGCGAGCAGGTGCAACTGGGCGCCGACACGCAGTTCACCAGCACCGGCAACGAGGACATCCGTTTCGGAGGCGCCATCGACAGCGCCGCGGGCGGCAACCGGGCGCTGACGGTGGACACCGGCGGCACCGTCGCCTTCGGCGGTGCGATCGGCGCAGGGCGCGGATTGTCCACCATCCTGGTGGAAAACCGCGAGGGCGCCCTGCTGATGAATGGCGGCACGGTGAATACGCTCGGCAGCCAGCGCTACCACAGCGGGTCGATCGTCCTCGGCGGCGACACCGTGCTGTCGAGTTCAGGCGCAGGCAACATCACGCTCGGCGGCAAGGTCGACGCCGCCATCTGCACCGTCGCCTCGCTCGATGTGCGGACCCAGGGCGAGACTATCCTGGGCGGGGCAATCGGCACCTACCGACCGCTCTGGAGCCTGATCACCGACGGCCCGTCCACGCAGGGCAATGTGGTCAACTTCGCCCAGGGCAAGGTCGTGACCATCGGCGAACAGCGCTACGGTGAAACGGTGGTGTTGAGCGCCGACACCAGCCTGACCAGCCTCGGCCAGGGTGATATCCGCTTCGGCGGCACGGTGCAGGCGGCAGCGGACGGCGTGCAGTCGTTGGGTGTCGACACGTCCGGCGATATCGTCTTCGATGGACAAGTCGGCGGTCCTGGCGCCCGCCTGGCCAGCCTGGACACCGGGGTCAGCATCGACGGCACCGTGCGCATCAACGGCGGCGGCGTCTCCACCACCGGCGACCAGGTATATCGCCAGCCGGTGGCGCTGGGAGCGGACACGCTCCTCGCCGGCGCCAACGGCGGCTTCGGCGGCGGCGTGGACGGCGGCGGCAAGGACCTGACGCTGCAGTTCTCCGGCACCACCGGGATCGACGGCGGCAAGTTCGTCAACGTGCAGGACTTCGCCAGCGTGGGCAGCGGCGTCATCAATGTGACCGGCACCGTCGCTACCAGCGGCACCCAGTCGTACGGGAACAACGTCGTGCTCGGCGCGGATACCGTCCTCCGGAGCACCGGCGCCGGGGCGGACGGCGCCATCACGCTGAACGGCACCGTCAACGGCGCCCACCAGCTTGCCGTCGAGACCGCGGGCAAGACGACGCTCTCGGGCGAGATCGGCGGCACGTCCGCACTCGCCGGCATCAGCACCGACGGGCCGGGGACGACCGCCATCAGCGGCAACCTGCGCACCACCGGTGGCCAGTATTTCGGCGACAAGGTCGAGATCGCCGGCAACACGGTACTCAGCAGCACCCGCGGCGGCGACATCGTGTTTGACGGCGACGTCGATGGGCCGGGCGCCCTGGCGGTCAATACCGCCGGCGCCACCCGCTTCGAGGGCGAAGTCGGTGGCACCGCTGCGCTGGCCAGCCTGAGCACCGATGCGGCAGGCAGCGTCGCCGTCAATGGCGGCGGCGTCACCACCATCGGCGCGCAGGTCTACGGCGATGCGCTAACGCTGGGCGCGGATGCGAAGTTCGCCAGCACCGGCAACGGACAGGTCCGCTTCAACGGCAGCGTCGACGGCGCCCACCGGCTGGCCGTCGAGACCGGCGGTGAAACGACCTTCGGCGGGGCGGTCGGCGGCAAGACCGCGCTGGCCGGCGTGAGTACCGACGGCGACGGCACCACCACCATCAGTGGCGGCCTCGTGCGCACCAGCGGCGCCCAGGAATACGGCGACGGCGTCACCCTCGGTGCCGGCACCACGCTCACCAGCACCGGCGCCGGCGATATAGCCTTCCGCGGCACGCTGGACGGTACGCACGCCTTGTCGGTGAATACCGGGGGCAACACCGTGTTCGACGGCGCTGTCGGCGGCAAGACGGCCCTGGCCGGTCTTGCGACGGACGGTGCCGGCGGCGTCGCAATCAATGGCGGCGGCGTGACCACCACCGGCGCGCAGCACTACGGCGACGCGGTGAAGCTGGGCGCGGATGCGCAGCTGTCCAGCGCGCAGGGCGGCAATATCGTGTTCGCCGCGGCGATCGACGGCGCGCACCGGCTTGGCGTCAGCACTGGCGGCACGACACGCTTCAATGCGCCGGTCGGCGGCAAGACCGCGCTGGCGGGCCTGCACACCACCGGCAGCGGCGGCGTCGTTCTCGGCGGCGGCGGCGTGAACACGACCGGCGACCAGCGCTACGACAATGCGGTGACGCTCCAGGCGAACACCGTACTGGCAAGCAGCAAGGGCGGCGATATCCGTTTCGATGGCACGCTGGACGGCGCGCACGACCTGCAGGTCAACACGGCGGGCAGCACCACGTTCAACGGCGCCGTCGGCGGCAAGACGGCGCTGGCGAGCATCGCGACAGATGCCGAAGGCCAGGCCGTGATCAACGGCGGCCAGATCCGGACCACGGGGGCGCAGTCCTTCAAGGACGGCGTGACGGTAGGTGCGCATACGGTGTTTGCGGGCGGCGGAGCGATCTCGTTCGACACGCTTGACGGCCCGTGGGACATCACTGTGAACACGGGCGGCGTGACCACCTTCGGCGGCGCTGTCGGCAGCGTGAGCCCGGTCGCGAACCTCACGACCGACCGCACCGGCACGGTCGAGATCCATGGCCCGTCGATCACCGCGACCGGTACCCTGCTGTTCGACGATCCTGTCCACGTCATGAAGCCGACGGTGGTCAAGGCGGGCAAGGACGCGCTGTTCTATGGCGACGCCAAGAGCGGCAAGGAGTTGCTGAGCGTGACCGCGGGCGGCCGTATCCAGTTCGGCCGTCCGGTGGACAACTTCAAGAACTACCTGCCGACGCTGTTCAGTGCTGCCACCCAGGCCGCAACTGCCCCGGCGCCGGCCGTCCAGCCGCCGGCGCCGGTATCGACGGACCTCGCGGGAGGAGCCGGCAACCGCCAGCAGGGCGTCGGCCGCCTCCAGGTCGTGAATGTGTCGCCGGCCGCGCCGGACGTCGGCAGCAGCAGCACGCAGGACGTCAGCGAGTCGGCAGTGAACCAGGCGGTCGGCCAGATTGCCGCCGACGACAGCGCGCGGTCGATCACGTATGTGGTCACCGTCAGGGGTGGCGTGCGGACGGCAGACGACCAGAAGGAGGAAGCAAGGTAACAGCACGCTTCATACGTCCCTCCGGGCGTTTTCCCGGGCGCGGTGGGCGGATGCCGCCCGCCGCGCCGGGGGACGCCCTGTCGTGGGAGGAACGCTCGCGGGTGCGAGCATGCCGGGCGCCGCACAAGGGGCTCGACAGAAAAGGCCAATGTATTCATTGGCCTTTTCTTTTGCAGTGCAGGTCCTGGCCGACGATGACGCTGGTGCATGGAACCGGCTTGGCCAAGTCCCCACCTATTGGTGACGGAACGTTTCGCGCCGGCCGCCCGGCTCGCCATGCCCCGGCAGTGCCGATAAGACGTCCTGCTGCTTATTCCAGGGGCCACTCGGCGCCACGCCGGGGAGCCGCGCGTGATCCCGAAGGCGGAAGAAAAGCGTGTTGCGCCGTCCCGCACGCGAGCCGGCGGCACGAATTTGCTGCAGCGGAGGCGAACCGGTCGGCCGTCCGCACCACTGATTAGCTGTCTCCTGCCATCACAACTTCTCACTCCTTGCCAATGTTCAGAAACCTCACCGGAAGCCCGGTCCCAAACTACGACCTGAGAACGGCCTCGCCAACTGCTGAACCGGGCAGCCCGCTGGCCATGGCAACGAGCAGCAACAGTCACAAGCGCAAGGCCGAAGATCAGGGCGCGGCCAAGCCTCCACCTGCCCGGCGACCACGATTCATGCTCGCCGGTCGACAGGTACGGTCGGCGGCTCCAGGACCGGTCCTGCTTGAGGCCGCCACCGTTCCGGATGCCATCGAGAAGATGAGAGCGGATCTGCTCGCATATGAGGCGCAATCCAAGGTCTCCCGCTGCATGGCCCCCGAGCAGAAGGCGCAATGCGAAGAAAGGATCTTTCAGACGCGCGAGACGCTCGACGAGCTTGCAGAAGCGTATGCGGATCGCGGGGAGCACCGCGACAGACAGATTTTCAAGACCGCAGAAGGGGGAACGATCAAAGGTCTGTTGAGCGTAGAAATTGCGCCTGCTCATGAAGGCGGGCCCGATGCGTTCTGGCTGAACTACATCGTGGCGGCCCCCGGCTCCCGTGGTCACGGCCGGGCACTGGTACTGGCTGCCGTCAACTGCTCGGAGCGGGCAAACTTTGACGGAAAGCTGCACGTAATCTCGTCATACGAAGCGTCCCACGCCTTCTACTGGCATCTCGGGTTCGAGGGCTCGCCGGACCCGATTTCGCTGGATCCAGGCAAACATCCGGAGATATACAGGAAAGTAGAAGGACAATGGGTTTACGCCCGAACGGACGGCCATGCCTGCGATGGATAGAAGCGGGCTAGGGTGTACATGGGTAGCGTCGCGCGCAGGCCCGGATCTCCGCTGAGGAGCGCACGCGTACGCGTGGTACGCCGAGCACCGCCGGCGCGAAGACGGGCCGCGCATGTCAAACACGGCCCGGTGCGGTACGCGAGCAGCTGTCCCTTTGCCTTCCTTCACAGGTCACTAAAATGAACATCAGTCTATACGCCAGCCAACCGCAAGTATCGTCACCCGTGCATGAGACACCGCAGGAGGTAGTGACAGGTTCATCGAATGCCGCGCACGCGAATGCGGCGGTGGAACCCGGGCGCCCGGCCCCGCCGCCGCGGCCGCCCTCGCGCCTGCTCACGCAGATGGCGGCGCACATACAACGGCGGCACACCGACCCGTCGTCGCCCCTGTTGCCGAGTCAAAGCGAGCTGGCAAGGTGGATCCTTTCCCCGCCGGCCTATGCGAAAGCGCTCAGGACCGAGATGTCCGGCCACAAACACGAGGCACTTGTCGCCCTCGCCAGGGCCGCCGTGCCGGAAGTGCGTGCTGCCGCGGAGGCCGAGCAGACGCGGCGTGAACATGAAGAGAACGCCGTCATCGAATTCAGGGACAATCTGTTGCGATTGGACGGGGAGCTGGAAGCGAGAACGGAAGCCGCGTATGCGAGGATCGAAAGCTGATTCGCGCATGTGCACGCGGGAGCAAAGCGCTTGATCCGGTCGCGCGGCTTGCCGACCGCGGGAGCGCGCTGCCGGAAACGCGTCAGCCCGCGGTCGTGCCCGCGGCGCTGCCGGCCGCCGCGCGCAACTGGGCCTCGAGCTCGGCCAGCGCAACCGGACGGCCGAAGTAGTAACCCTGCATGGCATCGCACTTGAGCAGGCGCAGGAACCTGGCCTGCTCTTCCAGTTCGACGCCCTCGGCGACGACGTCCAGGTTGAGCGCGTGCGCGAGGGAGATGACTGCCGAGACGATCGCCATGCCGTCGGAACTGCTGGTCATCGGCGCGATGAACGAACGATCGATCTTCAGCGTGTGCACCGGCAGCTTGGCCAGGTAGCTGAGCGAGGAGTAGCCGGTACCGAAATCGTCGATCGCAATCCGCACGCCCTGTGCCTTGATGGCCTCGAGCTTGCGGACATTGGTTTCGATGTCACGCATGAACAGGCTCTCGGTGATCTCGATCTCGAGGCAGCCGGGCGGCAGGCCCGAAGCAGCGACGGCCTCGCTTACCAGCAGCGGGAAACGGTCATCGCAAAGCTGGTGGATGGACGCGTTGACCGATACCCCGGGCACCGCGATGCCCCGGGCGCGCAAGGCGGCGAGATCCTTGAGCGCCTGCGCGATCACCCACTGGCCCACCGAGGCGATGAGGCCGGTTTCCTCCAGTATCGATATGAAGCGCACCGGCGGCACCAGGCCTGTCTCCGGATCATTCCAGCGCAGCAGCGCCTCCAAGCCCACTGTCCGTCCGCTGGTCGAGGCGACCTTCGGCTGGTAGTACAGGACAAATTCTTCCTTCTCGATCGCGCGACGCAGCTTGTGTTCCAGCTTGAGATCCTCTGCGACCCTGGTGTGGATGGAAGACTCGTAGAACCGGTAGGGCTGGGCGTCCAGTTTTGCCTGCATCATGGCGGCTTCCGCGTTCTTGAACAAGGCCTCTGCGGTCTCCCCGTCCTCGGGGTATCGCGCCACGCCGGCGGCGAGCGTGAGGCTGAGTTCTTCTCCGTTCAGGACGAAGGGCGCGCGCACCGCGCCCTCCACGACGCGCTCGACCCTGTGCGCCATGGCGGTCAGGTCATCGTCGTCGAGGATGGACGCGAAGGAGGCCGCGCCGACGCGGGCCAGCCGCTCCGGGTTGCGCGCGAGGGCGGTAAGGCGCCGCGCTGCTTCGCGCAGGAGCTCATCCCCGGCGTTGCGACCGATGGTTTCGTTGACCACCCGGAACCGGGTGATATCGCCGACCACCACCGCCAGCGGACGCGAGGTCTGCCGGGCGCTGCTGATCATCCGCGACAGCTGTTCGGTGAAGAACGCGCGATTGGGCAATCCTGTCAGCGGATCGTAGTACGCCAGGTATTGCAGGCGTTCTTCCTTCTCGATGTACTGCAGTCCGAAGGAAATATCGCCTGCAAGTTCATTGAGCAGCTTGAGCTCCTGCTCGTCGAAGAAGCCCACTTCGTCGGCGAACAGCGACATGACGCCCACCACCTGCCCGTCCACGAGCAGTGGAAAGGCCGCGACCGACCGGTGTCCGTGCGACTCCAGGTCGGCCAGCACCTCGCGCAGGGCCCCCGCGCGGGAAATGTCCTGGCAGATGACCGGCCTCGCCTCGCGTGCCGCCACGCAGGCCGGACGCTCGCTGTAGGGCGTATCCGGGCGCGCCGTCAGCCGTACCTTCGCCAGGTAGTCGTTGCCTCCGCTGGCGGCGACAATCGCGCCGTCCAGCGTGTCCTGGTCGATCAGGCCGATCCACGCGGACCGGAATGCGCCGTGGGCGACGGCGATCCTGCACGCCTCCTCCAGCAGCCGCTGCCGGTCATGGATACGCACGATGGCCGAGTTGATGCCGCTCAGCACCGCATAGATGCGCGTCAGCCGGCTGATCTTCACCTCGTTCTCGCGCAGCGTCCTTGTTCGCTCGGCCACCTGCTGTTCCAGCCGGGTGTTCTGCATGTGCAGGTCATCCTGGTAGGACTTGAGGCGCAGGAGGTTGCGCGCGCGCGCGATGAGCTCCGCGGGATCGACCGGTTTCGCAAGAAAGTCGTCGACGCCGGCCGAAAGGGCAGCGAGGCGGATTTCCTTGTCGGCCGACGCCGTGATCATCAGTATCGGAAGATTCCGCGTCTGCTCGCGCTTGCGCAGTGCCACGACGAGGTCGAGACCCGTCATGCCCGGCATCAGGTAGTCGACCAGGAGCAGGTCGGGCGCTTCCTCAACGCAGATCTGCAGTGCCTCGCGGGCGTTGGTCGCCCGCAGCAGCACGCAGCCCTCGTTCTGGAGACAGGTGTGATAGAGGTCGAGAAGGATGTCGTCGTCGTCGACCGTCAGGATGGATTGACGTTTCGTTGCGCGGTCGTGTCGGTCCATGGGGCGCGTCTTGTCGGAAAAACACCTACGAGAGCACCCTCGCAAAGAGCCGGCGCCGTCGCTCGTCCGCAAGCATAGCGGAAGCAGGAATTTTCCGTGCGGCGTCCCCGCGACATGCACTGGCGGGGTGGGTCGCAAACGCTCTGGATGGGCATTCCGGACATTGCCGGGTGTCGGGTAAGCGTCACCGCCGGCATCGACCTTGCGCGCTTCGAAAGAGGATGACTTCGACCGCGCGTCCCGCTCAGCGTCGCGCGCGAGCTGGTTGTATTCCTCAAGAGACCCGGCGGCCGGCCCCGGCTCGGCGAACTCCTCAACGTACAGGCGCAGGACCAGGGTGCCTTCGGCAACCTTCGCGCGTGGATCGCCAAGAACATCGGCGACCCGGGGCTGAACGTTGCACGGCTTGCCGCGAAGGCGCGGATGCGCCCGCGCTGTTTCGCCCGGGCCTGCCGGGCGGCTGCCGGTCGCGCCTGCCACGGCGATCGGGGCGTCCCGTGACAGGCGGCGCGGCAGATGCGGCAGGCGCCGGATGGAACATCGACCGGATTGCCACGCAATGCGGTCTCCGGGATGCAGGGCGGATGCGTAAGGCGTTCTTGCGCCGCCCCGGCGTGTCGCCGCGCGCACCGCGAGCGTGTTGCAAGCGCGCAGCCTGCGTGCATCCTCTTCCGGCTCAGAGCACGAAGAACAGGACGCCTCCGATACTCACTGCCGCGGACAGGACGATGCACAGCACCGCCGTCTTCCTGTCGACGGTGTGGTGCTGCCTCACGTCAGTCTGTCGCACTTTCTTCAGTGCGTCTTCAGGTGCGCCCATCGGACAATTCCTTCCCGCCATCTGCTAATCGCAGGATAGACAGCGCGGGCAAGGCTGACCAGCCGAAGTTTTAGATTAATCCGGTGCAATGGGTCGCATGGTTCAGCCATGCTCCCTGCCTTGACGCGGCTTCGGGCGGTAGTAGGCCCGCAGGTATGCCGCCAGCCAGGCGTGGATCTCGGGCGGCATCGGCACGCCGTCGGTGCAGTCGCCGGAGTCGAGCATGCGGGTGCCCTCGCCATAGCTGACCGAGGCAAGCACCGGCGTCGCGAGCGCGCCCTGCATGCGCCACATGACGAAGACCTTGGGCTCCGGCGCGACCCAGTTCTCGAAATAGCCGTCGTCCTCATCCCGGTGCAGTTCGAGGCGCAAGCCGGGAATCAGCCAGGACTGCGTGTCCTCGCGCGACGCCAGCAGGCAGGGCGCGTCGCCGCCGGCGGCGCCCGCGACGACAGCGGCGGCCGACCAGGAGCAGTCGGCCCAGCGATGCGCCGGCGGATGACGTTGCATGACCACCGCGATCGGCATGGTGCCCATCAGCATGTGTATTTCCTTTCTCCGATGCGATCTGTCCACGACGCCGGCACGGGTAGGCAAGGTTGCGGCGCCGGTCCGCTACTTGCCTTTCTTCGCCGGGTCCTTGACGTCGGCGCTGGCTGGCGCGGTGCCGGCCTTTTCGCTACGGACCGGCATCTCCGGCGTTGCGTTCTGCTGCGTGCCGCCGGCGGGCACCGGCGGGTGGGTTTCCCATCCGTTCTCCGCAGCGCGCTTGCGCCAGCGGCCGGCCACATTCTCCATCGAGGCGGCAAGGTCCTGCTTCTCCTTCTCGGCCTGTTCCGCGGCCTGCTGCTTCTTTGCCGCGGCGGCCTGCTGCTGCTCGGGGGTCAGGGCCGGCAGTTTTGCCTGCGCGACGCCGCACAGCAGGCCGGCGGCGAGGCAGAGCGGGATTGCATGAGGGAGCATCAGGCGCATGTCACTTTCCTTCCTGTTTCGGCACGGCCGGGCTGGCGCCGCCGGGCGGGGGCGCCACCTGCGTTGCGGCGGCGCCGCTCGTGGTGCCCCCCATCTCCGCGCCGCTCGGGGTGCCGCCCGATCCCTCCGGGATGCCGGGCGTGCCGCTGACGCTGCCCGTCGGCGCCTGCCCCCTTACACCTTCCTGGCCCGCCTGCTTGCCCCCGGTGGCAGTCTGCGCCTTGGCGCCGGCCGCCTGCGCCATGACTTCGCCGCTGGTGCCGCCGCCGGCGGTGACCTGGCCCGGGAACTTCGTTTCGCGTACGCCCCTGGAAGCGTCCGCCGTCCCGCCATCGCCCTGGCCGCATGCGGCAAGCAGCGCTGCGGCTGCGCTTGTCGCGAGGAATGCCGTCAATTGCCTGGTCCGCATCACCATCTCCTCATGCGCGCGGGTGCACCGGCGCGCCGGCGGCGGAGGGCGGCGGCCGGTGGTCGCCTGCCCGTCCTTCCCGCAGGTCGTTGTACCAGAGCTCGTGGTGGGAATGCGCCCACTGTTCATCCACGGTCCCGTAGCGCATCGAGTGGTAGGCGCCGGGCGTTCCCCAGGTGCCGATGTAGATGTGGCCCATCGCGGCGGCGATGTACAGCGTGGCCCCGATGATGTGCAGGTAGTTGGCGGATTGCAGCAGGTAGCGCGTCATCTCGATGCCGGTGCTGAAACTCTTGAAGTAGGGGAAGTTGAGCATCAGTCCGGTGATGGACATCAGCAGGCCGAGCAGGGTCACGCCGAACCAGAACCAGATTTTTTCGCCCGCGTTGAAGAAGCCGGCCGGAACATGTTCGTGCCTGATCAGTCCGCCGCCTTTTCGGATCCACTGCCAGTCGATCCGGCTGAACAGGTTGCGGCGCAGGAAGGTGACGAACATCAGGATCGAGCACAGGATGAACAGCGGCCCGACGAAGTTGTGGATGTACTTGGAGAGCAGCGCGAACCAGAAGAACACCGCATGCCCCATCCACGGCAGCAGCACCTGCTTGCCGAACATGACGATCAGTCCGGACACCGCCAGTGCAATGAACGAGATCGCGGTGGCCCAGTGCACCAGCCGCTCCCAGCCGGTGAAGCGCTCGATCTGGCCGCCACCATGGGTTTCCTGCGCCGGCCCGACCGCGCGGTAGAAGCCGAAGATCAGCAGCGGCACGACCAGCAGAATGGTGCCGGCGATGGCGGCCAGCGGGCCGTTGCGCAGGGTACGCCAGGTATTGCCGCCGCGCTGCAGCACCACATCCTGTTCCGGCATGAAGCCGGGCGGGATGATGTAGTGACGGTCGAAGTGATTGCGGCCCGAGGCCGTGGAGCCGAAGCCGGGTTCGGGCACATCCTTCTCGGTCTGCAGGATGCTCTGTTCCTCAGCATAGGCGGGCACCGCGCTTTCATGCGGCACCGCTGCCCGCGCCGCGCCGGCGTGGACCAGCGCGGCGAGCAGCAGGGAGAGCAGGAGAAGAAGCGAAGGCCACCTGTGCAGCCGGGAGTATCGGGAAAGCATCTCGGGCTCCGATCACGGACTGGTCCGCTCGTATTCGTTTTGCAGCTGGTTGCGGTTGGCGATCGCCGCATTCCATGCCAGCCGGTCGTTGTGGTAGTAGGCCTGTTGCGGCAGATTGTCGGGCTTGCCGTTGTATTCGCCCGCGCGCCAAGGCGGGTGCTGCTCCACCTCCAGGCAGCCGGCCAGCGGCGCGAGTGCGAGTGCCAGGGCGAGGATGCGCACGGTCTTCATGTCGGCAGCTTCCGCGGGTTGTTCTGGTAATCGCCCGGAATCTGGTTGGTGCGCGGCCCGTCCTGCCGGCCCTGCACGCCCGCCTTCGCGTCCGGTTCGTAGGCAATGTCCCACCCCCAGAGCTCCGGGCCGTAGCCGCGCGTGTCCACGCGCTTCTTGTAGATGTTGGCGATGATGTTGGCGTCACCGCCGATGAGTGCCTTGGTGCCGCACTGTTCGGCGCATTGCGGCAGCTTGCCCTCGCTGATACGGTTGCGGCCGTACTTGCGGAACTCCTCCTCCGAGTTGTCCGGTTCCGGTCCGCCGGCGCAGAACGTGCACTTGTCCATCTTGCCCCGGTGGTTGAAGGCCCCGGTCTCGGGGAACTGCGGCGCGCCGAACGGGCAGGCGAGGTAGCAGTAGCCGCAGCCGATGCACTTGTCCTTGTCATGCAGGACGATGCCGTCGGCGGTGTGATAGAAGCAGTCGGTCGGGCATACGGCCATGCACGGTGCGTCCGTGCAGTGCATGCAGGCGATGGACAGGTAGTGTTCGCCTGGCATGCCGTCGTTGATGGTCACGACGCGCCGGCGGTTCACGCCCCACGGCACCTCGTTTTCGTTCTTGCAGGCGGTGACGCAGCCGTTGCAGTCGATGCAACGCTCGGTGTCACAGATGAATTTCATCCTCGATGCCATGGTTCTTCCTCAGGTTCTCACGACACGGCACAGGGAGACCTTGGTCTCCTGCATCATGGTCACGACGTCGTAGCCGTAGGTCCAGCCGGTGTTGGCCGCCTCGCCCAGCACGATCGGCGCCGCACCTTCCGGGTAATGCTCGCGCAGGTCCTCGCCCATCCACCAGCCGCCGAAGTGGTAGGGCATCCAGACCGTTCCCTGCGGCACGCGCGGCGTGACCATCGCATGCACCTTCAGGCGCGCGCCCGTCGGCGTCTCGACCCAGACGAATTCCTTGGTGCGCACGCCGATCTGCATCGCGTCCTGCGGACTGATCTCGACGAACATCGCCTGCTGCAGTTCGGCCAGCCAGGGGTTGGAACGGGTCTCGTCGCCGCCACCCTCGTATTCGACGAGCCGTCCGGAGGTCATGATCAGCGGGTAATCCTTCGAGAAATCGACCGCCTGCACCGACTTGTAGAGCGTCGGCAGGCGCCAGAACGCGGCCTTGTCGTCATAGGTCGGATAGAGCGCGACCAGGTCGCGCCGGGGCGACATCAGCGGCTCGCGGTGGACCGGTACCGGGTCGGGAAAATTCCAGACGTTGCAGCGCGCCCGCGCATTGCCGAAGGGAGCGCAGCCATGCTTGATCGCGACCCGGATGATGCCGCCCGACAGGTCGGTCTTCCAGTTCTTGCCGTCGGCCTGCGCCTGCTCCCCGGGCGTGAGCTCGTTCCACCATCCCAGCCGCTTCAGGAAGACATGGTCGAATTCCGGATAGCCGGTATCGATCTCGCTGTGCGCCGTCGCCGAGCCGTCGGCCGCCAGCAGGCTGTCGCCCTTGTACGCCACGCCCCAGTTGGCGCGGAAGGGCAGGCCACCTTCCGCCACCGGCTTGCTCAGGTCGTACAGGATCGGCGTGCCGGGGTGCTTCATTTCCGGCGTGCCCCAGCACGGCCACGGCAGGCCGTAGTAGTCGCCCTTGCAGGGGCCGGACTCGGCGCGCAGCGTGGTCGGGTTGAAGGTGTGCTTGTTGTGCATATGCAGCTTCAGCCGCTCCGGCGAACAGCCGGTGTAGCCGATGGTCCAGCAGGAGCGGTTGATCTCGCGGAGGATGTCCTCGATCACCGGCTCGTTGTTGACCACCTTGATGTTCTTGCACAGCTCGTTCGCGAAACCGAACTTGCGCGCGAACAGATACATGATCTCGTGGTCAGTCTTGCACTCGAACAGCGGCTGGATCACGCGCTCGCGCCACTGGATGCTGCGGTTGGAGGCGGTGCACGACCCCTGGGTCTCGAACTGGGTGGTGGCAGGCAGCAGGTAGACGCCGTCCTTGCGCCCGTGCATCGCCGCGGTCATCGTCGGGTAGGGATCGATCACGACCAGCATGTCCAGCTTCTGCATCGCCGCCTTCATGTCCGGCAGCCTGGTCTGGCTGTTCGGCGCGTGGCCCCAGAAAACCACGGCGCGCAGGTTGGACGGCTGATCGACGAACTCGTTGTTCTCCAGCACGCCGTCGAACCAGCGGCTCACCGTCGTGCCTGGCTTTTCCATCAGCTCCTTGGAGCCGAAGCGCGACAGCAGCCATGCATAGTCGACCCCCCAGACCGCGGCAAAATGCTTCCAGGCCGGTTCCGCCAGGCCGTAGTAGCCGGGCAGCGAGTCGGGATTGGGGCCGACGTCGGTAGCGCCCTGCACGTTGTCGTGGCCGCGGTAGATGTTGGCGCCGCCGCCGGCGATGCCGATGTTGCCGAGGGCCAGCTGAAGGATCGACAGCGCCCGCACGTTGGCGGTGCCGACGTGGTGCTGGGTGACGCCCATGCACCACACCACCGAGGAAGGCCGGTTCTTGGCCAGCATTTCCGCCGCCTGCCGCACCGCGGTTTCCGGCACGCCGGTAACCTCGGACACCTTCACCGGCGTCCACTTCGCCACTTCCCTGCGCACCTCGTCCATGCCGTGGGTGCGCGCGGCGATGTACTCCCTGTCCTCCCAGCCGTTCTCGAAGATGTGCCACAGGATGCCCCAGACCAGGGCAATGTCGGTGCCCGGGCGAATGCGCACGTAGTGATGGGCAAAGCGCGCGGTGCGGGTGAAGCGCGGGTCGACCACGATCATCTTCGCGCCCAGCTCCTTGGCGTGCAGGAAGTGCAGCATCGAGATCGGATGGGCCTCCGCCGGATTTGAGCCGATGAACAGGACGGCCTTTGAGCGATGCAGGTCGTTGAAGGAGTTGGTCATCGCGCCGTAGCCGTAGGTCTGGGCGACGCCGGCGACCGTGGTGGAATGGCAGATGCGCGCCTGGTGGTCGGTATTGTTGCTGCCCCACATGGAGACGAACTTGCGCAGCAGGTAGGACTGTTCGTTGTTGTGCTTGCTCGAACCGATCCAGAACACGGCGTCCTGTCCCGCCTGCTGGCGGATCTGCAGCAGCTTGTCGCCGACCTCGGCGATGGCCTGGTCCCAGCTGATGCGACGGTACTTGCCGTCCACCAGCTTCATCGGGTAGCGCAGCCGGTGCTCGCCATGGCCGTGCTCCCGCACCGAGGCGCCCTTGGCGCAGTGCGCGCCCATGTTGATCGGCGAGTCGAAAGCCGTTTCCTGCCGCACCCAGACGCCGTTGTGGACGATGGCGTCGACCGAGCAGCCGACCGAGCAATGGCTGCACACGGTGTGCTTGAGTTCGGTCGTGCCGCCGGCCGGCGTGTTGACCTGCTCGGCCGCGGCGGCGGGCTGGATCACGTTGAGCGGAAGATGCCGCGCCAGCAGCCCGGCGCCGGCGGTGACGCCCGCCCGCACCAGGAAGCCGCGCCGGTCCAGCGTGGCCGGCCCGAGGCGCTCCAGCGTCCGGCTCAGCAGACGCGGCGAGGCCTTGTTGACGCCATCCGATTTCTTTACCAGGGTCATGGCGCGCTTCCTAGAAATACGCGGCGGACCGGTAGTATTTGCGGATGTGTTCGGTCTCGTGATAGCCGCCGCCGGTGGGCTTGTCTTCGGGCAGCGGCGACGCGGCCGGCAACGGCGCCGCGCGCCGCGCGACAAGTGCCGCGGCCGCGGCGGCGACCGGCAGGCAAAGCGCGGCGGCCAGGAAAGACCGGCGCCGGACAGCTGGGGCTTGGTTCATACGTCGCTTCCTTGTTCTTGGTGCGTATTCCTCATTCGTCTGCGGCAGGCGTGCGCTGCTTCGCCTCGTCGGCATCGTTGCCGATCGAGAAGGCGGCCGCCTCCACGTCCAGGAAGGCACGGGCGAAGCGGGCGACGTGGCGGTAGAAGCACGCGGCCTGCGCCTCCCGGATATCGTCGAGACAACGCGCGTACCACGGCGCCAGGTGCCGGGTGAAGAACGTCCTCTGCGTGCCCAGCGGCTGACGGGAAGCACCATGCGTGCCACCGATCAGGACGCGCATCGCTTCGCATACGGCGCCGAGATGGTCCTCGGCCTCGGCCACCCCGGCCGCGCGCGTCAGCCCGAGCACGCGCAGGTCGTCGCGCAGGGAGGCGAGCGGGCGTTCCATCATGAAGCCGGTCAGGTAGCGCGAACCGTAGGGATTCAGGGCGGGCATGCCGACACTGATGAAGAGCGCGTCGAACTCGTCGCGTACGGCATCCGGTGGCAGCAGGCCGGCGGCGAGGACCATCTCCTCCCAGGCCTGGTCGAGGGCGTGGTCAGCGTCCGCCGCAGGCAGCGCGTCGGCCGCCGCCAGCGCCGTGAGCAGCGCCGCATCGGGCGGCTTCAGCAGCAGCGTGGCGATCAGCGCATAGAGATCGGCGCGGGCCTGGTCTTCAGGCGCCAGCGGCGGCGGTACTCCCATGCGGGAGAGGATTGCCTGTTCCAATCGGGGGCGCCTCCGTGTGAAAAATTGACATGCCTTTGGAAGGGACGACACGTTGCAAGCGTGCATGCCTGCACGCCGGGTCAAGGCGGGCGTACTTCAACCCGCGCGTCTTGCGGCGGCGCATCCCGACCGCGTCCTTCCTCCGGCGCCGCCAGGTCGTCACCCGGTTCGGGGACCGCGGGCACGTCCCCCTGTGCCGCCGGGGCTGCTGCCGCGTCCGCACAGGCTGTCCCTGCAACGTCGGCGGCCCCATCCGCCGGGCCCGCTATCGCCTGGTTCTCCACCCCGTCCGCATCGTCGCGATACAGGGGCTGCGGAAAAAGCGTGGTCCTTGCATGCGCGAGCGCGGCCAGCATCTCCGGCGACACCGGTGAAGGTCGGGTGTAGTCGTCGATGTAGATGTCCAGGCCATCCATTGCATGGAAGTGCGGGTCGGAGAACAGGGTCTTCAACGCTGCGCGCCGCACGCCGGGATCGACGCCCTTCGCCACGAAGCGGGAGAAATCGGAATCGAAGCGCAAGCGTCGCACGTCCTGCATGCCCGGCGCCGGCAGCGCCTCCCCGCAGGTGTCGTGGGAAGCACCGGCCTCCTGCTCCGGACCGGGCGGGGCGCCGCCATGGACTCCGCCCAGGTGCTCAGCCTTGCGCCTGGCCCAGCGCCGAAAGAAGTTGTCCGCCATGCGATGATCCTCGCCCTTGCCGCAATGCGCCGTGCCCAAGCAAGCTCTGCGCCCGGCACGAAGCTTGCGCCATGGTGCGCGTCGACAGCCGTCAGGAGAACAGCATGAGCCGGATGAATATGCGGGTTGCGGGCAGCGGCATGCTGGCCGCGTGCGCGATGCTTGCCCAGGTCGCCCTGGCGCAGGACGGCGTGTCCGACAAGGATGCCCACGACCAGCGCAATCGGGGCGATGCAGCGCGCGGAAGCGCCGCCACCGCGCCGTCGAGCGGCGGTACCGGGATCAGCGGCGGACGCACCAATGCCATGGGCGACTCCAAGGCGAACGATGCTGGCAGTACGGCGAACGAGAAGGGGGCATCGGCTTTGCAACCCGGCCCGACGGGCAAGGCGCGGGTCAGCAATGCCGACGCCCGGCTGATGCGCGAATTCGCGCAGGCGCATCTGGCCGAGATCAAGATGTCCGGGCTTGCCACAGCCGTCTCGGACAACCAGGCCGTGCGCGCGTTTGCCACCAAGATGCTGGAGGAGCACTATCGGGCACTGGACCATCTGAAGCAGCTGGCGACCAATACGGGCGTGATCCTCCCGGGCGGCGTCGCCACCCCGCATGCGGAGGTGTTGAGGAAGCTGACGCTGCTGACCGGAAGGGAATTCAACGATGCCTACATGCAGCAGGCGGGGCTCGGCCTGCATGCGCAGTCGCATGAGCTGTTCCAGTCGGCGGCCAAAGCGCAGTCGCCGGAACTGAAGTCCTACGCGGCATCATGGGTGCCAGTCATCGAGGAGCACCGGCAACTGGCGCAGGCGATGCTCGACGACCCGTCGAACGCCGCTGCCGCGGTGCAGGCCACCGTGCGGGCGGGCCAGTCCATCGCCGGCAACGCCAATCTGTCGATGGACGGCCGTCGCGACGGCAACAGCGGCAGCAGTGGCGACAAGGGAAGTGCGAACATTGCCGGCCATCCGGCCGGCGTCGTCAAGTAGGAAAGCAAGACAGGAACGCCGCCGGGAAGGGCGGCGCCCGGCCGCCGAAACCTCAGGCGGTCTTCGCCGCAGCGGTCTTGGTCGCCGGGGTGCCAGTGGTCGTCTGCTTCGCATCCCGTTCGGCCTTCACCTTGCCGGGTGCGACGCGCTTGGTATTGCGGAATTCGCTGTACTTGGTGCCGGTCTTGTCTGCAGGGAATTTGTTGCTCGGGGTCTTGGCCATCAGGTTTCCTTTCCACGGGCATGCCGCCCTGTTCAAATGTCGTTAGTCGATTTGCCGGGCCGGGGGTTTCATCATTCTTTTGGCAGCAAGCTATTCGCCGCCAGCCGGTCCGGCCGGTTCCGCCTGATCCGGCACGCCTGCCCAGGCCTCGATGTCGGCGCGGCCGAACTCTCCGCTGCGCAGCCGCCAGTCCTGGCGTCCCGTTCCCTGCAGCACGAAGACCAGCAGGGAGCGGCCGGTGACCGTGTAGCAGTGGCCGAAATCGAAGAACGCCTCGTCCGTCCTCGACGGATCGTTGGTGTCGATCAGGATGATCCAGCCGGTCCCTTCGGGCACCGGCGGCAGCGTGAAATTCACGACATCGTGATGGGCGTTGTAGATCAGCAGCAGGGTCGCGTCCGAGCCGCGGCGGCGGATGCCGGTTGCCTGGGCGCGGCCGTCGAGCAGCATGCCGAAACACTTGCCGTTCTCGTCCTTCCAGTGGTCTTCGCCCATCTCGTCGCCGTCGGGTGTGAGCCAGGTCACGTCCTTGACGCCGAAATCCTCGTTGACGTTGCCAGTCAGGAAGCGGCCGCGGTTCAGGATGGGGAAGCTCTTGCGGATTTCCAGCAGCCGGCGGGTGAAGGCAAGCATGACATGGTCGTCCGCCGTGATCTTGTCCCACTCCAGCCAGGTGATCTCGTTGTCCTGCGCATAGGCGTTGTTGTTGCCGCGCTGGCTGTTGCCCAGCTCGTCCCCCGCCAGGATCAACGGCGTGCCGCGCGAGAGCACGAGGGTGGCCATCATGTTGCGCTTCTGCCGCTCGCGCACCGCCCTGATCTCCGGATCATCGGTGGCGCCTTCCACGCCGTGGTTCCAGGAATGATTGTTCGAGTGCCCGTCGCGGTTGTCCTCGCCATTGGCTTCGTTATGCTTGTCGTTGTACGAGACCAGGTCGTTCAGCGTGAAGCCGTCATGCGCGCAGATGAAATTGACGCTTGCCCATGACCGCCGCCCGCGTTTGTTGAACAGGTCGCCCGAGCCGGAAATGCGCGACGCGAAGTCGGCCAGCGTGCCCGGGTCGCCCTTCCAGAAGGCGCGGACCGTA
Organism: Noviherbaspirillum sp.; assembly: GCF_036563305.1. Taxonomy (GTDB): domain Bacteria; phylum Pseudomonadota; class Gammaproteobacteria; order Burkholderiales; family Burkholderiaceae_D; genus Noviherbaspirillum. The sequence goes on along the minus strand of NZ_DATCMQ010000014.1, from coordinate 55,727 downwards.
TCACGGAACTTGTCGTTCCACTCCGCCCAGCCCGGCGGAAACTGGCCTACCTGGTAGCCGCCCGGGCCGATGTCCCACGGCTCGGCAACGAGCTTGACGCTGGAGAGGACCGGATCCTGCCGACAGGCGTCGAGGAAGCCGCCGCCCTCGTCGAAACCGTAGGGCTCGCGCGCCAGGATCGTGGCGAGGTCGAAGCGGAAGCCGTCGACGTGCATCTCCTGCACCCAGTAGCGCAGCGAATCGGTGACCATCTGCAGCACGCGCTGGTGCGACAGGTTGACCGTGTTGCCGGTGCCGGTGTCGTTGATGTAGTAGCGCTTGTTGTCGGGCATCAACCGGTAGTAGCTGGCGTTGTCGATGCCCTTGAAGGACAGGGTCGGCCCGAGTTCGTTGCCTTCCGCGGTGTGGTTGTAGACGACATCCAGGATGACCTCGATGCCGGCTGCATGAAACTGGTTCACCATCTCCTTGAACTCGTTGGTGAACGCGGAATGGAGATACGCCGAATGCGGCGCGAAGAAGCCGATCGAGTTGTACCCCCAGTAGTTCTTCAGGCCTTTCTCGACCAGGTAGCTGTCGTTGATGAAGGCGTGCACCGGCAGCAGCTCCGCCGTCGTGATGCCGAGTGCGCGCAGATAGGCCGCGGCCTCGGCCCGCGCCAACCCGGCGAAGGTGCCGCGCTCCTCCTTCGGGATGCGCTGGTTGAGGGCGGTGAAGCCTTTCACATGCATCTCGTAGAACACCGTGTTCTCCCAGGAGACCTTCAGCGGCCGCTGGGTGCCCCAGGTAAAAGCGGGATCGATGACGCGCGACTTCGGCACCAGGTGCGCGCTGTCGCGGTCGTCGAAGGACAGGTCCTTGTCCGGCGAACCGAGCTGGTAGCCGAACACCTCGGGGCCCCACTTCAGGTCGCCGACCAGCTGCTTCGCGTACGGATCGATCAGCAGCTTGTTGGGATTGAAGCGATGGCCTGCGTCCGGCGCATACGGGCCATGCACGCGATAACCGTAGACGGTGCCGGGGCGGGCCGCCGGAAGGTAGCCGTGCCATACCTCATCGGTGTATTCAGGCAGCTCGATGCGCTCGATCTCCTGCTTGCCGTCGATATCGAACAGGCAGAGCTCGACCTTGGTCGCGTGCGCGGAGAACAGCGCGAAGTTGACGCCGAGGCCGTCCCAGGTGGCGCCAAGCGGAAACGGCTGACCCTCTCTGACCACCGAGGGCTTGAGGACATGGGGGGCGGTACCCGGGACGCCTTGCGTGGGGACTCCAGTCATTCGTTCTCCTTGGTTTGCGATGCTCGCCGCTGCGGTGCGGTCGGGGGGCGACGCGGCTCCCGGGCAGGGAGGAATCATGGCGGCGAGTGTTCCATAGAGAGTTGCAAGTATTGAATCGTTCCTGTGCGCTGATGTGCGTCGCACTTCGCGGCGGTCGGGCTTGCACTTGCCCAAGCCGGCGCGCCGGCGGGCACCCGCACCGTGGATGATGAGACCATGCAGTGCACCGCGGGAGTGCCTGAGCGGACAGGCTGCGTTGCCGGCCGGCGCGGCGAAGCTGGTATGCGCCCAGGTTGCGCCGGGGATTTCCAGACGGGGACGTTCGCTGCCTCGGCACCGGCGCGCCGCGGCGGGCGCCTCACCTCAGTCCCGTTGCCAAGACGGACGGGCCAGCCAGGCGCGGATCGCCGCCTCATGCAGCGGAAACTTCAGGGGCGTGGCGTAGGGGGCGGACAGGATGCGGGTCACTTCCGTGTTCGGCGCGAAGCCGGACGGCAGCGGCACCGGTTCGGGATAGCGGGAGAACAGCAGCAGCTTGTTGTCCGGCGTGACCGAACTGAAGAACAGCCGCCAGCGGGAGGCCTGCAGCACGATGCCCATTTCTTCCCGTACTTCCCGCGTCAGTGACGTCGCGGTGTCCTCCATTGCGTCGACGTAGCCGCCGGGCAGGGCAAGTCCGCCGTCCGAACGCTCGACCAGGATCAGCTCGCCGGCAACGGTCGAGGGAATGATGCCGATGGTGACCGGCGTGGGATTCCGGTACGTCACGGCCGGAAGACGTAGCCGCCGCACGGGGCAGCGCACCACCCGCCAGCGCGGGCGCCGCGGGGCGGCGGGCAAGCCGCGCGTTCGACCGGGGAAGGCAGGAAGGGAAGCATCACGCTGCCCGGTGGATGGGCGGTATCTTGTGGAACATCCTGGCGCGCATGCGTCGTTCGCCGAGAACGGTGCGCAGCTCCTCGACCGTCCTGCCGGCACATTCGGCCATCAGGAGCAGCAGCGAAGGTGAAACGGAAATCCGGCCGGAGCGGATGCCTTGAATGACCGGCAGTGAAATCTGCAACAGGCGGGAAAGTTGCCTGTCGTTGGCCGCGTGCAGCCAGGATGCGAGGGTGTCTAGAAGGCGATCGGGTGCGTAGGAAAGAAACTGCTTCATAAGGAAAATGTTGCCTGAAGGAGGGACTTAGTTCTCATCTTTGCAACAAAGTTCCAGCTGTTTCAACGCCCGCATGCCGTCATGTGCCGGGCGCCACTCCTGGCGGGGCGGCGCCCGGTACAGCCTGCCCGGCAATGCCGGGCGCTGCTCAGGTTGCGGTGACTGCCGCCGGCGGCGTCGCCGGGTCGGCGGCAGGGGAATCCGGCGTGGTTCCGGGCGACCCGGCGACTGGCGCCGGCGACGCGGGATCGGGCGCCGGCGAGGTCGGGGTCGGTTCCGGCGAGGCCACGACCGGCGGAGGCGTCACCGGTGCCGGGTCTGGCGCGGATGAGGTCGGCGGGGTGGCAGGCGCGGGATCGGCCGGCGCGGGAGCCGTCGGTGCCGGCGTGGTTGGCGCAGGCGCGGTCGGCGTCGGATCCGGTACGGCAGGTGTCGCCGGGGCTGGCGCGGTCGGCGCAGGGTCAGGCGTGGCAGGTGTTGCCGGCGGCGTGCCCGGCGCGGACGTGCCTCCCCCGCCGGTCGCACCGTCGCCTCCGCTTCCCGCGCCGCGATCCGGGCCCCGTCCCTCGCTCGGCCGCGGCCTGCCAAACCGGTTCACCATCTCGGCAGCCCCTTCACGCAGCGCCGCCCGCAGGCTGGACCGGTCGTAGTAGGTGCCGGCGGCAGGCGGCGTCTGCGGCTGCGCAGGCGAGGGCGGCGGCGGCGCTGCGTCGTCCACCCTGCCGTCCGTGAGGTCGGCGGCGAGCTGCTCGGTGATGCCTAGCGCGGGTGCCGGGGCGGCCGGCTGCCGTTTCGCCGCGGCCTTTGCGAGGCCGCCCAGCACGGCGGCTGCCTTGCCGTAACGGTTTTGTGGCAGTGCATCTTCCGGGCTGGTGTTATCGATCGGTGTCGGCAGCGTCTTCACCGACTCCAGGTGCAGGTCGGGGTCGACGGTCGCATTGAATCCGGCGCGCACCGTTTCATTGGCTTCGCGCACCTGGTCGGCGGTCAGTCCGCGCAGGTCGCCGGCCGCGTTGCCCTGCGGCCGCAGGTTGTCGAGCGCGTAGCGGTATCCCGCCTCCGTCAGCGGCGTCACGCCCACGTTCTCGTCAAACCGGTCGACCAGGGCGTGCAGCACCCGGCCCGGCCCGAAGTCGACCATCTTGTCCATGCCCTCGTCGTAGTATTGCGCTCCCGCCTGTCCCGTCAGGGTGATCAGCACCGGGCCGTCGGAGGCGCGGGGACGGATCGTGACCAGTCCGTGCACCGGATCGGTCACGGCGGAGCCGAGCGTCGCGCCGTCGGAAAGCCGGGTCACCGTCATCAGCGCGTTCACGACCTTGCCTTCGCCGCCGCCCGCACCGGCGCCGCCGGCGCCCGAACCGCCTGAACCACCCGAGCCACCCGAGCCGCCGGAGCCACCCGATCCGCCTGCACCGCCTGCACCGCCGCCGCCGCCGTCACCGCCGCCGGCGCTTGCGCCGCCCCCGTCAATCCCCAGCGGCGAGGAACTGCCGCAGTAGTTGAGACCGCTCTGCGGCACGCCGCCCCAGCCGTCCGCATAGACCGCATTGATGTCGCCGTTGAAACCGGTGTTGATGTAGGCAACGCAGGATGCCTGCTGCGGCGCGCCCGACTGCCCGCTGGATGCGCCGGCAGAGACGCCGTCATCGCCGCCGCCGCCGCCACCGCCGCATGCCACCACGATGGCGGCGATCGCCACCAGCGCCGTGGTCTTCAGGCGTCGGGAGAATTGTTGTGGTCGGATCCTCATTGCAGTTCCTTTCTTGTCTGGCACCATCGCCGTCGTCGCGGACAGCGACTGCGGTGCCGGGTTGTGGTCCATGCCGGCGCCTGCTACTGCGCCGCCAGCGTGCGGTCGATCAGTTCGGGCCGCCGGTACTTCTGTCCGAACCGGCCCAGCGGCGAGAACTCCGCCTGCTCGCCGTCCGGGCCGTTGATGGTCCAGCCGATCAGCTCCTCCGCGCCCGGGGCCGCGTCGAAGTAGCCGTCCTCATTCCACAGCACCCAGCGTCCGTCGCGCACCGCGAACAGCGACAGCAGCAGTGCGCCGTCCCTTGTCCTGCGCCAGCGCAGCGTGCCGTCCGCCATGGCGACCACGAGCAGGCGGCCGTCGGCGCTGACGTTGACGGCGCGGGCCTCGGTCGCCAGCGGGATCCGCCATGCTTCCTTGCCGTCCGCCTGGATGCGGCGCAGCGTGCGGCTGGTGGCCAGCACCGCCGCGGTCTCGTTCGGCAGTACCGCCACCGCGCGCGAGATCTCGGTGGGGGCAAGCGCGACCGGCCTGTTTGCCACCGTGACGTCGTAGGAGTTCTCCCAGTCCTGCACCGGGAGGCGGCTCGCCGTCGTCCGCGCCGTGCGGGTGGCCCCGCGCTCGCCGGCCTGCATGTCGCGCTCGGCGACGGAGAAGGAGAAGCGCGGCTCGCCGGGTGCAAAACGCCAGGCGACCGTCCTTGCATCGTCGCTCAGCGTCAGCAGGCCGGCCTCGTAGAACTGCGCCGCCTTGGGTCCCGCCGCGATGACCGGGCGCGCGTCCTTCAGCACGCCCCAGCCGGGTTCGACGGTGGAGAACAGCACCCGGTTGTCGGTCAGCGGCAGCAGGTCGGTGATCGAGTTGCCCGCGGCGTGCGCCTCGCTGACCACGCCCTCGGGCCAGCTCACGCGCTTGACGATGAAGTCGCGCCGTCCGCGATAGCCGGAGCCCCCCGCGAACAGCGCCGAGCCGTCGCGCTGCCAGGCAACGTTGCGCAGGTTGCCCTGCTCGATATCGTCGAACACGAACGAGCGTGCCAGCGCCTGCGTCATCACGTCGAAGACATCGACCTGCACCTGCTGCGGCGAGGTGCGCGACTGGTAACCGACTGCAAGCAGGTTGCCGTCGGGTGAGAACTGGACGCCGCGCGGGTCCGGAAGGCTGGCGCGCATCGTCGCCAGGAGACGCACCTGTCCGGCGATGCCGTAGAGCCGCACGGTGCCGTCGGAGACTGGCAGCGCAAGCAGGCCGGTGTGGGATAGCGCGACGCTCCACGCATCCGCCGGCAGCCGTTCCTCGTGCACCAGCAGGCCTTCGTCGTCGAATATGCGGAATCCGGAAGTGCCGGCGAAAGCGGCGGCAAGCAGCTTGCCGTCGGGCGACCACTGCAGGCGCTTGATGTCGCCCCCGCGCGCATTGATCGACTTCACGAAGGCCATGCTGTGCAGGTCGTAGAAATAGATCCTGTGGATGCCGCCGGCGGCGGCGGTGCTGCCGGCAAGGGCAAGCCGCCCCTGCGGCGAAATCGCGGCGGCGTACAGCCGGCCGACGTTGTCCGGGCCGACGGGAACATGAAAGGTATGCAGCAGGCGGCCGGTCGCGATCTCCCACACCCGGGCCGTCTTGTCGTCCGACGCCGTGACCAGCAGCTGTTCTTCCGGATCGACGGCAAGCTGGCGGATGGCGGCGGTATGGGTACCCGGATCGATGGTCAGCGCGGGCGCGGCGGCGGCAAAGGCACTGCCCGAGACGAGCAGGAGGAAGAGCATGACGGCGCGAAGCACACGATGCAGCGTCGCGAACCGCGCCACTCGCGCGGCGGGTCCGTCCGGAAGCAAGCGCATTGCTTCCATCCGGGCACTGCACGACGGGGTCCCGAGCATCGACGATGCCATTACGGTTTGCTCCTCCGAATATTTTTATTGCGGCTCGCGCGGCATCGATGGCCGGGTGCTGGGGCCACGCAGAAAAGGATGCAACGACGCAAGGAGTTGGCAGAGATGCCACTCAGGCAAATGGACTGCACGGAGTAAATTGAAGTTCAATCACAACCCCGGCGACAGAACGTTGACATGTCCCCGGTCAGTATCTCCGGCAGCGTTGCGGCAAATCCTTCATTGCGGCATTAATTTGCGGAAAATCGCCGCGCCCAAGGTCGGAAGTCAATGTACGGCGGCGGCAGTACGACGAAATAAAGGGGGTGATGAAGGCAGCGATACCATCCTGCAGTTGCACCTGCATGGGCAAAGCACGGCGACGTGATGCACGCGACTGAACGACGGAACGTTCGCGCCGGTCGCGTCGGCATGCCGCGCCCGTGCATCCTTGTACTCCGCGGTGCCGCGTGTGAACGCTTTGCTTCAGTCCGGCCTTCAGGGCAAGCGCCTCGCGAATCTGCCGCGCGAGATAGTCGGCGCGTATCGGCCGCAACTGGTAGCGGGCCTTGTGGCGCATCAGGATCTCGCCCAGGCCGGGAACGCTCTCCGGCGCAATGAAATTGCCGAGGATGAAGACCGGCGTATCACCGCCTGCGCAGATTTCCGACACCAGCGCCGGCAGCGTCGCCGGTGCCGGCCAGTCCGCCAGGAAGTCCAGCACATAGGCGTCGAAGGGCTGGCTGGAGTGGGCGAGCAGGAAGGCAGCGGCATCGTGAAAGGCGGTGGCGCGGCAGCCGCCGTCGTCCAGCAGACGGCCCAGGCTTTCCCCGAGCCAGGCATCGCCGTCGAGGATGGCGATCGTGAAGGGTTTGGGCAGCCAGGGCGGCGTTCGGTTCTGGTCTTTCATGTCAGAGGCGGCGCGCAAGATGGGAAGGGCCATTCTAGCCTCGGCCGGCCGCGAAGGCGGCGGCCGGCAACCCGGCGAAGTCGCCTTTATACTTGCGTCTTTCACCGGACCCTGCTCTTCCACATGCGCCACAAGACTGCCCTGGCGGCACTGACCATCATCCTCGCCGCCACCGGCTGCACCAACGTCAATCCCTACTACGACGCCGGGAAGCGCCACCATACGCCGCAGGGCTTCGTCAACAACTATCCGCCCAATCCCGCCTACCAGCGTCCCGAGACCGGCTTCATCGAAACCTGGATGACGCGCCTGAAGAACTGGACCACCGGCAGCGAAAGCCGGGAACCGCTCGCACCCATCCTGCCGGTGCAGCCGGATCTCGCCTTCATCCACCAGAACCGGACCGAGCCGGCGCTGACCTGGATCGGCCACGCCAGTTTCCTGTTTCAGACCGGCACCGGCGTCAATATCCTGACCGACCCGGTTTTCGAGGACCGCGCGTCGCCGCTGCCGTTTGCCGGTCCGAAACGTCACCAGCCGCCGGGCGTGGCGCTGGCCGAGCTGCCGCATGTCGACGCCGTGTTGATCAGCCACGCCCATTACGATCACCTTTCCATCGACTCCATGCGCGCGCTGTACCGGCAGCCGGGCGGGGCGCCGATGATCTACGCGCCGCTGGGCGTCGACCTGTGGCTGGAAAAGAACGTCACGGGCGGCGACCGTTCCCGCATCGTCAGGCTCGACTGGTGGGACAAGGCGGAATTCCGCGGGCTGGAATTGCACCTGCTTCCGGTGTTTCACTGGGCATCGCGCACGCCGTGGGACCGCAACACCACCCTGTGGGGCGCCTATGCGGTCCGGCGCCCGGGCTTCTCCTTCTTCTTCTCGGGCGACCTTGCGTATTCGAAGGACGTGCAGGACATTGCCGCCCGCTTCGATGGCTTCGACCTTGCCGCGATCGGCATCGGCGCCTACCAGCCGGTCTGGTACCGCAACTCCCATGTCAGTCCGGAGGAAGCAGTGAAGATCCACCGCGAGCTGCGCATCCGGCGCAGCGTGGGCATGCACTGGGGCACCTTTCCGATGGGCCAGGAACGCCTGGACCAGGCCCCGCGGGACCTGGCCATCGCCCGCCAGGCGCAGGGCGTGCCGGACGACGCCTTCTTCGTCATGCGGCACGGCGAGACCTACCGGCCGCTGCGGGAGCAGGGCGGGGCAGCAGCGCGACAGCCCTGATCGCACGATCCGCGATATTCCCGAACATACCGACGACGACTCGTTGACGCGCGTCTGCAGGCGCGCGCAATAAATCCGGCACCATCCGTATCTTCTTCTTGTCTGACCGGTGCGGCCCGCCGTGCAGGCGGGATAGACGCGCGCGATGGTCCTTCAACCCGGCCGGCCGGATCGGCTTGCCGAACTTCAATGGGTTCCTTTCCGGTATGCAGTTGTCCCACCTTGTCCTCGTCATCGCGACGCTGCTGCTGATGGAACTGGCGGTGACACTTTTCCACAAGCACGTGATGCATGGCACCGGATGGCGCTGGCACGCGTCGCATCACGAAGCCCGCCCGGGTTCCGGCTGGGAAAGGAACGACTGGTTCGGCGTTGTGTTCTCCTGCGCCACCGTGCTGCTCTTCGCGCTCGGCGGCTTCCACCAGCCGATATGGTGGATCGCGCTGGGCATCACGCTCTACGGCGTGCTCTACGGCTTGCTTCACGACGTTGTCACTCACCGGCGCTTCGGCATGAAATGGCAGCCGAAGAACGCCTATCTGCGCCGCCTTGTGACGGCACACCGCCTGCACCATGCCATCCGGGAGAGGGAGGGCGGCGTCTCCTTCGGCTTCCTGTATGCGCCGCCGGTCGAGACGGTGCGCAGGCAGTTGCGCGCCCGCCGGAGCAGGACATGAGCCCGCAGCGACAGGGGCGGGTCGGCCTGTCGCTTGCCGTCCCGCTCATTGCGGCCTGGCTCGGCCTTCACGTCTACGGCGTGTTCTTCGCGCCTTTGTCGCCGCCCTTGCTGGTGATCGCGCTGGTCGCCATCCAGACCTGGCTGTCGGTCGGCATCTATATCGTCGCCCATGACGCGATGCACGGCTCGCTGTTGCCGGGCAACCGCAAGATCTGCGACCGTATCGGCGCCGTGGCCGTCTGGCTGTATGCCGGGTTCACCTATCGCGACCTGGTGCCCATGCACCACGCCCATCACCGCCACGCGGGCACCGGCGACGACCCGGACTTTGCCGCGCGCACGCCGTCGGCCGCGCTGCCGTGGTACGGCCGCTTCATGCTGATGTACTTCCGGCGGCGCGAATGCGTGGTCATGCTCCTTCGGGTGGGCGCCTGCATGCTGCTCGGCGCGCCGGTCGAGAACATCCTGCTGTTCTTCGCCCTTCCCGGACTGCTGTCGTCGTACCAGCTGTTCTACTTCGGCACCTTCCTGCCGCACCGGCACGGGGCAGGCGGCGCCGCCTTCCCCGACCGGCACAACGCACGCAGCAGCGGCTACGGCTACATCGCCTCCCTGCTGACCTGCTTCCACTTCGGCTACCACCACGAACACCACCTGCGGCCGGATCTTCCGTGGTGGCGTCTCCCTGCCCACAGAAGGAGAGGATGAACCGTCCCATGCAGCAGCGCCATATCGTCATCGCCACCGCCGGCTCCCTCGGCGACCTCTACCCGTTCCTGGCAGTCGGCCGCGAACTGCAGCGCCGGACGCACCGCGTGACGGTCGCCACCAGCGCCAACCACCAGGCCGCCGTGCTGGAGGCCGGTCTGGGTTTCCGGCACATGCGGCCCGACCCGGAAAACAGCGCTGCCTTCCATGCACGCTACATGCATCCGAAGACCGGCGGCGAGTTCGTCTACAAGCACTATCTCGCGCCCGCCATCCGCGACAGCTACGACGACCTGGCCCGCGCGGCGGCGGATGCCGACCTGCTGGTCAGCCAGTCGCTGATGGCGCTGGCGGCGCCACTGCTTGCCGCCAGGACCGGCATACCCTGGGTGTCGGCGGTGCTGCAACCAATGACGCTGTTTTCCCTCCACGACCGGCCCAACTACCTGCCGGTGCCGCTGCTGCCCTGGCTGTGCGAGCGTTCCCCCCGCATCCATGCGCAGGTTTTCCATTACGTGCGGCGGCATACGGCGGAATGGGTGCGGCCGGTTTTCCGGCTGCGCGCCTCGCTGGGGATCGGTGGCGAGCCGCACCCGATGTACGAGGGCCAGCATTCTCCCGCGTGCGTGCTGGCGATGTTCTCCCCGCTGCTCGGCCAACCGCGCCCTGACTGGCCGGGCGCGACGGTGCAGACCGGTACGGCCGACTATGTTTCTCCTGCGGTGCGGCGGCAGCCGTCGCTCCAGGCGTTCCTGGCGCAGGCAGGCAGGCCGCTGGCGATCTTCACCCTGTCGGCGTCCGCCAGCAACGATGCGGGGGATTTCTACCGCGAGGCGCTGCATGCGGCGGGCATCGCGGGCATGCGCGCGCTGCTGATCACAAGCGGGCTGGCTGCTTCCGGGCGCCTGCCCGATCCCTTGCCCGACTGGGCGATGCGGGTCGACTACGCACCCTTCGAGGAGATCTTTCCGCATGCCGCCGTCGTCGTGCACGCCGGCGGCATCGGTACCGCATTCAAGGCGCTGCGCGCCGGCGTGCCGCAGATCCTGGTGCCGCACGCCCATGACCAGCTGGACAACGCCTTGCGTCTCGCCCGCCTCGGCGCTGCGACCGTCATCCATGGCAAGCGCGCCGGCCGCGCGCGCCTTGCCCGCGCCCTGCAGAAGATCGCCGGGGATGACGCGCTGCGGCGTCATGCGGCGGCACTGGCGCCGCGCGCGCGGGACGAGGACGGCGCGGGCCGCGCGTGCGACATCATCGAAAGGCAGCTTGCCCATGCATGACCTGATCCTCGTCGGGGGCGGACTTGCGAACGGACTGATCGCCTGGCGGCTGAAGATCCTGCGCCCCGACCTGCGCGTCTTGCTGGTGGAGCAGGCGCCGCGGCTGGGCGGCAACCACACCTGGTCGTTCTACCAGAAGGACCTGTCGGCCGCGCAGCATGCCTGGCTGCGGCCCGCGGTGGTCCATTCCTGGCCGGGCTACGAAGTGCGCTTCCCGGGGCACTGGCGCAGGCTCGACACCGCCTGCCACAGCATCACGTCGTCGCGCTTCCACGCGGTCCTGTCGCAACTGCTGGGCGAGGCGGCGATCTGCGGCGCAGCCGTGACCGAGGTTCAAGCCGACAGCGTGCGCATCGACGGCAGGCGCTTCGCGGCAGGCGCGGTCGTGGATGGAAGGGGTCATCTCGCCTCGCCCCACATGCGCTACGCCTACCAGAAATTCCTCGGGCAGGAGCTGGAACTGGAAGCGCCGCATGAACAGGCGCTGCCGGTCATCATGGACGCGACTGTGCCGCAGGATGGCGGCTACCGCTTCGTCTACACGCTGCCGTTCGCGCCCAAGCGCATCCTGGTCGAGGACACCTGCTACAGCAATGCGCCCGAGCTCGACCAGGCGCAGGCCCGGGCCCGGATTGCCGGCTACGTCGCCGCTCGCGGCTGGAAAGTCGCGGCGCTGGCGAGGGAGGAGACCGGCATCCTGCCCATCGCGCTGTCGGGCGACATCGACGCGTTCTGGGGAGAAGCGTGCAGGCGCCATCCGTGCAGCGGGCTGCGCGCCGGACTGTTCCACGCGACCACCGGCTACTCGCTGCCGGTCGCAGTCAATCTCGCGGACAGGATCGCGGGGCTGCCGCTACTTGATGCAAACGCGGTCTACCAGGCGATCCGCGACTACTCGGTCGCGCAATGGCACAGCCAGGGTTTCATGCGCCTGCTGAACAGGATGCTGTTCTTCGCGGGTCCCGCATCGCTGCGCTACCGCGTCCTGCAACGTTTCTACACCCTGCCGCAGGCGCTCATCGAGCGGTTCTATGCAGGGCAGCTGAACCGCTTCGACGAGCTGCGCATCCTTTCCGGCAAGCCGCCGGTTCCGGTGCTGCCGGCCCTGCGGGCGGCCTTTCGGACAGGGGAGCGGACATGAGCAAGGCAATCGTGATCGGCAGCGGCTTCGGCGGGCTCGCGCTCGCCATCAGGTTGCAGTCGGCGGGCATCGACACCCTGATCCTGGAGCGGCGCGACAAGCCCGGCGGCCGCGCCTACGTTTACGAGGATGCCGGCTTCACCTTCGACGCCGGACCGACGGTCATCACCGATCCCACCGCGCTGGAGGAGTTGTTCGCGCTGTCGGGCAACCAGCTGTCGGACTACGCGACCCTGCTGCCGGTCAGTCCCTTCTACCGCCTGTGCTGGGAGGACGGCTACTGCTTCGACTATGTGAACGACCAGGCGGAGCTCGACCGCCAGATCGGCGCCAAGTCGCCGGCCGACGTCGGCGGCTATCGCCGCTTCCTCGCGTATTCGGCGGCAGTGCTGGAGGAGGGATATACCAAGCTGGGCCATGTCCCGTTTCCGGACTTTCGCAGCATGGTGCGCGTGGCGCCGCAGCTGATCAGGCTGGAGAGCTACCGCAGCGTGTACGGGATGGTCTCGCGGTTCATCAGCGACCCGCAGCTGCGGCAGGCGTTCAGCTTCCATTCGCTGCTGGTCGGCGGCAATCCCTTCGAGACCTCGTCCATCTATGCGCTGATCCATGCGCTGGAGCGTCAGTGGGGCGTGTTCTTTCCGAAAGGGGGCACCGGCGCACTGGTCAACGGCATGCTCAGGCTGTTCAAGGATCTCGGGGGCGAGCTGAGGCTCAATGCCGAGGTGGACGAGATCGTCGTCGAGCAGGGCAGGGTGCGCGGCGTGCGGCTGCGCACGGGGGAGTCGATCGCCTGCACCGTCGCCGCCAGCAATGCGGATGTCGTGCATGCCTACGACCGGCTGCTGCGCGGCAGCCGCGTCGGGCAGCGCAAGGCCGCGGCGCTGCGCAGGAAGCGCTTCAGCATGTCGCTCTTCGTGATCTACTTCGGCCTCAAGGGGGTGCGCGACAACCTGCGGCACCATACGGTGCTGTTCGGACCGCGCTACCGCGAGCTGCTCAAGGACATCTTCCACGGCAAGACGCTGGCGGAGGATTTTTCGCTCTACCTGCATGCGCCCACGGTCACCGATCCGACGCTCGCGCCGCCGGGGCACAGCGCCTACTACGTGCTGGCGCCGGTACCCCACCTCGGCAATGCCGACATCGACTGGGGCATCGAGGGACCACGTTACCGCGACCGCATCCTCGCCTACCTGGAGCGTCATCATATCCCCGGCTTGCGGCGCGACCTGGTGACGTCCCGCATCTTCACCCCATGCGATTTCAGGGATGAGCTGAATGCGCATCTCGGTTCCGCATTCTCGCTCGAGCCGGTGCTCTGGCAGAGCGCCTACTTCCGGACCCACAACAAGGACCGCGACATCGAGGGGCTGTATTTCGTCGGCGCCGGCACCCATCCCGGGGCGGGCATCCCCGGCGTGGTCGGCTCGGCCAAGGCCACAGCGCGCCTGATCCTCGATGACGTCCTGCAAAGGAGCGCCGCATGACGGAAAGCCTGGAGGCATACAGCGAACACAGCATCCGCGAGGGATCGAAGAGTTTCGCCCGGGCGGCCACGCTGTTCGCACCGGAGATGCGGCGCAGCGTCATGATGCTTTACGCATGGTGCCGCTATTGCGACGACGTCATCGACGGGCAGGTGCTGGGATACGGGCAGCAGCAATTGAGCAAGACGGACAAGTCGGCACGCCTCCAGTTGTTGCGGGAAGAAACCGCCCGCGTGTGCGACGGCCATGGCAGCGATATACCGGCTTTCGCCGCGCTGGCGGAGGTGCTGCGCCGGCATGCGATTCCCCGCCGTTACCTGTTCGAACTGCTCGACGGCTTCGCCCTCGACGCGGCGGAGACCCGCTTCACGACGTTCGATGAAACCCTGCACTACTGCTATCACGTTGCCGGCGTGGTCGGCGTGATGATGGCCTGCATCATGGGCGTCAGGGATCCGGAGGTGCTGCACCGCGCCGCGGATCTCGGCATCGCTTTCCAGCTCACCAACATTGCGCGCGACATCCGCGAGGATTTGCAGGTAGGGCGCTGCTATCTGCCGGAACAATGGCTGGACCGCATGGGAGTATTGCCCGCGGAAGCGGAGGACGCCCGGCATGCGGCGGCCCTGCATGCGCTGGCATGCGAACTGGTCGCCCATGCCGAGCCGTATTATGCGTCGGCCCGCATCGGCCTGGCCCGGCTTCCCTGGCGTTGCGCCTGGGCCATCGGCAGCGCCTTGCTCATCTATCGTGACATCGGCTTGCTGCTGCGCGCCAACCCCGCCTCCGGCAACCGCCGCATGCAGGTGTCGGACCGTCGCAAGCTGTGGCGCGTGTGCGGAGGTCTGGCGCTGGCGGCGTCGGCGCGGGTAAAGGCGCGCCGACGCGCGGCGGCGCCGCGTGCCGGCCTGTGGACCAAGGCCGGCATGCACTGAACCGGTTCAGTGCCGCGCGAAGACGGCGTTCGTGAAGCTGGTCAGCACTTCCGCGCAGTCCTCTCCCTCTATGGCGGCGTGCGCCCGGCGCAGATGCCGCTGGAACTGCCTCTCGGCATTCGAGACGCCGATGCGCGACGCCAGGTTCAGGCCCGGCGCATCGATATCGGTGAGGTCGTCCTTCAGCTGAAACGCGAGGCCCAGACTCGTGGTGTAGGCAAGCACCTTCGCCTCCTGGGCGGGGGAAGCGTCGCACATCAGGCAGCCCGCCCGCGCTGCGGCAAGAAACAGGATGCCTGTCTTCAGGTGATGGACGTTCGTGATCGCATCGGGCGCCGCCGGCGCGGACTTCGAGGCCAGGTCGATGTACTGGCCGAGCGACAGGCCGCTCGATCCTATCGTCTCGCAGAGCAGGTGAATCATCTTGAGGCGCACCGCGGGCGGCAGGCCGTCGTGGCCGGCGAGAATCGCATGGGCATGCATCAGCAGCGAGACCGCCGCCAGGATCGAGCAGTCCTCGCCGTACACGGCATGCGTGGACGGCCGGTTGCGCCGCTCGCGGTCGTTGTCCATGCATGGCAGGTCGTCGAGGACGAGCGACGCCGCGTGGATCATCTCGACGGCGCAGGCGACCGGGACGATGCTGTCCCGCCTGGCCCCGAGGAAATCCGCCACCGCCATCATCAGCAGGGGCCGCAGGCGCTTGCCTGGCGACAGCACGGCGTAGCGCATCGCCTCGGTCACACGGGAGGGATGGGCTGCCTCCAGCAGGAGATGCAGGTGGTCATCGATCTGCTGACGGGCGGCGGAAGTCCAGTCGATGGCGACCGGTCCGGCGGTAGGGGTGGACGTGCAATCTAGCCTCATTGACGCAGAGTTCCTATCCATGCAGTTACATCGAACAAGTGCATAGATCATATGTCCTGCCATTGGGGCCTCCCGATACGACTTGTGCATCTCCTGCGTTTGCACAAATGGCGGCATGCACATCTTGCGCTGCCGGAACATGCGGATCACGGGCGGTCGCAACCCTCTTTGTTTTCATGGAAGGTGTCCGCGTTGTCGTTAATACATGCCGTCATCCCCGTAATGCGCCGCCGCCCGGCGGCGGACAAGCGCATGCTGCGCTTTCGCTCGCCGGTCCCGTTCGCCCTGATGACAGCGGGCATGTTCCTGCTTGCATTCAACCAGCGCTTCTGGAGTACGGCGCTCGCAAGCGGCGCAGGCGGGGCGGTCGATGTCCTGCACCTTGCCAGCCTCGGCATGCTTCTCCTGCTGGCGTACGCCGGTGCACTGCTGCTGATTCCGGGCAGCCTGCCGATGAAGATTGTTGCCGCGCTGCTGTTACCGGTCGGGGCAATGGCGGCCTACTGTGCCGACAGCTTCGGCGTCGTGATCGATGCCGGCATGATCCGCAACCTGGGGGAGACCGACCGCAGGGAAGTGATGGGCCTGCTCACCCCGCGGCTGCTGGTCTACATCATCGGACTGGGTGTCGTTCCGGTGTTCCTGGTGGCGCGCTCGCAGATTGCGCCGATCGGCTTGCGCAGGCAGCTTCAGCACCGCCTTGCCTTCCTGGCCATCGCCGCGGCGATGGCCGCCCTTGCCCTGGCCGCCATGCCGCGCCTGCGCGCCGCCGTGCTGGACCAGGAGCAACTGCGGCGGCTTGCCGTGCCCGGCGCGGCTGTCGTCGCCGGGGCGGACTACCTGCGCGTGGCACTGCTGGCCAGCGCGCGGGCCGGAGAGCCGGCGCCGGCCGGGCAGGCGTGGCGGATTGCGCAACCGCCGCACGCGAGGCCGCTCCTGGTGTTCCTGGTGGTCGGCGAAACGGCACGCCACAAGAACTTCCAGCTTGGCGGCTACGCCCGTCCCACCAACCCCGGCTTGTCCCGGATCGACAACCTGACCTATTTCACCCGCGCCGAGGCGTGCGGCACCTCCACCGCGGTATCGGTGCCCTGCATGCTGTCCCACCTCGGCCGCAACCGCTTTTCCCTGCCGGCCTACGACGGTGCACACAATGTGCTCGGCGCGCTTGCAACGGCAGGCGTTGCCGTCGAGTGGCGTTCGAACAATACGGCGAAATTCGATCCCGGACGCGGGGTACGGAAGGTCGCCCTGCCGGATGAAACCCGTCCCGACCTGTGCGGCGACGAATCCTGCCTCGACGAGCTGCTTCTCGTGGGATTGCCGCAGAGGCTGAGGGCAGTGAGCGCGGACAGCCTGCTGGCCTTCCACCAGATGGGGAGCCACGGCCCCGCGTATTTCCTGCGCTATCCGGCATCAATGCAGAAGTTCGCGCCTGCCTGCCGCAACAAGGACCTGGGCGCCTGCAGCGCGGAGGAGTTGCGCAATGCCTACGACAACACCATCCACTACACCGACCACCTGCTGTCGACGATGATCGCCATGCTGGCGAGGGACGCGGCGCAGACCGACAGCGCCCTGATCTACGTTTCCGACCACGGCGAATCGCTGGGGGAAAACGGCCTGTTCCTGCACAGCGCGCCATATGCCAGCGCGCCGGAAGAGCAGAAGCGGATTCCGTTCATGCTATGGATGTCGGAGGGCTACAGGAGCCGTTTCGGCATCGATTCCGCCTGCCTTCGCCACCAGCGGGACAAGGCCATCGGGCACGATCATGTATTCCACACGCTGCTGGGGATGATGGCGGCGAGAAGCACGTTCTACACGGATGGACTGGACCTGCTCGCGCCCTGCCGGACGCGTGGCGGCTGAGCCGGTCGCCCCGGGAATGCGCGGCGCCATCGACCGCGTCCACCGCCATCCACCCGCAACCGGGCCGGGGCGGTTTCATGGCACACTTGCATTTCATTCCTCTCAAGACGCCGCACCTGATTCTTACCCCGGACATCCCATGCGCACCACGATCCAGACCTCCGCCACGCCCGCCGGCCCGCGCCGGCCATTCCTCGTCAGGAAGTTCCTTGCCGCCGCCGCGATCTTCGGCTGCGCCGCCATCGCGCACGCCCAGACCTGGCCGGCGGAGCCGATCAAGTTGATCATCCCTTTCCCGCCGGGCGGAGGCACCGACATCCTGTCGCGCATCGTGGCCAACAAGTTGGCCGAAGCGAACAAGTGGACCATCGTCGCCGAAAACCGCGGCGGCGCGGGCGGCACCATCGGCGTCGGCGAAGCCGCGAAATCCGCGCCCAACGGTTATACGCTGCTGATGGGCCAGAAGGACAACATGGCCGTCGCGCCCTGGCTCTACAAGCGGCTGGCGTATGACCCGGTCCGCGACTTCAGCGCGGTGGCGCACGTCGCCTACACGCCGGTCGTCATCGTCACCGCCGCCAACTCCAGGTTCAAGACGCTGGCCGACGTCGTGACGGCGGCGCGCAGCGCGCCGGACACCATCGCCTACGGCTCGCCCGGCAACGGCACCACCATCCATCTGGCCGGCGAGGCGCTCGGCACTGCGGCAAAAATCAAGCTGGTGCACGTTCCGTACAAGGGCTCCAGTCCGGCCCTGGTCGATGCGATGGCCGGGACGGTGGACCTGGCGCTGTCGTCCGTCCCTTCCGCGCTCAGCCAGATCAAGGCGGGCAAGCTGCGGGCGCTGGCCGTGACCTCGGCCCGACGGAGCACTTCGCTGCCCGAGGTCCCGACCGTCGCGGAATCGGGCTACAAGGGCTTCGACGTCAGCACCTGGTACGGCATCTTCATGCCGGCCGGCGCGCCGAAGGAGGTGGTGGCGCGGGTCAACGGCGAAGTGAACAAGCTGCTGGCTACGCCGGAAATGATCCAGGCCATCCATGCGCAGGGCGCGGAGCCGGAGGCGATGACGCCCGATCGCTTCTCCACCTTGCTGAAGACGGACCACCGCGCGATGCAGGACATCGTGAAGCGGGCCGGCGTGACCATCGAGTAGGCAGGGCGGGCAAGGCCCCGCGTCACCCCGGGGAATGCCGGCCGGATGGCGGGGGAGGGAATCTGGGTCTTGTGTCGGGAAGCCGACAGAGCGTCGCCCGCGGCCGCCGCAAAATGCGGCGGCGAACGCTTCCGGCGCGACGCCCAGGCATAACTATTCAAACATCCGAGACATGCGAACCCTCTTCACACTGGCATCATGCGCCGCCACGGTGCTGGCGGCAGGCGCCCTGCACGCCCAGCCGGCGCCCGTCCTGCGCGACGTCGTCCTCGTCGGCAGCAACTGGGACGGCACTGCCGAGATCTTCGACCCGCATACCTTCAAGGTCCTCAAGCGTATCGATATCGCGCCCGACCGCAAGGAGCGCATGGAAGAGATCAACAGCGCCGGACTCGTTCGGCGCGCCAGCTTCCACCTGATCCGCTCGGTCATCGGCGAAGGCCACGACCAGCTGGTCGACGATCTCTTCGCTTCGCAGGACGGCCGCTTCATCTACGCATCCCGGCCCAGTTTCGCGGACGTGGTCGCCATCGAGGTCGCCACCGGCAAGGTCGCCTGGCGCACGCCGGTCGAAGGGATTCGCGCCGACCATGCGGCGATCTCGCCGGACGGCCGCATCTTCCTGGTGTCGGCATCCACCGCGCGCAAGGTACATGCCATCGATACCGCGACCGGAAAGATCGTCGGCGAGTTCGCCTCCGGCGACCAGCCGCACGAGAACACCTATTCGAAGGACGGGAAGCGCATCTACCACGCCAGCATCGGCAAGGTCTACGTGCCGACCACCGCGTCCTGGCTCGACTGGATCAAGGGCGACCGCTGGTTTCAGGTGGTCGATGCGCAGAGCTACAAGGTGCTGAAGCGCATCGACATGGGCGAGAAGCTGGCCGCCTTCGGCCGGCCGTGGATCGACAAGGCGGTGCGGCCGATGGCGGTGTCGCCCGACGAGAAACACGTGTATTTCCAGGTGTCCTTCTTCCATGGCCTGTTCGAATACGACGTGGCCGCCGACAAGGTGACGCGTGCGCTCGACCTGCCGGTGCCGGAGGAGATCGCCGCGCTCCCCTACCGCAAGTACCAGCTCAACTCGGCGCACCACGGACTCGCAATCAATGCCGAGGGCACCAGGTTGTGCGTGGCCGCCACCATGTCCGGCTATGCCGCGATCGTCGACCGCGCCAGCTTCAAGTACACGGCGGTCCAGCTGTCGCCGACGCCGCTCGGCGCCAAGCCGTACTGGGCAACCGAGAGCGCGGACGGCAAGTACTGCTACATCTCGGTCAGCGAGCAGGACCGGGTGTCGGTCATCTCCTTCGAAAGCGGCAAGGAAGTCGCCAGCGTCCCGGTCGGCGACCATCCCCAGCGCGTGCGCACCGGCAGGCTGCTGCTCGCGGCACCCTGAACGTCGCCGTCCTGCAGGCTTAGCGCGAAATCGGCGACAATCGCCTGGGTTGACAACATACGGAACGGGCGCGCAGACATGCAGGGAGAACGCGGCAAATACCTCGGGACGATGCGCGCCGGCAGCTGGTTCCATGGCCTGCCCGCCGCGCTGCAGGACTGCCTGGGGCAGCTGGCGCAAGTGCGGCGGCTGGAGGGCGGCACGCTGCTGTTCTCGCGGGGCGATCCGCCCGACGGACTGTACTGCGTGGCGGAGGGCGCGGTGCGCATCGCCAGCACCTCGCCGTCCGGCAAGGAGGCCCTGCTGGCACTGGTGGAGCCGCCGCACTGGTTTGGCGAGATCGCGCTGTTCGACGGCCAGTCGCGCACGCACGACGCATGGGCGGAGGGACCCACGGTGCTGCTGCATATACCGCAGGATGCGCTGCTCGCCGCATTGCGCGGCTGCCCCGAGTGGTGGCGGGATTTCGGCCTGCTGCTGTCGCAGAAGCTCCGCGCCACCTTCCTGGTACTCGAGGACTGGGCACTGCTGCCTGCGGCCGGCCGTCTTGCACGCAGGCTGGTGGCCATCGCCGAGGGCTACGGCGAGTGGAAGGACCGCACGCGGCGCACCATCCAGGTCTCGCAGGAGCAGCTCGCCCTGATGCTGTCGCTGTCCCGGCAGAGCGTGAACCAGATCCTCAGGCAATGGGAGGCGCGCGGCGTGGTGCGCCTGTCGCGCGGCGGCATCGAGATCGTCGACGTCGCGGCACTGCGGGCGCTGGCGGCCTGACTTTCCGCTTAGCTCGCCCCCGCCAGACGCTGCGCCTGCGCCGCGATGCCGCGGAAGACCGGCTCCGCCACCGCCTGCGGAAAGTCCGCGGGCAGGCTGGCGGCCACCCGGTCGAGGACCGCCGGGGTGCGCGCGAGCACATCCTCGATCACCGTTTCGAAATCCGGTCCCAAGGCATTGCGCCGGGCGACCGCATTCCAGTGCCGCCGCTGCACGTCCTTCATCCGGTAATGCGCATTCCGCGAGCGCACGGCCATCGCCAGCTTGACCTTCGGCCACTGGAACTGGCGCGCGCCGGGCCCGATGACCGGCCATGCGGAGACCACGTCGTACAGCGGCGTCAGCGCGAAGCGGCCGCCGGCCAGCAGATGGATGCTGAAGTTCTTCGCATGCCCGTCCGGCGCCGCCAGCATCCAGAACAGCAGTTGCGCCGTGAGGAAGCGCCTGCGATCGGTACCCGGCTCGGTGCTGCCGCGCAGCTTGTCCAGGATGGCGTCGATGCCCGGCCCGCCTTTCTCCTCGTACTTCTGTGCCGGGCCGATGCCGAAGACCTGGCAGAAGTCTTCCTGCGGCAGGCGCGCGATCCAGCCCGACGCCATCCGCCTGCGGTCGAAGCGCTCGACCACGAGCACCTTGTGGCGCCCGAAGCGCGCGATCTCGCACTGCGCGGCGGGCAGTCCGTAGGCCTGCATGAGCTTCGCGCAGAGCCACTCGTTTTCCACGGAGGTGGAGAAGTCGGCGCGCATGGCGCCGACTTCTCCCATCGGCAGCTTGAAAATGTGCGTGGTCGGGGTCGCTCCCTGCGGCAGGTGCCAGCTTCCGTCATGCAAAAGGAAAGCGGTCTTTTCCTGCGCGCCCGCGATCGAGATCCGCAGGTCCTCGTCCGCCGGCGTCCCGATGCCGCCGGCGGCGACGGTCGCGTCCAGCTGTGCTTCGATGTCGGCTTCCGTCAGCGGCCGCCCGGTGATCCTCCGCACCTCGGGAGGCGCGCTGCCCGCCGGCATCAGCTGCACGGCGCCGGCGCAATCGCGGCCGACTTTCTCCAGCAAGTCGAAAGGCTGGGTGGAGGCGGCGCCGTGGCGCAGTGCCACGCGATTGCGGATGGCGGCGCTGTCCGGCAGGAGGTTGTCGAAATACGCGGCCACCCTGGGGCCGGACTCGGGGCGCGTGCCGAGCGTAAGCGGAAGCGACAGCGAGAGGGGGCGGCTGGCGGCGTCGTCGAGCCATGACGCGTGATACGCGAAGCGCTGCACCCCGGCGGCGGACACGCTCCACTGTCCCACCAAAAGCCCGTTCATCCAGATGTCGAGATGGCGGGTGCGGGAAGGGCGGCCCGCCATTACCACGCGTCCTTGTCGGCTGCCCTTGTGCGCCGGGAAGATGCCGCCGCCTGCTCGCGCGGCTCCACCGTCAGGATGGCGTCCAGGGCCATCAGCAACGTCAGGATCTGGTCGAAGGTCACGTTCTCGGGATGGTTCTCGATCTTGGAAACGCGTTCCTGCGACAGGCCGATCTTCTGGCCGAGGGCCGTCTGCGAAAGGCCGCGTTCGGTACGCAGGCGCTTCAGGAACGGGCCGAGCTGGCCCGAGGTGGCGATAGCGGTCTTCATGCTGCAGGCTCCCGGTGCGAGGGTATTCCGGATCGGTAATAAGACAAGAATATTCTTTATAAAGAATAAGTCAAGAGTATTCTTTATAAGGCATATCGATTGTTCGACGCAATGCGCCCCGTCGTGCCGCCCCGCCACTACACGCCGCTGCTGGCATCTGGGCCGTTACCGCGCGTCCTCATGCCGGCCGTGCCTTGCGACGGCATTCTGCGCGACGGAGGCATCCACCATGCTTTCCTGCACCGGATCAGCGCGGTCGCACGCCCGAGCTGCGCCGCGCTGATCGGCATTCAGCATAAAATGCCAATCCAAGGTAGATTATTGCCCGGGATGCATTACCTAAAAAGTGAAGGAGAAACCAATGAAAACGACCAAATTGATTGCCTTGCTGCTCTCCGCCTTTGTCGTGGCGGGCTGCGGTGCGATGGGAGGCGGCAAGTCGGACGCCGCAGCAACCGCCACTCCGGCGGCCGGGGCGGCGACATCCGGTGACGAGGCGATTACCAAGGGCGTCAAGGACGCGCTGGCTGCCGATCCGGAAATCGGCGGTGCGAACCTGAGCGTCGACACGACCCAGGGCAAGGTGAGGCTGAAAGGTGAAGTGAAATCCGTCGCCGCCTTCCTGAAGGCGCCGTCCGTCGCCAAGAAGGTACCGGGCGTGGTGGCGGTGGACAACCAGATCATCGTCTGCACGACCTGCAAGTAAGTCTCGGCATCCTCCGGGCGGCAACTCTGCCGCCCGTTTCCTCTCCTCGTCCGCGCCGCCAGGCGAAGGATTCTTCCCCTTTGAAAAGACGTTTGCGATGCCACGCCGGGCGGCCGCGCCCGCAAGTCTTGCCTGCGCCGCATCCGGCTGACCCGCCCGCGTCATTCCTCGTCGGCGGACATGCCCCGGCGGGCACGCCCTAGAGCCGGGCGAAGTCCGGCAGGCGAAAGCGCTTGCGGTATTCTCCCGGCGCCAGGTGCGTGGTGCGCTTGAACAGGCGCCGGAAAAACGCAGGGTCTTCATAACCGACACGCCAGCTGATCTCTTCGACCGACGCCTCGGTCCGTTCCAGCCTGCGCTTGGCATCCTCGATCCGCAGCCGCTGCACGTAAGCCAGCGGGCTGAGGCCGGTGGCATGCGTGAAGCGCCGCTTGAAGGTGCGCTCGGCCAGCCGCGAGCGGCTGATCATCTCCTCCACCGGATGGGCCACCGAGAAGTGCGTATCCAGCCATTGCTGCGCGCCGCGGATGTCGCTATCCCCATGATCGCGCTTGCCTTCAAACACCATGAATGGCATCAGTCCGTCCTGGTGCCATTGCAGGGCGAACATGCGGGCGACGTCCTGCGCGGCGGTTGCGCCCGCATAGCGGGCAATGAGATAGAGCACCAGGTCATGCCAGGTCATCGACGCGCCCGAGGTCACAAGCTCCTCCCGTTCGCCGGAAACGACGAGCACGCGCTCCGGCTGGATCGGTATCGACGGGTAGGCCGCCGCAAAGGCATCGGCGTAGAAAAAGTGCACCGTCGCATCCCTGCCGTCGAAAAGCCGCGTCTCGGCCAGGAGAAAAATGCCCGAGCAGGCGGAGCAGAGCAGCGCACCGCACCCGTGCCTTGCGCGAAGCCACTCGACGACGCGCGGATAGCGGTCCTTCGTCCAGCCGGCAGGACCAAGCAGGACCGACGGGACGATCACGATGTCGGTCGAATCGATTTCTCCTATGGCACGCTGCACATTGATCGGCACCCCGCTCGCCAGTTCGAGCGGTCCGGCCTGCTCTCCCACGATCTCGACCCGGAACGGCACCTGCGCGGCGGGAGGGTTGAGCAGCGCGAATGCATTCATGACATCGAAGATGCCGGTCAGGGTGGAGACCGCGGCCTCCGGCAGCGCGAGGAGGCTGACATGGTGCGGATCGGATTCAAGGCAGGAAGATGGCGGTCTCATGACGGGCGGGCCTTTCGGTATCTGATGCACGCCGCACGACGAACCTCCCCGCCCGATGGCCGGCAGCATCTCCTGCCTGCCTGCGGTACCGGGGCGCATGTCCGGCGCGTTGCGGAGCGCGTGGCACAAGTGGACCGTTCCCGGGTGATTCCGGCTCTGCCTTCCAGAGCGCTGAAGTGGGATGCTGTGCGTGCAGTCTGGATCCCGCGAAGTACCAACTGGAGGCAATGATCATGGAAGCACCCGTTATCGATCAAGTGAAGCTTGAATCGTTTGTCATGCGCGCCATCGGCGACCTCTCGGCCGGGTTCGGCGGCGTGATGGTGAGCCTTGGCAGCAAGTTGGGCCTGTACAAGGCAATGGCAGGCGCCGGGCCGCTGACGGCGGACGAGCTTGCCGCCCGTTCCGGATGCGCGCGGCGTTATGTGAGCGAATGGCTCAATGCGCAGGCAGCCGGCGGCTACGTCGACTATCACGCCGCCAGCGGCACCTATGCGCTTTCTCCCGAACAGGCGGTCGTGCTGGCGGATGAAGATAGTCCAGTGTACATCGCGCACGCGTGGAATATACCGGCGTCGATGTGGTTTGACGAAGACAAGGCCATCGATGCCTTCCGCACCGGCAAGGGCGTTTCCTGGGGTGACCATCACGGCCGGCTCTACTGCGGCGTGGCGGCCTTCTACGGCAACGCCTACCGCAGCAGCCTGGTGCCGGAATGGCTGCCCGCGCTGGAGGGCGTCGTGCAACAGCTGGAGGCGGGCATCAACGTTGCCGATGTCGGCTGCGGCCACGGCCATTCGACCATCCTGATGGCCGAGGCATTTCCGCGGTCACGCTTCCATGGATTCGACGTGCATGGCCCCTCGCTCGACGAGGCAAAGCGCAATGCGGCCAGTAAGGGCCTGGAGGACCGCGTCGATTTCGGTGTGGCACGCGCCGACGACTATCCGGGCAACGGCTACGGGCTGATCTGTTTCTTTGACTGCCTGCACGACATGGGCGACCCGGTTGCCGCCGCCAGGTATGCGTACCGCATGCTCGCGCCGGATGGCACCGTCATGCTGGTCGAGCCGTTCGCCAACGACCGGGTGGAGGATAACCTGTCGCCGGTTTCCCGCCTGTACTACGCGGCCTCCACCACGCTGTGCTGCGGCCACGCGGTATCGGAAGGCGGTCATCTCGTCCTTGGTGCGCAGGCGGGCGAGTCACGGCTTGCCGCGGTATTCCGCGAGGCCGGCTTCTCGCACTTCCGCCGGGCAGCAGAGACGCCATTCAACATGATTCTCGAAGCACGACGGTAGGCAGGCGATGACGCCGGCCGACCCGGGCGAAACAACAATTTGAAAAGCAACAGTGCGGCGCCGGCAAGCGCTTGCACAGGGAGACATGGGCGCGAGCAGGGATGCATACGGAAAGCCGCCGACGGCGGCGGACTATGCATCGCCGTCCCTGGTCGCTTGATCGCTGTAATTGTTTCATCGATGCGCGCGCTGGCGCGCGGGTCACGAAGGCGGCGGGCCATTCCGCCGGCCGGGATTCAACCACTTCTCAAGGAGCTGTAAATGAACACGAAACACATGTTTGCCGCCGTTGCCTTCCTCGCCGCCGGATCGGCTTGCGCCGGGGACATCTATCCCTACGTTGACCACAGCAAGTTCACCGGCACCAGGACCCGCGCCGAAGTGCAGGCCGAGCTGAACGGTGCGGGCGCCATCGCCTCGCGCCAGCCGGAATTCGTCGAGTTCGCCGACGTCGCTGCCGACAGGACCCGCGACGAAGTCCGCGCCGAACTTGCACGCGCATACGCCGAGGGCAACCATGTCGCAGGCGGCGCCAGCGAGTTCGTCGAATTCGGCAGGGTCGCCTCGACCCGCAGCCGGGCAGAAGTCCGTGAGGAAGCCGCGGCAGCGCGGGAAGCGACGGCCGAAAGCAGGATCGCCGGTCTTTGACGCCGACTGCGTGCCGGATCGCCGGTTCCGGACCGCAGGTTCTGCAGACGCAGGCTTGCGCGTTGTGTCTCCTCCACTTTCTTCGGAGAGTGGACTTCCGCCCGCGGCGCAGGTCCACGGGTTTTTTTTGCCACCCGGTCGGCAGATCTTGTCCGCCGTCGGTGGATTGCTGCGGCGCGCATTGCCTGCAGGCGGATCGTCCATTGGAAAAGCGGGCCGGCGCTTCCGCCTCCTGGAGATGCGGGTATGATGCGCAGGAAGAAACATGAAGAGCCGAAGGCGCGCGCCTGCCCGGCGCTTGCAGGCCGCCATGCCTGTACGATCTCCCCCACTTTCTGAGCGAGACAATAATGACCCAGGACGGACCCCTGTCACCCGAGGGAATGGAGGCACTCCGCGCACGCTTCGAAGCGCAATCGCGGAAGGCCCAGGCCTACTACGCGATCATGCACAAGATGCGGGAGATTGCGGGAAGCGACGAGGCCGCGAGCGCCTGGATGGAAAAGCCGCTGCCGCATTTCGACGGAAGGAGCGCGGCACAGTTCATCGCCGAAGGCCGCGTGCAGGAGGTGCTGGACTACATCGCCGATGTATCGAAGCGGCAGGAACCAGGCTGATCCGACCGGCGGGAAACGGCACGCGCCGTTGTGGCGTGACGGGGGCGGAGCGAGAAGGCCCCCTTCGACAACACCCCTCCTGCGATACTCACTTGCGCGTCAGGTGATCCGCCAGGGCGCGGTACGCACGGTCGGTGAGCGGCAGATGCTGCAGGTTGCTTGCGACCGGATGCGACGACAACTTCACCACCACCATGCGCGCGACAGGATCGATGTAGATGCGCTGCCCATGGATGCCCCGGGCGTCGTAGGCCCGGTTGCCTTCATGCGAGACCCACCACATGCTCCGGTATGAGTAGGCCGCATATCCCGGCGCGTCCGGATAGGCTGCCTTTGCAAACTTCACGCGATCGCCGCCACGCCGTATGTCGTCGACAACGGCCTTCGGTATGACCTGCTGCTCGTTGAATCTCCCGTCCAGGCGCATCATCTCTCCAAAGCGCGCCATGTCGCGCAGCGTCAGGTTGAGTCCCCCTCCGCCGAACTCGCTGCCGGCCGTGTCGACCAGGAAGTAGCTGTCGTTCTCCATTCCAAGTTTTTGCCAGATGCGTTCCGAAAGCAGCGTGGCGACCGAGCGGCCGGTCGCACGCTTGAGGATCCAGCCGAGCACATCGGTATTGATTGTCTTGTAGGCGAATGCCTCGCCGTGATTGCCTTCCTTCTTCACCCCGAGCAAGAACGCATGCAGCGTTTTCGGACCGGCGTAGCCGGGCGGCGAGGGGAGCATGCCGCCCGCACGCGCATAGCTCCAGATATCCGACTTGGGATCGGCGTAGTCTTCCGAATACTTCACGCCGATCGTCATGTCCATCACCTGGCGCACCGTGGCGTCTCCGTACGCCGTGTCCTTCAGTTCGGGGATATATCGCGTCACCGGCGCCGCCGCGTCGATCACGCCTTCATGCGCGAGCGTTGCAGCCAATGTGCCGACCATCGATTTGGTCACCGAGAAGGAAATGTGCGGCAGTTGCGGGTGACCGGCGCCGAAGTACCGCTCATAGACGATTTTTCCCTCGTGCAGAACCAGTATCGCGTCGGTGTAGCTGCGTGCCAGCATGTCGTCCCAGGTGATGGTTTCGCCCTTGTCGTCGGTGAACTGCAGTGCGCCGATGTCGAGCGATGCGGATGCAAACCGGTGCGTTGTCGCGTCGCCGCGCCACACATTCGCGGTCGGCAGCAACTCGCGCATGTGCGAGAAACTCCAGCGCGTACGCGGGAACTGCAGGAAGCTTGCGTCACCGAAGCGCACCATCTTGTCCGCGGCAGGAGGAAAACCCTGCATCCAGCCCATCAGGTTCGGGTCGCTCGCGGCCGGGTTTTGCGGGTCCGGCGCTCCCTGGGCGTGTACGCATGCCGCCGCGAGCATGCCGGCTGCCAGTGCAATCGTCTTTGCTTTCATGTTGCCTCTCGAGTTGGTTGGCTGGAATAACGAGGTTCTCCCTTGCCTACTTCACCCAGCGGGGAAAGTAGCCGAGCGTGTTGTGCAGGGGCCCGTCGTGGGCCGGCACCACCACCAGGCCGGGGTTGCGTGCCGCGACGTCCCGGATCAGCTCGATCGTGCGCTGCGTCTTTCCGGCATCGCGGTCGACGATGCTGCGCGCCAGCCAGAACTTGGGCCGGGCTTCACTGATCGCACCCGCGCTCCAGATGACATCGCCGACGAAGAAATAGCGCTTTCCGGAATCCGCAGTGAGGAACATGCCGATAGAACCGGTGGTGTGGCCGTACATGGGGACGAACACGATGCTGCCGTCGTTGAACAGATCCAGGCTGCGATCGAATCCCTCGTAGGGCCGGGATGAAAACGTCAGCTCCTGCCATCGGATGCCGGCAGAGGCGACCTGCGAAGGCCATGCGCGTCCTGGACTGCGCTGCGCGCCGCGAATTTCCTCCATCTCCTCTTTCGCCACGGCGACCACGGCATCGGGAAAGTCGACGACGCCGCCGGCGTGATCCCAGTGTGCATGGCTGAGAAATATCCTTCTGATCGGGCCTATCCCGGCCTTGTCGAGCTGCTCGCGCACTGGCGTGACAGGCTGTTCGTACCGGAACAACGGGCGATACCACAGCGGCATGTCGGCGTCGTACTGCTCCGCCACCTTGCTGCCCAGTCCGGTATCGAAGAGAAAGTATTCCTCGCCATGCTTGACGAGAAAGGCCGAGAACGCGCTCTCGACCATCTTGGAGAGACTGCCTCCCGAGTAGGTAAGCCCTTCGCGCACCTGCAGCCCCGCGGTCTTGATGATGGCGAAGCCGACCCGGGCGGGCGCGTCGGCGACGTGCGCGCTTGACCCAGGAACCGCGGGAGCGGCGGGCTGCCCCGCGCCGCTGGGCGACACCGTGGCAAGGAAGGCGAGAAAGAGAAGTTTGTTGATCATGTCGACACTGCACCTGACGGTGCCGGTTGCGTTGCCCACATCCGGGCTGACGGCACCGGCGATGGGAGAATGGCCCTGACTTTAAGGGCTGGCACGTCATTGGCATATTATTTTTTTCCGTGGAATGATCCATAATCCGCCTATGGATCAAGGCGGGTTGCCGCGCCGTGGTGGCAGCAGTCCGTGCTTGTTCCGGATCGTCCCGTCCTACCCTCTACTTGTTACGGAGACCGCCATGTTCGACCTCAGGGCCCTCAGGTATTTTGTCGCTGCCTACGAAGAGCGGTCGATTACCGGCGCGGCCAAACGCTGCCATATCGCCCAGCCTTCCGTCAGCACCGCCGTGCAGAGCCTGGAGGAATCGCTGGGCACCCGTCTCTTCGCGCGCACCAAAAGCGGTTTGAGCCCCACGCACGACGGAGACAAGCTGTACCCGCGGGCGCGCGCTCTTCTGGCGGAATCGGCCGCCATCCTGCACAGCTTCCGGCAGCCGCCGGCGAGAGAGTTGCGACTGCGCATACAGGCCGACATGCTCGTCCGGTGCGCCGCGCCGCTCATCTCACTGCTGTGCGAGCACCTGCCGGGCGTGAGGCTGCGTTTCAGCGACGACGACGAGGCGTGCGACCTGCGGCTGGTATCGGCGCACTGCAGGCGAGACGACGAATGGCACCTGGACCTTTGGGAAGAGGACTATGTTGCGGCTATTCCCGGCACCAGCGAACTGCGCTTCAGGCAGCAGGTCGACGTCGGCGATCTGCACGGCGTCCCGTACATCGAGCGTCCGTACTGCGTTTTCAGCGACACATACAACCGCCTGCTCGAGGCCCGGCAGATCAAGCCCGATGTGCGCGCACGCGTGGTGCGCGAGGAGGAACTGCTGGAGCTGCTGGAACTGGGCGTTGGCGTGGCGATGGTTCCACGGTCGCATTGCGCCGGTCTCAGGAACGCCATCATCAAGCCGCTCTCCGGAGAGGAAGCAGTGAAGCGGCGCGTCGTGCTGGCATGCCCCGCCGCCGACATAGAAATGATCCGGCTGCTGCAGAGCATGAAACCGGCGCTGCTGGATGGGTACAAGCACCTGGTGCCCGCACGGAAGGCGAGATCCGGAACGCTCCGCTGACATCACTTCCGGCCCGATCCGTTCGCACGGCCGCTGCGAACCGGTCATGGTTAAGGTGCAGCTGGCCGTCGTCCGCCACGCCCAGCGCGCTCGCGGCGCTGTCACTGCGGGGGATTGAGCCTTGTGAACGCTTCCTCGAAACGGCCGTCGCGTTCCGCCCAGCGCTGGAAACCGGCGCGCTGAACGAGGATTTCGTCCGGGACTGGCTGTTGTCCGAACAGCGCCATCACCTCGTCCATGAATGCATTGATCGGCATGTAGTTTTCGCGAGTCGATTGTCCAGGCGTGAGCTCGGTCTGGACCGCAGGCGGAATGAGCTCGACAACCTTGACGCTGTCCTTGAGCTGCTCGCGCAGCGCCAGCGTATAAACGTGGATTCCGGCTTTGGTGGTGCTGTAGGTCGCCGCGTCGGCGCGCGGCACGAACGCCAGTCCGGAAGTCACGTTGACCACCACGGGATTCGGCTGCCGCACGAGATGGTCGATGAGTGCACTGGTGAGCCGGATCGGCCCGAGCAGGTTGGTAGTGACCTGGGCCTCCGCATCATGCAGGTTGCCCGTCTTGCGCAGATCCTCGTAGCGCATGATGCCGGCGTTGTTGATCAGGACGTTGAGGCTGGGGTGCTCGGCGGCGACGCGCGCTGCAAAGGTCCTGATCGCCTGGGGATCGTCGACGTCGAGTTCCATCGCATACATGTTCTTTCGGCCTGCGATCGTGTCTTGCAGTGCCCGCGGGCGTCGTCCGGTCACGATGACCGTGTTGCCAAGGGCATTGAAACGCCAGGCAAGTTCTCTGCCGATGCCGGAACCAGCGCCTGTAATAAGGATCGTGTTGCCGCTTGCACGCATGCTCGGGCGCTCGCCCGATTGCCGCGCTGCCGTGCGTTCAGATGAGGTTGAATCTTCAATGGGCATTGCAGATCTCCTTTCTGGAAGAAAGTCCGTTGAGTCTCTTTCGACCAGCGCAGGGAGCTATGTCGAAGAGGGGTGTTGACGCGTGAACCGCGGCTGGATCGATCATAGGCAAAACGCTCTCCACAAGGAAGTAGGCACCAGAAAGTGCCATACTTACCGGATGGTGAGTGAAGGGAAAGGCGTCCTGTCGGACCTGCGCGTCCCATTGCCCCAAGCGACGCCCGGGAGCAGGGGCCGCAGGCTGTCGAACCGAACTGAAAGAGAGTCAGGAGATGTCCGTCGATTTCGAAAAACACCTGGAAGCACAAAAGAAACTCGCCCAGGCGGAGAAGCTCGATCCCCGTGTCGAAACCTTGGTGCACGAGGTGATTGCGCGCGTCGCGGACAAGTGGACGATGATCATCCTCGACGTCCTGGCCGAGCACGGCGAGTTGCGATTCAAGCAGCTCGGCCGGCTCGCGACCGGCATCAGTCAAAAGATGCTGACGCAGACCCTGCGCGAGATGGAGCGTGAAGGCCTGGTGATCAGGACAGTGCACGCTGTCGTGCCGCCGAGGGTGGAGTACCGTCTGACCGATCTGGGGCTCAGCCTTGGTACAGCTTTTTGCGGGGTCTGGTTGTGGGCCGAGCAGAATCTCGACGTGATCGAATCGGCTCGTGCGGCCTTTGACAGGCGCGCGAGCGAAGCATCTTAGTCCACCCTTCGGAAGACGGGCTTGAATCCCCGTGGTTCGTCTTCCTGCCGAGGGCGCTGTCGTCACCGCGGGTGCCGCTTTTGTGCCGGCTTGCGCCCGTCGCCATGCAGCGACTCTGGCCGGAACCGGCCGCACCATTCGCCTGGGGGGAGGTCTGGCACGATCAAGCTATGCGCCGACGACCGTGAAGATCAACAACGCGAGGTTGAAATGCCCAATTGCGTATGCGCCACGGTCTGATTCGCGGCAAGTGAAACTTCCATCTTGGGTCGGAGCCGTCCGGAAGCACTACCGCGCTGACCGGCGACAACCGGGATTACGTCCTTGGTTTGTTGCTGCTGATGCACGCCCGCCTTACACTGGACGGTCTCAACACCCTGCATGGATCGACAAATGGATTTCCCACTGACGAAGCTACTGATCTCGGTGATCGTATGCTGGGGCGGCCTCATCGCGATCGCCGTCGGCCAGATGCGCATGAAGACGACAAAGGCGGCGGCACTACGTACCCTCCTTGGTCGGGCCGCGATCGGTAGTGTGATCAGCGGCCTGTTCATTGGCACGTTCCAGAGTCATGGCGTCAATGTCCCATGGATTGCCTCTGGTATCGCGGTTTGCCTGACCGGCTTTCTTCTTGCCGGCATCGTCGTCCTGATCTGGCGTTCGCCCGCGAACGGATAGTCATCACCATCGTCCTCATTCGCAATCTTAAGGAAAAGCACACCATGGCCAAGTACCTGATCTCCTTTCCCAGCGCGGCAATGGTCGTGCCAGACAGCGAGTGGGAAGCGGTGACGCGCGATTCGCACGCGGCGATCGACGAGGCGAAGGCCGCCGGCGTGTACGTTTTCGGCGGCGGCATCGATGCGAAGGTGCCGCCCGTGCTGGTGTCGGCCGACGGCTCGGTGGCCGAGGGCGGCTACCCGTGGGCGCCCCCGCTTGACGGCGGCTTCACCGTGCTCGAAGTGCCCTCGCGCGAGGAGGCCGTCGCGTGGGCCGCGCGCATTGCGAAGGCCTGCCGGTGCGATCAAGAGCTACGCGTCTTCGGGTTCGACCCGCAATCCTGAGCGTCCGGCTGAAATGGCGCAGAATGTGCCGCCTGACGACGCCGGCAAGACGCCGCCGCGCTGTGTCGCTTCTGGATTCAGGCGATGAAGGGCCACGTTCGCCACGACCGGAAGTCGACTTGGGTCCCGTCCCGTGCCTCCAACCTCGCGGCCAATGGCACCAAGGTAGCCGCCCTCTGAATCATTTCAGAATCATGGCGCTTATCCGGGTTGCAATGACCGTCGAACTCCGCCCGGCCTGACAATGCCGCGCGTACCGGGGCCGGGCGTGGCCATTGTATTTGCGAAGAGAAGCAGCTGTAGCTGTTACTGGCGCCGGCGCCTGCGATGCCCGCCGTGCGTTGAATCACGGCGCCCCGTGTTAGTCTGGCATTTTGCGTTTCATGACAAGTTTGTATCCTGGCTGGGAGCTACGCGGATGACCTACATCGACTGTTACCTCGTCCCGGTTCCGCGGAAGAATAAGGCGGCCTATGAGGAACTCGCGCGCATTTCGGAGTCGGTCGTAAAGGAACATGGAGCGCTCCGGGTGGTCGAGTGCTGGCTGGACGAATCAGGCCCTGATGTCACGACCTACCACGGTGCGGATGCGAGGCTCGAACCAGAACGGTACGCGACATTTCGCAGGGCCGCAGGGGCAAGCGATCAAGAAGCCGTTGTCATGTCCTTCGTGGAGTGGCCGAATAAAGATGCAAGAGATCGCGGAATGGAGCGCGTAACGCGCGACCCGCGCATGCAGTTCGCCGGCCTTCCCCCGGTATTCGAGGGCGCCCGGCTCATTGCGGGCGGATTCCTGCCAATGCTGGACTCAAGGCGCGAAGCCTGACGACGCCCGAAGAGATTACGGCGTCGCGGCGCAGCTTCACCCGGGTGTCGAATGTCTGTTTCCATGGTAGTCGACGGCAAGCTTAGCGCCGACTCTGGCCACTTGGCTTGCGTGGGCTCGCGGCCATCAGCGGATGCTGTGGCAAGTCCGCCTTCAGTCTATGGACAAAGCGTATTGGTTGATGCAGTGATCAGCAAAGTCCCGACACTTTATAATCGTCCCTGTCTTTCATTCCGAGTCTCAGTAATAATTCGCGCCGCACGGAGAGCTTGCGGAATGTGGCTCGTGATATTGGGCCGCGCCCATGTAAGTCTGACGCTTTGTGAATGGAACAGGTTAGGCAGCGATGAGAGTCCTTATTTTCGGTAACTCGGGTTCCGGTAAAAGCACGTATGCCATGCGCCTGAGCCAAGCGCACGACTTGCCCCATCTCGACTTGGACTCCATCGTCTGGGAACCTGGCGAGATTGCGGTCCAGCGCTCGCCGGAGTCCATTGCCGCATCCTTGACGGCATTCCTTGCCGAGAATGCGCGTTGGGTCATAGAGGGTTGTTACGGCGAGCTTGTCGAGGCGACGTCTGTGCACTGCACGGAGCTGGTTTTTCTCAATCCGGGACTGAAGACTTGCCTTGAGCACAATCGAAAGCGCCCGTGGGAGCCGCACAAGTACAAGACGAAGGAGGCTCAGGACGCAATGCTTGAGCACCTTCAGGCGTGGGTCGAGGGCTACTACGAGCGCCAAGATCAATGGTCGTACCGCGCGCACCGGCGCATCTTCGACGCCTTCAAGGGGCGCAAGACCGAGCGTCTTGCCGACGATGCAGTCGCGGCCTGAACGTTTGTCCAGGTCGACGCCGCCTGGCAGCACGGCTTGAGTCAGGCTTTCGACCCGCTTGCGTCACATCGACATTTCGCATTGGGCCGTCTTCGGCCGCGCGTGATAAATGGCGAGTCATTCCAATCGCAACCGGTTTGCAGTCGTTGAATTGCGATCACCATTAGGCCTTTCCTTAGCCAGACGTCGGACACTGGAGCAAGCCCGTGACGTGCGACCTTGGGGGCAATGACGGCAATCCGGGGACGGCCGGCAGGAGCGGGCCGGATATATCGATGCTGCCGCAACCATGCTTGCGCGCGCCGCACTGTGAATGCATTGAAACTTGGACAGAAGGAGCAAGAAGATGGAAGTGATCCGAACCGCGCGCCTGATTCTGCGCACTTGGCGCGCAGACGATGCGCCAGCGTTCTACAGATTGAACGCGGATCCGCGTGTGACGGAATTTCTGCCCGGAGCGCTGACCATGGAGGAGGTCGAGGCCTTCATCGTGTTTCAACAGGGGCTCTTCGCGCGTACCGGGGGCTGTTATTTCGCCCTGGAAGTCGAGTCGACGCGCGAATTGGCCGGTTTTGTGGGGCTGAAACGCCATGAGCTTGATTCCCCTGTCCGCCTGCCCTTCGCGCCATGCAGCGACATTGGGTGGCGCCTTGCCGCCCCGCATTGGGGGAAGGGTTATGCAATCGAGGGAGCGCGCGCCTGCCTTAACTTCGGGTTTCATGCCCTGGGGCTGGACGAGATCGTATCCTTCACGGTGCCGGAGAATCGTCGTTCCCGGGCGGTCATGGAAAAGCTGGGCATGCGCGAGGATACCGCAGGAGGATTCGCTCACCCGGCACTGCCGCCAACGCATCCGCTATCGCGGCATGTGTTGTACCGACTTACCCGCGCAGATGCTTTCAAGGACCGACCACGCGAAGTGGGCTGATGCAGTTTCGAGCTTTGCGCTCGTACGCCTCCGGCAGTACTGGTCAATATCACCTGGTACTTCAGGTGGCGGACCGCCGAGGCGGCACCCACTGGCCAAGAGCGGTCATGCGAGCTTGTCCCGACGTGAAATCATGTCGGCCAGCCTTGCAAGCACGACGACGATTAACACCGCGATCCACACTGACCACAGGGTATGCGTGAGGAAATGTGCTCCCCGTGCCTGTTGGGCCAGTCCCAGCGCAAACCCGGGCAGCAGGCTGGCAGCGAATGCAACGCAAGCCTTCCCCGGCTGCTCCGGCAGCCAGAATGTAGCAATCGACGGTAGCCACAGCGCGCCGGAAGCATGGCCGGCCGGAAAGCAGTGACCTGCGGTCACCCCCATCGGTAAATCGTCGAAGATGCGCAGATAGGGGGCGAATCCGCCGTAGCGGGAAAGACTCCAGGGACAGTGATGGATGGATCCTGCCTTCATTGCGCTGATGGCTGCCGGAACAAGGAGGGCGGATGCCACGACAACCACCAGGTTGCCCCTGGTTCTGCTATCGAGCAACCGACGGCCGGTGAACGCGTCCGCCAGAAGTGCCGCGACCGGCACCAGTGCAATGGCCAGCATGAATGCCTTCATCGTGTGGTGCATGAAGTCGTCGAAGAACCACTGACTGCGGCGCGGGAACGCATTGAGCTCGAAATCGAACATGCGATCGGCGAGATACAGATCCGCATGCGTAAACCTACCCAGCCAGATCAGCAGTGCAGCAAGTGCAAGCAGGACGAGGATAGATGCCCGGAACTGGCGGTCCGTCATGTGCCCGCCTCCGTCTTGTCGTGACAACCGGAGAGCACGTCGAATGCGGGATCGTAGACTGACGTTTGTACCCGCATTAGCCCCAGCATCGAGTGGAAGAGATAGTCATGGCTGGCGGGCTGTCCCGCACGCGTGCGAAGACAGGCGCCATCGACGGCGGAAGCGGCGGAAAAGCCAGGCGACAGCCACATCAGCATCGGGACTTCGGTCTGTTCCCGCGGGGCGATTGCATAGGGAAGACCGTGCAGGTAGACCCCCTTCTCGCCAAGCGACTCGCCGTGGTCAGAGAGGTAAATCAGTGCGGCCTCGTGCGAAACTTGACCTTGCAGGCGCCGTATGGTCTGGGCCAGGAAGTGGTCGGTGTAGAGCACCGCATTGTCGTAGCTGTTGACGATCTGCTCCCGGCTGCACTTTCCAAGGTCCGGATCGTCGCAAGTCGGCGTGAAGCGGCGATACGTATCGGGATAGCGATGGGAATAAGCGGGACCATGGTTGCCAAGCTGGTGCAGCACGATGACAAGATCGCGCGGGTTCTTGTGAAGCTCCGCCTCCAGGCCGTCGAGCAGAATCTCGTCGAGGCAGTGGACCTCGTTGCACAAGCGTGCGTCGCGCCTGTCTTCCGGCCGCTGAAATTCGAGACCTTCGCACGCACCCTTGCAGCCTGACTGGTTGTCGCGCCAGATGGTCTTGATTCCAGCACGTTCCATCACATGCAGCACCGATTCATGCCGCCTTATCTGCTTTTCGTCATAATTCCTCCGGCCGTACGGGGAAAACATGCAGGGCACCGAGACTTCAGTATTGGTGCCGCAGGAAGTGACGCGGGGGAAGTTGATGACGTTGCTTGCAGCAAGCTCGGGCGTAGTCTGCCGCTGGTAGCCGTTAAGGCCCCAGTTCGCGGCCCGCACCGTTTCACCGACGACGACGACGAGCAGGCGCGGTTTGCCTTCATGAGAGCTGGCGGCCGGAACGGCATCAGTGCCGATCGGGAGGCGTGGCGATTTGGCTTCCTCGGTTTCGGCTGCGGCGACACGTATGGATGAGACGATGAAGTTGCCCGGAGTGATGAGATAGCGGACCTCCTTCTGGTTGCGCAGCAGCGCGGACAGATCCTGGAAGGCAATGAGGAGGCTGACGCCGGCAGCCAGCATGGTTGCCAGCAGAAAAAGTGCGCGCATCACCAATGCGCGCTGCATCGTCCTGCGCTGCAAGTCGAGGCGCGACACGAGCAGAGCGGGAAGACAGCCATAGACGAGCACATCCCTGAGCATACCGACAGAAAGCAGTTCCCTTGCTTCACTGAGATCGGTGTGGAAGATGTTGCGCACCATGCTTGCATCGAAAAAGACGGTGTAGCGGCCCATGTAGTGCGAAGCCAGCGCTGTGAGGATGAACAATGACGCCAGCAAGGGCTTGGCAGTGCTCTTGCCGACCACCACGCCAAGGATCAAACAATGTACGGCGGTAAGCAGCACCGCAGTGACAACCGTCAGCAGCCAGCTTTCGGTCCTGCTCCAGTCCTGGCTCGCCGACCAGGCGAACCAAAACCGCTGGTTGGCGAACAGCGTGAAGAAAAGGCTGGCACCCGCAATGCAGGATTCAACGCTGCACGAAGGGCGTGCGCGGAGCGTGGCGCCGCGGTTCTGGCGGGAAACGGAGCCGCCACGGCTTTGGTGAGGCCGAAGGGTGGAAGTAAGGTGGGTCAAATGCTGCCTGCCGCGTAACTGAAAGGGGCAGCATAAGCAGCAAGGCGTTAAGGAGGCGTTAAGGCCATATCAGGACCGCAATGTCGCCGTCTCGGTCGGCGCGCCGACAGGCGCGAAGTCGAGGATGAAGCGGCTGCCACCGTTGTCGGGTCGCTCGAACCGCACGTCCCACCTCAGATGCTCCGCCACCCGCTTTACGATGGATAGGCCGAGGCCAGTCCCTTCGGTCGAATCCTTGCGTCCCTGGACGAAGCGCTCGAACAAACGCTCGGCGACGGCATCTGGCAATCCCGGGCCGGTGTCCTCGACCACGACGCGCGTTTGCTCAAGCCTGACAGTCACGTTGCCGCGCTCGGTATGCTGGATGGCATTGCGGAGCAGATTGCCGACCGCAATGCCAACCAGTTCCGGCCTGGCGTCCACCCAGACCGCACCGGCCTCCTCGATTTCGCACCGCACGAACTTTCCCTGCAGCAGAGGCAGGTAGCGCTCCAGCTCCGCATGGATGACCGTGTTGATCTCCGTACGCGAGGCAGCCAACTGTTCCGGCGCGCGCGACAACCACAGCAATGCGGCGACGCGCTCCGTAGTCTCAGCCGCCGTCCTTCTTATTCTTTCGGCAACTTCGCGCTGCGCCGGCTGGCTGGCAAGACGCAGTGTAAGCAGCTCTGCTGCGCCAAGCATGATGGTGAGCGGCGTGCGCAACTCGTGGCTGACGTCACTTGTAAATAACCGCTCACGCATGAGAAAGCGCTGCAGCTCATCAGTACGGTGAGCAAATGCGCGTGCCAGTACGCCAATCTCGTCACCGTTATCGAGGCCCGGCAGTGTGGACGAAGGGCTGTTTGCAGCTACCGCGTCGGCCAGTGCCGTGACCGGAGCGACGATGCGACGCGACGTCGCCGACCCGAGAATCACTGCCAGCACAAGACTGGAGAGAAAACCGATTCCGAGCGACGAAAAGATGATGAATTCGAGGTGTTCGAACTGCGTCATCTCCTGAACCACCGCATAGCGGTTACCGTTCGCGTCGCTGATCAGGGCCTGCGCCTCCCTCTGCTCCAGCAGCAGTTCATGGATTCCCGGCCCTCTGTTGCGCAGTTCGGACGGCAAGTCGTCATTGATGAAAACTTCGACACCTGGAGGAGGCTCATAAGGCTGCTGCCGGATATGGTGGGCAATCAGCACTTCGCTGATCTTCTCCAGTCGGTCGTCCATGACTTCGGATTCGATTACCTCGACGGCCGTATAGGAAACCAGGCAGAAAAAGGCCGCGAGAATCGCGGCCAACAGTACGAAGGACTGGGCGATGCGGCGCTTGAGGGAGGGATCAGGTCGCATTGGCGGGGGCTAAACGGTAGCCAAGGCCGGCTCGGGTAATGAGCATCGGTCGTTCGAACGGTTTGTCCAGGGACTGGCGTAACGCGTGGATATGGGTGCGCAGCGCATCGCTCTCCGGTGGATTGTCGCCCCAGACTTCCCGCTCCAGAGCCTCGCGGCTGACCAGCCGGGGTGCCTGACGCAGCAGGGCGAGCAAGATCTTGTATCCGATCGGCGTTATCGCAATGGTTTTCCCGGCCCGGGCGGCGGTACCAGTACGCATGTCCAGCTCGATCTCATCGTAGGTCAGCGTGTGCCGGACCTGTTCATTCCGCACGCGCCGGACCAGTGCCTTGAGACGGGCATCGAGTTCCAGCAGCGAATATGGCTTGACGAGGTAATCGTCCGCGCCGACGCTCAAGCCGGTCACCTTGTCGTGTTCGGTATCCCGGGCGGTAAGCATCAGGATGGGTACCGGATTGTGATGTTCTTCGCGCAGGCGACGGCAGACTTCCACCCCATCCAACCCCGGCAGCGAAAGGTCGAGCACAATCACATCGTAATTATTTTGTATTGCGAGGTGCAGGCCCGCGGAGCCGTTACGGGCGACGTCGAGCGTGTAACCAAGCGGCTCAAGAAAGCCGAACAGGTTGGCAACGATATCCGGATTGTCTTCAATTACCAGAACATGCATGTTGCGTCTTCACTTGACAGGTTCGCCTTCGCGTTGCTTGTAAATCGCGCTGGATGCGTGCAATTCTACGTCCTTCGGCAGGAGAAGGCGGAGTGACCAAAGACATTCTGGACGCATGAAGGCTCGTCTCTTCCGAGGGGCTGCCTATCCAAGCCACCATTTGTCGCCTTCAATGGCTTAAGCCCATGCGCGAATTGCATCTATAAATCTCGCGAACGAAAGGTATTTGTCAGGAGAGGAGTGCGGGCCTGCTCTCTTTCGACGGTTGCTCAGGATCGAGACCGGAAAGTCAGAATAGAGCGGTACTGCTTTTGCTTGTCGAGCAGGGCCGGCGTCGCTAGGGGATAATAGTCGCTTCCCAGGCCGTCCGAAGCTTGTATTCCTCCATGCAACGACAGTTTTCCCGGTCCTCAATCTGGTTGTGGATAGCCACTGCCTTGAGTATCGGCGTGCTGGCTGTTACCTCAATATTTGTCACAAAGAGTATTCAGCGCGAGGCCGACTCATGGCAATGGGTGGTTCATACGCGTGAGGTGCTGGAGCGGCTGCAGATGGTATTGACGTCGATCAACTCGGCGGAGGCTGCCCAGCGCGGTTTTCTGGTTTCTGGTGCCGAGGAGCATTTCGCGGCATATCGGCAAGAAGCTGAGGCGGTGCCGGAGGAAGTGGACAGGTTGCATGCCCTGACTGCCGACAATCCCGGCCAGCAGAAGCGTATTCAGGAGTTGAGGCTACTGATAGCGCAACGCGTGTCTCTTCTTGAGAATGTTCTGCAACTCAAGCTGCAGGGAGTTGAGATTGACCCGGCTCTGCTGGAATCGGGAAGGCAGCAGAAAGCGGCAATAGTGGGAAGAGCCGGTGCGATCAGGGCCGAGGAGCAGCGCCTCCTGCAGGAGCGACAATCGCGGGTTGAACGCGCCCGGCAGGAACTGGTGATCGCCGTGGGCGCTGTCTTTGCACTCTCGTTTGGCTTGCTCATCCTTCTGCGTACCCTTGCCGAGCGGGATGCCGCACGCCTGCGCTTGGAGAGTGAGCAACTCAGGACGGCGCGGCTACAACTACTGGAAGCCAACCAGATGCTGGAGCAGCGTGTCCAGGAGCGCACTGAGCAGATCACCGAGGCCAATGCCGAGTTGCAGGGATTTGCCCATACGGTCGCCCACGACTTGCGGGCGCCTTTGCGCAACGTGGAGGGCTTTGCTGCCGCACTGCTGGAAGACGAGTCGGAGCGTCTTTCGGAGGAGGGCAAGTTGTTCACCAGCCGGATCCAGGCTGCCGTTGCGCGTATGGATCGCCTCATTACGGATCTTCTGGCGTACAGCCACCTGTCTCGCAGCGAGTTGCAACTTCGGCAGGTGGATGTCGGGCGTGTCATGCAGACTGTGCAGCGCGACCTGGAGGCGCAAATCAACGAGACCGGGGCCCGGATAACCATCGAGGAGCCCATGCCACGGGTTTGGGCGAATGAAGGCATGCTGGTGCAGGTCTTAGCCAATTTGCTATCGAATGCGCTAAAATTTGTTGCTCCTGGAAAACACCCTCAGGTTCACATCTCTACCGTCGCAGTCAGCGGGAAGGCTCGGATTCTCATTGCAGATAACGGGATCGGCATCGATCCAGTGCACCGGGAACGGATCTTCAGGGTGTTCGAGCGCTTGCACGGTCAAGAACAGTATCCCGGAACAGGAATCGGATTGGCAATTGTGAAGAAGGCCATCGAGCGGATGGGCGGGACGGTTGAAGTCGACAACGTGCTTGAAGGCGGCACCAGGTTTGCAATCGAACTGCCGGTTGCGCCGAGGAGCAATGGATGAGCAGTATGGATGCCGCGTTGCAAAGGGTTGGATTGCCGTCAATTCTGCTCGTGGAAGACAATCCCGACGATGTGCTGCTCACGCGCCGCGCCGTCAGGAAGGCCGGGCTGCAGGCATCGCTGGCGGTAGCCTGCGACGGCGACGAGGCTGTCGCGTATCTTGACGGGAGTGGAGCATACGAGGACCGGCAGGCATTTCCTTTGCCATCCCTGATCCTGCTCGACCTGAAGCTTCCCAGACGTTCCGGCCTGGAAGTGCTCCACTGGATACGCGCCCGCCCCGCGTTTGCCACAACGCCGGTGGTGGTGTTGACGTCATCGGCGCAAGACGAAGACATCCGGCAAGCGTACCAGCGCGGCGCCAATTCGTACTTGCAAAAACCGATTGCGCTCAATGAACTCGTCAGGATGCTGACCGTGCTTGGCCTGTACTGGCTTGACATTAATCTGACCGCGCCGCGGGTGGCTGGCGGTGTTTGAAAATCCCGATGACGCTGACTATTCTTTTGTTGGATGACAACCCCGACGACCGTGCACTGGCGCGCCGCGAGCTTGAACGGCACTTTTCCGGCTGCCAGATAGAAGAAGTGGGAGACCGGGCTGGATTCGAACAGCAGATGCAGGCAGGGATCGCTTTCAACCTGATCATTACGGACTATCAGATGCGGTGGAGCACCGGGCTGGATGTGCTCAAGCGAGTCAAGGCATATGACCCGGAGCGACCGGTCATCATGTTCACTGCCACTGGTACCCAGGAGATTGCGGTCGAAGCGATGAAGCTGGGGCTTGACGACTATGTGATCAAGAGCCCCCGGCATTACGCGCGTCTGCCGGTGGCAGTACGCACCTGCCTGGACCGCGCGGAAATACGCTCGCGTGCCATTCGTTCGGAAACCCGGCTTTCGACCCTGCTGGAGAACATCCAACTTGGCGTGTTTCGCATGTCTCTCGAAGGCCAGGTTGAAGAAGCGAACGCGGCGTTGCGCAACATGCTGGCGGAAGACTCGGGCACTACGGATATCAACTCCCATCCGTTGATGGCAAGGATCCGGGAGAAGCTGACGGCACTGCAGAAGACTTTGGACGCGGCGGAAGTCCAAGCGCAATTTGACGACAAAAGGACGGGAAGCCGCTTCTATGTGGTCAAGCTGGTCAGGGTCAAGGTCAATGGCCACGACGCCGTCGATGGCATCGTCGAAGATGCAACCTCCTTGCGGCGCGCCGGTGCCGAGATTCATCGCCTCAATGCCGAGCTAGAGCATCGGATCCTCGAGCGTACCCGACAGCTTCAGGAAGCCAACGAGGCGCTGGAAGCATTTGGATTCTCGGTCTCCCACGACCTGCGCGAGCCCCTGCGCACCATCCAGGGCTACGCCCATGCGCTGCGCCAAGACTTCGGCACCGTGCAGGCAGCAACGCTCGCGGCTTACGTTGATCGCATCGACGCCATTGCGCGACGGGTGGACCTGATGGTATCGGATCTGCTGGAGTTCGCGCGACTGTCCCGGGCGGATATCCCAGTCGAATATGTTTCCGTGCGAGACGCGGTGCAAGAGGCCGAGGCGAACCTGCAATCCGAGTCGGCCTACAGGCAGGCGACCATCCATATCAGCGCAGATGCGAACGTCGCCGTGAAGGCGCACCGGTCTACACTGGTCCAGGCACTGACGAACCTGCTGTCGAATGCATGCAAGTTCGTGCAGCCCGGCCGTCGCGCATCAGTTTCGATCAAGGCGGAAGCGGTAGCCGATGGCAGCGGTTCCGCAATCAGGATTATGGTGCAGGACAACGGCATCGGGATCGAGGAGCAGGCATTCGCCCGCATCTTCAATGTCTTCGAGCGGCTGCACGGCGAGGAAGAGTTTCCGGGGACAGGGATCGGGCTTGCGATAGTCAAGAAGGGCATCGAGCGGATGGGCGGGCGCGTCGGCGTGGATTCGACGCCGGGCGTGGGATCCACCTTCTGGATCGAACTTGGACGCGCTTGAGGTGAACAGAAACATGACAAACCTCACTGTCTTGCTGGTAGACGACAACCCGGACGACCGAGCGCTGGTCGAGCGCGAGCTGAAACAGCATATCGAAGGCGTGCAGGTCGAACATGTTGGGGACCCGCAGGCGCTTGCGGCGGCGAGCGAGCGCAACAGGTTCGATGTCGTCATTACGGATTACCATCTGCGCTGGAGTAGTGGCACGGAAGTTCTGCGGGAGATGAAGCGGCTTTTTCCCGACAAGCCGGTCATCATGTTTACCGGCAGCGGCAACGAGGAAGTCGCCGTCAGTGCCATGAAAGAAGGACTGGACGACTACATTACCAAGACAGCCAAGCACTATCCGCGCATTCCTTACGCGGTGCGAGCGTGCGTAGACCGAAGCCGGCAGCGTGAACAATTGTCCCAGGCGCTGGAGCGGGAGACTTTGGCAAAGGTACGGCTGGAGATCGCACTGGCCTCGGCACGCATGGGCACGTGGCAGGTGGACCTTCAAAGCAATGAGGTCTTCTACTCATCCGCCATAGGCCCGATGTTCGGCCGGCCAGAGGGATTTGCTCATGCCAGTTTTGACGATTGGCTGAACGACGTACATCCGGACGATCGGCCCGGGGTGACCGCGTCGTGGGAAGCAGCCCTGGACGGCGAGCGCGACTACGCTGCCCGATTCCGGGCCCGCGGCGAGGACGGTCATTGGCGTTGGATTGCGTCGAGCGGGAGAGTGATCCGAAGCACCCGCGATGACCCGAAGATGGTCATCGGCACTGCGCGGGACGTGAGCGATGAGGTTGCCGTCCGGGAGGAGTTGTTGCGCCAGCAGGAAGAGCTGCAGACCATCCTGAACGTGCTGCCGGTGGGTGTAGCCATCAGTCGCGATCCCCGGGCCAACAGCATCATGTTCACGCCTTACATCGCCGACCTGCTTGGAATAAAGCCGAATCTGGATATATCGGCTGGTGCGACGGACACCTCCGCGCAGCCTTTCCAGTCGTTTCGCAACGGGTTGGAAGTCCCGCTGGAGCAGCTGCCGATGCAGCATACGGCGCGAACAGGTCTGGATGTTCGTGGAGAAGAGATCGAGGCGCGGCTTCGGGACGGGCGGACGATCAACCTGCTCGTCAATACATCCCCCTTGAGAGACAAGGCAGGCCAG
The DNA here is from genome assembly GCF_036563305.1 of Noviherbaspirillum sp. Classification (GTDB taxonomy): domain Bacteria; phylum Pseudomonadota; class Gammaproteobacteria; order Burkholderiales; family Burkholderiaceae_D; genus Noviherbaspirillum. Next base: position 10,864 of record NZ_DATCMQ010000014.1, on the reverse strand, counting down.
GTGCGTGGAGCGGTGGGCGCCTTCATGGACGTTACGTCGCTCAAGCAGACCCAAAGGGAACTGGAAACCGCCAACCGGCAGAAGACAGAATTCTTGTCGGTGCTGTCGCACGAATTGCGCAATCCGGTGGCGGCCATTGGCTACGCCATTGAACTGCTGCGGCATGTCGGCTCGCCGGAAGTTATCGACAAGGCCCGCGCCGTCATTGACCGTCAGACGGCACACATGGGCAAGCTGCTGGACGATTTGCTCGATTTGAGCCGCATCACCCGCAACAAGATTGAGCTCGAATTGAAACCGCTGGATATGCGTCGCGTGATCGAGCTCGGTTATGAAAGCGCCAAGCCGCTGATAGAACCGTTCGGACACGAGGTCGCCATGAACCTGCCCCAGTCGCCGATTTACGTGCAGGGCGATGAAGTGCGGTTGACCCAGGTCATCGCCAACATTCTCGGGAACGCTGCCAAGTTCACGCCCCCCGGCGGACGCATCGCCATTTGGGCGGAAGCAGCCGGTGGCAAGGCCACCATCGAGATTACAGACAATGGCATCGGCATTGAGCCTGACAAGCTGGACCAGGTGTTCGAGATGTTCTACCAGGGCCAGTCAAAGGCCGGCGGGGGTACGATTGGTCTTGGAATTGGCCTGGCAGTCGTGCGTACGCTCGTTGGCTTGCACGGTGGGTCGGTCAAGGCTGATAGTGAGGGTTCTGGACGCGGAGCTCGGTTCAGGATCACATTGCCGCTGCAATCGCATGCTGAATCACATCCCTCTCCGCAGGAGCCGGCATCCAGATCCGCACGTCATGGAAGGATTCTTGTAGCGGACGACAACGTGGATGCCGCTGACCTGCTCAGCGACGTACTTCGCATGGAAGGGTACACCGTCTGCACTGCCTATGACGGGCGATCCGCCATGCAGTTGGCGAAGGAGGCGCCTCCCCACGTAGCCATACTGGATATCGGGATGCCGTTCGCGACAGGGAACGAGGTCGCGAGGTGGATCCGCGAACAAGCTTGGGGAAAAGGCATGACGCTAGTGGCCGTGACCGGCTGGGGGCAGGCCGAGGACCGGAACGCAACAGCAAAGTCCGGATTCGACGTCCACCTGGTCAAGCCGGTCCATGCGAGCCAAATCGTTCGCCTGATCTCTGAAGCGCTGCTGGGAAACATCGGTGGATCAGCGGCATGACATGGCGCGCGAATCGCATGTGGCACTCGTTGCGGTTGCGGACCAGGTGATGTATTGCTTAGACGGCCAGGATGGACAGGTTCTGCTTGCCAAGGCTTTGGAGCCGGCGCCAGCCTAAGCTCCACCTTCAGTTACGCGATTCTGGTGTCTCCCGGAACCGGCCGCACGGCTGCATCGCGTCGAGAGCCGACTTTGGTACATCCCTGTCGTTAATGATGAGGGAAACAGGCCAGGCGAGGGGCAGTGCGGCCCGTCGCTATCGATCGTAAAGGTATATCCTGCGTACCCGCGACGCCATCCATTCCAGACAGACGGCGTGGTCGCAGGCAGCCACAATTCAAGGAATCCTATGAGCGTATTTTCCAAGCCCGTGTTCGAAGGCACCGTCGAAGTGGACGGCAACGAGCTGTTCAAGGGACAAGGCGCCGCGAGGCAATGGGCGCAGCAGGTCGGCAGCGAGCTGGGGGTCACGGTCCAGCCATGCAGGATAGGCAGCGGCTGGGCACTGTGCGCCACCCTGGACGGCGTGGAAGTCGTATGGGGCATCTTCGGCCAGCGCCTCAAGCGGATTTCGCCTTCCGCCGGTCAGGACTGAGCCGCGCGTTTCCTTCAACTGTCTGCCGCCGGCGGTCCTGCCGCGGCGCACCGTCACCGAGGTCACCGGCGCCGGCGCCGTCCGCACACCGTTTCATGATCCCTTCGCGCCGCCGACGCGGCCACTATCCCCAATATATCTCGGCAGAGAAAGATATCTGTCGCACCCCGTCGCTTCGTCGTGCCCTGGATGGCCGCCGACGACACAAGCGCATCATCTTTATGTCTCCCGTGCACATTGAGGCATTCCGCAGCGTGCATAGAATCATTTGACGTCCTGTTGCGCCGGCAGCCCTGCCGTCGGCGTCCGCGTTCTTCATGCGCGGTGCGCGGGACGAACAAGGCGCTCGCCCGGGCGCCAACTTGATAACGGAGACAACATGAAAGATCTGAAGGCTGCAATACCGGTTTCATGCCCCGCCCTGGTCGTGATGATGCTGACGGCATGCGGGGGTGGCGGGGGTGGCAGCGCGACATCGGCCCCGCCGGCAACGCTGCTGCCGACGGCCTGTGCACAGCTCGAGGGCGCGACCATTCCTGCCGCATCGATCGGCATGCCCACCTCGGGCGGCGTGGTGACCAGCGCCGCGGTGGTCGCAGCCAGCGGCAGCGGCGCGAACACGATCCCCGAACACTGTCTTGTCAGCGGCAGCATTGCGCCGGACGACAAGACCGCGCCGGAAATCCGCTTCAGGGTAGCCATGCCGACCGAGTGGAACCGAAAGGTCGTCATGTTCGGCGGTGGCGGATTCGACGGCAGCATTCCGAGCGTCACCGCCAACGTGCCGGCGGGGCCCGCCGACCAGTTGCGGCCTGTCGCCCGCGGCTACGCGACCTTTGCCAGCGATTCCGGACACCAGGCCAACGAGTATGGCTCGCAGGACGGATCGTTTGCACTGAACGAAGAAGCGGCCCGCAATTTCGGCGGCGATGCGTTGAAGAAGACCCGCGATGCGGCGATCCACCTGATCAAGGCCCGGTATGGCGTGGACAGGATCGAGAAATCCTACTTTGCCGGCGGGTCGACCGGCGGCCGCGAGGCGCTCGCGGCAATCACGCGCTGGCCCGCCGACTGGGACGGCGCGATCGCGTGGTATCCGGCATGGAACGATACGGGCGCCCTGCTTGCCGGCCAGCGCGTGACCCGGCTGCTGGCACAGCCCGGTGCCTATCCCAGCCCGGCAAAGCGCGCGCTGGTCTATAACGCCGCCGTTGCCGCATGCGACGGTCTCGATGGCGCAACGGACGGCCTGATCAGCAATCAACGGCTCTGCAATGCGACGTTCGACCCATCCACCGCCGTCCACAACGGCGATCCGGTGCGTTGCGCCGGCGGTACCGATGCAGGCGATACCTGTCTTTCGGACACCCAGATCGCCGCCCTCAAATCGCTCGACCAGGATACCCGCTTCAACTTCTCGCTTGCCAGCGGCGAGACACGCTATCCAGGGGTGAACGTCTGGGGCGCGGACCTCGGCATCACGTCCAACCCGTCACCGCTGCAGCCTACGGTCACCTTCCTCGCGCTCGGTACCTCACAGCCGGCCATGCCCATGCCGCGCACTGCGCCCTATGTCAGCGTCCTGGTGGATCAATGGATCAAATATTCGGTGACGCGCGACCCGCTCTTCAACTCGCTCACGCTGGACCCGGAAAACCCGGGACCGTGGGGCGGGCGCATCAGCGAGCTGAGCACCCTGCTGGACACCCGCGTGAATCTGGATGCGTTTGCAGCCAGGGGAGGAAAGCTGCTGCTGGCGCACGGACTGTCCGACATCCTGGTGAGCAGCCGCGCGACCGAGGACTATTACCAGCGGCTGCAGAGCCGGATGGGGCCGTCGGAAGTCGGCAAGTTCGCCCGGTACTACGAAGTGCCCGGTTATGGACATGCCGCCAGCACGACCTTCAACGCGGCGTGGGACTCGCTCGCCGCACTGGAGAACTGGGTGGAGAAGGGCGCCGCTCCGGCGAGCCAGGTGGTGACCGACACAGCCGGCGTACCCGGCCGTACCCGGCCGCTGTGCGACTATCCGAAGTGGCCGAAATATAACGGCAGCGGAGACGTGAACCGGGCTGCGTCCTTCACCTGCGCCAACTGAACGGCCAGAAGACGGCGATCGAACCCGGCCTCGTGCCCGGGTTCGACCTTGCAATCCGACGTCCTTCTCGGAGCAGGCCGGCCGATGTGCGGCGCACGACGCCGCCAGCGGGTCAGGTGTCGAACCCGGTCAGACTGCGCAGGCGCAGCGCGACATGGATTTCCAGCACGCGGCTCGAGCTGCTCCACTGGCCGAGCAGCTCATCGACATTGGCCAGCCGCTGCCGCACGGTGTTGACGTGTATGCCCAGGTTGCTTGCGGTCGACTTGGCGTTCTGGTTGCTGTCCAGGTAGTTGAGCAAGGTCTCCGCTATCTGCGTGCCGCGCTTCTGGTCGTATGCGACGAGCGGTCCGATGCTCGCGTTGATGAAGGCTTTCAGGCTTTCCCGGTCGTGGGACTCGAACAGCACCGAATACAGGGCCATCTGATTCTGTTCGATGATCCGTCCCTTTGCGCCGATCCTGCGCAGGACCGACAGTCCCCGGCGCAAGGCGCCGTACACGCCCGGCACCGCCCCGTGCCATTGCATCGGCTTGGACAGGATGCCGCGGTACGGGCCGCCGAGCTCGCGTTCCGCCATCGCCGAAAACACCTGCACGACCTCCTCTGTCCGGGCGGTCGCGCAGACGATCACGACCGCGCCGTCCACCTCGTCCAGAAGGACACCCTGCGGCATACGCGCGCGCAAGCGGCGGGCGACAAAGTCGGGCTTGGGTTGCTCCGTCTCGATGAGGATGAGTGACAGCGACTGGGCAAGGTCCAGGCCAAGGTGCCTGGCCTGCTCCGGCATCGAGGCCCGCGCCTCCGAGTGGGCCGAGATGAGCGAGCGCAGGAACCCGGCGACCTCGCTGTGCCTGCTTGCCTCCATCCGTTCCTGCGAGAGCAGCATGATCCCGATCACGCTGGCGCTTCGCTCGAAGGTACGGACCGGGATGTCGGCAAGATCCTCGGGCCGGAACAGCAGGACCGCACCGAGCAGGTCGCTGCCGCCGATGACCGCGACGACCCGGCAGACTTCGGTGTCCTCGCGCCAGGCGATCACCGACCGGCCTCCCTGCCGGCTGGCCCGGATGGCCTGCGTGATGGCGGCGCTCCGGTCGCTGTGCGGGGCATAGTTTTCCGCGGCCTTGCTGGCATAGCCCGGCGCACTGGCGCGGTCGATGACCTGGAAGGCTTCGTCCAGGACCAGGACGGCGCCCTGCAGCAACTGGGCGACGGTTTGCACTAGCGTGGCCAGCGACGCGCCGCGCGCGAGCAGGGAGGTGAGCTGTTCGTGCGCTTCGGCGGAGTCCTGCACACCGCGCGCGTAGCGCTCCAGCGCCTCCCGCGCACGGTCTGCCTCCTGCAGCGCCGTGCGGGCCTGCTCGAACGCCTTCGCATTGTTGACCGCGACCGCCGCGTGGCTTGCCATTGCGCTCAGGATGGAGATGCTCGACGCGCTGTAGGTGCGGTCGTAGCGGTCGGCGACGAACAGCAAGCCCACCACGCTGTCATTGAGCAGCAGCGGAACACCCGCCATCCCTGCCACGCCCTCGTTGCGGAAAATGTCGTCGAGTTCGGCGTCGTGCGGAAAGCGCTGGTCGAGCAGGTAGTTCGGCGTGTGAAACGGCGCCTGCGTCGCCAGCACCACCCCGGCGATGCCGTACTGGTGGCTGACCGTCATCCTCGTCGTGCCCGAGGAGGTCGCGCCGGCCGTCGCCAGGACGCGAAACTGCGCCGTCTCTTCGTTGTACACGGTAAGCCACGCGAGATGCGATCCGAGCAGGTTCCTTGCCCGGTCCACGATGGCATTGAGCAGGCTGGTCAGATCCAGCTGGCTGGACAGGTCCTTGGCCGAGTCGACCAGCGCCAGCAGCCCGCGCTCGCTGGACTCGTGCTGCTCCAGCCGCCGCTTGACCGCCATCGCCATCTCCACCGTGGCGGCGGCCGCGGCTTTTTCATCGGTTCCGCCAGGAGACGCCTCCAGCCTGGCAAGGCGGGCGCTGAATTCCTCTAGAGTGGCATTCCGGTGCAGGAGTCCGACCAGATCGAGGGCAAGTTCTTCAATGCGATGGCTCATGAACGTCCTGCTGCGTGTGGAATGGGATGACCGGCAGCCCACCGTGCAAGTGCAGGCATGGCATCAAAAGGCGGCTGTGCCTGCCGCACGCCGGCCGACCGAGGCGCGTGTGTCACATTGACACACGTGGAGACGGCAAAAGTGTGCTGTTCAACATGGATTATAGCCTTGCAATCCGTGACACTGCCAGCAGAGCAAGGGATGGTATCCAGCGGGGCACGCCGTCCTCGCCGGGGGCGCCCGCACACGCATACCCACAAGGAGAAAGAGCAATGAACAAGCAACTGGACGGCCGCGTCGCCATCGTTACCGGCGCCGGCAGCGGCCTCGGTCGCGCGCACGCGCTTGCCCTCGCCAGGCACGGGGCCAGGGTGGTGGTCAACGATATCAACGGAAGCGGCCCGGGCACGCCCGGCAGGGAAGTCGCGGACCGCATCCTTCGCGAGGGCGGCGTCGCCATGGCCGTGGGCGGCGACGTCAGGGACTTTGCGCAGATGGAGGACATGGTGGCGCGCGCAGCCGGTGAATGGGGCCGCGTCGACATCCTGGTCAACAACGCCGGCATCCTGCGCGACAAGAGCTTTTCCAAGATGACGCTCGACGACTTCCGTCTGGTGCTGGATGTGCATGTGATGGGCGCCGTCAACTGCACCAAGGCGGTCTGGGAGCGGATGCGCGGGCAGCAGTACGGCCGCATCATCATGACCTCGTCCTCCTCCGGCCTCTACGGGAATTTCGGCCAGGCCAACTACAGCGCCGCGAAGATGGCAGTGGTCGGCCTGATGCAGACCCTGGCGCTGGAGGGAGCCAAGTACAACATCCGGGTGAATGCGCTCGCGCCAAGCGCCGCGACGGCAATGACGGAAGGCGTCCTCTCCCCGGAGGAACTGGAGGGACTCAGCCCGGAGGCGGTCAGTCCGGCCGTGGTCGCACTCGCGGCCGAGGATGCGCCGACGCGCATGATCTTGCTGGCGGGGGCGGGGAGCTTCGAGGCCGCGCACATCACCATGACAAAGGGCATCTTCGTCGGCAGGACGGATGACCCGGTGAGGGATCTCCAGGCACGGCTAGGCGAAATCAGGGACCGCCGCGACGAGATGGTGCCGGGCTCCGGTTGGGAGCAATACCGCCTGGAGCTCGCCAAGGCCGGCTTCTCGCGCTGAGCGCCTTAACCGCGGTCGGTGGGGCGGGGCACCGATGCGCCGCTCTTCCTGGGCGGCGCGCGACGCGAATGACCGCGACTCTCATCGGCTTCACCGCACCGTATCAAGCTCACCTCACTCCGCCTCGCCTCACCTCGCAGATCGGCGTACGTTGCCATCGCTCGCCGCGCGCCTCTTTGAACATCGTCCGTCCCGTAACCGCCGTGGGGTGCACGGAGCGGTGGCGAGCAGCGCCACCGTCGGCACGCCGGCCGTGTATGGCACGACGTGCCATGCGCATCCCGGCGGGATCATGGTCGCGCGGCTCGCGACACGAAGTGGATTAAACACACAAGATCACTAAATCGATGTGGAAATGAACATAGCAATTCCACATGCAATCCCCGACACTCCTCCTGCACGCCGTCGCGTCGGACACGATAGCGGAAGCCGCCGCGCATGAGCAGGAAGCGGCCGTGCAGGAAGAACCAACGCTCGCCATACGAAATCCCGGGAACCGATGTCACATTACCCAAAGAGCCCCTTGATGGGCCAGATGATGCAGCAGCCCTTGCTGATCTCCAGCCTCATCCAGCATGCGGACCGCCACTTCGGCGGCAACGAGATCGTCTCGCGGCGGGTCGAAGGCGACATCCACCGGTACACCTACCGCGAATGCCACCAGCGCGCGCGCCAACTGGCGTCCGCACTGCAGGCCCTCGGCGTCGGGATGGGCGACCGGGTGGGCACGCTGGCCTGGAATGGCTACCGCCACCTGGAGCTGTACTACGCCATTTCCGGCTCGGGGGCGGTGAACCACACGATCAACCCGAGACTGCATCCCGACCAGGTCGCCTACATCATCAATCATGCCGAGGACGGCTGTCTCTTCTTCGACCTGACGTTCCTTCACCTGGTGGAATCGGTCGCCGCGCGCTGCCCGACGATCAAGCGCTATGTCGCGATGACGGACCGGGCTCACATGCCCGCCGGGGCGCGGATTCCCGGCCTGCTGTGCTACGAGGAGCTGATCGCGCAGAACGCGGATGACTTTAGGTGGCCCGTGTTCGACGAGAATGCCGCCGCGACGCTCTGCTATACCTCGGGCACCACCGGCAATCCCAAGGGTGTCCTCTACTCGCACCGATCCACAGTTCTGCACACCTACGCATCCTGCATGCCCGATGCGCTGAACATCTCCGGCCGCGAGGTCGTGCTGCCGGCCGTGCCGATGTTCCATGTGAACGCCTGGGGCATCCCGTATTCGGCACCGCTCACCGGCGCCAAGCTGGTGTTCCCCGGGCCGGCGCTGGACGGCAAGTCGCTCCATGCCTTGTTCGAGCAGGAGAAAGTGACCTTCTCGGCAGGGGTGCCGACGGTATGGCATGGCCTGCTCGAGTACGTCGAACAGAACCAGCTGGCGTTCACGAGCTTCCGTCGGGCGCTGGTCGGCGGTTCGGCCTGCCCGCCGGAGATGATGAAGGTGTTCCGGACGCGCTACGGGGTGGAGCTCGTGCATTCCTGGGGAATGACGGAGATGTCGCCGCTCGGCACCGTCTGCCACCTCCAGCACCATCACCTGCACTTGCCCCGCGAAGCGCAGGAAGCGATCCTGCGGCGACAGGGCCACGTCATCTACGGGGTCGATGTCCGGATTGTCGACGACGGCGGAAGTGAATTGCCGTGGGATGGAAAGACCTGCGGCAACCTGCAGGTCAGGGGGCACTGGGTGGCCAGCGGCTATTTCCGGACTGCGGACAAGGCGGCGCTGGATGACGGCTGGTTCGTCACCGGCGACGTCGCGACCATCGACGTCGAGGGATACATACAGATCACCGACCGCAGCAAGGATGTCATCAAGTCGGGCGGCGAATGGATCGGCTCCATCGACCTCGAGAACATCGCCATGGCGCATCCCGCCGTGAAGCAGGCGGCGTGCATCGGCGTGTTCCATCCGAAGTGGGACGAACGTCCGCTGCTCGTCGTCGTGCGCAAGCCGGACGGCAGCGTGACCAGGGACGAGCTGCTCGCGCATTACAACGGCAAGATCGCGAAGTGGTGGACACCCGATGACGTCGTCTTCGTCGATGCATTGCCGGTCGGCGCCACCGGCAAGATCCTGAAGAACGAGATTCGCGACCAGCTCAGACACTACACGCTGCCTGGCGCCTGAGATGGCAGTCACCAGCGCAGTCACCAGCGCAGCACTTACCGCAGCAACCACGATAACTACCTCAGGAGATACCAGATGAAACTCTCGCTTCGCTCTTCGGCCTTGGCCGCCTCCGCCGTTCTTCTCATGGCCGGCCCAGTCGCGGCGTTCGCCGACACCGTCCGGATGGCATTCATCGACCCGCTGTCCGGGCCGTTCGCGCCGATCGGGCAGAACACGCTCAAGAGCTGGCAGTTCGCAGCCGAGATCGCCAACAAGGACAAATGGGCGGGCGACCACACGATCGAGGTCGTCGGGTTCGACAACAAGGGCAGCCCGCAGGAGTCGCTGGTCGTGCTGAAGACCATCATCGACCAGGGCTTCCGCTACATCATCCAGGGCAACGGATCCGGCGCGGCGCTTGCGCTGGTCGATGCCGTCAACAAGCACAACGAGCGCAATCCGGGCAAGGAGATCGTCTTCTTCAACTATGCGGCAATCGATCCCAACCTGACCAACAGCAAGTGCAGCTTCTGGCATTTCATGCTGGATGCGAACTCCGACATGAAGATGGAAGCGATGACTTCCGTCATGGAGAAGGACAAGGGCATCAAGAAGGTGTACATCATCGGCCAGAACTACGCGCTCGGCCACCAGGTGACCAAGGCCGCCAAGGAATACCTGAAGCGCAAGCGACCGGACGTTGAGATCGTGGGCGACGACCTGCACCCGATCGGGCAGGTGAAGGATTTCTCGCCCTATGTCGCAAAGATCAAGGCATCCGGCGCCGACAGCGTCATCACCGGCAACTGGGGCACCGACCTGGCGCTGCTGATCAAGGCAGCCAAGGATGCCGGGCTCGAAGCGAATTTCTACACCTACTACGGCGCGACCACCGGTGTGCCGACCGCGATGGGCGCGGCCGGCGAAGGCCGGGTCAAGACAGTGAGCTACTGGAACGTCAACGGGCCCGGCGCCACCGGCCAGAACATCGTCGAGGCGTTCAAGAAGAAGTACAACGACGACTACTACATGTCGGCGACCTATACCGGTGTCGCGATGCTCTCCAAGGCGATCAAGGAGACCAGGAGCATCGATCCGATCAAGGTCGCGCTGGCGATGGAAGGCATGAAGGTGACCAGCCTTAACGGCGAGGTGGAGATGCGCAAGACCGACCACCAGCTGCAGCAGCCGCTGTATGTGGCCACCTGGACGAAGGTCAACGGCAAGGACGTGAAGTTCGACCAGGAGAACACCGGGTTCGGCTGGAAAACCGACCAGAAGGTGGAGCGGCATGTGGCAACGCAGCCGACCTCCTGCCAGATGAAGCGTCCGGGATAAGCGCTCGTCCTCATGCGCGCGTGCGGGGTTTTGCGCCGCACCCGTTCCCATCGAAACATTCTCTGCGCGCCTGCCGGCGGCGGTCACCTGCGGGTGCCTGCGAGCCGCCTCTGCGCGCCCCGGGGCCAACATGGAATTCGCTGCTATCACCTTGCTGAACGGCCTGAGCTACGGGCTCCTGCTGTTCATGCTGTCGTCAGGACTGACGCTGATCCTGAGCATGATGGGCGTGCTCAATTTTGCGCATGCCAGCTTCTACATGCTCGGCGCCTACTTCGCTTACGCG
>NZ_DATCMQ010000010.1:0-122254 GCF_036563305.1 Noviherbaspirillum sp. | reverse complement strand
TACGATGATCTCTCATCGCCGCACTCCACCAAGCGCCCACACTTATCGGCTGTTACTTGTTAAAGATCTGTCCGCCTGCACCTTCCGGCGCCGTCGCTGCGAATCGTTTTGTTCGTCAGCAGCAGAGAAACGAGATTATGCCGGGCCGGAAAGAGTGCGTCAAGCACCGTGCACGAAATTTTTCAGTCGGCACTCGACGTTTCACTCTTTGCATTACCGAGTATTAACGATGACGGAATTGCGGCGCTCGCTTCTCGATGAAGGCGCGCATGCCCTCTTTCTGGTCTTCAGTGGCAAAGGTGCTGTGGAACAGGCGGCGTTCGAAATGCACGCCTTCATTCAACGTCGATTCATACGCGCGGTTGATCGACTCCTTGACCATCATGGCGATGGGCAAGGACATGCCGGCAATCGTCGCGGCTGCGGCAAGCGCCTCCTCGAGAAGACGATCGGCCGGCACGACCCGTGAAACCAGGCCTGCCCGCTCGGCTTCAGCTGCGTCCATCATCCTGGCGGTCAGGCACATGTCCATTGCCTTGGCCTTCGAGACCGCGCGCGGCAAGCGCTGTGTGCCCCCCGCGCCGGGGATCGTGCCGAGCTTGATTTCCGGCTGGCCGAATTTGGCGGTATCGGCAGCAATGATGAAATCACACATCATCGCCAGCTCGCATCCGCCGCCCAGCGCGTATCCGGCGACCGCGGCGATAACGGGCTTGCGCACCTTCCGGATCTGCTCCCAGTTCCGGGTGATGTACTCGCCCTTGTAGACATCCATATAACCGTAGTCCGCCATCGCACCGATGTCCGCTCCTGCAGCGAATGCCTTTTCGCTGCCTGTGATGACGATGCAGCCGATGCTGTCGTTGGCGTCGAACGCACCCAGTGCCTGACCGAGCTCGTCCATCAACGCGTCGTTCAGGGCGTTCAGTGCCTTGGGACGGTTGAGGCGGATCACGCCTACCTTGTCCGTGGTCTCGACTACGATGTTTTCGTAATGCATTTGTTCGCTCCTCCTGAATTGGGATGAAGATTGTAACGCCGTGCGAGGATCGCTTACCTCGAAGCCGGCGCCGCCTGTTTCGGCAGCAGCACCCACATCGCGCCGCGCTGCTTCATCTTTCCGGCCTTTTCGCCAGCGTCGGCGCCAAAGCCCCAGAACAGGTCGGCGCGCACCGCTCCCTTGATCGCGCCGCCGGTATCCTGCGCCATCACCAGACGCTGCAAGGGCGTCTCGGAAGCGGGTTGAGTCGTGGAAAGGAAAACCGGTGCGCCGAGCGGAATGAATTGCGGGTCGACCGCGATCGAGCGCAGGGGCGTCAGCGGCACACCGAGGGCGCCCTTCGGGCCGCGCGAGGGGTCGGCGAGCTTCTCCTCCTTGAAGAATACGTAACTCGGGTTGGCGTTCAGCAGCTCCTGCTGGCGCGACGGGTTGGCCTTGTACCATGCCTTGATGCTCTGGGCAGATGCCTGGTCGAGCGTCATTTCCCCCTTGTCGACCAGATACCGGCCGATCGACTTGTAGGGATGGCCGTTCTGATCCGCGTAGGCGACGCGCACCGTCTCCTTGCTGTCCGCAAGCTGCACGCGGCCGGAACCCTGTACCTGCAGGAAGAAGGCCTCCACCGCGTCGTCCACCCACAGGAGCTCGCGGCCATTGAGGATGCCCGCCCGCGTCATTTCCGCCCGGGTCGGATACGGCACGACCTTGTTCCCCACGAGGCGTCCACGCAAGCGCATCGACTTCAGCTCCGGGTACACGGGCGCGAGATCAATCGTCAAGAGGTCCTCGGGCGTCCGGTGCAAGGGCACCTGGTATGGGCCGCCGCGCTTGCGGGCGCCGCGCAGCAGGGGTTCGTAGTAGCCGGTGACCATTCCGCTGTCGGTCCCGTCGGCGTTGGACACCTGATGGGGCACGAAGAACGATTCGAAGAACAGCCTCACCGCCTTTTCATTGCCGCCGTCGACATCGCGGGCCACCTTGCAAGGCTCTGCCCAGTCCTGTTTACGGACCAGGGTCTCGCACGATGTCATGAAGGCCGGCCAGGCCTCGCTCACCTTGTCGCGGCTCCAGCCAGGCAGTGTCGAAAAAGCCACCGGCGCAAGCACGGGCTTGCGGACTTCCGGGATGACCGGAGCGGGAGCCGGCGTCGGCTCAACCCGGGGCGGGACGGCGACCGGCGCGGGAGGCGTCGAGGTACAGGCGGACAGGAGGAGTGAGACTGCCGTGGCAGTTGCAGGTAGACTCTTGCGTATCAATGACATGGGGACCGGGGATATGTGGCTGTTGATGCTGGAAGCTGGCGTTGCATTGTTTCTGCTGATATTCATCGTCTGGTGGACGATGTTCTCGGGCCGCAAACCCGAGCCGCCGGCTCAAAAGCCGCGCGACCCGGAGGACAAGGCCAAAGATTAGGTCAGTGCAGGGTGCGTGGCAACGACAGGATGAATTCGGGAATGCTTGCCTCGAATCGCTCGCCGTCTTCGGCGACGCAGAAATAGGTGCCGGTCATCGACCCCTGCGGTGTCGCCAGCGCGGTGCCGCTGGTGTACTCGAACTGTTCGCCCGGCTTGAGCAGCGGCTGGTGTCCGACTACGCCGAGCCCGCGGACCTCCTCGACCCGGTTGTTGCCGTCGACGACGATCCAGTGGCGGGAAATCAGCTGCGCGCCGACAGTGCCGGTATTGCGGATGGTGATGGTATAGGCGAACACGTAGCTGGACCGGTCAGGATCGGATTGCTCCTCGATGTACCTGGTGCGGACCGTCACGCTGAACTCATAGGCAGGCATGCAGGATTCCTTATTTTTATGACTACTTGGCGGCGATTGCCCATTGCACACGAAAACGGCAGGGCTTGCAACACGCGTCGGCTGGACGAAAGTAAAATAGCGGATCATTTCCGATCCAGCCCGTCATGCCCAACTTCCGCATCGCTCCCAGCATACTCTCCGCCGATTTCGCCCGCCTCGGGGAAGAGGTCCGCAACGTCGTTTCCGCCGGCGCCGACATCATCCACTTCGACGTGATGGACAATCATTATGTGCCGAACCTGACGGTGGGACCGCTGGTGTGCGAGGCGATCCGGCCGCATGTGCAGGTGCCGATCGACGTGCATCTGATGGTGAAACCGGTTGATCGCATCATCCCGGACTTCGCCAAGGCCGGCGCAAACATCATCACCTTTCATCCCGAAGCGTCCGAGCACATCGACCGCTCGCTGCAACTGATCCGGGACAATGGCTGCAAGGCAGGACTGGTCTTCAATCCGGGCACCCCGCTGCACTACCTCGACCACGTGATGGACAAGCTGGACATTGTGCTGATCATGTCGGTCAACCCCGGTTTTGGCGGCCAGTCCTTCATACCCGAAGCATTGAAGAAGATCGGCGCGGTGCGCAGGCGCATCGACGAGTCCGGCCGGGACATCATGCTGGAAGTGGACGGCGGCATCAAGGTCGAGAACATTCGCCAGGCGGCACAAGCCGGCGCGGACACCTTCGTCGCCGGCTCGGCCATCTTCGGCAAGCCCGACTACAAGACGGTGATCGACGCGATGCGCGCAGAACTGGCGCAGGCATGACCGGCCTGATCGGAATCCGCGCCGCGATCGTCGACCTCGACGGCACCATGGTGCATACCGCGCCCGACTTTCTGGTCGCGGTCAACAGGATGCGCGCCGACCTGGGGCTGGCGCCGACCGATATCGACACGATCTCCCTGTTCGTCGGCAAGGGTACCGAGAACCTGATGCGCCGCGTGCTTGCGCTCGACTACGATGCGGCGCGTGTGGAGGAGCACTTCGAGGCCGCCCTCGCCTCCTACAGCCGGCATTACGTCGACATCAACGGCGTGCATTCCTCCGTCTATCCCGGCGTGCGCGAAGGCCTTGCCGCGATGCGTGAAAAAGGCCTGCGCCTGGCCTGCGTGACGAACAAGCCGATCGGCTTTGCGAGGCCGCTGCTGGAAAAAACCGGACTGGCCGGGCACTTCGAGATTCTCTACGGCGGCGACTCCCTGCCGAGAAAGAAACCGGATCCCTACCCGCTTCTCAAGGTATGTGAGGACTTCGGCCTGCTGCCGGCCCAGGTGGTGGCGATCGGGGATTCCTCGAACGACGCCGAGGCGGCACGCGCGGCCGGGTGCCGGGTGCTGAACGTCCCTTACGGGTACAACCATGGCGAGCCTATACACAACGTCGATACGGATGGTATAGTTTCCACGCTGCTTGAAGCAGCCCAACTCATTTCGGTCTGAATCCACCCTCATGTTTCTCGGAAAAAAACGTAAAGCATGCACACCCGGTCTGTTTGAGGCCTGGCTGTGGCGACGCTGGCAATCCTGGTCCAACTGACCCCGATCGCCGCTGACCGCCGGTGCCCTGCACTTGCCACGTCAGCAACGTTTTTTGAAATCCACCCCGCTATTGGCCATCGTTCTACAATAGCGCCCGGAGAGAACCATGACCGAACTCGAATTCAAATCGCTGGCCGCGCAAGGCTACAACCGCATCCCGCTGATCGCCGAAGCCTTCGCCGATCTCGAAACCCCGCTGACCCTGTATCTGAAACTGGCGCAGACGCAGAACACCGGCAAGAACACCTTCCTGCTTGAATCGGTGGTCGGCGGCGAGCGTTTCGGCCGCTACTCCTTCATCGGCCTGCCGGCGTCGACCCTGATGCGCAGCTTCGGCGGCCGTACGGAGGTGGTGAAGCACGGCGAAGTGGTGGAAACCCACGAAGGCAATCCGCTCGAATTCATCACCGCCTTCCAGGCGCGCTACAAGGCGGCGATCCGCCCCGGGATGCCGCGTTTCTGCGGCGGCCTGGCTGGCTACTTCGGCTACGACGCCGTCCGGCATATTGAAAAGCGCCTGGCCGATTCCACGCCGCGCGATGACCTTGGCCTGCCCGACATCCAGCTGCTGGTCACCGAAGAACTGGCTGTGATCGACAACCTGTCGGGCAAGCTCTATCTCATTGTGTACGTCGATCCGGCGAGCCCGGAGGCCTACTCGAAGGGCCGCCAGCGGTTGAAGGATCTGCGCGCGATGCTGCGCCGCGCGGTCGACGTGCCGGTGACATCGGGCTCCGTGCGCACCGAGACCATCCGGGAATTTGCAAAGGCGGACTACCTGAAGGCTGTCGAGAAGGCGAAGGAATACGTGATGGCGGGCGACCTGATGCAGGTGCAGGTCGGCCAGCGCCTGAAGAAGCCGTATGTCGACGCCCCGCTGTCGCTGTACCGCGCGCTGCGGTCCCTGAATCCGTCGCCGTACATGTACTTCTACAACTTCGGCGACATGCAGATCGTCGGTGCATCGCCCGAGATCCTGGTGCGCAACGAGCAGGGCAACGACGGCAGGCGCAAGGTGACGATACGGCCGCTGGCCGGCACCCGTCCGCGCGGCGCAACCCCGGAGAAGGATGCGCAACTGGCGAAGGAGCTGCTGGCCGATCCGAAGGAGATCGCCGAGCATGTGATGCTGATCGACCTGGCGCGCAACGACATTGGCCGGATCGCCGAAACCGGCAGCGTGCAGGTGACCGACAAGCTGGTGATCGAGAAATACTCGCATGTGCAGCACATCGTCTCCAATGTCGAAGGCATGCTCGAGCCGGAACTGTCCAACCTGGATGTGCTGAAGGCCACCTTCCCGGCCGGCACCCTTTCGGGCGCGCCCAAGGTGCGCGCGATGGAAATCATCGACGAGCTGGAGCCTACCAAGCGCGGCATCTACGGCGGCGCCTGCGGCTACCTCTCCTTCGGCGGGGAAATGGACCTGGCGATCGCGATCCGCACCGGCGTGATCAAGGATGGCATGCTGTACGTCCAGGCCGCGGCGGGCGTAGTTGCCGATTCTGTGCCCGAGATGGAGTGGCAGGAAACCGAAAACAAGGCGCGCGCGGTGCTGCGTGCAGCGGAACAGGTGCAGGACGGACTGGACGGGGAGCTGTGACATGTTGCTGATGATTGATAACTACGACTCCTTCACCTATAACCTGGTGCAGTATTTCGGCGAGCTCGGCGAGGATGTGCGCACCTTTCGCAACGACGAGATCTCGCTGGAGCAGATCGCGGCGCTGAAGCCCGACCGCATCTGCATCTCTCCCGGCCCCTGCACGCCGAATGAAGCGGGGGTATCGGTGCCGGTGCTGAAGGAATTCGCCGGCAAGCTGCCGATTCTCGGCGTCTGCCTCGGCCACCAGGGAATCGGCGCGGCGTTCGGCGGCAAGGTGATCCGGGCGAAACAGGTCATGCACGGCAAGACCTCGGTTATCCATCACAACGGCACCGGGGTGTTCAAGGACCTGCCGAACCCGTACACGGTCATCCGCTACCACTCGCTGGCGATCGAACGCGCCACGCTGCCGGACTGCCTGGAAGTGACCGCGTGGACCGACGACGGCGAGATCATGGGCGTGCGCCACAAGAGCCTCGCGGTCGAAGGCGTGCAGTTCCATCCCGAATCGATCCTGTCCGAACACGGACATGCGCTGCTCAAGAATTTCCTGAGCGTCTGAGCCACCCAACGGAGTCCCCTATGCAGATCACCCCGCAGGAGGCGCTGCTGCGCTGTATCGAGCACCGCGAGATCTTCCACGACGAGATGCTGTCCCTGTTCCGCAGGATCATGAGCGGCGAGATGTCCCCGCTCATGATCGCCGCGCTGACGATGGGCCTGCGCGTCAAGAAGGAGACCATCGGCGAGATCGCGGCCGCAGCACAGGTGATGCGCGAGTTCGCGACCAAGGTGCCGCTGAAGGATACGCGCGGCCTGCTCGACATCGTCGGCACCGGCGGCGACGGCGCGCACACCTTCAACATCTCCACCGCCTCCATGTTCGTGGCCGCCGCGGCAGGAGCACGTATCGCCAAGCACGGCGGCCGCAGCGTGTCCTCGTCTTCCGGCAGCGCGGACGTGCTGGAAGCGCTTGGCGCGAACATCAACCTGAAACCGGAGCAGGTCGCGCAGTCGATCGAGGAAACCGGCATCGGCTTCATGTTCGCGCCCAATCATCACTCCGCGATGAAGCATGCGGCCGCCGTGCGCAAGGAACTGGGCGTACGGACCATCTTCAATATCCTCGGACCGCTCACCAATCCGGCCGGCGCGCCCAATATCCTGATGGGCGTGTTCCATCCGGACCTGGTCGGCATCCAGGTGCGCGTGCTGCAGCGCCTCGGCGCGCAGCACGCGGTGGTGGTCTGGGGCCGCGACAACATGGACGAAGTCTCGCTCGGCGCGGCGACCATGGTCGGCGAACTGGTCGATGGCGAGATCCGCGAATACGAGATCCATCCGGAGGACTTCGGCCTGCAGATGGTGGCAAGCCGCAACCTGAAGGTGGCGGGCGCGGAAGAGTCGCGACAGAAAGTACTGGAAGCGCTGGA
This sequence comes from Noviherbaspirillum sp., assembly GCF_036563305.1. Classification (GTDB taxonomy): domain Bacteria; phylum Pseudomonadota; class Gammaproteobacteria; order Burkholderiales; family Burkholderiaceae_D; genus Noviherbaspirillum. The sequence goes on along the minus strand of NZ_DATCMQ010000010.1, from coordinate 114,862 downwards.
CAATACGCCGGGGCCGGTGCGCGATATCGTCGTGCTGAACGCCGGTACGGCGCTGTATGCCGCCGGCCTGGCACCGACCATCGGCGACGGACTGCTGAAGGCGCGCGAGGTGCTCGCGTCCGGCGCCGCGCGCAGCAAGCTCAACCAATTCATCCAGGCGACGCAGAAACTCGGCGGCGCCAACTGACCATGTCCGACATCCTCAACAAGATCCTCGACGTCAAGGCGGACGAAGTTGCCGCCGCCAAGAAATACCGCGACCTGGCAAGCCTGCGTCGTGAAGTCGAAAGCGACCACGAGGCACGGCGCTCCCTGCGCGGTTTCGAAGCCGGACTGCGGGCAAAGATCGGCGCCGGTGGCGCAGGCGTCATTGCCGAGGTGAAGAAGGCATCGCCGTCGAAGGGCGTGCTGCGCCCCGATTTCCACCCCGCGGATATTGCACGCAGTTATGCCGACCATGGCGCAGCCTGCCTATCGGTGCTGACTGATGTGCAATTCTTCCAGGGAAAGCCCGCTTACCTGCGCGAGGTGCGCGCGGCATGCGCGCTGCCGGTGCTGCGCAAGGACTTCATGGTCGATCTTTACCAGGTCTACGAAGCCCGCTCCTGGGGCGCCGACTGCATCCTGCTGATCGTGTCCGCGCTCGACCACGGCCTGATGGCGGAGCTGGAAGCCTGCGCGCATGAGCTGGGCATGGACGTGCTGGTGGAAGTGCATGATGCCGGGGAGCTGGACGCAGCCCTGCGCCTGAAAACGGCGCTGATCGGCATCAACAACCGCAATCTCCGCACCTTCGAGACGTCGCTCGACACGACGGTCGGGCTGTTGCCGCGCATCCCGCCGCAAAAGCTCGTCGTGACCGAATCCGGCATCCGCAATGCCGACGATGTCCGCCGGATGCGCGACGCCGACGTCCATGCGTTCCTGGTCGGGGAGACCTTCATGCGCGCGCCGGAGCCGGGCGTCGAACTGCAACGCCTGTTTTCGTCCTGAAACGCTGTCCGCTTGCCGCCGGCATAGCCGGCACCGACGGCGGCACCAGGATCAGGTGCGTCGGCGTTGCGCCAGCCCCCGGGCAACCAGGCCCAGCGCCATGGCGCCGTAGATCACCGCCAGGGAGCGGCCGGACAGCCGCTTCTCCCATCCCGGTGTAAAGCGCCGCGGCACCAGGTAGTAATCGGTGACGTAAGCTCCGGCGGTCACCGCGACTGCGCCAAGCACCGGCCTCATCAACCCGTCGTCGCGGTCGCCTGCGCGGGGCTCCACCAGCTTTTCATAGGCGGCGGCCCAGAAAATGGTTGCCGCGTGGTTCAGCAGGAAGCCGGTCAGCGTGTATTTCAGTGAGGGCCCGTCCTGGGTCGCGGCAATGTCGCCCCAGGCAATGTGACTGGTCGCGTTGACCGGCGCGAGATAGGAAGTGGTCTCCCGCTTGCCCGCCAGGGCGGCGGTGGCGGCAGTGGCCAAACCGGCAATGGTGCCGGAGACGAGGGTACGGCCAAGGTAGCCGGAGGTCTGCTGGTTCATGTGCGCTCCTGTCCTGTTTTTGGTGTTGGTCGTCAGGGGACGGCTGCTGTCCGACGCCCGTTCTACCGGTAAAAAAGACAATCGCATGTAGCCGGTACAGCGCGGCAAGCGCGCGCTTCCGGAATAATCAAGGCGCCGGCAGACGGTGCCGGCTGCACACGCAACCCGCGTGCCACCCCGCCTATCCCAGACTTGCGCTCGCCGACAGGAGACGCCCGCCCTATCGTGCCGGCGACAACCAGTCGCGGCGCAGGCGGAGCGCCGCGACCGGCTTGTCCTGCAACTCGAACGCCAGGCGCGGCGTGTCGTCCGGCATCAGTACCGCGGTGAAAACCATCAGCTCGTCGCGCCGGAAAACATGCAGCGCAATGGCATCGCCTATGCGATAGCGCGCCAGCAGCTTGTCGAGATTCGCCGCCGTCACGCGCAGGCCGTCGACGGCAATCAGCACGTCGCCGGCGGAGACGCCCGCCCTGTGCGCGGCAAACCCCTCATACACGCTTGCCACCTTGCAGTCGCCGCCATTGCCGGCCGTCCGGATGCCAAGCGCCGCCTTCGCATCCTTGCGCTTGTCGGCCTGCAGGATGCCGAACGGGGCCAGCAGCTTGTCGAGCGGAAGATCGTCGGTGCCGTGCACGTAGCGCTCAAAAAAGCGCCGGAGCTTGAGTCCGGTGACCTCCTCGAACACGGCGCGCGCCTCGTCCTCGGCCAGCCCGCGTCCTGCTGTCGCGAAGTCGCGGCCGTAGCGTTGCCACAGGGCGCGCATCACGTCGTCCAGCGATTTGCGGCCGCGCGTCTCAATGCGGATCGTGAGGTCGAGCGCAAGGCCGACCAGCGAACCCTTGGTGTAATAGCTGACAATCGCGTTCGGCGCGTTCTCGTCCTGCCGGTAGTACTTGACCCAGGCGTCGAAGCTGGACTCGGCGACGCTCTGCTTGCTGCGCCCGCTGCCGCGCAGGACGCCGTTCACTGTCTTGGCGATGGCGGTCAGATACTGCTTCTCGTCCATCAAGCCGCTGCGCACCAGCATCAGGTCGTCGTAATAGCTGGTGAATCCCTCGAACAGCCACAGCAGCGAAGTGTAGCCCTCGCTACGGAGGTCGTAGGGCGAAAACACCGCCGGCTTGATGCGCTTGACGTTCCAGGTGTGGAAGTACTCATGGCTGCACAGGCCGAGGTAGGTACGATAGCCGTCGCCGGCCTCCTTCTGCCCCAGCACCGGCAGGTCGTTGCGGGAGCAGATCAGCGCGGTCGAGGCACGGTGTTCGAGGCCCCCGTAACCGTCGCCGACAGCGAGCGTCATGAATACATACCGGTCCATCGGCGCGCGTCGGCTTTGCGGTTCGAACAGCGCGATCTGGGCTTCGCAGACTTTCTTCAGGTCGGCGGCGAGGCGGCCGATATCCAGGTTCGGCACGCGCCCGGTGATGACGACGTCATGGGCCACGCCATGGGCCTTGAAGCTGGCGAGCGTGAAGTCGCCCATCTCCACCGGATGATCGATCAGTTCGTCATAGTCGGCGGCGATGTAGGTGCCGAAGCCGTAGCGCCGTGCCTTCAGTTCCGGCATTGCGGTGGCAACCCGCCACTGGCGGTATGCCTCGCCTTCCGGACGACGGATGTCGACGACATGCGGCAGTCCCTCCTTGCCGCGCACCGACAGGAACAGGCTGGTGCCGTTGAAGAAACCATGGGTCTGGTCGAGATGGGCCGCGCGCACCGACAGGTCCCAGGCATAGACCTCGTAGCGCAAGGTGATCCTGCGCCTGCACGGCGCGGCCTGCCAGGTATGCTTGTCGAGCTTCCTGAGTGCCACCGGCTCGCCGTTCGACTCGGCGGCGATGCGCACGATGTTGCGCGCGAATTCCCGGATCATGTAGCTGCCCGGTATCCATGCAGGCAGCGCAAAGACCTGGCCGTCGGCGTCGGGGGCATCGACGGTCAGCGTAACCTCGAACAGGTGGGCGGACAGGTCCTTCGGGACCACGATGTAGTTGACGGCATTTCTCATGCGATTCCTAACCTCTGATATTGGCGGCGATGACGGTGAGCGCGAGCATGAACACGATCGCTGCGGTGAGCTTCAGCCGCAGCGCAAGAAGCCAGGCGGGCAGCCGGTAGCAGCCGAACTGGCGCTTGTCCGCCTGATAGGCGAGCACGAAACCCGCCATCAACATCGCGAAGCCGAAGCCGCCGGCCAGCGTGCTGCCCCAGGCAATCAGCACCGGCAGAATTCCCCAGACCAGTGCACTGCGGGTTTGTTCCGGCGTCAGGTCATCGCGGGTGAATGCGGCGCCCCAGTGTATCCCGCCGGAGAAGGACAGGATGGCGATGCCCCAGGCCAGCTGTCCACGGATGAAAAAGCCGAGCCATTCCGCATCCACCACCCAGCAGGCAAGCATCAGCAGCACGAACGGCAGCATGCCGCAAAGCGCCAGCATGGCGGGCAGGCGGGTATCGGAAAGTCGGGAATTCATGAAGGCGTGACTGGCGAAAAACGCTAGTGTACCGGGTATCGCTCCCCGCCTTTCACGCATCGGCTCCCCGGGCAAGATCGCCAGCGGTATCGATGTCACGGCGGATGCCGCCGTCGGCGGTCGGCACCTCGGTTACCGGCCAGGTCTTGAGCAGGCTGCGCGCGCCGGCGTCGCCGCGCAGGCCGAGCAGCTCCGGCAGGTAGCCGCGGCTGAAGGCGATTGGATTGCCGCGCTCGCCTTGCCACGTCGGCACGGCGATATGCGCGCCCTCGTCCACCGCGTCCACCAGGGAAGCGATCGTCGCCGGTTCCACCCAGGGCATGTCCGCCAGCGCGATCACCCAGCCCTGGGCATGCAGGGATGCGCGCAGGCCATGGACCAGCGACGCCGCCATGCCGTCGTCCGCATGCGCGCACACGGTGACCCTGCAGCCGGCTGCCTCCAGGCTCCGGGCGCGCGCCTCGCAGCCGGCGGGCACCACGGCCACGACATGCGGCAGGACGGTGAGCAGGTTGCGGGCGGCAGCCACCGCAACCGGCGTACCGTCGTCCAGCGCCGCCATCAGCTTGTCGCGCTCGCCGCTCGGGTCGAAGCGCCGGCCGCGTCCGGCGGCCAGCAGGATGCCGGTGAACGCGCCGATGTGCGGGATCGGCGTCACCTGCTGACGTCCACTACCAGGCGGCCGCGCACCTTGCCCTGCAGGATGTCGGCGGCATGCGGCAGCACCTCGGCCAGGCCGATCTCGGTCGTGATGCGCTCGAGCGCCTCCGGCCGCAGCTCCTGTGCCAGGCGACGCCACGCTTCTTCGCGCCTGGCGCGCGGCGCCATCACGCTGTCGATGCCCAGCAGACTGACGCCGCGCAGGATGAAGGGCGCAACCGAGCCGGGCAGGTCCAGCCCCTGCGCCAGGCCGCAGGCAGCAACCGCGCCGCCGTAGCGCACCTGGGCCAGCGCGTTGACCAGCGTATGCGAGCCGACCGAATCGACGACGCCCGCCCAGCGTTCCTTCTGCAGCGGCTTGCCGGCGGCCGACAGCTGTGAGCGGTCGATGACCTCGGCGGCGCCCAGCGATGTCAGGTAGTCGGCCTCGTCCAGCTTGCCGCTGGAGGCGACGACACGGTAACCGGCGGCGGCCAGCAGCGCCACTGCGACGCTGCCTACGCCACCCGACGCGCCGGTCACCAGGATCTCGCCGCTGTCGCTGCCAACGCCATGGTCCTGCAACGCCATCACGCACAGCATCGCGGTATAGCCGGCGGTGCCGATCGCCATGGCGCTGCGCGCCGACATGCCGGGCGGACGCCGGATCAGCCAGTCGCCCTTCAGGCGGGCGCGCTGGGCCAGGCAGCCCATGTGGACCTCGCCCACGCCCCAGCCATTGAGCACGAAGGCGTCGCCCGCCTTCCAGTCCGGATGCGACGATGAGAGCACCTCGCCTGCGCCGTCGATGCCCGGCACCATCGGCCACTTGCGCACCACCGGGGACTTGCCGGTGATGGCAAGGCCATCCTTGAAGTTGATCGTCGAATAGTCGATACGCACGGTCACGTCACCATCGGCGGGCAGTTGCGCCTCGTCGAGCTGGGTCAGCCGCGCGTTGGTGCTGCCGTCTTCATTCTTGTCGAGCAGTATCGCGTTGTACATGGTCTCCTCCATAGGGGAAAACCGATTATAGTGCGCGTCGAGAAACCCTGTTTCGCATCAAAAAAAAGGCGCGTCCCGAGGGACGCGCCTGGTGTGGCGATGTTGGCGATTCGGATGCGCTACTTGATCGAGGCGAGCTTGGCTTCGAGGGCCTTGGCGTCCACCGCGCCGGGAATGCGGGTGCCGTCGGTGAAGAAGATGGTCGGCGTACCGGTGACGCGCAGCTTCTGGCCAAGCGCGAATACCTTTTCGTGCGGCGTGCTGCAGTTGGCGGGAGCAGCCTCCGGCTGCCGGTTCCGGATCATCCAGTCGTCCCAGGCCTTGGCACGGTCGGAAGAGCACCAGATGTTGCGGGACTTCGTTACCGAGTCCTCGGACAGGATGTTGTACATGAAGGTGTAGACCGTCACATTGTCCATCTCGTTGAGCGTCTGGCGGAAACGCTTGCAGTAGCCGCAGTTGGGATCTTCGAACACCGCGATCACACGCTTGCCGTTGCCCTTCACCATCTTCAGCGCGGAGTCGAGCGGCAGGTCGGCGAAACGGATCTTGTTGATCTCGTCGATGCGCGCCCGGGTGTAGTCCTCGAAGGTCTTCGTGTTCACCACGCGCCCGAGGAACATGTAGTCGCCCTTGGCGTCGGTGTAGAAAATGTCGCCGGCGATGCGCACTTCGTACAGGCCCGCGTACGGCGTCTTCGTCACCGAGTCGATCTTCACGCCTTCGCCGAGACGCGGCTCGAGTGCCTTCTTGATGGCCACTTCCGGGGAGTTCTGGGCAGCGGCGCCGGCGGCGGCGAAGCCAAAGGCGAGCACGGCGGCGATTCTGGTCAGTTTGATCATGTTGCTGTTTTCCTTGAGGAGGTGCTAACGCTTTCCCATTGCCTGGGTAATCAATGCTCGTTTTAAGACTGGCAGGCTGTTGACGAGGTTCAGTCCAACGTTGCGCAGCAGGCGCACCGGTTCGAGATCGGCTGCGAACAGGCGCTCGAGTCCGTCGGTGGCGAACTGCATCAGGAAGATGTCTTCCTTGCGCGCCCGTCCGAAGCGCGCCAGTACCCGCTCGTCACCGGCGTCGCGATGCGCCTCGCGCCCGACGACGATGCGCACGAGCGCTTCGACATCGGCAAACCCGAGGTTCATCCCGTGTCCTGCGAGCGGGTGCACGACATGGGCCGCGTCGCCGACGAGCGCGACGCGCGGCGCGACGATCGCATGCGGACGTACCAGGCGCAGCGGGAAGGCTCTCGCCGCCTCCGGCTGCAGCGGTTTCAGCTGACCGAAGCGATGGCCGGACAAGACCGTCAGGCGTTCGGCGAGTTGCGCAACAGGCGCGGCCAGCAGCGACTGCGCCAGGGCTTCCGGTGCCGACCATACCAGCGAAAGCCTTTGCCCCGGCAGCGGCAGCAGCGCAACGACGCCGTCACTGGAGGTGAACCACTGGCACGCAACCCCGCCATGGGGCTTCTCGCATTCAAAGTTGGCCACCACGGCCTGTTGTCCATAAGAGCGGTAGTCGAGTCCGATGTCGCACTGGCCTCGCACCCACGACTCGGCGCCATCCGCCCCGACCACCAGCGCCGCCTCGATCGACGTGCCGTCGGCAAGCGTGACCACCGCGCGGTCCGACTGCTGCCGCAGCGCGACAGCGCTGCCGGTGACCATGCGCAGGCTGGGCGCGAAACGCAGCGCAGCGTCCAGCGCCTGGTTGAGGTTGCGGTCCTCCACGATCCAGGCAAGCGCATTGGTGCGCGCGCCATAGGCGTCGAATACGAGGTTGCCGGGCTGCGCGCCGTCGCCCTTCACGTCCATCGCGTCAACCGCCGCGACCCGAGACGCATCAAGGGCCTGCCAGACCCGCAGCGACGAAAGCAGCGAGCGCGCCACCTGGTTCAACGCATAGACGCGCAGGTCCCAGTCCGCGCCGCCGGCAGCAGCAGCGGCGTGCACCGGCGGCTGCAGCAGCGCGACATCGAGACCAGCCTGCGCGAAGGCAAGCGCCGCGGCCTTGCCGACCGCGCCGTTGCCGATGACACACACCGTGGCTTGTGATTGCATAGTCCTGGAGCCGGAGAAAAGAAGCAGAAGTGCGGCCCATTATAGCGGGTGACAGCGGGCTCCACTTTCAAAGGCCTTGCATAATTCGATAGCTTTGCTATACTTGCGCGCCTTGGCCTGGTAGCTCAGTCGGTAGAGCAGAGGATTGAAAATCCTTGTGTCGGTGGTTCGATTCCGCCCCGGGCCACCAAGATTAAAAGGGCTCAGCTTAGGCTGAGCCCTTTTTCGTTTTTGCGTCATCCGATCTCATTCGCTCCATTTTCGAAGTTGCACGTGTTGGACGCGCCGATCGACCGGGCTCGCTTTCCTCATGCGATTCTTTCCCGCGCGGTCCCGCTCGCGATGGCCGGCATCAAACGCCAATCGCTCCGATTGCAAACTTAAATCAGGAAAGCGATGGACGCGAAGCGGGACTTCGCATACCCTAATACCTGCGTTACGGAAACATTTCATTATCCTCGGGCCGCCCTCATCGTCGCCGGCCTGAGGTCGCTACGCAGCGCTTTGTTCGGATCCCACGCCCGATCCAATCTGGGCACAGCCCTTTCGTTAAAAGATCAGCAACCGCCGGAGCAGCATACCCGCGCCGCCCGCCAACGAGCCTGGCGGCATTTCGCGTGCTCCCGCACGGCACGGTTGCAATACTGTCATCATCGCCGCGCTGGCGGAAAATGAATCATGCTGCAAGGGACTTATAGCTATCCACTGGTGTTCGCATCGCTGTTCATCGCGACCACCGCTTCCTACACCACGCTGGACCTGGTGGGCCGCATCGCCACCTTGCGCAACAGCGCACGCCGCTTCTACTGGCTGGTGGGCGGGGCGATCGCCATGGGACTTGGCGTCTGGTCGATGCACTTCGTGGGCATGTTGTCCTTTTCGCTGCCGATCCCGCTCGGCTACGACACGGCGATCACCTTTTATTCACTGCTGATCGCCACGCTGGTCGCCTACTTTGCGCTCGACCTCGTCACCCGGGGCGAGTTGTCGTTCCTGCGCCTGTGCAGCAGCGGCATCCTGATGGGACTCGGCATCGCCGCGATGCACTATACGGGCATGGAGGCGCTGCGCATGCAGCCCGAGATCGAATACACGCTGACCATCCTTGTTGCTTCCATTGTCATCGCGATCGTCGCCTCCATCGCCGCACTGTGGATGGCGCACGCCTTGCGTACGGCCAGGCCCGGGCTGCTCTGGCTGCGCCGGTTGGGCGCGGCGGTGCTGATGGGGATCGCCATCACCGGCATGCATTACACGGGCATGGCCGCCGCGCAGTTTCCGATCGATTCCGTTTGTCGCGCCGCGACCGGCGTCAACACCAGCTGGCTGGCGATTTCCGTCGGCGGTGCGACGCTCAGCATCCTGGCGATCACGGTGGTGCTGGCAGTGCTCGACTCGCGCCATGAAAGCAGCACCGACCTGCTGGTGGAACGACTGAAGCACCAGGCCAGCCACGATGCGCTGACCGGCCTGCCCAACCGCACCCATCTTTCCGATCGCATCAAGGCGGCGATCGCGGCATCGCGGGAGAGCGGCAACCGGTTCGCCGTCTATTTCATCGACCTGGACGGCTTCAAGGCCATCAACGACTCGCTTGGGCACAATGTCGGTGACGCCGTGCTGAAGGAACTGGCCCAGCGGCTGCAGAATGCCGTGCGCAAGGAGGACCTGGTAGCCCGTTTCGGCGGCGACGAGTTCGTGGTCTTCGTCGACCGCATCCCTGGCGTCGAGGTCGCCGCGCAGATCGCTGAGAAGCTGCTCGATGCATTCAAGTCCCATTTCGAGCTGCCCGGCGCCACGATGGCGATTTCGCCCAGCATCGGCATCAGCATCTTCCCGGACGACGGCGACAACGTCGATGTGCTGCTCAGCCATGCGGACGCGGCGATGTACGTCGTCAAGGGCAACGGCCGCAACAACTTCCGCTTCTTCGAAACCGCGATGAATGAAGCAACCCTGCGCACGATCACGCTGCAGCAGGGCTTGCGTACGGCGATGCGCGAGGAGCAGTTCTTCCTGCATTACCAACCCAAGTTTGATCGCACCGGCAGCCGGATCGTCGGTGCGGAAGCGCTGCTGCGCTGGCGACACGGCGACCTTGGCATGGTGTCGCCGGCGGAGTTCATCCCGGTAGCCGAGAAATCGGGACAGATCGTCGCCGTCGGCAACTGGGTGCTGGAGCAGGTGTGCCGGCAGCTTCGCGACTGGCAGGACCGCGGGCGCGTAGTCACGCGGATCGCTGTCAACCTGTCCCAGATCCAGCTGCGCTCGCCGAACCTGGTGGACGATATTCTGGGCATCACCGGCAGGTTCGGCGTGGCGCCGTCGCTGCTGATGTTCGAGATCACGGAGTCGGCGGCGATGGAGAATGCGGAAGAGACACGCAAGACGGTGGACAAGCTGAAGGCGGCAGGCTTCGACCTGGCGATCGACGATTTCGGCACCGGCTACTCGAGCCTGAGTCATCTGCAGGAATTCGGCGTACACCAGATGAAGGTGGACCGCGCCTTCATCCGCACCCTGGCCGAAGGCAACAAGCAGTCGCGTTCGATCGTGTCGGCCATCATCCGCCTCGCGCACGCGCTGGAGATGGAAGTAGTGGCTGAAGGCGTCGAGACCACCGAGCAGCTGAAGCTGTTGCAGGAACTGCAATGCGACCAGACGCAGGGTTTCCTGCTGGCGCGACCGATGATGGGGGAGGATCTCAGCCGCCTGCTGAACCCGGGATTGCAGCACGACGAAGACATCGCCGGGGAGGACGGCCGTCCGGTGACGGCCTGACCGGACCAGCGGCGGGAATCGTGGCATGATCGCGGCCGGAGAGCCTCCGGCGGGAACGCCCGTCCATCCCGGAGCAACGCCGGAGCCTCGCCGCCTACTGACAGCCTCGACCGCGACCCTCATGCGAATTGCCATCCTGACCAGGGACAGCAGCGATGCCGGACTGATCGGCGACGTGCTGCGCGCCGCCGGCCATGCCTGCGAAGTCCACGATGAAGCCGGCATCCCGGCAGCGCTCGATGCCGATGCCTGCGACCTGCTGGTTGCCGGCCTGCCACTCTCCGGCAAGCTCATCGATGCCCTGCAACGGCGCCGCCACGAAGGGCGGCCGCTGCCGCTGCTGGTCGTGGGCACACGCGCCGACGAGGACGCGCTGTTCGCGGCCCTTGCCTCGGGGGCCGATGACTACCTGTTCGAACCCGTGCGGCGGAGAGAACTGGCAATCCGCGTCAAACTGCTCCTGAGGCGCTTCCATCCCGCGCCGGATCGCGAACACCTGCAATCCTTCGGCGCCTATGCCTTCGATCCGACATCACGCCAGGCGACGAAGAACGGGGCGGCAATCGACCTGACGCAGAAGGAATTCGACCTCGCGCTGCTGTTTTTCCGCCATCTCGGCAGGCCATTGTCGCGGGCCTTCATTCAGGAGGCGGTCTGGCCTGGCCAACAGGAAATGGACGGCCGCAGCATCGATACCCACGTCTCCCGTGTGCGCACCAAGCTCGGCTTGCGCCCCGAGAACGGATTGCGGCTTTTGCCTGTCTACAGTTACGGCTACCGGCTCGAGCAGCTGGCAGCCTGAACGGGTGCCGGAACGGCTTGCCATGCGCCGGCGTCCGACTGCTTCCGATTTGCCAACACGGCGCCTCGCTTTGTGCCCGTCCGCAACAAGGGATAAAATAGAGGCCCCAAAAAAAATGCCCATCCACCTGCAATGCAGCTCCTCGCCGTAGGCCTCAACCACACGACCGCGCCGGTTTCCCTGCGCGAGAAGGTGGCCTTCCCGGCTGACCAGATCGGTCAGGCGGTGGCGGCGGCGCGTGCGTGGTTCGGCAACGCAGTGGCGTCCGGCGCCTCCGACGAAGCGGCGATCCTGTCTACCTGCAACCGCACCGAGCTCTACGCGGCCAGCCGCGTGCCCGGCGGCGTGGAGGCCGCGATCGACACGACGGCCCGCTTCCTCGCGCAATATCACAAGCTGCCCTACGGCGAGCTGCGTCCCTACCTGTATACGCTGCCGCAGGATAATGCGGTCCGCCATGCTTTTCGGGTCGCTTCCGGCCTCGATTCGATGGTGCTGGGCGAGGCGCAGATCCTCGGCCAGATGAAGGAAGCCGTGCGGCGGGCCGAAGCGGCCGGCGGACTCGGCACCTACCTGCACCAGATGTTCCAGCGCACCTTCGCGGTCGCCAAGGAAGTACGCACCACCACCGAGATCGGCGCCCACAGCGTGTCGATGGCCGCCGCCGCGGTACGCCTGTCGGAACGCATCTTCGACAAGATCGCAGAGCAGAACGTGTTGTTCATCGGCGCCGGCGAAATGATCGAGTTGTGCGCCACCCACTTCGCCGCGCAGAATCCGAAATCGCTGACCATCGCCAACCGCACGCTGGAGCGCGGCGAGACGTTGGCCCACCGCTTCAACGGCAGGGCGATACGCCTGGCCGACCTGCCCGACACGCTGGCGCAATTCGACATCGTGGTGTCGAGCACCGCCTCCTCGCTGCCGATCATCGGACTTGGCATGGTGGAACGCGCGATCAAGGCCCGCCGGCACAAGCCAATGTTCATGGTCGACCTCGCGGTGCCGCGTGACATCGAGTCCGAGGTCGCACGCCTCGACGACGTCTTCCTGTACACCGTCGATGATCTCGGCAGCGCGGTGCAGACCGGTGTCGAAAGCCGCCAGGCTGCAGTCGCACAGGCCGAAGCCATCATCGAAACGCGGGTGCAGTCCTTCATGCACTGGATGGACAGCCGTGCCGTGGTGCCGGTCATCCGCGAGCTGCACGACAGCAGCGAAGCCATGCGGCTGGCGGAAGTGGACCGCGCGCGCAAGCTGCTGGCACGGGGCGAGGACATCGAGACCGTGCTGGATGCGCTGTCAAAAGGCATCACCGCCAAGTTCCTGCACGGCCCGCAGCAGGCGCTGCACAACGCCCAGGGCGACGACCGCGCCCGTCTCGCCGCCCTGCTGCCGCAGTTGTTCCGCACCAAGCGCTAGCGCCCCTCCCCCTGCCGGTGCTGCCGGCGCGCCGCTGCGCCCGGGCGGCGCCTCCCGCATCTCAAACGGAAAAAAACTGATGAAACCTTCAATGCTCGCCAAGCTCGACCAGCTCACCGAAAGGCTGGAAGAGGTGAACAACCTGCTGATGCAGGAAGGCGTGACCGCCGACATGGAGCAGTATCGCAAGCTGACCCGCGAGCATGCCGAACTCGGGCCGCTGGTGTCGCTGTACCGCGACTATGTGCAGGCCGGCAGGGACATCGAGACAGCGCAGGAAATGCTGGCCGATCCGGACATGAAGGAGCTTGCGCAGGAAGAGATCGCCTCGGCGAAGGCGCGCATCGAGCAGCTGCAGGGCGACCTGCAGAAGATGCTGCTGCCGAAGGACCCCAACGACGAGCGCAACATCTACCTCGAGATCCGCGCGGGCACCGGCGGCGACGAGGCGGCGCTGTTCGCCGGCGACCTGCTGCGGATGTACACCCGTTATGCCGAGCGCAACCGCTGGCAGGTCGAGATGGTGTCGGAGTCGCCATCGGAAATCGGCGGCTACAAGGAGGTGATCGTCCGCGTGATCGGCTTTGGCGCGTATTCCCGTCTCAAGTTCGAGTCCGGCGGCCATCGGGTGCAGCGCGTGCCCGCCACCGAGACCCAGGGCCGCATCCACACCTCCGCCTGTACCGTCGCGGTGATGCCGGAGGCCGACGAGGTGGAGGACGTCAACATCAACCCGTCCGAGATCCGCATCGATACCTTCCGCGCTTCCGGCGCCGGCGGCCAGCACATCAACAAGACCGATTCCGCAGTGCGCATCACCCATTTGCCGACGGGGATCGTGGTCGAATGCCAGGACGACCGCAGCCAGCACAAGAACAAGGCATCGGCGCTGAAGGTCCTCGCCGCGCGCATCAAGGACGTGCAACTGCGCGAGCAGCAGGCGAAGGAGGCGGCGACGCGCAAGTCGCTGGTCGGCTCGGGCGATCGCAGCGAGCGCATCCGCACCTACAATTTCCCGCAGGGCCGGATGACGGACCACCGCATCAACCTGACGCTGTACAAGCTCGACTTCATCATGGACGGCGACCTCGACGAACTGACCAATGCCCTGCTGGCGGAGCACCAGGCCGAGCAGCTTGCCGCGCTCGCGGAAGAGGCATAATCAGGAAAGTTGACCGCAGGAACTTATCGCCGGTTGCTTGTTCAAACGGCATAACTTAACGACAAGTAACACCATGAAGACTTCCAGACCCGTCCTCTTCTCCGTTGCCATCATCGCATTTTCCCTGGTGGGATTTGCACTGTACCTGCAGCATGTGAAGGACATGCTGCCCTGCCCATTATGCGTGTTGCAGCGCTACGCCTTCATCGCCGTCGGACTGATCTGCCTGGTGTTTGCACTGCTGCCGCGCGGCGCAACCAAGGCCGGCGCCCTGCTCGGCGCCCTCGGCGCGGTCACCGGCGCGGGCATCGCCGGATGGCACCTGTGGGTGAAGGCCCATCCATCGGTCTCCTGCGGGATCGACCCGCTCGAAACCTCGCTCAACCGGATTCCGACTGCCGAGCTGATGCCCTTCCTGTTCAAGGCCGAAGGCCTTTGCTCGGCCGAGTACGCGCCGGTGCTGGGGCTGTCGGTGCCGCAGTGGTCGTTCGCCTGGTTCATCCTGCTGCTGCTGGTCCTGTTCTGGGCCGCATTCCGCCAAAGCCGCTGAACGTGTTGCACATTGCCCCGGGCACCAGCATCGGCGCGCTGCTGCACAAGCCGCCGCTCGATCCGCTGGAAGCCCGCGTCCTCCTTTCCCATGCCTTGCGGTTGAGCCGGGTGCAGCTGATTACCCGCGCCGAGCAGCCGCTCGGGGAGGAAGACGCGCGGCGTGTGGCGGCGCTCTTCCAGCGACGCATCGACGGCGAGCCGATCGCCTACCTGGTCGGTGAACGGGAGTTCTTCGGACTGATGCTGCACACCACGCCCGAGGTGCTGATCCCGCGCCCGGAGACCGAACTGCTGGTCGAGCTGGCACTGCAATATCTGCCGCAAGGCGGCCGGTTGCTCGACCTGGGAACCGGCTCGGGAGCGATCGCAGTGGCCATCGCGCACGAGCGTCCGGACGCGCAGGTGACCGCAGCGGACACAAGCGTGGCCGCACTGCGCGTCGCCGCACGCAATGCAGAGCGCCACGCCGTAACCGTGCATTTCATCGAAAGCGACTGGTACGCCGCGGTGCCGGACGTCGCTTTCGACGTGATCGTGTCCAATCCCCCCTATATCGTCTCCGGCGACCCGCACCTTTCGCAGGGCGATCTGCGTCATGAGCCGATCGACGCCCTTACCGACCACGGCGACGGGCTCGGTGCGTTGCGGCGGATCGTGGCGGGCGCCCCTGCGCGCCTGCTGCCGCGCGGGTGGCTGCTGATGGAGCACGGCTACGACCAGGCGGCCGCGGTGCGCGCAATGCTGGCGGCCGACGGTTTTTCCCGCGTGCAGAGCTGGCGCGACCTGGCGGGCATCGAGCGGGTCACGGGCGGCGTTTTCGACCAGCGCGGGTAGCGTTGCAGCGGTGCGGTATTTTCGGGCTGTCAAGACTGGCGCGTCCGAAGAAATTGCGTATCATCACCCGCTTGTTTTTCTTCATTCTTCATATTCATGCTGCCATCGATCGAACAACGCCTCGCCGTCGAGCTTGCCGCCAAGCCGGCCCAGGTTGCCGCTGCCATCGCCCTGCTGGACGAAGGCGCAACCGTGCCCTTCATTGCGCGCTACCGCAAGGAAGCCACCGGGGGCCTGGACGACATCCAGCTGCGCCTGCTCGAAGAGCGCCTGCGTTACCTGCGGGACCTGGAAGACCGCCGCTCGGCGATCATCGCGTCGATCGAGGAGCAGGGGAAGATGACGCCGGAACTGCTGGAGGCGATCGTCCACGCCGAGGACAAGACCCGGCTCGAAGACCTGTACCTGCCGTACAAGCCGAAGCGCCGGACCAAGGCGCAGATCGCGGCGGAAGCCGGTCTCACGGCGCTGGCCGACGCCCTGCTTGCAGACCCGTCCCTGAACCCAGAAGTAGAAGCAGCAAAATACCTGCAGCCGGCATTCAGCACGGCCAACGGCGACAATCCCGGCGTGCCGGATACCAAGGCTGCCCTCGACGGTGCACGCCAGATCCTGATGGAGCGTTTCGCCGAAGATGCCACCCTGCTGCAGAACCTGCGCGAGTACCTGACCGAACACGGCGTGGTCGAGTCCAAGGTGGTCGAAGGCAAGCAGGACGAAGGCGCGAAGTTCGCCGACTATTTCGACTATTCGGAAACCATTTCGACCATCCCTTCGCACCGCGCGCTGGCGCTCTTTCGCGGACGCCGGGAAGAAATCCTGAATGTCAGCCTGCGTCTCGACAGCGAGGAGGAAAAGCCCAAGTGGGACGCGCCGCACAATCCATGCGAGGGCCGTATCGCCGCCCGGTTCGGTGTCAGCAACCAGGGCCGTCCTGCGGACAAGTGGCTGGCCGACACGGTGCGCTGGGCATGGCGGGTGAAGGTGTTCATGCACCTCGAGACCGAGCTGATGACCAGCCTGCGCGAACGGGCGGAAGTCGAGGCGATCAACGTCTTTGCGCGCAACCTGAAGGACCTGCTGCTCGCGGCGCCGGCGGGCCCGCGCGCGACCTTGGGCCTCGATCCGGGCCTGCGCACCGGCGTCAAGGTGGCGGTGGTCGACGCCACCGGAAAAGTGGTCGACACCACCACCATCTTCCCGCACCAGCCGCGCAACGACTGGCATGGCTCCCTGCACACCCTGGCGCAGCTCTGCCGCAAGCACAATGTCGCGCTGGTCTCGATCGGCAACGGCACCGCTTCGCGCGAAACCGACAAGCTGGCCCAGGACCTGATCAAGCAGCATCCGGAGCTCATGCTCACGAAGATCGTGGTGTCGGAAGCCGGTGCCTCGGTGTACTCCGCCTCCGAATTCGCCTCGCGCGAACTGCCGGAGCTCGACGTTTCGCTGCGCGGGGCCGTCTCCATTGCACGCCGGCTGCAGGACCCGCTGGCGGAGCTGGTCAAGATCGACCCGAAATCGATCGGCGTCGGCCAGTACCAGCATGACGTGGGCCAGAGCCAGCTCGCGCGCTCCCTCGACGCGGTGGTGGAGGACTGCGTCAACGCGGTCGGCGTCGATGTGAATACCGCGTCCGTGCCGCTGCTGGCCCGGGTGTCCGGCCTGAACGCCAGCGTCGCACAGAGCATCGTCAACTACCGCGACATGAAAGGCATGTTCGCTTCCCGCGCCGACCTGCGTGCCGTGCCGCGGCTCGGCGACAAGACCTTCGAGCAGGCGGCGGGCTTCCTGCGCATCATGAATGGCGCCAACCCGCTTGACGCCTCCGCGGTGCACCCGGAGTCGTACCCGCTGGTTGAAAAGATCCTGGCCGACATCCGCAAGGACGTGAAGGAAGTCATCGGCGACGGCAAGCTGCTCAAGACCGTGTCGCCGGCACGTTATGCCGATGACAAGTTCGGCGTGCCGACGATCACCGACATCCTGAAAGAGTTGGAAAAGCCCGGACGCGATCCGCGGCCGGAATTCAAGACGGCAACGTTCAAGGAAGGCGTGGAAGAGATCCGGGACCTGCGCCCCGACATGATCCTCGAAGGCGTGGTGACCAACGTTGCCGCCTTCGGTGCGTTCGTCGACATTGGCGTTCACCAGGACGGCCTGGTACATATTTCAGCGCTGTCGAATACCTTCGTGCGCGACCCCCATACCGTGGTCAAGGCCGGCCAGGTGGTCAAGGTCAAGGTGCTGGAAGTGGACGAGAAGCGCAAGCGCATCGCGCTGACCATGCGCCTGTCCGACAGCCCGCAGCCGGCCGGCGCCCGCCCTGAGCAGCGCGGCGACCGCAACGATGCAAAACGGCTGTCCCAGCACCAGCAGCGGGTCCCGCAGCCGGTCAACAATGCGATGGCGGCGGCGTTTGCAAAGCTGAAAGGTTGACCTGCAGTACGGGCAAGGGGCGCCGCGCCGGCATCCCTTGCCATCCTGCGCGCGCCTGGCAGCGACGCCCGCGCGAACCGGCATTGCCGGCGATCTCCTCGCCTTTTCCCTATAATGCTGGTTTACACCAAACCTGCAGAGGCAATGCCATGAGCGACGTACATACCTGGATCAAAGAGACCGTTTCCCAGCACCCTGTCGTGCTGTTCATGAAGGGCACTTCCCAGTTTCCGCAATGCGGTTTTTCCGGCCGCGCCATCCAGATCCTCAAAGCCTGCGGCGTTGAGAACATCGTCACCGTCAATGTGCTGGAGGATGCCGACGTGCGCCAGGGAATCAAGGAATTTTCCAACTGGCCTACCATTCCGCAGCTGTATGTGAAGGGTGAATTCGTGGGCGGTTCGGACATCATGTCCGAGATGTACGAATCCGGCGAGCTGCAGACCCTGCTGAAGTCCTGACCGCATTCGCGCGCCGATGCGCCTGATCATTGCCATCACGGGTGCCACCGGCGCCGTCTACGGCGTGCGCCTGCTCCAGGCGCTGCGCGACGCGCCAGATGTCGAAACCCATCTGCTGGTGTCCGACGCCGGGGTGCTGAACCTGCACCAGGAACTGGACATGGGTCGCAAGGAAGTGGAGTTGCTGGCGACGGTCGTCCATAACGTTCGCGATATCGGCGCATCCATCGCCAGCGGCTCCTTCCAGTCGGACGGCATGATCGTCGCCCCCTGTTCCATGCGGACCCTGGCCGGGGTCGCCCACGGCCTCTCCGACAACCTGATTACCAGAGCCGCCGACGTGGTCCTGAAGGAGCGGCGCCGGCTGGTGCTGATGGTGCGTGAAACACCGTTCAACCTCGCACACCTGCGCAACATGACGTCCGTCACCGAGATGGGCGGCATCATCTTCCCGCCCCTTCCAGGCTTCTACCACCGGCCGCAGAGCATCACTGAAATGGTAGATCACACCGTTGGCCGCGTACTCGACCTCTACAGCGTGCCGCATCAGCTCACCCCGCGGTGGAACGGGATGAAGGAAGGAAGCTGAGGCCTCTCGCCGATGCTTGGAATCGGCGTCGCCGCACACCGCTGCGGCCAACAAAAAACCCACGCTCATTGCTGATCGTGGGTTTTTTTCTGGTGCCGGCTGCAGGACTCGAACCCGCCACCTGATGATTACAAATCAACTGCTCTACCTGATGAGCTAAGCCGGCGAAACTGGAACTCGGTATTGTACTTTATTTGATACGGGTAAGTGTAGGACGACCGCCCTTCTTCGGCGGGTCACTGCCGTCGTCAGGGCTTCCGTCCGTCTTTTCCTCGTCGTCGGCTTCTCCGTTTGGCACTGCGGCCAGTGCCGGGCCCTTGGCCGGTGCTTCAGCCGGCTGGACTTCCAGGTCCTCCACGGGAGGCGTGGATGTCGCTTCAAAGGCCATGCCCTGCCCGTTCTCGCGCGCATAGATGGCGACGACATTGGAGACAGGAATCGAGATATCGCGGGATACGCCTCCAAACCTGGCATTGAAGTCGATGTAGTCGTTGCCGAGTTTCAGGCCGCTCGTCGCAGTGAAACTGATGTTGAGCACGATCTCGCCGTTCTTCACGAATTCGCGCGGAACCCGCGTATGGGCGTCAACGGCGGCGGCAATGTACGGAGTGTAACCGTTGTCGGTACACCATTCGTAAATGGCGCGCAGCAGGTAAGGCTTGGTTGAGATTTCCGACATGTTGGCCTGCCCAGGAGTGGCGCCGCGGCCGAAGCCGCGGCGGTTACTGCATTGCCCGTCAGCGGCGCATGACCTTTTCTGACGGCGTCAGCGCTTCGATGTAGGCCGGACGCGAAAAGATGCGCTCCGCATACTTCATCAGAGGCGCGGCGGTCTTCGATAGTTCGATGCCATAGTGATCGAGGCGCCAGAGCAGCGGCGCGACGGCGACGTCAAGCATCGAAAATTCGTCGCCGAGCATGTACTTGTTCTTCAGAAACAACGGTGCGAGCGTCGTCAGGCGGTCGCGTATCTCCGCACGCGCCTTTTCATGGATCTTCTCGGCGCCCTTGCTCTTGTCATTCTCGAGCGCATGCACGTGGACGAACAATTCCTTTTCGAAATTGAACAGCATCAGCCGCGCCCGTGCGCGCATCAGCGGATCAGCCGGCATCAGCTGCGGGTGCGGGAAGCGCTCGTCGATGTACTCGTTGATGATGTTGGATTCGTACAGGATCAGGTCGCGCTCAACCAGGATCGGCACCTGGCCGTAGGGATTCATGACCGAAATGTCTTCCGGCTTGTTGAACAGGTCGACGTCGCGGATTTCGAAGTCCATGCCCTTTTCGAACAGGACCAGGCGGCAACGCTGGGAGAAGGGGCAGGTCGTGCCCGAGTAGAGAACCATCATGGCGCAGTTCCTTAGAAACAAAGGGGTGAGACGTCAACCGGCTCACCCCGAAACAAAGCCCGCCGGCATGACGCCGGCGGGGCAGAAGCATTACTTGACGTCTTTCCAGTATGACCCGTTCAGCAGCCATGCCAGTGTTGCAAACATGCCGAGGAACAGCAGCACCCACACGCCGAGGCGCTTGCGGGCATTCTGTGCCGGCTCGCCCATCCACTGCAGGTAGGCCACCAGGTCGGCAGTCGCGTTGTCGTAGTCCAGGCTGGACAGCTGACCCGGCTTCAGCTGCTCGAAACCGACAAACTTGTGCACGGTCTTGGCGGCATCATGCGGGTCTTTCTCTTCGGCGAACTTGGCACTGCGCACACCCTGGAGCTCCCACAGCACGTGCGGCATGCCGACGTTGGGGAAGACCAGGTTGTTCCAGCCTGTCGGACGGGTGTCGTCCTTGTAGAAGGTGCGCAGGTAGGTGTACAGCCAGTCCGCACCGGAGCCTTCGCCCGATGCCTTTGCCCGGGCGATGACCGACAGGTCCGGCGGCACCGCGCCGAACCAGTCCTTTGCATCCTTCGCGGACATCGACACCTTCATCAGGTCGCCGACCTTCTCGGACGTGAACAGCAGGTTGTCGCGGATCTGGTCATCGGTCAGGCCGATGTCCTTCAGCCGGTTGTAACGCATCGCCGACGCCGAGTGGCAGTTCAGGCAGTAGTTCACGAACAGGCGGGCGCCGTTCTGCAGCGCTGGCAACTCGCGGGTGCGATCGGGTGCCTGGTCGAGCGGGAAAGTGGCTTCCGATGCCAGGACCACCGCAGGCACCAGGGCCAGGACCGCAAACAGTTTTTTCAACAATTTCATGGTTCTTATATTCCTTTTGCGGCTTAGTGCGGCTGGAACGTCACACGGTCGGGCACGGTCTTGAAGGTGCCCGCAGTGCTCCACCACGGCATCAGCAGGAAGAAGCCGAAGTAGATGAACGTGCAGATCTGCGCGACGATGGTACGGCCGGCGGTCGGCGGCAAAATGCCGAGGTAGCCGAGCACCAGGAAGGCAATGCCGAACACCAGGTAGATGTAGCCGTGCCAGACCGGACGGTAGCGGATCGACTTTGCCGGCGAATGATCCAGCCAGGGCAGCGCGGCCAGGATTATCACCGACACGCCCATCAGGACGACGCCCCAGAACTTGGCGTCGAAGATGAACATGGCGACCAGCAGGACGGCTGCAGCCACGACGATCGCGATCTTCACCATGCTGGACAGGCGGGTCTTCACCAGCAGCAGGGCGACATAGGCGACGACGCCGATCTCGAGCGCGTACATGAACTGCGACGTGGTCGCGCGCAGGATCGAGTAGAACGGCGTGAAGTACCAGACCGGCGCAATGTGCGGCGGCGTCTTCAGCGGGTCGGCCGGGATGAAGTTGTTGTACTCCAGGAAGTAGCCGCCCATTTCCGGCGCAAAGAACACCACCGCGCTGAACACGATCAGGAAGATCGAGACGCCGAAGATGTCATGCACCGTGTAGTACGGGTGGAACGGGATGCCGTCGAGCGGCACGCCGTTGGCGTCCTTCTGCTTCTTGATCTCGATGCCGTCCGGGTTGTTGGAACCCACTTCGTGCAGTGCCACCAGGTGCGCCAGCACCAGGCCGATCAGGATCAGCGGAATGGCGATCACGTGGAACGAGAAGAAGCGGTTCAGCGTGGCATCCGACACCACGTAGTCACCGCGGATCCACAGCGACAGGTCCGGACCGATGAAGGGAATCGCGCCGAACAGGTTGACGATCACCTGTGCGCCCCAGAACGACATCTGGCCCCAGGGTAGCAGGTAGCCGAAGAAGGCCTCTGCCATCAGCGCCAGGAAGATGCCCACGCCGAACAGCCACAGCAGTTCACGCGGCTTGCGGTACGAACCGTAGAGCAGCGCCTTCGTCATGTGCAGGTAGACCACGATGAAGAATGCCGATGCGCCGGTCGAGTGCATGTAGCGGACGAGCCAGCCCCAGGGCACGTCGCGCATGATGTATTCGACCGAAGCGAATGCAAGGTTTGCATCCGGCTTGTAGTGCATCACCAGGAAGATGCCGGTGACGATCTGGATTACCAGCACCAGCAGTGCGAGCGACCCGAAGATGTACCAGAAATTGAAGTTCTTCGGCGCATAGTATTCGGATACATGTGCCTTCCAGGTGGACGACAGCGGAAACCGCTCGTCGACCCACTGCAGCGCGCGGCCCGAGAGCGGAACCGGCGTTCCCTGCGGTTTGTGTTGTGTCGCCATTTAATTACGCCTCGCCTTTCTCGTCTTTGCCAATGACCAGCTTGGTGTCGCCTTCGAACATGTACGGCGGGACCTGGAGGTTGTCTGGTGCCGGCACGTTCTTGAAGACGCGGCCGGCAAGGTCGAAGGTGGAGCCGTGGCAGGGGCACAGGAAGCCGCCGACCCAGTCATCCGGCAGCGACGGCTGTGCGCCGGGTTGCAGCTTGGTGGTCGGCGAGCAGCCGAGGTGGGAGCAGATGCCGACGGCAACCAGGATGTCGGGCTTGCGCGAACGGTGCTGGTTGCGTGCGTACTCGGGGGTCAGTTCTGCGGGATTGCGCTCGGAATTGGGATCCGCAAGCTGCCCTTCGGTCTTCTTCAGCGACTCGACCATTTCAGGCGAGCGCTTCAGAATCCAGACCGGCTTGCCGCGCCATTCGACCGTGCGCATCTCGCCGGGGGCGAGGCCCGCGATATCCACTTCCACCGGAGCGCCGGCTGCCTTCGCCCGCTCTGACGGCTGGAAGGTGGACACAAAGGCCCCCGCGGTGGCCAGTCCAGCCACCCCGCCCGCCGCTGCAGTGGCGACGAGCAAGCCGCGTCGACCGGAATCGACCTGCTTTTCGTTACTCATACCAACCCCAATCTATGAAAAAGCTGTACAAAACTTCTAGCAACCTTAGATTATAACTGACGGCGTTTCCGAATTAAAGCGGGTTTCCTTCGGAGAATCAAAACGAAGGGAACTTCCTGGTGGCGCATCAAGTGCCGCTTCGCTGCCAGCCGGTGCCGGAAAGGATGTTTTCATCGACAATGGCGAACAAGGCGGAGGCGTTCCCTCCTCTTGTTGCCATTTTTTTATTTTTATCTGAAAGGTACGCGATGGGCATGCTGTCGGAGTTCAAGGCATTCGCAATCAAGGGAAACGTGATCGACCTGGCGGTCGGCGTCATCATCGGAGCGGCCTTCGCCAAGATCGTCGACTCGCTGGTGCAGGATGTGATCATGCCTGTGGTGGGCAAGGTGGTGGGCGGCCTCGACTTCAGCAGTTACTACATTCCCTTGAACGGCCAGGGCACCATGCTGAGCCTGGCGGAAGCGAAGAAGGCCGGAGCCGTGCTTGCGTATGGCAGCTTCATCACTATCCTGCTGAACTTCCTGATCCTGGCATTCATCATTTTCCAGATGGTCCGCGCGATCAACAAGGCACGGCGGGCGACCCCGGCACCGGAAGCCCCGCCCCCGGCTCCGGTACCGGAGGATATCCTGCTGCTGCGCGAGATCCGCGACGCGCTGAAGAAATAGGCGACTACCGCGGGGTGCGCTCGAAACGGAGCAAGCCGCGCCGGTGCGCCTCGAATACCGCCTCGCCGCGGGAGTGCACCGACAGTTTGCCGTAGATGTTCTTGATGTGGGTCTGAACGGTGCCGACGGATACGGACAGCAGTCTGGCGACTTCACTGTAACTGTCGCCCTTGGCGATGAGGTCGAGGATGACCGTCTCCCGCTTCGTCAGCCGGGTCACTGCGGCGTCTTCCTGGCTGACCGCCGGGGGCAATTCCGCCACCTGCCGGGCCCGCAGCCTTGCCAGCACCATGCGGGCAATGGTCGGGCTCATGGGAGAGCCGCCATTGCGCAGATCGAGGATGGCCCGCACGATATCCGTGCTGCCGGCGTTCTTCAGCACGTAGCCGGCGGCACCGGCCTCGATGCAGGCGACGACGTTCGCCTCGTCGCTGGACATGGAGACCACCATGATGTCGGTTTCGGGCCGGCGGTCGGCGCAGGCGCGGATCACCTCGAGTCCCGAACCGTCCGGCAGGCCAAGATCGACCATCAGCACGTCGGCGGAGCTGCGCTCGAGCCAGTCGAGTGCGGCTTTCACGCTATCGAGCGCGTCCAGCAGCGTGAGTTGCGGCGCCGAGCCGACTGCAAGGCAGAGCGTTTTGCGCGTCACCGGGTCGTCCTCCACAATCAGCACCCCGATGGGCTGCCGCAATCCCTGATCCTGCATGATGTTTCCCTTGTTTATTATCCTTACCATCATATCGGGAATTCATCGACCGTTGGTTCAAATCCCTATACAGGATTGGGGATATCGATGAAGCGGTGGGCAATCCCGAAATGCTGCGTGAGGTGCTCGCCTAGCGCCTGAACGCCATAGCGCTCGCTCGCGTGATGGCCGCAGGCGAGGTATGCCACGCCGGACTCGCGCGCCAGGTGCACGGTCGGTTCCGAGATCTCGCCGCTCAGGTAGATGTCGGCGCCGCCCGCGATGGCGGCGTCCAGCATGCTGTGGGCAGCGCCGGTGCACCATCCTATCCTGCGCACCTGCCGGGCAGGATCGCCCACCAGCAGCGGCGTGCGTCCGAGCCGATGCTCGACCAGCCGGGCGAGCTCGCCGGCGGTGGCCGGTCCGCCCGGCTCCACCGCCCCGAGCCAGCCGATGCCGTCGTCGCCGAAGCGGCCGTCGGCCCGCAGGCCGAGCCGCGCGGCGAGCTGGGCGTTGTTGCCGAACACCGGATGCATGTCGAGCGGCAGGTGATAGGCGAACAGGTTGATGTCGCGGTTCAGGAGCAGGCGCAGGCGCTTCTGCTTCGGGCCGACCACGCGCGCATCCTCCCCCCGCCAGAAGTAACCGTGGTGCACCAGGATCGCGTCGGCGCCCGCCTCGGCGGCCGCCTCCAGCAAGGCGAGACTGGCGGTCACGCCCGTGACGAGGGAGCGGATCTCGGACCGTCCTTCAACCTGCAAGCCGTTTGGGCAATAGTCGCGAAAACGGTTAATATCGAGCGTTTGCTCGAGATATTTTGCAAATTCGGTCCTGGCTACCGGTCCTCGGTTCATTTTCGTTCCTCTTCTTCAAGCATCTATGCGACGTCTTTGGCTCTTGTTCGCCCAGACCGTAACCGTCGGTCTGGCGTTCTGGTTCATTGTAGCGAGCCTCAAGCCCGAGTGGGCCGGCACACTGCTGCGCGAGCGCCAGCAGAGCCAGGTCGCCACGACGTCCGTGCCCGTGCTGCAGGCGCCGGTCCAGGGCGGGCCGCAGTCGTCCTATCGGGAGGCGGCGCAGCGGGCGATGCCGGCGGTCGTCAATATCTTCACCACCAAGGGGGCGCGCCAGCCGAAATCCCCGTTCATGGACGATCCGCTGTTCCGGCGCTTCTTCGGCGATCCGCAGGAAGACCGGCAGTTCAGCCTCGGATCGGGAGTGGTGGTCAGCCCCCAGGGCTATGTCCTGACCAACAACCACGTGATCGAGACCGCGGACGAGATCGAGGTCGCGCTGGCGGACGGCCGCAAGGCGGATGCCAAAGTGGTCGGTACGGACCCCGAGACGGACCTCGCGGTCATCAAGATCAGCATTGACAACCTGCCGGCAATCACGCTCGGCAATGCGGAGCAGGCCAAGGTCGGCGACGTGGTGCTGGCCATCGGCAACCCCTTTGGCGTCGGGCAGACGGTCACCATGGGCATCGTTTCCGCACTCGGTCGCAACCATCTCGGCATCAACACCTTCGAAAACTTCATCCAGACGGACGCCGCGATCAATCCGGGCAATTCCGGCGGCGCGCTGATCGACGTGCAAGGCAACCTGTTGGGAATCAATACCGCCATCTATTCGCGCAGCGGCGGTTCGCTCGGCATCGGTTTCGCGATCCCCGTCTCGACCGTCAAGGACGTGATGGAGTCGATCATCGCGACAGGTCAGAAGGTACGCGGCTGGATCGGCGTGGAGCCGCAGAACATCACGCCGGAACTGGCGGAAAGCTTCGGCCTGTCGCGCAAGTCGGGGGCCATCATCGCGGGCGTGCTGAAGAACGGCCCCGCCGACAAGGCGGGCATCCGCCCCGGCGACATCCTTGTCGCGGTGGACGCCAAACCGGTATCCGACACGACGGCGATGCTGAACCTGATCGCGCAGCTCACACCGGGCAGCAAGGCGAGGCTGACCGTGGTGCGCAAGAACCAGGAGTCGACCATCGACGTCACCGTCGGGAAGCGGCCGAAGCCACGACGCGAAGAGCAGGAGTAAGGCGATGCATACGCGGGACCTGATCCAGTTCCTGTCCGAGCTGGCCGAGAACAACAACCGGGCCTGGTTCGTGATGAACAAGCCGCGCTACGACATCCTGCGCGCCGAATTCCTGGAACTGGTCGCCGGACTGATTGCCCAGGTCAGCAAATTCGATCCGTCGGTGGCGGACTGCAATCCGAAGAAGGCGCTGTTCCGGATCAATCGCGACATGCGCTTCTCACGGGACAAGAGCCCCTACAAGACGACCTTCTCCGCCGCCATCACCGCCAGCGGCCTCAAGAAGCCAAGCCAGGGCGGCGGCCCCGCCTACTACTTCCATATCGACGCCAACGGCATGCTGCTGGTGGCCGGCGGCGAGTACATGCCGCCGGCTGACCGCCTGAAGGCGATTCGGCAGCATGTGGTCGACGACGCTGCGGGTTTCTCGAAACTGCTGAAGAACAGGAAACTGAAGGAAAGCTACGGCGACCTGCAGCAGGAGGGAAAGCTGGCACGGCCGCCGAAAGGCTTCGACGCCGATGCGCCGCACGTCGAGTACCTGAAGCTGAAAAGCTTCATCGTATGGAAGGAGGTCAGTCTGGCCGGACGCATCCCGCAGGACCTCGCCAAGGAGATTGCCGCCGGGTTCAAGGACGCCTACCCGCTGGTGGCGTGGCTGCGCGAGACGATACCGGTCTAAGCCGTTTCTTCGGGCGCCTGCGTGGCCCTGGCGAACATCGGCGCGACGATGATGCCGAACTCGTACAGCAGGCACAGCGGCACCGCCAGCAGCAGCTGGCTCATGACGTCGGGCGGCGTAATCACGGCGGCGATCACGAACGCGCCGACGATCACGTACGGCCGGATTTCCTTCAGCTTCTCCACCGTGACCAGGCCCATCCGTACCAGCACGATGACGACGATCGGCACTTCGAAGGTCAGCCCGAATGCAATGAACAGCGTCATCACGAAGCTGAAATAGCTTTCGATGTCCGGCGCCACCGAGATGGATTTCGGCGCGAACTCGTTGATGAACTTGAAGATGACGCCGAAGACGAAGAAATAGCAGAACGCGATCCCCGCCAGGAACAGCAGCGAGGACGAGATCACGAGCGGCATCACCAGCTTCTTTTCATGCGTGTAGAGGCCCGGCGCAATGAAGGCCCAGGCCTGGTAGAGCACCACCGGCAGGGCGATGATGAAGGCGACCAGCAGCGTCACCTTCACCGGGATCAGGAACGGCGTGATGACGCCGGTGGCGATCATCTGGCTCCCCTCGGGCAGCGCCAGCATCATGGGCGCCGCCAGCAGGTCGTAGATCGGGCCGGCCCAGGGCATCAGGCAGAGGAAGACGACGATGATCGCGATCGAGGCCCGCATGACGCGGCTGCGCAACTCGACCAGGTGCGAGATGAAAGTGTCTCCCTCGCCCGGCGTATTTTGGTCTTCTGTCATCAGTGGAAGGAGGCGGTGGTTTTGCGTACGCCGGAGGGACGGAATCGGGCTACCCGCGCGGCGCCGGAAATCACCCGGGTGCGCCGGCCGTTCTGTTTCTTGTACCACGCAGGAATGGCGGATGTGCGGGCCAGCCGCTTCTTGCGAAAGTCCTTGGCCTTGGCAGCGATCTGCTCGGGCGTTTCCGGCTCCAGCAGAGGATTGGACAAGGCGCTGTGGACCTCGCCTTCAAGGCCGGCAAGGTCCTTTGCGATCGTCTGCTCGACGTCGCTGGCGGCTTCCTGCACGTCCTTGTGCATCTTGCGCAGTTCTTCGAGCTCGATCTCCCGGCTGACCTCGGATTTCACGTCGTTGATGTAGCGCTGCGCGCGTCCGAACAGGGTGCCCGCCATGCGGGCGACCTTGGGCAGGCGTTCGGGGCCGACAACGACCAGCGCGACGACACCGATTAGGGCAAGTTTGGAAAGACCGAGATCAATCATGGCGTGTGGGTCAGGCGGGACGGGCAGGCGCTACCGGACGCCCGGCCACATGCTCCCCGCGACGACCTCGTCAGCTCTTCTTTTCGTTGGCGTCGACGTCGATCGTCGCCTTTTCATTCTGCGCGGATTTCTCATCCTCGCCCTTGACGCCGTCCTTGAAGCCCTTGACGGCCTTGCCGAGGTCGGAACCCATGTTGCCGAGCTTCTTGGTGCCGAAGATCAGCATGACGACGACCAGCACGATCAACCAGTGCCAGATGCTAAATGAACCCATTGCTTTCTCCTGGAAGGGACCTTGTCGTCCCGTAAATCAACTGCTGCGCAACCGCGGTGGATCTACCGCTGACCGCGCCACGGCCGCGGGCCGCCGATAACGTGCAGATGCAGATGGTACACCTCCTGGCCACCGTCCGGTCCGGTATTGAAAAGCGTCTTGAACCCCCCGCTGCCGATACCGTCACCGTTCGCGACATAGCCGCATCCATGTTCCTGCGCCAGCTTTGGCGCCAGCAACATCATTTTACCCAACAATGCCGCATGGCTCTGCCCGCAGTCGGCCAGTGTAGCGACATGTTGTTTCGGAACGATTAAAAGATGCACGGGCGCAGCGGGATTGATGTCATGAAAGGCAATCAGATCCTCGTCCTCGTACACCGTCTTCGAGGGGATTTGCTTGGTCGCGATCTTGCAGAATATGCAGTCCGTCATGTCGTCTCCGATTAGGTGTGAAGGATGTCCGCCGGTCGCCGGGCTCAGCCGCGGCTCGCTTTTTCCTCGATCCCCGAGATGCCCTCGCGCCGCGCGAGCTCGTCCAGCACATCCTGAGGCTTGAGGTTGAAGTGCGCGAGCATCACCATCGAGTGGAACCAGAGGTCTGCGCATTCGTACAGCAGCTTGGCGCTGTCGGCGCCGGCGCGCACGTCCTTGGCGGCAAGCACGGTCTCGGTGGCTTCCTCGCCGATCTTCTTGAGGATGGCATCGTCGCCCTTGGCGAACAGGCGGGCGACGTAGGATTTGTCCGGGTCGCCGCCGTTCGCCAGCTTGCGGGATTCGATGATTTCGGACAGTCGTTTCAGGGTATCGCTCATGGTGGTTTCGGCCTCGCGGCGGGACTGCGGTACGGTGGTGCCCGGGCTATTTGTAGATGCGCTCAGGATCCTTCAGCACCGGCTCGACGGCATGCCAGCCATTGCCGTCGAACTGCTGGAAGAAACAGGAATGGCGTCCGGTGTGGCAGGCGATGGCGCCGGCCTGCTCGACCTTCAGCAGCACCACGTCCTCATCGCAGTCGAGCCGGATCTCGTGCACTTTCTGGGTATGGCCGGATTCCTCGCCCTTGTGCCAGAGCTTCTTGCGGGAACGGCTCCAGTACACGGCCTCGCCGAGTTCGACGGTGCGCGCCAGGGCCTCGCGATTCATCCAGGCAAACATCAGCACATCGTTCGATCCGAGCTCCTGGGCGATCACCGGCACCAGACCGTTCTCATCCCAGCGCACTTTACCGAGCCACTCCGGCAGGGCGCTGCTCATGCTTGCCTCACGGGGATGCCCTGCCCGGCCATGTAGTCCTTTGCTTCCTGCACGGTATGCTGCCCGTAGTGGAAGATGCTGGCGGCCAGCACCGCGTCGGCCTTGCCGATCCTGATGCCGTCGGCCAGGTCCTGCAGGCCGCCGACTCCGCCGGAGGCGATGACCGGAATCGACACCGCATCCGACACGGCGCGGGTCAGGTCGAGATCGAAGCCGCTGCGGGTGCCGTCGCGGTCCATGCTGGTCAGGAGGAGTTCGCCGACCCCGATGCTCTCCATCTTGCGCGCCCATTCGACGACGTCCAGGCCGGTTGCCTTGCGCCCGCCGTGGGTGAAGACCTCCCAGCGGCCCTCGGCGCCGCGCTTGGCGTCGATCGCCACCACGATGCACTGCGAACCGAACTTCTGCGCCGCGTCCTGCACCATCTGCGGGTTGGCGATGGCGGTGCTGTTGATGCTGATCTTGTCGGCGCCCGCGTTGAGCAGGCGGCGCACGTCGTCCACCGTGCGCACGCCGCCGCCGACGGTGAGCGGAATGAATACCTGCGAGGCGACGTCCTCGATGATGTGCAGGATCAGGTCGCGGCCGTCAGAGGTGGCGGTGATGTCGAGGAAGGTCAGTTCGTCGGCGCCCTGCTCATCGTAGCGGCGCGCGATCTCCACCGGGTCGCCGGCGTCGCGCAATTCGACGAAATTGACGCCCTTGACGACGCGGCCGGCGGTCACGTCGAGGCAAGGGATGATGCGTTTTGCCAGGGTCATGCTTGGTCTTCTTCGGCCTGTTCCTGGCCGGTCAGCGCGTCGGCCCGCTTCTGCGCTTCCCGCAGGTCCAGGGTGCCTTCATAGATGGAGCGGCCGCAGATCACGCCTTCGATGCCTTCGTCCTGCACCGCGCACAATGCCTCGACGTCCTTGATGTTGTGGACGCCGCCGGAGGCAATGACCGGGATCGTCATGCTCTGCGCGAGCTTCACGGTGGCTTCGATATTGACGCCGCCCATCATGCCGTCGCGGCCGATGTCGGTGTAGACGATGGCTTCGCAGCCGTAGTCCTCGAATTTCTTCGCCAGGTCGATCACCTCGTGCCCGGACAGCTTGCTCCAGCCGTCGGTCGCGACCTTGCCGTCCCTGGCGTCGAGGCCGACGATGATCTGGCCGGGGAAGGCGCTGCAGGCGTCGTGCAGGAAGCCCGGGTTCTTCACCGCGGCGGTGCCGATGATGATGTAGGACAGGCCGTCGTCGAGGAAGCGCTCGATGGTGTCGAGATCACGGATGCCGCCGCCGAGCTGGATCGGGATCTCGTCGACGCCGGCCTCCGCGGCAAAATCGCGCACGGCCTTGATGATGGCCTTCACTGCGGGCTCGTTCTTCGGCTTGCCGGCGAACGCGCCGTTGAGGTCGACCAGGTGCAGGCGGCGGGCGCCTTGCGCCAGCCAGTGCCGCGCCATCTGGCCGGGGTCGTCGGAGAATACGGTCGCTTGGTCCATGTCGCCCTGTTTCAGGCGTACGCAATGACCGTCCTTGAGGTCGATGGCAGGTATCAGCAGCATGGCTACGGTTCGATCGGGTTGGTTGGGTTAATGGTTGTTCAATCGCTTGCGACTACGGATTCCAGTGTACGAAATTCTTGTACAACTGCAGGCCTGCAGTTGCGCTTTTCTCCGGGTGAAACTGGGTAGCGAAGATATTGTCCTTGGCAACCGCGCACGTGAAGGGTGCACCGTAGCTGGTTTCGCCGGCCGTGAAATCCGGTGCGGCGGGCACTGCGTAATAACTGTGCACGAAATAGAAAAAACTGTCATCCGGGATGCCTCGCCACATCGGGTGGTCCTGCGTCTGGCGCACGGTGTTCCAGCCCATCTGCGGCACCTTGAAGCGGGAGCCGTCCTCCTGCAGCCGGCCGTCGAGCCGGAAGCGCACCACCTTGCCGGGGATGAGCCCGATCCCGGGCGTGTCGCCCTCCTCGCTCCAGTCGAACAGTAACTGCTCACCCACGCACACGCCCAGCAGCGGCTTGGTGCGGCTGGACGCGACGACCGCCTCCTGCAGGCCCGACTCGCGCAGGCTGCGCATGCAGTCGGGCATCGCCCCCTGCCCCGGCAGCACCAGCCGGTCGGCGCTCCTGATGTCTTCCAGCTCGCCCGAAATGCGCACGTCCGCCTCGGGCGCGACATGCCGCAGCGCCTGCGCCACCGAGCGCAGGTTGCCCATGCCGTAATCCACTACAACGATCTTGTTCATGTCTGATTTTGCAAAACCGGCGCAGTACGCCGTACTACAGGCTGCCCTTCGTCGACGGGATCGTCCCTGCGGCACGCGGATCGAATTCCGCCGCCATGCGCAGTGCCCGGCCGAAGGCCTTGAACACGGTCTCGCACTGGTGGTGCGCGTTGTCGCCCCGCAGGTTGTCCACGTGCAGCGTCAGCTGCGCATGGTTGACGAACCCCTGGAAGAACTCGCGGGCGAGGTCGACATCGAATCCGCCGATCATCGCGCGGGTGAACGGGATGTGGTACTGCAGGCCCGGGCGTCCGGAGAAGTCGACGACGACGCGCGACAGGGCCTCGTCGAGCGGCACGTAGGCATGGCCGTAGCGGCGCACGCCCTTCTTGTCGCCGAGCGCCTTGGCGAAGGCCTGGCCGAGCGTGATGCCGACGTCCTCCACCGTGTGGTGGGCGTCGATGTGCAGGTCACCCTTGGCCTCGATGTCGAGGTCGATCAGCCCGTGGCGGGCGATCTGGTCGAGCATGTGGTCGAGGAACGGGACCCCGGTGTTCAGCTTCTGCTGACCGGTGCCGTCGAGGTTGATCAAGACGCGGATTTGCGTCTCGTTGGTATTGCGGGTGACCTCTGCAACGCGTGGCGTGGACATGGTTAAGCGGGTGCGGTTGATGTTGAAGCGAGCGACGCCTTGAAGGCATCGAGGAAAATCGTGTTCTCTTCCGGGGTGCTGACGGTCACCCGCAGGCAGTTGTGGAGCAATGGGTGCATTTTACCGACATTTTTCACCAAAACCTTGTGGGCAAGAAGTCCGGCAAATACCGCATCACTACGCGCGGCAGGCGCTTCGGCCACGCCGATACGTACCAGCAGGAAATTGGCGGCGGAAGGAAACACCGTCACGCCCGGCAGGACTGCCAGCGATTGCGCCAGCAGGCCGCGCTGCTCGCGGAGCTGCGCGGCCTGGGCGTCGAGGACGGCGACATGGTCGAGCACGAACTCGGCCGCGGCCTGCGACAGCACATTCACATTGTAGGGCGGGCGTACCTTCTCGAACTCGGTCAGCAGCGCATCGGACGCCGACATGTAGCCCAGCCGGATCCCGGCTAGGCCAAGCTTGGACACCGTGCGCATCACGACCAGGTTCGGGAATTCCGCCAGGCGAGGCATGTAGCTGGCCTGCGCAAACGGCTGGTAGGCTTCGTCGACCACCACGATGCCGCTGTCGCCCACCGCGCGGATGATGTCGTCCATGTCCGCACTGTCGAACAGGTTGCCGGTCGGGTTGTTCGGATAGGCGAGGTAGGTGATGGCCGGGCGGTGCTCGGCGATCGCCGCCAGCATCGCCTGCTTGTCCAGGCTGAAGTCCGGCTTCAGCGGCACGCCGACAAATTCCAGGCCGGCGAACTTCGCCGACATTGCATACATGACAAAACCGGGCAACGGCGCCAGCACCCTCGCGCCGGGCTTTGCGCAGGCAACCGAGACCATGCTGATCAGTTCATCGGAGCCGTTGCCGAGCGTGAGGCCGTAGCCGGCCGGGACGCCGAAGCCGGCCTGCAGCCCGGCCTTCAGCCTGGCGTAGGACGGCACCGGGTAGCGGTTCATCGCAACGTCGGCCAGCCGGCGGCCGAGTTCTTCCCGCAGCGCCGGCGGCAGCTGGTACGGGTTTTCCATGGCATCCAGCTTGACGTAGCCTTCGGAGTCCGGCACATGGTAGGCCGCCAGCGCGCGGATTTCGGGGCGGATGATATTGTCGATCAATGGCATGGGATCCTCAGGCAGCTTCCGGCTTTTCCAGCCCGGCGAGGCGGTTCTCTATCAGTTCACAATAGTCGGGATTCAGCTCGAATCCCACGAAATTCCGGTCGCAGCGGCGCGCCGCAACCGCCGTGGTGCCGCTGCCCATGAAGGGATCGAGCACGATGCCGCCGGGCGGGCAGGATGCCTTCACCATGCGCTCGACCACTTCCAGCGGCTTTTGCGTCGGATGGTCGGCGCGCTCGCGGTGTTCGCGGTGCAGTCGCGACACGCTCCAGACATCCTTCGGGTTGTAGCCGACTTCGAGCCACTTGGCGCCGACGAAGATCGAGCGCGACCTGGCCTTCTTGGTCTCCGCATCATAGGGAATGCGCACCGCGTCGAGGTCGAAATAATAGTCCTTCGCCCTGGCAAAGAAGCCGATGGTGTCGTGCACCGACGAGAAGCGACGGGTGCTGCCGCCCATCGACGGCACCCTGCGATCCCAGATGATCTCGTTGATCATCGTCATGCGCTGCTTCAGCATCACGAAGATTTCCGGCGAATAGCGCCAGGTCAGGAAGATGTACAAGCTGCCGTTGGCCTTCAACTTCGGCAGCGCGGCGTCCACCCAGTGCGCGGTCCACGCCAGATAGGCTTGCGCATCCAGCTTGTCGGAATCGTTGCCGTAATCCTTGCCGAGCCCGTACGGCGGATCGGCAATCAGCAGGTCGATGCTGGCGTCCGGGATGCGCGCAAGTCCTTGCAGGGCATCCTCGCAGAAGACGCGGTTGAGCCAGGCGCCCATTCAGCGTCGCCCGCCCTGCGGCGCGATGGCCTTGCCGGGCGCAGCAGGCACGGCGCTCATTTCAGCCGGTACTCGGCGGAGCCGGCATGGGCCTGCAGCCCTTCGCCGTAGGCGAGTTCGGCCGCCACCTTGCCCAGCGTGCGGGCGCCCGCCTCGCTGACCTGGATGATGCTGGACCGCTTCTGAAAATCATAGACGCCAAGCGGCGACGAGAAGCGCGCGGTGCGCGATGTCGGCAACACATGGTTGGGGCCGGCGCAGTAGTCGCCCAGCGATTCGGACGAGAAGCGGCCGAGGAACATGGCGCCCGCATGACGTATCCGGTCGGCCCAATGCTGCGGGTTCTCGGCCGAGATTTCGAGGTGTTCGGCGGCGATCAGGTCGGCGATCTCGCAGGCCTCCTCCATGTCGCGCACCTTGACCAGCGCCCCGCGGTTGGTGAGCGAGGTGCGGATCACCTCCTTCCGCGGCATCGCGTCGATCTGACGGTTGATGCTTTCCTCCACCCGCGCGATGTAGCCGGCGTCGGGGCAGACCAGGATCGACTGCGCCAGCTCGTCATGCTCCGCCTGCGAAAACAGGTCCATGGCGATCCAGTCGGGGTCGGTGCTGCCGTCGCACAGGACAAGGATCTCGGACGGCCCGGCGATCATGTCGATGCCGACGATGCCGAATACCCGGCGCTTCGCCGCCGCCACATAGGCATTGCCGGGGCCGACGATCTTGTCGACCTGGGGAATGGTGGCGGTGCCGTAGGCCAGCGCACCGACCGCCTGCGCACCGCCGACGGTGAAAACGCGATCGACGCCGGCGATGGCGGCAGCGGCCAGCACGAGCGGGTTCTGTACGCCGGCCGGCGTCGGCACCACCATGATCACTTCCTGCACGCCGGCCACCTTGGCGGGAATCGCGTTCATCAGCACCGAGGACGGGTATGCGGCCTTGCCGCCGGGGACATAGATGCCGACCCGGTCGAGGGGCGTGACCTTCTGGCCGAGCACGGTGCCGTCGGCCTCGGTGTAGGTGAAGCCGTCGCTGCCGGTTTCCGCCTTCTGCCGCTGGTGATAGTCGCGCACGCGATCCGCCGCGACCTGCAGCGCGGCGCGGCGTTGCGGCGCCAGCGACGCGAGCGCGGCACGCAGCGCGTCCTGTCCGATTTCCAGCGCGGCCACCGAGACGGCGTCCAGCTTGTCGAAGCGGTTGGTGTAGTCGAGCACTGCGGCATCGCCCCGTGCCTTCACGTCGGCAAGGATCTGCGCGGCGGCGCGATCGATGGCTTCATCCTCGCCTGCCTCGAAGGCAAGGACGGCGGACAGCTGGTCCCGGAAGCCGGGCGCGGTGGAATCGAGTTTGCGGATCTGGATGGCCATGGTGCCTAGCGGTTTTGCGATGCTTTTTCGAATGCGTCCAGGATCGGCTGCAGGCGCTCGCGCTTCAGCTTGAGCGCGGCCTGGTTCACCACCAGCCGCGAGGAAATGTCGAGGATGTGCTCGACCTCGACCAGGTTGTTGGCGCGCAGCGTGCTGCCGGTGCTGACCAGGTCGACGATCGCATCCGACAGTCCCACCAGCGGTCCGAGCTCCATGGAGCCGTACAGCTTGATCAGGTCGACGTGCACGCCTTTTGCGGCGAAATGCTCGCGCGCGCACTTGACGTACTTGGTCACCACGCGCAACCGGGCGCCCTGGCGCACTGCGCTGCTGTAGTCGAAGCCGGCCGGGACCGCGACCGAAAGCCGGCACTTGGCGATGTTCAGGTCAATCGGCTGGTACAGGCCTTCGCCCCCATGCTCCAGCAACACGTCCTTGCCGGCCACGCCGAAGTCGGCGGCGCCGTACTGCACGTAGGTCGGCACGTCGGACGCGCGCACGATGATCACGCGGATGTCCGCATCGCTGGTCGGCAGGATAAGCTTGCGCGACTTCTCCGGGTCCTCGGTGACGGTGATGCCGGCTGCCTGCAGCAACGGCAGCGTCTCTTCGAAGATGCGTCCCTTGGACAGGGCGAGGGTCAGCTGCCGGCTCATTCCTTCACCCGCCGGATGTCGGCGCCGACGGCGGACAGCTTCACTTCCATCTGGTCGTAGCCGCGGTCGAGATGGTAGATGCGGTCGATCAGGGTCTCGCCCTGTGCGGCCAGCGCGGCGATCACCAGCGAGGCGGATGCCCGCAGGTCGGTCGCCATCACCGGCGCGCCGATCAGGCGCTCGACGCCCTGCACGATGGCGGTATGGCCATCGATCTCGATGGCGGCGCCGAGCCGGTTCAGCTCCTGCACGTGCATGAAACGGTTTTCGAAGATGGTCTCGGTGATCCGGCTGCTGCCGTCTGCAATGCTGTCGAGCGCCATGAACTGGGCCTGCATGTCGGTCGGGAAGCCGGGGTATTCGGTGGTGCGGAAGCTGACCGCCTTCGGGCGGGCGGCCATCTGCAGGCGGATCCAGTCCTGGCCGGTCGTGACGATGGCGCCGGCCTCGCGCAGCTTGTCGAGGGCCACGTCGAGGGTGTCGCTGCGCGCCCCTGTCAGCGTGACGTCGCCGCCTGCGGCCGCGGTGGCGCACAGGAAGGTGCCGGTCTCGATGCGGTCGGCGATCACGGTGTGCGAGGCGCCATGCAGGCGCTCGACGCCGTGCACCACGAGGCGATCGGTGCCGATACCGTCGATCTTCGCGCCCATGGCCACCAGCAGGTTGGCGAGGTCCGTCACCTCCGGCTCGCGCGCGGCGTTCTCGAGCACGGTCTCGCCGTCGGCCAGCACCGCCGCCATCAGCAGGTTCTCGGTCCCGGTCACGGTGATCATGTCGGTCACGATGCGGGCACCGCGCAGGCGCTTGGCGCGCGCGTGGATGTAGCCGGCCTCGATGCTGATCTCGGCGCCCATCAGCTGCAGGCCCTTGATGTGCTGGTCGACCGGGCGCGAACCGATTGCGCAACCGCCGGGCAGCGACACCCTGGCTTCGCCGAAGCGCGTCAGCAGCGGCCCCAGAACGAGAATCGATGCACGCATGGTCTTCACCATCTCGTACGGCGCCTCGCACTTGTCGATGGTGGCGCCGTTGAGCGCGATGCGTTCGCCGTCCTGCTCGATACGCAGGCCCATCTGCCGCAGCAGCTTGAGCATGGTGTTGACGTCCTGCAGATGCGGCACGTTGGACAGCTGCACGGTGTCGGCGGTCAGCAGGCCGGCGCACAGGATCGGCAGCGCGGCATTCTTCGCGCCGGAGATGGGGATTTCGCCGGACAGGCGGTTGCCGCCGGTGATGAGCAGTTTGTCCATTATTGTTGCTGGAATTCTTCAGGGGTGAGTGTCTTCATCGACAGCGCGTGGATTTCCTGGCGCATGCGGTCGCCGAGTGCGGCGTACACGAGCTGGTGGCGCTGGATCGGACGCTTGCCGGCAAAGGCGGCCGAGACGATGACCGCGTTGAAGTGCTGGCCGTCGCCTTCCACCTCGAGGTGGGTGCATTCGAGGCCGGCGGCAATATAGCTTTTCACGAGATCGGGTGTGGGTAGCATGGCATTTCCTTTAGTGGCGCAGCTTGTAGCCGCTCTTGAGCATGCGGACTGCGAAACTCGCCAGCAGCACGAAGAACACGCTGACGATGGAAAAACTGAACAGGGGACTGACGTCGGACTGGCCGAAGAAGCCGTAACGGAAGCCGTCAATCATATAAAAAAACGGGTTGAAGTGCGACACCGTCTGCCAAAACGGCGGCAGGGAGTGGATCGAATAGAACACCCCCGACAGGAAGGTCGCCGGCATGATCAGGAAATTCTGGAACGCTGCCAGCTGGTCGAACTTCTCCGCCCAGATACCGGCGATCAGGCCCATCGTGCCAAGGATGGCGGCGCCGAGCAGCGCGAACAGGCCGATCCACCACGGCGCGGCGAACGACAGGTCGGCAAACCATGCGGTGATCAGGAAGACACCGGTTCCGACCGCGAGGCCGCGCACGGCCGACGCCAGCACGTAGGCGCCGAACAGTTCCCAATGGGACAGCGGCGGCAGCAGCACGAACACCAGGTTGCCGGTGATCTTGGACTGGATCAGCGACGACGAGCTGTTGGCGAACGCATTCTGCAGCACGCTCATCATCACCAGCCCGGGGATCAGGAAGGCGGTGTAGGCAACGCCGGGGTAGACCTGCACATGTTCTTCGAGCACGTGGCCGAAGATCAGCAGATACAGCATCGCGGTCAGGATGGGCGCGGAGATGGTCTGGGTCGCGACCTTCCAGAAGCGCAGCACTTCCTTGTAGAACAGCGTGCGGAAGCCGGTCATTTCTCGCCCTCCATGATCTGGATGAACACATCCTCGAGGTCGGCCTGCTGCAGCTGCATGTCCTCGATGACCGCGCCGGCCGCACGCAGCCCGGCGAGAATTGGCTCCACCTCCGTGTATTCATTCACGCGCAGCGTGTACTTGCTGCCGCTCACCAGTTCCTCGGGATGCGATACCAGCGGCCTGAGCGCTTCCGGCAGCGCGCCGCGGGCCAGCCGGACCACCAGCTGCGAACCGGAGATGCGGCGGATCAATGCCGAGGTGCTGTCCAGCGCGACAACCTTGCCCGCCTTGAGCATGGCGACGCGGTTGCACAAGGCCTGCGCCTCTTCCAGGTAGTGCGTTGTCAGGACGATGGTATGGCCCTCGCGGTTCAGGCGCGCGATGAACTTCCACAACGTCTGCCGCAGCTCGACATCGACGCCTGCGGTCGGCTCGTCGAGCACGATGACGGGCGGCTTGTGGACCAGCGCCTGCGCCACCAGCACGCGCCGTTTCATTCCGCCGGACAGCGCACGCATGTTGGTGTCGGCCTTGTTGCTCAGGTCGAGGTTTTCCATCACCTCGTCGATCCAGCGGTCGTTGTTGCGCAGGCCGAAATAGCCGGACTGCATGCGCAGGGTTTCGCGCACCGTGAAGAAGGGATCGAACACCAGTTCCTGCGGCACGACGCCGAGCTTCTGGCGCGCCGCGCGGTAGTCGCGCACGACGTCGTGCCCATAAATGGACACGCTGCCGGCATCGGCACGGCTGAGGCCGGCAATGATGGAGATCAGGGTGGTCTTGCCGGCGCCGTTCGGCCCGAGGAGGCCGAAGAATTCGCCCGGTTCGACGGTGAGCGTCACGCCCCCAAGCGCTTGCAGCGACTTGTAGCGTTTCTCGACGTTGACGATTTGGAGGGCAGCCATGATGGCTCGTTCACTTTAGGGAAGGCCGGCTTGCATGCTGCGAAAGCGGCGGAACCCTTGATTATATTGGATTTCCCGATGGATAACCGGGACGGGGAAGGTCTGGAACGCGGGCGCCGCGTCGAATCGGGCTAGTGCTGCGGATGCCCGGCGAGTTCCGCCCGGTGGTGTCCATGATGGGCGTCGACCTGCAGCAGGTCGGCCGCGCCGTAGAGTTCGATCAGGCTGTGGAGATTGGGCGCGACGCCGGTGAAGGTGAGCGTCTTGCCGGCGCTGCGGGCGGCCCGCTGCCAGCTCACCATCGTGGCGACGGCGGCGGAGTCCACCGTCGCCAGGCCGGACAGGTCGATGTCGGTCTGACCGCGCGCGATGGCATCCAGGCCGGCGACGAGCACGGCCCGGGCATTGCCGACGGTCAGGCTGAATGCGGGACGGAACATCGGATCAGGACTTTCCGCCCTTGGCGGCGCTTGCCGCCAGCCGCTTGTTGCGGTCGGCCAGGGTCTTGATCAGGCCATCGATGCCGCCCTTGTTGATCTCCGAGGCGAAATTGCCCTTGTACGTCTCGACCAGCCAGGCGCCGAGGACATTCACGTCATAGATCTTCCAGGCCTGGCCCTGCTTGGCGAGGCGGTAGCTGATCTGGATCGGGTCGCCGCCGCGCGGTTGCACCACTTGCGAGCGCACTTCGACGTCGGTATCGGCCGCCTCTGCGCGCAGGGGCTTGAATTCCACCTTCTGGTCGCGGATCTGGGAGATCGCGCCGGAGTAGGTATAGACGAGCAAGGACCGGAACTCCGTGGTGAGTTGCTTCTGCTGCTCCGGCGATGCCTCGCGCCAGAAGCGACCGGCGGCCAGCGCGGTCATGCGCTGAAAATCGACGTGGGGCAGGATCTTGCTCTCGACCAGGTCCAGCACTCGCTTGTGGTTGCCGGCCTGGATATCCTTGTCGGTTTTCGCTGCTTCAATCACTTCCTGGGTAATGCGCTTGACGAACTCGTCGGGCGCGTCCTGAGCGACGGCGGCGGGAGCGAACGCCACCGCACCGGCAAGACTCAGCAGAGCAAAGAATTTCTTGAACAGGTTCATGGTAGTTGATGATGGAGAGTGGGTAGGGATTCGGGCGCGAGGCGTCACTGCCTGCCTTCGGCGGATGGCTGCGCCGCATGCGCGCCATCTTTTTCCACTTTGACAACAGGTGCCGCCGACGGTTCCGACGGCGCTGCCGCCGCCCTCACCTCCGCGGTGTCAAGCGTGGGGCCGATATCGTATTCATACTTGGCCGTCGGCACCTCGCCATCCCACACCCTGCTTTCGCGGCGTTGCAGATAGGCGTCCCTGACGAATACATAGCGATCGAGCGCCGCTTCTTCAAGGAGATTGGATGCATCGAGCACGCGTGCGCGCAGGTCGACCACCCGCACCACGGAGCCCGCCGCGGTCCACGGCGTAGTGGAAACGTAGGCCCAGGGGTCGGCCGCCAGGTCGAGCGGTGTCGCCGCGGTGTCGCGAACGGTCGATGGCCCCAGGATCGGCAGCACCACATAGGGTCCGGCGTTGACGCCCCACCTGCCAAGGGTCTGGCCGAAGTCCTCGCTGTGCTTGGGAAGCCCCGCCTCGGTCGCGATGTCGAGCACGCCGAACAGGCCCATCGTCGAGTTGACCGTCACGCGCATCACGTCGGTCACGCCATTGGTGAATTTGCCTTGCAGGAAGCTGTTGGCCGCGGTCCAGACGTCGCCGAGGTTGCCAAAGAAGTTGCTGACGCCGGTCTGCACGAACTGCGGCAGTGTCGCCTTGTAAGCCTCCGCGGCCGGCTTCACCGCGGCCCGGTCGAGGGTATCGTTGAAGGAAAACACCGCGCGGTTGTAGGTTTCGAACGGGTCGCGCGGATTGTTGGTCGCGCAGCCGCTGGCGGCGAGGGCGAGCAGCAGGACGGCGCCTGTGGCGTAGCTTGTTTTCATTGGTCACCTTCCTTTCCCTCTGCCGCCTTGCTGTACAAGAACTGACTGATCAGGTTCTCGAGCACGACGGCGGACTGGGTCATGCGGATCCGGTCTCCCGCTGCCAGGTTGTTGGTATCGCCACCGGCTTCGAGACCGATGTACTGCTCGCCCAACAGGCCCGATGTGAGGATCTTTGCGGACGTATCCTTCGGAAACTTGTAATTG
The DNA here is from genome assembly GCF_036563305.1 of Noviherbaspirillum sp. Lineage (GTDB taxonomy): Bacteria > Pseudomonadota > Gammaproteobacteria > Burkholderiales > Burkholderiaceae_D > Noviherbaspirillum. The sequence continues at coordinate 72,896 of NZ_DATCMQ010000010.1, read as the reverse complement.
GTCTCCAGGTTGAGCGTCACCACTGCCTGGTAGGTCTTGTCGTCAAAACTGATGTCGGCGACGCGGCCGACAACAACGCCGGCACTCTTCACCGGGGCGCGCGGCTTCAGACCGCCGATATTGTCGAACTTGGTGGTTACCGAATAGGTGCTGCCGAAGGACAGCGTGCTCATGTTGCCCGCCTTCATGGCAAGGAAGAACAATGCCGCGGCGCCCAGGAGCACGAACAGGCCCACCCATATGTCTAGCGATTTTCGTTGCATGACCAAATACTCATCTTAGGATGCGGAGCCGCTGGCCCCGCTAATTCAAATCAAACGCCGGCTCAGTCGAACATCAGCGCCGTCAGCAGGAAATCCAGCCACAGCACGGTGAGCGACGCGATCACCACGGTGCGCGTCGTCGCGCGCGCCACGCCCTCCGGTGTCGGTTGGGCCTCGTAACCCTGGAACAGGGCGATGAAGGTGACCGCAAAACCGAACACGATGCTTTTCAGCACGCCGTTGGCGATGTCCTTCCAGACATCGACACCTGCCTGCATCTGCGACCAGAACGCGCCTTCATCGACGCCGATCATCAGCACGCCGACCACGTACCCGCCAAACACGCCGACCGCGCTGAAAATGGTCGCGAGGATCGGCATCGCGATCACGCCCGCCCAGAAGCGCGGCGCGATCACCCGCTGCATCGGATCGACCGCCATCATCTCCATCGCCGACAGCTGCTCGCCGGCTTTCATCAATCCGATCTCGGCGGTCAGGGAGGTGCCGGCCCGACCGGCGAACAGCAGCGCCGTAACCACCGGCCCGAGCTCGCGCACCAGCGACAAGGCGACAAGCAAGCCGAGTGCCTGTTCGGAACCGTAGCGGTTCAGGGTGTAATAGCCCTGCAGCCCCAGCACGAAGCCGACGAAAAGGCCCGACACCGCGATGATGACCAGCGAATAATTCCCGATGAAATGGATCTGGTCCGTCACCAGGCGGGGCCGCCGCAGCAGGCCGGCCGAAGCGAGCAATACCGCAACGAATGAACGCGCACCATAGCCGAGGTTTTCCAGCGACTCGCGGACGATGCGTCCGGTCGCCTCCAGCAGGCTTCGCATCATTGCCGCCGCTCCTGCAGCAGGTCGTCGGCAAGCGAGCGGCCGGGATAATGGAACGGGACCGGGCCATCGGCCTCCGCGTGCACGAACTGCTTCACATACGGGTCGTCCGATTCCCGCATCTGTTGCGGTGTGCCGTGCGCCACGATCCGCCCCTGCGACAGGAAATACACGTAGTCCGCGATCAGGAAGGTCTCGTGCACATCATGCGAGACCACGATCGAAGTCGAACCGAGCGCATCGTTCAGGCGGCGGATCAGGTTGGCCGCCACCCCCATCGAAATCGGATCGAGGCCGGCAAAGGGCTCGTCGTACATGATCAGCTGCGGGTCAAGCGCGACGGCACGCGCCAGCGCGACCCGGCGCGCCATGCCGCCGGAGATCTCGGCGGGCTTCAGCTGGGCCGCGTTGCGCAGGCCGACGGCATGCAGTTTCAGCAACACAAGGTCACGGATCAGGGCCTCCGGCAGGTCCGTATGTTCGCGCAAGGGAAAGGCCACGTTCTCGAATACCGTCAGGTCGGTAAAAAGGGCGCCATGCTGGAACAGCATGCCCATCTTGCGCCGCAAGCCGTACATTGCCTTGCTGTTGCCCGCATCTACCTGCTCGCCGTCGACGACGACGGTGCCGCGCTGAGCGCGAATCTGGCCGCCGATCAGGCGAAGGATGGTGGTCTTGCCGGAGCCGGAGCCGCCCATGACGGCCACCACTTTGCCGCGCGGGAAGTCCATCTCGAGTCCCGAGAGGATCGCTCGCGCGCCATAGGCAAAGTGGAGATCGCGGATTTCAACGAGATTCGGCACAACACTGGTTCTTTTCGCAAAAGTGAGATTGTAGTTCAGAAAAGGCGGACTCACCGGCGGCCGGATGGCTAATTCCGTGGAGAAATAAAAAAAACCCGCATAACCAGCTGGTCATGCAGGCTTTTTAACAACAGGTGGGCCGTGGCGGCCCGGGTCGCAAGGCTTAGCGGGGCAGGACCGAGCTGCCCATCAGGAATTCGTCCACCGCGCGCGCGCATTGCCGCCCTTCGCGGATCGCCCAGACGACGAGCGACTGGCCGCGCCGCATATCGCCCGCGGCGAACACCTTGTCGACCGATGTCTTGTAGCAGCCATCGCCATCGGTGGTCGCCCTGGCGTTGCCGCGCGCATCCTTGTCGACACCGAAGGCGTCGAGCACGGTCTGCACAGGCGATACGAAGCCCATCGCCAGCAGCACCAGGTCGGCTTTCATCTCGAATTCGGAGTCCGGCACCTCGACCATCTTCCCGTCCTTGAACTCGACGCGCGCGGCGATCAGCTTCTCGACCTTGCCGTTCTTGCCTTCCAGCCGCTTGGTCGCCACTGCCCAGTCGCGCTCGCAGCCCTCTTCGTGGGACGACGAGGTGCGCAGCTTGGTCGGCCAGTAAGGCCAGACCAGCGGCTTGTTCTCCTGCTCCGGCGGCTGCGGCAGCAGCTCGAACTGGACGACCGACGCGGCACCGTGCCGGTTGGAGGTGCCGACGCAGTCGGAACCGGTATCGCCGCCGCCGATGACGACGACGTGCTTGCCGGTGGCCATGATCTGGTCCTTGAGCTTGTCGCCGGCGTTGACCTTGTTCTGCAGCGGCAGGAACTCCATTGCGAAATGCACGCCCTTGAGCTCGCGCCCCGGCACTGGCAGGTCGCGCGGCAGCTCAGCGCCGCCGGCGATGACGACGGCGTCGAAATCCTTCTTCAGCTGGTCCGGCGAGACGGTTTCCTTGGCCCAGTTGTAGACGTTTGGCGTGAAATCCTTGCCGACGAAAACGCCGGTGCGGAAGGTGACGCCTTCGGCCTTCATCTGCTCGACGCGGCGGTCGATCAGCGATTTCTCCATCTTGAAGTCGGGGATGCCGTAGCGGAGCAGGCCGCCGATCCGGTCATTCTTCTCGAACACCGTGACGTCATGGCCGGCGCGCGCAAGCTGCTGCGCCGCCGCCAGACCGGCCGGACCGGACCCGACGACCGCGACCTTGCGCCCGGTCTTCGCGGCGGGCACCTGGGGCAGCACCCAGCCGTTCTCCCAGCCCTTGTCGATGATGAAGTGCTCGATCGACTTGATGCCCACCGGGTCGTTGTTGATGCCGAGCGTGCAGGCCGACTCGCAGGGCGCCGGGCAGATGCGGCCGGTGAACTCGGGGAAGTTGTTGGTGGAGTGCAGGTTGTCCAGCGCCTCCTTGTAGTTGCCGTGATAGACCAGGTCGTTCCAGTCCGGGATGATGTTATTGACCGGGCAGCCGTTGTTGCAGAACGGGATGCCGCAGTCCATGCAGCGCGCGCTCTGGATCTTGGCGTCGCCGTCGCTCAGGTGGACGGTGAATTCCTTGTAATGCTTCTTGCGCAGCTGCGGTTCTTCGCTCGCCTCTTGCAGGCGCTGGTATTCCAGAAAGCCGGTTACTTTTCCCATTTTTTACTCACATCGTTGGCGCCGGGGTCGACGGGGACCCCGGTCTGGCTTTGTTTATCGGTGAAGTTCGACGCAACCTACGCTGCGATCTTTTCTTTTCCCTGGGCTGCGGCATGCAGTTCGCCCAGCGCACGCTTGTATTCGGTCGGGAAGACCTTCACGAACTTGGCGCGGGCGTTGGCCCAGTCGTCGAGCAGATTGCGGGCGCGCGTGCTGCCGGTGTACTTGAAGTGACGCTCGATCAGGCCCTTGAGGATCAGCTCGTCGGCCTGGCCTTCACCACCCCGGACGGGGGCGTGCCAGATTGCACGGTCGATCTTCGCTTCCTGGTCGGCGGCGGAAAGCACCGGATCCAGGGCGACCATCGCCATGTTGCACTTCTTCTCGAACTCGCCGTCCGGGTCGTACACATAGGCGATGCCGCCCGACATGCCGGCCGCAAAATTCCGGCCGGTGGCGCCGAGCACGACCACCGTCCCGCCGGTCATGTATTCGCAGCCATGGTCGCCGGTGCCTTCCACCACGGTGACGGCGCCGGAATTGCGCACCGCGAAGCGCTCGCCCGCGACGCCGTTGATGAACGCCTCGCCCGCGATCGCACCATACAGCACCGTGTTGCCGACAATGATGTTGTCCACCGCCCAGCCGCGGAACTCGGTGTTCGGACGCACGATGATGCGTCCGCCCGACAGCCCCTTGCCGACGTAGTCGTTGCCTTCGCCGACCAGGTCGATCGTGATGCCGTGGGCGAGGAACGCACCCGCGGACTGGCCGGCCGTGCCGTGCATCTGGATGTGGATGGTGTCGTCGGGCAGGCCCTCGTGGCCGTACTTCTTGGCCACTTCGCCGGACAGCATGGCGCCGACGGTGCGGTTCAGGTTCTTGACCGGCGAGATGAACGACACCTTCTCGCCCTTGTCGAGCGCTGCCCTCGCCTGCGCGATCAGCTTGTGGTCGAGCGCCTTCTCCAGTCCGTGGTCCTGCTCTTCCACCTGGTAGCGCGGCTCCGACGCCGGCATCTCCGGCTGGTAGAAGATGCGGCCGAAGTCGAGGCCCCTGGCCTTCCAGTGCGCAATCGCCTTCGACTTGTCGAGCAGGTCGGCGCGTCCGATCAGGTCGTTGAAGTTGCGGATACCAAGCTGGGCCATGATCTGGCGCACTTCTTCGGCGACGAAGAAGAAGTAGTTGACGACATGCTCCGGCTTGCCCTGGAACTTCGCGCGCAGCACCGGATCCTGGGTGGCGACGCCGACCGGGCAGGTGTTGAGGTGGCACTTGCGCATCATGATGCAGCCCTCGACCACCAGCGGCGCGGTGGCGAAGCCGAACTCGTCCGCGCCGAGCAGCGCACCGATGACGACGTCGCGGCCGGTCTTGATCTGGCCGTCGGTCTGCACCCGGATGCGGCTGCGCAGGCGGTTCAGCACCAGGGTCTGCTGGGTCTCGGCGAGGCCGAGCTCCCACGGGCTGCCGGCATGCTTGATCGAGGACAGCGGAGACGCGCCGGTGCCGCCGTCATGGCCGGCGATCACGACGTGGTCGGCCTTGGCCTTGGCCACGCCCGCGGCGATCGTGCCGACGCCGACCTCCGACACAAGCTTGACCGAGATGGATGCCTTCGGATTCACGTTCTTCAGGTCGTGGATCAGCTGCGCCAGGTCCTCGATCGAATAGATGTCGTGGTGCGGCGGCGGCGAGATCAGGCCCACGCCGGGGACCGAAAAACGCAGCTTGGCGATGTACTCGGACACCTTGTGGCCCGGCAGCTGGCCGCCTTCGCCCGGCTTGGCGCCCTGCGCCATCTTGATCTGGATCTGGTCGGCCGATGTGAGGTACTCGGCGGTGACGCCGAAACGGCCCGAGGCGACCTGCTTGATCTTCGAGCGCAGGGAGTCGCCGGCCATCAGCGGCAGGTCGACTTCGATGCGGTCCTTGCCGATCACCGACGCCAGGGTTTCGCCCTTCTTGATCGGGATGCCCTTGAGCTCCTGGCGGTAGCGGTTCTCGTCCTCGCCGCCTTCACCGGTGTTGGACTTGCCGCCGATGCGGTTCATCGCGATCGCCAGCGTGGCATGCGCCTCGGTCGAGATCGAGCCGAGCGACATGGCGCCGGTGGCAAAGCGCTTCACGATCTCCTTGGCCGGTTCGACCTCGTCGAGCGGGATTGCCTTGGCCGGGTCGATGCGGAACTCGAACAGCCCGCGCAGCGTCATGTGCCGCCTGGACTGGTCGTTGATGATCTGCGCGTATTCCTTGTAGGTGTTGAAGTTGTTGGCGCGGGTCGAATGCTGCAGCTTGGCGATCGCGTCCGGAGTCCACATGTGCTCTTCGCCACGCACGCGGAATGCATACTCGCCGCCGGCGTCCAGGGCATTGGCCAGCACCGGGTCGTTGGAGAACGCCAGCTTGTGCAGGCGCAGCGCCTCTTCGGCGACTTCGAACACGCCGATGCCTTCGACGTTGGACGCGGTGCCCTTGAAGTACTTGTCCACCAGCGCCTTGTTGAGGCCGATCGCTTCGAAGATCTGCGCGCCGCAGTAGGACATGTAGGTGGAAATGCCCATCTTGGACATCACCTTCATCAGGCCCTTGCCGACCGCCTTCTGGAAGTTGTAGATCGCCTTTTCGGCCGACAGCTCGCCGGGCAGGCCCTTGGCCATTTCGCACAGCGTGTCCATCGCGAGGTACGGATGAATGGCTTCCGCGCCGTAGCCGGCGAGCAGCGCGAAATGATGGGTTTCGCGAGCCGAGCCGGTTTCCACCACCAGGCCGGTGGAGGTACGCAGGCCCTTGCTCACCAGGTGCAGGTGGATGGCCGAGGTGGCAAGCAGCGCCGGAATCGCGACCTGGTCGGCGCCGAACTGGCGGTCGGAGACGATCAGGATGTTGTGGCCTGACTTGACCGCGTCGACCGCCTTCGCGCACAGCGATGCCAGGCGGGCCTCGATGCCTTCCTTGCCCCAGGCGACCGGGTAGCAGATGTTCAGCTCATGCGACTTGAACTTGCCGCCGGTGTGCTTGCTGATGTTGCGCAGCTTCGCCATGTCGGCGTAGTCGAGGATGGGCTGTGCAACCTCGAGGCGCATCGGCGGATTGATGTTGTTGGTGTCGAGCAGGTTCGGACGCGGGCCGATGAAGGACACCAGCGACATCACCATCGCCTCGCGGATGGGGTCGATCGGCGGGTTGGTGACCTGCGCGAACAGCTGCTTGAAATAGTGGTACAGCGTCTTGTTCTTGTTGGACATGACCGCCAGCGGCGAATCGTTGCCCATGGAGCCCACGGCTTCCTCGCCTGCCGACGCCATCGGCGCCATCAGGAACTTCAGGTCTTCCTGGGTGTAGCCGAACACCTGCTGGCGGTCCAGCAGCGGGATGGTCGACTTCGCCTCTTCCGGCTCCTTCTCCAGCTCGTCGAGCTTGATGCGGACGGAATCGATCCACTGCTTGTACGGCTTGGCGTTGGCGTAGGTGTCCTTCAGTTCCTTGTCGTCGATGATGCGGCCGGCCTCCAGGTCGATCAGGAACATCTTGCCCGGTTGCAGGCGCCACTTCTTGATGATCTTGGATTCCGGGATCGGCAGCACGCCGGATTCCGACGCCATCACGACCAGGTCGTCGTCGGTGACGATGTAGCGCGCCGGACGCAGGCCGTTGCGGTCCAGCGTGCCGCCGATATGGCGGCCGTCGGTGAATGCCATCGCGGCCGGGCCGTCCCACGGCTCCATCATCGCGGCATGGTACTCGTAGAATGCGCGGCGGTTATCGTCCATCAGCGTGTGGTTTTCCCAGGCTTCCGGGATCATCATCATCATCGCCTGCGCCAGCGGGTAGCCCGCCATCAGCAGCAGCTCGAGGGCGTTGTCGAAGCAGGCGGTGTCGGACTGGCCTTCATAGATGAGCGGGAACAGCTTCTTCAGGTCGTCGCCGAGGACCGCCGATTTCATCACGCCTTCGCGTGCGCGCATCCAGTTGAAGTTGCCCTTGACGGTGTTGATCTCGCCGTTGTGGGCGATCAGGCGGTACGGGTGCGCCAGCGGCCACTCGGGGAAGGTGTTGGTCGAGAAGCGCTGGTGCACCAGGGCCAGCGCGGAGACGCAGCGCGCATCCTGCAGGTCCTTGTAATAGACGCCGACCTGGTCGGCCAGCAGCAGGCCTTTGTATACAACGGTGCGCGCCGACATGGACGGCACGAAGAATTCCTTGCCATGCAGGAGGTTCAGCGCCTGGATCGCGTGGCCGGAGGATTTGCGGATCACGTACAGCTTGCGTTCCAGGGCATCAGTCACCATGATGTCCGGGCCGCGGCCGATGAAGATCTGTCGGATCACCGGTTCCTTGGCGCGCACGGTCGGCGACATCGGCATGTCGAAGTCGACCGGCACGTCGCGCCAGCCGAGGACGACCTGGCCCTCGGCCAGGACCGCGCGCTCGATCTCCTGTTCGCAGGCGATGCGGGAAGCATTCTCCTTGGGCAGGAAGACCATGCCCACGCCGTACTCGCCGGGCGGCGGCAGGGCAACGCCCTGCTTCGCCATCTCTTCGCGGTAATACTGGTCAGGGATCTGGATCAGGATGCCCGCGCCGTCGCCCATCAGCTTGTCGGCGCCGACCGCGCCGCGGTGATCGAGATTCTTGAGGATCAGCAGACCCTGCTCAACGATGGAGTGGCTTTTTTTGCCCTTGATGTGGGCGATGAAACCGACGCCGCAGGCATCGTGTTCGTTGGAAGGATCGTACAGACCTTGCGCGTGCATAAATTTCTCCGCAACTCCGGTTAATTTGAAGTTGAAGGATAGTGCAGCGCAACAGCAAGTTCAATAGAAATTAAAAAGGGTCAGAGTAGATTTAGTGATTGCCAGAATTTCGCCCCAAAATAAATAGGGACAGAGTCACTCGGCGTACTTCGGTGCTGCCGGCGGTGGGCTGGACCCGGGATCGCCACGCGGCCTCCCACGAGGAGCCGGATCGACGCGACGGCCGAGTTGCTTGTTCAGCAATGCCTTGAATGAGGAAGAACCCAGTGCCCAGCCTTTCCGTGTCGCCTCGTTCAACATGCGGACATCGTCCTGCCCGGGAAGCTGTTCCATCAGATGGCGGTATGCGGCCTCCCGGTCGAACGGTGTGTTGCCAAGCGCCCAGAACAGCGCATGATCGGTGATCACCGGATCCGGCCGGCCCCCGGCATGGTGGACGAAGCTCGACCAGGCATAGTCCTGGGGAGCGGCAACGAGGCCGTCCATGACCGGCTTGGATTCGATGTAGCGGGAGCAAAGCAGGAAGTAGCGATCCGATTCGATCACGGTCGCCTTGTAGCGGCTCTTCCAGAGCGTACCGGAGCGGCCATACCGGGCATTGAAGTACGGCACGTACTTCCTGCCGATCCACTGCATCATCTTGCCCAGACCGGCTTCATCCTGCGGGGTTGCAAGCAGGTGCAGGTGGTCGGGCATCAGCACGTAGGCGTGTACGGCGACGCCGAAGTGACGCGCCGCCTCGCGCAACCAGCGCAGGAAAGCCTGGTGGTCTTCCGGGTCGCGGAACACCGTCAAGCCATCGATGCCGGACTGGATGATGTGGTGAGGCTGGTGGGGAACGACGAGTCTGGGAAGTCGGGCCATGTACGGGAGGCCGCAGGCGATCGGCCGCTACGATGAAAACCGCATTTTACTGGGCCTGCCCTCCGCGTCAGATATGCACGTTGGCCGTGTTGCGCCAGGGCGTACGCATCGGCACATAGTCAAGGGTTTCCGCGACTGCGGGGCGCACACGCCGATCTGCCTCCGGCCCGGTGCCGAAGACGGCGCTACGGATGCGCACGTCGGACGGCAGCCGACCGGCGCGGAAACGGAGGGCACGAATGCCCGCTCCGGCGAAGTAGCGAGCCCGGACTACCTCGCTGCGGGTCGGACGGCTGCGGAGGCCCAGTTCGACGACCGCCAGCAGCTGCATCTCGTCGTCGAACACGGCAAAGTCGACGCGCTGGTTCTCGAGCCGCCGCCAGCCGTGGCGGCGGGCAGCAATGCCGCCGGCCGGTTCGATCAATGCGGACATGGCGACGTTGGGCGCGATCACGCATTCCGGCAGCGCAGCGCGCAGGCGCTGGAACAGCTCCGCGCCGCTCCCGGTAAGTACCGGCTTGCGGCGGAAACGGGGCGCCTGTTCCCGGTTGAAGAGGAACCAGCCCAGCAATCCAGCGGCGACAATTGTGAAAAAGAGGACAGCGTCGGTCATCTCACACCCCCAATGCATTATCCAAACTGCAACCAATCTAACAGTTAGTTACTATTTTGGCCATGCTTCTGGCGAGAAAACGCCGATCTTCTGTTGCAAATCAAGCAAACACCTTCTGCTTCCAGGAACTACGCCGGCGTCCAGCCTCCCTCGGCGATGCGGAACCGGTATCCCGCTTTTTCGTGAAACGACGCCTTCTCCGCCTCGTAGTGAAAGGGCTGCACGCGCAATTCCGGGCCCGCCTCCAGCAGGCCGCCCCCAATGAGGTTGAACGCGTTCGGCGCGCCCGGGCGGGTACGGTGCGACACCGCGGTGCCGGCGCCGGCGAGGATGAAGTGCCTTTGCAGTCCGGGAAACAACTCGCGGGTGGTGGTGATGACGGGGACATGGACATGGCCGCTCAGGACCACGTCGATGCCGCTGTCGGAGAACGCTTGCGCGGCCTGCCGCGCATTGAGCAGCACCTCATCGCGATCCTGCGCCCAGGCCGCGTGCAAGGGCTGGTGAACGGCTGCCACCCGGATTCGCCGGGGACCGGGCGGCGGCGCCAGTCGCGCAAGCTGGCCGAGATCGACTCGCCCCCGGGTGTGCCGGAGCCGGTCGGTGGTGTCGAGCGCATAGACCGACGCATCGACGCCATGCCAGGCGCCCGTACGCGCGCCGAAGCTTTTGCGGAAATTGCCGTAGGGGTTGAAGGCGCGGGAGAAGATGTCGAACAGCGGGATATCGTGATTGCCGGGCATGACCAGGACCGGCGCCGGCAGGCGTTGGAAAAACGCTTTTGCCGCAGCAAATTCATGCGCGCGCGCGCGCTGGGTGATATCGCCGCTGACCACGACGACGTCCGGCCGCAGTGCGGCGAGAATGTCGACGAGGGCCTCCACCACCGGCACCACCTCCGTCCCGAAGTGCGTGTCGGACAGGTGGGCGATCAGCGTCACTCCTCCTCCGCGGGAACGATCACCTGCAGCGCCGCGCGCGCCACGCGAAACTGCAGCGGCGTGCGACAGCGCACGATCTCGCCATCGGCGACCACGTCCACATACGGCCGGCGGGTCTCCATCTCGAACTGGTCGGCGCAGAAGGCTTCCAGCAGCTCGTCCCCGTCCAGCGCCTTGAGCGCGGTGCGCACCAGCAGCCGCAGCATGCCGAGACGGGTGACCGGGCGCAGCACCAGGACGGCCAGCCGGTCTTCCTGCACGCAGCGCGCGATCTCGAGATCCAGTTTTTCCAGTTGCAGGCTGCTGTTGCCGACGAAGACCATGGCCGTGCGCCGCACCTGCTCGACGCCGTTGGCGGTGATCTTGACGGCGAAGCGCTGCTGGCCGCGCATCAGCGCGACGACGGCCGACAGCACGGCGACGATGCGCGACCGGCCGAAGCGCGACTTGTCCTGCTCGCGCGCGCGGATCACCTTGCTGTACAGGCCGAAGCTGGCATTGATCAGGAACATGTGCTGATTCACATAGCCGACCGAAACGGGCCGCGGGGTACCGCGCACCAGCAGCCTGGCCGCCTCCGGCCCCTCTCCTGGAATGCGCAGTTCGCGCGCGAAGTAATTGAATGTTCCTGCGGGAATGATGCCGAGCGGGACACCGTGCTCGCAGCAGAGCGCGGCGATCGTGCCTATCGTGCCGTCGCCGCCCGCCGCCGCGACCATGCCGCCGACACGCTTGGCGGCAAGGACGGCTGCCTCGCCGGTCTTTGCAATGTCCTCTCCCGGCGCGACGTCGATGATGCGGTACGGACCGCCGCCGTCGGCCAGCGCCTGTTCGATCTGCTCGTGCAGCAGCCGCTTGCTTTCGGAACCCGCACCGACGTTGAGGATGACGGTGATGTCGCGCACGCGGACCTGCGCTTCCGTTGGCTGGGCGAGTGGTTCAGTCATTCCGGGACAATGGCCTCTGTGGGGATGGTCGACGGTTCCGCGCGGCCAGGCGGCCGCAGGACCGAATCCGCAGGCGCGACATCAGCGGGCTGCGCGATCTCCAGCAGATTGCCGGGCACGGCGAAACCGTGCCTTGATCGAACTCACAAAGGATCAGGGAAGCTCAGGGAAGCCTGCGCAGCCAGGACGGTTCGGCGCGGCGGCGTTGCTCCAGCATGCGCACCACCAGCACCCGCAGGGCGGTGAGAGGGGCCACTTCGCGCTGATCGACGCGCGCGAGCGGCTTGCACTGGTCCCAGTCGCCGTAGAGGAAACCGACCGGCTGGCGGTTGACCGTCAGCGGCAGCAACAGGAAGCTGCGTACATCAGGCAGCGCCTCCTTCCACCAGCGCGGCAGCTTGTTGTTGAACCTCGGGTCGCGCGCATTCTCGACGAAGATCATCTTGTCGTTGGCAAGCGCTGCATGAAAGATGTTGGGTTCGTAGCCGTCGCCGAACACGAGACGCGGCACTTTCTCCTGTACACCCTCCCCCAGCGACATGGTGGCAATGTACTGGCGGCGGTCGCGATCGCGCAGGAAGGCGATGCTGCGGCTGAATCCGAAACCCTGATAGATCGTCTCGAGCGCCATCGACATCAGCTGGCCGCTGCTTGCCGTGCTGAGCGCGCTGCGCACGTCAACCACGCCGCGGGCAAGGATCGAGACACTGTCCTTCGGCTTGCCGGGAACCGCGGGCGCCTCGGGCTGCACGTCTTCCCGCCGTTGCGAACGCGGTACGACTGCGTCCTCCGTGGCGGCGGTCCGGCGGGCTGCATCGACGGCCTGGAGGACCTGCGACGCATCCATGCCGAGCATCTCCGCATAACCTTCAACCAGGCGTGCGAGGTCAGCCTCCGGGTTGCCTTCCTCATGGTTGAGCGCCTCCGCGCAGCGCGACGACAAGGTGGACACGGCGGCCAGCCAGTCCTGGTGGTCGAGCGCCTCGGCCTGCGCATTGGGCGGCATGTCGGACATGCTCTGCACCAGTGGTGTCGGCAGGCCCCATTGGCGCGCCGCCTCGCGGCCGATGTCGTCGAGTCCGAGGCCAAGCAGCGTGAACGACGACTCGTTCTCGTCGCAACCGCAGGCGGCGCTGTGCGCCAGCACTTCCTGCCATTTGTCCGGCAGGTAGAACGTCGTCATCATGCGGCCGAGCGAGTGCAGCATCGAGCAGACCACCGCCTCTTCCGCATCGCGCGTGGCCGCCGCGCACGTGAGCTGGCGGGCGATATGGCCGGCCAGCACCGCCTTTTCCATCTCGGCGCGCGCATGGACCGATGCGGCGGAGGCGGCCGATAGTCCGTCGACCAGCTTCAGCCCGAGCGCCAGGTGCCCGATGGCTTCCGTGCCGAGCACGATCACCGCCTTCGACACGGTATTGATGCCCTGCCCGAATACCGAGTACATCGCGCTGTTGGCCAGGCGCAGGACCTTCTGCGTCAGCGCCGGATCCTGCAGCACGGTCTTGGTCATGCTGAATTCACGATCGTCGTCGCCGCGCATGGCGCCGATGATGGCGCTCACCACCTTCGAGAAGCCGGGCAGGTCTCCGCGCTGGCGCACGCGCAGCCACAGCAGCTCCATGGTCTGCTGGGCTGCTCCCGAACGGGTCTGCGTGGCGGTATCCATATGCGGCGGGATCAAGCGGCGACACCCTGAGCCGTCTCGGCCTCTGCCCGAAGCAGGGCAACGGCATCGGAGGGCACCAGCGGACGCCCGGTCAGGAAGCCCTGGATCATCGCGCAGCCATGGGCGGCCAGAAATTCGAGCTGCTCTTCCTTCTCCACGCCTTCCGCCACGGTGCTCAGGTTGAGATGGCTCGCCAGGCTGAGCATCACGTTGCAGATGGCGACGTCCTTGACCGAGGATGGCAGGTCCTTGATGAACGCCCGGTCGATCTTGAGGGTGGCGATTGGGAAGCGCTTCAGGTAGGCAAGCGATGAATAGCCGGTGCCGAAATCGTCGATCGCAATGCGCACGCGGCGCGCGGCCATCGCGGTCAGCAGCGACTCGGCATGTTCCGGGTCCGACATCAGGATGCCTTCGGTGATCTCCAGCAGCAGCTGTTGCCCGTCGACGCCGGACAATGCGATCGCCTCGTCCACAATGTCGAGGAACTGGTCGTTGCGGAACTGCCGGGGACTGACGTTGACGGAGACGTACAGCGGTCGCCCGGCGATCTCCTCGAACTGCTTGATCTGCACGCACGCGGCCTTCAGCACCCAGGCGCCGAGCAGGTTGATGAGTCCGTTGCTCTCGGCCATGGGGATGAACTGCGCCGGCGATACCATGCCGAGGCCCGGGCGGTTCCATCGCATCAGTGCCTCGAAGCCCATGATCTGGCGGCTGCGCGCATCCACGATCGGCTGGTAATGCAGCAGGAACTCGCCGTCGCGCACCGCCTGGAACATCGCGGCCTCCATCGACACGTCGTGCTCGGGCTGGGTGAACTTGGCATGGTTGTAGACCACGCAGCGGGCCTTGCCGGTTTCCTTCGCGCGATACATCGCCGTATCGGCGTGCGCCAGCAGCTTGACCTCGCTGTCGCCGTGATCGGGAAAAACGGCGGCGCCGATCGAGCAACCGACGTACAGCGTATGCCCTTCGATTTCGAACGGGAGCTGCATGGTCGAGATCATGCGGCGGCCGATCATCTGAATCTCGGCCTCGGTCGTTGCGCCTGGCAGCACGGCAACGAACTCGTCGCCGCCGACGCGCGCCAGCGTATCGACGTGGCGCAGCGTCTCGGACAGGCGCGCGGCGGCAACACGCAGCAGCGCGTCGCCCACCGGATGGCCGAGCGCGTCGTTGACTTTCTTGAAGCCGTCGAGATCGAGTGCGAGGATCGCAAAGCCGCGTCTGGTGCGGCGTGCATGGGCGATGCCCATTTTGATGCGTTCCGACAGCAGCGAACGATTGGGCAGCCCGGTCAGGGCGTCGTGTGTCGCCATGTGCCGCAGGCGCTCCTCGGTAGCCTGCTGGCCCGAGATGTCGCGGCCGACCGCGAGCAGTTCGCGCTGCCCCGCGGCATTGTGATAGGCGCTGAGCTGGAGCTCCATCCAGAGCGCGGCAACCCGGGTGTTGAGGCGGACGTTGGCCTTGCTCGGCCGGTCGCCGTCGAGCGCCTGCTGCATCGCCGTGCGCAGCCCGATCTGGTCGTCGCGCGCCACCAGCTCGCCCAGGTGGCGGCCGGGCATGGCCGTGTCGGTCCCGGTCAGTTCGCACGCCCTCCTGCTCGCAAACAAAATGCGTCCCTCGGCGTCCAGACGGAATACAGCATCCCCGGCCGCTTCCATGAGGCTGTCTACCTGGCTGGAACCCAGGGATTGCTGGCGGTCTCGGCGAATCGAAAACATCATTGGGTACGTATCAGGAGGCCCCGGAGGCGGCCCTTGCCGTCCGGTACGGCACCGGCAGGCGAAAACTGTTCATGCTCCTGACAAATTGTAGTCAAGAAACATATCAAAGGGGAATCTTAATGCACAAAATGCAGAAAAAGTAACATGCCACTGATTTAAAAAGAAAAACCCCGCGACAGGCGGGGCTTTTGCAACGCGCTGCAGCCGCGATCAGAACGGGATGTCGTCGTCCATGTCGCTGAAATTCGGCGCAGGACGCGGCGCGCTGCGGGCGCCGCCGCTTCCCCCACCGCCCCCGCCCTGGCGCGGCGCCGGCGCGGCGCTGCCATAGTCGTCGTCCATCGGCGCCCCGGCGCCGGCGCCGCCGCCCATGCCCTGCCGGCTGCCCAGCATCTGCATGGTGTCGGCGATGATTTCGGTCGTGTAGCGTTCGACGCCGTCCTTGTCCGTCCACTTGCGGGTCTGAAGCCGGCCTTCGACATAGACCTGCGATCCCTTCTTCAGGTACTGGCCCGCGATCTCGGCCAGCTTGCGGTAGAAGGTGATCCGGTGCCACTCGGTGAGCTCTTTCTTCTCGCCGGTGTTCTTGTCCTTCCAGCTCTCGGTGGTCGCGACCGCGACGTTGGTCACGGCGTCACCGTTCGGCATGTACCGCGTTTCCGGATCCCGTCCGAGGTTGCCGACGATGATGACTTTGTTAACCGATGCCATAAATTTCTCCTAAAGCGGACTCAATGTGATCGTGCATGCCGAATACCGTGTACTCACGCTGCGGCGGCCATTGCGCCGCGGCGCGGCAGCGCCTTCATGCGTGCGGCAATTATAAGCCAGGCAATAGTCAGCGCCGTGCCCAACGCGAACACGAATTGGGGTCCGGCGTGCTGTTGCAGCCAGCCGCCGAGCGCGCCACCGCAGAACAGGCCGAGTGCCTGCAGGGTGTTGTAAATACCCAGCGCGGTGCCTTTGGCGGCGGGCGGCGCGAGGCGGGACACCAGCGACGGCTGGCAGGCTTCGAGGATGTTGAATGCGACAAAGAATGCCAGCAGCAGTCCCACCAGCAGCGACCAGTGCATTCCCTGCACGCCGAGGAAGGCCCACAGGCCGGCCTGCACCATCAGCAGCAGCGCGATCGCGCCGACGAACACCTGCTTCATCCGCCCGTGCCGCTCGCCCGCAAAGACCGGCGGCAGCATCAGTGCGAACGAGGCCAGCACCACCGGCAGGTAAACCTTCCAGTGATCGGCGACCGGCAAACCGGCGTACTGCACCAGCGCGGTCGGGACGACGACGAACATGGCCATCTGCGTCACATGCAACGCGAAGACACCGTAGTTCAGGCGCATCAGCTCCGCGTTGCGCAGCACCTCGGTGAAGGGCACGCGGCGGGTCCGGACGGGAGGCGGTGCGGCCGGCACCACGTAGATGACCACCAGGATGGCCAGGATGGACAGGATGCCGGTCAGCGCAAAGATGCCGCCCATGCCGATGGCGGTATACATCACCGGCGCCGCGATCAGGGAAAACGCGAAGGTCAGCCCGATCGAGCCGCCCACCATCGCCATGGCCTTGGTCCGGTGCTCTTCCCGGGTGGTATCGGCGATGAAGGCGGTGACGGCGGCGGAAATCGCACCGGCGCCCTGGATCGCGCGGCCGACGATCACCCACGGGAGCGATTCCGCGACGGCGGCGATCATGGAACCGAGCGCGAACAGCAGCAGGCCGATGATGATGACCGGCTTGCGGCCGTACTTGTCGGAGGCGACGCCGAACGGGATCTGCCCGAACGACTGCGTCAGCCCGTAGATGCCGAGCGCCAGGCCGACCAGGGTGGCGCTTTCGCCGCCCGGCATCGAGCGTGCATGCACGGAAAACACCGGCAGGATCAGGAACATGCCAAGCATCCGCAGCGCGAAAATCGACGCCAGCGACACGCTGGCGCGGATTTCCATGGACGTCATGCGGGAGCCGGGTTCGACGGCGGAAGTAGAAGACATGGGGAGAAACTGCTGGATACGACGGGCTTCAAAACCCGTTATAGTAACAGGTTGACCCGCAACAAGCGGCCCTGTCCGGCTTGCATCCGGCGGCCCAGTTGTCACAAGTTAAAGGCTGTTCATGGAAGAAATCAGAATTCGCGGTGCCCGCACCCACAACCTGAAGAACGTCAATCTCGAGCTCCCGCGCAACCAGCTGATCGTGATCACCGGCCTGTCCGGCTCCGGCAAGTCCTCGCTGGCTTTCGACACCCTGTATGCGGAGGGCCAGCGGCGCTACGTCGAGTCGCTGTCGGCCTACGCGCGCCAGTTCCTGCAACTGATGGAGAAACCGGACGTCGACCTGATCGAAGGCCTGTCGCCGGCGATCTCGATCGAGCAGAAGGCGACGTCGCACAACCCGCGCTCGACGGTGGGCACGGTGACCGAAATCCACGACTACCTGCGCCTGCTCTACGCGCGGGTCGGCACGCCTTACTGCCCCGACCACGACGACCATCCGCTGGCCGCGCAGTCGGTATCGCAGATGGTCGACGCGGTGCTGGCGATGCCGGAGGACACCAAGCTGATGATCCTGGCGCCGGTCGTGGCCAACCGGAAGGGCGAGCATGTCGACCTGTTCGAGCAGATGCAGGCGCAGGGCTTCGTCCGCTTCCGGATCCAGAGCGGCACCCATGCGGCCAAGATCTACGAGGTCGACGACCTGCCGAAACTGAAGAAGACCGAGAAGCACACGATCGATGTCGTGATCGACCGGCTCAAGGTCAGGGCGGACACCAAGCAGCGCCTCGCCGAGAGCTTCGAGACCGCCTTGCGACTTGCGGATGGCCGCGCGATCGCGCTCGAGATGGACAGCGGCAAGGAACAGGTGTTCTCCAACAAGTTCGCCTGCGCGGTCTGCGGCTACTCGCTGCAGGAACTGGAACCGCGCCTGTTCTCGTTCAACAATCCGATGGGCGCCTGCCCGGAATGCGACGGCCTCGGTCATATCGAGTTCTTCGACCCGAAGCGCATCGTCGCCTTCCCCAACCTCTCGCTCGCCAGCGGCGCGGTGAAGGGCTGGGACCGGCGCAACCAGTTCTACTTCCAGATGCTGTCGAACCTGGCGGAGCATTTCGGCTTTGACATCGATACGCCGTTCGACAAGCTGGCCGAACCGGCAAAGCAGGTGGTGCTGTACGGGTCCGGCCGCCAGACGGTGCCATTCACCTATATCAACGAGCGCGGCCGCGCGGTGGTGCGCGAGCATACCTTCGAAGGCGTGGTCAACAACCTGCAGCGCCGCTACCGGGAAACCGACTCGATGGCGGTGAAGGAAGAGCTGGCGAAGTTCATCAACCAGAAGGAATGCCCGACCTGCAAGGGCGCGCGTCTGCGCGTCGAGGCCTGTCATGTGAAGGTCGGCAGCGGCAAGCAGCAGCGCGCGATCTACGAAGTGGCGGCGACGCCGCTGCGGGAGACGCTGGCATTCTTCGAGACCCTGAAGCTGACCGGCGCCAAGAAGGAGATCGCCGATCGCATCATCAAGGAGATCGTTTCCCGTCTCAAGTTCCTGAACAATGTCGGCCTCGACTACCTGTCGCTGGAGCGCAGCGCCGACACCCTGTCCGGCGGCGAGGCGCAGCGCATCCGCCTGGCGTCGCAGATCGGCTCGGGGCTGACGGGTGTCATGTATGTGCTCGACGAGCCGTCGATCGGCCTCCACCAGCGCGACAACGACCGCCTGATCGCGACCCTCAAGCACCTGCGCGACATCGGCAACAGCGTGCTGGTCGTCGAGCATGACGAGGATGCAATCCGCTGCGCCGACTACATCGTCGACATGGGCGTAGGCGCCGGCGTGCATGGCGGCGAGGTGATCGCGCGCGGACCGCTGGCGGACATCCTGAAGAACAAGAAATCGCTGACAGCGAAATACCTGAACGGGTCGCTCGCCATCCACGTGCCGAAGAAGCGCACCGCGCCCGATCCCGAGCGCCAGCTGACGATCGCCGGCGCCTCCGGCAACAATTTGCGCAACGTGACCCTGGAACTGCCGGTCGGCCTGCTGACCTGCGTGACCGGTGTGTCCGGCTCGGGCAAGTCGACGCTGGTCAACGACACGCTGTACCATGCGGCCTCGCGCCATTTGTACGGCTCGCAGACGGAGCCGGCGGCGTACGAATCGATCAGCGGGCTCGAGCATTTCGACAAGGTGATCTCGGTCGACCAGGCCCCCATCGGCCGCACCCCGCGATCCAACCCGGCGACCTACACCGGGGTCTTCACCCCGATCCGCGACCTGTTCTCCACGGTGCCGTCCGCCAAGGAGCGCGGCTACTCCGCGGGGCGATTCTCGTTCAACGTCAAGGGCGGCCGATGCGAAGCCTGCCAGGGCGACGGCGTCACCAAGGTCGAGATGCACTTCCTGCCGGACGTGTACGTGCCCTGCGACGTCTGCCACGGCAAGCGCTACAACCGCGAAACGCTGGAAGTGCAGTACAAGGGCAAGAACATCCACGAAGTGCTGGAGATGACGGTCGAGGAAGCGCACGAGTTCTTCAAGCCGGTCCCGGTCGTCGCCCGCAAGCTGCAGACCCTGCTCGACGTCGGCCTCGGCTACATCCGCCTGGGCCAGAGCGCGACCACGCTGTCCGGCGGCGAGGCGCAGCGTGTCAAGCTGTCGCTGGAACTGTCGAAGCGCGACACCGGCCGCACCCTGTACATCCTGGACGAGCCGACCACCGGCCTGCACTTCCACGACATCGACCTGCTGCTGAAGGTGATACACCGGCTGCGCGACCAGGGCAACACGGTGGTGATCATCGAGCACAACCTGGACGTCATCAAGACGGCGGACTGGATCGTCGACCTCGGACCCGAGGGTGGCGCCGGCGGTGGCCAGATCATCGCAACCGGCACGCCGGAGGACGTGGCGAAGAACCCGGCCAGCTTCACCGGCAAGTACCTGGCGCCGATGCTGAAGAAGAAGTAAGCGCAACGGAGGACGGATGGCGAAGCATCTGCGAATCACCGGACGGGTGCAGGGGGTCGGCTACCGCGCCTCCTTCGAAGCGCAGGCGAAGGCGCTCGGCCTGTCTGGCTGGGTGCGCAACCGGCGCGACGGTTCGGTCGAGGCGCTGGTGGACGGAGACGTCCAGGCGCTGGCGCAGATCGTGGAATGGGCCCGTCGCGGGCCGCCGGCGGCGCGTGTGGAGGCGGTGGAAGAATCCGAGAGGACACCCGGGGCGGACAGCACGCCTGCGCCCGGCGACCGCGAGGGCTTCACCGTCCTGCCGACCGCCTGACGTCCCTCAGTCCGGCAATCCCATCCACAAGCCGAGCGGCACGAAGGCCAGCGCCGCCAGGTTGCCGAGCAGGACGATGGAGGCGACCTTGTCCGGCTCCTGCTTGTACTGTTCCGCCACCATGAAGCAAAACACCGCCGGCGGCAGCGCGGCAAACAGGTACATCTGGCCGCGCTGCATGCCGGTCAGCGGCAGCAGGCCGGCGGGAAGCTGGTCGAGCAGCCAGGCAACCAGCAGGCCGCCGAGCGGACACACCGCCGCGCCGACCAGGCCGATGTGCCAGCTCTTCAGGTTCACGTCCAGCATCCGCACGCCGAGCGCGAACAGCATGATCGGTATGCAGGCATCGCCGAGCATCTTCAATGCCTGCATCAGCGGCGTCGGCAGGTAGATGCGGAAGATCGCAAACAGCATGCCGACCGCCATCGCCAGCATCATCGGGCTCATCAGGAATTTCCAGAACGGGGTATGGCGGTCGCGGCCACTCTCGATGATCTTGATGCCGACCGAGAAATAGATGAGGTTGCAGGCCATGAACAGCGCGACGGCCGACGACAGGCCGGCCGGGCCGAACGCCAGCGCGGCCAGGGGCAGGCCCATGTTGCCGCAATTGTTGTACATCATGGGCGGGATGAAGGTGCGCGCGTCATAGCCGAAGAGGCGCGCGACCGGCCAGGCGACCAGCCCGGAGCCAAGCGAGATCAGGACGCCCGCCAGGATCAGCGTGCTGTTATGGACCAGGTCGAAGTCCTTGGCCGCAAGCGCGCTGAAGACCAGCAGCGGGCACAGTACGTCCATGCTCACGCGGTTGACCGAGCCCATGTCCTCCCGCACCCGCTCGCCCCGTACCCTCGCATATCCGTAGCCGACCGCGATGATGATGAAAACCGGCAGGATGATGCCGAGGATGCGTTCAAAGACTTGCATGGGAAATTCTTCCGAGGGGCGAAGCGTCACGGCATTCTAGCGGGAACGGGCGGCCCGCGTTTTCGCACGGAAAATCGGCGCCGGCCGGCATTCCAACTTACTTCAGCAGCCGTTCCTCGGCGCGGGCGACGCCCTCGGCGGCGCCACGCAGCACAACGATGTCACCCGCCTGCAGTACCGTGCCGGACTTCACCTCGATGCGGCTCTTGCCGCGCCGGACGATGGTGACCTCAGCGCCGATCTCCCCCAGCCGCAGGGCGGACACGGCCTTGCCGACGGCGTTGGCGCCTTCGTGCAGGGAGACCGAATGCAGGCGGATCTGCAGGTGTTCCGCATCCTCGGGCGCATCGCTGGCGCCATGGAAATAGCCGCGCAGCGAAGCGTAGCGCTCGTCGCGCGCGGCCTGCACCCGGTGCACCACCCGGCGCAGCGGCACGCCCAGCATGATCAGTGCATGCGAGGCCAGCATCAGACTGCCTTCGATCGCTTCCGGCACCACTTCCGCCGCCCCCTCCTCCCGCAGCCGGTCGAGATCCGAGTCGTCGTGGCTGCGCACGATCACCGGCAGTTCGGGCGCCAGTTCATGGGCGAAGTGCAGCACCTTCAGCGCCGAGGGCGTGCTTGCATAGGTGATCACGAGCACGGCGGCACGATGGATGCCCGCCGCCACCAGGCTTTCGCGCCGCGCCGCATCGCCGTAGGAAACGCTCGCGCCCGCAGCCTGCGCCTCGCGCACCCGATCGGGGTCGAGATCCAGCGCATGATACGGAATGCCCTCCTCTTCCAGCAGCTTGGCGAGGCTCTGGCCGCTGCGCCCGAAACCGGCGATCAGCACATGCTTTTGGGTAGTCATGGTACGGGCCGCGATCTGGGTCAGGGCGAGCGACTGCATCATCCACTCGTTCGAGGCGAGCTTCATCACGATCTGGTCCGACTTGGCGATGATGAAGGGCGCCAGCAGCATCGACAGCACCATCGACGCCAGGATCAGCTGGATGATCAAGGGATCCATCAGCTGCAGGCCGCCGGCTTGATTGAGGAGCACGAAACCGAACTCGCCGGCCTGGGCCAGCGCCAGGCCGGTTCGCAGGGCCACGCCGGCAGGCGCGCCGGTCAGGCGTGCCAGCAGCGCAATCAGGGCAAACTTCACCAGCACCGGGCCGGTCAGCAGCAGCAGCACCAGCCACCAGTGCTCGATCACCAGCCGCACATTGAGCAGCATGCCGACGGTGACGAAGAACAGCCCCAGCAGGACGTCGCGGAAGGGCTTGATGTCTTCCTCAACCTGGTGCCGGTACTCGGTCTCCGAGATCAGCATGCCGGCGACGAAGGCGCCGAGGGCCAGCGACAGGCCGGCACGCTCGGTGATCCAGGCCGCGCCGAGGGTGATCAGCAGGAGGTTCAGCATGAACAGCTCCTGCGAGCGCCGCCTGACCACGATGTGGAACCAGCCGCGCATCAGCCGCTGGCCGATGACCAGCAGCAGGACCAGCACGATGCCGGCCTTCATTGCCGCCAGCGCCAGCGTCGCCATCAGGTCGCCGGTGTTGTTCGCCAGCGCCGGCACCAGGATAAGCAGCGGCACGAAGGCGAGATCCTGGAACAGCAGGATGCCGAATATCTGGCGGCCGTGCTCGCTGTCGAGTTCGAGGCGCTCGGTCAGCATCTTGGAGACGATCGCCGTCGACGACATGGCCAGCGCGCTGCCGAGCGCGAACGCCGCCCGCCACGAGATGTCGATCAGCTGCGGCAGCAGGCGCGCCGCAAGCCAGCCGAGCAGCATGGTGGCAAGGATCGTCAGCAGCACCTGCGCCATGCCGAGGCCGAAGACGGTGCGGCGCATCGAAGACAGCTTGGGTAGCGAAAACTCGAGGCCGATCGAAAACATCAGGAAGACGACGCCGAACTCCGCCAGGGTATGGGTCGTCTGGTTCTCGCTTGCCAGCCCGAGGCCGTGCGGGCCGATGACAATGCCGACGGCGAGGTAGCCGAGCATCGGGGGCAGGTGCAGCATGCGAAACGCGACCACGCCGAGCACGGCGGACCCGAGCAGCATGAGCGTCAGTTCCAGGGCTGAAAACATGGTCTTCCAATCGTTGGCGGAACGGTGCGGGTGACGGTCATCCGGTGGCGAGGAGTGGCGGGTCACGCCGGAACCGGGGGTGACCCGGCTCGCCAGGATGAAAATTTCCCTTCAGAATGAAAGACTTAGCTATCCCGCACCCGCTTGATGAGCGTCAATCGCCCATTTTTTCTTGTTACTGGCAGATTTTTTGCTTTCACAATTCGTTTATACTCCGGGCATGAGTGTAACCGATGCAAAAAGCTTGCCGAAAGCTTTCAACACAAAAACTGCCGAGCGCGGCCTCGCCCTGGCACGCTCCACCCTGCAGATCGAAGCGGACGCGATCCTTGCGCTGAAGGACCGGCTCGACGGCCCCGCCGGCGATGGCTTTGCCCGCGCCCTCGAGGTCTTGCTCGGGTGCACCGGAAGGGTCGTCGTCTCCGGGATCGGCAAGTCCGGTCACATCGCCCGCAAAATCGCGGCCACGCTGGCGTCCACCGGCACGCCGGCCATGTTCGTGCATGCCGCCGAAGCCTTGCACGGCGACCTTGGCATGATCACCTCGCATGACGCGCTGATCGCCATCTCGTACTCCGGCGAAGCCAACGAGTTCATCTCCATCATTCCGTTCATCAAGCGCATGGGCGCGCCGCTGATTGCCATCACGGGCAACGAGAACTCGCGCCTGGCCAAGCTGGCCGACATCCACCTGCACGCCAGGGTCGACAAGGAAGCCTGCCCGCTGAACCTGGCGCCCACGGCCAGCACGACCGCCGCGCTGGCCCTTGGCGACGCGCTGGCGGTGGCCCTGCTCGACCTGCGGGGCTTTCGGGAAGAGGACTTTGCCCTGTCCCATCCCGGCGGCGCGCTGGGGCGTCGGCTTTTGACCCATGTCCGCGACGTCATGCGCAGCGGCGACGCGATTCCCGCAGTGGGGCCGGATGTTCCGTTGACCACGGCACTGCTCGAGATCACGCGCAAAGGCATGGCGATGACCGCCGTGGTGGACGAGAACTTTCGCACGACCGGCGTTTTTACCGACGGCGACCTGCGCCGGCTGATCGAGGGCGGTCACGACTTGGGCAAGCTGAAAATGGCGGATGTCATGCACTGCAATCCCCGCACCATCGGCCCCGACCAGCTGGCGGTCGAGGCGGTCGAGCTGATGGAGGCCTTCCGCATCAACCAGCTGCTGGTCGCGGATGCGGACGGCAGGCTGGTCGGCGCGCTGCACATCCATGACCTCACACGCGCCAAGGTGATCTGATGCAGGACACCGCTTCCCGCGCCGCCCGCGTGCGGCTGATGATCTTCGATGTCGACGGCGTGCTTACCGACGGCAGCCTGCATTACGGCGAACAGGGCGAGCTGATCAAGACCTTCAATGTGCTCGACGGACACGGCATCAAGCTGCTGCAGCAGGCGGGTGTTGCCGCCGCCATCATCAGCGCCCGCACGTCGGGCCTGGTGGCAAGGCGTGCCGCCGACCTTGGCATCCGTCATCTGCACCAGGGCGTGCACGACAAGCGCGCCGCCTTCGAGCAATTGCTTGCCGAGACCGGGATCGCCGCGGACGCCTGCGGGTTCATCGGCGACGACGTGATCGACCTTCCCATCCTGACACGGGTGGGCTTCGCCGCCAGCGTGCCGAACGGCCATCCGGAAGTGCGCAAGCGGGTGCACTACGTGACCGAGGCCGCGGGCGGGCGCGGCGCCGCGCGCGAGTTGTGCGACTACATCCTGCGGGCCCAAGGCAGCTACGACGCCGTGCTCGCACCCTACCTCGCATGAAAGACAACGGCTGGCGCTTGCGGAGCATCACCATCCTCGCGCTGCTCGCGGCGCTGGCGCTGGGAAGCTTCTGGCTGTTCGAGGTGATCCGGCGCGGCGGAGACGACCTGATCCCGCAGCCGGAACGCACGGAACCGGATTTCTATCTCGAGAATTTCAGCTACGTCAAAATCTCGAAGGCGACCGGCAAGACGGCCTATCATTTTTCCGGCGCAAAGATGGTGCACAACCCGAAAGACGACTCGTATTTCATCACCGCCCCGGTCATCACCAACAAGAGCGAGGGCAAGCCGCCCACCACATTGCGCGGGGACCGCGGGATCGTCAACAGCGACTACAGCCAGGTGAATCTGTACGACAATGTGCGCATGGATCGTGCGGCGGGCCCGGACAGCCGGCCGATGAAGCTGCGCTCCTCCCACCTGCTGATCCTGCCGGACGAGGATGTCGTGCGCACCGACGTGCCGGTCGAAATCACGGTCGGGGAATCGACGCTGAATGGCACCGGCATGTGGGCGAACAATGCGACCCGCGAGCTTCGCCTGTCGAGCAACGTTCATGGCACGTATCAAGCGCCTTCGCCCTGAGTCGGGCTACCTTGTTGACACCACTTTCGAGATCTTTCATGACACGACTCTTCCTGTTGCTCCTGGTCTTCGGCACCTTCTGTATGCCGGTTCGGGCGGAAAAGGCCGACAGCACCAAGCCGACCAACATCGAGGCGGACCAGATGGCGTATGACGACGTCAAGCAGGTGAATACCTTCACCGGCAACGTGGTGCTGACGCGCGGCACCCTGCTGATGCGCGCCAACAAGCTGATCGTGACCCAGGATCCGCAGGGCTACCAGTACGCGACGCTGCTTGGTGGCGCGAAGGGCGTGGCCACGTTCCGCCAGAAGCGCGACGCCGGCAACGACCAGTGGATCGAGGGCGAAGCCGAACGCATCGAGTACGACGGCAAGATCGAGATCGTAAAGCTGTTTACGCGTGCCAAGATGCGCCGGCTGGAAGGTCCGAAGGTGACCGACGAGGTCGAGGGCGAATTCATCTCGTATGACAGCCGCGCCGAGTTCTTCACCGTGCACAATACGAATACCGGTGAAAGCAAGCCGGGCGGCGGACGGATCAAGGCGGTGATCCAGCCGCGCAACAACCAGGCAAAGGGCCAGTGAAATGACGAGCACTCTCGTCGTGCGGGGTTTGCAGAAGAGCTACGGCGCCAGGCAGGTGGTGCGCGACGTCTCGCTCGACGTCAAGAGCGGCGAAGTGGTCGGCCTGCTCGGCCCGAATGGCGCCGGCAAGACCACCTCCTTCTACATGATCGTCGGCCTGGTGCCGTCGGACGCCGGCGAGATCGATCTCGACGGCTCGGCGATATCGCGGCTGCCGATCCATCGCCGCGCGGTCATGGGCCTGTCGTATCTTCCGCAGGAAGCCTCGGTCTTCCGCAAGCTGACCGTGGAAGAGAACATCCGCGCGGTGCTCGAGCTGCAACGGGTCAACGACAAGCCCCTGCCGAAGGCAGAGATCGACAAGCGCCTCGACCGTTTGCTGTCGGAGCTGCAGATCGAACGCCTGCGAGAGAACCAGGCAATGTCGCTGTCCGGCGGTGAACGCCGGCGCGTGGAGATTGCCCGCGCGCTCGCCACCAATCCCCGATTCGTGCTGCTGGACGAACCCTTCGCCGGTGTCGATCCGATTGCCGTGATCGAAATCCAGCGCATCGTCCGCTTCCTGAAAGAACGCGGCATCGGCGTGCTGATCACGGATCACAACGTGCGCGAGACGCTCGGCATCTGCGATCGGGCATACATCATCAACCAGGGTTCCGTGCTTGCCAGCGGGCGACCGGACGACATCATTGCCAACGAGTCGGTGCGTCGCGTCTATCTGGGCGAACACTTCCGGATGTAGGGAAGAGAACCACGCATATGAAACAGACTCTCCAACTTCGCATATCGCAACACCTTGCGCTGACGCCGCAGCTGCAGCAGTCGATCCGCTTGCTGCAGTTGTCGACGCTGGAGCTGCATCAGGAGCTGGAACAGATCCTGTCGGAGAATCCGATGCTGGAACGGGTGGACGATCCGCTCGACCACTCGGTGCGCCTGCTTGCGGACGGCGCGGTCAGTGCCCCGGCCCCTACCCCGGCGCCCGGCGACAGCAGCGGTCCGGAAGCAGCGGCACCTGCCGGCAGCGAGCCCGAAGGCAGCCTCGAGAACGGCGAAACGCCCGATAGCGGCGGCAACGACAGCGAATGGAGCTTCGACGACGTGGCGCGCACCGCCAAGGCGCCCGAGGACGACGACGCGCGGCCGCAGCTCGAGGCGCATGAAGTCACGCTGCGCGAGCACCTTCTCGAACAGATGCGCCTGACCGTGCGCGAAGCGCGCGACCGCGCGCTGGTGGAACTGATCGTCGACGCCCTGGACGAGAACGGCTACCTGGAAGAGCCGCTGGAAGAGATCCATGCGCGGCTGCCGGAGGAACTCGGCATCGAGCTGGACGAGCTGAACGTGGCGTTGAAGCTGGTGCAGAGCTTCGAACCCTCAGGTGTCGGTGCCCGCCATGCGTCGGAATGCCTGGCCCTGCAGATCCGGCGCATGCCGAAGGTTCCGCTGGTCACGCGCCGGCGCGCGCTGCAGATCGTCGAGAACCACCTCACGCTGTTTGCACAGCGCGATTTCAACAAGCTGAAGAAGGCGCTGGACTGCGACGACGAGGACCTGCGCGAGGCGCAGTACGTGATCCGTCGCTGCAATCCGCATCCCGGCGCCCTGTACGCCTCCGGCTCGTCCGACTACGTTGTGCCCGACGTGATCGTCAAGAAGGCCAAGAACGGCTGGCAGGTGACGCTCAACCACGACGTCATGCCGCGTCTGCGGGTGAATGCGATGTACGCGAACATTCTCAAGCAGAGCAAGGGCGACGGTTCGCTCGGTTCGCAGCTGCAGGAGGCGAAATGGCTGATCAAGAACATGCGCCAGCGCTTCGATACCATCCTGCGCGTGGCGCAGGCGATCGTCGACCGCCAGCGCAATTTCTTCTCGCACGGCGCGGTCGCGATGCGTCCCCTTGTCTTGCGTGAAATTGCTGATACACTGGGTTTACACGAGAGCACCATTTCTCGTGTGACAACGCAGAAGTACATGCTTACCCCCCACGGCATGTTCGAGCTGAAGTACTTTTTCGGCAGCCATGTTGCGACGGAGGCCGGGGGTGAAGCATCCTCCACCGCGATTCGCGCGCTGATCAAACAATTGATAGGAGCCGAAGACCCGAAGAATCCATTCTCTGACAGCAAAATCGCCGATATGCTGGGGGAACAAGGAATGGTCGTGGCGCGGCGCACTGTCGCGAAGTACCGCGAAGCCCTGAAAATCCCGCCGGTAAATCTGCGCAAATCCCTGTAGGTCCGTTAGTGTTGTGTTGCTGTGTTCCGCCGTAGCTCCGGGTTACGCGGGCACGTCGCGAACCGCCAGCGACGCCATAGATAGGAGCGCTGTATGAATCTCATGATCAGTGGACATCATCTCGAACTGACACCGGCCATCCGCGAGTACGTGCGAACGAAGCTGGAACGCGTCACCCGTCATTTCGACCATGTCATTGATATCGCAGTCATCCTTGGGCTGGAAAAGCCTGCAGAGAAGGACAAGAGACAACGGGCCGAAGTGAACCTTCGGCTAAGGGGAAATGTAATTCATGTCGAAAGCTTCGCGGAAGACCTTTACGCGGCAATCGACGGCCTGATCGACAAGCTGGACCGGCAGGTCCTCAAGTACAAGACCAGGCTGCAGGACTACCAGCATGAGGCGATCAAGCGCATGCCGGATGCCGCCGGAACGGCCTGACCGTCCGGCTCGGAACCTCGATAAGACAAGGGCGCGGCAGCGCCCTTTCTGTTTGCCCGGTCAGTGACGGCCTGCGCTTGCCGGGCCCTCGCGAAACTGCCGATCGGCTGCGAAGCGGATCCCATCCGGTGTGGCTACAATACCTCGTCTCCAACCACGCTTCGTGCCATGACCCCTTATCTGCTTGCGGAAGTACGCGGCCATCTCGGCATCCTTACCCTTGACCGCCCCAAGGCCCTCAACTCGCTCTCGCTCGACATGGTGCGTGCGATGACCTCGCAGCTCCTCGCCTGGCGCGACGACGCGGCGGTCCGGGCGGTGCTGGTACGCAGCTCCAGCGAGCGCGCATTCTGCGCCGGCGGCGACATCCGCTTCTTCCATGAAGCCGGACGGGCGACGCCGGTGAACGGCAGCGCGCTGCTGGAGGATTTCTTCACCGAGGAATACGCGCTCAACCATCTCATCCACTTCTATCCGAAACCGTACATCGCCCTGATGGACGGCATCGTGATGGGTGGCGGCATGGGCGTGGCGCAGGCAGGCCCCGACAACCGCATGCGGGTCGTGACCGAACGCACGAAGATGGCCATGCCGGAGGTGAACATCGGGCTGTTTCCGGACGTCGGCGGCAGCCATTTCCTCTCGCGCGCGCCGGGAGAACTCGGCACCTATCTCGGCGTGACCGGTGAGATCATCGGCGCCGCCGACGCACGCTATGCCGATCTCGCGGACGTGTTTGTCCCGGGCACGGAGCTGGAAGCGCTGGTCACCATGCTCGCCGAACACGACGGTCCCGACCTGCGCGAGGCCGTACGCAGCTTCGCCGCGCCTTTCAGCAGCCAGGCGGACCCGGAAGGCAGCGCGCTGTCGGCCCTGCGTCCCGCGATCGACCGTTGCTTCGGTCACGACGAGGTACCTGCCATCCTGCGCGCGCTCGGCCAGGAAGATTCGGCATTTGCGCGCAAGACGGCGGAGGTGATGGCAAAGCGCTCGCCGCTGATGATGTGCGTCACGCTTGCGCAGCTGCGCCGCGGGGCGGACATGGACGTCGCAGATTGCCTGCGCATGGAACGCACGATGGTGCGGCGCAGTTTCGAGAACGGCGAGGTGCTGGAAGGCATACGGGCGGTCGTGATCGACAAGGACAACGCGCCCCGATGGCAGCCGGCCAGGCTGGACGACGTCGACAAGTCCCAGGTGGACGCGTTCTTCGCGCCTGCGTGGCCCGCGCACGCCCATCCGCTGCGGTACCTGGAGTAAGGACTAGTTCTCGCCGACCATGAACAGCCGGCGGTGCTCCCGCATCGCGTACCGGTCTGTCATGCCGGCGATGTAATCGGACACCTTGCGCGCCTGGCGCTGCGGCGCGCCTTCCGTGACCTGGTAATCGGGCGGCAGCAGCCGGGGCTCCGCCATGAAGGCCGAGAACAGTTCGCGGACGATGCGCCGTGCCTTGCTGGTCATGCGGTTGACCTGGTAGTGCTGGTAGAGGTTGGCGCGCAGGAAGCGCTTCAGCTGCAGGGCATCGTGACTCATCTGTTCGGAGAAGGCGATGAGCGGCGGCGCATCGCGCACCTCGTCCACGTTCTGGGGCGCGTGGCTGCCGATGCGCTCCATCGAGGCCTGGATCAGATCCATGGCCAGCGCATTGATCATGCGTCGTATGGTTTCGTGGATTGCGCGCCGCCCATTGATGCCGGGGAAAGCCTGCCCGACCTCATGCCGGTGGCGCGCGTAGAACCCGACCTCGTCGAGTTGGGCGGTCGTGATCAGTCCCGAGCGCAGGCCGTCGTCGATGTCGTGGTTGTTGTAGGCGATCTCGTCGGCCAGGTTTGCCAACTGCGCTTCCAGCGACGGCTGTTTCTTTTCGATGAAGCGTCGACCGACGTCGCCCAGCCGCCGCGCGTTGGGCAATGAGCAATGCTTGAGGATGCCTTCGCGTGTCTCGAACGTCAGGTTGAGGCCATCGAATGCGCCGTAGTGTTCCTCGAGCTCGTCGACCACCCGCAGGCTCTGCAGATTGTGCTCGAAGCCCCCGAAGTCCTTCATGCAGTCGTTCAGGGCTTCCTGACCGGCGTGGCCGAAAGGTGTGTGGCCGAGGTCATGGGCGAGCGAGATCGCTTCGACCAGGTCTTCGTTGAGGCGGAGATTGCGGGCGATGGAACGCGCGATCTGCGCCACCTCGATGCTGTGGGTGAGGCGGGTGCGAAACAGGTCGCCCTCGTGGTTGACGAACACCTGCGTCTTGTATTCGAGCCGGCGGAAGGCGGTGGAATGGATGATGCGGTCGCGGTCGCGCTGAAATTCGGTGCGGGTGGGCGGCGCCGGT
The DNA here is from genome assembly GCF_036563305.1 of Noviherbaspirillum sp. Classification (GTDB taxonomy): domain Bacteria; phylum Pseudomonadota; class Gammaproteobacteria; order Burkholderiales; family Burkholderiaceae_D; genus Noviherbaspirillum. The sequence goes on along the minus strand of NZ_DATCMQ010000010.1, from coordinate 41,594 downwards.
TCATCGAAGCGCCTGCCGCGCGAAGCCGCCGACCGTGCGGCGAAGGGTGCGAGCTGGGCTTCGAGGTCCATCAGCCGACGCAGGCCCGGAGGGTGGCGCGCAGTGCATCCGCAGGAACGGGCATGATCACCGGCGAACCGAGCGGCCTGAGCAGGATGAACTTGATCTGGCCGCCTTCGTTTTTCTTGTCGACCTCCATCAGCTCCAGCCAGCGCTCGGCGCCGAGGTCGGGCGCCGTCACCGGCAGTCCGGCCGCCTCGACCACTGCCCGGATCCGCCTTGTTGCGGCGGCATCGATGAAGCCGAGGCGCTCGGACAGGTCCGCGGCCATGACCATGCCGCATCCCACGGCTTCGCCGTGCAGCCACTGGCCGTATCCGAGGCCGGCCTCGATGGCGTGGCCGAAGGTATGTCCGAAGTTGAGAATCGCGCGCAGCCCGCCTTCGCGTTCGTCCTGCCGCACGACATCGGCCTTGATTTCACACGAGCGGCGTATTGCATAGGCCAATGCATCGGCATCGCGCGCCACCAGGCGTCCCATGTTCTCTTCGATCCAGTTGAAGAAGGCGGCATCGATGATGGCGCCATGCTTGATCACTTCCGCCAGTCCGGCGGACAGCTCGCGCGGCGGCAGCGTGTCGAGCGTCGCCGTGTCGGCAATCACTGCCTGCGGTTGATAGAACGCCCCGATCATGTTCTTGCCGAGCGGATGATTGATGCCGGTCTTTCCGCCGACCGACGAATCGACCTGCGCCAGCAGCGTCGTCGGCACCTGCACGAAAGGCACGCCGCGCATGTAGGTGGCGGCAGCAAAACCGGTCAGGTCGCCGATGACCCCGCCGCCCAACGCCACCAGCGTGGTCTTGCGGTCGCATTTTTCGGCCAGCAGCACGTCGAAGACGCGCATCAGGGACGCCCAGTTTTTTTCCTCCTCGCCGTCCGGCAGCACGATGCTGGTCACCTGTTTGCCGGCCCCGGCGAGCACCCGCGTGAGCGTGTCGAGATAGAGCGGGGCGACGGTGGTATTGGTGACGATGGCGGCGCGCTGCCCGACATGGCGGGCGATCAGGCCGGGATCGGAAAGGAGCGACTGGCCGATGGTGATCGGATAGCTGCGCTCCCCGAGGTCGACTTGCAATGTGATCGGGGATGGTTGCGGCGTCATCTGAGATTGGGTGGCTAGCCGCCCGGCCTGGCGTCAGGGGGCGCTTCCAGCTGGGCGATGATGGTATTGACCAGCAATTGTACGTTAGGACGGCCGGTTTCGACCACGAAGTCGGCCACTTCCATGTAAAGAGGCTCGCGCTCGCGGGACAGCTGCTCCAGCTTGGCGCGGGGATCCGCGGTCTGCAGCAGCGGCCGGTTGCGGTCGTGGCCAGTGCGCTGGAGGATGCTGTTGATGCTGGTGCGCAGGTAGACGACCCTGCCCCTGGACTTCAGCAGAGCGCGATTTTCCGGCTTCAGGATGGCGCCGCCGCCGGTGGCGAGCACGATATTGGTCTGCGCGGTGAGGTCGCGGATCACTTCGGACTCGCGATGGCGGAAACTGGCTTCGCCCTCGATCTCGAAAATCAAGGGGATCGAGGCGCCGGTCCGCGCCTCGATTTCATGGTCCGAATCGATGAAGGTCTTGTTCAGGCGCTTGGCGAGGGCGCGGCCGATCGTGGTCTTCCCCGCCCCCATCAGGCCGACCAAGAAGATGTTGTCTACCACGTCATCGGATCCTTTCCCCCGCCACGCCTGTCGGGCTAGCGGATCGTCACCTTGTCGTCCACGACCTTCGGCGTCAGGAAGATCAGCAGCTCGGTCTTGTCGTTCGTGACGCCGGTTGTCTTGAACAGGTTGCCGACGACCGGGATGTCGCCGAACAGCGGCACCTTGGTGACCGAATCGCGCTCGGTCTGCTGGAAGATGCCGCCGATGACGACCGTACCGCCATTATCGATCAGGACCTGGGTCTTCACATGCTTGGTGTCGATCGCATAGCCGGCACGCGTTTCAACGCCGACACTGTCCTTGCTGACATCGACGTCGAGGATGACGTTGCCGTCAGGCGTGATCTGCGGCGTGACTTCCAGCTTCAGGTTTGCCTTGCGGAATGCGACGCTCGTCGCGCCGCTGCTCGTTGCCTGCTGGTAGGGCAGTTCGGTGCCCTGTTCGATCAGTGCCTTGAGCTGGTCGGCGGTGACGACACGCGGGCTGGAAATGATCTTGCCCTTGCCGTCCGCTTCGAGTGCGGACAGCTCCAGGCCGATGAACTTCGTGGCGGCGGCGTTGAACAGCGTCAGCGCCAGCGAACCCGGCGTGTTGCCGTTGATGCCCGCGGCCGGCAGATCCACCGCGTTGCCGTTGACCGTTGCGAGTGAAGGCGAATTCAGGCCGATGGCGGAGGACGTGCCCCCTGCCGCTGCGACGGTGCCGGTCTGCTGGCCGCTGGTCTCGAAAATGCCGCCGCTCGGGGTACCGCGGAAGCCGAAAGCCAGTTTCGCGCCGAGGTTGCGGCTGAACTTGTCGTCCGCCTCCACGATGCGTGCCTCGATCAGGACCTGACGGCTGGCGATGTCGGTTTTCTGCACCAGCGAACGGATCTCCTCCAGCTTGGACGGAATGTCGGTGACGAACAGCTGATTGGTGCGCGGATCGACAACCGCGCTGCCGCGCTTGGTGAGAATGCTGCGTCCGCCGCCGCCGGCCGTTCCGCCCTCGATGCCGAAGATCTGCTTGAACGACTCCGCCTTCTGGTAGTTCAACTGGAAGGTCTCGGTCTTCAGCGGCTCCAGTTCCGAAATCTGGGCGCGCTGCTCGAGCTCCAGCTTTTCCTTGGTCAGCAGCTCATCCTTCGGCGCAATCCACAGCACCGAACCGTTCTTGCGCATGTCGAGGCCCTTGGCCTGCATCACGATGTCCAGCGCCTGGTCCCACGGCACGTCTTTCAGCCGAAGCGTCAGGTTGCCGCTCACCGTGTCGCTGGTGATGATGTTGAGGCCGGTGAAGTCGGCGATCACCTGCAGGACCGCCCGCACTTCGACGTTCTGGAAATTCAGCGACAGCCGCTCGCCGCGGTAGCCCTGGGTGCCCTGCACCAGCTTGTTCGGGTCTTCCTTGATCGGCTTGACCTCGACCACCAGCTGCGTGTCGCTCTGGTAGGCGCTGTGCTCCCACAGGCCGGTCGGCGCAATCACCATGCGCACATTGTCGCCGCTCGGCGCGGTGGTGATACTCTGCACCGGGGTGCCGAAATCGGTGACATCGAGGCGACGACGCAGGATCTCGGGCAGACTGGCCTTCTGGAAGTCGACGACGATGTTCCGGCCCTGCTGGCGCACGTCGACCGCCACATCCTTGCTGGGCAGGTCGATCACGATGCGCCCTTCGCCATTGCTGCCGCGGCGGAAATCGATGTCGCGCAGCGCCGGCCGGGCGGCGGGGGCGGCGACCGGCGCGGCACCCGTGACGGAGGCATTGCCGGCCGGGCTTGCCGTCTTCAGCATGGCCGGCAGGCCGGCGGCATTGACTGCGGTAGCCAGGCCACCCGAACCGTCGATGGTGACCACCACCACGTTGCCGTCGATGGCGGTCGCATAATTCAGGGGTTTCAGCAGGTTGAACACCAGGCGCGAGCGGTCGCCGGCCTGCACCACGTTCACATTGCGAACATCGCCCATGCCGATGTCGACGGCCGACTTGCCCGTCGCGTTGGCGGTGGCACCGAAGTCAAGCGCGATGCGGGCGGGACTGGTGACCGAGAAGCCGATGGGTGGCTTGGCGAGTTTTTCCTTGAGCGTGACCTTGACGATCACGTTCGATCCCTGCTGGTTGGCCTGGATCGATTCAATCGCATTTTCCTGCGCCATGGCGTATCCGCTGAGCGCGAGCAGGCACAGGAGGACGGAGCGCGGCACGGACAGTTTGCGCGCGCGCGGTGCATCGTGGGTTTTGGTCACTGCATTCATTGCTTGGTCTCCTGCAACTCTAACTTGGCCTTGCGTTCGGTCCATTCGCCGGCGGCATCGCGTACCACTTCCTTCAGCTCGACCTCGGTGTCGGTAATCCGGGTGACGATGCCGAAGTTCTGTCCGACGTAATTTCCTACCTTCACCTGGTAGACCGCCTTGTCCACCTGCAGCAGCGCATAGCTGAGGCCGGGCTTCTGCAGCGTGCCTACCATCGAGATCGTGTCCAGGGGGAAGCTCTCCAGCACCTCCCGCCTGCGATCGAGGTCGGGCTTGATCGGGCTGCTTGATGTGCCCTGCGACTTGGCCAGCGCTACTGCAAGCTTGGCCGGGCTGTAGGGATCAGGCTCGTTCTTGGCTTCATAGGTGAAGGGCGTGAAGGTCTTCGGCGGCGACACTTTCTGCACTCTCACCGGCGTTTGCTGGCGCACTTCGTCCATCCACTGCCGGACCTCCTGCACCCCGCCGTCGCCGCATCCCTGCAGCGCGCCGAGGAAGACCAGCGGGAGGGACCGGGCAAAACCGCGAATACCGCTCATTTGTTCGCTCCCTTCTTGCCGGCCTTGTTCTTCTTGGCCGCCGCCTTCTGCGCGTCGACTTCATCCTTGTCGAGGTAGCGGAAGGTCTTCGCCACGGCATCCAGGGTCAGGCTGCCGCCGTCCTTGCCGGCCGCCAGGCTCATGCTGTTGAGGGTGACGATGCGAGGCAGGTTGGCGATGTCGCTGGCGAAGGCGCCGACGTCGTGATAGTTGCCGGTGACCTTGATATCGATCGGGAGCTCGGCATAGTAGTCCTTGACCACGACCTGGCCCGGCTTGAACAGCTCGAACTGCAAGCCGCGGCCCAGTCCGGCCTGGTTGATGTCGGAAAGGAGCGCATCCATCTCGGCCTTGCTCGGCAGCTGCTTCTCCAGGGTCGACACATATTCGCCGACTTCTTCCTTCTGCTTGCGCAGCGCCTGCAGGTTGACCGCCTGCTGAACCTTGACCTTGTATTCGTCGCGCAACTGCACTTCCTGCTGCTCGCCTGCAGTCAGCTCATCGAGCTGTCCGCTGAGGTAGACGAACCAGCCGACCGCAACGACGCCCGCGAGCATGCCCAGCGCGCACAGCATGCGCGGGATGAGCGGCCACTGTCCCGGGTGCCTTCCGTTCAGGCCGCGGAACTGCGACGCGACCACTTCACCGATATTTTTCAGATCTGCCATGTTGCGTCCATCCTCACTGCGGTTGTGAAGCGGCGCTGGCGGCGGCCTGCTGCTTGCCATCCACTGCCGCCTCCTTTTCGCGCGGCCGCTTGATGCCGACGTTCACGGTGAAAGCGAAAACCTTCTTCTGGTCCTTGGCCTGCCCGACGGTGGCGGCGCGGATTTCAACCAGGTCGGGACGCTCGAGCCACGGCGAGTTGTTGCCGAGGTTGCGCAGCAGTTCGGACACCCGCTCGTTCGACTGTGCGATACCGGTCAGGGCCACCCGCTGGCCGTCCTGCTTGAAGGAACGCAGGTAGATGCCTTCCGGCGTCTGCTTGACGAGCTCGTCCATCAGGTAGACCGGCTGGTTGCGGTCGCTTTGCAAGTCCTCGACCGCCTGCTGCCGGGCCTTCAGCGCTTCGATCTCTTCCTTCAGCGTCGAGATTTCCTTGATCTGCGTGTCGAGTTTTGCATTCTCCGCGCGGATATAGTCGTTGCGCATGTTCTGGTTCGCGATGTGCGCGGCGATGATGCCGCCGACGCCCACCACGATGGCGACGCCGCCGGCGCCGGCCAGGGCGAGCAGGCGCAGGAAGGCTTCCTTGCGCCGCTTGCGTTTCTCCTCGCGGTGCGGGAGCAGGTTAATGCGGATCATCAGTCGAACCTCCGCATGGCGAGTCCGCAAGCCACCAGGAAGGCGGGCGCCTCGGCACGCAATTGTTTTTCACGCAGGTTGGGACTCAGCTGCATGCCCTTGAACGGGCTGACGACCGAGGTGGAGATCTTGGTCCGGTCCGCCACCATCTCCACGAGGCCGGCTATGTTTGCACAACCGCCCGCGAGGAAAATCTGGTCGATATGGGTGAACGGGGTCGACGTGAAGAAGAACTGGATCGCCCGCGTGACTTCCAGCGCCGCATTGTCGAGGAAGGGCGCGAGCAGCTCCTGCTCGTAGCCCTCCGGCAGATCGCCGGCCCGCTTCTTCGATTCCGCTTCCTCGAACGACATGCCGTAGGCCCGCAGAATGTCCTGGGTCAGCTGGTTGCCGCCGAAGGGCTGTTCCCGCTCGTACACGGTCTGCCCGTCGAGCAGCACGGAAACATGCGTGGCCTGGGAGCCGATCTGGAACAGGGCGACGATCTGGCCCTGCCCGCCCTTCGGCAACTGGGCGGTGATGCGGTCGATGGCCGCGCGCGCCGCGTAGGATTCGATGTCCATCACCAGCGGCTTCAGGCCTGCGGCTTCCGCCACGGCGACCCGGTCTTCCACCTTCTCCTTGCGGGTCGCGGCGAGCAGCACCTCGATGTCATCGGGCGCGTTCTGCGCCGGGCCGATCACATCGAAGTCGAGACTGACTTCATCCAGCGCGAAAGGAATGTACTGGTTGGCCTCGCTTTCGACCTGGACTTCGAGCTCATCCTCGGACAGGCCGGCCGGCAGCACGATCTTCTTCGTGATCACGGAAGCCGGCGGCATGCCGAGCGCGACATGGCGCGCACGCGTGCCGCTCTTCTTGCAGACGCGGCGGACCGCTTCGGACACCTGCTCGATGTTCTCTATGTTGCCGTCCACCACGGCGCCGCGCGGCAGCGCCTCGCTGGCGAAACGTTCCAGCCTGAACTCGTTCTTGCCGATGTCGGTCAGCTCCACCAGCTTGACGCCGGAGGTGCTGATATCCAGCCCGATCAGCGGCGAGTTCTTCTTGCCCAGCAACAGTCCGAGATCTATGGCCAAGGGTTTCTCCCTGAAAAATGTGGCGTATTGCGTGAACGCACCACTTTTTTATATGTCGAATCTTCCGCCAACCACCGGTTGCTGCAAAAAATTCATTTAAAAACCAAGCATTTAGGTAAAAAACATCCAACATTACATTAAATCCTAGCAATAAGTTTCCGCAGGTGTAAAGCAATTTCCGAGGAGTAATATCTCTTTCCGTTGCCATTTGCCCACGCGCCGCCGGGCGACCGTTGCCGTTTAACTAATATCAACCATTCCCGGGCGCCGCTATAATTCAGCGACCCGTCACTCCCGTTCCCCGTCCCTCGCATGCCCCGTCCAAACGCCGCTGGCGACACTCCCGACACCCGCAATGCGCGCCCTCGCCGCGCTCCCCTGATCCTGCGTCTGACGCTGGGCGCCGTCGCCGGCCTGTTCGGCCTGGCGCTCGCCGGTGTCCTCGTGATCGGCTTCGCCCTGGCAATGGCCTATCCCAATCTTCCCGCGCTCGATTCGCTGACCGATTACCGGCCGAAGATCCCGCTGCGCATCTTCTCGGCGGATAACGTGCTGATCGGGGAATTCGGCGAAGAGCGCCGCAACCTGGTGCGTATCGGGGACGTGCCGGAAGTGATGAAGAAGGCGGTCCTGGCCATCGAGGATGACCGCTTCTACGACCACAGCGGCGTCGACTACTTCGGCATCGCGCGTGCGGCCCTCCACAACCTGACCAGCAGCTCCAAGCAGGGCGCGTCGACAATCACGCAGCAGGTCGCCCGCAACTTCTTCCTGTCCAGCGAACAGACTTTCAAGCGCAAGATCTACGAGATCCTGCTGGCCTGGAAAATCGAACAGAACCTCTCGAAGGACCAGATCCTCGAGGTCTACATGAACCAGATCTACCTGGGCCAGCGTGCCTACGGTTTTGCGTCTGCCGCACAGATCTACTTCGGCAAGAAGCTGGCCGACGTGACGACCGCGGAAGCGGCGATGCTGGCCGGCCTGCCCAAGGCGCCGTCCGCCTACAACCCGGTGGCCAACCCGAAGCGGGCGCGGGCGCGGCAGCAGTACATCCTGGAGCGCATGGCCAACCTCGGCTACATCTCGCAGGACGAATACGAACAGGCTAGGAACCAGGTGCTCAAGGTCAAGACCGACAGCAGCGAGTTCGGCATCCACGCCGAGTATGTCGCCGAGATGACCCGGCAGCTCGTCTATGAACAGTTCAAGGAAGAGACCTACACCCGCGGCCTCAACGTTTACACGACGATCACCAAGGCCGACCAGGACGCGGCCTACCTGGCGCTGCGCCGCGGCGTGATGGACTACGAAAAGCGGCACGGCTACCGCGGACCGGAAGGCTTCATGGAGATTCCGGAGTCCAAGGAAGAAGCGGATACGGCGATCGAGGTGGAGCTGGCGGAACACCCCGACAGCGACGATCTCATCGCCGCGGTAGTGCTGGAGGCGTCGCCGAAGCTGGTGCGCGCCGTCCTCTCCTCCGGCGAGGAGATCGAGATCACCGGCGCCGGCCTCGGCTTCGCGACCAACCTGCTGAGCGACAAGGCGCCGCCTGGCAAGAAGGTGCGGCGCGGCGCGGTGATCCGGGTCACGCTCGACAACAAGGCCTGGACCATCACGCAGATGCCGGAGGTGCAGTCGGCATTCGTCTCCGCAAGCACGGAGGACGGCGCGATCCGGGCGCTGGTCGGGGGCTTCGACTTCAACCGCAACAAGTTCAACCACGTGACCCAGGCATGGCGGCAGCCCGGCTCCTCGTTCAAGCCGTTCATCTACTCCGCGTCCCTGGAGAAAGGCCTGTCGCCGGCCACGCTGATCGCCGACGCGCCGATCAGCTTCGACGCCGGCCAGACCGGCGGCCAGCCTTGGGAACCGAAAAACTACGACGGCAAGTACGAAGGCCCGATGACGATGCGCAAGGGCCTGACCAAGTCGAAGAACATGATCTCGATCCGCATCCTGCACAAGATCGGCGCCAAGTACGGCCAGGAGTTCTCGACCCGTTTCGGCTTCGAGGCGGACAAGAATCCGCCCTATCTGACCCTGGCGCTCGGCGCCGGCGCGGTCACGCCGCTGCAGGTGGCGGGCGCCTATTCCGTCTTTGCCAATGGCGGCTACAGGGTCAGCCCCTACATCATCTCCAGGATCACCGATTCCACCGGCCGCGTGCTGTCCGAGGTGGCGCCGGCGAGGGCGGGAGAAGAAGCGAACCGGGTGATCGACGAGCGCAATGCCTTCCTGATGGACAGCATGCTCAAGGACGTCGTCAGGCACGGCACGGCCACCCGGGCGCTGGTGCTCAAGCGCACCGACATCGCGGGCAAGACCGGCACCACCAATGACTCCTTCGACGCCTGGTTCGCAGGCTACAGCCCGAAGCTGGTCGGCGTGGCCTGGATGGGCTTCGACCAACCCAGGAACCTCGGCAACAAGGAAACCGGTGGCGGACTGGCCCTGCCGATCTGGATCAGCTACATGCAGAAGGCACTGAAGGACGTGCCGGTGGAAGAACGCCCGATTCCGCCGGGCGTGATCCAGGTCGCGGGTGACTACTACTATGCGGAGAACCCGCCGGGCACCGGCGTGCGCAGCCTCGGCCTGGGCGAGCAGCCGCCGCAGGAGGAAGAGGCGGCGAAGGACGAGGTCAAGAACGAACTGTTCTGACCCGCAAGGCGAAAGGCCGGGCGATTTCCCGGCCTTTTTTTCATTGCGGCTTCGGCGCCAGTGTCACCGCCACCCCGCCCTGTTCGCTCACCATGCGCGACAGCGCCGCATACAGCTCGGATCCGTCGCGGGTGTTGATCCAGCGGCCGCCTTGCTGCCGGTAGTGGAATCCACCGGACCGCGCCGCGATCCACATCTCCTGCATCGGCGCCTGGCTGTTGATGATGATCTTGGAGCCGTTGTCCACCAGTTCGATCTCCAGCACATTCCCGCTGCGGCTGCATTCGACGTCGATGTCGGACGCCTCGGCGGCGTGCTCCAGCGCGGCTTCGATGGCGGCCAGCGTCTGCTCCGCCAGCACCAGGAATTCGGATTCAGTCATGCTACACTCCCGTCAACACTCGAAACCGTGATTCTAATCGTGAAGTCCGCTCTCCACCTTCCGCTTCTGGCCGTGCTTGCCTGCCTGTTGGCCGGATGCGGACAAAAAGGGCCGCTCTACCTGCCGACCAAGCCCGCCGCAAAACCTGCGGCAGCGACGGCGCCGCAAGCGGCGCAGCCGGCTGCTTCCGAAGAGTCCGCGGCCGGCCAGGGGTCCGCGCCTTCCACCGCCACCCAGCCGCTCCCTGCTTCCCGCTAGCCAGTCATCCCCATGTCGCATTTCAGCTATCAGAACGGCGTGCTGCACGTCGAGAACGTTCCGCTTTCCGAAGTCGCCCGCCAGTTCGGCAGTCCGACCTATGTCTATTCGAAAGCCGCCCTGGTCGAGAATTTTTCCGCCTACGCGAATGCGTGCCGCAGCAACGGACGCGACGGCAACGGCGCGCTCGTCTGCTACTCGGTCAAGTCCAATTCGAACCTGGCGGTGCTGAACCTGCTCAGTGGCATGGGCTCGGGCTTCGACATCGTCTCCGGCGGAGAGCTGTTGCGCGTGATCGCGGCGGGCGGCGACCCGCGCAAGGTGATCTTCTCCGGCGTCGGGAAATCGCACGAGGAAATGCGCCTGGCGCTGTCGCACGACATCCTATGCTTCAATGTCGAATCCACCGCCGAACTGCAGCGCCTCGACCAGGTCGCGGGCGAGATGGGGAAGAAGGCGCCGGTATCGCTGCGCGTGAATCCGAACGTCGACGCCAGGACCCATCCGTACATCTCCACCGGCCTGAAGGAAAACAAGTTCGGCATCGCATACGACGAGGCGCTCGACGCGTACCGTACCGCCGCCAGGCTACCCAATATTCATGTAGCGGGCATCGACTGCCATATCGGTTCGCAACTGCTCGACGACGCGCCGCTGCTGGAAGCGCTGGAACGCCTGATCGAGCTGATCGACAGACTGGAATCCGAGGGCATCGCCATCCGCCACCTCGACATCGGCGGCGGTATCGGGATCACCTATGACAAGGACAAGCCGGTGGCGGTGAGCGACTACCTGTCCCGCCTGTTCACCCGTATCGACGCGTGGCGCCGCGAGCGCTACCAGGGGGCGGCGATCCACGTGATGTTCGAACCTGGCCGTTCCATCGTCGGCAATGCCGGCGTGCTGCTGACCGAGGTCGAGTACCTGAAGCACGGCGAGGCGAAGAACTTCGCGATCGTGGATGCGGCCATGAACGACCTGATGCGCCCGGCAATGTACGAGGCCTGGCATGGCGTGCAGCCGGTACGGCAGCGCGAGGGCGCAACGCTGGTCTACGACATCGTCGGTCCGGTATGCGAATCGGGCGACTGGCTGGCGCGGGAACGCCGCCTGGCGCTGGAACAGGGAGATCTGCTGGCGATCATGTCGGCCGGCGCCTACGGCATGACGATGTCGTCCAACTACAATACCCGCGGGCGCGCCGCCGAGGTGATGGTGGATGGCGACAAGCTGCACCTGATCCGCAAGCGGGAAGAACCGGCAAGCCTTTTCGCGCTGGAATCCATGCTTCCCTGACGCTTCTCCCGTCTCACCCTTGCGCCGGCGCCGTCCGGCGCTTTTGCATTCTGGGCTGCAGCACGTTCCAGTAAAGACGCATGCCGAGCAGCAGCGCAACGACAAGGCCGAACAGTACGGGCTGCGCGAAATCGTTCTTGCCGGCCTTCATCCACCAGAAATGCAGGATACCGAGCGGCGCGATCAGGTACACCAGCCGGTGCAGCCATTGCCAGCGCTTGCCGCCGAGGCGGCGGGTCATCGCATTGGTGCTGGTGGCCGCGAGCGGAATCAACAGGACGAAAGCGGCGAACCCGACGGTGATGAAGGGACGCTTCACCACATCCTTGAACATCTCCCCCAGGTCGAAGAAATGGTCGAACCAGAGGAAGGTAGTGAAGTGCAACGTCGCATAGAAGAAGGCGAACAGCCCGAGCATGCGGCGCAGCCGGACCAGCCAGTTCCATTTGCTCAGCCGCCGCAGGGGCGTCACGGCCAAGGTCATGCACAGGAAGTACAGGGCCCAGTCGCCGGTACTGCGGGTAATGAACTCGATCGGATTCGCGCCCAGTCCGCCGGTGAACGTGAGCAGCGCCAGGCGCGCGAACGGTACCAGCGCCGCCATGAAAAGCAGCGACTTGATTGCCGCCAGCTGTCCGGAAGCCGGATTTTTCAGCATCATTGCCCTTGCCCTCCCCTTGGCCGCATGCTCAGTACAGCTTCTTCAGGTCCATGCCGGCGTACAGCGAACCGACATCGTAACCATTGAACATCAAGGTCTTTCGCTTGCGGGTGAAGAAACCGTCTTCGCCGATGCGGCGTTCGGTCGCCTGTGACCAGCGCGGGTGGTCGACCTCCGGATTGACGTTCGAGTAGAAACCGTACTCCTGCGGCGCGGAGATGTTCCAGGCGGTCCTGGGCTGGTCGCGCACGAAGCGGATCTTCACGATGGATTTCGGCGACTTGAACCCGTATTTCCATGGCACGACGATGCGCACCGGAGCCCCGTTCTGGTTCGGCAGCACTTCGCCGTACATGCCGAGGGTCAGCAGGGTCAGCGGGTGATTCGCTTCGTCCATCCGCAAGCCTTCGACATAGGGCCACTCGAGCACCGGACTGCGCAGACCCGGCATCTGCTTGCGGTCGGCGAGCGTGACGAATTCCACGTACTTGGCATTGCCGTTGGGTTCGACCTTCCGGATCAGCTCCGACAGCGAATAGCCGACCCACGGGATGACCATCGACCAGCCCTCGACGCAGCGCAGGCGGTAGATGCGCTCCTCCAGCGGCGCCATCTTCAGCAATGCGTCGATGTCGAGCGTGAGCGGCTTCTTCACCTCGCCCTCAATCGCCACCGTCCACGGACGCGTGCGCAGCGACCCGGCGTTGCGCGCCGGATCAGCCTTGTCGGTGCCGAATTCATAGAAGTTGTTGTAGCCGGTCGCGTCCTTGTACGCGGTCGGCTTGTCCGTCGCCGAGAAGGCGGGGTTCTGCCGGGCCGGAAGCTTTTGGGCGGCCGGAGACTGGGCAAAAGCCTCGCGCAGCGCCATTTCTGCCAACACCGGACCGGCGATCGACCCGAGGGCGATCTGCCGGATGAATTGACGGCGCGAGGCGAATACCGCGCGCGGCGTGATTTCAGAGCTGAACGGAATATCGATTCCGTTTGGATTTCGCTTGATTAACATGGCGCTCCCGGCGTTGGACGAATACGTGTTGGTCAGACAGGCAAGCTCAACCTTACAACAGATTCGTCACACGCCGGGTAGCGGGCAGCGGGTCAGAGCGCGCCGTAGGAGTGCAGCCCGGACAGGAACATGTTGACGCCAAGGAATGCGAACGTGGTCACCAGCAAGCCGACCAGCGCCCACCATGCCGCGACCTGCCCGCGCAGTCCCTTCATCAGGCGCATGTGCAACCAGGCGGCATAGTTGAGCCATACGATCAGCGCCCAGGTCTCCTTCGGATCCCAGGACCAGTAACCGCCCCAGGCTTCCGCGGCCCACAGCGCGCCGAGGATGGTGGCGATGGTGAAGAAGGCGAAGCCGACGGCGATGGCCTTGTACATGACGTCGTCAAGCACTTCCAGCGCAGGCAGGCGATCCACGAGCAGCCCGCGGGACTTGAGCAGGTAGGCGATGGCAACCATGGCGGCCAGGGCGAACGTGCCGTAGCCGATGAAATTGGCAGGCACATGGATCTTCATCCACCAGCTTTGCAGCGCCGGGACCAGCGGCTGGATCTCCGCGGCTTCGCGGCTGACCGTGTACCACAGCAGAAAGCCGACCGCCGCGGATATCACCAGCATCACGAACGGACCAAGCTGCAGGGTCTCGTACTGCTCTTCGTAGTACAGATAGAAAAGCGCGGTGATCAGGCTGAAAAGGATGAAGACTTCATACAGGTTCGAGATCGGGATGTGGCCGACGTCGGCGCCCACCAGGTAGGATTCGTACCAGCGTACCAGCATGCCGGTGAAGCCGAGCACCACGGCCGCCCAGCACAGCTTGCTGCCGATCACCCCGCCGGTGTCGGAACGGGTGACAAGTCCGCCCCAGTAGAACAGCGTGGACAGGAAGAACAGGGTGCTCATCCACAGGATGGCGGACTGGCTGGACAACGCGTATTTCAGGAAGAACCTGGTGTCTGCAGCGGGCAGCGAACCATCGTATTGCGCGATGGCGCTCAATGCGAGCACCGCCAGCACGACCATCAGCCAGCGTACCTGCTTCCAGTGCCAGCCCAGCCAGGCGAAGGTAGGCGCCGACAGCAGCAGGATCGCCTTTTCATAGATGTCCATGTAGGCGCCGTAGCGCTGCAGCGCGAACAGGGCGCCGCCGAGCAGCGCGGCCGCATACAACCAGTCGAGGGCGCCAAGCCGCCGGAAGTAGCCCGGCGGTGCGGTATAGATCGGCGTCTGCGGGGTTTGGGTCATTTCCATCAATTGCTCCTTCAGGCCGGCTGCGCCAGCTGTACTTTCAGTGCCTCAAATTCCTTCTCGAAATCCAGCGTCCGGCGTTGCGTGCTCAGTGCCATGAGCGCGCGTGCGCGGCCGTCTGCATCCTCTTTCATCCAGATCCACAGGCGCCGTTCACGGATATAGAACATGGCGAACACGCCCAGGGTGAGGAACAGGCAGCCGAGGTAGACCACGTTCTTCCCGGGGGAGCGCGTCACTTGCAGCACGGATGCTTTGACTTCCTCGAATCCCCGCAGTTGCAGGAACACCGGGGCGCCGTAGAAGGCGGCGTCGGACAATGCATTGGTGGCCAGTTGCAGGAAACGCATGTTCTTCTCGTCCTGCGCGGCCGGCGGCAGTCCCGCCTTTTGCCGCGCAGCTTGCCACAGCTCCCACATGCTGCCATTCAGGATTTTCATGAAGATTTCCGCGGCTTTTTCCTGGTCGGTCGCCGGTACCCGTTCCAGGAAGCGCGATACCGCGAGGTAGCCCGCCTGGGTGCCGTCGCCCGCGAAAATCTCCAGGCCGCGCGCGGAGGAACGCCGAAGCTGGTCGCGCAACACCTCCACATTGTCCCGGCCGTCGGGCACTGCCTGCTGCGCATAGCGCCTGGACGCGTCCTCGCGCAGGGCAGGATCGGCGACCGCCGCGCGCAGACGCATCCACTCTTCCACGGTGTCGTTTTCGTCGGCAGGAATGCGCAGGTAGCGGAACTGCTCCGCGGGCGTTTCCCGCATCCCCGTGAGGAAGACCCATGCGCCGTCGAGCTCGACCGGCTGCATGTAGTTATGGTATTCCCGCGCCTGGCCCGTCTTGTCGCGCAGCTTGTACTGCACGCTCGGGCCGACGTTCTTCAGCTCCTTGTTGTTCGGATCCTTCGCCGCGGAACCGAGCTGCTTGCCGATGCCGGCGGCGACCTTTTCATTGAAGCTCAGGGCCGGATTGACCGCGCGCACGTCCTGGCCCGACTGCGCCATGTTCTCGACGTTGAAGACCTTGAAACCCGACCATTCGATCGTGTATTCGTTGCCCGCCGTACTGCCGAGCTGCGTGGTGCCGCCGACTTCGCCGCTGATCTCGAAGGACTCGGTGCGCGCGCCGGTCATCGGGTAGGCGGCCAGCTTCAGCTTGCTGCCGCCATCGTCGAAACTGGACTGGTAGACCGCGACGCCCTTGTACAGCAGCGGCTCGTTGACCTTGATGGTGGCGGGGAAGGTCTTGCCCGCCTCGCGGTCGTGAATGACGACTTCGCTTGCGAACAGCTTCGGCATCCCGGTCGAGTAGAAGTCGACGATGAAGCGTTTGAGCTCGATCGAGAACGGCAGCTCCTGGATGTAGACGCCGCCCTGCTGCGGAATCACGGCGGTGCTTACGGTAGCGCCTTCGGGAATGAAGGCGTTGGCACGGAAGGTCGGATTGCCGAGGCCGAGGCGATGACGTTCCGGAATGTCGGCGATCATGCCCGCGCCGCTGAACGGCGCCTTGTTGCCGAACCATTGCTGGAAGCGGATCGGCAGGTCTGAATCGAGCAGGCCGCCGACGCAGATGATCACGATGGCGCTGTGGGCGAAGATGTAGCCCCACTTGTTGGCGGCCCCGCGCTTGGCGGTGATGAGCACGCCCCCATCCTTCTCCAGCACCTTCAGCTTGAAGCCGCTGCCGGCGACCCGTTGCGCCAGGTCCTGGGCAAAGGTCCGCAACGGAAGGCTGCTGCTCCACTCCGCCTTGTGCGGGAAATTGCGCAGCGACTGCTCGCGCACGTTCTCGCGCCAGCTTCGCATGTCCCGCAACATCTTCGGCGTATTGCGAACGATGCACAGGCTGGTCGACGCGACCAGGAACGCCATGATCAGCAGGAACCACCAGGCGGAGTACACCGCATAGAGACTCAGCTTGTCGAACACCGCGAACCAGAACGGGCCGAACTGGTTCACGTAGTTGGGCATCGGCTCGTTCTGCTTGAGCACCGTGCCGATCACGGACGCAATCGAAATCAGCGTCAGCAGGCTGATCGCGAAACGCATGGACGACACCAGCTCGACGATGTCCGCCAGCCAGCGTCGCCGCGTGTGCAAATGCAATCCCGAAGTGCTAGTACTCATCTCTGTTCTTCAAAAGAGAAAGGGGTGGCACGCGCCACCCCCTCCATATTCTTGTATTGCTGCTACTGATTACTTCAAGCCGGCGACGTAGTCTGCCACAGCCTGGATTTCCTCGTCCGACATGCGCTTGGCGATCGTGGTCATCTGCGCGCTGTTCTTACGGGCACCTGCGCGGAAACTGGTCAGCTGGACAACCGTGTAATCCTGATGCTGGCCGGCGAGACGCGCAAATTGGGCCGGCATGCCGCCGCCGCTGGCGCCATGGCAGGCGGCGCAGGCCGGAACGTTCTTCTCGGCGATGCCGCCGCGGTAGATCTTCTTGCCGAGTTCGACGATGTCCTTGTTCTTGGCGGCGCCCGGCTTGGCTGCCTGCCGGTCGAGGTAGACGGCGACGTTCTTGATGTCCTCGTCAGTCATCGCCTTGGCGATCGGGCTCATGATCGGGTTGTTGCGCTGCGGGGTCTTGAAGTCATGCAGCTGCTTGGCGATGTACTCCGCATGCTGGGCGGAGAGCTTCGGGTTCTGGGCGATGGTGGAATTGCCCGCCGCGCCGTGGCAGCCGACGCAAGCCATGATGTTGCGCGAGGCGTCCCCGCTCGTGTACAGCGCCTCTCCCTTGGCGGGATCGGCCGCCGGCGCTTTTTTCTCTTCTGCCGCGGTCGCCACGGAGGAGACCGCCAGCAGTGCGACAAACAAGGATTTCACAAACGGGGAAAACACACGGTTCATTCAAACACCCTGGGACTTGATATTAAAATTCTGGCCTTGGCGGCGGCCGGCGCATGCTCCCCGCGCTCCGCGCATTTCGCATTCTTCTCTGCGCCCGACTGCCGGTCGCGCCGCGCGCGCGGCACGAATATACATAACCTCTTATTGTACAATAGGTTCTTGTCGTTTTCCCCTCCTCCGCAGCAATTTCTCTCCCGTCCGCCCCCTATGTCCCTACTTTGGCAAGCCCGTTTCTTCACTACCGTGAACCACCTCCGCGATTTGCCAAAGCTGCAAGTGCCCGAGATCGCTTTCGCCGGCCGCTCGAACGCCGGCAAGTCCACCGCCATCAATATCCTCTGCAACCAGAAACGACTGGCGTTCGCTTCCAAGACGCCCGGACGCACCCAGCACATCAACTATTTCTCGCTCGGCGGCGCCCACGTCGCGCAGCACCGCAAGGACCCGACCAGGGTCGACGAAATCCGGGCGCTCCTGGTCGACCTCCCTGGCTATGGCTATGCGGAAGTGCCGGGCGAAGCCAAGTCCCACTGGAACCAGCTGCTCGGCACCTACATCCAGTCGCGGGAGCAGCTTGCGGGTCTGGTGATGATCATGGATGCGCGGCGTTCCTTTACCGACCTGGACGTGCAGATGCTGGAATGGTTTGCGCCAACCGGTAAACCGGTGCACTGCCTGTTGACCAAAGCCGACAAACTCAACCGCAATGAGTCGACGAATGCGCTGCGCCAGGCCCACACCGTCCTGTCAAGCTACGTCGACGGCCAGGGAGAACGGTTTCCGTTCACCGTCCAGCTGTTTTCCGCGTTGAAAAGAATCGGCATCGACGAAGCGGACAGAAAGATCCTCGACCTGCTTGGACTGGCTGCGGACGAGGTCGCGAGCGCGCAATGACGCGAAACCTACGGACAAAAAAAAACCCTGGAGAAAGGGGAAAATCTCCAGGGTAGTAACGCCTTATCGCTAATGCCACGATAGGCCCCGCTCAGGGAGGAGAAGCGGGAGGTGATAAATCACCTGCCGGTAAGATAAAACTGCCCCCGAAAAGTTTCACTGTTTCGTACAAAACTTGTTCATTCCCTTTTGACGCAGACACCATCATGCCCACCTCCCTCACAGCCCAGCAGTTTCCCGCAGTCCGCATGCGGCGCATGCGCAAGGACGCTTTTTCGCGCGCCATGATGCGCGAGCATGTGCTTACCAGCGCCGACCTGATCTACCCGATCTTCATTCTCGACGGTAAGAACCAGCGGCAGCAGGTAGCGTCGATGCCCGGCGTGGAGCGGCTGTCGGTCGACCAGCTGCTGCCAGTGGCGGAGGATTGCGTTGCGCTCGGCATTCCGGTGCTGGCGCTGTTCCCCGTGATCGACCCTGCACTGAAGACGCCGGACGGCATCGAAGCGATCAACGCCGAGGGGCTGGTGCCGCGCGCGGTGCGCGAACTGAAAAAGCACTTTCCCGAGCTCGGCATCCTGACCGACGTGGCACTCGATCCCTACACGAGCCACGGCCAGGACGGCGTGCTCAACGAGGCGGGCTATGTGCTCAACGATGAAACCACTGCCATTCTCGTCAGGCAGGCGCTGGTGCAGTCCGCTGCCGGAGTCGACATCGTTGCCCCGTCCGACATGATGGACGGCCGCATCGGCGCGATTCGGAACGCACTGGAGGAACAGGGACACATTCATACCCGCATCATGGCTTATTCGGCCAAGTACGCGTCGGCATTCTACGGCCCCTTCCGCGATGCGGTCGGCTCCGCCGCCAACCTCGGCAAGGGCAGCAAGGCCACCTACCAGATGGATCCGGCCAACAGCAACGAGGCACTGCGCGAGGTTGCGCACGACCTGGCGGAAGGCGCGGACATGGTGATGGTCAAGCCGGGCATGCCCTACCTGGACATCGTGCGGCGCGTGAAAGATGAATTCCGGGTGCCTACCTTTGCCTACCAGGTCAGCGGCGAGTACGCGATGATCAAGGCCGCCGCGCAGAACGGCTGGCTCGACCACGACAAGGCCATGATGGAGGCGATGCTGGCGTTCAAGCGGGCCGGCGCCGACGGTGTCCTGACCTACTTCGCCCGCGACGTCGCCCGTCTCCTGAAGCAGGCCTGACCGGCGCCTTCTGGCGGCGCCGGAAGTCGGGAAGGACGGGTTCGCGGACCCGTCCTTTTGCTTTGGCGGGCGAAAATTCGATCAAAGCATCTAAAAGCGCAAGCGCCATCCGACCTGGCTTCGGCTACCATTGCCGGAACATCCCAGGTTCGCCCGCGCATCCCGCGCGGCGCGCGCCGGCCCTGCATGCATGGAGACTGCAATGCAAGAAAAAGTGATCACGCTGGTTACGCCGGTTTTCTTCGTGTTGATCTTTGTCGAACTCGTGATCGGGATCCGGCGCGGCCGCAACACCTACAGGATCAACGACAGCATCAACAGTCTCAGCCTCGGCATCCTCAGCCAGGTCAGCGGCGTCTTCATGCAGTTGCTGCGCATCGGCATCTACGCATGGCTGGTGGAGCACGTCGCACTTTTCCGGCTGCCTGCCGACAGCGCCTGGGTATGGATCTCCGGCCTGCTGCTCTACGACTTCTGCTACTACTGGCTGCACCGGATGGGCCATGAGGTCAACATCCTCTGGGCGGCCCACGTGGTCCATCATCAGAGCGAGCAATACAACCTCTCGACTGCGCTGCGCCAGACCAGCAGCGGCGCCCTGCTCGGCTGGATCTTCTACCTGCCGATGGCCCTGCTCGGCTATCCGGTCGAAGTCTTCGTCGTGGTTGGGCTGATCGACCTGCTGTACCAGTTCTGGGTGCATACCGAGTGGGTCGGCAGGCTGGGCTGGTTCGACCGGGTCTTCGTCTCGCCTTCCAATCACCGCGTCCACCATGCGGTGAACGACATCTACCTCGACAAGAACTATGGCGGCATCCTGATCATCTGGGACCGGCTGTTCGGCACCTACATCGAGGAACGCGACAACGAACGCATCGTATATGGCACCCGCAGCCCGCTGCGCAGCTGGAATCCGCTGTGGGCGAACCTGGAGGTGTACCGGGCGATCTTGACGGATGCCTGGCGCGCGGGCCGGCTGATTGACAAGCTGCGGATCTGGGTGGCCCCGCCCGGGTGGAAGCCGGCGGATGTCGCCGCACGTTTCCCGGGCCAGCCCTTCGACATCGGCCGGCCGCTGTACGACCCGCCGCTCGGCCTGCCTGCGCAGGGCTACTGCCTGGTACAGTTCGCGGTCGTGCTGCTGGTGACCACGCACTTCCTCGCTGCGTACAATGCCATGCCGCCGGCGCAGCTGGCGGCATACGCCGGCTGGCTCGGCCTGACGCTGTTCCTGGTCGGCGGCATGATGGAAGGCCGGCGCGCCTACGTGGCGGGCGAGGCACTGCGCCTGGCAGGCACCGCGGGCCTGGTGCTGGCAAGCGGCGCCTGGTTCGGGCCTGCGCCCCTGCCCGCGGCGGTGCAGGCGGCGATTGCCGTGTTTGCGGGCGCCTCACTGCTGGCGCTCCGGATCGTCTTCAAACCCCTTTCGGCAGTGCATGGACATCTTTCACATCAATAGCACGCAGGTCACCCAACTCCTCGATCCGGCCGCCATTCCGGCCGAGCACGGATTTCTCTGGCTCGACGTCACCCAGGAGGAAGTCGGCGCCGATCTTGGCGCCTGGCGCGATGCGGTCGCACGCATCACCGGCGTCCAGATCTACGATCCGCACCTGACGGACGCGATCAATCCGGCCCATCCATCGTACTTCGACTCCACGCAGGACTATGCGATGGTGGTGTTCCGCAAGCTCGCGCTGGATCCCGCGAACGGAAACACCGAGCCCGCGGAATCGCGCGACGACAGGCGCAAGGTCCCGCCCGCCCTGTCGAAGCTCGTGACCAAGCCGGTCACGTTCATGCTGATGGAGAATGCACTGGTGACCGTCCACGCACCCAACAGCCGCACCATCGACATCACCCGGCAGCGCCTGCTGGAGTACCGCCGTCGCGAGGGGAACGGCCATGCGGGCAGGCCGCCGTCCAGCCCGACCGAACTGATGCTGCGCATGCTCAATGCAATGGTTGACCAGTACCTGGACCTGCGCCAGCCCCTGACCAGCCAGATCGACCGCTGGCAGCGGGCGCTGCTCGATCCGCGCTCGCCGTTCAGCGATTGGGTCGCATTGCTGGACGCGCGCATCGAACTGCGCAAGCTTGACCACCTGTGCGAAGGCCAGCGGGACGCCATGCAGGAGCTGCGCGACTACATCGTCGATACGCAGGATGAGAACAACCGCGGCACCGACCTGATGCTGGTGCGTGTGAACGACGTGATGGAACACATCACCCGGGTGCTGAACCATGCGCAGCGGCTCGAGGGGACGATCGAATCGGCGGTGCAGATCCATTTTTCGGCGATGGCGCACCGGACCAGCGAGATCATGCGCACGCTGACGGTGATCACCGCGCTGTTCATGCCGCTGACCCTGATCACCGGGATCTTCGGCATGAACTTCGCCCAGATGCCGTTGTTGCAGGACCGGTCGGGATTCTGGATCACGATGGGAATCATGGGCGTGGTGGTCGTGGTATTGCTGTTCCTGTTCCGGCGCAAGCGCTACCTGGAAGATCGCGGGCGCGGGCGCTGAGCCCTGCGCATGCCGCTCGGCCCCGTCTCCCGGCGGGCTGCCCAAGAAAAACGCCCGCGAGGGCGGGCGCTGGCCAACGGATCGCCCGGTCGGGCGCCTACTTGTTCGGCTGCGGGGTGATGCGCAGGTAGGGGCGCGGGGCGGTGTAGCCCTTCGGATATTTTTGCCGGATCACTTCCTCGTCCTGCACGCTGAGCGGGATGATCACGTCGTCGCCGTCGCGCCAGTTACCCGGTGTGGCGACGGTATGGCCGTCGGTCAGCTGCAATGCGTCGATGACCCGCAGCACTTCATCGAAGTTGCGCCCGGTGCTCATCGGGTAGGTGATGATGAGGCGGACCTTCTTCTTCGGGTCGATGACGAATAGCGAGCGCACTGTCATGGTCTCCGACTGGTTCGGATGGATCATGTCGTACAGCTGTGCGACGGTCCTGTCCGCGTCGGCGACGATGGGGAAGCCGACCACGGTCTTCTGCGTCTCTTCGATGTCCTTGATCCAGCCGAGATGCTTGTCTGCCGGGTCGACCGACAGGGCGATGGCCTTGACGTTGCGCTTGTCGAACTCGGGCTTGAGCTTGGCGGTCAGTCCCAGCTCGGTCGTGCACACCGGCGTGAAATCGGCGGGATGGGAGAACAGGACCACCCACGAATCACCTGCCCATTCATGGAACCGCAGGCGTCCGATCGAGGAATCCTGTTCGAAGTCTGGTGCAGTGTCTCCCAGGCGTAGGGTCATGTCCGTCTCCCGATAAAGTTTTCGAACATCCAATATAGCGCTCGCCGACGGCAGCGCCAAAGACAGAGTTGTCAGTTGGTTATACCGCCTGCGTTATAAAACCTAGAACTGCCTGACCAGTTCGAGCACCTGCGAGAATTTCTCGGCGTCCTGGTAGCCAATCACCCTGCCGCCGGGAATCTCACGACCCTGACGGTCGTAGAAGATGATGCCCGGCGGACCGAACAGGCGGAAGCGCTTGAGCAGCGCCTTGTCGTCTTCATTGTTGTCCGTGACGTCCGCCTGAAGCAGTACCATATCGCTGAAGTGGGCACTAACCCTTGGGTCGGAAAACGTGAACTTCTCCATTTCCTTGCAGGAGACGCACCAGTCGGCGTAAAAATCGAGCATGACCGGCTTGCCGGCGGCCTTCAGGATTGCTGCATCCAGTTCCGCAACCGACGCAACGCGCTGGAACGCGGTTGCATGGGCGCCGCCTTCGCGCAAGTGGGCGAGCGGCGCAAGCGGGTCCTGGCCGCCGGTGCCGGCGCCGGCAAGCTGCATCGCGCCGACGGCGGCGAACAGCAGGCCGGCGATCCGCGCGGGCAGCCCTGCCGGTCGGACGGCGAGCAGGCGGATGCCATAACCGGCCCCCAGCATGCCCCAGCCCAGCATCACCGCCCAGGGCGGCACGACCGGGCTGACGATCCACAGGGCCAGCGCAAGCATCAGCACGCCAAAGAAGACCTTCACCGATTCCATCCAGGCGCCGGCCCTGGGCAGCAAGGTGCCGGCGGAGACGCCGACCAGGATCAGCGGCACGCTCATGCCGACGGCCATTGCGAACAGTGCACTTCCCCCGACCAGAACGTCGCGGGTCTGGCTGATGTAGAGCAGCGCGCCGGCCAGCGGTGCGGCGACGCAGGGTCCGACGATCAGGGCTGATATCGCGCCCATGCCAAATACGCCGGCCAGCTTGCCGGCCGAGCGCTTGCCGGATGCCTGGGCCAGGCGCGACTGGATCGCCGCCGGCACCTGCAACTCGTACACGCCGAACATGGACAGGGACAGCAGCGCCATCAGGAGGGCGAAGGCCGCCAGCAGCGGAGGGCTTTGCAGGGCCGCCGCCAGTCCTTCGCCGACCAGGCCGGCGGCAACGCCGAGCGCGGTGTAGACCAGCGCCATGCCCATGGAGTAGGACACGGACAGCAGCAGGCCGCGCATGCGGCCGGCCTGCGGGCCGTCGCCGATGATGATCGACGACAGGATAGGCACCATGGGCAATACGCAGGGTGTGAATGAAAGGCCGATGCCGAGCAGGAGGAACAGCGGCAGGATCGCCAGCAGACGCCCGCTTTGCAGCGAGGCCTCGATGCGGCCCATCTCGGCGTCCGCCGCAAAACCTCCGGCGCCCATTGCCGCCTGGCCGTCCCCTGCGGGCGACAGGCTGACGCGGGATCGCTGCGGCGGATAGCACAAGCCCTCGTCCGCGCAACCCTGGCTGGTGGCGACCAGGGTAAAGGGGCCGTCCGCCTTCACCGGGACGACGACGGCGAGCGTGCCGCGATGGGTTTCGACATCCTTCTGGAAGGTGTCATCGTATTTCACCTTGCCGGCCGGGATCGCCGGCTCTCCCAATGTCGCGCCCTCCGCCGAGAAGGCAAAGCGCTCGCGGTACATGTAGTACCCGTCGGCGATACGCCAGGTGAGTTCGGCGTGTCCGGGATCGACCATGCGCGCGGAAAAGCGGAACGCCTTCTCCGGCGGAAGAAAGTCGTCCGCCGTGGCGAGGGACGCAGCCAGGAGTGCGAACAGCGACAGGCAAAGGGCAAAGGCCAGCCTGCCGCCCGGGAAGTACAGCTTATACATCCAGGTCCTTTTTGGTTTCATCCGCTATCCAGTGAAGATAGGCGGGCAAGCCGGCGGCGACCGGCACGGCGATTACTTCCGGCACCGCATAGGGGTGCACCTGCGCGAGGGCGGCTTCCAGTTCCGCGTAGCGCGCGGCGTCGGTCTTGATGAAGATGGTTACTTCGTCCGCGTCCTCGATCGCACCCTGCCAGCGGTAGACGGATCGTACCGCAGGCAGGATGTTCACGCATGCGGCCACGCGCTGTTCCACCAGTGCGCGCGCCACCCTTTCGGCTTCCTGCTTGTCGGGCAGGTTGGAGATCACCAGCAGTGCCTGTTCCATCGCTTGTCCTTCCTTCATTTGAGGAGTCGCCGCCGGGTCAGGACGCTGGCGACATAGAAGCCGGCGGCGCAGTAGGCCACCAGCACGGCGACGTTCGCCACAGGAGCGTCAGGCCAGCCGCCAAGCAGCAGCGGCCGGATCAGATCCACTGCCGCGGTCAACGGCAGCTTTGCACTGATAGCCTGCAGCCACGGCGGCAATTGCGCGGTGGGATAGTAGACGCCCGCGACGAAGATCATCGGCGTCACGGCCAGCGTGAAATAGTAGGTGAAGAAATCATAGCCGCGCGCGAGTGCGTTCACGATCAGGCCGAGCGAAGCGAACGTGGCGCCGATCAGGAACAACAGCGGCAGGACCAGCAGGGTGTGCGGATGCCAGCCGATACCCAGCACGAGGATCACCAGCAGGATGGCGATCCCCGAGAACATCGACTTGGTCGCCGCCCACAGCATCTCCGCCAGGACCACGTCGTCCAGCGACAGCGGTGCATTCAGCAGCGCATCCCAGGTCTTCTGGACGTGCATCCGGGAGAACGCCGAGTACAGGGTTTCGAAGGACGCCGCCATCATCACCGACATGCAGATCGATCCCGAGGCGAGGAATTGAATGTAGGGAATGCCGTTCACGGTCTGCAGCAGGCTGCCGAGGCCGTATCCGAACGCGACGAGCGTGATCAGCGGCTCGGCGATGTTGCCTAGGACGCTGGCGGCGGCCAGCTTCCTCCAGACCAGGAAGTTCCGCTTCCATATCGGCAGGAAGCGCAATGAAAATTCCGGCATCGCATAGACGGCGGCGCGCATCTCGACTCCCCTTTCCGGTCCCGTTCAGTCGCGCATCTCGCGTCCGGTCAGCTTCAGGAACAGGTCTTCCAGATTGGCCGGCCGATGCAGGTAGCGCACGCCAGCGGCCTGGTGCAGGCTGGCCAGCAGCGGACGCGCGTCATTGGTGTAGCAAAACACGGTTTCCCCGCTCATCTCCAGCCTGGCGGAGCGGCCCCGTCCTTCCTTGGCAGCCCAGGCGTCGGCATTCTCTCCGTACACTTCGACCACCTCCGCCTCGATATGTTGCCCGATGAGGTCGCGTGGTGCGCCCTCGGCAATCATCCGCCCGTGGTCGATGACCGCCAGGCGGTCGCACAGCCGCTCGGCCTCGTCCATGAAATGGGTCGTCAGCAGGATTGTCTTCCCCTGTGCGGTCAGGCGCTTGAGACGTTCCCAGATCAGGTGGCGCGCCTGCGGGTCCAGGCCCGTCGTCGGTTCATCCATGAAGATCAGGTCGGGATCGTTGACGAGCGCACGCGCCAGCGTCAGCCGCCGCTTCATGCCGCCCGACAGTTCGCCGATGTGGGCATCCTTCTTCCCGGCGAGACTGGCGAACTCCAGCAGGTCGGGGATGCGCCGCGCAATCCACTCGTCGCGCAAGCCGAAATAGCGCCCGAACACCATCAGGTTCTCGGCCACGGTGAAGTCGGGATCGAGGTTGTCCGCCTGCGGCACTACGCCCACCTTCAGGCGCGCGGCGCGCGCCTGCTGCGGCACGCGCATCCCGGCGAGCGCGATTTCACCCTGGTCCGGCGCGGTAAGCCCGAGACAAAGCCGCAGTGTCGTCGTCTTGCCGGCGCCGTTCGGCCCCAGCAGGCCGTAGCATTCGCCACGCTGCAAGGAGAACGACAGGCCGTCCACCACCGTCGTTCTGGAGGCGCCGTCGCCATACCACTTGCGCAGGTCTTTCACGAACAGGATGGCGGGGTCGCTCATGCGGGATGGGGTGTCTGCAAAGGCAGTATCTTGCCACAACGTGACGCACGGCTCAGAAAGCAAAAAAGCCAGGCAATGCCTGGCTTTCTGGTGCCGCTCGCCGGATTACTCGGCGCTCGGAACTTCCGACGCGTCGCTGATTTCCGGACGGTCGACGAGTTCGACGAAGGCCATCGGCGCATTGTCGCCCTGGCGGAAGCCCATCTTCAGGATACGCAGGTAACCGCCGTTGCGGTTGGCATAGCGCGGACCGAGTTCGGAGAACAGCTTGCCGACGATTTCGCGGTCGCGCAGGCGGGAGAAAGCGAGGCGCTTGTTCGACAGGTTGTCGGTCTTGCCCAGGGTGAGGATAGGCTCGACGACGCGGCGCAGTTCCTTGGCCTTCGGCAGGGTGGTCTTGATCGCTTCGTGGCGCAGCAGGGAAACGGTCATGTTGCGCAGCATGGCGAGGCGGTGCGACGAGGTGCGGTTCAGTTTGCGGAGGCCGTGACGGTGACGCATGGTATTTCCTTTCAGTTTTGAGTTTTCAGTCCAGCTCTTCTATCGGCGGGCATTCGCCTGCCGCGGGCCGGTGACATACGGTAACGATGGTGCAACAAGAGCGGTCGTGCTCAGCACGACGGGAGCGGCATTATAACCGCTCCCGCCGGTATTACTTCTCCAGGCCGGCCGGCGGCCAGTTTTCGAGCTTCATGCCCAGGGTGAGGCCTCGGGAGGCCAGCACTTCCTTGATCTCGTTCAGGGACTTGCGGCCGAGGTTCGGCGTCTTCAGCAGTTCGTTCTCGCTGCGCTGGATCAGATCGCCGATATAGTAGATGTTCTCGGCTTTCAGGCAGTTCGCGGAACGCACGGTGAGTTCGAGATCGTCGACCGGACGCAGCAGGATCGGGTCCACTGCCGGTGCGCGGGACGGCGCTTCAGCAGCAGCCTCGGTGCCTTCCAGAGCGGCGAACACATTGAGCTGGTCGACCAGCACGCGGGCCGACTGGCGGATCGCCTCTTCCGGCGAAATCACGCCGTTGGTCTCGATGTTCATCACCAGCTTGTCGAGGTCGGTACGCTGCTCGACGCGCGCGGATTCCACTGCATAGGAAACGCGGCGAACCGGCGAGAACGATGCATCAAGGATGATGCGGCCGATGGTCTTGTTTGCGTCTTCCGACAGCCGGCGCACATTGCCCGGCACATAGCCGCGGCCCTTTTCCACCTTGATCTGCATGTCCAGCTTGCCACCGGCGGTCAGGTGAGCGATCACGTGATCCGGGTTGATCAGCTCGACGTCGTGCGGCAGGTCGATGTCGGACGCAAGGACGGCGCCTTCGCCTTCCTTCTTCAGGGAAAGCGTCACCTCGTCGCGGTTGTGGAGCTTGAACACCACGCCCTTGAGGTTCAGCAGCATGTCGACCACGTCTTCCTGCACGCCGTCCAGCGACGAGTACTCGTGCACGACGCCTGCAATCGTCACTTCGGTCGGCGCATAGCCAACCATCGACGACAGCAGGACGCGGCGCAGGGCGTTGCCCAGCGTGTGGCCATAGCCACGCTCGAACGGTTCCATCACGACTTTGGCGTGGCCGGCGCCGAGTGCCTCGACTTCGATAATACGGGGTTTCAACAGGCTGTTTTGCATGAAATGTCCTTTTCAATACCCTCGGCTCGTTACACCGATAAGGCTGATGGCATTACAAAGAAACCCGCCACGTCGACGACGAGGCGGGCGGGGAATGGCGGATTAACGCGAATACAATTCGACGATCAGCGACTCGTTGACGTCGTTGGCGATCTCGGAGCGATCCGGCATGGCCTTGAACGTGCCTTCCATCTTCTTGCTGTCCACGGCAACCCAGCTCGGGAAGCCGCCCTGCTCTGCCAGCGACAGCGCTTCAATGATGCGGGCCTGCTTCTTGGCCTTCTCACGCACGGCGACGACGTCGCCCGCCTTGACCTGGTAGGAAGCGATGTTGACGACCACGCCGTTCACGGTGAACGCCTTGTGGCTGACCATCTGGCGCGCTTCTGCGCGGGTCGAGCCGAAGCCCATCCGGTAGGCGACGTTGTCGAGGCGGGACTCGAGCAGCTTCAGCAGGTTCTCACCGGTGTTGCCCTTGATGCGGTCCGCTTCCGCGAAGTAGCGGCGGAACTGGCGCTCGAGGATGCCGTACATGCGCTTGACCTTCTGCTTTTCACGCAGCTGGTTGCCGTAGTCCGAGGTGCGGGCGCCCGAAGTGCGGCCATGCTGGCCCGGCTTGGAGTCGAGCTTGCACTTGGAGTCCAGCGAGCGACGGGTGCTCTTCAGGAACAGGTCGGTGCCTTCACGGCGGGAGAGTTTTGCTTTGGGTCCGATATAACGTGCCACGTTGATTTCCTTTTATAAATGACGCCCCGATCAGGTCCGCTTGCGATACTTGACCTGCCAGGCGCTAGTCCGATCGACCTACGGTCGGACGGTGGTCTTAAGAACAAAACCCGCCAAGTTGCTGGCGGGCTGTTTTACTGCAAAAACAGCAAGCGGCGCTTAGATGCGGCGGCGCTTCGGCGGACGGCAGCCGTTGTGCGGAACCGGGGTCACGTCCTGGATCAGTGTGATCTTGATACCAAGGTTGTTGAGCGCGCGCACGGCGGACTCGCGTCCCGGACCCGGGCCCTTGATACGCACTTCCAGGTTCTTCACGCCATACTCGACCGCAACCTTGCCTGCCGCTTCAGCAGCGACCTGGGCGGCGAACGGCGTCGATTTGCGCGAACCCTTGAAGCCTGCACCACCGGACGTCGCCCAGGACAGTGCATTGCCCTGACGGTCGGTGATGGTGATGATGGTGTTGTTGAACGAAGCGTGGATGTGCGCGACGCCTTCCGCAACGTTCTTCTTAACTTTCTTCCGCGCGCGTGCTGCTGCGGCGTTATTCGGGGCTTTTGCCATGATGTTTTCCTTGAATCCGACTGCGAATCAAACGGTGCGGGATTATTTCTTCAGCGACTGCGCTGCCTTGCGCGGTCCCTTGCGGGTACGCGCATTGGTGCGGGTACGCTGGCCGCGAACCGGCAGGCCCTTGCGATGACGCAGGCCGCGGTACGAACCGAGGTCCATCAGGCGCTTGATGTTCATCGACACTTCACGACGCAGGTCACCCTCGACCACGAACTTGCCGACCGCGTCGCGCAGACGTTCCAGCTCGTTATCGTCGAGATCCTTGACCTTCTTGTTGGTCGGCACACCCGTGTCCGTGCAAATCTGCTGGGCGCGCGGGCGTCCGATGCCGAAAATCGCGGTCAGACCGATAACGGTGTGTTGGTGGTTGGGGATGTTGACCCCTGCAATACGTGCCATTCGTTATTCCTCGATCAATAACGTTAATTAACCTTGGCGCTGCTTATGACGCGGCTCCGTGCAGATAACACGGACTACGCCCTTGCGCTTGATGATCTTACAGTTGCGGCAGATCCGCTTCACTGATGCGAGCACTTTCATTTTTGCCCTCTTTCTTCCAGTTCTAGTTACTCTTACTTGGTACGGAACACGATGCGTGCCCGGCTCAAATCATAGGGTGTCAATTCCACCGTCACCTTGTCCCCAGGGAGGATGCGGATGTAGTTCATCCGCATCTTGCCGGAGATGTGTCCGAGAACCACATGCCCGTTTTCCAGCTTGACTCGAAATGTCGCATTCGGAAGATTCTCCAGAATCTCACCCTGCATCTGAATTACGTCGTCTTTTGCCATTCGTTCTGCTCGTTCTTCTAGGCGCCGACCGCCTCAGCGCATCGGCACACCGCCCTTGAAATTCGCCTTACGAAGCAGCGACTCATACTGCTGCGACATCACGTAGTTCTGCACCTGGGCCATGAAGTCCATCGTTACGACAACGATGATCAGCAGCGAAGTTCCGCCAAAGTAAAACGGCACCTGCCAGCGGGCAATCAGGAACTCCGGCAACAGGCACACCAGCGTGATGTAGAGTGCACCGACCAGGGTCAGGCGCATCAGGATCTTGTCGATGTACCGCGCCGTCTGTTCGCCCGGACGGATGCCCGGAACGAACGCGCCGCTCTTTTTCAGGTTGTCCGCTGTTTCCTTGCTGTTGAACACCAGCGCGGTGTAGAAGAAGCAGAAGAAAACAATGGCAATTGCATACAGCAGAGCATGAATCGGCTCACCGGGGGCCAGTGATGCTGCGAGGTCCTTCAGGAACCGCACGAATCCATTTGTCGCGTCGCCGGAGGTGAACCAGCTCGTGATCGTCGCCGGGAACAGGATGATCGACGATGCAAAGATCGGCGGGATCACGCCTGCCATGTTCAGCTTCAAGGGCAGGTGGCTGCTCTGGCCGCCATAGACCTTGTTGCCGACCTGACGCTTCGCATAGTTCACCAGGATCTTGCGCTGACCGCGCTCGATGAACACCACGAGGTAGGTCACCGCTGCCACGATCACGCAGATCAGGATCGCCGACAATGCATTCATCGAACCCGTCCGGACCAGCTCGAACAAGCCGCCGAGCGCGCTGGGCAAGCCAGCTGCGATACCAGCGAAAATGATGATCGAGATGCCGTTACCCAGTCCACGCTCGGTAATCTGCTCGCCGAGCCACATCAGGAACATCGTGCCCGTCACCAGCGTCACCACTGTCGTGAAGCGGAAAGCCGTACCCGGATCAATCACCAGCCCCGGCTGCGATTCCAGCGCCACTGCGATACCCAGGCCCTGGAACAGCGCCAGAACGAGCGTGCCGTAGCGGGTGTACTGGGTGATCTTGCGGCGACCTGCTTCGCCTTCCTTCTTCAGCGCTTCCAGCTGCGGCGATACGACCGTCATCAGCTGCATGATGATCGACGCCGAGATGTAAGGCATGATCCCCAGCGCGAAAATCGTAAAGCGGGACAGCGCGCCGCCCGAGAACATGTTGAACATGCCCAGGATGCCGCCCTGGTTCTGCCGGAACAGCTCTGCGAGCTGGTCGGGGTCGATGCCCGGCACCGGAATGTGCGCACCGATGCGATAGACAACCAGTGCTGCCAACAGGAACCACAAGCGGCCCCACGGGAAACCGCTTGCTGCACTCTTAGCGAGTTGCGGAGATGTCGCCAATTAACGCTCCGAACGAACCGGCTGCTTAAGCAACCGAACCACCTGCGGCTTCGATGGCAGCCTTGGCACCCTTGGTCGCAACCAGGCCCTTGACCGTCACCTTCTTGCTGATGTCGCCTGCCTTGATGATGCGGACGCTGCGCGCCAGCTCATGTACCAGGCCAGCCTGCTTCAGTGCGAGCATGTCGATCTCTGCGACCGGCAGCGTCTCCAGGTCACCCAGACGCACTTCCGCCTTGTACGGGGTCGCCATCGACTTGAAGCCACGCTTCGGCAGGCGGCGCTGCAGCGGCATCTGACCGCCTTCGAAACCGACCTTGTGGAAGCCACCGGAACGCGACTTCTGACCCTTGTGGCCACGGCCTGCAGTCTTGCCCAGGCCGGAACCGATACCTCGGCCGACGCGACGCTTGGCGTGCTTGGCGCCTTCTGCCGGATGGATATTGTTCAATTCCATGATTTACTCCGTTTCGCAAGCCGCGGCTTACGAGACAACCTTAACGAGATACGCAACCTTGTTGATCATGCCGCGGACTGCCGGCGTGTCCTGGAGCTCGGAAACCGAGTTGACACGACGCAGGCCGAGACCACGAACGGTGGCGCGATGGTCCTGGCGAGTGCCGATCAGGCCCTTCACCAGCTTCACTTTGATTGTGTTTGCCATTCGGATCACCTCAACCAAGAATTTCTTCGACCGACTTGCCGCGCTTGGCAGCAATCTCGGACGGCGTATTCATCTTCGACAGGCCGTCGATCGTTGCACGGACCATGTTGTACGGGTTGGTCGAACCATAGGACTTCGCCACCACGTTCGTCACGCCCATCACTTCGAAAATCGCGCGCATCGGGCCGCCGGCGATCACACCGGTACCATCCTTGGCCGGCGAGATCATCACCTTCGACGCGCCGTGCTGGCCGGTGACGGTGTGCTGCAGCGTGCCGTTCTTGAGCGACACCTTGATCATCTTGCGGCGTGCTTCTTCCATCGCCTTCTGCACGGCCACCGGCACTTCTTTCGACTTGCCCTTGCCCATGCCGATGCGGCCGTCGCCGTCACCAACCACGGTCAGTGCTGCGAAACCCATGATACGGCCACCCTTGACCACCTTGGTCACACGGTTGACCGCGATCATCTTCTCGCGCATGCCGTCGTCGCGCTCTTCGCTTTGTTGCGGCTTACCTTGCATTTTTGCCATGACAATTCTTCCTTAGAACTTCAGACCGGCTTCGCGTGCAGCGTCGGCGACTGCCTTGACGCGACCGTGATAGCGGAAGCCGGAACGGTCGAATGCGACTTCGGAGATACCGGCCTTCAGTGCCTTCTCTGCGACGCGCTTGCCAACCAGCGCAGCAGCGGCAGCGTTGCCACCCTTGCCGGTCTTGCCAGCCAGCTCCTGGCGCACTTCGGCTTCCAGCGTGGAGGCAGAAGCGAGAATCTTCGCGTCCGGGCTGATGATGTTTGCGTAGATGTGCAGGTTCGTGCGATGCACCGCCAGGCGGTTCACCTTCAGTTCCGCGATCTTCGCACGGGTTTGCGTAGCACGACGCAGACGGGATTGTTTCTTGTCCATCGTCAGCCCCTTTATTTCTTCTTGGTTTCTTTGATGACCACCACTTCGTCCGCATAACGGACGCCCTTGCCCTTGTAGGGTTCGGGTTCGCGGTAGGCACGGATTTCCGCAGCGGTCTGGCCGACCTTCTGCTTGTCTGCACCGGAGATCACGATCTCGGTCTGGCTGGGCGTTGCGCACTTGACGCCGGCAGGCATCTTGTGAACGACGGGATGCGAGTAGCCGAGCGAAAGGTTAAGGCTTTCGCCCTGAGCCTGGGCACGGAAACCGACGCCAACCAGAGACAGCTTCTTTTCGAAACCCTTGCTGACACCGACGACCATGTTGTTGACCAGCGCGCGCAGCGTACCGGACATCGCGTTAGCTTCACGGGACTCGTCCGCAGGCGTGAACAGCAGCGTGTTGTTTTCGTTGACGACTTTGACCAGGCCGTTCAGCGGCATGGACAGGGTGCCCAACGGACCCTTGACAGAAATCCTGTCAGCGGCAATCGTCACTTCCAGACCAGCCGGAAGTGCGATTGGCATCTTACCTACACGAGACATCTTGCACTCCTTAGGCCACGTAGCAAATCACTTCGCCACCGACACCGGTTGCGCGCGCTTTGCGGTCCGTCATCACACCCTTCGGCGTGGACACGATTGCCACACCAAGGCCGTTCATCACGTTCGGGATATCGTTCTTGCCCTTGTAAATGCGCAGGCCCGGACGGGACACGCGCTCAAGGCGCTCGATAACCGGACGGCCGGCGTAGTACTTCAGACCGATCTTGAGCTCGGCCTTGCCTTCGGCTTCCGTCACTGCGTAATCTTCAATGTAGCCCTCGTCCTTGAGGACGTTGGCAATGGCCACTTTGACCTTGGACGACGGCATGATGACCGTCGTCTTTTGCACGCCCTGGGCGTTGCGAATGCGGGTCAGCATATCGGCGATAGGATCGCTCATACTCATACCGTGTTCTCCTATTACCAGCTAGCTTTAGTCACACCCGGGATCTCGCCGCGCATGGCGATTTCACGGATCTTGGTACGGGCCAAACCGAACTTGCGGAAGGTGCCGCGCGGACGTCCGGTCATTGCGCAACGGTTGCGCTGACGGGTCGGGTTCGCGTTGCGCGGCAGCGCCTGCAGCTTCAGGCGCGCTTCGTAGCGCTCTTCTTCCGATTTCGTTTGGTCGTCGATGATTGCCTTCAACTCGGCGCGCTTGCCTGCGTATTTCTTCACCAGGTCGGCGCGCTTTTGTTCACGGTTAATCAGTGCCAGTTTTGCCATGGCAGCCTCAGTTTCTGAACGGGAATTTAAATGCGGCGAGGAGTGCTTTCGCCTCATCGTCGGTCTTCGCAGTCGTGGTGATGCTGATGTTCATGCCACGCAGCGCGTCGATCTTGTCGTACTCGATCTCGGGGAAAATGATCTGCTCTTTCACACCGATGTTGTAGTTGCCGCGACCGTCGAACGCACGACCGGACACGCCACGGAAGTCACGAACGCGCGGCAGCGCGACGGTGATCAGGCGATCCAGGAACTCGTACATGCGAGCGCCACGCAGGGTCACCATGCAACCGATCGGGTAGCCTTCGCGAATCTTGAAGCCGGCGATTGCCTTGCGAGCCTTCGTCACGACTGGCTTCTGACCTGCGATCTTGGTCAGGTCGCCGACAGCGTGTTCAATGATCTTCTTGTCCGCAACGGCTTCCGACAGCCCCATATTCAGGGTGATCTTTGTCAGGCGCGGCACTTCCATCACCGACTTGTAACCAAACTTGCTGGTCAGATCGGAGACGACTTTATCTTTGTAGAATTGTTGGAGACGGGCCATGATGCTTACACCTTAACGACTTCGCCGTTGGACTTGTACACGCGGACCTTCTTGCCGTCCACGAGCTTCACGCCCACGCGATCTGCCTTGCCAGTCGCCGCATTGAACAATGCAACGTTGGACACGTGAATAGGCATCGCCTTGTCGACGATACCGCCAGTTGCACCGGTCATCGGGTTCGGACGCACTGCCTTCTTGGCGACGTTGATACCTTCGACGACGACGTGCTCGGCATCAACGCGCTGCTGCACAACACCGCGCTTGCCCTTGTCTTTACCGGTCAGGACGATGACTTCGTCGTTTTTCCGAATCTTATCCATGACGACTCCTTACAGAACTTCAGGCGCGAGCGAAACGATCTTCATGAAACGCTCGGTACGCAGCTCGCGAGTGACCGGCCCGAAGATACGGGTGCCGATCGGCTCAAGCTTGTTATTCAGCAGCACGGCGGCATTGCCGTCGAACTTGACCAGCGAGCCATCCTGGCGACGCACACCCTTCGCGGTGCGCACGACCACGGCGTTGTAGATCTCGCCCTTCTTGACACGACCACGCGGCGCAGCGTCCTTCACCGTTACCTTGATGATGTCGCCGATGCTGGCGTAACGGCGCTTGGAACCACCAAGCACCTTAATGCACAGGACTTCACGCGCACCCGTGTTGTCGGCTACTTCGAGCCGGCTTTCAGTCTGAATCATAGTATTTTCTTTCCCAACTTAATCCGCACATCCGCCCAATGCGGGCCCGCGGTCAGTCTTGGTCCTGTCAGCCGACTTAGAGCTAAGCCACGCCGATTAGGTGGACGGTTACAAAAACTACTGGAGCGCAGATTTGCCTCTACGCGAATTTTTCGAACTGCAGGGTACTGCAAACAGGATTCTCGCAAAACGACTTTGCGAGAACCAAGCCCGGCATTATGTCACCAAAACGCCGGGCTCGCAACTACTGATTTAGACGATCTGCGCGACCTGCACCACGCGGGTGACAGTCCATGCCTTCGTCTTGGAGATCGGGCGACCTTCCTGGATCTCGACGGTATCGCCTTCTTTCGCCTGGTTTGCCTCGTCGTGCGCATGGTACTTGTTCGAGCGGACGACGATCTTGCCGTACAGCGGATGCTTGACGCGACGCTCGACGAGGACGGTTACCGTCTTGTCCATCTTGTCGGAGACGACCTTGCCAACCAGGGTGCGCTTGAGCGCCTGTTTTGCTTGATCGGTCATTATTTGGCGTCCTTCTGGTTCATGACGGTCTTCACGCGCGCGATGTCGCGGCGTACCTTCTTGAGTTGCGCGGTGTTGTTCAGCTGCTGCGTCGCGATTTGCATGCGCAGACCGAATTGCGCCTTCAGCAACTCGTTGAGCTCCTTTTGCAGAGCGTCCTGATCCTTGCCGCGGAGTTCAGATGCTTTCATGTTTCACTCCTGTTATTGGCCGACTTGGCGGAGCACGAAGGTGGTCGCCAGCGGCAGCTTGGCAGCGGCCAGGCGGAACGCCTCGCGGGCCAGCGTCTCGTCGACGCCATCCATCTCGTACAGCACCTTACCCGGCTGGATTTCAGCCACGTAGTATTCCGGATTGCCCTTGCCGTTACCCATACGAACTTCGGCAGGCTTGTTCGAAATCGGCTTGTCCGGGAAGATACGGATCCAGATTCGGCCGCCACGCTTGATGTGACGGGTCATTGCACGACGAGCCGCTTCGATCTGGCGTGCCGTGATACGGCCGCGACCGACCGCTTTCAGGCCGTACTCGCCGAACGAGACGGCGGTGCCGCGCTCGTGCGAAATGCCCTTGTTGCGGCCCTTCTGTTCCTTGCGATATTTTCTGCGTGCTGGTTGCAGCATGGTTATTCTCCTGCTTTCTCAGCCGGTGCAGCGCTCTTCGTCGGGGCGGAGGCACGAACGCGCTTGGCAGCCGGAGTGGACGTTCCTTCGGCACCCCTCGGACGAGGACGGCCACCAGGCTTGCCATCGTCACGACGCGGACCACGACGCTTCTTGTCGTCTTCTGCCGGAGTCTCGATGGTCGGTGCTTCGCCGCTTGCGAGGCGATCGCCCTTGTAAACCCAGACCTTGATGCCGATGATGCCGTAGGTCGTTTCCGCTTCGCCGAAACCGTAGTCGATGTCAGCGCGCAGGGTGTGCAGAGGCACGCGGCCTTCGCGATACCATTCCTTGCGAGCGATTTCGATGCCGTTCAGACGGCCGGACGACATGATCTTGATGCCCTGGGCGCCAAGACGCATCGCGTTCTGCATCGCACGCTTCATCGCGCGGCGGAACATGATCCGCTTTTCGAGCTGCTGGGCGATCGAATCGGCAATCAGCTGCGCATCGACTTCCGGCTTGCGGATTTCTTCGATGTTCACGTGTACCGGCACGCCCATCAGCTTGGTCAGCTCGGACTTCAGGATCTCGATGTCCTCGCCCTTCTTGCCGATCACAACACCCGGACGGGAGCTGAAAATCGTGATGCGGGCGTTCTTCGCCGGACGCTCGATGAGGATGCGGCCAACCGAAGCGTTCTTCAGTTTCTTCTTCAGGTAAGTGCGAACGTTGAGGTCCTCGTTCAGCATGGAGGCAAAGTTGCCATTGCCTGCATACCAGCGCGAACCCCAGTTACGCGTCACCGAAAGACGGAAACCGGTCGGATGAATTTTCTGTCCCATCGTGACTCCTTAGTTACCGACAGTCACGTAGATGTGACAGGTTTGCTTCGAGAAGCGATCGCCACGGCCCTTTGCACGCGCGATGAAGCGCTTCAGGACAGTGCCCTTTTCGACATAGATCGTCTTGACTTTCAGTTCGTCGATATCCGCACCATCGTTGTGCTCGGCGTTCGCAATTGCGGACTCCAAAACTTGCTTGATGATGACCGCGCCCTTTTTCGGGCTGAAGGCCAGGATATTCAACGCCTGATCAACTTGTTTACCGCGGATCAGGTCGGCGACCAGTCGGCCTTTTTGGGCCGACAGGCGCGCGCCACGCAGGGAAGCTTTAGTTTCCATATCGGACCTTATTTCTTAGCCTTCTTGTCAGCGGCGTGACCCTTGAACGTCCGGGTCAGCGCGAATTCGCCGAGCTTGTGACCAACCATGTTTTCGGACACATAGACCGGCACGTGCTGCTTGCCGTTATGCACTGCGATCGTCAATCCGATGAAGTCCGGCAGGATCGTGGAACGGCGCGACCAGGTCTTGATCGGCTTTTTGTCCTTAGTCGCTTGCGCAGCTTCGACCTTCTTGATCAGGTGGGCGTCACAGAACGGCCCTTTTTTCAATGAACGTGTCATGTGTTACCCCTTATTTCTTACCACGGCGCGAGACGATCATCGAAGTCGTGCGCTTGTTGCTACGCGTCTTCTTGCCCTTGGTCTGCTGGCCCCACGGCGAAACCGGGTGACGACCTGCAGCAGTACGGCCTTCGCCGCCGCCGTGCGGGTGGTCGATCGGGTTCATCACGACGCCGCGAACCGTCGGACGGACACCACGCCAGCGCATTGCACCAGCCTTGCCGATCTTACGGAGGTTGTGTTCACCATTGCCGACCTCGCCGATCGTGGCGCGGCACTCGATGTGCACGCGGCGCACTTCGCCGGAACGCAGACGGACCTGAGCGTACGTACCCTCGCGAGCCATCAGCACGACAGCGGCGCCGGCAGTACGTGCGATCTGCGCGCCCTTGCCAGGCAACATCTCGACGCAATGCATCGTCGTGCCGACCGGGATATTGCGGATCGGCAGGCAGTTGCCTGCCTTGATCGTCGCTTCTGCGCCGTTCATCAGCTGGTCGCCGACCGCGATGCCCTTGGGAGCAATGATGTACTGACGCTCACCGTCGGCATAGCACAGCAGGGCGATATGGGCGGTGCGGTTCGGGTCGTACTCGATGCGCTCGACCTTGGCCGGGATGCCGTCCTTGTTGCGACGGAAGTCGACAACGCGGTAGTGCTGCTTGTGACCGCCGCCAATATGACGGGTGGTAATATGGCCGTTGTTGTTACGGCCTGCGGTCTTGGACTTCTTCTCGACGAGCGAGGCGAGCGGACGGCCCTTGTACAGGTCGGGACTGACGACCTTGACCATGCCGCGGCGGCCTGCCGACGTCGGTTTCATTTTCACGAGTGCCATTATTTAGCCTCCTCGGTGAAGTTGATTTCCTGGCCCGGCTTCAGGCACACATATGCCTGACGGGTGTGGTTACGGCGGCCCACGAAACGGCCGGCACGCTTTTGCTTGCCCTGGCGGTTCACGACCTGCACGGAATCCACTTCCACCTTGAACAGCAACTCCACTGCCGCCTTGATTTCCGGCTTCGTTGCGTCAGGGGCGACACGGAAAACAACCTGCTCGTTTTTTTCGGCGACGAAGGTGGCCTTCTCCGAGATAACCGGAGCGAGCAGCACTTTCATCAGACGTTCTTCGCTGTGCTTCACAGTCGCGCTCATGCCAGCATCTCCTCAATCTTTGCCAATGCCGGCTTGGTGATCAGGACCTTCTTGTAGAACACCAGGGATACGGGATCGGCATGACGCGGCTCGACGATCAGCACGTTCGGCAGATTGCGCGAA
Organism: Noviherbaspirillum sp.; assembly: GCF_036563305.1. GTDB lineage: Bacteria > Pseudomonadota > Gammaproteobacteria > Burkholderiales > Burkholderiaceae_D > Noviherbaspirillum. The sequence goes on along the minus strand of NZ_DATCMQ010000010.1, from coordinate 1,990 downwards.
GCGAGCAACAGGTTTTCGTCGAGGTTGTCGGTAATTACCAGCACGGACTCGAGTCCCATGCCTTTCAGCTTTTGCGCCAGCAGCTTGGTCTTGGGCGCGTCGACCGAGATGTTCTCGACCACCGACAGACGGCCTTCGCGTGCCAACTGGGAGAGGATCGAGCAGATGCCTGCGCGATACATCTTCTTGTTGACCTTGTGCGAGAAGTTTTCGTCCGGGCTGTTCGGGAAGATGCGACCGCCTCCGCGCCACAGCGGGGAGGAGGACATACCTGCACGAGCACGGCCGGTACCTTTCTGGCGCCACGGCTTCTTGGTCGTGTGGCTGACTTCTTCACGGTCTTTCTGCTTGCGGTTGCCGCTGCGGGCATTTGCCTGGTAGGCAACCACGACCTGGTGGATCAGCGCTTCGTTGTAGTCACGGCCGAAGATGGTGTCCGGCGCGGTGACGTTCGAAGCTGCTTGGCCCTGGTCATTCAGGAGCTGGAGGTCCATCGATTACGCTCCCTTCTTTGCTTTGACTTTGACTGCGGGACGAACGATCACCTGACCGTTCTTCGCACCGGGCACCGCACCCTTCACCATGATCAGCTGGCGATCGGCGTCGACGCGCGCGATTTCCAGATTCTGCACGGTGGTGGTGACGTCACCCATGTGACCCGTCATGCGCTTACCCGGGAATACGCGGCCCGGATCCTGCGCCATACCGATGGAACCCGGCACGTTGTGCGAACGGGAGTTACCGTGGGTCGCGCGACCGGAACCGAAGTTGTAGCGCTTGATCGTACCGGCGTAGCCCTTACCGATGGACACGCCCTGCACGTCCACCTTCTGGCCTGCCTCGAAGATGCTGACGGCAATGACTTCGCCAGCCTTGAGCTCGGCTGCCTTCGCTGCATCGATACGGAATTCTTTGAGGACGGTACCAGCTTCCACGCCCGCTTTTGCGAGGTGGCCGGCTGCCGCTTTGTTGACGCGGGAAGCACGGCGCTGACCGTAGGTGACCTGAACAGAAGTGTAGCCGTCTGTTTCGTCAGTTTTGATTTGCGTCACGCGGTTGTTCGACACGTCGAGCACGGTTACGGGGATCGAATCGCCGTCATCCGTGAAGATGCGCATCATGCCAACCTTGCGACCAACAAGGCCGAGGGTCATTGTTTTCTCCATTCCCGCCTGCGATTGGGCGGGGCTGATGTTTGTACAACTAAAACGTATTGGCACGGAGAATCCGTGCCAATACCGAAGCCGAGCATTATAACCCGCGTTTTTTCACACCACAACCACTACTAACAGAAATTGTGGTATGTGCGGGTTCACAACGACGGGATTATTGCAGTTTGATTTCGACGTCCACGCCGGCCGGCAGGTCCAGCTTCATCAGCGCGTCAACCGTCTTGTCGGTCGGGTCGACGATGTCCATCAGGCGCTGGTGGGTGCGGATTTCGAACTGGTCGCGCGAAGTCTTGTTGACGTGCGGCGAACGCAGGATGTCGAAACGCTGGATGCGGGTCGGCAGGGGAACTGGTCCCTTGACGACTGCGCCGGTGCGCTTCGCGGTCTCGACGATCTCCAGTGCGGACTGGTCGATCAGGCGGTAGTCGAATGCCTTGAGGCGGATGCGGATTTTCTGGTTTTGCATGGCAAGTCCTTAAAAAGAGCGAGCCGCGGGCGGGGGCGCCCGCGGCGATATTCAACAAAGAGCGGAGATAAATCCTGCAGCCAATTACTCGATGATCTTGGCGACAACGCCGGCGCCGACAGTACGGCCACCTTCACGGATAGCGAAGCGCAGACCTTCTTCCATCGCGATCGGGTTGATCAGCTTCACCGTGATCGACACGTTATCGCCAGGCATCACCATTTCCTTGTCGGCCGGCAGCTCGATCGCGCCGGTCACGTCCGTCGTACGGAAGTAGAACTGCGGACGGTAGTTGTTGAAGAACGGGGTGTGACGACCGCCTTCATCCTTCGACAGCACGTAGATCTCGCCG
>NZ_DATCMQ010000005.1:0-139699 GCF_036563305.1 Noviherbaspirillum sp. | reverse complement strand
GAACAAGCTGGGGGATGTGGGCAGCTTCCTGGCCTCGGCGACCGGCATCGAATGGTTCAACACCATCGGCGAATCGGTCACCATCGTCACCGGCTTCATCTTCATCGTCTGCGTGCTGGCCTTCCGGCGCGGCATCGTCGGCGAAATGACGGCCTTGTTCAAGCGGCTGGGCAGCCGGTCGCCGGCGACAAGGCCTGCGGTGGTCAAAACAGTGGAGGGATGACATGAACATGCTTGCCTGGTTGCGGTTTGCGGTTGGTTGTGCGGGAGCGTCTTTTGCGGTCGCGGTCACGGCGGCCGATGAAATCGTGATCGGGCAGGTGGCGCCGCTGAGCGGCGTGCTGGCGGACACCGGCAAGGACATGGTGCTGGGAGCGAAGATCTATTTCGATCATGTCAATGCGCAAGGCGGCGTGCACGGCAAGCAGATCCGCCATGTGGTCAAGGACGACGGCTACAAGGTGGACGAGACCGTGCGGCTGACGCAGGAGGTGATCGACAAGGACGGCGCGGTCGCCCTGATCGGCTTTGCCGGCACCGGCAACGTCGGCGAACTGCTGAAGCAGAAGGTGCTGGAGAAGGCGAGCATCGCGCTGGTGGCGCCTTACACCGGCGGCGAAATCCTGCGCAAGCCGTTCAACCCCAACATCTTCCATATCCGCGCCGGCTACGCGGACGAGGCCGAAGGCATCGTCGACCAGCTGGTGATGCTGAACATGAAGCGGATCGGCGTCATGTACCAGGACGACCCGTTCGGCAAGGCGGGACTGGAAGGCGTGGAGGCCGCGCTGAAGAAGCGTGGACTGGAGCTGGTCGCCACCGGCGCGTATGAGAAGAACACCGACAAGGTCGAGGAGGCCGTCCGCGTGCTGGCCAAGGCGAATCCGCAGGCGGTGGTGATGATTTCGGTGAACCGGAGCACCGCGGCGTTCAGCAAGCAGATCCGCGCGGTTTCCACCGTCGCCCAGCTGGTCAATATCTCGGTGGTCAACCCGAAGGAAATCGTGCGCCTGATCGGACCGGAGAGCGCGCGCGGCATCGGTGTCGCCCAGGTGATGCCGTACCCGTATTCCGCCTCGATCCCGGTGGTCAAGGAATACCAGCAGATGATGAAGAAATACGGCCCGCCGGGAAGCGAACTGTCCTACACCAGCTTCGAGGAGTTCGTCGGCGCGAAAGTGCTGGTCGAAGGGCTGCGCCGCGCCGGGCCGAACCCGAGCCGCGAGAAAGTGATGCGGGCGCTGGAAACACTGAATCCCTACGATGTCGGCGGTTTCCCGTTGCGCTTCTCGCCGTCCAACCGGGTCGGATCGCGCTTCGTCGAGATCACGGTGATCGGTAAGGACGGGCGGCTGCTGCGCTAGCCTCGCCGAGCAGGAGCTACCGTAACCGGTGTCCTTGTTTTCGTCTTAGTTGTTGTCGTTGTCGCCGTTGTTGTTGTTGTTGTATCGTCAGTAGTTCCCCAGCAATTTCAGGGCCGCGTTCGCGCGGCCCTTTTTTTATCAGATGCCGGTCGGCCAGGTTTCCGGCGCCTCGCCGTCATGCAAGGCGGCCGTGCGCTCCAGCGGCTCAAGCGCATGGGTCTCGTCGAAATGCACCAGCGCGTCGAACTGGTCGCCGAGCGCCGCTTCGAAATAATGGCTGAACCGTTCGCTCTCGGGCAGGTAGATGACGCCGATCGCCCGCTCCAGCCGCCGCTCGCGCAGTGCGTCCCGGGCCGCCTGCGCGCGCCGCAGCGGCAGGAAGAAGTTGTTGATGCCGGCGTCGTGGAACAGGCGCTCGAAACTGTCGGGATGCGATGGCCGGACCGTCTTCCGTTCCGCCGGGCTGTCCCATTCGGAGGCGGCGGTGACGGTGCCGGCATGCGTCGAGAATCCGAGCAGGAAGGTTGTTTCCCGGCCGAGCTGCTCGCGCACCAGCTGGCCGAGATTGAGCTGGCCGTCGTCGCCCATCTCGGTCACGCTGGCGTCGCCGATATGCGAATTGTGCGCCCAGACGACGATGCGGGCGGGCCTGCCCCGGCTCGCCATGAGATGCGTCTGCAGGGCCGACAGGGTCTCGGCCATGTGCGTGTCGCGCAGGTTCCAGGAAGCGTTCCGGCCCTGGAACATGCTGCGGTAATAGGCTTCCGCATTTTGCGCGACGCGGGCGTTCTGCTGGGCGTAGAACAGTTCATCCGCCGCCGCGCCGTCGCCACGGACATATTGGCCACCTTCTTCGGTCAGGGCGACAAGCTGGCGGATCACCTCGTCCTCGCAGTCCTTGCGCATGCCGAAGTTCGCCGCGTAGCCGTAGCGCTGCGGATCCTCCGCCAGGTGGTCGAAGCAGGCATAGCGGGCCCGGGCCTGGCGCGCGGCCTCGGGATCCACCCGGGACAGGTAGCGCACCACCGATTCCATCGACCGGTGGAGACTGTACAGGTCGAGCCCGAAGAAGCCCACCTTGCCGTCGCCTGCGGCGTACTGCAGGTTGTGCTGCCGCAGCCACTGCACCAGCGCGGCGATTTCGGTATTGCGCCACATCCACTGGGGAAAGCGCTCGAAGCCGGCGAGCGCGCCACGCACGTCTTTCGCACCCTTGGCCGGTGCCGCAGGCGACTGGATATAGCGGTTGACGAGCAGGGCATCCGGCCAGTCCGCTTCCACCGCCAGCGCGTCGAAGCCCTTCCGGATGATCAGCTGCTTGGTCAGCTCCGCCCTGAAGCGGTAGAACTCGCGGCTGCCGTGCGTCGCCTCGCCAAGCAGGACGATCCTGGCGTCGCCGATTTCGTCGAGGACGCTGTCGATGTCGGTTTCATGCCGCAACGGGCGGGCGGCATTGCGCACGGCATCGAGTGCGGCTTGTGATGTGTTCCGGTTTTCCATGCGTGCACCCTTTGGCATTTCGGTCGCCAAGCCGCCTTGGAGTTCCGGAAGCATGGCAAAAAATGCACTTGCCCGGCATCCGCTGGTCTATCTGCTCACGGCGCCTGTGGTGGGCGCCGCTTCCGACAAACCCAGGAGAAAATGATGCAGAGAATTGCTGAAGTGATGACCCGCGACGTCCGCAGCGTCACCCCGCAGGAGACCATCCGCCGCGCGGCGGAGATGATGGACGAGCTGAACGTCGGCGCCTTGCCGGTGTGCGACGGCGAACGGCTGGTGGGGATGATCACTGACCGGGACATCACCGTGCGGGCGGTCGCTGCAGGCGTGCCGCCCGACACCGCGCAAGTCGGGGAAGTGATGTCGGTGCAGGTGCGCTGGTGCTTCGAGGACCAGCCTGTGGACGAGGTGATGCAGCAGATGGCCGACACGCAGATCCGCAGGGTGCCGGTCGTCGACCAGAACACCCACAGCCTGATCGGCATCGTGTCCCTCGGCGACCTGGCGACCAAGCACTCTGCACAGGTGGACCGCACGCTCGAGGGAATCTCCAGCCCCTCCGAGCCGGACCGCTCCCGGCTGGCCCACTAGCCGGGCTCCGGCAAGCCAGGCGCCCGGAGGCCGGGCTCCTGGCTGTACTTTCTTCCGCCGCCGCGCCGGCGCCGCGGTAAACCGATGACGTAGACGAACAGACAAGCCGATATGACAGGCAGACCCATGGCCTGAACGACGGCGAATACCCCAATTGGGGAATGGAAACACCAGGAAGAATGCGGCAGACTCGCTCCTACTTTTCCAAGGAGCAACTGATGCGATCTTTCAAACCTCGTCTTATCGCCGTGTCCTGCGCGGCAGTGCTGATTGCCGCTTGCGGCGGCGGAGGGGGCAGCGATTCCCCGACGGCCGGTGCAACGCCTGCTGTCCTTTCCGGCACGGCAGCGGCCGGCGCCGCCCTGGCCGGCAACGTCACCGTCAAGGACGCGACCGGCAAGACCAAGACCGTGCCGATCGGCGCAGGCGGCGGCTACTCGGTGGACGTGTCCGACATGACCGCGCCGTTCGTGCTGCGCGCGACCGGCTCGGTCGGCGGCCGCACCTACGTCCTGCACTCGGTCGCGACGGACGCAACCAAGACCATCAACGTCACGCCGCTGACCGACCTGATCGTCGCCAATGTCGCCGGCCAGCTCGCTGCCAACTTCTTCGACAATCCGGATACCCAGAAGCTGTCCGCAACCGCAGTGGCCGAGCAGCAGGAAGCATTGAAACAGCGGCTGCTCACCGTACTGACCGCCCTCGGCGTCGATGCGGCGATCGACCTGATGCACACTTCGTTCACCGCCGACCACACCAAGCTGGATGCCGCGCTCGACATCCTGCGGGTCAGCGTCGATCCGGACACGAACATCGCCACGATCAAGAACGTCATCACCAAGGAAGAAATCCAGGACAACCTGGCGTCGAAGACGGACAGCACGAAGCTGACCGACACCACCAACATCTCCACCGGCCTGACCGACCTGCAGGCCATCGTCGCCACCATGAAGTCCCTCAGCGATGCCTTTGCCAAGGGACTGCCGAGCGAAGCGGCCCTGGACCCGCTGGTGCACGCCGACATGCTGCACCACGACGAAGACAAGGCGCAGTTCATTGCCGCCATCAGCGGCGAGCCGGAAAACACCGGCATCCAGTTCACCAATATCGAACTGCAGGACCTGAGCGGCGACACGGCGAAGATCAGCTTCGACGTCATCGACAGGTTCGGCGGCGCCAATGGTGCCGACCGCGATTTCCTGATGAAGAAGGTGGGCGGCAAGTGGCAGCTGTACGGCAACCGCTACAAGGTGGCGGCGGAAAGCTACGCGCTCGCATTCAAGACCATCAACAACGGCGATGCGCCGGTACTCACGACCGGCCTCGAATTCTGGTTCGAGGATCGCAACAGCAGCAACAGCGCCAACGTCGACTACGCCGTCGTCAAGGGACCGGGTCTTCCGTCCGGTGGCGTGCGCTTCGACAAGGGCGGCCTCGGCGGGTCGTGGCGTACCACCTACAGCGTGGGCGGCCACAGCGTGACGTCGACCTTCTATCCGATCTCCAGCGACACCGAGATCGCGAAGATCCCGCGCAACGCGCTGTATGAGGTCAAGATCTACAACGCCGACGACACCCTGTTCGAAACCTATACGAAGACCGTACCCACCCGGCCTTACACGAATGCGGAACTGGCCAACGTCGTTTTCCCGACGCTGACCGCGCCCGACCTCGGGCAGTTCGCCACCTTCACCGGCGGCGAGATCACGGTCAGCGGCAAGGTCCCGACATCGGCCAAGTCGGTATTCGCCCGCGTCGAACTCAACAATGAAGAGATCGAGTCCTTCGACCAGGCGAGCAACGGCAGCTTCGGCCCGATCGTCATCGATATGCCGACCGTCGTCTCGCCGACCCGCCGGACGGTGCGCGCCTCGTATATCGATCCGTACTATCGCGAGATCTTCACTGTATATAACCTGTTCTGAGATTCAGGAACGACGGGCGTCAATGACGCCCGAACTGAGAGCCGTCCGGCGCGAGCCGGGCGGTTTTTTTTCGGCCGATTTCTTTTCGGCCAACAAAGGCAGCGGATGGCGCGACGGGATGCAGGACGGGCTTCCCTGACGTCGGCACGACGGGGCGGCAGCGCGCGTCGGTGGCGCGCGTATGCGGCGGGGAGCCGGCAGAGCGGGCTGGCCTGTCGGCGTCCCGTCTTATTTCGACTGGCCGTTTTTTTGTCCGGCTGTCGGACTGTTCGAAGTGTTCGTGGTGCTGCCCGTATGGCCCTTGCTCGCGGCCGGACCGCCGGTCTCGCCCGCCGCGCTGCCCCCGCTTTGTGCACCGCTCGTGCTGCCCGAGGTGCGCTCCTTGAGATTGGGGCGGTCGCCCGAGCTTTCGGCGGGCTTGTCGGCACGCATTGCGTCTTTTGCACCGGCATTGCCGGCGCCGGGGCGCGGCTGCGCGGTTTGGTCGCCGCTGGCGGCGAGTGCGGAGCATGCCAGGGTGAAGGAGGCGATAACCGAAAGTAGCTTTTTCATGAGAGATGGTTTCCGTTTCAGGATAGGAAATTGACTTTCCTTTTTGATTGGAATTCCAGTCTCCGGTTCGTCGCTCCGCACTGAAGCGCACCTCACTCCGCTATTTCAACGCGAACGACTCGTGCAACGTGAAGCCGCCTGGATACATTTTTGGCCGGTCTCCATGGAAGCGGTTTGTATCTGGCAAAAGTGGAAATTGCGAGTCGCCGCGAATAGGCACTTGGGGCGACAGCGGATCTAGGTCAAGCTAGAGCCGATAGAGCTCCGGCCCTATAATCTCGCCAACTTTCAAAGCAGAAGCCTATTTCATGTCCTTCGATTTGTTCGACAAGCACGAGTTTTTGAATGCCGTCACGTCCGCGGAAAAGCCGGTTGCATTTCTTGTTGGTTCTCCACTGTCTTGGGATTCTTCTGGCGGTGTCGCAGGTGTGGACGAGATGTGTGAATTCATTAGGAACAAAGTCAAGGAACGCAAGTCGAGGGCGCTGCCGGCGTTCGAGTCGGCGATCAAGGATAAGCGGGGCGCGGAGTTATATCAAACAGCATTGCGCTGGCTTCAAGGCAATGTCAGTCAATTGGCTGTCAATCAAGTCATTCAAGACGCGGTCCGCGGGGCGCGGCAGGATGCCGCTATCAAGGAGTTTCATGAGGACGGCGAGCCTGCAGATTGGCACCTGCCTGTAGGCACGATACAGCTGGCAAAACTGGTCTGTAGCTATCCTGATGAATTCCCCGGACCTATTCTGACCACCAATTTCGACCCGCTCCTTTCTCTAGCGATCCGGGCGAGTGGTGGTAGGCCTCACCGTCGTATCGTGGATAGCGATGGCAATATTGGCAGGGACGCGGAAAGTGATCCGGGCACACGGACGGTAGCGCATCTGCATGGTTATTGGCGCGGCTCCGATACCCTTCATACGCCGGCTCAGCTCACCGCAGCACGGCCGAGGCTGAAAGCCTCGCTTCAGTCCATTCTGAGGAAGAAGACTTTGGTGGTGGTGGCCTATAGTGGCTGGGACGATGTATTTACTACCGCACTGGCAGAACTGCTGCAGGATGAAGAGACCCCACTGGACGTGCTTTGGTGCTTTAGGGAGGACAGTGAGGCATTGATTGCTGCGCACTACCGTCGGTTGATAGAGAGGATGCAGCCGGCCATCGCCCGTGGCCTTTTCCGGGCTTACGGCGGCGTGGATTGCCACAGTATTTTTGGTGAGGTCATGGCTGATCTGGCGTCCGTTGCTGCAACAGCAGTCGCCGCCCCCGGACCGGCGCCGCTCGATTCCCCCCTGCCCGGTTGGCAGTGCCTCGACGCGGCAACCCTGGATGCCTTGGAGCCCCTGAGGGAGGCAGAAGCGCGGCGTTATTTCGATGGCGCCGTGCCTGATTGGCGCCATGGCCTGTCGGGAATGATTCCGCGCCGTGAAGCTGCAACATGGATCGCAGAAGGCCGGTCAAAGCTCGACGAAGACTTCGCCTCGTTGCAATTGATTCGTGCGGCGGGCGGCGAGGGCAAGACGACATTGTTGCTTCAAGCAGCGGCGGATGCCGCCAGAAATGAAGGGGTTCGCATTCTTTGGCGCCCGTCGCCCAAATTCAGCCTGTCTCCCGAACAGCTAGTTGCACTGGATCCGGGGTTTCAATGGCTAATCGTCGCGGATGACGCCGAAAACCTCATACAGGTGGTAGCCGAGTCCGCACGGCATTTGCAGCAAGCCGGCCGGGCGAACGTTGATTTCCTCCTTACAGCCCGGGACAGCGATTGGAGGGCGAAGGGAGGCGACCGTGAACCTTGGGCGCAGTGGCTGCAATATCTACCGGACGTTGTACTAAGAGGGATTAATGATTCTGACGCCCAGGCCGTGGTCGCGGCTTGGACGAGGGTAGGCGGGTTGCGCGAACTAGCTAAGGAGAATGACCCGGCCCTTCGGCCGGCACATCTCCTGAAGGCTGTGCATGACCAGGCTGAGGCGCCCGGACAGCGACGGCAAGACGGTTCATTCTTCGGCGGCCTGCTCGCAGTACGTTTTGGAGAAACGGGCCTTCGCGCTCATGTGCGCGAGTTTCTCGCTCAATTGCGCCTAATACCAATCCATGGAACCCAACGAAATCTCGCCGATGCGCTCACTTTTGTGGCCGCCTGCCATGGCGCTGGCATTGATGGCCTGGACGAAAAGGTGCTGGCGGACTTGCTTGACGTACCAAGGGATTGGGTGGGCAGCAGGGTGGTGCGTCCTTTAGGCGAAGAGGCAGCCGCCGTTTATGGTGGCGGGCGAGTGTTCACCCGCCACCGCCACGTAGCCGCAGCAGTGCTCTTGGAAGCCGAGGCAGCGCTTGATTTGGATCTGGCGGAGGTCTGGACACAAATCGTTAAACATACAGTAGCAGCTTCACTGGCCGCTCCCGTTGGCGCTGTTGCCAATTTTGCTCCAATTGTCCTCGCCGGCCCGCAGCTCCAGGCTCGCCTGCCATCGCAAATGCCGGAGGAGCGGCGTAAAGCCATTTCGATCTCCGCAGCAATCGCCGCGGCGAACGTGCATTCGGAGTGGTTAGGGACCGTCATTGCATTGGGTAAGACGTTCCGCCTTGCTGGCGAGTTTTCCCGCGCCGTTAAACTTTTCCGCTTTGAACTGGGCAGTGCGCGCACCAAGAGAGATTTCATGGATATCACTCGCGGATATTGGTACGAATGGGGTGTCTGCGAAGGGCGGTTAGTTGGGGAAGGAGAACACCACGTTGACGCATGGTTACAGGGACTTTCCCTATCGGATGGCCTAAACCCGGTGCCGATTAAGGACGAGCAAATCAAGCTAAGCTGCGCCGGCTTGGGCGTCGCTTTCGGAAAGCTCAGGACAGATGTAGTAGATTGTTCCTTCGCCAGGGCGTTTAGGGCGGTGATCTTTATCGGCCGTTTAGTCCCCCTCGACGTAAGAAGCGTGCATTACTTTGACCTTCATGAGAAGGCTGCTGATAAAGCGAACATTGCACATCCCGGTGATCTCAGTGAAGCTATCAGGTGGCTTACCGAAGGAGTCGCGGCTGCAGGAGCGGCAATTACTGATGCTGAACTCATTCGCCTGACCAATCCCAACCAAGTTTCCTTTAATACCCTGCAAACTAAGCTGGAAGGATTGTCGCGTGGATAGATCTGCCGGAGTTGTGAGAGCCCGGATTGCTTGAGGCTCATTACAAATATGTGTATTGACGGGGAACAGCTTCTCGTTCGCTCTGAATTGTCTCCACTTCCGTAAACACTTCCGAGCCATATATTTTGGCTAGTGGCAGGTGTTATGAGCGGTAAGCGGTACACAGGTTTTCAAGGAAGAAGGTGTTAAGCAGGTGACCGAGCGGAGCCGCCCTATCACCAAGGTGGCAAGCCGGCTCGGGGTGACAACGCATAGCTTGTATGGATGGATAGGAAGTACAGCATATCGGCCCAAGAACGGCAAGCAGCCCAGGGCAGGAAGCTGACATTCGCAAGCTCAAGGCCGAACTTAAAAGGGTGATGGAAGAGCAAGGCATCTAACAAAAGGCCGTTGCGTACTTTGCCAATACTTCCGGGTAAGGTACGCATTTGTCTTCGATGCCTCAGCCCGGTATCTCGTTCGGCGATGGTGCAAGGTAGTGGCGTTGCACTCATGTGGCTACGACGCTAGGCGCTCCAATCCGGAATCCAAGCACGGTATTGAAGACCGGCGTTCGCTCGGACACATCAAGCAGTCATGGCTGGAGAGCGGCGCAGTGTCCGGCTGTCGTAAGGTACATAGTGACCTATATGAGTTGGGAGAGATGTGCCGACAAAACCGCACTTACCGGCTAATGCGGCAACCGCTATTCGGTCGCAGACCGGACATCAACGTAGGCTGGACATTGTGGCGGACAGGCTGCTGTCGTCGTACCGGATATCTGGTTCCGGATTGAGATCAGTTAGGCAGCGCTTCGCTTCCCTTGCATATCCGAGCCAGTTGCATCTGATCCGACAACACCACATGCTCCTCGCCGACCGCGTCGCCTAGGTGAAATGGCAGCACCCAGAGGGTCATGTTTGCGTCGAAAGAGAAAGGAGCCAGGGGCCGGAAGAACGTCGTGCTTTCCGGATAAATTAGGACGAGCTCTTTGTCGCGTTGATCACCGTTGATGTATTTGTGCCCGTAGGCAAACAGCTGGTAGACGTCGGACTGTGACATGCCGTACTTCTTGTCGCGCGCCCGCTGGTCGAGGCGCTTCCACTTCGCGTCCAGGACGATACGACGTCCAGCATACTCGACTAAGAGATCGGGACGCAGTTGAAATAGTCCCTTGCCTTGATGCTCGCAAAGGTGCGTGGAGTTCGCTTGAGAAGTAAGGCGTGCCGTCCGTCGCAGATCACGGCGCAGAGCTGCTTCAACGAAGCGCTCGAACAGCTTTTCCATTGGGAAAAGCATGCTCATCCCATGCCAGTCCCCGTGCAACGCCATTGGCAGTTGCTGGCTTAAGACGAGCTTGCACCAAGGGAGGATTGGCGCATAGTGTGCCAACAGGCGACCGTCACGCCAGGCCTTAAAATCTTGGGAAATGGTGCGTGACGCCGGGACCTCGGCTAAGACTTGCATGAGCTCGCGCGCCAGACGCCAGTTCGTTGGTTCCTGCGTGGTCTGCGCGACGCGCGATAGGGCCGACTTGATTAGTCGGTTCTCAGGGAAGTCGAGCGAGAATACGTCGTGACGGGTGTGGAAGTAGTGTCGACGGACCGGCGCCTGCCGAAGTTGTTTCACTGCGTCCAATTGCCCGCGCAAGTAGCGCTGCTCTTCTTCGACACGCATATAATCGAACTTAATGCCGCGCTTGAGTAAGCGCTCTAGTACCTGCAGGAATTGACGTCGCACCCATTCCGAAAGCGGCGATTGAAACAGCGTGATGTCGGCGGGACCCGTTTGGCGCACGGGCAGGTCTAGCGCGGCCTGGATCATACGCGCCAGGAGTGCGCGGGATGTCTCTTCAGGAGACCCCGTGTCATGGTGCTTGGGTAGAATTTCAACCGTCGTGCCACAGGGCGTCTCCACTATTCCAACGAAGTTATCCATACGCAGCCACCGCGTTCCTTCCACTTCGAGCAATTGTGCCCCGCTCGCACGCGCCCGACTCGCCAAGTTACATAGCCAATCGAACGCGCTTTGCGAGACAGTTGCCCGATCTAGAGTGGGCTCAACGTGAGACGTCGTGAGCCGCGCGTACTCGCGCACGACGACGAGCTTCTTCACCGCTGTGTCCGCTGGATGGCGGCGATAACCTTGGCGCCGAGCTGGCGCGTGTTATATATCCCCCCGCTTGCATTCGTTAAGCTTACATTCAACTCTTGTGCCAACTTTCGCAGAATGGGCATCGCAACTTGTTCTTCGCCGTTCTCGAAGACCTTCACGGTAGTGTCGGCCATGCGCAAGAGCCTGTAGCCGCGATAGTCGGCACTGTCGTCGTCAGCCTGCGAGGCTGCTTTTACCACCGCTGCTCTGGGGCCAACGATGCCCTGATAGGCGCTGAGACGCTCAAAGGCCTCCGGGTTAAGTTCCCAGGTCTTGGCCTGTACCTTGCCGTCGAAGTCGTCGCCGAACAGGTCGGCCACAACCGCACTACCCCTGAGGATGAAGCGGTCCACTGCCGGCTTGCGGTGGTCGTTGAGTACCCAGCCGATCCGCTCCCAATCTTCGAAGAAGTACTCTTTGAGCAAAGGCAGGATTTGCTGCATGAAGATGCGCCCGAGATGACCGATGGTGTTGTCGTGCCGTAGCGGAAGAAAGTAAGCGTGACCGAGGCAGTGCTCGCGATCGAGCAGTGCCTCGATGCGCTGGTTCATGATTTCAAGCAAATTTGACACGGAGACCCCGGCAACGTTAATGTCGGCCAGCAGGTCCGGGCGCGGCGGCATTTCCTTGAACACGAACCGGCGGCGCAACGCCATGTCCAGGCTAGCCAATGAGCGATCGGCCGTGTTCATGGTGCCGATGATGTAGAGATTATTCGGGACGCTGAACGGTTTTTTTGTATAGGGAAGGGTGACGGAAAGCGCTTCGGTATTGCCGGCACGCTTGCTAGGCTCTATTAAGGTAATCAATTCACCGAAAATGCGCGAGATGTTGCCGCGGTTGATCTCGTCGATGATCAAGACGCGCGCCTTCGGCCCCTGTTGCACCTGAAGTTCGCTGGCTTTCGTTGAAAGCAGGCGACGCAGCTTCGCGCGATCGATGACGCTCGATCCAAGCCGGTAAATCGCCTTCTGCATGAAACTCTTATTCATGATGGCGCTCACCGCCGTCGACGGTGCGAAAACCTTGAGCCACCGGACCGATCGGCTCTGGGTGAACTCGTTGTCTTCCTCGGCGCGTGGCAGATATTCATAATCGCCTATAATTTCGCCGATCGCCCGGAATTTTGAGTTGCCGTCAGAGGCAATCACAAGGTCACCGACACGCATGCCTAGGACGAATGCATTGACTGCAGTGACTGGATAATCCGCAGTCGTGTAGCTCAAATTATTGGCTTTGAATGCCGTGATGATGTCGGCCTTACTCTTTACGTCGGAAAAGTCGATGCCCGCACCCCAGCCCAGGAGGATGCGGCTCTGTTCGATGCACTCTTCGTAGATGTAATTTTCTTCGACGCGGTTTCCCAACGACATTTTCCAGATCGCGCGGTTGCTGAGGTCAATCTCGGGAACCTGGTCGACCACGACCTTGACTGCCGCGTCTTCACATATGGACTTGAATACGCCGGGAACGGGAACGAACTTCAGCTGTCCCTTGTCCTCGTCGGGCTCGGCGCGCAAGCCTTCTACGAAGTCTTCGTAGCTGAAGCTTTGGTGAAAGGTGACGAAGCGGATGTGGCCGGACGCTTCCAATTCCCCGAACCTGACCCGCAGGGAAGCGCGGTCAAGGTGGTTTGTTTTCAAAAAGTCCGGGTCAAGAATTGTCAGTGCTTCATCTATCGTGTTGTGGGTCTTGCCGGTTCCCGGGGGGCCGTACAGGATCTGGTTCAACGGGGGCGGTGCATCAACGAGTGGTCTCAACTCGAGATTGGTGGGGGTGTCGCCGTTCATCGTCGTTTCTCCTTCTGCCTTGACGAAGGCGAGGTATTTTTTAATCGCGGCGCGCGGACCGCCGTTGTACTTGTTTCCTATGTCGTATTCCGGTCCACTGCTATAGCGCGCAACCAAAGCTTCGACCTCATCGATGTTGGTGATCGCGAAGATGTCGCTATCGCAGTGATTGGACAAATCGTCGATGAACCGCGCATATTCCTTCGTGGTTTTATCTTGGTAGTCCTGACCGAGCAAGAATGCCCGAAATTTTGCACGTCTGTTATTGTCTTCGGCCATGTTTCGTTCTAAGGGTTTTTAATAGCTTATGCATTTCCAAACTGGGCCACTTCATTCTCTTGGATTCCCGTGTTCCTGGACAGTTTGCGAAGCGTGATAGGCACTTTGAGGAAGCATCAAAATTGTCTTACTGTTGGGGTGATCCTACGCTGGCACATGAACCGAGACCATCCTGTAATCCCGCATTAGCGACAGCTGGAACGGGATGAGGACGAGCTAATACTCGCTAAGGCAAACTATTTTTTCCCGTTTGAGTGTCAGCAGACATATCGAAGCAACCAAGAGAATGCGCGCTGAATTCCATATTATATTCGTGCTGAATAGTGCCGGACTTGTAACCGCATTTACTACTAGTCCATACTGAAGCGAGTTCAAATTGCTTTGAGGATGATATGCAAGGAACCGGGCAGCAGGCCGGCGTACTTTGGTATATCCCGGTCCTTGTACCGCTACATAGCCCGTCGCCCTGATGATCAGAAGGCCGAGTCGTCAATCACGAAGGACCGTTCCGCGTCTATCAAGAGGCAGGCTTGGCAGTCAGAAGACGCAAGAGAAAGCAAATCGCTTGCGTCGAGTGATAGATCGAGGCATCCACTACAGCGCCCAATCAGAGCTGCTCGGTGGATTTCGCTTCTGATGGCTTTGCCGATGGCCTGCGGTGCCGTACCTTGAACATCGTTGACGATCTTACGAATAAGTGCCTGCCCATCGAGGTCGAAGCGTCCTTGCAAGGTGGCCGCGTCGTGGCAGGGCTGGAACGGCTTAGTGATGCCCAAGGATTGCCATCGTTGATCACGACCGTCTATGGGCCCAAATTCGCAGCGGAAACGCTAGCCGAATGGGCCTACAGGGCCGGCTTGAAGCTGAACTTCCAATAATTTCGAATAATTTCCACATCTAATCCAGCAATCAGAGCTTCGTTCGCTCACACGTTCGAGCTCGGTTCGGGGAATGAACGCCCTCGGTCGGGCGTGATGAAGCTGCTTGCGCGCTTTCTCGAGAAACTTGCGCGGCAGGGAAAAGTAAGACAAAATCTACGCGTGCGACCCATGAGGGCGCTCGTTGGGCCAATCCGAGCTATCGGTTGGTACCCGTAGTGCTCTTTAGGGCGAGCGGGGTTTCATTCACTTATGGAGCCCCTCATGCCCAATTCTCTTCGCCGCACACGTTCTATTGCTTTTGAACGTCAACGCGGGCGCTGTTTTTACTGTCAGGCGCCCACTTGGCTGAGAGCTCCTGACCAATTTGCTTCCACATTTCGACTGACGATCAGGGAAACACGCCAGTTGCAAGCCACGGCGGAGCACCTCATTGCACGTTGTGATGGCGGAGGAAACCGCCGAGACAACATCGTTGCGGCCTGCGTTTTCTGCAATTCGCGTCGCCACCGTCGTGCGCGTCCGCTCGAGCCAGAGCAATACAGGCTCTTGGTTCAAAAACGCCTTGAAAAAGGCTGTTGGCATTCGCCTCGGATAGTCGAGCAAATTCGCAATGAACTGAGCAACACCAGTACGTTCCAGTGCTGACCATAGGTAGCGTCTGCGAAGGGCGCTACTGTTTTCCTGTCCCAAGTTTTGGTGGGGCATTTCCTCGCCCACCACCAAATGCATTGCCAGTTTTACTTGGCCAATTGCCGCCGGGAAGTCCTGTCGGCGGCCTTCCACTACTTTTTCCACCCCCGGTACTTTTCGCGTTTGAGCCTCCAGCGTTACTTCTGGCTGTTCCTTTGCTCATGGCCAACCTCCTGTTTCAGTTACATGGAGTGTGCGAGCCGGTAGGCCAACAGGCAAAGAAGGGGTTCGGGAATTCCGCGCGATACGATTTCGTATTAGGGCGTGAAATAGGTAGTCAACGTGTTGAGTTGCAAAGAAATAGGTCAACTGCTTGATAACACCCTAGATATGCAAAAAGGCCAGTCCGAAGACTGGCCTAAGTGCTGATTCTAATGGTCGGGGCGGCGGGATTCGAACTCGCGACCCCTTGCACCCCATGCAAGTGCGCTACCAGGCTGCGCTACGCCCCGACGAGCCGGCAATTATAGCAGAGCTCTGCTTTTCCGCCACGCATTGGTAAAAATCCCTTCAATCGAGCTTGATCCCGGTCTGTTTGATCACCGGTCCCCACTTGCGGGTCTCGGCGTCGATGAGGGCGGTGAAGGCGGAGGGGGTGCCGCCGACCGGGGCGAGGCCGGCTGCCTGCATCCTTTCCCTTACCTCGGGCAGCCTGAGGATGGCGTCGATCTCCTGGTTGAGGCGGGTCACGATACGGTCGGGGGTGCCGCGCGGGACGAGGATGCCGTTCCATGTCAGCGAGGCAAAGCCGGGCAGGCCGGATTCCGCCAGGGTGGGCTGGTCGGGAAGCAGGGGGAAGCGCCTGGCGCTGGTGACGGCTAGCGCCCGCAGTTTGCCGGCGCGGATCTGGGGCATGACGGCCGAGGGTACGCTGAACAGGACATCGGTCTCGCCGCCGGCGGTGGCGAGCGCGGCCGGCGGCGCGCCGTTGTAGGGAATGTGGACCATGTGAACGCCGCTTGTCTGCTTGAACAATTCCATCGTCAGGTGCGAGGACGAGCCGTTGCCGACTGAGGCGTAGTTGAGGCGGCCGGGGCGTTCCCTGGCGTAGCGGATCAGGTCGGCGACGCTGTGCACCGGGAGGGCGGTGTTGACCACCAGCAGGTTGGGCTGCTCGCTGGTCTGGATCACGGGGGCCAGGTTCTGCTGCGGGTCGTAGGGCAGGGTGGTGAGGAAGCGGGCGTAGGCCAGCGGGCCGTTGAATGACATCAGCAGCGTGTGGCCGTCGGCCGGTGCGCGGATGACCTGGGCGCTGGCGATGGTGCCGGCCGCACCGGGGACGTTGTCGATGACGATCGGCTGGCCGAGGCGGTCTTTCAGGTGCTCGCCGATGAGGCGGGCGATCAGGTCGAGGGAGGAGCCGGCGGGCGCGGCGACGACCAGGCGGAGCGGGCGCGACGGCCAGTCGCTTGCGGGAGCAGCCTGGGCGGCGCAGGCAAATACCAGCATCGCGCAGGAAAACAGCAGTCGGCGTAACATCGGTCCCTTCATGGCGCGCTTGCAAAAGCACGCAGCATAGCACCGGCATGCGCCGGTGCGTCAAACCATCCAGGCAAACAGATGACGATCAAGATCAGTGACCAGTTCGAGGCGGGCGCAATCGAGGTGGTGCGCGCGGACAGCGCCGCCGCCATCGCGCTCAGGCTCCGCAACGATTCGCATGCCGACGTGCGGCAGTGGTTCCATTTCCGGCTGCAGGGGGCGCGCGGGCAGGCCTGCAGCATGCGCATCCTGAACGCGGGGCAGGCGGCGTTTCCGGACGGGTGGCGGGGGTATGCCGCCTGTGCCAGCTACGACCTGGCACACTGGTTCCGGGTGCCGGCGGAGTACGACGGCGAGGTGCTGGAGATCCGGCACACGCCGGAACGGGACAGCATCTATTACGCCTACTTCGAGCCGTATTCCTGGGAGCGCCACCTGCGCCTGCTGGCCCGGGTCGATGCATCACCGCGGGGACGGGTGATCGACATCGGCAGCAGCGTCGAGGGACGGGACATGAACGTGGCGGTGATCGGCGACCCGGCGGCGCCCTTCAGGATCTGGGTGATCGCGCGCCAGCATCCGGGCGAGACGATGGCGGAATGGGCGGCAGAGGGCATGATCGATGCGCTGCTTGACCGCGCCAACCCGGTGGCCCGGAAGCTGCTCGCGCAGGCGGCGGTGTATGTCGTGCCGAACATGAATCCCGATGGCGCGGTGCGCGGCAACCTCCGCACCAATGCCGCCGGCGCGAACCTCAACCGGGAATGGATGAACCCTTCGCTGGAGCGCAGTCCGGAAGTCCTCGCGGTCAGGAACAAGATCCATGAGACGGGCTGCGACCTGTTCCTCGACCTGCATGGCGACGAGAGCCTGCCGTATGTGTTTGTCGCCGGCTGCGAGATGCTGGAGGGGTTCACCGGCGAGCAGATGGCGGCGCAGCAGGCGTTCGTCGACAGCTTCAGGCAGGCAAGCGCGGATTTCCAGACGGTGCACGGCTATGCGGCCAGCAAGTATCGGGAAGACATGCTGCAGCTGGCCTCCAAGTACATCGGCCATGCCTTCGGCTGCGTGTCGCTGACGCTGGAAATGCCGTTCAAGGACAACGCCGACCTGCCCGATCCCGCGCACGGATGGGACGGGGCGCGCAGCGCCCGCCTCGGGGCGGCACTGTTGCAGCCGATGCTGGATGCGGCGCTGCGGGGCCGGTGATGGGCGTGGAGATCGAGCGCAAGTTCCTGGTGCGGGGCGACGCGTGGAAGCGCCTGGCACCGGGCGTGCTGCTGCGCCAGGGCTACCTGTCGTCGTCGGCGGAGCGCATCGTGCGGGTGAGGATCGAGGATGCCGCCGCGACCCTGACGATCAAGGGCAGGACCACCGGTGCGACGCGCGGGGAATGGGAATATCCGATGCCACTGGAGGATGCCCGCGTCCTGCTCGACACGCTGTGCGAACGGCCGCTGGTCGAGAAGTTCCGGTATCGGATCCCGATCGGCGGCATGATGTGGGAAGTCGATGAATTCCTGGGCGAGAACGCCGGACTGGTGGTGGCCGAGATCGAGCTGACTAGCGAAGACCAGTCGTTCGACCGGCCCGAATGGCTCGGTGAGGAAGTCACGCACGACAGCCGCTATGCCAATGCCAGCCTGCTGCGCCACCCGTATTGCCGGTGGTAGCGCAGCCCGTGGGGGTCAGTGGAAGTGGCCGCCGTTGCTGGCCACGTCCTCCGGCATTTCGGCATGCACCAGGTCCGCGTCCGCGTCGGGGTAGAGCGGTGCGCCGCAGTCGTCGCAGAACTCCATCGGGAAATGCTCGGGATGGCGCTTGATATGGGTGACGCCGCAGGCCCGCAACAGGGCGGTGATTTCTTCCACCGGGGTGCGCAGGTCGCTGTCCAGCACCTCGGGCGAGGTCAGGCCCTCGAAGCTGTTCTCGGCGACCTCATCGTCGTCTTCCTGGCCGTACAGCGGCCAGACCACGCCGTAGACCACTTCCGGGTTCTGGCGCAGGGTGAAGCCGATCCGGTATTCGTCGATGCGCTCGCCGCTCGGGTCCTCGGTGAAGCCGCCGACGATGGCGCGCAGGCCGGTGGGGTCGACGCCGAGCGCGTTGGTGAGATAGTGGACGGCGGCGCGGATCGAGATCGGGCGGATCTGGCGGTCGGCTTCGCGGCAGGCGACGTAGTACGCCTCGGGCATCAGCAGCTCGACCCCGCAGCCCGGCAGGAGGCTGGCGATGTTGGGGGCGGCCTGCTTGCGCCAGCGCTCCAGCGCGTGCTCGCGTCCGGCGGGATTGAGGTCCGCCTGCCAGGCGAACAGCGCCTTGCCTGCCGGCGCCGCGACCGCTGCGAGAAGGTAGCGGGTATCGGCAAGGAAGGGCGCGGTTTCGGGCGCGTTGCCGGTCGCACGCGGGGCCGTGCCCTTGACCGCGGCCTGCGCAAGCCGCTGGACCAGGCTGAAGGTTTCGGCATGCGAGCGCGGCAGCTGGTCGATGGCGTAGAGATTCGGCAGCAGCGCAAGCCGCGCATCCGGCGCCAGCAGATGGCCGTGCAGGTGCGCGCCGAGGGTGGTGCACATGTCCTCGCTGATGCTGCCGGAACCGATCGAGAAGCGGGTCCACGCAAGGATGGGCACCGCGATCAGCAGGGCGTGGTACTGGACGCCGTCGTGCTCGACCGAGCACGACTCGCTGCCGGCTTCGACGGCTTCCATCAATGCGTCGTAGGCAGCGAGGTCTGAGCGGAACAGGTGGTCGAGGGCGCTGTCGACCGTATCCTGGTGATTGCCTTTCAGGGTCTTGTGGAGCAGCGTGTCGAGGACGTGCTCCCACAGGCGTTCCTCCAGGCGGCTGGCGGATTGCACCATGCCTTGCGCGGCTGTAACGAGGCGCTGGCTGTCGGCGGACAACCGGTTGTGAGAGCTTTTGGAAGAACGACGCATTGGACGGACCAGGAAAGAACAGCGGAACCGTATTGTAGTTGATTCAACAGGCGGGTGATAAGACTGGCGGCAAGCGGCCGGTCGCCCTTGACCGGCCAGCACCGGCGGACCCCGGCAGACGACGGGTCTTGCCCCATGGAGAAACGATGAACCAGGAAGAAATAGTGGCGCTGTTCCGGCAGCAGGCCGCCAGCCTGCCGGCCGAGCTGCCGGCGATCAATCAACCCATCCTTGACCTGGCACAGTTGCTGGCCGATTCCCGCGGCCGGCTGTCCAAGGAGAACTTCGAGTCACTGCTGCGGATCGGTGGCGTCCTCTACCGTCTCGGCGCCGATCAGTTCAATGCGCGGCAGGATGTCGCCTCCATCATGCAGAAATCCGCGGACAGGGAGAACGACGGGCAGGGGTGATCCGGCAGCGGGGAAGGCAGGGCGGGACATCGGACCCGCCTCGCCGTCATTCCTGCAACGGCAGGCAAGGCCGCATGACCCGGGCGCTGCGTTTGCACAATGCGCCGGGCCCCGATGCAGGCCCGGCGCAGGATCGTCACCGCGCGGCGGTTTCGCTCAGGCCGCCGCCCAGCGAGCGGTACAGGTCCACCGCATTCGTCAGGCGCAGCAGGCGGGCCTGGATCAGCGATTGCTGGGCCGAAAACAGCTCGCGCTGTGCATCCAGCACGTCGAGCGAGCTGGCCACGCCGTTCTGGTAGCGCAACTCGGACAGCTTGAGGCGGTCCGCCTGCGCCTCCAGCACCCGGCGCTGGGCATCGATCTGCTCGTCGATGGCGCCGCGCGCCACCAGCGCATCGGCGACCTCGCGGAAAGCCACCTGGATGGTCCTCTCGTAGTCATTGACGGCGAGGTTGTTGCGCACTTCGGCCAGCGACAGGTTGGCGCGGTTGCGTCCGGCGTCGAAGATCGGCAGCGCCAGTTGCGGCACGAAGGACCAGGTGCGGGTGCCGGCCTCGAACAGGTCGCCGAGCTCGCTGCTGGCGCTGCCGATGCCGGCCGTCAGCGAGATGCGCGGGAAGAAGGCGGCCCGTGCGGCGCCGATATTGGCATTGGACGCCATCAGCCGCTGTTCGCTGGCGCGGATGTCCGGCCGGCGGACGAGCAGGTCGGAGGGCAGCCCGGCCGGCAGCTCGGCCACGATGTTCTGCGCCGACAGCGTCTGCGCCGGCGGCAGTTCGCCCAGCGGACGGCCGACCAGCAGGGTCAGCGCATTGACCGACTGCGCGCGCTGGCGCGTCAGCGTCGCAAAGG
This sequence comes from Noviherbaspirillum sp., assembly GCF_036563305.1. Classification (GTDB taxonomy): domain Bacteria; phylum Pseudomonadota; class Gammaproteobacteria; order Burkholderiales; family Burkholderiaceae_D; genus Noviherbaspirillum. Next base: position 119,165 of record NZ_DATCMQ010000005.1, on the reverse strand, counting down.
CGGCGCGCGCGGTCTGCACCAGCACTTCGTTCTGGCGCAGGTCCAGCGCCGACGACGCCCCGACCTCGAAGCGCTGCTGGGCCAGCTTGTAGGCGGTCTCGCGCGCGTTCAGGGTGCGCTGGGCAAGCTCCTGCTGCTCCGCAAAGGCGCGCTCCGCCAGGTAGGCCTTGGCGACTTCCGCCACCAGGCTGATCTGGACCGAGCGGCGCGCTTCCTCGGTGGCGAGGAATTGCGACAGGGCCGCCTCGTTGAGGCTGCGCACGCGGCCGAAGAAGTCGAGCTCGAAAGCCGCGAGGTTGAGGCCGACCTGGTAGCTGGTCGTGACCGCCGAGGCGCCAAGCGGCGACACCGCCGCCGCGGTCCTGCCGCGCGATCCGGCCAGCGCGGCATTGAAGTTGGGCAGCAGGTCGGCGGCGACGATGTTGTACTGCGCGCGCGCCTCCTCGATGCGGAGCGCCGCGGTGCGCAGGTCGCGGTTGTTGGCCAGCGCGCCTTCGATCAGGGCCTGCAGCCGCTGGTCCTGGAAGAACTCGCGCCAGCCACTGTCGGCACTGATGCCCGTCGCGGTGGCGACCGGCACCGGCTCCGCCGGGAAGGCGCCGGCGATCGGCGCCGCCGGACGTTCGTAGGTCGGCGCCAGCGAGCAGGCCGATAGGACGCCGGCGGCAAGCAGGAGGGAGACGAGGTTGCGTATCTTCAGCATGGTCATACACCCCCCTGGTCTTCGGGGGCGGTCTTGGGTGAATGGGTTGCCCAGAATTCCTGCTGGCGCTTGCTGCCCTTGAACAGGCGGCGCACGACCACGAAGAAGACGGGCACCAGGAACACGGCGAGCAGGGTGGCGGTGATCATGCCGCTCATCACGCCGGTGCCGATGGCGCGCTGGCTGGCGGAACCCGCCCCGGAGGCGATCACCAGCGGCACGACGCCGAGGATGAACGCGAGCGAGGTCATGATGATGGGCCGGAAGCGCAGCTTTGCCGCTTCCAGGGTCGCCTCGATCAGGTCCTTGCCCTGTGCCTGCAGGTCCTTGGCGAACTCGATGATCAGGATCGCGTTCTTCGCCGACAGGCCGATGATGGTGATCAGGCCCACCTTGAAGTACACGTCGTTCGGCATGCCGCGCAGCGTCACGCCAAGCACCGCGCCGAGTACCCCCAGCGGCACCACCAGCATCACCGACAGCGGGATCGAGGTGCTCTCGTAGAGCGCGGCGAGCACCAGGAACACCGCCAGCAGCGACAGCGCCATCAGCATCGGCATCTGGGCGCCGGACAGCCGTTCCTCTCGGGACTGGCCGGTCCATTCGAAGCCGAAGCCGGCCGGCAGCTTGGCTGCCAGCGCTTCCATCTCGGCCATCGCTTCGCCCGAGCTGAAGCCGGGCGCGGCCTGGCCGGCGATCTTCATGGCCGGATAGCCGTTGTAGCGCACGATCTGGACCGGGCCGTTGATCCACTTGAACGAGATGAAGGTCCCGAGCGGCACCATGTTGCCGGCCGCATTGCGGACATACAGCTTGCTGAGGTCTTCCGGCTGCATCCGCTGCGTCGATTCCGCCTGCAGGATCACCCGCTGCTGCCGTCCCTGGTTGGGGAAGTCGTTCAGGTAGGCCGAGCCGAGCGCCGCCGACAGGGTGTTGTTGATGTCGGCAAAGGACACGCCCAGCGCGCTGGCCTTGTCGCGGTCGACGTCGACCTGCAGTTGCGGCGCGTCCTCCAGGCCTTCCGGCCGCACGCCGGCCAGCAGCTTGCTCTGGCCAGCCATGCCGAGCAGCTGGTTGCGCGCCGCCAGCAGGGCGTCGTGGCCCATCCCGCCGCGGTCCTGCAGGCGGAAGTTGAAGCCGGTGGCGGTGCCGAGCTCGGGGATCGGCGGCGGGTTCAGCGCGAACACGATCGCATCCTTGATCTGCGACAGCACGCCCATTGCCTTGCCGGCGATGGCATCGGCGGCATTGGCGGCGTCACGCTGGTCCCAGTCCTTCAGCGGGACGAAGGCGATGCCGGCGTTCTGGCCGCTGCCGGAGAAGCTGAAGCCGGTCACGGTGATCGTGTGCTCCACGCCCGGCTGCTTCAGGAAGTAGCCTTCGACCTGCTTTGCCACCTCCAGCGTGCGGTTGGCGCTTGCGCCCGGCGGCAGCTGGATGTTGGTGAGGATGTAGCCCTGGTCCTCGTTCGGCAGGAAGGACGACGGCAGGCGCGCAAACAGCAGGCCGACGCAGGCGATGATCAGCCCGTACACCACCATGTAGCGCGTGGTCTTGCCGAGCATGCCCACCACGACGCGCTGGTAGCCGTTGGTGGCCGAGTTGAACTTGCGGTTGAACCAGCCAAAGAAGCCGCGCTTCTCGTGGTGGTGGCCTGCCTCGACCGGCTTGAGCAGGGTGGCGCACAGCGCCGGCGTGAGGGTCAGCGCCATCAGCGCGGAGAATGCCATCGAGGCCACCATGGACAGCGAGAACTGCCGGTAGATCGCGCCGACCGCGCCGCCGAAGAAAGCCATCGGGATGAACACCGCGATCAGCACCAGCGTGATGCCGATGATGGCGCCGGTGATCTGGCCCATCGCCTTGCGCGTGGCCTCGCGCGGGGAGAGGCCTTCCTCGCTCATGATGCGTTCGACGTTCTCCACCACGACGATCGCATCGTCGACCAGGATACCGATGGCCAGCACCATGCCGAACATCGTCAGCACGTTGATCGAGAAACCGAATGCGAACATGGCGGCGAAGGTGCCCATCAGCGCGACCGGCACGACGATGGTCGGGATCAGCGTGTAGCGGATGTTCTGCAGGAACAGGTACATCACCAGGAACACCAGCAGCACCGCCTCGAGCAGGGTCTTGACCACTTCCTCGATCGAGATCTTGACGAACTTCGAGGTGTCGTAGGGGATATCGTACTGGATGCCGGGCGGGAAGTAGCGCGAGAGCTCTTCCATCTTGGCGCGCACCGCGGTGGCGGTGCCGAGCGCGTTCGCCGTCGGCGACAGCTGCAGGCCGACCGCGGACGACGGGCTGCCGTTGACGCGGGCGGAGGTTGCATAGGCCTGGCCGCCGAGCTCGACTCGCGCGACGTCACGCAGGCGGATCACGGAGCCGTCCGGATTGGCGCGCAGCACGATGTTTCCGAACTGCTCGATGCTCGTGAGCTGGCCGGTCACCACGATCGGCGCGGTGATCTGCTGGCTGCCGGGCGCGGGCAGTTCGCCCAGGGTGCCCGAAGCGACCTGCGCGTTCTGCGCGCGGATGGCATTGGCGACATCGGTCGGGGTCAGCTGGAAGCCGACCAGCTTGTCCGGGTCGACCCAGATGCGCATCGCGCGCTCGGTGCCGAACAGGATGGCTTCGCCGACGCCGGGGACGCGCTTGATCTCGTTGACGATGTTGCGCGAGATGTAGTCGCCGAGGCCGATCGGATCCATGCTGCCGTCCTTGGACGACAGCGTGACCACCATCAGGAAGTTGCTGCGCGCCTTGGTCACCTGCACGCCCTGCTGCGTGACCGCCTGGGGCAGGCGCGATTCGACGCGGCGCATGCGGTTCTGCACCTCGACGGCCGCGAGGTCGATGTTGGTGCCCGGCGCGAAGGTCGCGGTGATCTGGGCCTGGCCGTTGCCCTGGCTCTGGGACTCCATGTACTCCAGACCGGGGGCGCCGTTGAGCTCCTGCTCGATCAGGCTGGTGACGCTGTTTTCCAGCGTCTGGGCCGTCGCGCCCGGATAGATCGCGGTGATCACGACCGAGGGCGGCGCGATCGTCGGATACTGCGCCACGGGCAGGCCGGTGATCGACAGCGCCCCCGCGAGCAGGATGAAGACCGCGAGCACCCAGGCAAATACCGGGCGATCAATGAAATATTTTCCCATTCGCTTGCTCTCTTATTTGTTGCCGGCCGGCTGGCCTTTGGCAGCCGGCTTTTCTTCCGCCTTCGCGGCCGGCTGCGCGGCGGGTTGAGCAGCCGGTGCGGCGGCCTGGCCGTTTCCGGCGGCGGCCTGCTTCCAGGGCACCGCGCGCACGGTGGCGCCCGGCTGGGCCTTCTGGAAGCCTTCGACGATCACCTGCTCGCCGGCCTTCAGGCCCTCGCTGACCACCCATTTGTCGCCAATTGCGGATTCCGCCTTGACCGGCCGCGCGGCCACCTTGTTGTCGGCGCCGACCACCATCACGATCGCGCCGTTAGGCTGGCGCTGCACCGCCTGCTGCGGCACGGTGATCGCGTTCTCGCGCACCGCCTGCTCGACCCGCGCGCGGACGTACATGCCGGGGAGGAGGAAGCGGTCGGGATTGGGCACCAGCGCGCGCAGCGTAATGGCGCCGGTGCTGGGATCGACGGTCTGGTCGGAGAACAGCAGCTTGCCGGCATGCGGATAGGGCTCGCCGTCTTCCATGACGATGGTGACCCTGGCCTCGTCCTTGCCGGTCTTCTGCAACTGGCCGCTGCGCATCGCGCGCTGGAGGCGCAGGGCCTCCGAAGCCGACTGCGTCACGTTGACGTAGATGGGGTCAAGCTGCTGGATGGTGGCGAGCGGCGTGGCGGCGCCCTGGCCGACCAGCGCGCCTTCCGTCACCAGCGCGCGTCCGACGCGGCCGGAGATCGGTGCGTTGACGGTGGCGTAGCCGAGATTGAGGCGCGCGGTTTCGAGCGATGCCTTGGCCGCCTGGACGTCTGCCGCCGCCTGCTTCTGCGCGGCCTGGGCGTCATCGTATTCCTGCTTGCTGACGGCATTGGTCTCCACCAGCGGCTTGTAGCGCTGTGCGCGCAGCGTCGCCTGCGTCAGGTTGGCCTCGGCACGGGCCACCGCGGCCTGGGCGCTGTTGACCGTCGCCTGGTAGGGCGCCGGATCGATGCGGAACAGGACTTCGCCCGCCTTGACTTCGCTGCCTTCCCGGAACACGCGCTTGAGGACGATGCCGGGGACCCGCGCCCGCACTTCTGCGACGCGGGTCGCTTCCAGCCGGCCGGGCAGTTCGTTGGTCAGGGTCAACCGCTCGGGCGAGGCGGTGACGACCGAGACTTCCGGCGGAGGCATGCCCCCGGGCGCCTGGGCATGGGCGCTCGCGATCTGGTCGCCGCAGCCCGACAGATTCAGCAGCGCCACGAGGATCGCCGCAAGCGGTGTGTATCGAATAAGAGCTGTCATGGGGTTTCCGGGGGAAAAAGTGGAATAAGTTACTGCAGATTGCCGGATTGTGCAGGTTCTCTGTGACCGGAGATCGCGCACCCCGCATTCTGCCGGGCCGGTGTATTATACATACGATCCTGAATGTATGTCAGGCGCATCCCGCGCCTCGCGCGGACCGGGAGCAGGCCATGGTAAGGAAAACGAAGGAAGAAGCACTAGAGACCCGGAATCATCTTCTCGATGCGGCAGAGCAGGTGTTTCATCGTGCAGGCTATGCGCGCACCACCCTGGAGGCGGTTGCCGAAGCCGCCGGCCTGACCCGGGGCGCGATCTACTGGCATTTCAAGAACAAGAGCGACCTGTTCAACGCGATGTGCGAGCGCGTGCGCCTGCCGATGGAAGAGCTGGCGGCTGCGGGCGCCGCCGACGGCAGTGGCGACCCGCTCGGCCACCTGCGCAAGGTTTGCGTGTATTTCCTGGTGCATGCAGTGCACGACGTCCACCTGCGCAAGGTGGTCGACATCCTGTTCTTCAAGTGCGAATTCGTTGACCCGGAGGATCCGGTCTACGTGCGGCAGCAAGAAGCATTCCTCCGCGGCCGGGGGCGGATTGCGGCGATGATGCAGCAGGCGGTGGACAAGGGACAGCTCGCGGACGACCTCGATGTCGAGATGGCGGCAGTCATGTTCCATGCGGGAATTGACGGTGCATTAAGGAACTGGCTTTTCGCCGCGGAGTCATTCAATCTGGCCGGCGAAGCGGAGCGGCTGGTCGACGCCTGTCTCGACGCGGTGCGTTACGCGCCCAGCCTCAGGAAAAAACATTAAGCAAGAAACGGCGGAGGTGAGGATGGTGAACCTGAAAAAATACCTGGGCGCCGTGGCCGGCGTACTCGTCGCGGGATATCTGCCGGGGCAGGCGGCGGCCCAGGTCCCGACCCGGCTGGAAGCCTGCGCCGCGCTGCCCGATGACCGGGAGCGGCTTGCCTGCTATGACCGTCTTGCGCGCGGTGCGCCCGTGCCCGAGCAGGAGCAGGCCGCCCAGGCCCTGTCGCCCGAGCCGGACCAGGCGGCGCTGGACCAGGCCGCTGCCGAGGGAACGGAGACCTCCTTCCTGTCGCGCTACTGGGAGCTGCAACCGGCCGACAAGCGTGGCATCTTCCATTTCCGGCCGCACCGGGACAACTACCTGATCGCCACCTATAACGATTCTCCCAACGTCGAACCCTACCGTCCGTTCCGCGCGCTCGCCGACGGCGGCGGGCTGTCGAACGCGGAGCTGGCCTTCCAGATCGGCTTCAAGCTGAAGCTGGCGGAGAACCCGGCCAACCTGCCGGTGGACCTGTGGTTCGGCTATACGCAGCGCAGTTTCTGGCAGGCCGACAACCGCGAGGCCTCGAGTCCGTTCCGCGAGACCAACTACCAGCCGGAGGTCATGGCGGTGGTGCCGCTCAACCTCGACCTGCTCGGGGTGAAGCTGCGCTTCGTGAATCTGGGCTTTGTCCATGAATCCAACGGCCAGGGTTCGGGACTGTCGCGCAGCTGGAACCGCAGCTACATCCAGGCGGGTTTCGAACGCGGCGAATACACGCTGCTGGCGCGTGCCTGGAAGCGCGTCAACGAAAGCGCGGACGAGGATGACAATCCCGACATCGAGGATTACCTGGGCCATGGCGACCTGGTCGGGACCTGGCGGCGCGACGGCCACGAGGTGTCGCTGCTGACCCGCTACAACTTCGGTACCGACAAGGGGGCGCTGCAGGTGGGCTGGGCCTTCCCGCTGGCGCCGCGCCTGAAAGGCTACGTCCAGTACTTCACCGGCTACGGCCACACCCTGATCGACTACAACGCCTACCAGCGGGTGTTCGGCTTGGGCGTGCTGGTCACCTACTGATCGTCAGCTACTGATCGTCGCCGCCGGCCTCGGCGCCGTCCTCACCGGACGAGCCGGGCTTGCCGGTCGACGCTTCGCGGCGTTCACGGGGCGGCTTTTCCGCCGCGGCGCCGGTCGCGTCCAGACCGGACGCCCCGCGCCTGCCGGCCACCGGCGCACCGAAGCGGTCGAAGCGGCGGCTGTAGAACAGGTCCATCCCCGTCACCGCGCCGCCGCGCACCACCACCGTCCAGCGGCGCGACAGCTGGTAGGTCAGCTTGAGCACGCTCTCGGCGCCGGCCAGGCTCTGCTCGTAGCCGATGAACAGGCGGTCGGTGATCTCCTTGCCGAGATTGACCACCTGGCTGTCGGCGAGGCCGAATTCGCTGGCGCCGATCGACAGCTGGTCGAGGCCCAGTCCCTTGGCGACGCGGCCGCCGCCGAACTTGTTGAGCAGGCCGAGCGCCGCGCCCTGTGCCGCCGCCCTGGCCTGACCCTGCTCGGTGCCGCCGCCGCCGCGCCCGAAGATCAGCCATGACAGCTTTTCCTCGTCGGAGACGTTGGGCTCCGACACCAGCTGTACCCGCGGCTGCTGCACCGTCCCCGTGACCTGGACCCCGGCATCGACTTCCTGCTCCCTGCGCATGGCGAGGATGTTGAGATTGGGATTGGCGAGCGGGCCCTGGAAATTGATCACCCCGCGTTCGATGGCCAGCTCGGTGCCGAAGGCTTCGTAGGTGCCCTCCGCCACGCGCACGGTGCCGAAGGCCTGCGGGGTCTCGCCCGGCGCGCTGCGGATGTTCACCGTACCGGCCAGCCGCAGCTCGGCGCCCGAGCCCTCGAAGCGGAAGTTGCGGCCGAGATCGACCGCGACATCGATGCGCGGACTGAGCGGCGACGCCCGGCGCTCGCCCGGCGGCACCTGTTTCTCGGGCGGGGGGCGGTCGCTGCGGATGACGACCACGTCGTCGCCGAGCTTCGGGGCGCTCTTCTCGGGCAGGCTGAACAGCGCGCGGTCGACGGTGAACTTGCCGCTCACCAGCGTCTGGCCGTCGACGGTCGCGGCGCCGGCCTGGCCGGAGACGGTGAGCCGCCCGGTCGGGCTGGCAAGCAGCTGCAGGCGATCGGCAACGATGCTGGCGTTCAGTCCGCTGCCGTCGCCGCCCACGGGGATGCTGCCGGTCGCGCGCAACGTGCCGTCGCCGCCGTGGAATACCACCTCGCGCAGTTCGACCACATTGTTGTCGACGCCGATGCGGGCAACGCCGTCGCTCAGCCGCACGCCCTGGTCGAACAGCGTCAGCGCCAGGCGGTCGCCGTCGATGGTGCCCGTGACCCGGGGATCGCCGATGCTGCCGCCGACGTTGACATCCGCGTTGACGGTGCCGTCGAGTGCGATGCGCGGTCCTGCGAGGGAGGCGATGGTCTGCAGGCGCGGGATACCGGCCCGGATGCGCGCCGACAGCGGCGATTCCGGCCCGAGCGCGACGCGTCCGTCGACCTGCTTCAGCTGCACCCGGCCCTCGGCGTCGAGCTTGCCGATGCGCGCCGCTTCGGCCCGGGCGGTGAATGCGATGCCGTTGCCCTGTCCGTCGGCGCGCAGGGAAAGTGTCCCGATGCCCAGCGGTGTCTCGCCGGCGGCGCCGGGAATCGACACGTCGCCGCTGCGGCGCTCGATGCGCAGGAACCCGGTCGCGCTTTCGGCCAGCGCCAGGTCCCAGCTGCCATCCAGCACCAGGCTGGTGGAAGCCGGCGGCGCGATGCCGGTGAACTGGCGCAGCAGGGCCAGCAGGTGGCCGGTGTCGAGCGCGGAGAAGCGGCCGGCGCTTTGCACCCGGCCGTTGTCCAGCAGCAGGCCCTGCAGTTCGACCTCGGCCCGCGCCAGCGACAGGCGGCTGCTCCCCGCCTCGATGCGGCCCGGGCCGATCGCCAGCGGCAGGGGGGAAGCCAGCGCAACGCGCGGCTCGCTTCGGTTTTCCAGGGTGGTGACGCTGCCATCCCAGACCAGTCCCTGCGGCGTCTCCCGCAGCCGGCCACGCGCGCCCGCGCTGAGCGCCAGCGGCTGGCCGCGCAGGCGACCCTCGGCATCGACGCGGATGGTATGGCTTGCGTAGCTGCCGTCGATGTCGGCGTTCAGGGTGGCGATGGCGATCTCGCCGCTGCGGACGCCGCGCGCCGCCAGGTCCAGGTCGAGCCGGGCGTCGGGGCTGCTGTCCGGCACGCCCTGCACGCTGGCTTCGCCGTCGAGGAAAGCAAGGGTGTGGGCGCCGAAGGCCAGGCTCTCGCCGTGGTAACGCGCGTTGACCTGCGGGCGCTCCAGCGTGCCGGCGGCCTCTCCCGACAGTTGCAGGCGGCCGGCAAGGCCAAAGCCGAGGCGGTCGAGCGCCGGCGCATCGACGTCGAATTTCACGCGGTCGCCCGGCGCGCCGAAACTGCCCTTCAGCAGAATCCGGTTGCCGGCGACCTGCAGGTCGGCATCGCTCGGCAGCAGGCGCTTGCCGGCCAGCCGCAGCCGGCCGCCGCCTTCCATCGGCAATCCGGCGTAGCTGCTGTCGTCGATGTCGAAGCGCAGCTCGGCGCGCAGCGCCGGTCGCAACGCGCCTTCGGCCTCGAAGTCCATGTTGATGCGGGCATCGGGCGCGCCGGACTTGCCCTGCCTGCGACGGTCCTGCGCGCCCCGCTTGTTGCCGGCCGGCGCCTGTACCTGCGCCGCGAAGCGCGCCGGATTGAAATCCTGCAGCTTGCCGCTCGCCGCAAAGGCGCCGCTGGCGCCGCGATCCAGCGTACCGCGCAGGTCGAGGCGGGCGTTGCCGGCTTGCAGCCGGGCCGATTGCACCCGGATCCTGTCGGCGGTCATGTCCGCCTCGGCGCCCACGGCGAGGACGTCATCGGCGAGTTCCAGCCGGACCGACTGGGTGCCGGCCTCCATCTGCAATGACAGCGGGCCGGCGAGCCTGGTCGGCCGCAGGCTGCCGTGCAGCGCGCGCAGATCGAGACCGGAAGCGCGCAGCGTGAATTGGCCGCCGCCGTCGGCGCGCATCTCGCCCCCGCCGGTCAGCGAGCCGTTGCCGGCCAGGCGCAGGACGACGTCGGACAGCTGCTGCCGGCGCGTGTCGAGCCTGACCGTGGCGCTGGCGGCGGCCAGCGGCAGCAATTCCTTGTCGATGGCGCCGGGACGCGCGTTGTCGAGTTCCACCGGTCCGGTCACCACCAGCTGCGACAGGTCGGCCGCCGGTCCCTCCGGCACCAGCGATGCGCGCAGGTCGAGCTGCGCGCGCGGCCAGTCCGGATTGAGCGCCCGCGGGTCGAAATCGTCCACCCGGATCAGCGCCCGCCGCAGCGGCAGCGGCGAGAAGGGCGCCGCGTCGATTTCCGCCTTGCCGCTGAACTCGCCGGCGCCGGCGTCGGCGTCCACCCGCAGCGCTTCCAGGCTGCCGCCCAGGCGTGCGTCGAGCCGGAACGCCTGGTCCTGGTAGCGCCCTTCGAGGCCGATGTTGCCGTCGAGGGGAAAGGGGGCGTCGCCCGCGAGGCGCAGCGTGCCCTGCAGGCTGCCGAACGGGGTATCGAGCTGTTGCAGGCGCAGGCTGTGGCGCACCCGGTCGGAGGCGGCCTGCAGGCGGAGGTTGCGGTAGCGTGTTTCACCGCCTTCGGCGTGCAGCACCAGCTCGCGCAGGACCGCATCGCGCACCTCCAGCGCCAGCGGCAGACGCAGCGAACGCGGCATGGTCGCGGGTTCGGACGGTGTCGGCTGGCGGGTGACGTCGACCGTCCCGATGCGCAGCGATTCGATCGTCAGCGACAGCGGCGACAGCGACAGCCGCCAGGCGCCGTCGATGCTGTCGACGGACAGCAGTTGCGTCTCGTCCTGGTAGCGCAGCGCGCGCAGCCGCAGTCCGTCGGCGACGGTGCCGCCGGCCACCTCGCCGCTCAGTTGTCCGGGGGCGAAGCGCACCGCCGCCCGCCACAGCGTCCTGGCGCCGGCCTCGGTGTGCAACGCCGCGTGGATTGCCGCGGCCAGCAGCAGGACCAGCAGCGCGAGCACCGCCACGGTCCAGGCGAGCGCGCCGCCGCGCGACGGACGGAACAGGTGCAGGGGCGGGGAAAGGCGGGCGCGCATCGGTTCCTGGTCCTCAGAAGGCGACGCCGAGCGAAAGATGCGGCCGCAGGCGGTTTTCCTGGAACCCGTAGGCGAGGTCGACGTTTACCCGGCCCACCGGGCTGCGCCAGCGCGCGCCGATGCCGACCGCATGGAACAGCGAACGATCCTGCCAGCGGTCCGTGGCGAGGCCGACGTCGTAGAACAGCGCGCCGCCCCATTGATCGTCGAGCCAGTGCACGTATTCCGCGCCGCCGGTGGCGAGGTAGCGGACCGGGTAGACGGTGTCGCCGCTGCGGTTGCCGATGCTCTGGAAGCCGTAGCCGCGGACCGATTCGGTTCCGCCGGCGCGGAACAGCAGCGATGCCGGCACCGAGGAATTGCCTCCTTGCGTAACCACCGCGCCCAGCTCCGCGCGCAGGATCACCAGGTCGCGCCGGCCGACCGGCAGGAACTCCCGCAGGCGGCCATAGGCGCGGACGAAGGTCTGGTCGGTGAGCAGGCCCTTGAGCGCCACCCCGGCCTGCACCGTCACGATGCGGCCCTTGCGCGGATAGAGCTGGCTGTCCACCTGCCGCCGCGTGCGGGAGAAACCCAGCACCAGTGCCTGGTGCGTGCCGGGGCGGACCAGTACGTCGGCGGGGAGTGCGGTGCCGTCGATCTGGGTCAGGGCATCGCTGAAGTACTCGATGCTGTACGCGGTGTCGCGGCGCTCGGTGCTGCGCGCCCGTCGCAGCCCGATCCGGCGGCTGCGCAGGTCGATGCCTTCCAGCGTGGTGCGCTCCACGGTTCCCGCCAGGCTGTGCACCCATGCCCCGGGCGCTGGCGGCATCGACAGCTCGAGGCGCCCGTATTGCCGGCGCTGCTCCAGCCGCGCCTGCGCGTCGAACACCCACGCCCGGCCGAACATGTTGTTGTGGGTGTAGAGGCCGTCCAGGTGTACGCCGGTATCGGTGGTGTAGCCGCCGCCGGCACGGATGCGCTGCTCGGGGAATTCCGTGACCCGCACCCGCACCGGCGCGGCGGCGGCGGACTCGGGCGCGGGGTCGATGTCGATGATGGCATTGCTGTAGTAAGGCGTGCGCAGCACCTGGCGCTGGAATTCCAGCAAGCGGTCGGCGCTGTATTCCTCCCCGGGGCGCAAGGGATTGACGTTGCTGACGATGCTCTCGGGATAGCGCCGGCTGCCGCTGACGTCGACCTGGCCGAGACGGAACAGCGGTCCGCTGTCGTAGTCGACCGCCAGTTCGGCCTGCTGGCGGTCGGCGACCACGCGCGCCTCGGAGCGGGCGATGCGCGCGGCCGGATAGCGTTGCCGCTGCAGCACCTGCAGGCCGCGCTGCTTGGCGGCTTCCCAGGCCTCCTGCCGGAACGGATCGCCGGCCCGCAGCGGCCATTCGTCCACCACTTCCCGCGCCTGTTCCGGAGAACGCTCCCGGGCGGCGCCGTTGACGGTGATGCCGGCAGCCGAGATGCGGGTACGGGGACCGGCATCGACGGTCACGCGCACCAGGGGCAAGGCATCGGTGCGGTCGACGGTGACCTGCGTCTTCGGCGTGAAGTACCCCTCCGTCGACGCCAGTTGCTCCACCTGCTCGGGCGCGGTGGCGACCATGAAGTTGAGCTGCTCGGCGTCGATGTCCTCCCGCTCGCGATAGCGCATCAGGTCGAGGAATTCATTCAGGAGGCCGCGCAGCGCATCCGGCGCCTCCAGTTCCACCCGGTAGCGTTCGGCGGCGGCGCCCTCGGCTGCCGCGAGCAGGCCGCCGCCCGCAAGCAGCATCGCCAGCAGGCGGACGGCGAGGCGCCGCCGGATTCCGGAAAAATGATCGCCGCTCAAAGATCCTCCGGTGTCCCGGTCGGTGCCCGCATTGCCGTTCCTCTCACACTCATCCGCGCCGTCCGGCCTGGCTGCCGCGACGCGAAGCCGAGATCTTGCCACAGCCTTGCGGCGGGGCAGGCCGATGTCCGCCGCTTCCGGTGCCGGCGGCCATTAGTGGTCGAGCCGGCGCGGCGTGCCGGGCTGGCGATTGTCATTGCGATCCAGGCGGTCTTCCAGTTCGCCGAGATAGGCCGCGAGCGTGTTGTTGGCGTCGTCGAGCGCGGCGCGCATCGTGGCTTCGAGCTGGTCGATCCGGCTCACCAGGGCGCGGGTGTTCTCCGTGTCGCGCGCGGCGATCGCCTGCATCTCGCCTTCGAGGTAGGCGCGCAGCTCGGTGAAGCGGGACGCTTCGGCCTGGTCGGCCAGCGCGCGCTGCGACTGCAGCTCGCGTGCGTGGCGCCGGGCATCGAGCAGTACCGAGGTCTGCAGGTAGACGATGAAGCTGAGGAAGACCAGCGCCAGCAGCGTGAGCAGGCCCAGCATCACCATGCCGAGCGGCGCCTGGAAGTCGGCGAAACCGACCGACAGCATCGAAGGCGCGAGGAAGGTTTCCCAGTTGAGGGCGGTGAATGCGACGATGGCGGCGAGCGCCAGCAGCAGGAGGAGTGTCCGTATCTTCATGCTCGGCTTTCAGTTGGGCTACAGGACGGCGCGGCGCGAAGTGCCACCGCAAGGAATGACCTCGCCGCGCAGGCCCGGTTCCGTTTTTGCAATTACGAGAGGAACTGCGTCAAGGAATTGCAGGCGGGAATTGCGGCTGCTCACGGAATCAGGCGCAGTCCGGGCGGCAGCGAGTCGCCGAGCAGGCCCTGCTCGGTCGCCGCGTCGAGCGCCGCCACCTCGCGCACCATCGCGGCCCATGCCGGCGGAAGGCCGGGCGCGGCGAGCCGCGCCAGCAGTTGCTGGCGCACCGCGCCGGGAAGGTCGCGGACCCGGTCGCCGGTCATGCGGCCGATATGGGCAGCGGCGAAACCGGCGGCCTGCATCCGCTTCCAGTCGAGCGCGAGCAGCCGGTCCAGCCAGCGCGCGGCGTCTTCGGGCGGCACCACGTCATGGGCACTGCCGTGGAACGGCTGGCGTGCGCCGATGCGGGCCAGGCACCAGAGCACGAGCGCGTCCACGGGGGTGTCCGCGGCGGGCGTCAGCAGGCCGAGCAGCCAGTCGCCGATCTCGACCTTGTAGGCGGCGGGAACGCGCTCCAGCGCGCCCGCCAGGCGCAGCATGTCCTCGCGGTTGCCGTCGACCAGCCGCGCCGGGCGGGGGCCGCGCTCCGCCTCTTCGGCGACGTTGAAGCCGAAGTCTTCCAGCAGGCGCAGCTGCGCGTCGCGGTCGAGGCCGCCGGCCGCGCGCCGCCACATGGTCCACCATTCGCTCGCCACCTGGCTGTCCTTGCCGTACTGCGCGCCGGTCTCGAACAGGGGCCACAGCCGGCCGATGCGCCAGCCGTCGACCGGATGGCCGAAACCCGGCCGCAGGCAATAGCCCACCAGGTTGAACCAGGCCTTCTCATGGTCTGCCGAGCGACGGCGGCCACGCGCCCGTTGCAGCAACGCATCGCACAGGTGGCGCAGCAGCGGCGTGGTCCAGCGCTCGCGGTCGCCGAGCAGGCGCTCGAGCTGCGACCTGAGCTGGCGTACTTCCTTGGGCGTGGTTTTCTGTGCCCGGCTGCCGAAGATGCGGTCGATCTGCGCGACCGCGTCCGGCGTGCGCGCGGGAAGGCTGGCTGACGAAGCGGCATCGGCGCCCGGACTGCCGGTATCGCCGGCGGCTTCGTCGCCCGCTTCCGCGGCCGCCTGATCGGCAGATCCGCTGCCTGCGGCGCGCAGCTGGAACTCCAGCAGCCATCGCCGCGCAGGATCGTCGATGCCGACGCAGTGCATCTCCAGTGTGCCGACCTCGGTCAGCATGCTCGCCAGCTGCACCCGCACCTCTTTCGCCGTGCCGGCGCGTTCCGGCTGCAGCACGGTGGCGATCGGCGGCAGGGGGGTGAAGTCGCCGTTGGCAAGGTCGACCAGCGCGCCCGGCGGCGGCGGGCTGCCCTCGTCGGCGGTGCTGGTGAAGAGGTGGAAGCGGACCGGCTGCCCCAGCCGCAAGCCGAAGCTGCGATCGGCGAGCAGCTGTTCCTTTCCGGGCTCGCTGCCCCGCGGCAGCACGCAGACCGCGCCATGGTGCCGGCCGCCGCTGTCCGCCAGTGCGAGGAAATAGCTGCGGGCCGAGCCGCCGCCAATGCGCGGCGCGCGGCCGCGGCGCGCGAGCGTGTATGCGACCGCGCCACGGGCGACGGCGATGTCCGGGTCGGCGTTGTGCAACAGCCGCAAGGGCGCGCCGCGCCAGGCGGCAAGGGTCTGCTGCAGGCGGGCGGCGATCGCCGGCGCGCGAAACACGCCGCCGTTCAGCAGCAGGGTGTCGGGCACGGCCGGCATGTCCGGGGCTACCCCGAGCGCCTCGCGCGCGGCAGCCGCATGCTGGGCGAGGAAGGCGGCAAGATGACGGGTCACGCCGGGATCGCTGGCATAGGGCAGCCCGAATTCGACGATGCCCGCGCGGCGCTGGGCCGGCCGGTCCGCGAGGGAGGCGAGCGGAAAGAAGCCGTCGACGATGCTGCGTTCGACCTCCTCGCGGCCGAGTTCGACGGTGGTCGTGCCGCCGACCAGCCGGGAGCCGGCGCCGAGCAGGGTGACCGCCGCAGCGTCCGGCGCTCCCCATGCCAGCAACTGCTCCTTCGCCGCCCGGCAGCGCTCCACCAGTTGCGAGAGCCGGGCCGGGGACAGGGCTTGCCCGGCGTTCGCTCCCGCGCGCATGCGCTGCTCCGCCAGATGGGCCAGCACGAGGTCCATGTTGTCGCCGCCCAGCATCAGGTGCTTGCCGACCCCGATCCGGGTGAGCTGCGGCGTGCCGTCCGCCAGGCTCACGCGGATCAGGCTGAGGTCGGTGGTGCCGCCGCCGACGTCGCACACCAGCACGAGGCGCGCATCGCCGAGCTGCGTCGCGAGCGAAGCGCGCTCGCGGTGCAGCCAGTCGTAGAAGGCGGCCTGCGGTTCTTCCAGCAGGCGCACGCCGCCCAGTCCGGCGTCGCGCGCCGCCTGCAGCGTCAGCGCCCTGGCGCCCTCGTCGAAGGAGGCAGGCACGGTCAGCACCAGCTCCTGCTGTTCCAGCGGGGCATCGGGAAAGCGCCAGTTCCAGGCGTCGCGCACGTAGGCCAGGTAACTTGCGCTGGCTTCCACTGGCGAAACCTTTTCCACGTCCGGCCCCGCGCCCCACGGCAGGATAGGCGCCAGCCGGTCCACCGCGGCGTGCGACAGCCAGCTTTTCGCGCTGGCGACCAGTCGTCCCGGCACCTGCGCACCGAGGCGACGCGCCAGCAGGCCGATCACCGCCTGTCCGTCGCCGCCGCTGCGCCAGGGTAGTTGCAGCGCGCCGGGCGCCAGCTCGCCGACTGCCGGGTGAAAGCGCAACGACGGCAGCAGCGGCGCCGGCTTGACCTCGCCCGGCGCCACCAGTTGCTCGATCTCGAACAGCCGGATCTCGTCGCTTTCCGCCTCGGCATAGGCGACCACGGTGTGGGTGGTGCCGAGGTCGATGCCGACCGCGTATCGTTTCATCGCATCAGGACTCGCCCTGGCCGCGTACGTCGAACTCCACCTTCCAGCGCTCGCCGCCGGCCAGCGGCGTGGCCGACAGCTCGAGCGTGCCGGCCTCGGTGACGGCCGCATGCAGCCTTACCTGCACCACTTCACCCGGCTGCCTTCCTTCCGCGGGCAGGGTCGCCTGTATCTCGTCGAGTTCCTGCAGCTCATCCGGCTGCCAGGCCTCGAGCACGTCGCCGAGACGGTCCTGGCGGCGCGTGGTGGAGCCGAAGAAACGGAAATGCACCGGCTCGCCCACCACCAGTCCGAATTCCTGCGTCTGCAATTCGGCATCCGTGCCTTCCTCCATGCCGAACGGCGCCACGCACAGGGCCTGTACCGGAGGCTCGAACCCGGGAATGGCCGGCATCGCCGATTCGACCGCGACGTAGAACGCGCGCGCGGTGCCGCCGCGGATGCGCACCCCGGTGCCCTGGCGCACGTAGCCGTAGTAGGCCGCGCCCCGGGCCACCGCAAGGTCGAGGTCGGCGCCCTGCAGCAGGCGTGCCGGGGCGGCGTTCTCGGAGGACAGCCAGCCGTTCACCGTGTCCAGCATGCGCTGGGCCAGCATCGCGGACTTGAACACGCCGCCGTTGAACATGATGGCGGTCGGGTGCAGGAAGCTGCCGGTGGCCTGTACGCCGAGTTCCGACAGGGCGCCGGCCTGGCGGCCGAGGAAGGCGGCCAGGTGCCGGCTCACGGCGGCGTCCTGTGCGAATGGCAGGCCGAGCTGGGTCAGCGCGGCGCGGGTGCGGGTGGCGGGGCGGGCGCTCGCGTCGACCTGCGGGAAGAAGCCCTCGAGGATGACCGCGCCGACTTCGTCGCGGGTCAGCTCGGTGCGGATCGAACCGCCGATCAGCCGGGAACCGCGGCTCGGCACCACTAGCGGCACGTTCTCGACGCCGGCATCGGACAGCAGGGTCTCCTTCGCGGAACGGCAGGCGTAGGTCAACGCGCGCATCTGCCATGGATCGAGCGTGGACCCGTTTGCCGCCAGCTTGCGCGCGACGACATGCGCCAGCGTCAGGTCCATGTTGTCGCCGCCCAGCAGGATATGGTCGCCGACGGCCACCCGGTGCAGCTCCAGGTTGCCCTCGCGCTCGACCACGGCAATCAGCGAAAAGTCGCTCGTGCCGCCGCCGACGTCGATCACCAGGATCACGTCGCCCGGCTTCACGTCCTTGCGCCAGCGGCCCTGGCTGGCCTGTATCCAGTGATAGAGCGCGGCCTGCGGTTCCTCCAGCAGGGTGAGCGAGGCAAAGCCGGCGATCCGCGCCGCCTCGGCCGTCAGCTCGCGCGCGGCGGGGTCGAAGGAGGCCGGAATGGTGACGGTGACATCCTGGTCGGCGAAAGGCGCGTCCGGGTGGGCGTGGTCCCATGCCGCGCGCAGGTGCTCCAGGTAGCGTACCGACGCCTGCAACGGCGACACGCGTGCCACTTCGGGCGGTGCGTCCGCCGGCAGGATCGCCGCGCGGCGGTCGACGGCGGGGTGGCAAAGCCAGCTCTTGGCGCTCGAGACAAGACGGATCGGCGTGCCCGCGCCGCGGCTGCGCGCGAGCTCGCCAACGATGTCCGGCTGCTCGCCGCTCCATGGCAGGCTGCGTTCGCCTGCCGCAAGCTCGTCGGCATGCGGCAGGTACAGGAAGGACGGCAGGAGCGGCAACGCCTCGACTGCACCCGGCGCCGTCAGCTGCGGCACCGGCAGGATGCCGTGCACGGTGCGGTCGCCGTCGGCGGCGCCGAGTTCAGTCCAGGCAAGCGCCGAATGGGTGGTGCCGAGGTCGATGCCGATCGCATAGCGGGCGGTGCTCATAGTTCCACCTCGGCCGGCGCCACCACGCTCGCATCATGGGCCTCGGCCAGTTTCGGCAGCCGCACTTCGGACGCCCGCCAGCCGCGATGCGTCAGGCTGCCCTTGAACGGCGGGCCGCCAACCACGTTGCCCGTCAGGTGCACGGCCGCGGCGTCGAAGCCTTCGTCCAGTACCACGCGGCTGCCTTCGCTTTCCGCGCGCACCGGTTCGATCGTGAAGTGCTCGCGCAGCACCTTGCGGCAGCCTTCGTGCACGACGCGCGCGGCGGCGCCGATTTCCTGGTCGGAATAGGCGGAGAGGTCTTCCATCGCGAAATCGATCAGGCGCGCATCCCGCTGCAGCAGGCCCAGCAGTTGCAGCGCGGCGTCGGGCGCCGCCTCCTTCAAGACGGGAGGCGCAGGCTTCGGCGCCTCCGGTGCCGTTGCGGCGGGCGCGGCAGCCGCCGCGCCGTGCCGGTCGATGCGGTCCACCTCGCGGGCGAACTCGCCGTCAGAAAAGCTGCGGAAGAAGGCGCCGAAGGCGATGGAGATCCTGCGCATGAATGACGGCTTCGCGTCGTTCTCCGCGGCGGTCTTCGGTTCGTTCATGGTTTTGCTCCTCAATGTTTACCTGTTGCAAGTCCGGCAGGCCGACCGGTATCTGATGCGCGGGTGAAAGCGAGGTTCACCGGCGGCGGGGCGCGCAGTTTACCAGCCCCGCGGCGAAGGATCAGGAAGGCCGCAGGCGGGGCAGGCAGGAAAATACTGTATGCCCATACCGTCCTTTCTGTAGAATTTCCGCTTGCGCCGGCCCAACTGCCCAGCATCCGCGAATCAGTCCGCCGGCGTCTTGAGGAAAACTATCGATGGTGCATTTTCTGCATACGGCCGACTGGCAGATCGGCAGCCGTTTCGGCCAGTTCAGCGCAGAGGAGGCGGCGCTGCTGGGCGAGGCCCGTTTCGAGGCCGTCGAGAAGATCGCGGCCCTGGCCACGGAGCGGCAGGTGCAGGCGGTGCTGGTGGCGGGCGACGTATTCGACCAGCAGACTGTCTCCGACCGCGTGATCCGCAGGCTGTTCGGCGCGCTTGCCGGCTACGCCGGAACCTGGGTCATGATTCCGGGCAATCATGACGCGGGGCTGGCCGAAAGCGTCTGGACCCGCGCCGCCGCACTCGATTGCGTTCCATCCAATGTGCATGTCTGCCTGAAGCCCATGGTGGTCGAGGTCGGCGATTGCGCCGTGCTCGCGGCGCCCCTCGCCCAGCGCCACACGATGGACGACGTCACCGCCGTATTCGACGACATGGCGACCGCCCCCGGCATCGTGCGCGTCGGCCTGTCTCATGGATGCGTGGCCGAGCGCCTGCCGGAAGGCATCGAGGCGACCAATCCGATTGCCGCCGACCGGTGCGCGCGCGCCGGCCTGGACTATCTTGCGCTGGGCGACTGGCACGGCATGTTTCAGATCGACGACCGGACCTGGTATTCGGGCACGCCGGAGACCGACCGCTTCACCAACAACGCGTCGGGCATGCTGCTCGAGGTGCGCATCGCCGCGCCCGGCAGCGTGCCGGAAGTGACCCCCCATCGCAGCAGCAAGTACACCTGGCAGCGCTGGGATGAGACCCTGGCCGTGGCCAGCGACGTCGATGTGCTGGCCGGACGGCTCGCCAGCCTCGGGGCGAGGGACGTGCTGATGCTGAAAGCGGACGGCGGCGTCGACCTTGCCGGACACCGCGCGCTCGAACAGGCGATCGAGACCGCGGCCGCCCGCGTGCGGGCGCTGCGGCATGACCTGTCCGGACTGCGCTTCCTGCCGACCGACGCCGATCTTGCCGCGCTCGGTGCGCGCGGCGGCTATCTCGCCGGTGCGGTGGAACGTTTGCGCGCCGAGCAGGAGATACCCGCGGAGCGCGCCGCGGCAACCGAAGCGCTGCTGCTGCTGGCGCGCTTCCAGCAGGCGCTGGGGGCACGGCAATGAAGCTGCGGCGCATCGTCATCGAGGATTTCCGCAAGTTCAGCGGCCAGCTGGTGATCGACGGCCTGCAGGACGGCATCAACATCTTCACCGGCCCCAACGAGGCGGGCAAGACCAGCATCGCCACCGCCATCCGCACCGTTTTCCTCGAGCGATATCGTTCCTCGGTCCTGTCGCACGTCGTTCCCTGGCAGTCGCCGGCCGCGCGTCCGCAGGTGCTGGTGGAGTTCGAGACCGGCGGCCGCAGTTATCGCCTGCGCAAGCGCTTCATCAAGGGACAGGAGTGCGAGCTGCTGGTCGATGACGGACGCGAGAAGTACAGCGGCGACGGCGCCGAGGAGATGCTGTCGGCGCTGCTGCGCTTCTCGATGCCGGGACGCGGCGCCTCGACCGCCCAGCACGGCGGCATTCCCGGGCTGCTGTGGATCACGCAGGGCCAGGGACATGAGCTTGCCGGCCCTGCCGCCCACGCCGGGACACACCTGCGGCAGGCATTGGGGGAACTGGCGGGCGGCAAGGTGGAGCAGGGCGAAGACGTGCTGATCGCCGCCGTGCAGAAGGAACTGCACAAGCTGCTCACGCCGCGCACCGGCCAGCCGACCGGCGATTATGCGGAGGCCGATGCCGCGCTGAAGGCCGCGCGCGAGCGCCTGCAGCAGTTGCAGAAGACCCAGGACGCGTTCGCCGCCGACGTCGAGCGGCTGGCGCGGCTGCAGGCCGAGTCCGACGAGGTCGGCCGGCGCAGGCCTTGGGAAGCGCTGGCCGCACGTGCCGAAGAAGCGCGCCGCCGGTTCGCCGCGCTGCGCGAGGCGCGCGACCGGCTGGCCCAGCTCGACAGCTTGCGCGAGGCGATTGCGGAACGCATCCTGCTGCTGCAGGAGCGCGAGCAGCAGGCGCAGCAGGAACTCGCCGCCATGCAGGCGCTGGAAGCCAACCGGGCAGCCGCGCAGCAGTCCGGGGAGGCGGTGCACGCCCGCTGGCTAGAGGTCCGGCAATCCGAGGAAGCCGCCGCCGGCGCGCTGGAGCGGGCGCGTCGGGCGCTGCAGGCCGCGGCCGCCGCGGAGCAGGCACAGCAGTTGCGCGAGCAGGCGGCGCTTGAACAGGAACAGCTGGCGCGCCTGCAGCAGGCACTGCAGGCGGCGCAGTCCCTGCGCGAGCAGGCCGCCGCCTGCCGAACGGCGCTGGAGACGACACGCATCGACGTCGCCCTGCTGCGCAGGCTGCGCGCACTCGACGCCGAGATTGCCAGCCTGCAGGCAAAGGCCGAGGCGGCCGGCACCCGCATCGCCTTCCGGCTCGCTCCGGGCAGCGCGGTGGTGCTCGATGGCGCTGCCTTGTCAGGCACCGGACAGGTGCTGCTCGAGGGCGAGGCGGTACTGGCCGTGCGGGACGTCGGTGAATTCCGCCTGATTCCCGGGACGTCCGCGGCGAGTGAAATTGCGGCCACCCTTCGCGAGCGCCAGGCGCAACGGGAAACCTTGCTGCTTCAACTCGGCGTTTCCGGCCTGGCGGATGGCGAGGCGCGCCTGGCCGAGCACGAGGCGCAGCAGAAGGAACTGGAAAGCCTGGAGAAGCAGCTGAAGATTCACGCGCCGTCAGGACTGCAGGCGTTGGGCGACGCAATCGGCCAGGGCCAGGCCAGGCTGCAGGCGCTGCAGGTGCGGCTGGACGGGTTGCCCGCCGCCGGCGGCGCCAGCGGCGTCGACGAGGCGCGCGCGGCGGCAGGCCAGGCGGAAGCCCGTTTCCAGGCCTGCCAGCAGCAGTCCCGCCAGCTGCATGATGAACACCTGATGCTGGCTGCGCGTGCCGCCTCGCTCGGGGATGAGCTTGCGGGGCGCCGTTCCCGGATCGAGGGTGCGGAAGGGCAGGCCAGGCGCGCCGACGCGCAGCGCGCATTGGTCGAGGCGGCCGCGCAGGAAGAGAAGCTGGCGGTGCAGGCGCGGCAGTTGCGGGCGGAGGTGGACACGCTTGCCGCCGACGTCGACGACGACGAAGCCGACAGCCTGATGCGCGCCGCCGCCAACCAGCGCGAGGCCCACGCCAGGCTGCAAAACGAGATCGTCGCGCTGCGGACGCGGCTGGAACAGGTCGGCGCCAGCGGCCTGGGCGAACAGCTCGCGGAGGCCGCCGCGCAGGCCGAGCAGCTCGGGCGGCGTCACGCCGAAATCGCGTTGCGCGCGAGCGGGCTGGCGAAGCTGCATGCGGTTCTGGTCGAGGAACGGGACAAGGCCGTGCAGAAGCTGCAGGCACCGCTGCTGGCGCGCATGGAACATTACTTCCGCAAGCTGTTTCCGCAGGCGGAACTCGCGCTCGGCGAACAGCTGACCCTGAGCAGCCTGGTACGAGAAGGCGCGGCCGCCGAGCCGGAGCAGCTCAGTTTCGGCACCCAGGAACAGATCGGCCTGCTCGGCCGTTTCGCCTATGCCGACCTGCTGAAGGAGGCCGGCATGCCGACCCTGCTGATTCTCGACGACGCGGTGGTTCACACCGATGCGGAACGGCGCGCGCGCTTGAAGCGCGCGTTGCGCGACGCCGCACGCCGGCATCAGGTGCTGGTATTCACCTGTCATCCTGAAGATTGGGACGACATGCCGGAGGCGCCGCGCGACCTGCGGATGCTGACGGCCGGCTAGCGGGCAGCCGGCGAGGCGGGCAGGGCGACGGAGGTGGCCGGCTGCCTGGACAAGCGCCGCTCACGCATCCCGCAGCAGGCCCTGTTCGTTCAGGATGGCGTAGACGATTTCCGGATTCCGTTCCAGGCAGCGGCGTACGGCGGCGGGCACAGCCTGCCGCGTCTTGCGGCAGAGTCCCGGCTGCTCGTCGAGGGTGATGCTGATGCCGCGCACCGTGCGCACTTCACTGCTTCCCGGCGCCACGCGCAGCACGATGCCGAGCTGTTCATGCATGCGGGCGGCAAGATGGCGGAGTTCGGCGAGGCTGCGCAGCCCTTCGATGCGCGCGACCAGCTTTTTCTCCTCCTCCTTCGTCAGCAGCAGGATCCGCAGGGCATGCGCCGGGGCGTCCGCCAGCTGCTCGCGCGCGCAGGTGCAGGCGCCCGGAGGGCATTCCTTGCGGATCGGCGGCTGGTGCATTGGCGTCTTCGGGTGTCGGCTGGAAAACAGCGAGTATAGCGAGGCCGCGCAGGAATGGAATGGCATGGCACCCAGACTTGCCGCGTCGGTCGCGTCCCGGTGTCTTCGGCGCCGGACTGCGCCGGCATCCGCCGGTGAATCCTTGCCTTGCGCGCCCGGCAAGAGGTTCGACGCAGCCCCGTCTTTTCACCGAGCCGGGCCTCAGACCACGAGGTCCGTCGCCCGGCTGATCGGGCCAACCCCTTCTGACATGCCTTTGATCCCCCCGCATCGGCCTGCCGCGCGGCCCGCTTCAACGTCGCCGGCGCTGCCTTCACGCTAGCGCGGCATGTCCGCGACAGCTCATTTCATTTCGTTCCAGCCGTTGCCATTGGGCAGTCTTGGTTGCCGGCATTTCCCGACCGGTACCGAGGCGCGCGGCGCGGCCCCGGTACAGGCGCAGGAATTCGTTGCCGCGGATGCCAGCGACTAGCGCCAGCGCAAATTCGAGAACTTCCCGTACGCCGGCCCATCGGATCGGAACCGCCCACGCATTCCAACCGGAGTCCGCATGAAGACCAAGCCCTTTCCGCAGGCGTCCTTCACCGTGCGCCGCAATACCCTCCGCCTGTGCGCCGCCGCCGCCGTCGCATCGATTGCACCGCGCACCTGGGCCCAGAAAGCCGGGCCGAAGCTCGACGTGCCCTATGTGCCGACGCCGCAGGAGGTGGTCGACCGCATGCTGGAGATCGCGAACGTCCGGAAGAGCGACCTGGTCTATGACCTCGGCTGCGGCGACGGCCGGATGGTGGTGACGGCCGCGCGGAAATACGGCGCACGCGGCATCGGCATCGACATCGACCCGCAACGCATCGCCGAGGCACGCGCGAATGCGGCGAAGGCGAAGGTGACCGACAAGGTCAAGTTCAATGTCGGCAACCTGTTCAAGACCGATCTTTCCGATGCCTCCGTGGTCACGCTGTACCTGCTCAACAGCATCAACCGCGAACTGCGCCCGCAACTCTGGCGGCAACTGAAAGTCGGCACGCGGGTCGTGTCGCACGCCTTCGACATGGGCGACGAGTGGCCGCCGGAAAAAACCGAAACCGTCGCGGGCAGCACCATTTACTACTGGACGATCACCGAGGCGCAGAAGCGCGCGATCGCGTAACACACCGGCAGGCAATGCCGCGGCGCTGCATCCCGGACGCCATGTCGTCCGCACCTTGACGTCGCTCAGTTCTTGGCGCGACGTCCCGGCGTTCCCGCCGTATCCCTGTCATCGTAAACGCCCGCATCAGGCATGCCCGGTTGCCTTCCGGCTGCCGGACATGCCCTTCCACCTGAGATGAACCACGATATCTATCGGACCTACCTGGACGCCGCGGCATGGTGCACACCGGCGCGCAGTGCGATGCTTGCCGCGATCCAGACATGGCGGCCCTTCGGCGATGCCCTGCCCGGATCGGATGCGGCTGCTGCTGCGCTGGAGCTGCTGGCGTCGCTGCAGGTGAGCGGCGACGCGCCGCCGTTCGTGCTCGGCGGCGCGCCCGCAGCTGACGGCGACTTTTCTGCGGTGCGCCAGGAAGTCGTGCTGCGCCTGCCGTTCTGCAACCTGGTCCGCTTCCGCCGCCAGCAAGACTTGCCACGCCCGAAGATTCTGCTCGTCGCGCCGCTGTCGGGACACCATGCATCGCGACTGCGCGACACCGTCGGCGCATTGCTCGGTGGGCATGACGTCTTCGTGACCGACTGGCGCAATGCCCGCGACGTCCCGGTCGCCGCGGGCCGCTTCGATATCGACGACTACCTGGAGTACCTGCTTGTCTTCCTGCGCGAGATCGGCCCCGGCGTCCATCTCGCCGGGATCTGCCAGTCGTGCCCTCCGGTCCTGGCGGCCGCCGCCCTGCTGGCGGAGGACGGCGACCCCGCTACGCCGCGCAGCCTGATACTGATGTGTGGGCCGGTCGATCCGCGCATCAACGCGACGTTCACCGGGCTGGCCGCGCGTGCTGCTCCGCTGGCTTTGTTCGAACAGGCGATGACGGCGACGATTCCGGGGGAATTTGCCGGGGCGGGACGACGCGTTGCACCGGGCTTTCTCCAGGCCGCGTGCCTTCTCGGTGCGGATGCGCCGGGCCGCATGGCCGCGCTGCTGCAGACCTGTGCCGGCCTGGGCGTCCTGGACCGGGCAGGGCTGGAAGAAGCAAGGCGCTGCTACCAGGATGAACTGTCCCTGGTCGACCTGCCGGCCGAGTTTTACCTGTCGACGATCGACCGGGTGTTCCGGCAGGCGGCGCTGCCGCGGGGTCGCTTTTCGTGGCGCGGCAGGCCGGTGCGCCTGGCAGCGATCCGGGACACCGCGCTGATGACCATCGAAGGCGCGGACGACGCAATCTGCGGGGCCGGCCAGACGCACGCGGCGCATGCCCTGTGCGCCGGCATTTCCGATGCGCTGCGCGTCTGCCATACAGAACCTGCCACCGGCCACGCTGCCCTGTTTTCCGGTGCGCGCTGGCGCTCCGGCGTCCATCCGGCGGTACGCGCATTCGTTGCAGCGCAGGAGCGCCGCATGTCCGGTGGCTGCGCGGCCTCGCCCGGTGTGCGAACATGCGCCCAGGAAAACGAGATGCTACGCCCATGAGCTTGAAGGAAGACGCAGGAAAGCTGCAGCAGTGGTTGCAGGGCAGGGGGCCGGTCGTGGTGGTCACGGGTGCCGGCCTCAGTACCGCCTCCGGCATTCCGGATTACCGGGACGCGCACGGCGTGCGGCGCGGGCGGATGCCGGTGCAAGGGCCCGAATTCCGCGCCGATGCATCCGTGCGCAAGCGCTACTGGGCGCGCAGCATGGTCGGCTGGCGCCTGCTCGGGACGGCGCAGCCCAATCCCGGGCATCTCGCCCTTGCCGCACTGGAAGCCAGTGGCATCGTGCCTGGCGTGGTCACCCAGAACGTCGATGGATTGCATTTCGCCGCAGGCAGTCGCCAGGTGGTCGAGCTGCACGGCTCGATCCGTGTCGTCCGCTGCACGACGTGTGGAGGGCGGCTGGAGCGCAGTCGTATGCAAGCGCTGCTGGAGGCCGTCAATCCGTTCTGGTCCGCGCACGCTGCAGCGCCGGCGCCGGACGGCGACGCGCTGCTCGAACCGGCCGACCTGTCCACCTTCACGGTTCCCGGATGCGCGCATTGCGGTGGCGTGCTGCAGCCGGATGTGGTGTTCTTCGGCGACGGCGTGCCGCCCGAGTGCAAGCAACGGGCGCACGCGCTGCTGCAGCAGGCCGGCGCAATGCTGGTGGTGGGTTCGTCGCTGATGGTGCATTCCGCCTACCGCCTGTGCATGCTGGCTGCCGAACAGGGCAAGCCGCTTGCCGCCGTCAACCTCGGCATCACCCGTGCCGATCATCTGTTCTCGCTCACGCTGGCCGCGCGGTCCGAGGAAATCCTGCCCGCGCTTGCGGAACAGCTCGGGTTGTCCGGCGCGCGCCAGGACAACCCGCTCGCACACGCGGGATGACGTGGACGCGACGGGCGCGGCGGATACGTCCGTGCCCTGGTGCAAGTCCGCCGCCGCCGGGATAGTATGGCGGTTTCGGATAGTCGGGAGAGTGCGATGGCAGGTCCGCTGGCGGGACTCAGGATCATCGAGATGGTCGGCCTCGGGCCGGCGCCGTTCTGCGCGATGATGTTCGCCGACATGGGCGCGGAGGTGATCCGTATCGACCGGCGCCGCAGCGGCGCCAGCGTGGTCGTCGAGGAAATGCGTTTCGACGTCACTGCGCGCGGACGCCGTTCGCTGGCGATCGACCTGAAACAGCCGGGCGCCACCGACATCGTCCTGGACCTGGTGTCGCAGGCGGATGCGCTGATCGAAGGATTTCGTCCCGGCGTGATGGAGCGCCTCGGCCTCGGCCCCGACGCCTGCCTCGCGCGGAATCCGCGCCTGGTCTACGGGCGCATGACCGGCTGGGGCCAGGAAGGGCCGCTGGCGCACGCGGCCGGGCACGACATCAACTACATCGCCCTCTCCGGCGCGCTGCATGCGATCGGCAAGGCCGGGGAGCCTCCCGCGGTGCCGCTCAACTACATCGGCGACTTCGGCGGCGGCGCGATGATGCTTGCCTTCGGCGTACTCGCGGCCATGCTCTCGGCCGGCCGCACCGGCAAGGGCCAGGTGGTGGATGCGGCGATGACCGACGGCGCCGCCTTGCTGTCCGCGATGATGTACGGCTTCCGCGCCGCGGGCACGTGGAGCAATCGCCGCGGCGAGAACCTGCTGGACGGCGGCGCCCATTTCTATGGCACCTATGCCTGTGCCGACGGCAAGTACGTCGCCATCGGCGCCATCGAGCCGCAGTTCTATGCGCTGCTGCTCGAGCGTTGCGGGATCGACGACCCGGCCTTTCGCGCACAGAACGACCGCGGCGCCTGGCCATTGCTCAGGCAGCGTCTTGCGGACCTGTTCCGGACGCGGACCCGGGCCGAATGGTGCACGCTGCTCGAAGGGACGGACGCCTGTTTCGCGCCCGTGCTCGACTGGGACGAGGCGCCGCGCCATCCGCACAACGTCGCGCGCCAAGCCTTCGTCGACCTCGACGGAATCATCCAGCCTGCGCCGGCGCCGCGCTTCAGCGACAGCAGGCCGGACACGCCGTCGCCGCCGGCACAGCCGGGCGAGCACAGCGCCGCGATCCTGCGCGACTGGGGTATCGACGCCGGGCGGATTGCCGCACTGCAGAACGCCGGTGTCATTTGAGCACCGCCCGGACAGTTTTCAACGAACAAAGGAGACAACAATCATGGCCGAAGCTTATATCGTCGCTGCGACAAGGACCGCCGGCGGCCGCCGTGGCGGCCGCCTCTCGGGATGGCACCCGGTGGACCTGGCCGCGGGCGTGCTGGACGAACTGGTCGCCCGTGCCCGTATCGACCCGGCCGCGGTCGAGGATGTGATCATGGGCTGCGTGAGCCAGGTCGGCGAGCAGTCGACCAACATTGCGCGCAACGCGGTGCTGGCCTCGACGCTGCCGGAATCGGTGCCGGGCACATCGGTGGACCGCCAGTGCGGGTCGTCGCAGCAGGCGCTGCATTTCGCGGCACAGGCCGTCATGGCCGGCACGATGGACGTGGTGATCGCCGCCGGCGTGGAGAGCATGACGCGGGTGCCGATGTTCAGCGCGAGCGCGCTGCCGCGCAAGAACGGCATGGGCTACTACATGAGCCCGCGCATCCGGGCGCGGTATGACGGCATCGAGGATTTCAGCCAGTTCGTCGGCGCCGAGATGGTGGCGCGCAAATACGGCCTGTCACGGGATGCACTCGACCAGTATGCGTGGCGCAGCCACCAGCAGGCGATTGCGGCCACCCGCGAGGGCCTGTTCCGCGACGAAGTCATGGCGGTCCAGGCGCGTACTGCCGATGAAGGCGGAGCCGGGAACGGTGAATTGCATACGGTGGACGAAGGCATCCGCTTCGACGCGTCGCTGGAGGGCATCCGGGGCGTCAAGCTGCTGCAGGAGGGCGGGGTGATCAGCGCCGCCAACGCCAGCCAGATCTGCGACGGTGCCAGCGGCGTCATGGTTGTCAGCGACAGGGCACTGAAGACCTTCGGCCTGCAGCCGCTGGCGCGCATTCATCACATGTCCCTGCTCGGGCACGATCCGGTGATCATGCTGGAAGCGCCGATTCCGGCCACCCTGCGCGCCCTGGAAAAGGCCGGCATGAAGATCGACGACATCGACCTGTTCGAGGTGAACGAGGCCTTCGCTTCGGTACCGCTCGCGTGGCTGCAGGCAACCGGGGCGGACCCGGCGCGGCTGAACGTGAACGGCGGCGCGATCGCGCTCGGCCATCCGCTCGGCGCCTCCGGCACCAAGCTGATGACGACGCTGGTCCATGCCCTGAAACACCGCAACAAGCGCTACGGACTGCAGACCATGTGCGAAGGCGGCGGCATGGCCAACGTCACGATCGTCGAACGCCTGTGACCTGCTGAAAGGGAGCCGTATGGCATCGATGAAGTCGCTCCAGCTCCTCGCCCGCAGCCGCCGCCACCCCTGCGCCTTTCTGCTAATCGTGCAGATCCTCGGCATGCTCCTCTACCCGATGATAGAAACCACGCCTGCCGGGCATGTCGCCTTCAACCTGTTCGGCATCGTGGTGCTCAACCTGACGGTGTACATGGTGCGGCGCACCCCCGGACTGGCATGGATCAGCGCCAGCATCGCGGTACCTGTCACGGTGCTGCTCCTGCTGCAGATGGTCTTCAGCCTGCCGCAACTGGTGCCATGGTCGGCGGGGCTGGAGGCCCTGTTCTATTTCTACGCGGCGGGCAGCCTGGTGGCGTACATGATGGGCGACCGGCGGGCGACCACCGACGAACTGTTCGCGGCGGGCGCCACGTTCACGCTGCTGGCCTGGGCCTTCACCCATCTGTTCGTGCTGATACAGGCATTGCAGCCGGGTACCTTTGCCGCCGCCGTCAATCCGGAGGCCGCGCGCACCTGGACCGAACTGAACTACCTGAGCTTCGCGCTGCTCTCGAGCACCGGCATCGGCGACGTGATCCCGCTCAGCCCGCAGGCCCGCGCGGTCGCCTCGGTCGAGATGTTCGTCGGCCTGATCTACCTCGCCGCGGTGGTGGCGCGCCTGATCGGGTTCACGGTACAGGCGCCGCAGCGATGAGGGGCGCCTTCAGCCCGCGAGGGCGCGGATGACGCGACAGGGATTGCCGGCCGCGAACACGTCTTCCGGTATGTCCTTCGTCACCACGCTGCCCGCGCCGATCACGCTGCGGGCACCGATGGTCACGCCGGGACAGACCACCGCGCCGCCGCCGATCCATACGTCGTCGCCGATCACGATCGGCTTGCCGCCTTCGAGGCCGCCCCTGCGCTCTGCCGCGCGCATCGGATGCGTCGCGGTGTAGATCTGTACCGCCGGGCCGAACAGCACGAAGCTGCCGACATGCACCGGCGCCACGTCCAGCACCACGCAGTTGAAGTTCATGAAGACCTTCTCCCCAAGGGTGATGTTCGTGCCGTAATCGCAGTAGAAAGGGGGCTGGATCAACGCGTCGGTGTCGCTGCCCAGCAGTTCGGCCAGCAAGCGTTGCCTTTCCTGCAGCTGGTCCTCCCGTGTCGCATTCATCTGCAGCAGCAGGTCGCGGGCGCGACGCCGTTCAGCGACGAGCTGCGCGTCGTTCGGATCGTAGAGCTCGCCGGCGAGCATCTTTTGCTTCTCGGTCTTCATGGCAGGGGCAAGTGATGGGCGTGCCGTCATTGTCCCCAGCCATGCCCGTGCGCGGCCTTGTGCCCGGTCAAGCAGCCTGCCGATACCTGTCGGGGCGCGGTAAAGGCGGCGGGGTTGCGCTCAGGTTGCGCGGCTGGTCCGGAATGCCTGCTCCGCGCACTCCCGGATGAAGTCGGCCGTGACGTCGGGCTGCGTTACCGGCAGCATGTGTCCGCCGTCAACCACTTTCAGGCGCGCGCCCTGCACCTTCGCGGCAAGCGCGTCGCCGTTCGCCCGCCAGTCGAGGATGCGGTCGCCGCGGGCGAACAGGATGCCGACCGGCGTCCGCAGTTCAGCGTAGCGGGCCGCAATGGCGGACAGGCGCAGCGGAACCGCCTGCAGGTCGCGCGACGCAGCGATGAAATGGCTGGGACGCAGTCCGAGCAGGCCACCGCCACGCGTGCCGAAATCGGCGGGCACCGGCTCGGGTCCGAACACCTGGTCGAGGACGGCGTGCCGTCCGGCGATGGACCCCGGAATCGCCAACGTCCATGCGAAGACCTTGCGCAGGAAGGGCGATGCAATGGTCAGGGCGCGGAAGGCCGCGGGCGGAGCATCGTCTTCCGGCGGATGCGTCAGCGGCGCGACCAGGGCGAGTCCGGCGACATGTTGCGGATGCTCGACGGCCAGCGTGAGGGCGATGGCGCCGCCGAGCGAATGCCCGGTGACGAGAGCCGGTCCGAGTTGCAGCGTGTCGATCAGGCTGGCGATCGATGCTGCCTGGGTAGACAGGTCGGCCGGGGTCGATGCGTCGCGCACCGAGTAACCCGAGCCCGGCCGGTCGATCGCGACAACCCGGTATTCCCGCGCGAGTTGTGATGCCACGCCGTAGGTGTAGTGGCGCATCTGGCCCGCCAGTCCGTGGATCAGCAGTACGCCGGGCCCGCTGCCCTGTTCGGTGACATGAAACCGCACGCCGGCGGCATCGACAAAGCGGCCTTGCGGCGGCATGCCGGCCTCCACCCGCCGGGCGGTCCACCAGGTGAACAGCGCCAGGCCGGCCGCCCCGGCCAGGACGAGCATGGCCATGATTGCCGCCGCCGTCAGAATGATGCTCATTGCTGGACTCCCTTCTTCAATAGTTGCCAGTAGCGGACCGGCGCCAGGCGTTCGATCAGCGACACGATTTTCGCATCGGTCCCGACCAGGATCCGTGCCTTGTCCCGCTCGATGCCGCGCACGATGATCTCGCCTGCCTTTTCCGCCGGCATGCGCAGCATTTTCTCGGTCAGCGCCTTGCGCTTGCGCACTTCCTCCTCCGGCACGCCGGCCGGGGTCCGCGCGCTGCGTGCGATCGAGGTGGCGACGCCGCCCGGATGCACGACGGTCACGCCGACGGTAGAACCTTCCAGCTCGTGACGCAAGGCATTCGAGAATCCGCGTACCGCGAACTTGCTGGCCGAGTATGCAGCCTGGCCCGGCGGCGAAACCAGGCCGTAGAGACTCGAGACATTGACGATGCGCGAACTGCTGCCAGCGTGCAGGTAGGGCAGGAAGGCACGCGTCATGCGTACCACGCCGTTGAAATTGATGTCCATCAGCCAGTCGAAATCCGCCTCGCTGACCTGCTCGAAGTTGCCGCCCAGCGCGACCCCGGCATTGTTCACCAGCACGTCGACGCGGCCATGCGCCGCGTTCACGACGGCCGGCAGCGCGCGCACCGATTCGCGGTCTGCCACGTCAAGGCGATGCGTGCTGACGCGCGCGCCCGCGGCCTTGGCCAGGGCCGCCGTCTGCATCAACCCGCTGTCATCGATGTCGGCCAGCGCAAGGTGACAACCTCGGCGCGCGAGCGAAAGGGCAGTGGCGCGGCCAATGCCGCCGCCTGCGCCCGTGACGACCGCCACCCTGTCTTTCAGATTCATGGCATGGCTCCCTTGGCGCCGAAGCGCATGACGCCGTCGGCCACGCGGCCGAAGCGGATGGCGACGAGGTCCTGCAGGTAGTTCTGGTACACCTGCCAGGGCGTGCGCGAACCTTGCTTGGGCAGCAGGTGCTGTGCCCGCTGCACGTAGCCCGAGGTGAAGTTGAGGAAGGGCTGCGGCGCGACGCCGGCTTCGCGCCGCGGCACGGCGATCGCCGCCCCGGTGCGGTCCATGTACTGCAGGAGGCGGCAGACATAGCCGGCGGTGAGGTCCGCCTTCAGCGTCCACGACGCGTTGGTGTAGCCGAACGCCATCGCCATGTTGGGTACGTCGCTCAGCATCATGCCCTTGTAGGCCATCGCCTCGTTCGGCACGCACGGGACGCCGTCCACGGTGAGGCTGACGCCGCCCAGCACATTGAGCTTCAGGCCGGTCGCGACCACCACGATGTCAGCCGGCAGCTCACGCCCGGACTGCAGGCGAATGCCGGTGCTGGTGAAGCATTCGATGGTGCCGGTGACGACGGAGGCGGCGCCCTTGCGGATCGCGCGAAACAGGTCGCCGTCCGGCACGGCGCACACCCGTTGGTCCCAGGGCTTGTACTGCGGCGTGAAATGGGTGCCGACGTCATAGCCCTGGCCCAGCTGTTTCGCCGCCATCTGCACGATGTAGCGCTTGAACGGCTCCGGTCGCTTGCGCGCCAGGCGGAAGAAGAACATGCCGACCAGCACGTTTTTCCAGCGGGTGAGGCTGTAGGCGAACCGTTCCGGCAGAACCCGCCGCAGTCCCTGCGCAATGCGGTCCTGCCCGGGCCGGGTGACGACATAGGAAGGAGAGCGTTGCAGCATCGTCACGTGCGCCGCCGTCTGTGCCATGGCCGGCACGATGGTGACCGCTGTCGCGCCGCTGCCGATGACCACGACGCGTTTGCCTGCGTAATTCAGCCCCTCGGGCCAGAATTGCGGCAGCACGAAGGTGCCCTGGAACTGTTCCTCGCCGGGGAATGGCGGGCGGTAGGCCTCGTCGTAGCTGTAGTAGCCGCTGCAGCTGTAGAGGAAGCGCGCGCGGACGGTGTAGCGCCGGCCGGATGCCAGGTCCTCGACGACGACCGTCCAGCAGGCCTCCTCGCTCGACCAGGCGGCACTCGCGACTTTCTGGCGGAAGCGGATGTGCCTCGTGATACCCGCTTCATCCGCGGTTTCCCGGATATAGGCGCGAATCGACGGTCCGTCCGCGATGGCCTTCGGATTGGTCCAGGGCTTGAACGCATAACCGAGGGTATACATGTCCGAGTCCGAGCGGATGCCGGGATAGCGGAACAGGTCCCATGTGCCGCCGATGGCGTCGCGTGCTTCCAGGATCGCGAAGCGCTTTCCCGGGCAGCGCTTCTGCAGCTGCCAGGCAGCGCCAATGCCGGACAGGCCGGCGCCGATGATGAGGACGTCGAGCATGTTCTCGGTCGAAGCTGGGGGAGTGATGGCCATGGTGGTCGCCGTGCGTGAAGTAATTTTGACACTGTACCTTGTCAATTGCGGTCTGACAAGAAGTCGTGTCAAAATAGCGCATGGCCGCCCGACCACCCACCCCTCGCCCTTATCGCGGCATGTCCCAGGATGAACGGCGCATGCTGCGCCGTCACAGCCTGATAGCCGCCGCCATCGCCGTGTATGGCGAGCGCGGGTACCGCAACGCATCGGTGAAGGCCGTGTGCGAAGCCGCCGGCCTGACTGAACGGTACTTCTACGAATCCTTCGCCAACAGCGAGGAGCTGCTGGTCGCGGCTTTCAATGCAGTGACCTATGCGGTGCATCGCGAAAGCCTGGACGCGGTACGCGGCATGCGCGGTCGCAAGCAGCGTGCGCGCGGAATGCTGCATGCGTACTTCTCCGCGCTCCAGCGGGAGCCGCATTCGGCGCGCGTGTTCCTGGTCGAGATCCGGGGCGTGAGCCGGGCGGTCGACGAGGCATTCGAACTCGCCCTGCGCGCGATCGCGCGCAGCAACAGCGAAGCGTTATCCCTGCAGGGGAACGGCAAGGATGAACTGTTGCACCTGGCAGTGCTCGGCGGCGTGATCCAGCTGGCGTCGAGCTGGGTCAACCAGGGCTACGCGCCGTCGATCGGCACGTTGACGGACACCGCGATGCGGCTGGTGCAGGTCCTGTTCACGCGGTAGTGACAGCACCGGCACGGATGCCCGGGGCAGGAGAGGGCGTTTCGCCGCCTCCATTACGTCCGCGCCATGCCGCCGGACGGCGCAAGGTTGACCCTGGCGTCCAGCTGCACATTCTCGCACTCGGACGCCATGCCATCCGGCGCCGGTGCCACGGCTCCGCGATCCGGGAATCATGTCCGCATGGCACTTGCATTTCTCGTCCAGGACGGGATTTTCTGCAGAAACTCTTATCTAGAACAAACAACGCTCGCGCTGCCGCGCTTAAGCTCTCGGCACGGCGGAGCCGCCCGCAAGCTTCATGCATTGTCACGCGCGGCGCCCTTGCTCCGGCGCGCCATTCCTGCGCGCCGCCTTTCCCAACCGGAAACCGAGAGGACCTATGCAGAGACGCCATATCCTGCGCGGACTCGCTGCGCTTGCCGCGGCGGGTTTTCATCCCCAGCTGCTCGCCGCAGCGGCCCGGCCACGCACCACGAAGTTCATCGGCGAAGCACGCCCGTTCGACTATGCCTGGCTGAAGGGAGAGGCACGCCAGCGCGCCGCAAGGGCTTACCAGCCGGTGCCGGACAGGGTTCCGGCGGACGTCGAGAAACTCGACTGGGACCAGTACCAGGCCATCCAGTACCGGGCCGATCATGCGCTCTGGAGCGACGATGCCGCGCGTTTCCAGGCGCGCTTCTTCCACCTCGGCCTGTTCTTCAGGACCCCGGTGCAGATCCACGAGGTGGTCGACGGCCGCGCACGCGAGATCGCCTACGACCCCGCCATGTTCAACTACGGGAAAAGCGGGCTCAACGCCGCCAAGCTGCCGAAGGATCTCGGCTTTGCCGGCTTCCGCCTCAACTTCCATACCGATCTGACGCGCGACGTCGCCGCCTTCCTCGGCGCCAGCTATTTTCGAGCGGTCGGTTCGGACTGGCAGTACGGCTTGTCGGCGCGCGGGCTGGCGATCGACTGCGGCATGGACCGGCCCGAGGAATTCCCCAACTTCACCCACTTCTGGCTGGAACGGCCGAAGAAAGAGGCGGGCAGGCTCGTGGTCTATGCGCTGCTCGACTCCCCCAGCATCGCCGGTGCGTACCGCTTCGAGATCGAGCCGGGGGCGACACTGGTGATGGATGTCGATGTCGCCCTTTACCCCCGCAAGACCATCGAGCGCCTCGGCATTGCGCCGCTGACCAGCATGTACCAGTTCGGCGAGAACGATCGGCACATTGCGGCAGCCAACGACTGGCGCCCCGAAATCCACGACTCGGACGGTCTGTCGATGTGGCGCGGCAACGGCGAGTGGATCTGGCGTCCGTTGACGAACCCGGCGCAGTTGCGGTTCAACGCCTACCAGGACGACAGCCCGAAGGGCTTCGGCCTGATGCAGCGCGACCGCGATTTTGACAACTACCAGGATGACGGCGTCTTCTACGACCGCCGGCCCAGCCTCTGGATCGAGCCGAAGTCGAACTGGGGCAGGGGCGCCATCCAGCTCGTCGAGATCCCCACCGTCGACGAGACATTCGACAACATCGTCGCCTTCTGGAACCCCGCCGAGAAGCCGCAGGCCGGGCAGGAGCTGCTGTATTCCTATCGTATGCACTGGGGCCGCCAGATGCCGGTCAACCCCTCGCTCGCCACCGTGGCGCACACCCGTACCGGTATCGGTGGCGTGGTCGGGCAGCCGCGCAAGCATTTCTCCTGGCGCTTCGTGGTGGACTTCGTCGGCGGCAATCTCAAGCTGCTCGGCAAGGATGCCAAGGTCATTCCCGTGGTGACTGCCTCCCGCGGGGAAATCGAACTGGCCTCCGCACGTCCGCTGGAGCATGTGCAGGGCTACCGCCTGATGTTCGACCTGCGTCCGACGGACAGCAACATGGCGCCGATCGACTTGCGCGCCTACATGACGGCAGGCGGTGCGCCGCTTTGCGAGACCTGGCTTTACCAATGGAGCCCGACCGGCGCGGACGTCGCGCAGCGCGGCTAGCGAAGCCGGGGCATTTGCACGACCTGCCGTGCGCGAGTATCCTTTCGCGCCGGCGCATGCAGGGTCGCATGGCACGCCTGGACACGCTGCCGCGACCCGTGAACGGTGCCGGCAGCTTCGGCTGCGGGAGCGAGGCCGCCCCGGCGCTCGCCCGGCCGCCAGTTCGCTCCGCATGAAAAAGGGAAAACGGAAATGCCCAGCTTTGTTCGTACCATCCAGACCATAGACGCACACACCGGGGGCGAGCCCCTGCGGATCCTGGTATCCGGCATGCCGCCGGTTCCCGGCAACACCATTCTTGAAAAGCGCGCGTGGTTGAAAGCCCACCGCGACGACCTCCGCCAGTTCCTGATCAACGAACCGCGCGGGCATGCCGACATGTACGGCGCCTACCTGTTGCCGCCGACGACGCCGGAAGCGGATTTCGGCGTGATCTTCATCCACAACGAAGGTTACAGCGACATGTGCGGCCACGGCATCATCGCCCTCGGCCGGGTGCTCGTCGAGATGGGGTACGTGGAAAGAACGACGCCGGTCACCCGCATCGGGTTCGACGCGCCGGCCGGCTTCATCGAAGCCCGGGTGGAATGGGACGGCAAGCGCGCCGGCGCCGTCACCTTCCGCAACGTCCCCTCTTTCATTTACATGCGTGACCTCGAAGTCGAGACGCCCACCTTCGGCCGCATTACCGGCGATATCGTCTTCGGCGGCGCCTTCTACTACTACATCAATGCCGCCCAGGCGAAGCTCGACATCGTGCCCGAGCGCGTCCGCCCCCTGATCCAGCTCGGCGCGGAGACCAAGGCCGCCGTCAAGGCCAAGGTGAAGGTCCAGCATCCGGTCGAAGCCGGCCTAGATGCACTGTACGGCACCATCGTCGACGGCGCGCCGAATCGCAAGGGCGTCGACCAGTCCAATGTCTGCATCTTTGCCGACAGGGAAGTGGACCGCTCGCCAACCGGAACCGGCACTTCCGGCCGCGCCGCGCAACTGTTCCTGCGCGGACAACTCGCCCTGGACCAGCCTTATGTGAACGGCAGCATCGTCGGCAGCAGCTTCACCGTGCGCGTGACCGGAACCACCAGGGTCGGCAACTACGATGCCGCCATCACCGAAGTGACCGGGACCGCACATATCGCCGGCTTCAATCAGTGGGTGCTTGAGGACGACGATCCCTTTCCCTCGGGCTTCTTCCTGCGGTGATCCGGGCCGGGGCGAGCGTCCGGGGCGCCAGTCGGCATCGCCGGACGCGTTTGCAGCATGCAGCTCCCGTTTCTGGCGTCGGAAGCACGCTCAGGAGCTCCGGTCGGCAGCGTGAGGCGATTCCTGCGATGGGAAACGATCGCCTCCTGCAGGGCTGCGGGCTGGTTCAAACCACAAGCCCGCAAAGTAACCCGGTGACATGGAACACAACCGCTGGTCGTGAGAAACCGCGATGCATTTAGCGGCAGAACCTCGCTTTTGTGCCAGTAGAGCCGCTGCAGCAAACCTGGACCGGTGCAAATAGTTCAACGTTTAGTGAGCTAGCAACTTTGCCAATCTTCAATTGGTTTATACGTATAATTGTTCTTATGTCAAATCTGCTGCGGAAGTTGCGCCGTGCAGCTCGCCGGCTGCTAAAGTCACCCAGGGCGCCTGCACTCGGCTAAGAAGTCCAGAATTTCCCGTTTAGACACGCCTGCCTCGAGCAGGCGTTTTTTATGCCTGGCAATGTTGCGGTAGTGCCGTCGCCGGGCCGCGTCATTGTAGCCGCGTCGCGTGTTCCTGATGAACCAGTAGCCGCGTCGGATCTCCCCCAGGCAGTGCTGTCTCTCCGCCTCTGTGAGCGGTTCCCATTCGAATAGCTCTAATTGCACGTGGGTAATGATATCGTGCCGTCGCGGCCCTCCGGATTTGCCTGCGGCAAGTCCTCCAGTGCCACTCCTACAGCCCGCAGGGTCGATACGACCCTGCCTTGGGTTATGACACGGCCCGTCTGCCTTACTGGAACCGAACAATATTCGACCTGGTCAGCTGCTTTTCGTAACCAGGTCGTCGATTTTGGCCGCGCCGGCGCAAATTTTATTTGGTCAGATCGCGATCGACGGAATGGTCTTCAGGAGCGAGGGGTTTTGCGTTAGAGCCTGCACTCTGTAGGCGCTGAGGCGATGGCAACCGCCTGAAAATCCGGCCCGACGCCTGAAGCGACGACCCGGTCTGAACTGGTTACCGCACCTGGTGACCTTCTCCCTGGGAGACCCGGATATTTCACCCCTTCGGGGCCGGCTTGACGTCATTTTCGTAACGCGTCACGATTACCACGCGTTGCAAATACCCTCTAACCGCTTACGATCTTCAACAGGACGGTCATAACCTGTGAGCTCTGACCAAGCAAGATAGCAACCAAAGGCCCAATTGCGTTTTTGACTGGCTGCGTGATAGTCACCGGAATCAACATTAGAACCCGCCTCCGCCATAAGCTCGGAAATTCGCTTTTCCGTAATTTCCGTGACTTGCGCGTATGTCCAACGTTTACCACCACCAGCATTCAACCGGCGCTCAAGCTCAACCGTGCGCTCCAACTGCGCGTCGTACATGCCGCGCCAGAAATCAACATCTTCATTATTCGTGACGTCACGGGTTTGGTTATTTTGCGTGACGTCACCGTTATTCGCCATTTGGCGGCGACGCTCCCGATACCGCTTAGCGCGCTCAGCTGGCGTCATTGCATCATCCTTGCGGGGACGGCCGCGACCACGCTTCGGCTGAGGCTCCTGCTGCTGAAATAAGTCGCTTTCACCACCAGGCCCATATTTACGGTTCAACCGCTCTACGATGGCCAAATCAGTCGCAACCTGTTTAGCCTTCAACTGCTTGCGCCGAGCCTTTTCAGCAGCTCGCTCACGCGGATCAGCAATCGTTCTCTCAGCAATGTAGTTACGGCCCATATATCCCCCTATCCAATGATTGCATTTTACGTGACGCGTCACGTTTATGCAATGTTTTTCGTGATGCGTCACATATATTTGCGCTATATGCGCGATCCGGTTTACTACTTTTCGTTATTTGCGTGACGGCGCGGATATTTCACCCCTTCGGGGCCGGCTTGACGCCGACACATCAGCGTCTGAGGGACACACAAACAGCGATCACAAACACAAACAGCAACAGCAGCTCGGCCGCCGATGCTGTGGCCACAGGTGCAGCCGGAATGCCTTCCGCCGCCATCCAGTCTGCCGGAATCACAATGCACCCCCGCGACCGCGTCGGCCAAGAACGCCATAGCCGTTCTCATCGCCCATCACTGCGACTGGTGACCTGTCCCGGGACTCTGCGCCCGAGATCGGCAGACGATCCTGCCTCGAAAGGTATTGCGCCGACTGATGCGCCCTATCGCGGTTCGCCTCGAACTCCTGGAAGTACCCGTTATGGGCAATGTCAAGGCAAAGGTTGTGCGGCACCTGAAGCTTGGTTGCCTGCTGCGTGTAGCACTGGCAACGAGAGCCAGAATGCACGCACGCCGCAGGCACCGGGACGTGCTCAGGCTTGGTCATCGCATCATACTTTGGAGCCGTGTGCGGCAGCCCATCGACCCGCGCCGTGTTCTCAAACGCATATTGCCTAGCGTCCTCCATCGGGTTCTGGTACCCAGCACCACGCTGCAGGCCGCCAAACGCAGGAGAAGCCCCTCCAGGGACGCCCGGCGCCGGCGCAGACGCAGCACTAGTCCGATCCTTCACCGACCCGTAGAAGCGCCAGCCAAGGACGCCAATAGCGATAGGCAGAATGACGAAGAGCACGATGACCCGGAACGGTATGTTCCGCTTGACCGTATGCACCTCGGCGGACTTGTAGTAGCTATACGCTTTCTTGTCGTACTTCCAGTGGTGTTTGATTGAATCAGCACGGCCGGAAGGCTTACCGCAGTTCTCCACAACTGCGTTCCACTCATGCAGAGTAGCCGCCGCCATACCGAATTTTCGTACCGCATGCATGTGACGACCGACGAGCCGACGCACGTTCGTATCCACCAGTTGGGGATGTTGCGTGATGATGAACAGGTCTAGGCCCTGGTGCCGGTGCGTTTCCAGCTTCGCGACGTATTCAGGCACGTTTGACCCGAACGACCGAGGCCGGAACAGCGTCTGGCACTCGTCCAGGACAATGATTGAACCGTTCGGGCAATCAAACCACTTTGCGGCATCGATTTCCGTCCAGGGCAGCATCAAATCCTTGATGCCGGAATAGAAGACCTGCCGCCCTTCCTTCTCCGCTAACGCCTTGACATACGAAAGCGTCCAGAGCGTCTTGCAGGCACCAGGCAGACCGGTGATGAGGGTGATCATGTCGTCTTCCTCACGATCATCGAAGTGATGGTGTCAGAGCCACCCATCTTAAAAGTCAGCGCCGCGACCCACGCGGAAAAGATCATCGTTATCCCCTTGTCCACCCAGAGGAAAGCGAGAAAGCCAAGCGCGTCGGCCGGCAGGCCAGACAGTGCGCCCTTCATCTGATCGAGCACCCACTCCCCCAGGTTGCCGACACCGGAAAAGGTCAGATACCCGATCCCGAGCGCAAGCAGCACTCGTCCGACAATAGACCCCGCGCCGGCCGCGAGACCCCCAAGTAATGCAGCTATCCAATGCGCCATGATTCACCTCATTTAAAAATTGCAGCCGACAGAATGCGGAACGATGCCAGCGCCGCCATGAGCATCACCAGGTAGCGAAATGCGATCAGGTACTGACACGCCTCAGAGAATGGAATCACCATCGTGAACTGACCGACAGAAACCGTTTTGTCGGGGAAGCACTGACCGCCGCCGAGCCAGCCAGATTGATTCAACGACGCTGGCATGTTCACGACCTGGGCGCGATCTGGCGAAGGCAGCTCAGACGCCTTCGGATCGTTCCCCGCCAGGATCTGCGTACCGAGCTGGTAATGCCCTGTCTGCTTGAGCGCGTCCTCGTCGGCCTGGCGCTTGCAGGCCTCTTCGTGGATCTTGCGAGCGATAGAACATTGGATAGCGTCACCCTGACAAGCCAGTGCCGCGCAGCTGCCAGACACGGTCGAGTTCCTACAGACGTTCAGTTCAGGATGCTTCGCGCAGAAGTCGTCTTTCTTGTCGTCGGTGGAATCGTTCGTGCCAGGGCCGCCGCCGGGCCTGTCACCAACTGTCACCGTCGTCTTGCAGGTCTGTGAACCAGCCATGTTGTTGCAGACCGTCGTCGTCGTCGTCTCCGAGCCGTCCCTATTGCCAGTCTTCGTTACGTCAGTCGTCGTCGTAGACCCGTCAGGGTTCGTCGTTGTCTGCGTAGGAAGCTTGGTTTCTGTCTTAGGCGGCACGTCAGGCGAAGTACCGCTGCCCTGGCAAATGGCCGTTCCCGCGGAGTCGGTACCGGTCTGCACTGTTCCCGCGGGACAGCCGCTACCAGGTAGCCCGACCTTAGGCGGGACAGGTTCCGGCATGTCTTCCTTCGTTGGGTCGTTAGTAGCCGTTTCATCCGGCGGAGTACCAACCGGAGCGGTTGCTCCCGTCTCCCTGACTTCATACGTGCAGTAGACCTGAGTCGAGGGCGGCTCGCGGAAGCAGCGCAGCACCTTCGTAGGAACGATTACGCAGCCGCCTAGCGTGGAAGGCAGAGCCGTAGGCGTCGGATTGGCAGCACCAGGGTCCTTGAAGGTCTGTGTATGCGTGGCACCGGCGGTGCAAGTGGGTGGATTCGGGACACAAACACCCGTAGACGGGTTATAGGTGGTGTTGGTCGGACAACCGGTACCGCGACGCTCAGCGTACGCCACCAGACCATTCACGGTGCCCGACTGGCCCATGCATCCGAAGAGCGTGTCTGACTGCCGCTGAACGCCTGTGTAGGTCCAACCAGAGAGCTTGGCAAGCAAGCCAGAACATGCGGCCGCCGGCGTATCAGCAATATGTTCAACGCCGCTAGAGCCAGACCCCGACGACGCGCGCCAGGTGTATGTCTGGGCCTCAGCGCGAGACACACAGACCAACGCCATCAGCCCCCAAAGTAGCATGCAGGCTAGTGGTTTAGCAGAATCCATACCGCCCCCAGAATTGCGATCACAACAAAGATCGACATGCGACTACCTCCCGAACCCGCGTCGCCACCAGCGCCCGACAGCTTCAGCGACGTAGACGAGGAACACCATCAGCCCGACCGCCGCAACCTCCACAATCACAGAGCGCACTAGCGCTGCCATCGCTGCACCCATTACGACACCTCCACCTGTTGACAAAAAAGGGGGCGCTAGGCCCCCTGGTCGATCCGTAGCGCCCTCGATTACAGAGCGCGGCGGAACCACTTGAACAGCACGATGGCGACCATCACCGCGAACACGGCAGCACCGATGGTGCCGACGTCGGTTTTCGCAGTGGTGATTTCGGTGGTGACCGCTTCCGGCACAGCGGCCATGGCGTTGCCAGCCAGGACGAGTGCACCGCCAACGAAGACCTTGCCAGCGCGAACAGCGGATTGATGAACAGAGACCATGCGGCCGTTAATTTTCTTCAGCATCTTTGCTACTCCCTAAAGCACGAATCGCTTGTTTAATGGCCCATGCGACCACCCAGACGAGCGCCACCGCCCAACTGAGTGCAACCGCTTCAGGAACCGTCAGCTGGAACAGCGACTCAAAAGCCCCAGCCGATTCTCTGTACGTCCGATATGAATCCATCTGTTCGATGTACCCATAATCGGACGTCTCTTGTTGTGTTTCAGAGTTCCACCACTTGAAATCGAACCTGCCGGACTGGGGGAGCAGATCGGCCAGGCATGACACTTGCGTCCAGCCGTCGACGTACCCGTTGTGCTCCCACCGGTAAATGGTGATTGCCCTGGCGAAGTCAGCGCAGCTGGTCCCGGTGAAACCAACGCGAAAACCGCCGACTCCAGTGGTTGCGATGCTCAAGGCCACACCCTGGTGCAGAGCCAGTGCACCGCACGTAGGAGCGCAGGGCCGCCGACCATCACGCCGACGGTGAACAGCAGGCCGTACAGTGCGAACAGATCGGCGTGCATGGATTACGCAACCTTAGCTTCGCGCTGAAGGGGCTTGATCCCTGTGACAACCTTG
The DNA here is from genome assembly GCF_036563305.1 of Noviherbaspirillum sp. GTDB lineage: Bacteria > Pseudomonadota > Gammaproteobacteria > Burkholderiales > Burkholderiaceae_D > Noviherbaspirillum. The sequence continues at coordinate 75,351 of NZ_DATCMQ010000005.1, read as the reverse complement.
GTGCTTTCCTTGCCGTTGCTCTTTTCGACCATTGTTACCTCGGCGATAAACGGAAAGGGGTTGTGCTTGATACCGTCGATCAGCTTGGAACCCTCGCACTTCAGTTCCTGAGTGCAGACCCCGAACGAGTTTTCGCCCTTGAGGTCAACGTCGACATAGATCTTGCCGCTGTCGAGGTCTTTGCCCTCGATGGCACCACGGAAGAACTTCGCACCGCGAACGGTGACACGTGCAATCATTTCCATCTGCTTCTCCTAAATGTCAGGCTGGTGCATGCGCCTGCTTCACGCCGCCGGCGACAGCGGATCGTTCTAATCGAGCAGGAACACCCTTGACGTGTATAGACTCGAAAAGCGCCTGGTAATCGTGTTCACATTCTTCAGCGAGCTGATAAATGGTTTTGCCGTAGGCCGCCTGGAGGAAGTGATTCAAGCGGCGTAGCACGATGCCCCTCTCCTCCTCTGCGATCTCCTTCTTCGTGGTGAGGACCTTCTCCGGCAGCGCGTCGACGAGCTGCTCCAGGGCGAGGAAGCCCCCTGCGAAATACTTGGTAGGATTCAGTACGATGTCGTGTGGGATGACGCGATCGCGATTGCCGAACCGGATCTCGATGCGCACCCACTCGCTTTCGGCGTTACCGAGCTGCTTGCCCTTCTCGTAGATGCAAAGCTCTTTGCCGTTCGCCTTCTTTCCGAGGTAAAGCGTCTTGCCGTAGCAGCTACGAGAGCGAGCGTCGCCAGCTTCGAAAAAACGCCTCGATGGGATGCGGCCGCCGCAGTTGAATTCGCCCCGGAAGTACATGTCGTCGAACTGCTCTACGGTAAAGCCCTCCATCAGGTCGAGGGCCGTGTCGGCGCGGGTAATACGTGCATCGAGGTCCTGCATCGTGCTGTAGACGGCCTGCCAGTCCTCCACCAGGGCGCAGCCCTTGCCGGACATGTCCAGGCACATCGTATTGCCGGCCGTCGATCCGCCCAGGGCGATGATGGCGACCCGGATCATTTCCCCGTTCGCCCAGATCTTCACGTCATAGCTCGACTCGTACCCGAACAAGCCCTTGTCGGCCGGAATGAAGTTGACCGGGACCGGGAACCACATGCGCATGTACCGTTGCAATTGCTCCAGGGCGTCACTGAGCGAGCCAACAGGCAGGAAGGTAAAACGCAGGTAATCGACGATTGCGCCCTTGGCAGAGGGACTTTCCCCCCGTATTACAGTACGGGGGGAGCCGGCTGCGCCGGCCCCTGCCGCGCTCCGCTGCGGCGCGTGGCCGGCGCTCATGCGCACACCCCGAAGGACTGACGGAAAACGAAAAAGCCCAGGCTGGCAATTACAGTGATAGATGCGCCAAGGAAAACGATAAACAGGAGGCCGATCATCCAGTGAATCAGCGCGCCGCCGAGATCTTCGAGTTCCTCGATCACTGGAGACCTCCAAACAGCTGAAGCTGCCTCCACCAGGTGCGAGTGCCGCAAGGACGCTTGCGGTTTACCTTTCTTGCCGTTGTGCTAGAGTTCGCCATCAGTCATCCCTGCTAAGTCAAATCGACTAGTCGGGAAGACTAAGTCAACAAGACAAATCTTGTCAACGGGAAAATGCCATGACTTACACTGAGCTTATTGCCAAAGTATTAAAAGGTCGCAGCGTGAACTCAGTCGCGCTGGAGATGGGTGTGCCGCAGAAGTCGCTAGATCGCTACGTAAAAGCCGAGTCGATGCCGTCGGTAAGCGTGGCGATAAAAATGGCCGAGCGTGCCGGAGTGAGTGTCGAAGAGGCAGCCAGGGCGATTGCAGAGCAAGAGAACATGGTGCGTCCCAAAAGACAGCTCTCATTCCCTCGGCTCGCCGCAACTGCCGCTGGACTGGTAATCGCTGTCACAAACTTTGTGACACCTGGAAACGCGGAAGCCGCGCCACGTCTCCCCTACAGTCAAGTAGCCGGTGACCCTCTTGTTCTTATGTAAAATGACGGCGGTCCGATACTGTCACAAGTAGTAACACCGCCACGTCAACGCAGACCGCCGCCGACCGTTGAAGGACGTACGCGCGGCGTTGCATGCTCGCATTTTTTCCGCGCGAGTTGAGGACAATATGGAAACCTGCACTATCGAATCATCCATCCAGGCCGTCATCGTCTCCTGGAACGGCAGTAGTTACGTGGCCAGCAATGTCAGCGGCGATTGGGTAGACGCTGACGCGAGCTATGAGGCGCTCCACGCCCGCCTTGCTCGACGCGGCTTCGAAGCCGAAGACTGCCACACGCTGGAAGCCGTGCGCAATCTAGTTTGGCATCCCCGCACCTATCGGACCGTTCACCCTTCCGACCTGCGCCGTTAGTCCCGGATCGTCCACTCAGTACGGCACAGGACGCCCCCGTACTGCGGCGGACAAAAAAATCTACGCAATCCCTTCGGCGCACTTGTTTCAAGCCTCGCGTCGACTTGGCCAGTCGGTCCTTCCATTCCTATCGCAATCGTCCAGTACGAACTCGGGCGTCCATCCGTCTGGTTTGCCGACAACACCGGCCCATCGGATGGAGAATACACGCGCGGGATTTGGACCGCTTTGCCGCCGTCCCTGCTGTCATGAAGGCAATGCTGGAATTGGAAGCAAGAATCGCCGGAAGCGGCATGGAACCTCGCCTTCTCGAACTCGTTGAGATCCCCGCCCCGCGGATCAACACAGGTGTGTTCCGTATCCACAATCATTGTGTAACGCGCGGGCGGAGGCGAAACGGAAGAATACCTGTACGCTGAACGCCTAGCGTGATCTACAGGAGAGCACTGGGTTGACATGACAGTGATTGCAACGCCGTTAGCGCCTAACTTGGAGAAAGCACAATCCTCTCATGGCGTCCTGCCATTCCAGCAGGCCTTCGCGGCGAGATGAAAACGGCGACTCGCAGCGCTACAAGCCGAGTCGGTTGTGCACGCGACGTTTCGCCTCCATGGCCGAAGACAGCGATGCGTAGTTATCGGAAGGCCCACGTTGCCAGACCGGCTGGAGCGGAGTGATACTGCCCTGCCCGACCGCATTGTAAGAAATCAACAACCGCCCGCCCCGGGCGAGTTGTCGTGTTGATTACCGCGTCCGACAAGTCGTGCGGCTTTTACGGCAGCGTCGCGTATTCAGACCTTTGCCGATCGCGTCTGAGGGATTCCAGCGCTCGCCCTGAGCATGTACCATGGACATTTTCTAGCCGGAATTACTTATGCATCAGAACGACATTTTCGCTGCCCTGGTTTTCATCACCCTGGCAAGCGCCGTGATCGCTTGGATCGTGTTTCAGGCGGGCCGTTTGAATGGCTACCAGAATGGTGTCGAGGAAGGTTTGAAACGCAATGCAAAGATGCAGCACTTGCGGGGAATGACGGACGGTTACACGATGGCGCTCCGTCACACTCCCGGGCAGCGCAATGAATACGTGACCAATGTGCTTCTGAAAAGCGCTGCGACGAGCCAGAGCGATACCGAGGCAGGTCGCAACAGCTAGGGTCCGCCTGCCCTTGTCCTAGCGGTGCGCTTACGCGTAAAGAACCGCGGGTTGCATGCGTGTCGCAGTAGCGAGGCAGATGATGGGCCACAGCCTACGGCTATTCGAACCGCCCTGTTCCATCCCCGTAAGATTGCATGCGCTGTTTTCGATCGCGCTGTGCGCGGGACTTCGCTGGGGACTTCTCACCACCTGAAGCGGCGGTGTGACACGCAAAACCGGTTTCAGTTGCCCCTCGGTTGCTACTATGCTGAAGAACGACCCGGCAATGCAATTAACCGTCGTTTTAGTTTTGGGCAAGGAGGAATGCTGATAGCAGCGCCGTTGGCGCCGAGTAGCGAGTAGAGTTTCAGTTGAGACGGTTAATTGCGTTCTTTTCTTGCTCGGTATAAGGTGTCCGCTCGGGCAGCCTTTGAAAATGAAAAATGATCGCCGGCTGATGCAATCTTAGAGAGTCATCAGAGCGCCTACTTGCGACTGAACGGACTGCGGGGTTCGGGAAAAAATAGCAGTACCGGAGAAGTACCGGACGCAGGCAAGGCGCTCTGCTGGACGGGCGGGCCTACCAGAGGCAAAAACCGGCCCGCCCTGCAGCATCTTGTCCCTCACATGACGGACACCTGTCCTGCCGGTGGCGGGATGCATTGTCTCAAGCGAGGGAGGCAATGCATCCAGGGTAGCGCCGGTTCAACGCGTTCTTGTCACCCGTTGGTTCGGGCCAACGCAGCTTAAACCGGACGATAGAAACGCCGTTCGCGGCCGGCGCCTGTATCGGAAATGAGCTTTTCCTTGACAAGCGTATGCAGGGCGTTGGCCTGCCGCTGCGAGAGCTTCTTCAGATCGTCCTTCGATGGCGAGATGCCCAGGGCCTTGATCGCCGACTCCAGGATCTCCTTGGTTGATTTCGGCTGGTTGCCGATCAGGCCGGTCCAGAATTCCTTGCCGGTCTGCGGCAGATTTCCGGCTTGCTTCGTCTTCTCCGCCGCCTTCGCGCCCGGCCGCTTTTCGCGCCCCGGCCGTCGCGTCTTTTCCCTGAGGCCAGCGTCGGAATTCAAGTTTTCGAGTTTTGCGAGCGTGTCTTCAAGCGCCGCAACGCGTGCATCATAGAAAGCCAGACCCTGACGTGCATGGGCAAGTTCAGCGGCAAGTGAATCACGGGCTGCTCTGAGGTTCGACATGGTAGCTCCGACAAGTGTTAGTAACCGGCATACAAGGCCGTCCGCAGCATTGCAAGTTCCCGCCGGGTGAGGAACCACAAGTTAAAGCTTGGGCGAGCGGCTTAATTTTTACATGACTCATGACGAAAATGCTTATACAAAGTTCAATTCTTTGAAACTCAATCCCTATTTGCAGAAAGATCTGTCTTGATGACCCGTCACTTCATTAATCGATCGACCTTGAGGACTTGCACTAGCACTTTCCCTCTGCGCTGCAGGTGGAAGGGAGCTTAGTGTCGCGCTCACACATATCCGCAAATACAACCACATCAGGCCCCGCCATACACCTTGAGGATATATGGATTCAGGTTGTCATCGTAGATGCCGGCGTTGCGGGTGGCATCCAAACGACTGATATGATTCCCGTTCAACACCTCGCCTTTGCTGCGCTACTTCAAGATTCGGCGAGCAACAAATCGGATATTTCGCATCCGGCGCTGCCGGGCTTAGTTCATTTTCATCACCTTGCTCTGCGCGGCCGGCGCTGCCTCTCAGGATAAGGCATTTGAAACCGGCGCCTAAGCAGGCCGGGTAGCACCACGTTGCACGCAGCAGGATCAGCCTGAACACGAAGATGAGCACCGCTAGATTGCCCACGACGATGCCTGCTTAGCCAGGCGCTTGTAAGCATCGGGCGAATACCTGAGGCCATTGCTGTATTCACAGCACTCAACCGTACGTCCCCCTGCTGGCAGAACCCTAAATCAATCTGGCGGGGCTTCACGCGGCCGACGTACAGCATGAATTGCTCACCGCGCTGAAAATTGCATTGCCCATCGATCGGGGTATGGAACGGCGTATGAGGATCGCGCCGACCTGGAAGCCTATGCCTAGGCATAGGAATCAATCCTGGCAATGCAGTGGCGCGCCGTCGACACACTGCCTTGCTTGAGCTGGCTTAAGCTCGCGGACGGCCTCCTCTGTCGACTCCACTACCGGGAAGTGCGCGACTGCCGCCGTCAATACCGGATAAACTGTGCTCGCCGTAGCACATTACCGTGCTGCCGCGCGGTGTGTGCCGAAGTCGATGCCCGTCTCGCCTTCTTCGATAGCGCGTTCAAAGTGCCAAAGCAGAATTCGCAGGCAACGCCGGCAACGAAGCGCCGAGTGCTCATCGAAAGCACATCGCGGATTGCGGTGAGCGTGAGCGCGCCGGAGATGGCGATCAAGAATGGGCAAGGTACGGTGCGGTTCCGCCAGAAGTATGTATCCGTCCACTTTGTTTCGGACGAATGAAAAACGCTGAAGGCGACAAACGGCGGCTGGAAGATTGCCGATTAGCGCGGCGACAGTTGAGAGCAAATCACCTATCCATCCGCTGCTGTCTCGCCGATCGCCGAACCGACTTACAGGGCTGCTTCGAGCATGCTCAGCACTTGCTCCCTGGTCTCCCAGAAGTGCACAGGATGTGCCTGCCCTGCCAGGACGATTCCGCATCCGCCGAAGCGGGTCTCAATGATTTCAGTGATTCTCTCCGTGTTGATGGCGCGCGGCGATTTTTCCGACAGTGCGTGGAGCGTGATGGTATGCATAGATGCTCGCTGAAGTATCGATTTCCTTTCGATCACTTTCCTACGGGCAGCGCCAGCCAGTATTGACTACGATCAACAGAAAGAATTGGTGTTCGGGCCGTGGCAGATTCGGGGCGAAAAAAAAGCCCGCGGTTAAGCGGGCTTAAATCCAATTCAAAGAGAGTTGGAGGAGACAAGTGAAGAATACCGCGGTGCACAAGATTTGTCCGCTTTCGCTTCCGAATGACTGGTATTTCGAATGGTAATAACATGAAAAAAGCCTGCGCCGAATATTCGGCGCAGGCCTCTTTGCTTGTCTCCACCTCATCCTTGATACGGATTTTTTGGGTACTGCGGACGCAATCCTACACCGGATTTTCCGGAATCTGCGTAAAAATGCTTAGGCGAATCAGCTTTGCGTGCGACCGTCGCGCGGACGCTGCTTCTTGCATGGCTTGTGGTTGATGGCCCGCAGACGTCTGGCGTCGCGGAAGCCCTACGCGCCATCGCTTCCAACCTTTTTCGCATTCCGGTCCGCGCATGCCCCCCGCCCACAGTGACCGCGGGAATGGGCGAGCGTCCGCACGCGCTGATGGCAGCACTGCCGACGCAGGTTTCCGGGCAAAACTGCGCTTCAAGTCTTGCGGGGACTACTGCCAGGCTTCCTCATATCTGCCGCGTGAATGCCGGATATGTGAACACGTGATTGGATCAATGAGGCAGGAGAACAGATACTGGGAATACACAATTTCATCCACCGAGGAAAATCATGATCGCATCCGCAACCGTTCCCCGTTCTGCCGGCAATGGCGCCGCACTCATCGTGGTGGCGCTCAATGCGGCAATCAATCTGCTGGCGGCAGTAGAGAAGCAGATGTTGAAAGTGCGGGTGGCGCCGTCCCCGGCGGCAGCGGTTCGCGACCGACGGGATGGAATCTGGCACCTGTATCGGATTGTGGGCGGCAGCGACTCCGTCGCTCCGGAAGTCAGCGAATATCTGAACCGGGACTGAAGCGCCACAGCTCCCGCCGCTAGTTGTACGAAAAAGCCCCCTGGCCTCCTCCCAGGGGGCTTTTGCTTTCCGCGGGGGTCAGGGGTATGGCAATCGCAAGGATGTTTTCCTTTTTGCCACTTTGGTTTATAAATGAAGGCCCGGCGCAACGCCTCCAGACCATTGCCCTGTCATGTCCTACATGCTTCTCATCCTGGAACCCACCGAGCAGCGACGCTCCCGCACAGAAAGCGAAGGCAGGGAGGTCTATGCGCGCATGCAGGCATTCGCAGCCGATCTTCAGGCAGAAGGACGCTTGCTTGCGGTTGAATCCCTTGCCTCCCACGCCTCCGCCACCCGTGTCCGGGTCGAGGGCTCACGCACGCGCGTGATGGACGGCCCGTTCGCCGAGGCCAAGGAAATGGTCGGCGGCTTCTTCCTGCTGAACTGCGCTACGCGGGAAGAAGCGATTGCCATTGCCGCCCGCTGCCCTGCCGCCACCTGGTGTACCGTCGAGGTGCGTTCTCTCGCGCCCTGCTACGAGGCCTGACCCGCTCCTGTCACGACTTCACGCAGCTTGATCCAGGCAGTCTGTCGATTCCGCACCGGCCCGTTCGTCGTATGAATGAGCGCCGGCACCAGCGGGCGGCCGCCACGCGGCCGGCGGTCGAATTTCAGGAGAACATGCATGCGATTCATGATCATCGTGAAGGCAAGCGCGGATTCGGAGGCCGGGGCAATGCCCGACGAGACCCTCCTGGACGCCATGGCGAAGTACCACGAAGACCTTGCCCAGGCTGGCGTTCTGCTCGATGGCTCCGGGCTGCAGCCGAGCGCCAAGGGGTGGCGTATCCGCTATGCGGGTGGCAAACGCACCGTCATAGATGGCCCGTTCGCCGAGACCAAGGAACTCATCGCCGGATATACGCTGATCCAGACCCGGAGCCGGGAGGAAGCGCTGGAGTGGACACGACGCTTCCCGGCGCCGCACGGCGATGGAGAAGCAGAGATCGAGGTCCGGCAGATGTTCGAGCTGGACGACTTTACCCCCTCGGCGTCCATCGACCGCTTCCGGACCATGGGCATTGGCGAGGCCGGCCCGCGGTAAGAGCGGCACATTCATCAGGCAAGTTTAGGAGAGATCGCACTATGCATAAGCAAATCTACGTCAACCTCCCGGTCAGCAACCTCGAGCGCAGCAAGGCTTTCTTTACCGAACTCGGATTCAGCTTCAATTCGCAGTTCACGGATGACAAGGCGGCGTGCATGGTAGTCAATGACAATATTTACGTCATGCTGCTGATGCGGGACTTTTTCCAGACCTTCACCTGGAAGCCGGTTGCTGACGCACGCGCGATCACGGAGGTACTGGTCTGCCTGTCCGCCGACAGCCGCGGCGAGATCGACGCATTGGTGGCTAAAGCGCTTGCTGCGGGAGGCGCGGCCCCGAACCCGCCGCAGGACCACGGTTTCATGTATGCGCACGGCTTCGAGGACCTCGACGGGCACCTGTGGGAGCTGGCGTACATGGAACCACAAAGCGATGGTCAGGGCTGATGCATACGGCGGTCCATCAGGCCATTGCGGCCGTCTGGCGCATCGAGTCCGCGCGCATCGTCGCGGCTATCGCCCGCATGGTGCGCGACATCGGCGTTGCCGAGGAGCTTGCGCAGGACGCGCTGGTGACTGCGCTGGAACGCTGGCCGCTGGACGGCATACCGGACAATCGTGGCGCATGGCTGATGGCAACCGCGAAGAACAAGGCGCTTGACCGTTTGCGTCGCGACAAGTCGCTTGTGGCCAAGCTGGAACAGATCGGTCACGACCTGGAGGCACAGGAGGCGATGGTGGTGCCGGACTTCACGGATGCGCTGGACGACGCGCGCGCCGACCAGATCGGTGACGACCTGCTGCGGCTGATCTTCACGGCCTGCCATCCGGTGCTGTCGCAGGAGGCGCGGGTGGCGCTCACGCTCAAGCTGCTCGGCGGCCTGACGACACATGAAATCGCCCGCGCCTTTCTCGTGTCCGAGCCGACGGTCGCGCAGCGCATCGTGCGCGCAAAACGCACGCTCAGCGAAGCCGGCTTACCGTTTGAAGTCCCTCGCGGGGAGGCGCTTCGCGAACGTCTGGCCGCAGTGCTTGAAGTGGTGTACCTGATCTTCAACGAAGGCTATACCGCCACATCCGGCGAGTCGTGGATGCGGCCGGCGCTGATCGATGAAGCCCTGCGACTGGGCCGCATGCTGGCGGAACTGGCACCGCATGAGCCGGAGGTGCACGGGCTGGCGGCGCTGATGGAATTGCAGGCGTCCCGTGCCGCCGCGCGCAGCGACGCGACCGGGCGCCCGGTGCTGCTGGCGGACCAGGACCGTACGCGCTGGGACCGGCTGCTGATCAAGCGCGGGCTCGTGTCATTGCGCCGGGCAGAGACGCTCGGCGGCGCCGCCGGCCCCTATGTGCTGCAGGCGTCGATTGCCGCATGCCACGCCCGCGCCGCCACTGCTGCGCAGACCGACTGGCCGCGTATTGCCGCACTTTACGGCGTTCTCGCCAACGTGATCCGGTCGCCTGTCATCGAGCTCAACCGGGCGGTCGCCGTAAGCATGGCGGAAGGGCCGGCAGCGGCGCTCGCCATCGTCGACAGTCTGCGCAACGAGCGTACGCTACAGTCATACCAGTGGTTACCGAGCGTGCGCGGAGACCTCCTCGCCCGGCTGGGCAGGCGTGAAGAAGCGCGCGCCGAATTCGAGCGGGCGGCGACTCTCGCCGCCAATGCACAGGAGCGCGCATTGCTGCTGGAGCGGGCGGAGGAATTGCGGACGCCCCGGAAGGACCCGGGCGAAACAGGCTGACGGAATGCGCGACGGCCGGGCGGCAGGAGTTGTCTGCATGACCAGCTTAGGGAGAGACCTTACCCTTCCCGATTTCGAGAAATTTTTCCTCACGGAAAAACTTTGGAGCGCCTTTTGGCCCGGCCGTGAGAATTTCGCTGCACATATCCTTTTTTAACCAGAAATTTTCTGTCGAATACGACCGCTTTGCATCGTTTCCGCATGGCATTCCCGTAAAATGTTTCCTACGCGAATTCCTCGAGTAACGAAATGACAAAGCGCCGGCCAGCCTCCCCTACTTCTTCCAAAACCACTGGCCGGCCGCGAACCCGCCTCCTGGCACTCGAGCCACGCATCCTGTTCGACGGTGTCGCGGTAGTGGACCCGGCGAGCGTCGTTCCCGACGCGAAGACCGGGGACGCGGCGTCAGTGCCGACCCGGGCTGCGGATGCTGCGACTTTTCAGCCGGCGCCGCTGCCGCCGGCTGCGGAACAGGCGACCGCGCCGGCTTCCGATGCCGATATTGCCCCACACGATGACGTGCCGGCAACCGACCCGAACGCCAACGCGGAAAACGCCACCGCAACGGACACGAACGAGGCTGCCGCCATCGAGGCGAATGCCAGCGCCGCGCGCGGGCGCCAGATCGTATTCTATGACCCTCGCGTCTCCTCGCGCGAGCAGCTGCGCGAAGAACTTGGCGGCGACGCGGAGTTCATCGCGCTCGACCCCGCAGGCGACGGGATCGACCAGATCCGCACGGTACTTGAAGACGGCGGGCCGGTGTCCGCCGTGCACATCCTGACCCACGGCAGCGCAGGCGGCATTGCGCTCGGCGCAAGCGCCTTGACGACCGAGACCATCGACGCCCGGGCCGCGGACCTCGCCGCCTGGGGCGCCGCGCTCGACGCACAGGCCGACATCCTGATCTACGGCTGCGATGTTGGCGCCGGCGCGACCGGGGACGCCTTCCTTTCGCGTATCGCCGCGCTTACCGGGGCCGATGTCTCGGCGTCGACGGACGCCACCGGCAGTGCGCTGCGGGGAGGCGACTGGTCGCTTGAGGCGAACCACGGCAGTATCGAAACACGCAGTCTTGCGGTTGACGGCATCGAAGGGCTGCTTGCCGCGCCGACCAGCGCGGCAGGTTCCGCCACGGTCGCGGAAAGCTCCTTCAAGGTGTTCTCGTCATCCGACTTCGCCTTCACCGACAGCGACGCCGGGCAGACGCTTGCATTCGTCCGGATCACCGGCCTGCCGACGGATGGCGACTTGTACTTCAACGGCAGCCTGGTCACCATCGACCAGGAAATTGCCGCAGCCAGCCTGGGTAACCTGCGTTTCAACCCGGCCAACAAGACGGCCAACTACACCGCCACCTTCCAGTTCCGCGTCAGGGACAGCGCCGGCGACCTGAGCGTCAGCGCCTACACGTTCTCGATTGCCGTCACGGCCTCGAACAATGCGCCGACCGCGCAGGCGGACAGCAATTCAATCGCCGAAGATGCCGCCAATGTGGCCGGCGACGTACTGTCCAACGATATCAATCCCGACGTCAACGAATCCAAGACCGTCACCGCCGTCGGCATCGGCGCCGAGAACGGTACCGTCGGCCAGGCACTGGCGGGAACCTATGGCAGCCTGACGCTGCAGGCGAACGGCAGCTACACGTACACCCTGAACAATGCCCATCCCGCCGTGCAGGCGCTGGCACCCGGGCAGACGCTGACCGAAACCTTCCGCTACACGATGCGCGACGGGGTCGCCACGAACACGTCCAGCTCGACGCTGACCATCACCATCGCGGGCACAAACGACGCCCCGGTCGTGACCGCGCCCGCCGATCCGAGCGCGCCTGCTGTCACGATTGCGACGCCGGTCCCGGAGAACGCCAGCAACGCGGAAAACCCGGGAACGACCGTGTCCCAGTTCCTGGCGAGTGCCTCCGGGGTGTCGCTGGTCACCGATGCGGACGCCGCCGATACGCGCTTCGGCGTTGCCGTCTTCGGCAGCACCACCTCCGACGGCATGACCGGACACTGGGAATACCAGCTGAACGGCAACGGCACCTGGACAACGTTCTCGCCGAGCGTCAGCGCAGCGACCCTGCTGCCGTTCGATGCAAAAATCCGCTTCGTCGCCGAGTTGACCACCGCGGACGCCACCGAGTCCGGCACGGCAACGCTCAAGTACTATGCATGGGACGGCCGCAGCGGCAGTGCCGGCATGACGATCGACGTCTCGGACGGCAACCGTGGCGGCAGCACGCCGGTCAGCCTCACCGCCCTCTCCGGCGCGATCAACATCGCGCCGCGCAACGATGCGCCGAAACTGACCCTGAACACGATCACACTGGCAGAGCGCGATGGCAGCGGTGCGAGGGGCAGTATCGTGATCACGGCCAACCTCGATCCGTCCAGCGACGCCGAAAGCCTCAAGCATATCTACCTGCGCGACCCGGACAACAGCACCGACCAGCTGATGTACCGGCTGGAGGAATTGCCCGCCGCGGGCAAGCTGTACAAGAACAATGTCGAGATGGACGTCGGCAGCCTCTTCACCCACGAGGAGCTGGCAAGCGGCGCCATCAAGTATGCCTACACCGGCGGCGAACTGTCGGGCAACACGACCGACACCTTCCGCTTCAGCCTGCGCGACGGCGCCGGCGGGGTCATCGGCGCCACCGGCGCCGGCGGCCTCGATCCGTGGAAGACGGTCACGATCGCCATCACGGACGTCAATGCGCAGGTCGGCGTTGCCAACACGTCGTTCACCACCACGGAGTACATGCAGGACGGCGATCACATCGATCTTGCCGGCCTCACGCCTGCCGACGCCGACAGGGCGGGGTCGCCGGACGGCTATCCCCGCATGGTCCTGACCAGCCTGCCGCTGGTCGGCCGGTTGCAGTACTGGACCGGCAGCGCTTATGCCGATCTCACCGCGGCCAACCTGAAGGACGGAGGCAATCCGGTCTGGCTGGACGAGGCGTCCATCGCGGCGCATCCGCTGCGCTACATTCCGCCCGCCGGAGAGCCGTCGCTCTATGGCGGACAGGTCAGTTTCATGGTGCACGTGACCGATGGCGGGCGGGAAGGCAACCCGGCGCTGGCGACCACGACGGAGACCACGATCACGATCAATGTCACGCCGGTCAATGATCTGCCGGTGGTGATCACCAGCCCGATCAGCGTCGACCGCGATTCGGCCGACAACGTCATCGGCATCGACAAGTTGACGGCGACCGACGAGGACAGCGCGGCGATCAAGCGTGTGTACACGATCTCGGCCGCTCCCTCCAAGGGCTACCTGACGCTTGGCGGCGTGCGGATCGGCATCGGCGCCACCTTCACCCAGGCCGACCTCGACGCCAATCGCCTTGCATACACCCATGAAGGCGAAGCCCCGGACAACAACGATCCGACGACCTACGAGGACCACTTCCGGTTCACCGTCAACGACGGCGACGGCGGGGTGGCTTCAGGGCGACTGGACATCAACGTCGTTCCGAAGGACATCACGGGCGGCGGGCCCGGCGGCACCTTGACGGCCACCATTGCGGAAGGGCTCTTCCGGGTCATCGACGCCACGATGTTGTCTGGCTCCGGCAGCTACCAGCTCGACGCCGCGCCGACACATGGCACGCTCTTCCGCGACGGCATCGCGCTGGCAGTCGGCGCCATCTTCACCCAGGCCGACATCGACGGCGGCAAGATCGTGTACGTCAGCGACGGCAAGGAACCGGGCGGTTATGCGCCCTCGACCTACCGCGACGGATTCCGCGTGGTCCGCAGCGGCGGCACGGTCGCCGGCACGGCCAGCTTCACGCTGGTTGTCACGCCGGTCAACGATGCGCCGGTCATCGAGCAGGCGGACAGCAGCACGCCCGTCATCAAGGAGCACAATGTCGACGGCGGCGACCCTACCGCCGATCCTAACGAACATGGCGCGCCCTCGCTGGCCGGCGTAAGCAACGCGACCAAGCTCACGCTCGACAACCTCAACGGCAAGGATGTCGACACCGCCGACGCCCAGCTCTACTACGTGCTGGAAAAGGCGCCCGACGGCGGCACGCTCAGCCGCTGGAACGGCGTCGCCTGGGCGGTACTCGCTGCGGGCGATCGATTCAATGTGAGTGAAGTGGCGCAAGGCAAGATCGCCTACTTCCACAACCCGGACTCGGAACTGCGCAACGACAGCGTCCGCGTGTACCTCGTCGACGGCGCCGTGGTCCAGGCCGGTGACGTCGTGCCGAACGGCGCCGGCTTCACCGAGAAGTCCACGGTGCGCGTGGACGACGGCACCAGCCACCTCGACCTGGCGAAGGGAAGCGTGGCGCGCAGCCCCACCCGCACCGTCAACTTCTTCATTGACAATGTGAACGACGCGCCGGCGGCGGCGTCCACCCGGTTCACGGTCGCCGAAGGCACCGGGGAGACGGCTTCGAGTCCGCCGACGAACCCGGCGTCGACGCGTGTGCTCACCACCGAGATCCTGGCGGTCAGCGACAGCGACAACCTGGTGACGGGATTCGACAACAACGGCGGCGGCTACTACGAGATCACGGTCGTGCCGTCCCGCGGCACGCTCTACCTCGATGGCGTCGCCGTCACCGCAGGCACACGCTTCTCGCATGCGCAGCTGCGCGACGGCCTGCTCAGCTACAGCCACGATGGCAGCGAGCCCTCGCTGTATGGCTACGTCGACAGTTTCCAGTATCGTGCCGCAGACGTCGAAGGGCCAGGCGCGCCTGCCACGGTGACGATAGACGTGCGCCCGGTCAACGACATTCCGAAGGTCGCCGGGACCCTGATCCTCGATGGCGCCCAAAGCGTGCCGGAAGGCGGCGCGCGGAAGATCACCGCGGCCATGCTGGGCGTCGACCAGGCGTCGACCGACCCCGACAACACGACGAACCAGGTGCAGTACCGCATCACCGACATCGACCTGCTGCACGGCGTGCTCTACCTCGGCGATCCGGTCACGGGTGCTCCCGCCAAGGCGCTGGGCATCGGCAGCGCGATCACGCTGAAGCAGATCCTCGAAGGAAGGCTCTGGTACCAGCACGAAGGCAGCGATCCGGGCCAGTACGAAGGCAAGGCGAGCTTCGGTTTCCGCATATCGGATTCGAGCGGCATGGGGGAACCCGCCGGCACGTTCAATATCCGGATCATCCCGGTCAACGATGCGCCGCTGGTGTCCAACCTGAACGGCGGGGCCACCTTCACGGAAGGCGATACCGCGGCAAGCCCGAATGTCGCGCCTGTGTTCATCGACAACAGCATCCTGCTGATCGACAGCGACCTGGCCAACAACAGCAACGATTTCCGCGGCGGCCACCTGCGCGTCGGTTACCAGAGCGGCGGCCACGGCCTTGACCAGCTCGGCATCGCCAATCTCGGGACAGGGACCGGCCAGATCGGCATTTCCGGCAACGACGTCACTTTCAGCGGTGTCGTGATCGGCAGCATCGACGCCGTCGAGAACGGCCTGAACGGCGCGGCGCTGCGCATCAACTTCAGCGGCGGCGCCAACGCCTCGCTGACGATTGCCGCGGTGAAGGCGCTGATGGAGGCGCTGACCTTTGCCCATACCGATTACAACAACGCCGCCGCTGGCGTGCGCACGCTCGCCTATACCCTGGTGGACGGCGGCGGCGACACCGACTACACCGATGGCCGCGGCCGCACGTTCGACGGCCGGGATACCTGGACCGGCACGGCGACCGTCACCGTGCGCGCGGCCAACGACCGGCCGGTGCTGGACAAGAACCAGTCCGGCGGCAACATCGACCTCGGCACGATCAGCGAGAACGACACCACCGCGCCTGCCAGCTTCCAGGTCGGCTCCTTCCTGAGCGCGGTCAACGGCGGCGCCGACGCCACGCACTCCGGCTTTGGCGACGTCGACACGGTGACGAACCGCGGCATTGCGATCACCGACGTGGGCAAGACAGCCACCGGCAAATGGCAGTATTCGGCAAACGGCACCAGCTGGACCGATGTTGGCACCGTCAGCGCGACCAGCGCGCTCCTGCTGAGCGCCACCGACTACCTGCGCTTCCTGCCGGACGGGATCGACGGCGGCAATGCGACGTTCGCCTACAAGGCGTGGGACCAGAGCAGCGGCAGCGTGCGGACGAAGGTGGACACCACCTCCACCGCGCAGACCAGCGCCTTCTCGGCCGACAAGGACACGGCACAGGTCAATGTCACCGGCGTCAACGACAAGCCGACCATCAGCGGGCCCGACGTGGTCAGTGCGACCGAGGACACGCTATTCGAGTTCAAGGACACGAACGCCCTCTCCCTGGCCGACATCGATTCCGACACCCACCTGATCATGCTGACGCTGACCTTTGCCGGCAAAGGCAGCTTCCAGTTCTCGGGGGCGACGGGGAACATCTATTCGAATGAAGCGGGTACCGCGGCACACACCGGATGGAGCGGTTTCGGCGACGGCAGCACGCTGACCGTGTACGGCACGGCCGGCAATCTGCGAACCATGCTGGGCAAGCTCCAGTACACGCCGGAAGCGAATACGAACAATACCAACCTGGCGTCGCAACCGCAGGTCAGGATCGATGTCAGCGACCTCGGGTGGGAAGTGTCGGGCAGCAAAGCCGGCACGGCGGAAACCGCCACCAAGACGGTGGTGATCGACATCAAGCCGGTTAACGACGATCCGACCATCACGCTGGGCGGCAACACTGTCGCCGCGGATGAAAACGGCGGCGCGACGCCGCTTGCAGTCGGCATCACGCTTGCCGATCCGCTCGACGCCGACAACGGCAGCTATGCGGCCGACGGCCCCTCCCTGCCCTATCTCGTGCTGACTTCCCTGCACGGCAACCTGAGTTTCGCCGCCGCGCCGGGCGTCACGGTCGTCTCCGGAAACAATTCGCGCGAACTGGTCCTGCAAGGCACGCTGGCTGCCCTCAACGCGGCGCTCACGGCGGACGACAACCAGGTCAGCTACCGGCCCGACGCCTCCTTCTCGGGCAGCGACACGATCAGGCTGACGCTGCATGACAACGGCAACGTTGGCGGCACCGACAAGACTGCGACCGCCAATATCGCGGTGACCGTGACTGGCTTCAACAACAGGCCGGTATTCGCGGGCCTGGACAACACGCCGGTGTTCGTCGAGAACGCGACGACCGGCGTCGTGCTGGACGGCGACGCAAGCCTGTCCGACGCCGAGCTGTCGAACTACGGCAACTGGAAGGACGCGGTGCTGACGCTGCAGCGCCTGAACGGCCCGAACGGCGACGACGTGTTCGCGCTCGCCGCCGGCAGCGGTGTGAGCTTCAGCGGCAGCGACGTGAAGATCGGCGACGACATCGTCGGTACCTACACCAATGGTGGCGGCAAGCTGGTCATCACGTTCAGTGGCAATGCGAACAATGCGCGTGTGGACCAGGTGCTGCGCGCCATCACCTACAGCAACACCAACGACAACCCGACGGGCGATGTCACGATCGCTTACACCATCAACGACGGCGATATCGATCCGGACAGCGCCGTAAACGACCAAGGCACCGGCGGCGCGTTGATCGGCACGGGCCAGGTGGTGGTAACCGTCACGGCGACCAACGACCGGCCGGTGCTTGGCGGTCTCGCCGGGACCGGGTATATCGAAGACGCGACCGCGACGGTGCTGGCGCCCGACCTGACTGTGAGCGATCCGGAGCTTTCCTGGTTCGCCTCGCAAACCGGCAACTGGGGTGGCGCAAGCCTGACGATCAGCCGCACCGGCGGGGCGAGCCTGGAAGACGCATTCGGCGCCAGCGGCAACCTGGGCATGCTGAAGGAAGGCGAAAGCGTGACACTCGCCGGCGTCGCCATCGGTACCGTGAGCAGGAATAGCGGCGGCGTTCTGACGCTGAGCTTCAGCGACAACGCGACCTCGTCGCAGGTGCAGGCTGCGCTGCGACAAATCACTTATGCCAACAGCCGCCAGAGCCTGTCTGCAGGCGCGACGGCGAATGTATCGCTCGACTGGACGCTCGAGGATGGCGACAGCGACGCGCCGCCCCGGTCGAACGACCAGGGCGCGGGCGGCAACCTGTCGGTCAAGCTTGCCCAGGTCGTCACCCTGACGGGCGTCAACGACGCGCCGGTGCTGGTCGACAGCACCCTTGCGCTGGAACAGGTCGAGGACGCCGTCGTCCCGGCCGGCGTCGTGGGCACCGCGGTCTCCGCGTTGACCGGCGCCATCGCCGACGCCGACAGCAGCGCGCCGCGCGGCATTGCCGTCACCGGTGCAGACAGCACGCTCGGCACCTGGTACTACAGTATCGATAACGGCGCGAACTGGAGCGTCCTGCCGGCGGTTTCGGACAGCAACGCCCTGCTGCTGCGGGCAGCCGACCTCCTCTACTTCAAGCCCGCCGCCAACGTCAACGGGACGGTGAGCGCCGGCCTGACGGTGCGCGCCTGGGACCAGTCCAACATCGCCGGCAAGGCGGCCGGCGCGCTTGCCGACACGACGGGCAATGGCGGTACCCTGCCCTATTCCACCGCAACGGATACCGTTGCACTGACCGTCACGGCAGTCAACGACGCGCCGACGCGCGTGGCGGACAGGATCGATATCGTGGTCGCGGAGGACAACGGGGACCCGGCCGGGAGCACGGTCTCCAGCCTGTTTGCCCCAGCCTTCAGCGATGCCACCGACAACCAGTCCGCCTTCGGCGGCTCGAGCGCACATGCCATGGCAGGCGTGGCCATCGTGGGCAACCTGGCGATCGCGGACCAGGGAAAGTGGCAGTACAACAGCGGATCCGGCTGGACCGACCTGCCGGCGGTTTCCGCAGGCAATGCGTTCCTGCTGCAGTCCGGCGATCAACTGCGCTTCCTGCCGGCGGCGGATTTCCATGGCACCCCGGGCAAGCTCACGGTGCGCCTGATCGACGCTTCCGGCGGCGCCGTCAGCAGCGGCGCCAGGGCCGACCTCTCCGACGACGCGGTAAAGTCGGGCGGCACCACGCGCTACAGCAACAGCGCGAATGCGGTCGACCTGCGGGTCACCGTCAATGCCGTCAACGACGCGCCCACCCTTGGCGGCACCGCCAGCCTCGGCGCGACCGATGAAGACACCGCGTCGGCCGCGATGAGCGCCGGCGCCATCGCCGCGGCGCTGACCTACGGCGACGCCAGGGACGACCGCAGCGGTGTCGCCGGCGGCGGCACCACTGCCACCCCGCGCTCGGCTATCGCCATCGTCGGCAACGCGGCCGGTCCTGCGCAAGGACGCTGGGAATACACGCTGGACGGCGCGACCTGGAACACGGTCGCCACCGATGTCGGCGACAGCACCGCGATCGTCCTCGACCTGGCCGACCCGAAGCACCAGGTGCGCTTCGTGCCCGCCGCGGACTACAACGGGACGCCGGGCAGCCTGAGCGTGCGTGCGGCGGACGGCACCTGGAACGGCTCCGGTGGCGTGACCGATATTTCGGCCACGCTCGGCGGCAGCTTCGCCTGGTCGGCCTCCACCGCCAGCGTCGGCATTGTCGTGAACGCGGTCAACGACAGGCCGGCCATCGTCGGCCTCGATGCGACGCCGACCTTTACCGAGGGCAGGGACACCGCGACCGATCGCAACGTGCTCGGCGACTACGTGGTGATCGACGGTTCGGTCACGATCACCGACACCGAACTGGTGACCCAGCATGTGGACGATTTCAACGGCGCGACCCTCACGATCGCCCGCGACGGCGGCACCGATTTCGCCCAGAACGGCGAGGACAGGTTCGGCCTCGACCCGTCCGCGGTGAACGTCGCCTCCGGCGTCATTTCAATCGGCGCCAAGGCGGTGGCCGACATCACCACCAACACCGCCGGCCGGATGGTCATCACCTTCCGCAGCGCGGCAAGCAGCAGCGACGTCAATGCGGTTGCCAGCGCGGTGACCTATGCCAACACTGCTGACAAGCCCGACAACCAGGTGACGCTGCGTTATCGTTTCAGCGACGATAACCAGGGGCCGCAGGGCAGCGGCGGTCCGTTGCAACGCGACGCCACCATCCATGTGATCATCGCCGCCGTCAACGACCCGCCGCTTGCGGTCGACGACACCGCGTCCATCACCGAGGATGCGGCCTCCAGCGTGACCGGCAACGTGATCCACGGCGCGGGCACGGATACCGACCCGGAAGGCGACACGCTGACCGTGACCGGCGTGCGCACCGGCATGGAAACCGGCTCCGGCACATCCGGAACGGTGGGTGCGGTGCTGACGGGAGGCTATGGCAGCCTGAAGCTGGAGGCGGACGGCAGCTACAGCTACACGCTGGACAACAACAATGCGGCCGTCAACCAGCTCAAGACCGGGCAGACCCTGACCGAGGTCTACACCTACACGATCAGTGACGGCAACGGCGGCACCGACGTCGCGCAGCTTACGATCACGATCAGGGGCAACACCGACGCCGCGCCGGGGATCTCGGCCAGCGACAACAACGGTGGCGCGACCGGGCAGGCCGAGGTGTACGAGAAGGGCCTGACGGATGCTGCCGATACCAGCGAAACCACGGCCGGCACGATTGCGGTGGCGGCGGCCGACGGACTGGCCAGCGTTGCCGTGGGCGGCGTCACGCTCACGCTTGCCGAGTTGCAGGCGCTGGCGGGCGCGCCACGCGCGATCGATACAAGCGAAGGCACCCTGACGCTGACCGGTTTCACCGCCGGCGGCAGCGTCGGCGGCGTGCCCGTCACGGGCAGCATCGCCTACAGCTACACGCTGAAGGCAGCGCTGTCGCAAGCTGGCACCGAAAGCAGCGACGCGGTGGCGCTTGCCGTCACCGACAATGCCGGCGCGACCAGCAGCGGCACGCTGACGGTCCGGATCGTGGACGACGCCCCGTTGGCCAGTGCCGACAACGGCGCCATCGTCGAGGATGCGGCGCCGAACACCACCGGCGGCAACGTCCTGACCAATGACCGCAGCGGGGCCGACAGCAGCGGCGCGCAGGTCACCACCGTAACCGCAGACGGCCTGTCGGTGGGGGCAGGCAGCAGCATTGCCACAACCTACGGCAGCATCGTCATCCATGCCGACGGCAGCTACACCTATACCCTCGACAACGTCAACCCGGCGGTCAATGCGCTCAGTCCGACCAGCACCCCGCTCGTCGACAGCATCGGCTATACGCTGGTCGACGGCGACGGAGACTCCACCACTGCCACCCTGTCCATCAGCATCAGCGGCGCCAACGACGCGCCAGTCCTGATCGACGCGGTGCGAAGCATTGTCCAGCTGGAAGATGCCCCCATGCCGTCGGGCGCGGCAGGCACGACCATCGGCGACATCCTTGGCGCAGGCGGCAGCAGCGATGCGGACCTTTCGGCGGCGGCGCACGGCATCGCCGTCGTCGCGGCCGACAGCAGCCTCGGCAACTGGTACTACTCGACCGATGGTGGCGACCACTGGCAGGCTGTCGGCAGCGCTGCGGAAAACAATGCGCTGCTGCTCGGCCCGTCGGCCCGCCTGTATTTCGTGCCGGCGGCCGACCGCAACACCAGCGACGGTCCGATCGGCGCCAGCGCACCGATCGCCGACGGCCTACGCTTCCGCGCCTGGGACCGCAGCAGCGGCACCGAGGGCGGCCGCGCCGACGCCAGTGTCAACGGTGGCGCAAGCGCGTTCTCGTCCCTGGTCGACAACGTTCGCCTGTCCGTCACGCCGGTCAACGACGGCCCCGCCATCGTCGATCTCGATGCGGTCTCCGTCAACGCCTCGCCGACCAACCCGTACATCCCGGGCAACGGCGGCGTGGTGATCGATCCGGACGTACGCTTTGCAGACCGTGAACTTGGCAGCGAGCGCAACAACTGGAACGGTGCGCGCCTCTCCATCGCGCGCAGCGGCGGCCCCTCGGCGGACGACCTGTTCGCCGCCAGGCCGGGCGGCACGCTGGTGTTTTCCAGCGGCGATCTCGTCGTCGGCGGCGTCACGATCGGCAGCTACACCAACGCAGGCGGCAGCCTGACCATGCAGTTCAATGGCAACGCGACCACCGCGCTGGTGGAATCCGCCGCCCGCAACCTCACCTACGCGAACGCCCAGGCGACGCCCACCGAAAGCAGCGTCACGCTGCGCTGGACGCTGGACGACCAGAATCCGGACACGACCGGCGGTGGCACTGCCGGCAACGGCACCGGCCAGGGCAATGGCGGACGCCTGCAGGCGCGCGCGGACATCGTGATCTCGCTGAACCAGCCGCCGGTTGCAGCCAACGACAGCGCCACGGCGGTCGAAGCCGGCGGCATCGGCAACGGCACGGCCGGCATCAACCCGAGCGGCAACGTGCTGGCGAACGACACCGATCCGGATGTCTTCGACACCCGCGCGGTGGTGACGACGGGCAGCTTCGCCGGCAGCTACGGCACGCTGACGATCGCCGCCGACGGTTCATACACCTATGTGCTGAACAACAGCCTGACGGCAGTCGAACAGCTGCGCACCGCCGCCGACAGGCTCGTCGAGAACTTCGGCTACACGATGCGCGACGCTGCCGGTCTGACCAGCAGCGCCAGCCTGGTGATCACGATCGAGGGCGCCAACGACACACCGCTGGCAAGCGACGACACCGCTACCGCGGTCGAGGCCGGCGGCATGAACAACGAGACGCGCGGCCCTGAAAGCACCGGCAACGTGCTGGTGAACGATACCGACATCGATGCCGGCGACAGCCGGACCGTGGTCACGAGCGGCGAGTTCGCCGGCCAGTACGGCAGGCTGGTGCTGAACGCCGACGGCAGCTACCGCTACCTGGTCGACGATGCCCACCCCGCGGTGGACGCCCTGCGCTCGGGCGAGCGCCTGACCGAAGTCTTCCGCTACACCATGCGCGACAGCGCCGGAGCGACCAGCAGCGCAAGCCTGACGGTGACGATCCACGGGGCGGCCGACATCTACATCGAGCCGCCGGCGCCCCCGGCGCCGCCGCCGGTAACGCCGGAACCGCCGCCTACTCCCGTGACCGTCCCGCCGGCGCCGAACAGCGGCGGCGGCTCCGAAGGCTCGGGCAAGTCGGCCACCGGCAGCGCCTTCTTCGGCAACGCCGCCGACACCTTCAGCGACCAGGCGGGCCGCAGGCTGGAATTGCGCGTCACGACGGAGAACGCGCCCGGCGCCAACAGCCAGGCAGAAGGCAGCGAAAGCCGCAAGCTGGAATCGACCGACCGCGGTTTCCCGGTGGAGCGCATGAAGGCGGAAGGCGGGCCCAACGGCCAGGTCGACGGCCAGCAGAAAGGTGGCGACCGGCTGTTCGTGTTCAAGGGCATCAGCAATACCGTGGTGCCCAACGGCGGCCGCCTCGACTACCACGTGGAACGACAGGCGTTCGGCCATACCGACCCCGGTGCCATCGTCCAGCTCGAGGCGACGCTGATGGACGGCAATCCGCTGCCCGAGTGGATGGAATTCGATCCGACCTCCGGCACGTTCAGCGGCCGTCCGCCTGCCGACGCCGAGGCCAATGTCGAAGTCAAGGTCACCGCGCGCGACAACGAGGGCCGCGAAGCCTCGACCAGTTTCAAGCTGCAGATCGACCGTGCGGCGCAGCAGCGCGGCGACGCCGGCCCCGGCGCAGAAAAGCAGGCAGACAAGCAGGCCAAGCGTCCCGGCAAGGATGGCGCGCGCGGCAGCCTGCCCTTCTCCGAACAGCTGAAGCAGGCACGGCGCGGCGAAACCGCACTCGACAGGCTGCTGGCAGCGGTCGCACCCGGCCTGGCCCCCGCCAAGCCGGTCCAGGGCGAGAAGCCCTCCGAAAAATCCGACGCCTGATCTTCAGGATATTTGCACGAACCAACAGGAAGAAAAGTGAAGCCCACCCGAATAGCCGCCCTGATCGCGACCACCTTTGCGGTCTCTGCCTGCGCCGTCAGGCCGGTCGCGATCAGCGACGACGATCATCACCTGCGCGCGCAGCAGGACCAGCGCCGCCTGTACGACGAACAGGAAGCCGTCGCCGCACCGATGTCGCTGGCCGACGCCGTCGCCCGCGCGCTGAAGTACAACATGGACTACCGCACGCGGCTGATGGAGGAAGCATCGGCCATGGGCCAGACGGAGCTGGCCAGCTTCGACATGCTGCCGCGCCTGACCGCCGCCGCCGGCTATTCCTGGCGCAACAACGAGGCGTTCGGCTTCGGCTTCACACCGGCCGGCACCATCTCCACCACGCCCTCCGCCGCGGTGGAGCGCACCCATCACACCAACAACCTGACCTTCGCCTGGAATGTGCTGGATTTCGGCCTGTCCTACGTGCGGGCCAGGCAGCTGGCCGACCAGTCGCTGATCGCGGAGGAGCGCCGCCGCAAGGCGCAGCAGAACCTGCTGCTGGACGTACGCAGTGCATGGTGGCGCGCGGAGGCGGCGCAGCGCCTGCTGCCGGAGATCGACACGCTGCTGGCCGAGGTCGACCAGGCCGCATCGCGCGCCCGCCTGATCGAGACCCGCAAGCTGCTGCCGCCGCTGCAGATCGTCGCCTATCGCCGTTCGCTGCTCGACCTGACCCAGCAGATCGCGCTGCGCCGGCAGGAGCTGGAACAGGCGAAGCTCGACCTGGCGCAGCTGGTCAACCTGCGCCCCGGCCAGGAGCTGAAGCTGACGCCGGCGGAAACCGAGGATTTCGTCGCGCCCGATCTCGCTTCCCAGGTGGACAAGCTGGAAGCGCTGGCGCTGGACAACCGCCCGGAGCTGCGCGAGGAAGCCTATCGCGCGCGCATCACCGACCTGGAAGGCAAGAAGCAGCTGCTGGCGCTGCTCCCTTCCATCGGCCTGGACGCCGGCACCAACTACGATTCCAACCGCTACCTGCTCAACAACCGCTGGGCCTCGGCCGGGTTGAACGTCTCGTTCAACCTGATCAAGGCGTTCTCGCTGCCCGCCGTACGCCGGAGCAACGAGGCTGCCGCCCGCGTCGACGAGACCCGGCGCCTGGCGGCCACCGCCGCGGTACTGGCCCAGACCCGCCTGGCCGCCGTGCGCTACACGCTGCTCAGCGAGGAGCTGGGCATCTGGAACGACGCGGTGCAGGACGATACCCGCATCGTCGGCTACCTGAATGCATCCAAGGACGTCGGCCTCGAGACCGAGCTCGAACTGATCCGCGCCAAGGCGCGCCGCATGATCTCGCGCGTCAACCGCGAACTGGTGCACGCGTCGCTGCAGGGCGCAATGGGCCGCATCTACACCTCGGTCGGCCTGGACGCGCTGCCCCTGGAAATCGAAAGCCATTCGGCTGCCGCGCTGTCGACCGCGCTCGCCGAACGGCTCGAGAAATGGGAAGGCAGCACCTTCGTCGCCCGGGCTGCGCCGGTGGCGCGCCCTGTAGCCGTACCTGACGTGGCCGGCCTGCCGCCGGAAGCGGCGCAGGCCTTTACCGGCGCGATGCAGCGCATCCTGCGCCTGTCGAAAATCGCAGTGAGCGAGGCGAATGCACCGGCGCCGTACCGGGTCGAGACCCGCGTCACCCTGATGCCGCCGAATACCTCCGGCCAGCAGGCCAGGGTGAAGGTACGCCTGCTCGGCGAAGGCGGCGCGGTACTGTCGGAAAGCGAGCAGTCCAGCATGCTGGTGACGCCGATCGGCCCGGACCAGTGGCGCGCGCTGGGCGAAGGCGCCGGCTACCGGATGGTGACGCCGCTGCGCGCGGAATACGCGGCAAGGCGCACGGCGCCGGATGCCACCGCAGCTGCGGCAAGCGACGCCAGCCCGGCGAGCCAGGCCGCCGCAACCGCTTCGGCGCAGCGTCCGGCCGCGACCACGGCCGTCCTGTCCGCCGCCGCGCTGCTCGACAACTCCGAACAGGTCAAGCTGCAGCTCGACGGCACGATCAAGGCTGCCAACACTTCCAAGAATTGAACCTCCATCACTGACATGAACAAGAACCGACTCTATTCCGCCCTGGCCCTCCTGTGCGCCGTACCGGCCCTGCATGCGCAACCGCAGGACGGACCGCCTGCCGCACCGTCGCTGTCCGCACCGGCTGCCTCAAGCGCCGCTGCGCTGCCCCAGGAGGCCGCCAAGGAGCTGTCGGCGCTGATCAGCGCCGACAGCGAAGCCACGCTGTCGGCACAGATGCCGGGCAAGATCCGCCGCGTGCACTATGCGATCGGCCAGAACTTCGGCGCCGGCGCCACCCTGGTCGAATTCGACTGCGCCGAGGCGCAGGCACGCCTGGAGGCGCAGCAGGCCGAGTACCTCGGCGCCCGCGAAACCCATCTCGCCAAGCTCAAGCTGCAAGGTCTGGGCGCCGCCGGCGAACTCGAAGTGACGCTGGCCGCGGCCGCCACCGAGAAGGCCAAGAGCATGATCCGCCAGCAGGAAGCGCAGATCGCATACTGCCGCATCAAGGCGCCCTATGCCGGGCGCGTGGTACGGCTCAAGGCCCGCGAGGCAGAGAACGTCAACATCAACCAGCCAGTGATGGAGATCGTCGCGCAGGCCAAGCGCAAGGCCGTCGTGCATGTCCCGTCCTCCTGGTCCGCACGCCTGAAGCCCGGCCAGCCGTTCAAGATCCGGGTCAACGACACCGGCAAGGAATACCCGGTCAAGCTGGCGCGCCTGAATGGCCGCGTCGACGGCGTGTCGCAGTCGCTGGAAATCGAAGCGCAGTTCACCGGCAAGACCGACGACCTGCTCCCGGGCATGATCGGCCAGGCCGTTTTCCCCGACAGCGTGACCAAGGGGAACTAGGAAATCGCCGAGCCGCAGCCGATGACAGCACCAAGCCCCGCCGGCCTGCTCTCCTTCGAGGGCAGGCTGCGCTCCGCGCGCACCGCGCATGAAGCCGACTTCCTGGCGGCGAATGAGCCGCACACCCTGTTCGGCCACGAACAGACCTTGCTGTGGAAGCCCGGCCCTTCCGGCAAGCCACTGCTGGCCGCCGCATCGGGTCTCGCCGAGATCGAACCGAAGTCGCCGTTCGGCCTCTGGTTCTCGCGCGCGGTCAGCCTGCTGGCGGGCGACGGCGCGGTGCGGCGCGTCGCGACGACCGATTTTCCGGCGGAACTCGACGACGGCGCCGAATGGATGCCTGCAGCCCTGATGCTGGTACCGCTTTCCGGACCCGACGGCAAGGCCGTCGGCGGCCTCTGGATGACCGCCGACCGCCCGTGGACGGACGAGGACGTGGAGCTGGCGAGGTGGGCGGGGCAAGTCGTCGGCCATGCACTATGGGCATGGGAACGCAAACGCCTCGCCGCGATCCTGCCGAACGCGTGGCGCCGCCTGCCGAAGCGGCGCCGGCGCCTGGCCCTGCTGGCCCTTCCCTTGCTGGCCGTGGTGCCGATCCGGCTGTCGGTGCTGGCGCCGGCGGAAGTGGTGCCGGCGCATCCGGTCTCGGTCACCGCGCCGGCCGACGGCGTCGTCGCCCAGGTCCTGGTGGCGCCGAACCAGCGCGTCGCCGCCGGCACGCTGCTGCTGGAAATGGATGACACCGCGACCCGCAATCGCCTGCTGGTCGCCACCAAGGCGCTCGACACCGCCCGCGCCGACCTTGCCCGCGCATCCAGCAAGTCGTTCTCCGACGATGCGTCCAAGGCGGAGCTGCAGCTGCTGGACGCCCGGGTACGCGAGCGTGCCGCCGACGTGGCCTACCTGAACGAGCTCCTCGGCCGGCTGAAGCCTGTCGCGCCCGCCGCCGCCACCGCGCTGTTCGCCGATGCGGACGAATGGCGCGGACGCCCGGTGCAGACCGGCGAGCGGATCATGACGCTGGCCGATCCCTCGCAGGCCGCGCTCGCCGTCTATGTCGCGCCCGACGACGCCATCGCACTCGACATCGGTGCCGACGTGCGCGCCTACCTTAACGTGTCGCCGCTCGATTCCTATGCCGCTTCCATCACCCAGGCGTCCTACGAAGCCGGCACCAGCCCGGAAGGCACGCCGGCCTACGTGGTCAAGGCCGCCTTCGCCGACGGCGAGGACACGCCGCGGCTGGGCCTCAAGGGCACGGCCAAGGTCTACGGCGGCTGGACGGTGCTCGGCTACTATGTGATGCGCAAGCCCTTGCGCGCACTGCGGCGCGCGCTCGGCGTGTAGTTTTCCCGGCGGCGGGCGGATGCGGCCCTCATTTGCATCCTTCCGCCCGCCCCTGGCAGCCGGCCCGTCCCTCGCGCTGCAGCGTCCCCCGCATCAGCCACACCCTGCTGCGTTCTTCCGTGGCCAGGCTGCTGTTGACAATGGCGATGCCGCCGTCCCGCGTTACCGCCAGCTTGTCCATCAGCAGCCCCTGCTGGCCCCCATTGACGCCGCCGCCGGGATCACGGCTGGCAGGCACCGGCAGTGCCTCGCTGAAGCGCTCGCCGCCGTCGAGCGAGACCGACAGCGCGAGGCCGCGCGACCGCTTGCGCGGATCGTCGAACATCTCGTGGATGACCACCAGGCGTCCTTGTCCATCGATCTCCAGCGACGGATAGGCGGCGCTGCGGGAGCCGGAAGGCAGCGCCGCCGAGATCGGGCGCGGCGTGCCGAAGCGGCTGCCGTCGGGCGATCGCGCATGGAAAATGCGCGCCTCGGCGAATGGCCCTCCGTTGCTCTGCGCGAACACAAGGTGGATGCTGCCGTCCGGCGCCGTCGCAAGCCGCGGCGCATCCGCGTAGCCCTTGCCCTGGCCGATCAGCCGAGGCTCGCCGAAGCGGCGACCGCCGTCGGTCGAGGCGGCGAGATGGATGTCGGCATCGTCGTCCTCGCCGGTGGTCCAGGCAAGGTAGAGCGTGCCGTCCTTGCCGAGACCGAGCGCCGGCGCGCGCGCCGGCTTGGCGCCGCGACCGCCGGCCACCAGGCGCGGCGCATCGAAACTCCTGCCGCCATCCGTCGAGCGGCTGATCCACAGCGGTCCCTCGTATTCGGTCCAGGCCGCGTAGAGGACATTGTCCGGCGCCGCGAGCAGGTCGAAACTGCCGTTATGCCAGGTCTTGCTGTCGATGCGGCCCTTGCCGTCGCCGCCGACCGAGCGCGACAGGTTGAGTGGCGCAGAAAAGCGCGCGCCCCCGTCGTCCGAACGGGCGAACAGGATGTCGCCGCCGTGCGAGCCGCCGGAGAAGATGATTTCCTGCCACAGCAGGTAAACCTGCGCGGGTGCCTCGGCGTCCTGGGCGATGCGAGGCAACCAGGAAAAGCTGTCGGGATTGCGCGAGACATTCACCGCCGTATCGAAACGCCGGCTGCCGTCCTCCGCGATGCGCTGGAAGTACACGTCCTTGCTTCCCTGGTCGACCCAGGCGAGCAGCGCGTCGCCGCGCGGATCGAGCAGGACGGCCGGGTCATCGACGTAGTCGTAGCGCGAGTCGTTCTGTTCCCAGGGTCCCTTCTCGCCGCGGCCGACGGCAATGTCGACCGGCGGCTGCCAGGAAACCCCGCCCGTTTGCTGCGCAAAGCCTGCACCCGCCGCCCCGCCGAGCAGCAGCGCACAGGCGAGGATCGAAGCGGTAGGCGTGGGCATGTCCAGTCCGGTGCGAACGCCAGATGCCGTCCGCACGTCCGCCCCGGTCAGTGCAGCTGGTGCTTCAGGGACGAGATCATGTCATGCGCCCTCGCCACCGCATCCTGCAAGGTCGGGTCGACCAGGCGCGCATCGTTACACACCTGCATCATCCGGTCGCCGACCTCCTCCAGCCGGTCCACGCACGCCTTCACCCTGTCTTCCGCGGTCTCGACGTCGACCATGCGCCTTGCCTCGTCCGACTCCCGCTCCAGCTCGCCGATCGCGCTGCGCAATTCATCCGGCGCGTTGGGACTGAGCAGGCAGGTACGCGCCACCTGGTCCACGGTCTGTTCGATCGCCTTCAGTCGATCCTTGATGAGGCCAATCTGCATCTTCGCTCCTTTTCGCTGTCATCAAACCCGGTCCGCCTGCCCAAACGGATTGCCTCGTCGGTCAGTGCGGACGCATGCCGCTGCTGTGGTGTTGCGACGTGGATTCGGAAACACCCGCAAGGGCGGCGCCCGTCGAATCGATGTCGGCGCTGTGGCTGACGTCGCCCAGCGAAAGAATGCCGACCAGCCGCTTGTCGCGGCTGACCACCGGCAGGCGGCGCACCTGCAGCTCGCCCATGTTGGCGGCGACCTCGTCGAGGTCGTCATCCTCGAAACAGTATTTCACGTCGGTACTCATCACGTCGCGGACGCGCGTCGTGCCGCCCATTTCCCTGGCCAGCGCACGCACCACGATATCCCGGTCCGTGATCATGCCTACCAGCCTGTCGTTCTCCCCGACCGGCAACACACCGCAATCGCAGTCCGCCATCAGCCGCGCCGCATCGACGATGGTTTCGTCGGGGCCGATCACCTGCACGTCTCTCGTCATCGCATCGCTTGCTCGCATGATCCATCTCCTTCGGCCTGTGTATCCGTCCCGCATCCTGCTCCCTGCTGCGCTGGGACGACGGGCGCGAACAGGAGATGCTTGGACGCGGATGCCTGCTTCGGGTTTCGTGCCGCCCGCGGCATTTCGGCTTCCGTTGCCATCGGTATCGGCCGGACAAGAGCAGGATTGATCTGGAGATTTGCACGGCGGCAGGCGGCCGGCCGGTTCATGACGCAGGCATCATCCGATGTGCATGCAAACGATGCGCAACAGGACGCACACCGCGCATTACGCCCAACGCGCCGAGGCATGCAGCACGGGGCGACAGCACGGGACATGCCACATGCAGCGCCACGCGCGCCGTGGATGCAGCGTGCATGCAATGCCGCATTTCCCGGCGGGGCGGCAGGCGGCCGCGCCCGCGGTGTCGTTCAGGAGCCGGGGTCCTCGTTCGGCCCGGAGAGCTTGTCCAGCAGCAGCGAGAGTTGTTCGCTCATGGTCCCGAGGCTGACGGTCAGGCGGGCAAGCTGCCCTTCCAGCCGCTCGACCCGCTGCTCCAGCGACAGTGGCGCCTGCTCCTGTTCGGCTTCGTCTTCATCCGCACCGGAGGTGACGGTCGAGCGCCCGTCCTCCTTGCGCTGCTGCAGGATGCGCTCCAGTATCTTGAGCGCCGTTTCATAGTCGCCGCCGGTCTGGCTGAGCAGATAGCTGCAATGGGCGAGCGGCTCGCCGGTGAGCTGGTGCAGCCGGAAAGCCATTTGTGCGTTTTGTTCCTGCATGGTCGCCTCGATTGGTAATGCGGGCACTATACCGTCACTTGCCCTGTCCGTCCGACGATCGCCGGCGTTTCCTGAAGGGGCTGTCGTGTCATGCCGATCGCGGGGCGCCGGCACGTCAAGCGCTGCCGCATCCTGCGCGGCCTTCATGGTCTTCGATGCCTTCAGGGCCGGCGGGCGGGCAAGAGACGGTCAGCCGCGCCGGGCTGCCTCGATCGTCGCGATGTCGATTTTCCCCATCTGCATCATCGCTTCATAAGCGCGCTTGGCTGCCGCACGATCGGGATCGGCGATCGCCGCGGTGAGGGCGCGCGGCGTGATCTGCCAGGACAGGCCCCACTTGTCCTTGCACCAGCCGCATGCACTTTCCTGCCCACCGTTGTTGACGATCGCGTTCCACAGGCGGTCGGTTTCAGCCTGGTCGTCTGTCGCTATCTGGAAGGAGAAGGCTTCGCTGTGCCTGAATGCCGGGCCGCCGTTCAGGCCGATGCACGGAATGCCGGCGACAGTGAACTCGACCACCAGGACGTCGCCCTCCTTGCCCGACGGGTAGTCGCCGGGCGCAGTGTGGATCGCGCCTACCGCACTGTCGGGAAACGTCTCGGCGTAGAACTTCGCTGCTTCTTCTGCATTGCCGTCGAACCAAAGACAAACCGTGTTCTTGCTGACCATTTCGCCCTCCTGTGGATGATGGGAAGTACTGCGTGCAGATCGTGAAGACAGCCTGATTGCGCTGGCAACCGGCCTTGCGTATGGTAGCGCACCTCCGCGCCCGCCCTCGCCAGCGATCGAACACGAAGGAATGATGCAGGTGAGACTCTCGACGCCTTGGCAGTCATGGCGGCGCGCGCACCGGCCCGGCGTTGAACGTGCGGATCCGGAAATGGCAAGGGCCGGCGTGATTGCCGGCCCCTTTTCCTGCCTTGCGTGCCATCGCATGTCGCAGGGACGTGCCGGCAAGGAGGACAGGAGCGACGCGTAGCCCCTTCCCACCCCTCCGGTCGACCCGCGCCTGTTTATTCCGCGTAAATGCCGGCCTTCCTGATGATCGGGCCCCACTTGTCGATCTCGGCTTTGAGGTGGGCGCGCAGCGCATCCGGCGTTGCCCGATTCTCGGCGACCGGATCCGTGCTGAGTTCCGCCAGCCGCTGCTTGACCGTGGGATCCTTCACCGCGAACTGCAATGCACCGCTCAACTTGTTCACCACGGCGGCCGGCGTCCCCTTCGGCGCG
This sequence comes from Noviherbaspirillum sp., assembly GCF_036563305.1. GTDB lineage: Bacteria > Pseudomonadota > Gammaproteobacteria > Burkholderiales > Burkholderiaceae_D > Noviherbaspirillum. The sequence goes on along the minus strand of NZ_DATCMQ010000005.1, from coordinate 42,974 downwards.
TACAGGCCATGCCAGACCGAAAGCTCGAATCCCGGCAGGCCCGCACTTGCCAGCGGAGGAAGATCGGGCAGGCTGGCGACCGGCGTCTTGTACGTCACCGCATAGGCCTTGACCTTTCCGCTCTTGATGTGGCCGAGCGTATTGGTCGCCTGGTCGCACATCAGATCGACCTGGCCGCCCAGCAAGTCATTCATGGCCGGTCCGGTACCCTTGTACGGCACCGTGGTCAGCTCGGTGCCGATGGCACTCATGAAAAGCATGCCGCACAGGTGCGAGGCCGCCCCGATGCCCGCGTTCGCCAGGGTCGTCTTCTCCTTGTTTGCCTTCAGGTAGGACAACAACTCATTGACGTCCTTCGCCGGAAAATCCTTGCGCGCAACGAGCGTCGACGTCGCATCGGTCGCCAGACCGATCGGCTCGAAACTGTCGATGCTGCTGTAGTTGAGCTTGCGATACAGGCTTGGCGCGGTGGCATGTCCGACGTGGTGGATGAAGATCGTGTAGCCATCCGGATTGGACCGGGCGACGCGTGCCGCGGCAATCGTACCGCCGGCGCCGCCGACGTTCTCGACGATGACCTGTTGCTTCAGGTTGTTGCCCATGGCCTGCGCCAGCAGGCGCGCGATGGTGTCGGTGGGTCCGCCGGCCGCAAATGGCACGATCAGCGTGATCGTCTTGTCCGGGAAGTCCGCCGCATACGATGCCGGGCTTGCCGCCAGGGCCAGCCAGACGAGGGATCCTGCGCGCTTGATCTTCATGCCTATGTCTCCTTGATGAGTTTCCCGGCCCGATGCCGGGAAGGTTGCGGAAAGAGCCGATCGTCCTCGGTCGCCTTCACCGGTCTTCCTGCCGGTTCGCAGCTGCTTGATCCCATTGTTCCGGCCCCGGCACGTCTTGAAGCAATCGCCATTGCCGCTTATCCGGGCGTGATTCGGATACGGCATCCTGCCCGTCGTGCCGGCCGCCGGCAGGACCGCCCGTCCACTCAGGCGGACAGCTTCTGCATCTCGGCGTGCAGGTCGGCCTTGCCCTCGAAGCCGATGCCCGGCAGGTCCGGCATCGTGATGTAACCGTTGTCGACCTTGACGCCATCCGGGAAGCCGCCGTACGGCTGGAACAGGTCAGGATAGGATTCATTGCCGCCGAGGCCCAGGCCGGCGGCAATGTTCAGCGACATCTGGTGGCCGCCGTGCGGAATGCAGCGACTGGGCGACCAGCCGTGCTGGTGCAGCATGTCGAGCGTACGCAGATATTCGACCAGACCGTAGCTCAGCGCGCAGTCGAACTGCAGCCAGTCCCGGTCGGGCCGCATGCCGCCGTAGCGGATCAGGTTGCGCGCATCCTGCATCGAGAACAGGTCTTCGCCGGTCGCCATCGGATTCGGGTAGTAGTTGCGCAGTGTCGCCTGCAGTTCGAAATCCAGGGGGTCGCCCGGCTCCTCGTACCAGAACAGGTCGTACCGGGACAGCGCCTTCGCATACTGGATGGCGGTGTCCAGGTCGAAGCGACCGTTGGCGTCGACCGCGAGCTTCTGCCCGTCCTGCAGCACGCTGAGGATGGAATCGATCCGGCGCAGATCCTCGTCGAGCGAAGCGCCGCCGATCTTCTTCTTCACCACCGTGTATCCGCGGTCGATATAGCTGCGCATCTCGTCCTTGAGCTTGCCATGGTCCTGTCCGGGATAGTAGTACCCGCCGGCGGCATAGACAAAAATCTTCCGGTTGGGCCTGCCGTTTCCGTAACGGTCTGCAAGAAGCTGGAACAAGGGCTTGCCCTCGATCTTGGCGACCGCATCCCAGACGGCCATGTCGATGGTGCCGATCGCCACCGAGCGCTCGCCGTGACCGCCCGGCTTTTCATTGGTAAACATCGTGTTCCAGATCCTTTCCGGATCCAGGTTGTTGCCGGTGGCATCGACGAGGCTGTCGGGATTTGCTTCCAGCAGGCGCGGGATGAAGCGCTCCCGCATCAGGGTGCCCTGGCCGTAGCGGCCGTTGGAGTTGAATCCGTAACCGACGACCGGCTTGCCGTCCCGGATCACATCGGTGATGACCGCAACCAGACTGAGTGTCATCTTGCTGAAGTCGATGTAGGCATTGCGGATGGGTGAGCTGATCGGAACGGTTTTCTCGCGGATTTCAACGATACGCATGGGAATCTCCAGATGATGTCTCGCCGCGCGGGCGGGACGCGCTGCAGGAGTGACCAGCATAGTCCTGGAAAAGATGTTTAGAATTCACTGGATTTCAATTGAAAAGTGAATGACGGTGAAAACCAATATCTCGGCGGACCTGGGGTTCTTTGTCCTGATCGCCCGTCACCGCAGTCTCTCGGCAGCGGCGCGCGCGCTCGATCTCACGCCGCCGGCCGCGACCAAGCGCCTTGCCCAGCTGGAAAGCCGGCTGGGGGTGCGGCTTGTCAACCGGACCACGCGCAGCATCAGCCTGACCAGCGAAGGCGAAACCTTCCTTGCCCACGCGACGCGCATCCTGGATGAGATCGAGGAGATGGAGGAAGCGGTGACGTCGGGAAGGTCGACCCCGCGAGGCCTGCTGCGCGTGAATGCCACGCTCGGATTCGGCCGCACGACGATCGCGCCCCTCGTCTCGGCGTTCGCGAAGCAATATCCGGATGTCGAAGTGCAGGTGGAAGTCACGGATGGCCCCGTCGACCTCGTCGAGCGCGGGTTCGATCTCGCCATCCGCTTCGGCGCCCTGCCGGACAAGCGGCTGAACGCGCGGCGCCTGATGTCCAACCGGCGATTTCTCTGTGCGTCGCCCGCCTACCTCGAGCGCCACGGCGAGCCGGCCTCCCTCGCCGACCTGGCCGACCACCGGTGCATCATCCACAGGCAGAACGACGATGCATATGGCGTCTGGCGCTTCGTCAGCGGCGAACACACCGAAGCCGTCAAGGTGCGCGGAACGCTTGCCAGCAACGACGGCGATATCGCGCTCGGCTGGGCGCTGGAAGGGCACGGCATCCTGATACGCTCGGAATGGGACCTGGCGAAGTATGTCGAAAGCGGCAGGCTGAAGGTCGTGCTTCCGAAACTCGCCTTGCCTGCGGCCGACCTGTTCGTCTACTACCCCAGCCGCCGCAACCAGTCCATCCGCACGCGGGCGTTCATCGACTTCCTGGTGACGCATTTCCGCAGGCCGTTCAAGCCCATCGCCCCGGCGGAAGAGACCTGACCGCACAACCGATGCAGACGTATCCGTCAGGCGGAGACCGTTCGTCTGCCGCAGGCCCTGCCCGATGGTCGGAGGGTGCTACGCCTGCCTGCGGATCATTGGGGAATCCGCACGGTGCCGTGGATGGTGATGCCGGGCTCGACGACGACCGGCGGAGGCGCAGGAACGTACACGGGCGCCTGTTCGTAGGCGCCCTGACGCGGCCCCTCGCATTTTCGCTCTTCCTTGTATTCCCCGCTCTTTTCCCATTTGCGCTCGACCTTGCAGTTGCCGTCCCTGCCCGCGGCGCAGGGCAGCCAACCCGGTGCCAGCAATGCATGCATTGCACGCCGGCACGTCGATGAGGATGCCCTTGCCATGCAGCCGTTGCAGCAGGTCCGCGTTAATGTGTATATTTTTCTGGTCTTTGCCGGCGGCAGGAACAATCGCGCTACGGCTTGAGGCAGATCGTGTTCAGTCATGCAGAGGCGGACGACGCCGTTGGGTGATCGTCTAGCCGCCGGCGGACCCACCGGGCAGGAGCGGACACGCGATATTTTCCCGACAACCGCCATGGAATCGGCACATGCAAAACAACAATCACAAAGCGCAACAGAAATTCTGGCGAGACGTCGAGTTGCCGTACATCGAGGCGCGGTTCGTGCGGCACGGCAGCGAACTGCGGTATGCGCGTCACTGGCATGACACCTTTTCGGTCGGAATCATCACGGGCGGTCGGAGCAGCTACCTCAACGGCACGACGGCCGTCGAAGTCGATAAAGGGACGCTCGTGGTGATCAACCCCGGCGATATCCATGTGTGCAATCCCGTCGACGGGACGGACTGGTCATACCTGATGTTCTATTTCGACACGGCGTGGTTCGGGCGGGTACAGGCCGAGTGCGGAGGGGATGCCGACGGCGCCTTTCGTCCTTATACAACGGCCGCGACGCATGCGCCGCATCTTGCCAGCGCCGGCGAGCAGCTGTTCGCCACCTTGACCGATTCCGACAGCGATCGGCTGGCGAGAGAGGTCGCGGTGACCGACTACGCGGCCTTGTTGGCGCGCGACCTCGCGCCGGGTGCGATCGACCCGCCCGACGCCGGCCGGAAAATCGAAGGTGCAGCGCAGTATATCGATGCGCACTTCACGGAAGCGCTCCGTCTCGATGCTATCTGCGCCGCCGCCAAGCTTTCGTCCTCGTATCTTATTCGCGCATTCAAGAAGCGCTATGGCGTCGCACCGCACGAGTACCAGACGAACCGCCGCATTCAACACGCCCAGGCACGACTGCGGGAAGGACTTCCGATCGCCCAGGTCGCACTGGAAACAGGATTCGCGGACCAGGCCCATTTCCAGCGCACATTCAAGCGTCTCACCGCGGCGACGCCGGGACAATACCGCGGCTGAGCGGACCTCAGGCGACAATCAGATAGACCACGCTCAGCATGATCATCGTCGCCATCACCCGATTGAAGAAACGAACCCGGGCGGACTCCTGCAGATAGTCTTGGAGGAAGCTGCCGGCCCAGGCCCAACTGGCAATCGACAGGTAGCAGATGACGAAGTAGACGCCGGTGAACAGCCAGACCGCGGCCGCATCGCCGCCGGAGGCATACGTGCCCATGCCGGCGACCGAAGCGAGCCAGGCCTTGGGATTCAACCACTGCATGGCCGCGCCCTGCGCAATGGAGGGGCGCCTCGTCGCGGGTCCGGCGTCCAGCTCGCCGGAATCCATGGCCAGTCGCCAGGCCATATACAGCAGGAACGCCGCGCCTGCCCAACGGATCGCCTCCGTCAATTGCGGCCATTGCACAATCATTTCGTGCAGCCCGAGTCCGGTGAGCAGCAGCAGAAGGGAAAAGCCGATGGTTGCGCCGGTGACGTGGGGCAGACTGGCGGTGAAGCCATAGCGGGCGCCGCTGCCGAGAGCAACAATGTTGACCGGACCCGGTGAGATCGAAGCAGCCAGGGCAAAGGCCGCCATGGAGGCAATCAGGTTCATCTACATACCCGTGCAAGTGAAGGACACGGCGGACGATATCGCGGACGGATGCGTACGTATTGAAGAAAATTGCCCTGCTCCCTGCTCCCTGCTCCCTGCTCCCTGCTTCCTGCTGGCCGCGTTGCGCAGCCGGAGAGACGCACGGCCCGGCCTGGCGCGGGTCGACGCGCCGGACGCGGGTGCATACCTTCCATCCGAAGCTGGTCGGCGATCGGCTTTCGACTGCACTCCTGTTTTTCCGCACGCAGCGCAATGGTATATTTTCAGCCTTCACAGGCATGTCCCCGGGCAGACCGGACCGGGGTTGTGCAAGCAGCCTTTCCATTCCATTCCGGCCTGGGAGCTTCACATGCAGCACGCCGGCATTGCCTCTGCCTATGATCGACTGGCCGAACGCTGGCTGGACGAACGGTTCAGCCGGACCGATGGCGTTCACCAGCACAAGCGCGCGCTGAACTTCCTCGCCGACGGCGCCGGCGGTCGGGCGCTCAACGTCGGCTGCGGGTGCAACACCCGGTTCAACGCGCTGATGCATGAACGTGGACTGGAGATCGAGGGCATCGATATCTCCGCGCGCATGGTGGCCTTGGCTGAAGCAGCGGACCCGGCGGTAACCGTGCACCATGCCGATGTCTGCACATGGCAGCCGCAGCATCGCTATCACTTCATCACCGCGTGGGACAGCATCTGGCATGTTCGACTCGAACACCAGCGGGCGCTGATGCTGAAGCTCATGGGCGCGCTGGAAGCCGGCGGCGTGTTCATCTTCTCTGCGGGCGGGCTCGATGAAGCCGGGGAGCATGTGGATTCAGCAATGGGTCCCGAGGTCTACTACAGCACGCTCGGCATTCCCGGTCTGCTCGACGCTGTCTCGGACGCGGGTTGTGTCTGCCGACACCTCGAGTTCGATCAGCATCCGCAGAAGCATCTCTGCGTCATCGTCCAGCGTCTCTTCCGGTCGACGCAAGCTTGAGCCCGGGGTAGCATGCGCTGCGATGCACCGCAGCCCTGCCCGCCGGCGCGCGATGCGTCCGATGCCGTTCGGCATGGCGTTCGCCGATGCCACCGCATCCCCTCTTCGGCATGGGTGGGCAGCGACAGAGGCAACGTGCTCCGGGCGTCCTTCAATGATCGCAAGCAGAAGCACGGGCAGCCTCCGCCTGGCCGAAAACGGGTACCTGGAAAGCGCGCACTTCCGATGCGGGCAGCGGTGCCGACATGAGGTAGCCTTGTACTTCCTCGCAACCGAGTTGCTGCAGAATCCGCAACTGCCCGTCGGACTCGACGCCCTCGGCAATCACCTTCATCTCCAGCGCCTTCGCCATCGAGATGATCGCCCTGAAGAGCACCTCGCCTTCTTCCGCCCGCCCAAGGCGTGACGTGAATGCGCGGTCGACCTTCAACACGTCGACGTCCAGGCTGTGCAGCATCGCAAGCGAGGAATACCCGGTGCCGAAGTCGTCAAGATGAACCGACACCCCCATTGCCCTCAATGCTGCCAGCTCATGGGCGACCTGCTGCGCATTCGTGGCCATCGTGGATTCGGTCAGTTCGACCTCGATGGTGGAGGCCGGCAAGCCATACTGCTGCAGACAGCGTTCCACGAGGCCCGTCACGCTGCCGTCGTTGAACTGCTTGCCGGAGATATTGACCGACACGGGGACCAGCGGCATGCCCTCTGCCCGCCACTGGGCGAGCTGTGCGCCAACCTTGTCCATCACGATTTCTCCGAGACGGAGGATGAGGCCGGTGCTTTCCGCCGCGGGAATGAAGTCGCCCGGGTACACGATCCCCCGGACGGGATGCTGCCAGCGCACCAGTGCCTCGAGGCCCGCGAGCGTTCCGTTTCGCAGGCTCACCCGCGGTTGATAGTGCACGATGAACTCGTCATTCTCTGTGGCGCGTGCGAGTTCGCGCTCGGTTTCCCAGCGGCGTTGCAGGCGCGCGAACAGTGCATCGCTGAAGAAGTGGTAGCGCATGCCGATGTCGGCTTTTGCGTTGTACATCGCGATGTCGGCGTTCCTGATCAGGGTCTCGGCCTCTTGCCCGTCCCTTGGATACAGGCTGATGCCGATCGAGGTACCGATCAGGAACTCCTGCCGATGAATGTGGAAAGGCTGCGCCAGCGCGTCGACAATGCGTTGCGCCACCTCTGCCGCGTTCGCCTCGCGTTCGATGTTCTCCAGCAAGACGATGAACTCGTCGCCGCCGAAGCGGGCGATCCTGTCGTCCGGTCGCAACACGGTCTGCATGCGGTGGGCGACGGCCTGCAGCAACTGGTCACCTGTGGAATGCCCCCAGGAGTCGTTGACGATCTTGAACTTGTCCAGGTCGACGAACAGGGTGGCGAGGAACCGCCCTTCCCGACCGGCGCGCTCGAGCGCCAGCGGCAGATAGCGCGACAGCCAGTGGCGGTTCGGCAGCGCGGTAAGCGTGTCCTGCTCGGCCAGGACGCTCTTCTCCTGTTCGAGCTGCTTGCGCTCGCCGATGTCCCGGATCGTGACTGCGATGTTTTCTCCTGCCCGCACGAACCGGCGGTTGATCCACGTCGCGTCCAGCTTCGTGTCGCTTCGGGTCTTGTACTCTTCCTCATGAAAACCATGCTCGACCACGTTCGTCACGACGCCGAGCAGCTCCTGCAGCAAAGGGCCGCTGTACAGCTGCCGCAGGCGCGACCCGATCAGGTCCTTGCGCGTCAGCCCGTAGAACGACGCTCCCCGCTCATTGCAGTCCACCATCTCGTAGTCCACGATGCTGTCGCCCTTGCCGTAGATGGGACTCCACATGAAAAAACCTTCCTTCGCGCCCTCGGTCGCGATGCGGTAGGTGCTGCGGATGGTTTCTTCACAGTGCTTCCGCCAGGCCAGCCGCAGCGACATGACCGTGGCGGCAATCGCGAACAAGATGAACACCGCGGTTCCTGCCGCCCCGATGCGCCGGTAGTTCGCCTCGATTTCCTGCAAGGGGCGAAACACGTCCTCGGCACCAAGGCCCACGACGGCGACCAGGGGATAGCCGGGCACCTGTTCCGATGCAAGGTAGCGCCGGATTCCATCCGCGAACCAGCTGGCGTGACTCACTCCCTGTATCCACGGCCCCGCGCGCAGGAAATCCGGCTGGATCACCTTGGGGCGGAGCGCGCTTTCTACCGTTCCCCCAAGCTTGGCGGCGCGCAGCACGCCGTCTTGCCCGACCAGCGCGAGCACGCCGGTGGCGCCGAGCGAGGACTTGTTCGTGAAGTCCGCAAGAAACGCCGCGTCGATCGAGGCCCAGATGACGCCGGCAAAACCGCCGCGCGGATGATCCAGCCGCCTGGACAGGACAACGATTTCCGTTTCAGGCAGGAGACTTTTCAGCGGCGGGCCGATCCGCAGTGAAGGGGTGGGATGCGACTGGTGGAACCTGAAGTCGTCGCGGTCACTGACCGACCTCCCCAACGCGCCGGGGATCGTGGTCGAAGTGACGATCCCGTCCGTGTCGGCCACCGATATGCCGAGTATCGTGTTATCGATGAACCCGGTCTTTTTCTGGATCTCCTCCAGCGTGCGCATGCTTTCTGCGTTTTCCCAGACGCTCTTCAGCACCGACGTCAACTGGTCCAGTTGCGCCACATTCCGCCCGATCTGCTGCGCGTAGGTGGCAGAGAGGAGCGTTGCCTGGCGGAGGGCATCGTCTTCCATCCTTTGCCGGTCCGCATCCAGCATCGAGAACAGCACAACCCAAAGCAGCACCCCAAGGGCCAGCGATACGACGGGCCAGACGACGAGCGAAGCCGCCTGTCGCCGCACAAAGCGCCTTTTGTCGCGGGTGAGCCATCCGGGCTTCCAAGGCTGGAAGAAGGCGCCCTTGTCGCAATTGTTCATGTTGAAACGAAATTCGTAGGAGTTGCACGTTTGCAACATCTTATGCGATAAGCCGCGGGTTTGGCGAGGAACGGTCGGGTGAAAGCGCCGATGCGTCGGTTTTCTGCGTCAGGTGTCCCGGGCCGCCATCCCCGCATTGCGCCCGGCGGCGCCGGAACCGCTGCTGCGCCTGCACCTGACCTGAGCACGTCAACTTCCCGCTGCACGGTCGAGGAACTTGCCCCGCCCGCCATTCTCTATCCGGATATCGCCTGCGAATCCGGAGCGCGAGTCAGCACAGGCACAGGAGACCGCGATGCAGGGGGACTATTCAACATCCGCGCCGCCGGACGGTCATGGTGCCGCTGGCGGCGGCGAGGCCCGCCTCCCGGCCGACGCTGAAGCGGCGCGCCTGCGCATGATGTTCGAACAGGCGCCCGGCTTCATTGCCATTCTGCGCGGTCCGGACTACGTGTACGAAGTCGTCAATCGGGCGTACTGCCAGTTGGTGGGGCACGACGACTTGATCGGGCGGCCGGTTCGGGAAGTGCTTCCCGAGTTGGAAGGACAGGGCTATCTTCCCTTGCTCGACGATGTATATGTCACCGGCAGACCGTTCGTCGGTCACAAGCGGCGCATCCGCTTCCAGCCATCCAGGGACGCGCCCGAGGTGGAGCGCTACATCGATTTCGTCTACCAGCCGCTCTTTGATGCCGATGGAAGAGTCACCGGAATCTTCCTGCAGGGACAGGATGTAACGGAGCAGCACGTCATGCAGGAGGCGCTGCGCCGCAACGAGGAGCGCTGGAAACTGGCCATCGAGGGCGCGCGGGACGGCGTCTGGGATTGGGATGTTGCCAGCGGCGAGGTCGAACTGTCGCGGCACTACAAGGATATCCTGGGCTATGAGGAGGTGGATTTCCCGAACCGGCTCGAGGAATGGGCCGGGCGCATCCATCCGGAGGACCGTGACGCCACCATGGACGCCCTGATGCACACGGTCCAGACCGGTGCGCCCTATCACATGGAATACCGTCTTCGCTGCAAGGACAACAACTACAAGTGGGTGCTTTCGCGTGGTGTCATCGTCGCCCGGAACAATGCAGGTCTTGCCACGCGGCTGACCGGGACCATGAGCGACATCTCGGAACGCAAGCAGACCGACGAAGCGATTTGGCGCCATGCCAACTTCTGTCCGCTGACCGGTCTGCCGAACCGCCGCCTGTTCCAGGACCGCCTCGCCCAGGAGGTGCGCAAGGCACATCGGGAGGGTGACCAGGTCGCGCTCCTGTTCATCGACCTGGATCGCTTCAAGGAGGTCAACGACTCGTTGGGTCATGAGGCCGGCGACCGCTTGCTGATGCAGGTTGGCGACCGGCTGGTCAATTGCGTGCGCGAGGGGGACACGGTCGCGCGCCTCGGCGGGGATGAATTCACGGTGATACTGACCGACCTGCATGCGTATCCAAAGGTCGAGAGCGTGGCGCAGAAGATCATCGGACGCCTCGACGAACCGTTCCGGATCAAGGGCGAAACCATCCGCATCAGCGCAAGCATTGGCGTCACCCGCTACCCCGCCGACGCGGCCGACGCCCAAGGGTTGATACGCAACGCAGACCAGGCGATGTACGCGGCCAAATACGCGGGCAAGAACCAGTACCGGATGTTTCACAAACAGATGCGGCATGACGCCCAGAAAGGGGCAAGGCTGCTGCGCGACTTGCGAACCGCCCTCGCTTCCGACCAGCTGCTGCTCCACTTCCAGCCCGTCGTCGACCTGTCTTCCTCAACCATCGTCAAGGCCGAGGCGTTGCTGCGGTGGCTGCATCCCAGGCATGGCTTCATCAGTCCTGACCGCTTCATTCCGGCCGCGGAGGATTCCGGACTGATACACGAGATCGGGGACTGGGTATTCACGGAAGCCGCCATGTGGGCTGCGCATTGGAGAGAAACATCGGGCGAGAGCATTGAAATCAGCATCAACCGCTCGCCCGTGCAATTCCATCGGCCACTGCCGATGAACTGGATACATGTGCTCGAGAAGCATGGCGCGGCGGTCGGCAGCATCGTCGTCGAGATCACCGAAGGCGTGCTTCTCAATGCATCCGAACAGGTTGCGGAGACGCTTAGCCGCTACCGGGACGCCGGGGTTCAGGTGGCGCTCGACGACTTCGGAACCGGCTACTCATCGCTGGCCTATCTCAAGCGGTTCGACATCGACTACCTGAAGATCGACCAGAGCTTCGTGCGTGACCTCGAATGCAGTGAAGGCAGCAGGGCAATTACCGAATCGATGATAGCGATGGGCCACCGGCTGGGTCTCAAAATCATCGCCGAAGGCGTCGAGAAGCCGGAACAGGCGGCCATACTTTCTGCTGCAGGCTGCGACTACGGACAGGGTTTTCTGTTTTCCAAGCCGGTGCCGCCGCAAGTGTTCGAGCAATTGCTCATCCGCTGAGCGGCGAAGCCCGTTCGGCCGGACGGCGGCGTTCCCCTCCCACGGCAGAAGACGCTTCCCGTTCCGCTGCGACCGCCGATCCAGCGATCGCTTCGCTCGCTCCTTCACTTGCACCTGGCCGGCAGCATCGGTCCGGTCGCGACCGGCAGGAAAAAGCCCGTCGCCCAACCGAACATCCAAGCAAGCATCGTTGCAACTCGGCGCTGCCCTACCCCGTTACAAGACGCGTGACGTTGCCTACATGCAACACTGTCGCACCAGTATTGTGCGTTCGGCTTCCAATTCCCCTTTCAGGTGCAGTAAATTGCTTTACAGAATTGAGTGCAGGGGCGGTGCCTGCTGGATTGAGGTTTTGACGTGGAACTGGCAGCAGAAAACGCAGTGAGCGAAATGCTTTCCTTCACATTGGGAAGCGAAGAGTACGGCATCGGCATACACAAGGTGCAGGAGATCCGCGGGTACGAAGCCGTTACCGCCATTCCGGAGTCCCCGTCATACCTGAAAGGGGTCATCAATCTTCGCGGCGTGATTGTTCCCATTGTGGACATGCGCGTTCGCTTTTGCACGGGAACCCCTACCTACGACGCGACCACCGTTGTCATCATCGTCAACTGCAACGAGCGGGTGACGGGCATCGTGGTCGACAGCGTGTCGGACGTCGTCGCGCTGACCACCGAACAGATCAGACCCGCGCCTGAAGTCGTTGCTGCCTTCGACGCAAAGACGCTGATCGGACTTGGCACGCTGGAAAAGCGCATGTTGATCCTGCTGGACATCGACCGCCTCCTGGCTGACATCGACGTCGGCAGTTCCGGCGCCTTGCTTCGCTAGACCCGACCGGGAAGAACCGCCACCGGTTCCGACGCTTGTGCGTTTTTTCCCGCATCAAAGGAAACAGCATTGGGGAGAGCGGACAGACACGGCCAAAAAGCACCACATACAACGCGCCCCGGAATCGCCGGCGGTCGCAAACGGGAGTAAGTCGCGACCTTGCGACGCACTGATCCATGAAACGATGGAATGTGCGCGCAACCGGTCGCCGGCTGCTCGGGCATGACCTTATCAATTTCCGCGCAAAGCAGCGGGCAAACACAGTTGCAGACAGGGATATGAAAATTTCCAATTTTAAGATTGGCACCAGGCTGGGAATCGGTTTCGGCATCATGGGCCTGTTTCTCCTCATCTGCATGGGCGTCGGCATCACGATGCTCGGCCGGATCAATCAGAGCACGGACGTGATCGCAAACGATCGCCTACCGAAAATCGCCACCGCGAATGCGTTGCTGACCGAGATCAACGACATTGCCATTGCGCTGCGAAACATGATGTTGAATGAGGACCAGGCGGACCGCCAGAAGCAGATTGACGAAATCCTGTCGTCGCGCCAGGAATCGAAGGCCCATCTCCAGACGCTTGAGCGCACGCTGAAGGTACCCAAGGCACAGGACCTTCTGAAGGAAATGGCCGCAGCGGATGAACAATACCAGCGCGGCCAGGAAGCACTGCTGCAGAAGATCCAGGCCGCGGCGCTCGACGACGCGAAGGCATACCTGGCGAACGACCTGCGGCCGGTGCTGGCGAACTACAAGCGCCTGATCGCCGAGCAGATAAAGCTGCAGACGGACATCACCACGTCGGCTGCGACGGAAGCGGCGGAAACCTACGCCAGCACGCGGAACATGATGCTCGCTTTTGGCGCGGCGATCCTGGCTTTCGCCGCGTGGATCGCACTCTGGATCACGCGATCGATCGTGCGCCCGGTCGATGAAGCGCTGAAGATCGCCAACACGGTCGCTTCCGGCGACCTGACCAGCCGGATCGAGGTCCGCACCAGCGACGAGATGGGCAATCTGCTGCAGGCCCTCAAGGCGATGAACGAAAGCCTGGTCAGTACGGTTGCCACTGTACGCACCAGCACCGACACGATCGCCACGGCGTCCGCGCAGGTCGCCGCCGGCAGCCAGGACTTGTCGTCGCGGACCGAGCAGCAGGCTTCGTCGCTCGAGGAGACCGCATCCTCGATGGAGGAACTGACTTCCACGGTCCGGCAGAATGCGGACAATGCCCGCCAGGCGAACGCGCTGGCCAACACCGCGTCCTCGGTCGCGCTGAAGGGCGGGGAAGTCATCGCGCAGGTCGTCAGCACCATGGGCGAGATCAATGCGTCGGCCGGCAAGATCGCCGACATCATCAGCGTCATCGACGGCATCGCCTTCCAGACCAACATCCTCGCCCTGAATGCGGCGGTTGAGGCCGCCCGGGCCGGCGAACAGGGGCGGGGATTCGCGGTGGTGGCCTCCGAAGTGCGTACCCTTGCCCAGCGGTCGGCAGCGGCAGCCAAGGAAATCAAGGCCCTGATCGAGGATTCGACGGCCAAGGTCGAGACCGGCAGCGCCCTGGTGAACAATGCCGGAACGACCATGTCCGAGATCGTGGACAGCGTCAAGCGCGTGACCGACATCATGGCCGAGATAGCGGCAGCGAGCCAGGAGCAGACCTCCGGCATCGAGCAGATCAACGGCGCAGTGACGCAGATGGACCAGGTGACCCAGCAGAACGCGGCACTGGTTGAAGAAGCCGCTGCCGCCTCGGCCGCAATGCAGGAGCAGGCGGCGAAACTGGCGCAGGCAGTGGCAGTATTCCGCATCGATGGTGCAGCGTCCGCGACGTCTGTGCCCACAAAGACGCACGCCGTGGTACAGAAATCGGTAAGCAGCGTCGGTCACCGGCCTCCGGTGAAGCAGGACCGGCAAATGAAGCAGCGGCCTGCATTGCCGAAGACGACGCATCCAGCGGGCGATTGGGAAGAGTTCTGATACGAAGGCGGGTCTGCCGCCGCCTGGGTGGCGGTGGGAGACCCGGTCGGCGGAAACCGTCTCGGTCGAACCGCCCCGGATAACGCCATTGCGCCTCTGCGTCCACGGCAAGCGGTGGCTGCGTACAGGCGCAGATTGCGTCGCAGGGACAGACAACGTCCCCGCATTCGGCGCCGCTTCGCCTCACTCTCCGAGGCCCACTTCAGCGGCGCCAGCACGTCATCCCGGAAGTCCGGCCGGCGGGAGCGCTACCATTCCTTGTTAGGCCGGCTTCACGCTCAATCCGGCGCGAGCAAGCCGCGGCGGGTCGTCGAAATCGATGAAGCGATCGCCGCCGCATGCGCGCAGCAGGGCATCGGCCTCGCGCCGGCCCCCCTCGTCGAGAGAGAGGTAACAGTCCCTTGCCCTCTGCAGCATCCACAGGCTGTATGGGCGAACGATACGCTTTCCCTCGCGCCCCCCAAGCGAGAATGCATGCATGCCGAGCGTCCGCGGCAAGTTCTCGCCGGGATGTGCCTGCATCCACTCCCGCACCAGCCGGGCGGACTCCGCGAGCACCGGAAGCTGCTCGCTGAACATGCGGCGCAGCACGGGAAGAAGCGTCGCCGGCAGGTCGTCCCGCGGCAGGAAGTCGCCGGCCAGGGGAACCGGCTGCTGCATGCGCTCGACCCATTGCGCCACCCGCGGCGCAGTCCTGCGCATGTGCTCTCCGCTCGCGGGGTCCCGATATTGATGGGCGTAGAGCGGGCCGAACAGACCGAAGTCTCCTATCGACGGACGGTCGCCGAACAGGAAAGGATGGTGTTCGAAATGCGCGGAGAGCTCTGCGAGCAGGCTTTCATAGGACGATTCGATGGACGCATGCATGTGCGGCTCGGCGCCGAGCAGCACGGCAGCATTGGCGAATGGTTCCGCGCGGCGCGCGCCGATCTCCCGTTGCTGCTCCGGCGATGCGTCGGGGGCGCTGAGGGCGCCGAACGCGCGGATTGCCCATTCCCTGTTGTGGTGCCAGCGATAGTGCATCGCCGGTATCACCAGCCATTCGTCGCCGTAGACTTCCAGCAGCAAGGCGGCGAGGCGCTGCCGCGGCGTCGCGGGATAGACGGAAGGGCCACCAATGCGTGACTCCAGCATGTCGATAATCTCGGTGCTGTCCTGCAGGCAGGCGTCGTCGGGCGCAATGACCACGGGGATGACGGGAAATCCGACGCGGGGAAGGATGATCTCCTTGAATGCCCGCGCATCTGCCGGCACTTCCTCGAACGCGATGTTCTTCCAGCGCAGGTAGGCGCGCACCTTGCCGGTGAAATAGCTGATGTCCGCGCCGTACAGCTTGTACTTCGGGTCTTGCATGATGTCTCCGGTTCGCATCGCGTTCACGCTGGCATCCATGCTACAAGAAAAAGCACGACCGTGCAGTAATTGTGAAAGGCATGGAGCCAAAGCGGAGCCCGGCCTGTCCGGTTCATCGGGCGCGGACGTCTTCGGCGCGACCATCACCTGCACTGCCGCGCCAACCTCAACCCCTGGCGGGCATGGGTGCTGCCATCAGCTTGAAGTCCCGCAGCGGCAGGCGCAAGGAAACGGCTGCCGCGATCAGCAGCAGGACGCCGGAACTGCCGAACGCGACCCAGTGGGTCCCGAACTGCTCGAAACCCCAGCCTCCCAGCCACGAGCTGAGCATGGCGCCTACCTGGTGGCCGAGATAGGCCGTGCCGTACAGGACGCCGACCAGGCGCACGCCGTAGATGTCGGCAAGCATGGCCGAGGACGTGGCGATGCTGCCGGCCCAGACCATGCCGCCGATGGCGGCGGCGATGTACAGCTCCCATTGCGTCCCGACCAGCAGGAGCGCAAAGAAACCGAGGCCGCGGACAAGATAGATGATGCCGAGGATGTTCCTGCGTTGCACGCGATCCGAAATCCTGCCCAGCACCAGGGTACCGAGAATGGCGACAAGCCCGATTACCCCGATTCCATAAGAACTTGTCATCGCGTCGAAGCCGTGATCCATCAGCATCGGCACGCCATGGGTGCCAAGCAGATTCATGCTGAAGCCGCAGGCGAAAAGGCCGGCCACGATCTTCCAGAAAGGCGATGTGCGCACGGCTGCGCTGAATGAAAGCCCCGTAGAAGCAACCTTGGCTGCCGCCGGGTTCGCACTGATCTGCTCGGGCAGCAGGTCGGTGTTCGCCGGCGCGTCCTCGCGCATGACGAAGAATGCCGCCGGCACGGTGATCAGGGCAAACACGACTGCAAAAGCCACCAGCGTCGACTGCCAGCCCATCCAATGGATCGCCGAGGTGAGGACCGGCGTCAGGATCGCCATGCCGGCCATCGAACCGGTGGACAGGAAGAACAATGCCATGCCCCGCTGGCGGGTGAACCAGCGGCTGATGATCGGCGTCAGCGCGACCGGACTGGTAAAGCCGAGGCCTGCCGACATCAGCACGCCGAACGCGAGCAGGAAGCCAAGCGGCGTGCGGGCCGTCACTGTCCAGATCACCGAAACGAAGACGATCGCGGTGCCGAGCAGGAGCACGAAGCGCGTTCCGAAACGCCCGACCAGGTAGCCGGCCAGCGGCATCGCCAGGCCATAGCAGAGCATGCCGATGCCGATGATCGTCGCCAGCAGGCTGCGGCTGAACCCGAGGTCTTCGACCATCGGCAGGAAGTATGGCCCGATGCCGAGGCGCATGCCCACGGTCAGCGTGGTGAGCAGGGTGGAGGCGGCCACGATGTTCCAGCCGAAGTACCAGGATCGAGAAGTCATGGAGGGTGACGAGGAACAGGATACGGGCAGCCTGGTCCAGGGCAGTTTGAACGTTGTTAGAGTGTAGCAAATGGCGTGTGGATGCGTTCGCCCCCGGTTGTCCCGCGCGGCGCGGCGCCGTGACCGGTACGGTCGAATCCGGGGACGGCCGGATGCCGCCGGTATCCGGCCTGCGCGCCCGCCGTCGACGCGTCGTCCGCAGGCGCCGGTTCGAGGGGAAGCACGCATTCCTGTCTCGACTGCGCATTTCGGCGCCGGGCAATGCAGACGCCGTTGCGCGACGCCCCGGCGCCGTCAGCTAGGTCCCGGAGAACGGCGTCCCGAACACGCCGACCGCAAGTTCCGCCCATGCGAGGCATAGCGCCGCTGCGAGCACGGCGACAAGGACGGCCCGATACCGGGGACGGACGATGAACATGGCCAACATCCGGTAGAGGACAAACGTACTGGCCAGGAGTACGGCGGCAACCGCAAAATCGGACAAGTCCCAGTGCATTTCATCCTCGAAAGTCGTTGTACGGTTGCCGCCACGGACAGCGACGGGACAGGCCGGCGGCTGTGCGTCGGTTTCCAACGGCTGTCGGCCGACCGCGAAGCAGTGCCCCGTCCCCGCCGCCCGCTCAGAATCCTGCCTCCCGCACCAGCACCGAGAGTATACGCGACAGGTTGTTCAGCAAGACCGCGTGCCATCCCGCCTCCAGCCTGACCTTCCCGCGCACCACCATCGGTACGCCGCCTGCATCGTCGTCAGGCCGGATCCTGATCCGGTACAGCGCCTCGTGCGCGACCAGCCCGCCCTGGGCCAGCCTCGTCGCTGCCAGTTCGCCGCCGTTGGGCGATGCCAGCAAGGGTGGCACCATGCGCCCTGCCGCCGGGTCGACTGCGACGACCGTGCCGCGCAGCACCGGCACGTCGGCCAGCTCGGGGTAGAAGCGCGCGCTGTCGCCGACCTTTACCGACTGCAGCAGCTGCTCATCGACATAGGCATCGATCTCGCCGGCCTGGCCGGCAACCACGTGCAACAGGGGATGCCGGGCCTGCACCCAGCGGCCGGGCAGCAGGTCCGGCGGCATGTCGCGCACGATGCCCGCATGCGGCGCCGTGACGGAAAGGCGCGCGAGCTCTTCGGCCGCACCAGCCTCGTCGGCCAGCGCTTCGCCCAGCTGTTCTTCCAGCACCAGGCTGCGCTCGCGCTGCAGCGGATTGGCCGACACCCGCGCCAGCTCCTGGTTCAGGCCTGCGGCGCGCAACCTTGCACGCTGCAGGCGATTGACCAGTTCCGGCGACTCCAGCCGCAGCAGCGGCGCGCCGGCGGCCACCTGCTGGCCGGCGCGTACATGGACTTGCGCCACCCGGGCCGGACTGGCGGGATAGATGGCGGTGGACTGTATCGCCCGGAGCAGGGCCGGCGCGCTGACTTGGCTGGACAGCGGCACCAGCCACAGGAACAGGAGCAGGAGTCCCGCCACTGCAAGCCACGCACGCCGGTCGAGGCGCCACTCGGAACGTTTCGCAAACAATGCCTTTACCTCCACGGACACCGGCCGGACGATGAACCAGCCGATTTCGATCGCCATCAGGAAGATGCCGAGCAATTTGAAGAACAGGTGATACACCATCAAGGCGATGCCGATGAACAGCACCAGACGGTAGATCCAGGTGGTGTAGGCAAACGCAATCAACGCGCGCTTGCGCACGTCGCTCATCGTCGGCTCGGTATCGCGCTCCTCCAGGCCGAACAGGCGCCGCCGCAACGCATTGCGGGCAAGCGCGGAACTGCGCTCGTGCAGGTTGGGCATGTCGAGCGCGTCCGACAGCAGGAAATAGCCGTCGAAGCGCATGAAGGGACTGGCGTTGATGGCCAGGGTCAGCACCCAGGTCGATGTGGCGAGCAGGAAGAACATGCTGCGCAGCCCGCCGTCGGGCGTCAGCGCCCAGGCCAGCGTGGTCCATGCGGCAAGCGCAAGCTCGGAGGCCATGCCGGCGGCGGCAATGGCGAAGCGCCGTGACGGCAGGTTGAGCTTCCACGACTCGCCGGTGTCGGTGTACAGCATCGGCCACATCACGAGGAAGGCCACGCCCATCGTCGGCACCCGCAGGCCCATGCGCTTGGCAGTGTATGCATGGCCAAGTTCATGGATCACCTTGGCGAACGTGGCGGCGATGCCGTAGTACAGCAGACCTTCCAGGCTGAAGAAGTACGAAAACGATGAGGCGAGCGCGTCCGCCTGACGGGTTGCCAGGTACAGGCCGAGCAGCCCGGCAAGCAGCGTCGCGGCGAGGAAGCCGCGGGTGAAGAAAGGCGCCACGCGCGGCAGCGACTGTGCCAGGAAGCGATCCGGATGCAGCAGCGGGACGCGGAAGAACAGGTAGTGATGGATGGCCTGCTTCCACCAGGGCGGACGGGCGGCAATCCAGCGCTTGCGCAAGGTCTCGCGGGCAGGGGCATCCGCCATGACCAGCTGATGATGCCGCAGGAAGGCCAGCAGCGCGGCAGCCTCGTCGGCTGCCGGATGCAAGGGCGTCTCGGCCGCGACCGCCGCGCACAACGCGTCGATCTCCATGCCCGCCTCCCAGCGGCTGAGCATCTCGAACTCGAGCCAGCCGAGCTCGTAGAAGCGGTTGCGCACCGGGTCGTGGACGCGCCAGGATGGCGCGCCGTCCGCGTGCGGCGGTCCGGGCAGCAGCTGCAGGTCCTGGCGCAGTGCCGGCAGGACCGGTGCCGGCGGCGGCGATGAAGCGAGTGCGGCGTCCATGTTCAGCTTCCGATTGCCGGCCCGGTGGCGCCGTCGAATCCGAGCGCCGGCAGCATGGCTGCCTCGGCCTCGCCCTGCACGCCCTCGGCCAGCGCCATGCCGCCGAGGCCGTGAATGACCGCGCACACGCTCTTCAGGAAATGCTGGTTGCCGACGGACTGGTCCACCTCCCGTACGAAGCCGGCATCGACCTTGATGTAGTCGAGGCCCAGCGCGTACAGGCTGCCGATCGCGGCGAAGTCGCGTCCGAAGCGTTCGACGCCGGCCTTGCAGCCGCGGGCGCGCACGCCGCGCATCAGCTCCGTAAGCGCCTGCGGATGACGTGTCCCCGCCTCCGCCGGAATCTCGATCCACAGCCTGGGCAATACCTCCGGATGGCGGTCGAGCAGGGCCAGCAGCGATGCGACGAAGCCGGGCATACCCGGACTGTCGGCAGACAGGTTGAGCGCGAGCGGCTCCGGGTCCTGCCCGAGCTGCGCCAGCACCGCCTGCGCCACGGCCAGGTCGAATTCGGCGCCAAGGCCAAGGCGTCCCACCATCGGCATGAAGCGGCCGGCCGCCGACCACTCGCCGCTGCCGTCCAGGTCGAGACGGACGAAGCATTCCTGGTGCAGTAGGCGCCCATCCAGGGTGCGGGTGGCAAAGCGGGCGAGCCGGATCCGGCCGCCGCCGATCGCGGCCCGCAGGCGCTGTTCCCATTCCCGGGCGCCGAGGATGCCGGAGACGGGTATGCCGTCCTCGGCGGCGGCGGCGTTGCCCGGTTGCGCCTCCGCACGGGCGAGCACGGCGTCGGCCCGGGCCAGCACCGCGGCCGGCGTCTCGCCGGACTCGAAGCGCACCGCGCTGATCGCGGTTACTGCAGGCGTGCCGGCAAGCGAGGCAAGGCCTGCAAGCTCCGCTTGCGCCGCAAGCGCCTCGGCCGCCCCCGCGGCCGACGTCTCGCCCGGCAGCAGCAGCGCCAGGTCTGCGCCGTTGAGGCGACCTGCCAGCGCGCCCTGGGCTTCTGCGGCAGCTTCCGCGCGGGCGCCGACGAGGCGCGCCACCCTGACCAGCAGCCCGTCGCCGATTTCGCGTCCGGCGCGACGGTTGATGCCGGCGAGATCGCGGATCCGGCACAGCAGCAGCACGCCGCCGTCCCGGCCGGTCTCGGCGTCCAGCGCCTGCGCCAGGCGCGTCATGAAGAAGCCGCGCAGGGCCAGCCCGGTAAGCCCGTCGTGGTTGGCGGCATGCCGCATCTGTTCCAGCTGCCTGCCCTCCTCCAGGAACATCTGGTGCAGTCGTCCGACCATCTGGTTCATCGCGCGGCCGACGGCGTGAAGCTCGGGGGTTTCCGGTTCCGGCATGGCCACGAACCGGCGTTCCGCAATGGCCTGCGCCTGCTGGACGATCGCCGTCAGGGGCCGGCGCAGGCGCTGCAGCACCGCGGTGCACAGCCAGCCGGTGGCAAGGCCGGCAAGCAGGAATCCGGCGAACAGCTGCAAGGCGATGCGCTGAAGCTGCGCGTAGGCGGCGTCGCGCACGCTCGCCAGCTCGACCGTGCCGAATACCACAGGGCCGTCGGCGATTTCGGCGCGGCCCGGCTGCGGCTGGACCGGCAGCAATGCAGCGAGCAGTTGCGGCGCCGGCGCGGCATCGTGCATCTCGACCAGCAGCCGGCCGCCGCGGTCGCGCACCCGCACCAGCTCGTACTGGCCGCCCTCGAACAGGGTCGCGGCCTGCAGCTCCAGCGTGCCGGTGTCCTTCCCCAGCTGCGACATCGACAGCGCCAGCGCGGCGGCGGCGTCGGCGTTCTTCACGGCCAGCTGCTGCTCGAGATAGCTGCGCGCGCCGTACGCACTGATGCCGAAGCTGGCGATGAACGAAAGGGCCATGCAGGCAATGACGGTGATCCAGAGTTGACGGTAAAGCGACATAGGTCCTCAGCGGCTGTCGGTGACAATGAGTGCGGCAGCGTAGGCATCCGAGCAGGCGCGCGCCAGCGACAGGTTGCGCGTGCTGCCTTTCTCCTGGCAGGCGGGATCGCCGCTGCGCATCGAGGTGGTGACGAATTGGTGGAGTGCCTGCCGGCCGGCCGCGTCGGCGGCGAATGCAGCACGGCCGGTGTCGGGCAGCAGGCCGGGGTCGCGCTGGTTGTCGGCGACGATCGCCAGGACGGCGCTGCCGCGCGCTGCGATGCGCCGTCCAATGTTGGGCCAGGAAAAGCTGGCGCCGGCACGCAAGCGGTTGTCGCGCTCGTCTGCATTGGGGAACAGCAGGCGGTAGCCGCCCTGCGGCTCGGTGGCCAGCAGGTACAGGTAGCCGACCGTCGACGCCCGCACATTGAGCGCCTGCAGCTCGCCGCCCGCCGCCACGACCGGCGTCAGCAGCAGCTCCCGCCGTCCGTCGCGCCCCGCATGCAGGTCTTCGAGCAACGCTTGCGCACCGGCCTGGCTGCTGGCTGGACCGGCAGCCATAAGGGGAGCGAATGCGCGGTTGCCATGCAGTTGCGGTTTTGCTTCCGGTCCCGCAGGCAGGCGGCGCTCGACCTGGCCCTGCGTGCATCGCGCCAGCTCGGTGAAGGACAACGCCCCGGAGCCGTCGCTGTCCCATTCCGCCGGTGCCGCCGCGCATGCGCGCACGCCGCTCGAAAAGACGCCCCCGCTGGCGGCGTCGTCCCAGGCCGGGTCTTCCGGCCGTCCTGCGGACAAACCGATGATGTTCGCCGTCGGCACGGCGCCCTTGCGCAGCTCATTGACGAATCCGCGCCAGCGACGGTTCTTGCCGGGCCGGCAGGCGGCGTCCGGCGAAGGCAGGCACCGCGCCGTCATGCCGCGACCGCCTTCTGGCGCCGTATTGCATGAATCGAAAAACACCATGGTCTTGTCGGCGCGCTCGGCAACCGGCAACAGATAGCCGGCGAGTTCGCCGTGCCCGAGCGGCGCGCCGTCGGCGGCGATGAAGGTCTCTTCGCAGCCGCCGGGCCGGTCGAGATCGGCACGGCTGCTGCCGAGTCCGGAGAAATACACCAGCACCTGGTCGCTTGGGGCGATGCGCATCGCCAGGTCGGTGCCCGCGCGGCGGATCGCGTCGGCGCCGGCGTCCCGATCACGCAGCATCCTCACCTGTTCGGGCGGGATGCCGAGCAAGCGCGCCAGGGTCCTCGCATGCTCGGCGTCCCGATCGGCGCCCGCGAGGCGCGGCAGGCCGCCTCCGTAGTTGCCGATCACGATCAGCAGCGCATGCCGGCTGCTGCGCGCGCCCTGAATGTCGCCTCCCTGGGCGCCGGCCGCACAGGCGGACACTGCCATCAGCAGTACGGCAATGATGGTGCGGAACGGCATGGGGAAGGCGTCGGAAGTCTCACAGCGGCATTATGCCCTGTGCGACGATTCCAAACGGCAATTATGGCCAGAAAGGCAAAACGGTTTGTTGCGCCGGAAACCCGGGCGCCGGACTGCGCGCGGCGCGGCGGCCGGCACGACAGGCCGATGAACCGCCCGGGGCGTGCACAGGGCGCCTATTCGCCGTTCCAGAGATAGCCGACCACGCCCGCAAGCAGGACCAGGAAACCGACGCAGAACACGATTGCGCCGGTCGTGCCGACGTCAGCCGCGACCGCCGCCACGCCGAACGCGCCGAGCAATGCCCCGGCGTACATCATGGACTTGTATCCCCACTGGTTCATCGGATGTTAGAAAGTTTTGATGCGCCATTAAA
The DNA here is from genome assembly GCF_036563305.1 of Noviherbaspirillum sp. Taxonomy (GTDB): domain Bacteria; phylum Pseudomonadota; class Gammaproteobacteria; order Burkholderiales; family Burkholderiaceae_D; genus Noviherbaspirillum. The sequence goes on along the minus strand of NZ_DATCMQ010000005.1, from coordinate 19,454 downwards.
GCGCAATCGACGCCCGGCGTACATGCCATGTCTATGGGAGCCATTACCCTGTGCGGTAGCGCGCCAGGAACTGGCGGAAGCTGGGAAGCTGCGCCGCCCGGTACGCCGCCATTTGGGGCGCCAGGCGTGCATCCGCCTCCAGCAGCGCCTGCAAAGCGACCGGGTTCTTCACGAGCGCGTCGAGCTTCCAGAGAAAGGTCTTGATGCCGAACGCGACGGCGCCGCTTTCCGGCAGCTTCACGAAGGTCTCGTGCTCCGAACGCAGGTAACCGAACGCTTCCCAGTTGGCCGCGCTCGCCTCGGGTCCCGGCGTCGATTCGTCGAAGTGCAGGCAAAGCTCGCCGGTCATGCGCATGCCCCAGTTGCGCCGCCAGCTGGGGCTGCCGGGCGCCATACGCGCGAAGTAACGATCGACGCGGTCGGCGAAGTGCGTGACGTAGTGGGCCACATGGCCTTCATGGATCTCCCTGGGCGTCCTCCCCAGGCGCGCCGCCCGCAGGCTGGCCCGGCGCCGTTCGTCCCAGGCGTTCCAGGTGGCGGCGTCCGACCGGTCGGGCTCGGCCTGCGCGAAATGGCTGCGCAGGGACCAGTCATTGGGAAACAGCAGCGCCCCGGACTTCAGCACGTATCTCGGGGCCGGGTCGGCGGCCCCCTGCTCCGGCATCAGCAGCAGCATGTCCTCGGAGGCCATCAGGGCGATCGCGTGCAGCGGATCCGCCCCCTCCTCTCCCAGGTCGACGGCAAAACCGGTCAGCAACGAAACCAGCCTGTCGCCGTCGCGCCGGAAATAGCGCGGCCAGTCGGCCAGCAGGGATGCCGCCACGGCATCGCGCAGTTCGCGCTCCGCCGCCCGCACCTCGCTTCCGGGCAAGCGGTCGACGACCTTGTCGCGCTTGTCGAGCAGGATGGCACGGCGGCGCGCGATCTGCCCGGGATAGCTGCTGTCGACCGCCAGCCAGCGCAGGTCGTCCTGCCAGCGGTTGATCATCACGGTATCCGGCACTGCACGATAGCGCACCATCTGGTCGTCGGCCAGCGTGGCGATCAGCGCCGCATCCGGCGCCACATGATCGGGAAAAATGCCGTGCAATCGCATGGGCTGCTCCACCGCCGACTGCATGCCGGGCCTTCAGTCCGGATGCGCTGCTTCCATCATCTGTCGCAGCCGCCGGACCAGCTCGCTGCAGGATGCCGTATCGCCGCCGAGATGACGCTGCAGGCAGTAGCGGAACCAGCCGTCCATCAACAGGTACGTGGCGAGCGCATCGGTCGGCACGCCCTTCATGCCGAATTCCTGCAACCTGTCGAGGAATCGCGCGGTGAGCTCGACCAGCTTCGATTCGAGCTCTTCCACCAGAGGCCGGAAGGCCGGATCGAACATCGCCTGTGCCCGCACGTCGTACCACAGCCGGTGGACATCGGCCTGCTCCTCGATTGCCTGCCCCAGCGCGGCGCTGCCCTGCTCGATCAGCGCCTGCGGCGTCTCCGCCCGGCAGATCAGCTGCTCCAGTTCATGAATGAAGGCGTCCTTGTACAGCCGCACCGCACACACGAGGAGGTCGGTCTTGTCCTTGAAATAGTAGTGGATGCTGCCAAGCCGCGCGCCGGAACGGGCAGCGACCTCCCGCAGGTTGACATGAGCAAAGCCGAGTTCGGCAAGCGCCGTCAGTGTGTAGAGCGCGATCTCGCGCCGCTTGTCCACCTTGCGGCGGGAGCGTTGGTCGCCCGTAGGGAATATCTGCATGGTGCTGGATTGCGTACAGTGCGCCTGTATCGGCCGTGGCCGCCTATTCTACCCGCGCCTGCCCTTCCCCGGCCAAGCCTCCTATCCGCGCAGCGCGTGGAAAAAGATGCGGGGCAGCTTGCCCAGCGCCGGACGGTACTGGAAGCGGGTAAGCAGCCGGCCCAGTACTGCCGCGCGCCGGTTGGTGATGAACCACGGCGGCCTTGGCAGCATGCTGAAGGACAGCCGCATCAGGTTGCGCGGATACGGTGTGAAAGGCGCCTCCAGCACGGTCCGCTGCGGCCGGTCGAACAACATGGTGTTGTGCACGAAACCGATCCCGCTCTGCACGTCGTCCAGGGTGTGGCCGGGGAAGGCGCCCCAGGGCGTCGGCGCGGACAGGAAACCCAGGCCCGCCCAGGCGTTGACCGCGATGCAGCCGTAGCGCAGGTCGGCGATGATCTCCTCGAAGCGACGTCGCCCTATCATTCCCATGGTGGCGGGATGAATCACGATGTTCGCGCCCAGGGTGCCATGCAGGTGCCGGTTTGCATAATCGACCGCGCGGATCAGGAACGCCTCAGGATCCTTTCCCGGCAGCGCCGTGACGCTCAGCGCCGGGCCGAAGATTTCGCTCGCCTCGGCGCCGTCGCAGGCGCCGGCCGGGAAGCTGGCCACCAGGCACTGCGCGGTGCTGGCCGGCAGCGCCGCGTCCGCGCCCAGCGCCGACCGGAAGCCTTCCAGGCGCTGGTTGCTGCCGGGGTAGTACAAGGGACGCGGCGCGGACGCCGCAATCACGCTTTTCACCTGCGCCAGCAGGCTGTCCTTCTGCTGCCATTCAGCCGGCATCACCAACACCTGGCAGGCGATGCAATTGAAACCCGCGTTGTGCAGCTTCTGCGTGGCGATGTGTTCCGCCTGGAAGGCTACGTCGGCCTTGCTCCATGGCCCGGGAACGACGATGGTCGGGCATACCGCGCCAAGCTCGGAGGTGATGCGGCGCCGGTTCCTCGGCGTGCCGGCCTGCTTGTTGGCCGCCGCCTCCGCGCCGCTGCCCCAGACGATCTGATCATGCGCCGCGCCGGAGCCGGTGATGTGGATTTCCTCGACCAGCGGGTGGTTGCACAGATACTGGCCGGTCGCGGCGTCGCCGCGGACGATGCGCAGGTAGCCGCGGGATATCAGCGGCTGCAGCGCCGGTTCCAGGAATTCGACCAGGTAGTCGTTGACCGGATTCATCTTCACGAGCACGACCTGATGTTCGGCAAACAGCTTATGCAGGCAATCCAGCGGCGCAATCGACGATATATTGCCGGCGCCGAGCACCAGCGCCAGCTTGCCCTGCCGCGGCCGCCCCGGTTCGTAGGCCGATGCGGTATGGCGGGTGAGGTTCACCCGGTCCACGCCGGGCTCCATCCAGACCTCGGCGCTGACGCCGCTCAGCAGCAGCCGGTCCCAAAGCGTGTGCGGCACGACCTTCACCGCGAGTTGCCCGTTCGGCAGTTCGCGCATCGGCAGACCGTCGAGATGCCGCTTGTCCGCCACCTTCGACAAGGTCGCCATCAACGCATTGCAGTAGGCCATCAGGCTGTAGGGACCCGACAGCCATTCCTCGCCTTCCAGCGGCGAGCCGGCCGGGATACCCTTCCGGCGCGACGCGGTTTCCGCCCAGGCCTGTGCCACCGGCATCAGGCATTCCTTGATCTCGGCGAGGAGCGCAATCCGTTCCGCCACCCCTACCGACGGCCACTGTGTCCGCCTGGCGGCCAGCGCTGCCAGCGCGTCGTCCAGTGCCGGGAAGGCCGTTGCCGTCTCCTGTTGAAGTACCGTGCTCATGCAAGCTCCTCGTGTTCCCGTTGCGACGCGATGCCCGCCGTCATGGCGCTGCCTCGCATCCATTCCGCCGCCCGCTCCGCGATCATGACGGTCGGCGCATTGGTGTTGCCGCCGATGAGCGTCGGAATCACCGACGCATCCACCACGCGCAGCCCCGCGACGCCGCGCACCCGCAGCTGCGGATCGACCACCGCCATGTCGTCGCTTCCCATGCGGCATGTGCCGATGGGGTGGTAGATCGTATCCGCCCGCGCCCGGATGTGGCGCATCAGTCCTTCATCATCCTCCACCCCTTCGGTATACAGCTCATGCAAGCAGTATTTTGCAAGCGAGGGCGCCCGCATGATCTCGCGCATCTTGCGCGTGCCTTTCAGCAGCAGCGCCGCGTCGGCCTCGTCGGACAGGAACTTCGGATCGATGCGCGGCGGCGAAAACGGATCGGCATCGAACAGGCCGACCTCCCCCCGCGACTTCGGCCGCAGCACACAGACATGACAGGAGAAGCCGTAGCCGAGATGCAGCTTGCGCGCATGGTCGTCCACCATCGAGATCACGAAGTGCAGCTGCAGGTCCGGCCGCGGGCATGTTTCCGACGACCTGATGAAGCCCGCGCCTTCCGCGAACGGCGTCGCAATCATGCCCTTCCCGGTCTTGCGCCATTCCAGCGCCGCCTTCGCCAGCGCGACGCTGCCCGACAGGCCGAGCCCGAACATGTCGGTATGTCCCGACTTGCAGGAGATGATGAAATCGAGATGGTCCTGCAGGTTCTTGCCTACCCCTGGCAGCGCATGCTGGACAGGGATGCCGTGCCGTGCCAGTTCGTCCGGGTCGCCGACGCCGGACAGCATCAGCAGCTGCGGCGAGTTGAAGGTTCCGCCTGCCAGCACCACCTCGCGCCGGGCCCGCAGGTTTTCCACCTTGCCGTTGCGCTGCACCTCGACGCCGACGGCACGCTTGTCCTGCAACAGCAGCCGGCGCGCCTGCGTATGCAGCAGCACTGTCAGGTTCGGCCGGTCCATGGCCGGATGCAGGTACGCTGCCGCGACGGAACAGCGCTCGCCGTTGCGCGGGCCTTCGTAGAATTGGGTGACCTGGTAGTAGCCGACGCCTTCCTGGTCCTCCCCGTTGAAGTCGTCGTTGCGCTTGTGGCCGCACTCGATCCCGGCGCGGATGAAATCCTCGGTGATGCCCCGCGGGCTCTTCTGCTCGCCCACCTTCAGCGGTCCGTGGCCGCCGTGCAAGCGGGATTCGCCGCGCTGGTTGCCTTCGGATCGCCGGAAATACGGCAGCACCTCCTCGAAGGACCAACCGTCGCAGCCCTGGCGCGCCCAGTCGTCGAAGTCCGACGGATGGCCGCGCACATAGAGCATTGCGTTGATGGCACTGGAGCCGCCAAGACACTTCCCGCGCGGCTGGTATCCGCGCCGGCCCCCGAGGCCGGGCTGGGGCACGGTCTCGTATGCATAATTGTTGATCTTCGGACGGCCGGGTAGCATCGCGACGATGCCGGCCGGCGCCCGCACCAGGATGCCGCGGCCGTCGCCGCCCGCCTCCACCAGGCAGACGGTCACCGCCGGGTCTTCGCTCAGGCGGGCAGCGAGTACGGCGCCGCCCGATCCGCCGCCGACGATCACGTAGTCGAATTGCATGTCTCCTCCTGCGCGGGTTGGTTGCTCTTTTTGCAGTCTTTTTTGTGACTGCATCTTAGGCAGGATTTGGACAAATGTCCAAATCATTTTTTCCGGCGTCCGGGAATAAAGCGCGAAGCGCGCGCGTTAACGCGAATAGGGAAAACAGGAGACCGGCGGCCCCCTGATGCCGGCCAAGTAGGAAGACAGGCGCATGACGTCGTCGCTTCCCCGGAGTTCACCTCAACCTGAAAGGAAACGCCATGACCATCACTCACAAGACTCCCGCTGCACACCGTCTCGCCACCGTCGTCCTCGCGCTTGCCGCCCTTGCCGTCGCCGGCACGGCAGGCGCCCAGGGCGCGGGCGCGCCCGCAAAAATGGAAAACGGCGTGCTGGTCGGCAGCAATGGCATGACGCTCTACACCTTCGACAAGGATGCCGACGGCAAGAGCATGTGCAACGGCAAGTGTGCGGAAAACTGGCCGCCGCTGATTGCCGACAATACCGTGCCTCCCGGTGACTTCAGCGTCATCACCCGCGATGACGGCAAGAAGCAGGTCGCCTACAAGGGCAAGCCGCTCTACTACTGGGTCAAGGACCAGAAACCCGGCGACCGCACCGGCGATGGTGTCAACAACGTCTGGCATGTGGCAAAGTAAAGCGTTGTCGACAGCCGCCGGGACCGGCCAACCAAGGGCATGAAGGAGATCGTCCAGCATCTTCCGCGCCTGCGCCGCTATGCCAGGGCGCTTACCGGGGACAGCGCCGCTTGCGAGGATCTGGTCCAGGACACCGTCGAGCGCGCCCTGGCCCGGGCCGAACTGTTCCGTCCCGGGTCGCGGCTCGACGCCTGGCTGCTGTCCGTCATGCACAACCTGTTCGTCAGCCAGATGCGGCGCGACGCACTGCTGCCGCAGGCCGACGACGATTCGACTGCGGCCGAGACGCCGGTGCGCGGTACCGAAAGCGACGGGCTGGAAGTACGCGATCTCGACCGCGCGCTGGCCCAGCTTCCTCCCTGGCAGCGTGAAGTCCTGCTGTTGATCTCGCTGGAAGAGTTCAGTTACGAGGAAGCGGCGCACATCCTCGGCGTCCCGGTCGGCACCGTGATGTCGCGCCTCGCACGCGGCCGCGAAAGACTGCGTGCGATCCTCGACGGCCGGGTCGCGCCGCCCGCCGCATCGCACCTGAAAGTCATCAAATGAATGTCCCGACCGAGACCGAACTCCACGCCTATGCCGACGGCCGCCTCGCGCCGCTACGCGCGGCGCAGGTGAAAGCGTGGCTGCAGGAAAACCCGGACGATGCGCTGCAGGTCACGGCATGGCAAGCGCAGAAGGCGTTGCTGCGCGGCGCCTACCGTCCGTTCGGCCAGTCGCCGGTGCCGGATCGCATCGAGGAAATGCTGTTTGCCCGCCGCCGACGGCGGTGGCGCCTTCCGCCCGGACCGGCCCTGTGGACGTTTCCGCGCGCGGCTGCCGTGCTTTGCTGGATAACGGCAGGGTGGATTGCCGGATTCGTGGCACACGGCCACCTTCGCCCCGCACCTGCGGATGGCATCGCCATGCTGCCGCGCCAAGCCGCGGTCGCGCATGTGGTGTACACGCCGGAGGTACGCCACCCGGTGGAGGTCGGCGCCGAGCAGGAAGCCCACCTCGTGCAATGGCTGTCCAAACGCCTTGGCGGCAAGCTCGTCATCCCGGACCTGCAGGCCGCCGGCTTCAAGCTCGTCGGCGGCCGGCTGCTGCCGGCGCAGCAAGGTCCGGCCGCGCAATTCATGTACGAAGACCGCGACGGCAAACGCCTGACACTGTACGTACGGACCAATGCCGGACACCAAGCGACCGCTTTTCGCTTCGCGAACGAAGGCGGCCTCGCCGTCTTCTATTGGGTCGACGGCCCATTCGGCTATGCCGTGTCCGGAAGCCTGGAGCGCGACGCGATGCTGCACATCGCCGGCATCGCTTACCCGCAACTGGGCGGCAGGTGAGCCGCCGCCGGACGGCGGGCGCGACGCCCGACCGACGCCGCTACAGCACCGGATACTTGCTGCGTCCGCTGTCGATCAGGATGAATTCGCCCGTGGTTTTCCTGGCGCCGTCGCATAGCCAGTAGCACGCATCTGCGACATCCTCCGGCGTGATGGTGGCCGCCAGCGGCGTCGCCTTCATGTACATCTGGCGGGTCGCTTCATAGCGCTCCGCGCCCAGCCCATTCTGCAGCCAGGGAGTCTCGACCATGCCGGGACCGACGGCATTGATGCGAATCTCCGGTGCAAGCGCGCGCGCCAGGCCGAAGGTCATCGCGTTCAGCGCGCCCTTGGATGCCATGTACGCCACGCTCGAACCGATGCCCGCGACCGATGCCACCGACGAGATGTTGACGACCCCGGCGCCGGGATTCTTCTTCATCAGCGGTGCAAACGCCCTGATCATCTGGTAGGCGCCGATCACATTCACCGCGTAGATGTCGTGGAAGTCCTGGGCAGCGAGGCCCTCGAGATTCGCCGCCGCGACGAACTTGGTCGTGCCGGCGTTGTTGACCAGCGCGTCCGTCCGTCCCCAGCGCGCTTCGACAGCCTGTGCCAGCGCGCGGCAGTCCGCGTCATCGGCGACGTTGGCCTTCTGGACGAGCACATCGGCGCCGAGGTCGCGGCACTCCTGCGCAACGGCCTCCGCCGGCTCCTGGTTGCGCGAGAAATTGACGACCACGTTGTAGCCGTTCCGCGCGAACAGCCGCGCAGTGGCGGCGCCGATGCCCGACGACGATCCGGTTACCACGGCAACTTTCCTGCTCATGCTTGTCTCCTTTGATAGTGATTTCGGCAATCCAGCATTCTACTTGCGGCCGAAATTTTCGACCGGCGTGCAGCGCCGCCCATCCACCGTTCTTTCCCAACCGGCAATCTGCTACAGTACTGCCCTGCGATTTGCGCCGCGTGTGGACCAGGCGCATTCGGTCGAACGTAAGTGAACAGGAAGTGCGCATGCTTTTGTCGGGGTGGTTCGGATGGTCGGTGCTTTGGCTTCTCCCCTTGCTGTTACGCCTGTGCAGGGCAGCCGTCCTGAAGACGGCAGCATGGAACGGACAGGGCTCGATCCGGCTCTGGCTCGGCACGCTGCTGACGCTGCTGTCGAGCTGCGGCCTTGAGGCCCTGGCTGCCGCGCAAGGCCCGGCGGTCGGCGAAGCGGTCGCCGGTACGATGACTGCGTTGGCCGGCACCGCGCTTTCCGCATTGCTGATGCTGGCAACGCTCGTCGCCACCATCCCCTGGCTGTTCGGCAGCAGCGCGCCCGCCCTGCTGCGCGCGCTCAGGGGCAAGCGAGACGGCGCGCCGCGGCCGCGACGGACGGCTGTCGCGGCAGGCGCTCCTGCCGCCTCCGCCACCTTCACTGCCGCTTCCGTCCCGGCTTCTGTTTCCGCTACCCCTCGCGTGCCGCCTGCCGATGGCCGCCGCTCCGGAGCCAGTGCGCGCCGACGCGAATCCTGGCGGCTGCCATCCCCGGCGGCGCCCCATGCGCACATGGACAAGTCCACGACAGTCCTGCCGGCGAGCCGCGCCAGGTCCGACAAGCCGAGGACGGAATGGGCGCCATTCGAAAGCATCCGCCCGACACCCGCAATGCTGGCCCGCGCCAATGCGGAGCAGGCGCAGCAGCGGCCGGAACCGCTGCCGCAATTCGCACGCTTGCAACCGTCCTCAAGGCCTGTCAGCACACCGGCAAGCATGACGAAGCGAAACCCGCCGCAGCAACCGGACAAGGAAGACACGGCAGCGCACCACGCCCCGGCCCAGGCGAACGCAGCGGCAGTCAATCATGCGCGGCCCGCGCAGGCGGTAACGCGCATCGAGCCTCCCGCGCCGCCATGCGCAACCGCCTTGCTGCCGGAGACGATGCCTGCACCGGTTGACGTTCTCCGGGATCCGGGCGGCACGCGCGAGGCGTCGGAGCGCGAGCCGGCACCGCCCCTCGCCCCGCTGCCAGCCGCCGCTACGCCCGGGGCCGGCGTGGGCGAGCCAGGCATCGCATCCGCGGAGGCCGACACGGATGCCGGCGCAGCGGAACGGCAGCCGGCTATTGAAACGCCGCCAGCATGCGAGACAGTGCCCGCCGACGCTCCGGCAGCGACGCCCATGCTGCCGTCCTCCAGCGCAACGGCAGCCATCATGACGGCGACCATCGCCAGCGCCGCGACAACCTGGAGCGCGGCGGACCTGCCGCCCATCGACCTGCTCGACCGCCTGCCCGCCGATGCCATCGACATTCCCGACGCCGAGCTGGCCGAGACCGGGCAACTGATCGAGCAGCGTCTCAAGGAGTTCAAGGTGCCGGTCACGGTACTCGGTGCCTGCGCCGGCCCGGTGATCACCCGCTTCGAGGTCGAACCGGCGGTCGGCGTCCGCGGCGCGCAGATCGTCGGCCTGATGAAGGACCTGTCGCGCGCGCTTGGCCTGACCTCGATCCGGGTGGTAGAGACGATTCCGGGCAAGACCTGCATGGGACTGGAACTGCCGAATGCAAAGCGGCAGACGATTCGCCTGTCCGAAATGCTGGAATCCTCCGCGTACCGTGTTTCGCCATCCCGGCTCACGCTTGCAATGGGGAAGGACATCACCGGCGCGCCGGTGGTGACCGACCTCGCGCGCGCGCCGCACATGCTGGTGGCAGGCACGACCGGCTCCGGCAAGTCGGTGGCCATCAATGCAATGATCCTGTCGCTGCTCTACAAGGCCACCCCGGAAGATGTGCGGATGATCATGATCGATCCCAAGATGCTGGAGCTGTCGGTCTACGACGGCATCCCGCACCTGCTGGCGCCGGTCGTCACCGATATGAAGCTCGCCGCCAATGCGCTCAACTGGTGCGTCGGCGAAATGGAGAAGCGATACCGGCTGATGTCGGCGCTGGGCGTGCGCAACCTGGCCGGCTACAACCAGAAGATCCGCGACGGCGAAGCGACGGAAAGCAAGGTGGCCAATCCGTTCTCGCTCACTCCCGACGCGCCGGAGCCGCTGTCGACACTGCCCATGATCGTCGTGGTAATCGACGAACTGGCGGATCTCATGATGGTGGCGGGCAAGAAGATCGAAGAGCTGATCGCGCGTCTTGCGCAGAAGGCGCGCGCGGCAGGCATCCACCTGATCCTGGCTACCCAACGTCCGTCGGTGGACGTGATTACCGGCCTCATCAAGGCCAACATCCCGACGCGCGTCGCATTCCAGGTGTCGTCCAAGATCGACTCGCGCACGGTGCTCGACCAGATGGGCGCCGAGACGCTGCTCGGCCACGGCGACATGCTGTTCCTGCCGCCCGGCAGTGGCTATCCGCAACGGGTGCACGGTGCATTCGTCTCCGACGAGGAAGTCCACCGCGTCGTCGAATACCTGAAGCAGTTCGGCGAACCGGAATACGAGGATGCCATCCTCGCCGGCCCGGCCAGCGAGGAGCCCCCCACAGACCTGCTGGGCGACGAGGCAAATCCCGAATCCGATCCGCTCTATGACGAAGCCGTCGCCTTCGTCATCCGCAGCCGGCGCGCCTCGATCTCGGCCGTGCAGCGCCAGCTCCGGATCGGCTACAACCGTGCCGCCCGCCTGGTGGAGCAAATGGAAACCGCCGGCATCCTGTCCCCCATGGCCGCAAACGGCAGCCGTGAGATCCTGGTCCCGCCGTCTGCCGGCTGATCCCTGACACCCGAATGAAACTCGATATCTCAGCAGATGACCTGGAAGCCATGCTCGATGCGTGGCGCCAGTCCGCCGACCTCGCGTCGGCAATGACGGATCAATTCAGGATCATGATGATGGCCAATCGCCGGCAGATCCTGGAGAACCTGCTGCAGACCGGGAGCGGATGGCAGCAGCTGCTGCGTTGCGCCCGCCCCGTCACGCCGGACGACGATGCCGAATACCAGCGGATACGGACCAGCCTGGATGTTTTCGTCGCCTGGGCGGCAGCCGAGCTGGATCTGCTTGATCAACTCCGCGACGCCGACGCATAAAAAAAGCGAGGTCGCTTTCGCAACCTCGCATCAAACCGACTTATTCTTCTTGCTGCTTATGCCAACAGTGCAGATTCTGCGGGTGCCGCGTGCACTGCCTTGTCGAGACTGGCCTGCATCTCGGCGCATTGCTCGGCGCGAGCGAGGCGTACCAGATTGAGCAGCGATTCGCGCAGAACGTGACGCTCGCGGGCGGAAGCGTTGCTGCCAAGGGTTGCGTGGATCAGGTCTTCGATTGCGGGTGCAGTGTACATGGCTCTCGTTGAGGTTGGGTGAAGTTGAAATGTCGAACTGGGATGACCAGAGTATGCGACGACCGGCCCAAAAAGCCGTTGATGAACCGCAAGAGAAATTCGGAATCGTCCTACAAAGTTCAGAATCCGGGGGTGGGCACCACTCGGCATAAACCTACATAGCGTCCATTCATCGCGCGGCGCGCCCATCGTTATCATTTCGTCAAATTCGCCCTTGGTAGTATGCTCAGGTGCGGGGCAACACGAAGGAAATCATCACGTCGCTATGTCTGGTTCGCGTGGAGGGATAGTACTGATGCTGTACGTGCCGCGCGCTCCACAGCGCACCTGCGACCGCGCGTAGACTTGCATGTCGGTATGTTTGCATGTCTACATCGCTGGCTTGCCATTGTCCGATGCAGATCGAAGCAGGCTTTGCAAAGGCGTCTTCGTCCATGCTCGGCAAGCTGTAAGGTTTGCGTGCAGAACTGCTGCGTGCCGGGACGACAACTCCAGTGGAATCGCGTGCCGGCTGCACGGATAGTGACATGCGGAGTGCTGTGTATAGCAACAGCTGTCGCTGCGACACGACGCCGGTGAATTGAATGGAGATGCCGACGCATTTTCTTGTTTATCGGTGGAAATTTCGCTGCTATCGTTTGCATGCGTCCACTTCATTTTTAATGCACCGCCATGCTACTCCGTGACCTAGCCGACATCATGCTGCGCACCGCCCTCGCCGCAGCCGCTGTTACCACCGTTGCCGTCGTCGCTGCCCGTTTCGCAGGGATGTAGTCTGCAGGAGAAGGCCTGCCGCGCCGACGGTCACTGCCTTCCAAGCGGTCGCCATTCTTCGATCTGCGCGGGGTCGCACATGACCGGCGTGCCACGCCTAAGGTAGAAGAAACACCAGGCGGGCACGCTCCAGCGCACTTGCTGTTCACCCCGCTTGGTCACGATCACGCAAAGCTCGCCGTCCTTCAGCAGCGAAAGCGCATTCCCTGCCCGCATTGCATCCTCCAAGGGTTTATCCATCTGCCTCGAATACTGTACAAACATACAGTTGCAAAGGCAAGTACCCGTTAACGGATCTCAAACCCGGGCGCGTCGTGCAAAAAAAATGCCGCCGGTGCGCGCACGGGCAGCATGCTGATGCAGCAACGGGATGCGTCCTCTCAGACCGAATTGCCGAGTCCCGAGGAGCCCATTCCCATCTGAGCGGGCGGGCGGCCATAGGTATCGCTGGCGCGGAATTTCTGCCGACGGTCGCCCATGAGCTGCCGCAGTTCGGCAATGCTCAGGCCCGACACCTCGTGCAGCCGGATCAGCAGGGACGCACCGACCGGCAGACGGCGATGGCGCACCTTGCTGATCACAGGAGGCGCTACTTCCATGACCCGCGACAGCGCAGCGTCGTTCTTCAGCCCCATCTTTTCGATCACGCCATCGAGCATGCGGTTCGGGTCATAGGATTCCTGGTTCAACAGTGGATGTTCAGTAGTGGTCATGTGTCTTCCTAAAGAAACGACGAGAAGCAATGCCCTACTGACGCGTTAACCCGTATCAAGTTCCTTATATATACCGACATCTTTGCGCTTTCGCGAAGGGTCCGCGACGGTCTATTGTCTTTCTGTTAAAGCTTCGGAAAGCGTGCTGAAAAATCATGCACGTATCACTACAATACCCACCTTGACGCATGCCTTCGGCATACAAAAGAAACAACAGGAGAATATCGATGTCCACCAGCCTGCAGGGCAAATCCATTATCGTCACCGGCGGCTTTGGCGCACTTGGGCGCGCACTCGGCGCAGAACTTTCATCACTGGGGGCGCGTGTGGCGCTGCTCGACCGGAGCGGCGCCGCTCCCGACACGCCAGCCGGCATTCTTGCCATCGGCGGCATCGACCTCGGCGACCCAACTGCCGCGCATGGCGCGTTCGCGCAGGTCGCCTCCCGCTTCGGCGGCGTGGACGGGCTGGTGAACGTGGCCGGCGCCTTCATTTGGGAAAAGCTGGAAGGCGGGACCATCGAAGCCTGGGACCGCATGTACGCGATCAACCTCCGGACCGCGGTGGTCGCTTCCCAGACGGCCTTGTCATTCCTGCTTGGCCGCGGTGCCGGGCGCATCGTTAATATCGGCGCCCTCGCCTCGGTCAAGGCGGCTGCCGGAATGGGCGCCTATGCGGCGTCGAAGGCGGGCGTTGCGCGTCTCACGGAATCGCTGGCAGAGGAACTGAAGGACACTGGCATAACCGTCAACGCCGTCCTGCCGAGCATCATCGACACCCCGGCCAACCGCGCCGACATGCCGGATGCCGATGCCAGTCGATGGGTCACGCCAGAGGCGCTGTCGAAGGTCATCGCCTTCCTGCTGTCCGACGCCGCCGCGCCGATCTCAGGTGCGTGCATACCGGTCGCCGGCCGCGTCTGAAATTCTTCCTTGCCGCCGCTCCTGCCGATTGAAAAGAACGACCGCGCCCCCATTTGCCCAACGTGAAGGTACTTCTCTGCGGATGGACAAAGTGGCTACGGACGTAACGGAAAAGGTCGACGTATCGAAGATCGAACTCGAGGCGGTCGACGCGCGGGCGAATGCACGCGTGACATCAATGGAAGCGGCGAACACCGTGCTGGAACGCTGGGTGGCGAATGAGCAGGACACGGACAACGCGCAGTGCGAAGTGCGCGTGGTGTTCGAAGACGGGTTTCATATCCGCAGCCGCTATCCGCTGACCCGGTCGGAAAAGCGGGTTTCGCTGGCAAGGCACCTGCGCAAGCAACTCAACAGCATGGCCGGCGAGGGTCGCCCCCGAAAGGCTTGCCGGCGTGAACCCGGCCTGGACATCCGCCTGAACGACGGTAGCCAGGACGACGCGGCGCGCGAGGCGCTGGAACGTTATAACATCTGATTTCCCGGTCGGATTCTTCCACTGCCGCTGATTGAGCCAGCGCAAACCACTCCTTGATCTACGCCCAGTCCATTTGCGGCCGGGCGTGTTCTTCTGCTTCGGCGGCCCACGGCCGCCGGCAGATGTCCGAATAACATGATCAAGGAGACGCATCATGCTCAGCAGCACGCTCCGCGGCCTGGCAGTCGCCGGCTTGTCCCTTCCACTCCTCTGTGCCCACGCGAATAACGGCAACGCGCCTGAAGCCGGCAGAAACGGCGCCGGCAGCACCGTTCGCGCCGTGGAATATGGCCGCATCGAAGGAGTCGACAACGCCAGTACAACCCGCACCCTGGCATGGAAGGGTATTCCCTTCGCCAAGGCCCCGATAGGCGAACTCCGCTGGCGCCCGCCGGTCGATCCCGAACGCTGGCAGGGAATCCTGTCGACCCGGCAGTTCGGCAATGCCTGCGCGCAGTACGGCCGTATCTATGGCCCGGGCGCGAACAATCGCTACGACGAAACCATAGGCACGACATTGAACCAGGCAGTGGGCAGCGAGGACTGCCTGTACCTCAACATTTGGCGCCCGTCGACCGGCAAGCCGAAGTTGCCGGTCATCGTGTTTTTCCACGGCGGCAGCAATGTCTCCGGCTATACGGCGGATCCGATGTACGACGGTGCCAACCTGGCCCGTACTGCCAACGCGGTCGTGGTCACGGCCAACTTCCGCCTCGGCATCTTCGGCTTCCTCAACCTGCCGCAACTCAAGACCGGCACCCATCCGGACAACGACTCGGGCAACTTCGCGATCCTCGACAGCATCAAGGCCCTCGAATTCATTCAGCGGAACATCGAACGCTTTGGCGGCGACCCGGGCAACGTGACCATCATGGGCGAGTCTGCCGGCGCTGTGAACGTCTATGCCCTGCTGACTTCTCCCAAACTGGCCAACGCGCATCCCAAGCTCTTCCACAAGATCGTGCCGATGAGCGGCGGCCTGTCGCTTGCCGGCAGCCTGCCGCCAGGCAGTATTCCGACGATGTCGCCGGCGTCGACCTATCTTGCGCAAGGCAATGCCCTGCTCCATAACCTGCTGATCGCCGACGGCAAGGCCACCGACGCGGCCTCTGCCGAAGCCTATGCAGCCAGCCAGACCCGGGAGCAGATTGCGGCCTACCTGCGGTCGAAGTCGCCCTCGACGCTCTTCACCGTGCTGCTTACAAGGCTGGCTGCTGGGGGACTGGCAGGCTCCGGACCCATCCCGGACGGCAGCGTTGTCGCAAGTGATCCGATAGCGGCGATCCGCAGCAACGACTACGTTCGGGTACCGGTCCTCGCGGGGAATACGCGCGACGAGGGCAAGCTCTTCCCGTCCTTCCTCCCCCTGGTCAGCGGCGTTCCCGGAAGTGCACGCATCGTGACCGACGCCCAGCTGTTCGCCAATCACTTCTCGTACCGCCCGGATGCGCCGCCGCAGACCACGGTCGAGGAATGGATCGCGCCTGCCTACCTGCCGGTCAACGCACCCGTCACCGGCTTTACGGCGCGCGCGGAGCAGTTCAACCGGATCTTCTTCCTCGCAAGCCGGGACGATATCCTGAACGCCTTGAAGTCGAAGCAGCCTGACGTCTGGTACTACCGGTTCGACTGGGATGAACAGCCGGCGCCCTGGAATGACATTTATGGCGCTGCCCACCTGTTCGACCTGCCGTTTGTGTTCGGCAATTTCGGACCGTCCCTCATGGCGAACATCATGAACACCCGCGCTAACCAGCCGGGTCGACTCGCGTTGTCCGACGCCATGATGCGAAGCATCGGCGCCTTCGCCAGTGAGGGCGACCCCAACAACCGGACGCTCGGCGTCTTCTGGCCGACGTGGCCGCAGAAGCTCATCTTTGATGCGACCGCAACGGAGAAGGCGATCAGCGTACAGTGAGCATCGCGGGGCAGGTACAACGTACCTGCCCCGCGCCACTCCGCTCCGACCGTGCGTCAGCGGGGTGGCGCGCCCCCGGATTGCCCGCTCTGCAGAGGGCATCGCAGCGCGCGATATCGCAACAGGGCCTGGAACAGGCAGGCCCAGTCGTGCTCTTCCTGATACAGCACCGCGCTGCGCTCGATGTAGTGATAGACCCAGGTGCACTCGCAGCACTCCGGACATTCCAGATCAGGCAGCGCCTGCGCCATCGCGGCGGCCATCATCTCCAGTTGCTCAAGGCTGATTTCCTGGCGTTCCATCCTCAGCTCCTTGTAAATTTGGCCAGCATTCATGGTGTGACAAGTCGGCGTACGAAGGATTCCTCCCACACGCCGCCCCATCCTGTGCCGCCGCTCCAGGCGGCCAGCGGCAACCACCGTCAAGATCGCCGGCGGCGCAAGGGCGCGCCAGTTGACCACGAACACCAATTCCCGGCGGGTCAGCGCCATTTAATATCCATGCTAATATTTCGCATGCAAACTACTCTGCCGCCGCCTCGATGCGCACTCCCGACCGGACCCTGATGCAACTGACAATGTTGCTCACCCAAGCCTCGCGCGCCTACAAGGCTGCAGCCGACCGGCTTGCCGCAGGTTACGGACTCTCGCAGGCCGCGGCGTGGCCGGTCATCATGATCGGCAGGCTAGGGAACGGTGTGAGGCCGGGTGTACTGGCGGATGCCATCGGCTTGGAGCCGTCGTCTCTGGTGCGGCTGATCGATCAGCTGATTGCCAGTGGACTGGTTCAACGGACAGAAGATGAAACCGATCGCCGGGCACGCGTACTAAGCTTGACGGACGAGGGTCGCATGCGGGCAGACGAGCTTGAAAAGGCACTTCTGCCTTTTCGACGCAATCTCTTCCGCGGTGTCGCCGCATCCGATCTCGACGCCTGTATCCGCGTCCTCGACACACTCTGCGCTGCCGTCGCTGTCCACGAATCTTCCCAGGCCGACCGTTCCGCCGAATAGATTTGCGCGCGGGCCCTCCCCGCCGGATCCTCCTCCTCGTGACGCTGCCCGCGTTCACGCAAGGCTGAAAATCCAACCGGGGTACGGTGCTATTTCAGCCTCTTCAACAGGATTTCGCAGTGAGCAGCAAGACCTTGAACCAAGCACAGAAGAATTCACCGGCAACCGTGCTGTTTGCCAGTCTGATTGGCACCACCATCGAGTTCTTCGACTTCTACATCTACGCGACCGCCGCAGTACTGGTCTTCCCGAAATTGTTTTTTCCGTCCGGCGACCCGACTGCGGCGACCCTGCAGTCACTGGCGACATTCGCCATCGCTTTCTTCGCTCGCCCCGTCGGTTCGGCGGTCTTCGGCCACTACGGCGACCGCATAGGCCGCAAGGCGACCCTGGTGGCCGCCTTGCTGACCATGGGCATCTCGACCGTGGTCATCGGCCTGCTCCCCACCTATGCAAGCATTGGCGCGCTGGCGCCATTGTTGCTGGCGCTCTGCCGCTTCGGACAAGGTCTGGGGCTCGGCGGCGAATGGGGCGGCGCGGTACTGCTGGCCACCGAGAACGCCCCACCTGGGAAGCGAGCGTGGTACGGCATGTTCCCGCAGCTTGGCGCACCTATCGGATTTTTCCTTTCCGGCGGCATATTCCTGCTCCTGAGCGAGACGATGAGCGAGGAGCAATTCTTTTCCTTCGGCTGGCGTATCCCCTTCCTTGCCAGCGCCCTGCTCGTGATCGTCGGTCTCTTCGTCCGCCTCAAGATCACCGAGACACCGGTGTTCCAGACAGTCCTCGACAAGCATGAACGCGTCAAGATCCCGGCCCTGGACGTGTTCCACAATCATGGCCGCGCGCTGGTGCTCGGCACCCTCATCGCCCTCGCCACCTTCGTTCTGTTCTACCTGATGACGGTGTTTGCCCTCAGCTGGGGCACGAGCGCTCTGGGATACACCCGTCCGCAATTTCTGCTGCTTCAACTCTTTGCAGTCGTGTTCTTCGGCCTGACGATACCGGTGTCCGCCGTCCTGGCGGACCGCCACGGGCAGCGCAGGACGATGATCCTCGTGACCATTGCGATCCTGTTGTTCGGCCTTGTGCTGGCCCCGTTGTTCGGCTCGGGCAGCGTCCTGGAAGTCACCCTCTTCATGTCGCTCGGCCTGGCGCTGATGGGCATGACCTACGGCCCTCTCGGCACGCTGCTGTCCGAGTTGTTCCCCGCGCAGGTGCGCTACACCGGCGCCTCTCTGACGTTCAATATCGGTGGCATCCTTGGTGCGTCGCTCGCACCCTACGCCGCCACGTGGCTCGCCACGCACTACGGACTAGGTTATGTCGGTTACTACCTGTCGCTCTCCGCGTTCATCACCCTGGTAGCCCTGCTGCTGGCGCGAAAAGGCCGGGTGCCCAGTGCATTCGCACAGGACGTCCGCTAACGTCGCTGCAGGGCGCCGCGTGGCGGCGCCTGTCATCCCACATAGATTCAGTTAGGACGGTTAATTGCGATATTCGAGGTGTATTTTTTGCTGCAAGCGTTGTTGGAAGCGGCGGCGCATGTCATGCAAGTGTATGGCTTGGGCGTTACCCGCGCCTGTGGGCTTATCAGAATATCCCGGTCCTTGTACCGCTATGAACCGCGTCGCGCGGATGACCAGGCCTTGCGCGAGCGGCTGTGCGAGCTGGCCGCCTACAAGCGGCGCTACGGTTATCGACGGTTGCATGTGCTCGTCAAGCGCGAAGGCTGGGCTGTCAACCACAAACGATTGTTCCGCATCTATCAGCAGGCAGGTTTGGCAGTCAGAAGACGGAAGAGAAAGAGAATCGCTGGCGTCGAGCGGCAGGTCACCAGGAATAAACAAGCAGCGGCCGCATAGATCGCCGTGCTACATGACACCAAACCGCCTTGCAGATAGTTTTTCAACCGCAGATTCCATGTCGATTGAGGATTGAATTGGGTAGCAGGTCAGCATCAGGTACGAAATGGGTGGTGTTCGCTTTTGCCGCTTTTCCGGCGCTGCAAAGCAAAAAGCCCCGACTCGCACGAGCCGGGGCTTTTCTGGGGTAAGAGCCTGACGATTACCTACTTTCACACTGGTTGCAGCACTATCATCGGCGTAGAGTCGTTTCACGGTCCTGTTCGGGATGGGAAGGGGTGGTTCCGACTCGCTATGGTCATCAGGCATAACTTGTTGGCTGGT
>NZ_DATCMQ010000002.1:0-73762 GCF_036563305.1 Noviherbaspirillum sp. | reverse complement strand
AGGCGGCCGTCGCGGCCGATCGCCACGCTGCGCTCGCCCTTGCCGCGCGCCGCCGCGCCGAACGCCAGGCCGATCTGGCGCGCCACTTCCTCGTCCAGCGTCTTGCCGACGATGCCGCGGATATCGTATGCCTTGAAAATGCTTGAAGAGATGTCTACCACGATGAGAGATCCAGATTGATGTTCAGGTTGCAGGAGCTGAATGGCTCTTGCGACGGATGGAAATATGCTGCACAAAAGACGCTGCCGCGCTGAATGTGCGGATTCGCATCCGGACATTCATGCGCGGCAGCCGGAATTGCATCAGGAAGCTTCGATCAGAGGCGTGTTGCCGGCTGGTCGCTGGTTGTACTGGCGCCCGTACGTGTAGCCATAGCCGTAACCGTAGCGGCCTGGCCGGACCTTAAGATCGTTGAACAGCACGCCCTTTGCCTCCAGTCCTGCCTGTGCGAGGCGCTTCATCGACTCGTTGATCTCGCCTGGCGTGGTGACGCCGGCGCGGGTCATGATATAGATCGCACCTACATGGGCGCCGATGATCATCGTGTCGGCAACTGCCAGAATCGGCGGCGCATCGATCAGCACCAGGTCATACCGGGACGACAGCTCCTGCAGGAAGGCACCGAAGTTCGGCCGCAACAGCAGCTCGGACGGATGCTGCGGCAGCGTGCCCGTGGTGATGAAGTCCATGTTCTCGATCACCCCGTGGTGAATCACCTGGTCGAGACGACGGGCGCCGGCGACGGCGTCGGACAGTCCATCATGACGGCCGAACCCGAAGTAGAGATGCAGCAGGCCGTTGCGCAGGTCGGCATCGATCAGCAGCACGCGCTTGCCGGTCGCCGCCATGATGGCCGCCAGGTTTGCCGAGACGAAGGACTTGCCCATGCCCGGCGTGGCACCGCTGATCAGCACGATGTTGTTCTTGAAGCTCGGCATCGAGTATTGCAATGCCGTGCGGAAGTTGCGCAGGCTCTCGACTGCCACGTCGCTCGAGGAGACATTGGCCAGCAGCGGCACTTTCTGGTGCTTGGCATTGACCTGCTGATAAAGCTCCTTCTGCTTCTTGCTGTGCGGGATGGTCGCATACACAGGCACGCCGGCGATCTGCTCGAGCTGCTCCGGCGTATCGATGCTGCCGGTCAGGGACTTGCGGAAGAACGCAGCAACCACGCCGAGGAACAGGCCGGCCATCAGCGCCAGTGCCAGGATCACGGGACGGTTCGGCTTCACCGGCTTCTCCGGCATCATCGGCGCGTCCACCAGGCGGACATTGCTGACCTTGCCAACGGTGATCAGGCGCATTTGCTGTGCCGTGTTGAGCAGCTGGGTGTAGAGCTCGGTATTGACCTTGACCTCGCGTTGCAGGCGCAGCAGATTCTGTTCGATTTGCGGCAGTGACTTGATGTGGTCATTCATCGCGTTGATCTGGCCGTTGATCTCCTTCAGCTGCATGTCGATGCCCTGCACTGCCGGATGGTCATCGGTGTAGCGGGCGAGCAGTTCGATCTTCCGCTGCTGCAGCTCCATCTTCCTCAGCTTGGCTGCGGAAGACTGCTGCAGGCTGAGCTTGGATTCCTCGCCCAGGTCGACCGTGCCATTCGCGTTGCGGAAGGCGTTGTACTTCGCCTCCGCCTGTTCCAGTTGCGACTTGATCTCGGGCAGCTGCTTGTTCAGGTAAGCCAGCGATTTCTCCGCGTCCTCGGTCTGGCGCGCACCGTTCTGCTTCACGTATTCCTTGCCGATCTCATTCAGGACGCTGTGGACGAGGACGGGGCTGGAGCCCTGCAGCGACGCGCCGATCACGCCCGATTGCTTGCCGCCGAGTTCCTGCACCTTCAGCCCGTTCTGGATGCCTTCGATCGTTGCGAGGCGTGACGCGCGGCTCATGAGGAATTCCGCGCCCGGCTTGCCGTCCAGGCGGT
The DNA here is from genome assembly GCF_036563305.1 of Noviherbaspirillum sp. GTDB lineage: Bacteria > Pseudomonadota > Gammaproteobacteria > Burkholderiales > Burkholderiaceae_D > Noviherbaspirillum. The sequence goes on along the minus strand of NZ_DATCMQ010000002.1, from coordinate 71,838 downwards.
CCACGCGGATTTCAATGGTGCCTTTCGGGAGTTCGAAGATGGCCGTCTCGCCGACACGGGCCTTCAGGTTGATGCCCTGATCCTTCTGCGTCAGGCGGAAAGCGCCATTGCCTTCGGCGATCACGACGAACTCGCGATTAAGGAGCGCGTCCGGCACGTTGAACACCGCCACATCAATCTTTTCTGCGCCCCATGCAAAGCCGCCGTAGCCCAGCACGCCCGGATTGGAGAGCTGGCGATTGCGGTCGGCGATCCAGCGGCCGATCACCGGGAAGTACTTGGGACCGGCATTGATGTACAGGCGGAGGTTGTCGATAGCGCGGGACACCACCAGGCGGGACTGCAGCAGCTCCATCTCGGCGAGCGCTGATGTCTTCACATCGAACATCGATTGCATGTCGCCGACGATGTTCTGCGACTTCTGCGGACCTTCCTCCTCGACGTGAATCAGCATGTTTGCCTGGTACAGCGGCGTCGTCGTGAACGCATAGGCGGCGCCCAGCAAGGTCACGACAATCGCGATGGTGGCAATGAGCCAGCGGCTTTCCCAGAGCACGTCGAGGTAGGTGCCCAGCTCGGCTTCTTTCTCTTCCGGCCGGAACGCCGGACCCGTCAACAGAGGGGGATGGGTTTGATTCATCATATGGTTGTTCGCTTTTGATTGATTCGATTTCTGGCCGCGGAGGAGCAGGCGGACCGAGGGCCGGGCCGCGCGCAACGGCCCTTGCTCCAGGCGTTTGCGTCAGCGCGCCGGGCCGACGGCGCCGACCGCCGACGACAGTGCGCCAGGCAGGATCAGGCTGATCGCACGGTGCCAGTTGGCCAGAGGCGTCGCCGCGACGTAGACCACGTCCTTGGGCGACAGCTCAAATCCCTCCGCCATCGCCATCGCACCCGGGCTGCGGCCGTCCAGCTGGTAGACGATCTGGTCGGAACCATTCTTCCGGATGACGTAGATCTGGCTGCCATCACCGCTGGTCGGATTGATGCCGCCGGATTCGCCGAGCGCCTCGTTCAGGGTCAACCGTCCGTTGTACATCGGCAGCGCGCGCGGGCTCACGACTTCGCCGGAGACGAACACCTTGCTCTCTTCCCGCGAGCGCACCCGCACCACGTCGCCGTTGGTCAGCATGATGCTTGCGGGGTTGACGCCGCGTTGCACCAGTTGCGGCAGGTTGACCTGGTAGTTGGTGCCGTTGCGGTTCACGACGACCTGGCTCTGGTCGCCGGTGGGCAGCACGCCGCCCGCGCGATTGATCGCTTCAACCAGGGTCATCGGAATGTCGTTGATCGCCTGGAGGCCCGGGTTCCTGACTTCGCCGTCCACGTACACCCGCTTGCTGCGGAAGGACTGGACCCGCAGGGTGACCTTGGGCTGACGCAGATACTTCGATAGCTTGCTGGTGAGGACATTGCGCGCCTGGTCCTGCGTCATGCCGGCGACCTTGATCGGGCCGGCATACGGAAACTGGATCATGCCTTCGTGGTCAACAATGAAGCCTGCCGGCGGAGCGGTCGTGGCCGAGGTCGATGCGTCGGCACCGGTACCGGCCGCCATGCCGACCGCGGTAGTCGCGGAGTTGGAGAGTTCCGGGTGATCCCAGACGACGATTGACAGGACGTCGCCGGGGTCGATCGTGTATGCGGCCGGTTTGCCGAGCAGGGAGCTGATGTCCTGCGTCACCTGCTTCTCGCGGAGATCTCGCTCCATCTTCACCAGCTGCGGGGTAATCTGTTTCAGCACCGCGTTGGTTGCCTCATCGTTGGCCGCGGCCGAGTCCGGCGCGCTGGAACCCGATGAACCGGCCGTCGAGTTGAAGTGCAGGCCTGGCGACACCGACGCGCAGCCAGCGGCGAGCCACGGCATTAGAAGAACGATGCTCCAGCGTTTAACAGCTGCCTTGGAAGAAAACCGCATATCATTACCCCACTTGATTAGTACGAATGTGCCACTTTCGTGTCCGCTTCGGCGATGTTGGCGTCATCGCCCGTTCGCCGAATTCATTGCCCCGCGTCTACTAGAGACTTAACTGATCTACAACTCTACGTTTCCGTTTTTCGCCTGCTTTGAGGCTTATCAACGTGAAACAAGATTCGATTTGGGCCTGTCCGAAAGCGTTGCAAAGCGTTCGCCGCGCGGCTTGCCCTCGCCAAAAACGCCTTTCGGAGCAACTGTGAGACGCTGAAAAACCATCGGCGCTACAACTTGGCGAATGTAGTCAAGATAGGTGGAAGACCGCCGCGCGTTCTTGCGGAAAAGCACTGGTGCTGAGTGGGAAGCTTAATCTCGGTTAAATGTGCAGGGCACGATGGACCGACACGGGGCGGCAGCGGAACGGGGTGAAGGAGAGGCGCTGCGGCGGAGCGCCGCCACAGCGGATGGGAGGGGTGCTGCCGGGTCAGTTACCGCGCAGCGTGGTCAGTGGCGGGTGCCGAAGGACGCCGCGAAGTCCGACCCAGCCGCCGGCAAAGGCACATGCGCAACCGGCCGCGAGGCCCGCGACCCAGACCACTGGGCTGAATTGCCAGTCGAAGTTGAAGACGAATCGGGACAAGGCCCACCCCACGGCCGCGGCGCCGCTCGCGGCAAGCAGGCCGGCCAGACCGCCGACCAGAGCGAACTCGATCCATTGCGACTGCGACAGCTGCGCCCGGGTCGCGCCGAGCGCACGCAGCAGACCGGATTCACGGATGCGTTCATCCTGGGAGCCGAGCAAGGCTGCGTACAGCACGAGCACGCCAGCGGCGAGCGTAAACACGAAAAGAAATTCCACCGCGACCACCACCTGCTCCAGTACGGTCTGCATCTGCCGGATCATGCTGCCGACGTCGACCACCGTCAGGTTGGGGAACGCCTGCGTCATTTCTCCTACCAGTGCCGACTTGGCCTCCGGCAGATGAAAGGCAGTGATCCAGCTTTGCGGCATGTCCTGCATCAGTGCCGGATTGAGGATCACGAAGAAGTTGACCCGCATCGATCCCCATTCCAGCTTGCGCAAGCTGGTCACCGGGGCTTCCACCGTCTGTCCGCCGATATCGAAGCGCAGGCGATCGCCCAGGCGCAGGCCGAGCGTCTTCGCCAGGCCCTCCTCGACCGACGCTTCGGGTCGGCTGTCGTCGAACCAGCGACCGGCGGAGAGGGTGTTCTGCTGCGGCAAGCCGCGCATTGTCGACAGGTTGAATTCACGGTCGACCAGGCGCCTCGCGCGATCCTCGACATAGGTTTCGCCGGTAATCGCGGTGTCGTTGATGGCAACCAGCCGCCCGCGAATCATCGGGTACAACTGCGCATCCTCGATGCCGGCCGCATTCAGCTTCTGCTCGAAATCCGCCTTCTGCTCCGGCTGGATATTGATCACGAACCGGTTCGGCGCATCCGGCGGCGTCGCGCTTCGCCATGCCGCCATCAGGTCGCCGCGAACGACGGTAAGCAGCAGCAGTGCCATCAGCCCGAGTGCAAGCGCGACCGTCTGCACGACGGTCGCGCCGGTGCGACGCTGCAGGCCGGCCACCGCAAACCGCCAGCCGGGATGGTTGATGCCGCCGCGCGCAAGCCGCAGCCCTTTGAGGCTCAACCATCCGAGCAGCGCAAACAAGGCAAATCCGCCGAGGAAGCCGCCGGCAGTGAGCGATGCGAGTCGCGCATCACGGGTCTGCCAGAGCAGCAGGCCGACGAACACGGCAAGGCCCAAGGCATAGGTCGCCAGTGTGACCGGGCGCGGTGCGTCCTGTTCGCGCCGGATCACACGGTTGTGCGGTACGTCCCGCAATTGCAGGATGGGCGGCAGCGCGAAACCGACGAGCAACAGGATGCCGGTAGCCATGCCTTGCAGCGCGGGCAGCAAGGTGGCAGGCGGCAGCGAGTCCGTCACGAGACGGCCGAGCCACTCCAGCAGGACGAAATGGGCGGCAAAGCCAAGGGCAATGCCGAGCAGGCTGCCAGCCAGCCCTACCAGCAGGAATTCCACCAGATACATCAAGGTTACCTGGCCCTGTGTCAGGCCGAGGCATCGCAGCATCGCGCACGCATCGATGTGGCGGATCATGAAGCGGCGCGCTGCCATGGCGATCGCCACGGCAGCCAGCATGGCCGAAAGCAGGCTTACCAGCGCGAGAAATTGTTCGGCGCGGTCGAGCGTCGAGCGCATCTCCGGCCGGCCGGATTCCAGCGACTCGACCCGTACGCCCTTCAGGTTCTGTTCCTTGATGCGCGCGCCGATCCATTCCTTGTACGCGGCGACGGACGCCGGCGCTCCGGCAAGCAGCAGCCGGTAGGTGACGCGCGAACCGTTCTGTATCAGGTTGGTGGCGTCGAGGTCCGACAGCGGCAGCATTACCCGAGGCGCGAAATTGATGAAGCCCGCGCCCCGGTCCGGCTCGACGGAAATGCTTGCGGCGACGCGAAACGTGCGGTCGCCGAGACGAAGCGTGTCGTCAAGGCCGATGCCCAGCGCGGCGAGTACCGCACGGTCGACCCACACCGTGCCCGGCGCCGGAATGCCCGGCGCGGACACACTGTCGGCGCCGCTGTCGAGGCGGACTGTTCCGCGCAGCGGATAACCTTCCGAAACGGCTTTGGCCGAGGCAAGCTGCGACCGTACGTCGTCCCCCTCTCCGGCCAGGGTCATGCTGGGAAAGGTAACGGTGTCCGCCAGCTGCAATCCGCGGCGCGATGCTTCCTCGCGCCATTCGGCACTGATCTTCCGGTCTGCATTGATGACCAGGTCGCCGCCGAGCAGCTGGTGGGCATCGCGATTCAGCCCGGCGCGCATGCGGTCGACGAAGAACCCGACGGACGACAGCGAAGCAACGGCGACAATCAGCGCCACCAGCAGGAAACGCAACTCCCCGGCGCGCCAGTCGCGGCGCGTCATTCTTATTGCCTGAAGCAGCATCAGGTACTCAACTTTCGAAAAAGCCAGCGCAAGCCCCGCCAGAGTTTCGGCAGCAGCCAGACGGCGATGATGAAAAAGACGATGAGGATGGCAAACAGCAGCCAGGGATGATAGAACGCCGCCATCAATGCGCCGGCGACCGCCACATCTTCCGAGAACGAGGCCGCCCAGTTGCTGAACGGCTCCGGCGAGGTGTTGATCAGCGCACGGCTGCCGGCCTTGGTCACATGTGCGCCGGCGGCGAAAGTGCCGCCGAGGATGCCGGCGACAGCGGTCCATTCCGGGGCCATTTCGCCCAGGGCGGCAATGCCGATGACGGCGCCTGCCGGGATCCTGATGAATGTCTGCAAGGCATCCCAGGCGGAGTCGATGCCAGGCACCTTGTCGGCGAGGAATTCGACCACCAGCAAGGCGCCGCTGACGGCCAGCACCCAGGGAGACTGCAGCACTTCAAGCGCCGGCGGCAGGTCAATCCAGCCCGAACGGCCGAACCATCCCGCCAGGAACAGCGTCATGTACAGGCGTATGCCGCTGGCCCACGACATACCGCCCGCGAGCGCGGCAGCCGACAGCGTTTCGGCCATGCTTACCTCCATCGTCTGATACCCGCCGTCGCCGGCCGGCCCTGCGTTGTGCGTCCGCCCCGCGCGCTCCTCTGCTAGGACGCGAAGAAGGCGTCGACCTCTGCCATCAGCTTCTGCTTTTCCGCCGGCGGAAGGAAGGAGGCGGAAAAGCTGTCGCGCGCCAGCTGGTGCGCATGCGTGCGTCCCAGTGGCAGCACGGCAAACATCTCCCGGAAGTTGTCGTTGACGTAGCCGCCGAAATAGGCGGGATCGTCGGAATTGACGGTCACCGTCAGGCCCGCTTCGAGCAGCCGCATCAGATTATGGTCGGCCGCCTTGTCGAACACGCGCAGCCTGACGTTCGAGAGCGGGCAGACGGTCAGCGGGACCTTGTCCCGGGCCAGACGGAGGGTGAGCTCAGCATCCTCCAGACAACGCACTCCGTGATCGATCCGTTCCACCTGCAGCAGGTCCAGCGCAGTCCGGATGTACTCGGGCGGACCCTCTTCTCCCGCATGGGCGACCAGGCGCAGGCCGAGTTCACGGCACCGCGCAAACACGCGTGCGAATTTTTCCGGAGGATGTCCTCGTTCGGAGGAGTCAAGACCAACGCCGATGAATTTGTCCCTGTACGGCAGCGCCTGCTCGAGCGTCGCGAACGCCTCCTCCTCGGACAGGTGGCGCAGGAAGCACATGATCAGCGCGCTGCTCATGCCCCACTCCGTTCGCGCATCCTGCAGCGCACGATGGATGCCGCCGATCGCCGTGCCAAAGGACACGCCCCGCTCGGTGTGGGTTTGCGGATCGAAGAACAGCTCCGCGTGCCGCACGTTGTCTGCGCGGGCGCGCTCCAGGTAGGCACGGGTCATGTCGTAGAAATCTTGCTCCTTGAGCAGGACGCTGGCCCCGGCATAGTAGATGTCGAGGAAGGATTGCAGGTCGGTGAATGCATATGCGTGCCGCAACTCGTCCACCGACCGATACTTGAGCGCGACGCCGTTGCGCGCCGCGAGCGCAAAAATCAGTTCCGGTTCGAGCGAGCCTTCGATATGCATGTGCAGCTCCGCTTTCGGCATCCGTTCAAGCATGTGGCGCAGGCCGGCATCCATGGTTTTCCCTTCCGCATTGTTCCGTCAACAGGACGCATTGTACGGTCTGTGGTGGGAAAATGCGCAAGCCCGCGCCCGCCGGCCGCTACAGCGTCGGTCCTCGGGAGGCAACGTCGCCGTGGGTCCTTTCGTACTTTTCCTGGCACGGCGCGCAGCGCTCGGCGATCGGCTGCACCTGCAGCCGGGCAAAGGGAATATCGACGCCGCAGTCAATGCAGATACCGTAGGTGCCTTCGTTCATCCGGGCGTGCGCCGCCTCGATCGCGCGCCGCTCCTCCACGTCGCGCGTGATGGCGGCATTGTCCAGGTCGACCGTCAAGTTGGCAAATGACGAGTCGGCTGGATCCGGCACTTCCCCGGTCGCCACGTTCACATGCTCGTCCTTGGCGTTGACTTCCTCATGCAGTTCGACGCGCAGGGCTTCATACCTGTCATCGAGCATCTTCTTCAACTGGGAGACCTGCTCCCTGCTCAGTTCCGCCATGATGTTTTCCTCGCTCGTGAAATCGTCCGGGGTCACGGTGCGACCGGCGTCGGCTCGGGGCCGGGCCGCATGTCCGGTGGACGGTGCTCCGTCGCGCGGTACTCTGCCACGAGCGCCCCTGCCGGGCGCTGATCCGCCGGAAGGTGCGCCACCGGGGCGCGGTTCGCCGGCCGCCGCTCGCGCATCATCAACCATGCCAGCACGCCGAGGCCGGCTGCTGCTGCGGTCAGGGTGGTTTTCGGGCGCGTCGCCGCGCTGGTATAGACGCTGTTCCTGAACACGACGCCCGGGTAGCCCTGGCGCTCCTGCAGGTCCGCGCGCGGCTTGTAGAGGCTATGGACGGACCGGTCCCGCGGCGGCATCGATGACTTCTGCTGCGAAAACATCATGCGTTCCATGATCCGGTCCATCATGCGGGGGGCAAAATGGGCAGCGGACGAGATTGCCTTGGCTGCCCCGCCGACGAACAGGTCGCGCGTCGGGAATTCGGCAGCGTGCAATATTGCATCCGCCGCGACCTCGGGCGCGTAGATTGGCGGCGGCAGCTGCGGTTCGACCTCGAGATAATTCTTCGCGTGGGCAACGAACATGGTGTCGATCGCCGCCGGCTTGATCAGCGTGACGGAAAGCGGCAGACCGGCCTCCTCCACTTCCATGCGCAGGGCATCCGTAAATCCTTTGACCGCATGTTTCGATGCCGAATACATGCCTTGCAGCGGGACTGCGCGGTCCGACACTTCACTGCCAAGGTTGATGATTGCGCCCCCTTGCTGTCGCATGTGCTCCACCGCGGCGAGCGAACCGTGCACAACGCCCCAGAAGTTTGTCTGGAACAACTGGCGGTGGTCTTCCATAGCCACCTCTTCGAGGCGGCCGAAGATGGAAACGCCGGCATTGTTGATCCAGGTGTCGATGCCGCCGAACCGGTTCACCGCTTCGGTCGCCACGCGTCGCATGTCTTCCTCGATGCCGACGTCAGCCACGACGGGCAACGCCTCGCATCCCTTGCGCGACAGCTCGAATGCCAGCTGCCGCAGTGCATCTTCATTACGTGCGGCAAGTACAAGCCGTGCCCCGCGGTCAGCGGCGCGGCGGGCGGTGGCAAGGCCGATGCCGCTGGTCGCGCCGGTCAGCACGACCACCTGGTCGCGCAGTCTCTTCAGTTGTGGCTTCATGTGCAATCCTCCTGTCCAGAAGGCCGCGTGCGAAATCCGTGCCCATTGATTCGCTCACCGGCGCGCTGTGCGGTGGCGACGATCCCGGGCTGCCCTGCACTGGAATTTTTACCGGCCGGCGCGCCCTTTTTCCAGCGCAGGTGAAGTGGAACTGTTTTCCAGTTTTGATGCCGATGCAGGAAAAGGCAGCGTTGCTGCTGAGCGCGGCGTTGTACGGCTGGCGAACCTGGTACGAGGTGACCGATGAACTATCCGAAAAACGAGTTTGGCGTGCCGCAATACCCGGACAACGACGCCCGTCGATTGTTCGTCCTGCTGTCCGCCATCGATCTTCTCGAAAGGCCGACGGCATCAGCTGTTGCCGATCTCACCGGCATGGACCGCGACAGCATCGACGCCGACATCGCCCGGCTGCGCGAGGAGTTCGGTGTCATGTTGCATAAGGTCGGGGAAACCTACCACATCGATTCCTGGGGGGCTGTGCTGCGACAGAGCGGCGTGAAGAGCTACCTGAAGCCGGCCTGACCGTCACCCGGAAGCCAGAACACCGGGGCTGCCGTCAGGTCAAACGGGAACGGACCCACCATTGAAAGGAGTTGCCATGGCAGACAACAACGTCCCCTCGCGCCCATCCTCCGACACGGCCGTCCCTGCGGATTCGCAGGATGCGGCAACATTAAGCCCCGCCGGCCCGTATGTCGGCCGACCGCTGGACGGGAGCCAGTACCTGGATGTCGTGGAAGAGCAGGAGTATGCGAATCGACGGCCGGCGCCCGATGAACAAAGGCCGCGCTTCGCCTCACCTGACGCAAAGGAATCGCAGTCCGCCGAAGGGAAACAATAGCGCGGGGCGCACGATGTGCTCTGCCCCTGCCACAATCAGCTACGGTACCGCACGCGGTTCCGCTCGATGCTGAGGACGCCCTGCTGCACGCCTTCAAGCAGCGCATCCATCACGACTTCAAGTGGATAGCCGCGCTTTTGGGCGATGCTGCCCGTCACGCTCGCTATTTCCATTCCTTCCACTGGGTCCAGTCCCAGTGCTCTCACATCCTCGCTGATCTGGGACCAGGTGGCGAGGTTGGCCTGTTCTTCCGGTGTCTGACTCATCATGCTCTCCGATTGTCGGCAATAAATCCAATGCATTACACCGTTGCGTCTCCCTGTCGATCTTGCTTGCCGTCATAACGCTGCGAAAAAACATGCAGGCCGTTGCACGCCCTGACGTTTTCCGCAGCGTGGCGCCGACCCTTGCGCTCCCTCAACGCCGGGTTCGCGCCCCGCAGGCATGCTTGCGCTCCAGGAAAAAGGAGTCCACATGGAAACATTACTTCTCACCATCCACGAGCAGTGGGTCATCCTGTTTTACATCGGATGCGCGATTGGCGCGATGCTGTGGACGATGCGCAGCGGACGGCGTTAGGTAGGTCCGCATCTGATCACGCCACGGCGCAAGCCGTTCCCGGCCTGAACGAACGACCGCGCCAGACATCGAAAGCACGAGGTCGGACCACGCTGCATGCGGGTCACGCTCAGTCGTATCGTGCGGGCGAATTGACGGCAGTGCGGGACACGCGTGATGTATGCCATCTTCAAGTTATCCGCCAGTTGTCGCGCCCGCCTGCTGGCGCAGATTCCGCCAACCCTGCCCGTCGTGGTCTGCGACCACATCACCCTGTATGACGGCGCCGAGGACAGCGACAAGCGCATGCGCCTCCAGGATGACTTCAACGCGAGGTGGGCGGCGATCGGCATTGCACGCAGCCCGCATGTCGTTGCCCTCGTGGTCGCCCATGGCGGCAGCACCAACCGCGCGCTATACGATGGCAAGGTCTACCATTGCACCCACAGCCTTGCAGCCGGTCACGAACCCGTCGAATCGAACGAGGTGATTGCGAAGCATGGATGGGTTCCGTTGCCATCCGCGATTCCGCTGGAGGGGGAGCTCCGGCTGGACTGAGGCCTGCTCGTACCGGAACGACACGCATCCGTCGGCCCTGGTCGCGCGACTTCACCGGATTGCCTCGCTGGGTTGCAAAACATGTCTGCACCACACCAGAATTTCTGGGCCAAGTCTGTTCTGCGTCAGCCCCTTGACGACTGGCGAAAATGAAGCCTTGCATTCATTCGACCCGTCTCTATGGTGACCCCTGTTCCCTCTCGAACGCGCCACTCAACCGGCACGGCAACGGGGGCTCCATACTGAGGAAGAATCATGAACAAGGTCTTGATAACGTTGCTCGCCGTATCGCTCGCCGGATGTTCCGGCATGGGAGGGATGCGCGGCGCCCAATCCACGTCGGGTGGATCCGGCTATTCCGGCACGACGAATACAGGCGGCGACGGCAACTGGTCCGGCACGAACTATCCGGTCATCGATCCGCGCACGGGGCAACTCACGCCTTACCATGGCGGGTGACCGGCGGGTAAGCCCGGCACTTCACCTGCGGCATTTGATTCCATGGAAGGACGACGCTGCCGCACGGCTTCCCTTCCTGCGGAAATGCGGGCGCAACGCAAGTTGAAGCAATCAGGGAGTGGCTGGCGGAAGAGGTGGGATTCGAACCCACGGAAGGGTTACCCCTTCGCTGGTTTTCAAGACCAGTGCCTTAAACCGCTCGGCCACTCTTCCAGTTGCGCGCCTGGACGCGGCGCGCGTGGGCCTGAATTATACCCAACTCTGCTTGCCGCCGGCCCGGCAGTTACGCAAGGAACATCTGCTGCAGGTCATTGAGGAAGCGCTGCCCGAGTTCGGTCGGGCGGATGAGCCTGTGATCGCGGTACAGCAGTCCCTTCGCTTCGGCTTCGGCAAGCGCGCGTTCCACCGTATTGAGCAGCAGGCCCGTGCGCTCGGCAAAGAGGTTGACCTCGAATCCGTCCACCAGGCGCAGCGCATTGAGCATGAACTCGAAGCCCAGGTCGTCGCGCCCCACTTCGAACTCTTCCTGCACCGGGGCACCGGCGCGCACATTGTCGAGATAGGCCTTCGGCTGCTTGTAGCGCATCTGGCGCACGATCCGGTGCGGAAAAGAGAGCTTGGAATGGGCGCCCGCGCCGATCCCGAGATAATCGCCGAATTGCCAGTAGTTCAGGTTGTGCCGCGCGCGCCTGCCCGGCTGAGCATAGGCCGACACTTCGTACTGTCCGTACCCGGCCGCCCGCGTGCGGTCGGCAATCATGTCCTGCATCTCGGCGCTGGCATCGTCATCCGGCACCGTCGGCGGAAATTTGGCGAAGTAGGTATTGGGTTCGAGCGTCAGGTGGTACAGCGACAGATGCGGCGGCGCATAGCCGATGGCAGTTGCGACGTCCTGCTCGGCCTCCTCCAGGGTCTGGCCAGGCAATGCATACATCAGATCGAGGTTGAAGTTGTCGAAGTTCGCCCTGGCGATCTCGATGGCCTTGCGTGCCTCGTCTCCGTCATGGATGCGGCCGAGCGCCGCAAGGTGCCGCGGGTTGAAGCTCTGGATGCCGATCGACAGGCGGTTGACGCCGCTGTTCCGATAGGAGCGGAACTTGTCGGCCTCGAACGTGCCCGGATTGGCTTCCATCGTGATTTCCGCGCGGCCGTCCAGGGGCAGCAGGCTGCGGATATCCGACATCAGGCGATCCAGCCCGGCGGCCGACATCAGGCTCGGCGTGCCGCCGCCAATGAAGACCGTATAGATCTTCCGGCCCCATATCAAGGGCAAGGCCTGCTCGAGGTCGGCACGCAAGGCGTCCAGATATGCCTGCTCCGGAAAGCCGTCCTTCGCCTCGTGCGAGTTGAAGTCGCAGTACGGGCATTTGCGTACGCACCACGGAAAATGCACGTATAGGGATAACGGCGGCAGCGCGGCGAGCTGCAGGGCGCCCGGCTTCAGGAAGGCCGTCGCGGCCTGCGCCGGCCCGCGCGCGGCGTCCGTTTTTCCGGCGTCTGCCGCTATCGGCTTGATCGGTATCATCGCAGCTTCTCCACCAGTGCACGCAACGCCTGGCCGCGATGCGACCAGCGATGTTTCTCCTCCGGCGCCAGCTGAGCCACCGTCCTGCCCTGCCCGGGCAGCCAGAAATACGGGTCGTAGCCGAAGCCGTTGCTGCCGGCGGGCACAGCCACGATCTCGCCGTCCCAGCGCCCGTCCGCAATCACCGGCTGCGGGTCATTGTCGCTGCGCACGTAGACCAGCACGCAATAGTAATAGGCGGACTTGTCGGGATGCGCGGCGAGTGCCTGCACCAGCTTTTCATTGTTGCGCTGATCCGATTTCGGCTCGCCGGCAAAACGCGCGGAGTAAACACCGGGCGCCCCGCCCAGGGCATTCACGCAGACGCCGGAGTCGTCGGCCAGTGCCGGCAGGCCGGTGAGACGCGCGGCATGGCGCGCCTTCGCCAGTGCATTTTCAACGAATGTGGCATGCGGTTCCTCCGCTTCCGGAACGGCAAAGTCGCCTTGCGGCCGGACCGCGAAGCCGAGCGGCGCAAGCAGTTCGTTGAATTCCTTCAGCTTGCCGGGATTATTGGAGGCAAGTACGAGAGTACGGGTCATGGCCAGAAATGAAAACCGCGGCGGGCAGGTCTGCCACGCCGCGGAGGGTAAATGCGGCGCGCTCAGGCCGGGAGGCCGAGCGCCTTCTTTTGCAGCGCGATCAGGTCGGCGATGCCGGTGCCGGCGAGGTCGAGGAGACGGTGCATGGTTGCACGATCGAATGCATCGCCTTCCGCCGTGCCCTGCACCTCGATGAAATGCCCGGCATCGTTCATCACCACGTTCATATCGGTATCGCAGGCCGAATCTTCAAGGTAGTCGAGATCGAGCACCGGCATTCCGCGGTAGACGCCGACCGACACCGCGGCGACGAAATGCCGCGCCGGAACCGCCGGAAGCTGCCCGGCATGCACCAGCTTGTCGAATGCATCATAGGCAGCCACCATTGCGCCGGTAATCGATGCCGTGCGGGTGCCGCCGTCGGCCTGTATTACGTCGCAGTCCAGTTGCAAGGTACGCTCGCCAAATGCCTGGAGGTCGAACGCGGCACGCAGCGAGCGGCCGATCAGCCGCTGGATTTCCTGGGTGCGTCCGGATTGCTTGCCTCTGGCGGCCTCGCGGTCCATCCGGGTATGGGTCGAGCGCGGCAGCATGCCGTATTCCGCGGTCATCCAGCCCTGCCCCTTGCCTTTCAGGAAACCCGGCACCTTGTCTTCGATGCTTGCCGTGCAGATCACCCGGGTGTCGCCGAACTCGACCAGAACCGAGCCTTCCGCATGCCGGGTGAAATTGCGGGTCAGACGGACCTCGCGCAGCATCTCGGCTGCGCGTCCGCTCGGTCGCTGATCATGCTGCATTCGTTACCTCAGTTCTTGGATGTAATGCGGGAGGTCTTTTCGATCGCGCCGCGAATTTCCTCGATTGCCTTTTCAATCTCGGCGTCGTCGAACACATCGGCCGGATCGAGGTCGGCGCGCGGGGCCTGGATAGTGGTGGTGACGCTCCCGACGGGAAGCGTGTTGGTCGTGATCGTGGTCGGCGAATCGCCGGCCAAATCGCCGCTCTCCCACATCACGGCGAGCGCTGTGACATTGTCGCTGGTCTTGCCCGCGATCCCGGTCGCCATCGCCAGCAGCTCGGGCACCGCGCGCACCACGGTATTCTGCTGCAGGCTCTGCGCCAGCACATGGTCCGGCAGCACCGACCACAGGCCGTCGGAACACAGCAGCAATACGTCCCCGGCCTGGAGGCTGGCGCGGCGGGACAACTCCACGATGGGCATGTTGGGCGCGCCGAGGCAGTTGAACAGCTTGTTGCGCTCGGGATGGGTGTCGCGTTCCGCCGGACTCACCTTGCCCTGCGCGATCAGGGTCTCGATGCGTGAATGGTCGCGGGTGCGCGCCAGGATCTGGCCCTGGCGCATCCAGTACAGGCGGGAATCGCCGCAGTGCGCCCAGAAGGCGGAATTGTGCTGAATCAGGCAGGCGACGATCGTGGTCCGCGGCGTTTCGGGCAGGTTGTTGATCGCCCGGTACCGGTGGATCTCGCGATGCGCGGCAAAGAAACTCTCCTCGAGGAATTTCTCGGGCTTCTTCACATACGGTTTCGCATTCTGCTGGAACAGCGAGCCGATCGTCTGCAGTGCGATGGTTGCGGCCATCTCACCCTGGATGTGGCCGCCCATGCCGTCGGCCAGCAGCAACAGGAGCGCGTCCCGGGTGAAGCTGTAACCCATGCGGTCCTGGTTGTTCTTGCGGCCGCCGACCTGGCTTTCTTGATATACGGAGAATCTCATCTCGCCTACCGGGTATGTTGGTGCACGGTGGTATTCGCACCGACCGCGGACTGCTTGCCCAGGCTGCCGAAGAGCCCGCGCAACCTGCTGGTGACCCTGTCGAGCAGCGCAGGTTCCTGTCGGACCGGCACCGGTTCGCGCAGCGCCTTCTGCAGGGCGAACACGCTCTGCGGCCGCTCCAGCGGATCGAGCCGCAGCGACCAGCGGATCACCTGCATCAACTCGCGCGAGTACATGTTTTCCAGCTTGCGGAAATGGTCCTCCATCTTGTCGTTGGCCTTGCGCTGGTCTGCCGGCTGCGGCGGCGCGCCCACCATGCAGGCGAACATCGACGCACCGATGCTGTAGATGTCGGTCCATGGCCCGAGGTTGCCGTTCTTCACGTACAGCTCCGGGGCGGCAAAGCCGGGTGTGTACATCGGATACAGCTTCGGCAAATCGGTGCGCAAGGTCTGCCGTGCGGCGCCGAAGTCCAGCAGGATGGGCGTGCCGTCCATGCGCAGGTAGATATTGCCGGGCTTGAGGTCGAGGTGCAGCAGCTTGTTGGCATGGACCTCGCGCAGGCCGTTCATCACCTGGTTGAACATCTTGCGGATGAAGCGTTCCGACACCAGCGGCCGCTCGCCCTTCTCGCGGCGGCGCAGGATGTGATCCTGGAGCGACCGGCCCGATTCATAGGCCATGACCATGTAGACCGTATCGTTGGCGCGGAAGAAGTTGACCACGCTGACCACGTTGGGATGGGCGATGCGTGCCAGGGCACGGCCCTCTTCGAAGAAGCACTTCAGCCCGATACGGAAGACCGGCAGGTTGTCCGCGGAGATCGCCGGCACCAGTTCGCCTGGCTGCCGCAGGGCGAGCGAGCTGGGCAGGTACTCCTTGATGGCCACGGCGTTGCCGTCTTCGTCATAGGCGAGGTAGACGATACTGAACCCGCCGGACGCAATCTTCTTTACAATGCGGTATCCGGCAATTTCTAGTCCATCCGGCAACGGTGCGTTGTTTTGCGAGGCCATGTTGTCCTGTGAAAATGTACTCTGGATTGTCTTGATAAATCACTGTTTTGTAAAGCCGAAGGGAAAGCATCTTGACCATCTGCAGCATGACCGGCTATGCGGTCGTCACGCGCGAGACCGGCGCCGGCACCCTGACCGTCGAACTGAAAAGCGTCAACTCCCGCTTTCTCGATCTGCAATTCCGTATCAACGACGACCTGCGTGCGATGGAGCCGGCGATCCGCGAAGCGATCATGGGACGCGTCGTCCGCGGCAAGGTCGAATGCAGGCTGAGCTTTGGCCGCAAGGCCAGCGTCGGCGCCAGCCAGCAGCTCAACGCCGCGCTGATCGAAGCATTGTCTGAGATGCAACAAAAAGTCAAGCAGCAGATGCCGGAAGCCGCCGCCATGTCGGTCAGCGAGGTCTTGCGCTGGCCTGGCGTGATCGAGGAGTCCGACGTCGCGCAGGACGCCCTCGCCGGCGACGTGCAGGCCGCGGTGACGGATGCCCTCGACGCCTTCGTCGCGACGCGTGCGCGCGAAGGCGCAGCGCTGCAAGCCATGCTGCTGGCCCGCGTCGACGACATGGAAGCCATCGTGCAGCGCATCACCCCGCTGGTGCCGCAGGCAATCGCCCAGTTCCAGCAGAAGGCGACGGAGCGGATGAAGGAAGCCCTTGGCCTCGCTGCCCAGTCCGGCAACGGCAATACCCCTGCCGCCTCGCATGACGAGGCGCTGGAGCGCATCCGCCAGGAAGTGACGCTCTACGGTATTCGTATTGACGTCGCCGAAGAGCTGTCGCGACTGTCCGCCCACCTGACGGAAACCCGCCATGTGCTGAAGAAGGGCGGTCAGGTCGGAAAGCGGCTCGATTTCATGATGCAGGAACTGAACCGGGAGGCCAATACCGTCGGTTCCAAGGCTGCGCTGAAGGAACTGTCCGATGCCTCGATGGCAATGAAGCTGCTGATCGAGCAGATGCGCGAACAAGTGCAAAATCTGGAATAAACGGCAGGACCTTCCCGGTCCTGCCACAATCACCCTCGCTTATGATCGAACCCAAATCCCACTCGGGCAGCCTGTTCATGGTGGTTGCTCCCTCCGGCGCCGGCAAGTCGACGCTCGTCAACGCCCTGCTGGCGCAGGAACCCGAGATCCGCCTGTCCATCTCGTTCACTACCCGGCAGCCCCGACCGGCCGAACAGCACGGACGCGAGTACTACTTCACGACGGTCGAGGATTTCCTCCGGCGGCGCGAAGCCGGGGAATTCCTGGAGTCCGCTGAAGTCCACGGAAACTACTACGGTACTTCGCGCCTGCTGATCGAAGAGGCGATGGCGGTCGGCACCGACGTCCTGCTCGAGATCGACTGGCAGGGTGCGCAGCAGGTAAAGAAGCAATTTCCGCATGCGGTCGGCATCTTCATCCTGCCGCCCTCGATCGCGGCGCTGGAGGAGAGGCTGACGAAGCGCGGACAGGACGACCACCTGGTGATTACCCGCCGCATTCTGGCCGCCGGCGGCGAGATCGCGCACGCCTCGGAGTTCGAATATGTTATTATTAATCAAGAGTTTGCGACTGCTTTGTCTGAACTGACCGCGATTGTCAAAGCGACCCGTTGCCGGTTCCCGCAACAGGCTGCCCGCAACACCTCCCTGTTCGCCCAACTGGGCATTCACGCCAATTTGAGCTGATTTCGCAATTTAAGGAGCACCCCATGGCCCGTATCACCATCGAAGATTGCCTGAAACAAGTCCCGAACCGCTTCCAGCTGACGCTGGCCGCCACCTACCGCGCCCGCCAGCTCCTGCAGGGCCACACCCCGAAGGTGGAGGCCAAGGACAAGCCCACGGTCGTCGCCCTGCGCGAAATCGCCGCCGGGAAGGTCGGGATTGAAATGCTTAAAAAAGTCCCGAGCTGAGTAGCATTAAAAGGGAAGCGGCTGATATGCTTTGTCTATGAACGTGACTCCCGCAGAATTGGCATTGTCAGTCGCTCAAAACAGCCGGGCGAACCCTGATCGTCCGGCTGGCAAGAACCCCGATCCCTCCGTCACACGCGATACCGCGGATACCGCGGCCCAGAACGCCTGCGTCGCGTCCGTCACTCTCCTCAACAACAAGCTCGCCGAATACCTGACGCCTTCCGAGATGAAGAAGGTCAAGGAAGCCTACCGCTTTTCGGACGAGATGCACCTCGGCCAGATCCGCAAGTCCGGCGAACCGTACATCTCTCACCCGATTGCGGTGGCGGAGATCTGCGCCGACTGGAAGCTGGACGCGCAGGCGATCATGGCGGCGCTGCTGCATGACGTGATGGAGGACCAGGACGTCAAGAAAGAAGAGCTGATCGAGCGCTTCGGCGCGCCGGTCGCCACCCTGGTCGACGGCCTCTCGAAACTGGACAAGATCGAGTTTCAGAGCCAGATCGAGGCGCAGGCCGAGAATTTTCGCAAGATGCTGCTGGCGATGGCGCGCGATGTCCGCGTCATCCTCGTGAAGCTGGCCGACCGCCTTCACAACATGCGCACGCTCGGCTTCATGTCGCCGGAAAAAAAGCGCCGCATCGCGCGCGAGACGATGGAGGTCTATGTGCCCATCGCCCACCGTCTCGGCCTCAACAACATCTACCGCGAGCTGCAGGACCTGGCCTTTTCGCACCTGTATCCGCTGCGCTACCGGACGCTGTCCAAGGCGGTGAAGGCAGCGCGCGGCAACCGCCGGGAAGTGGTCAGCAAGATCCTGGACTCCGTGAAGAACACGCTGGCGGCCGGCGGCATCCGCGCCGAAGTCTACGGACGCGAGAAGACGCTGTTCGGCATCTACCGCAAGATGCGCAACAAGCACCTGTCCTTCTCCCAGGTGCTGGACGTCTACGGTTTCCGTATCGTGGTGGACAGCTTTGCCGGCTGCTATGTCGCGCTGGGCACCCTGCACGCCCTGTTCAAGCCGATGCCGGGCAAGTTCAAGGACTACATTGCGATTCCAAAACTGAATGGCTACCAGTCGCTGCACACCACGCTGATCGGCCCCTATGGCACGCCGGTCGAATTCCAGATCCGCACGCAGGAGATGCACCGCGTAGCTGAAGCAGGCGTGGCCGCACATTGGCTCTACAAGAACGACGACGCCAGTCTGACCGACCTGCAACAGCGCACCCACGCCTGGCTGCAGTCGCTGCTGGACATCCAGCAGCAAACCGGCGACTCGGCGGAATTCCTCGAACATGTGAAGGTGGACCTGTTTCCGGACTCGGTCTATGTCTTCACGCCGAAGTCGAAGATCATCGCGCTGCCGCGCGGCGCTACCGTGCTCGACTTCGCGTACACGATCCACACCGACATCGGCGACCAGGCGATCGCGGCCCGCGTCAATCACGAGCACGCGGCGCTGCGCACCGAACTGCGCAATGGCGACATCGTCGAGATCGTCACCGCGCCCTCCTCCCGGCCGAGTCCCAACTGGCTGACCTTCGTCCGCACCGGCAAGGCGCGGTCGGCGATCCGGCATCACCTGCGCACCATCAACCTGACCGAATCGACCGAACTCGGCAAGCGCCTGCTTGCACAGGCGCTCAGCGCGGTCGATATCGATCCCCTGCTGCCCGACGCGCTTGCGGAACGGCTGCTGCGGGAATCAAGCGCCAAGTCGCTGGAGGAGCTGTACGCGGACATCGGCGTCGGCAAGCGCATGGCGACGCTGGTGGCACGCCACATCCGGACGCTGATGGAGTCCGACCCTTCCTGCGCGCTGCCGCCGCTCGCGACGGACAACCCGCAGGGCAAGCTGGATCCGGTGGTTATTACCGGCAACGAGGGTACGGCGGTTCAGCTGTCGCCCTGCTGCCTGCCCATTCCTGGCGACGACATCATCGGGCAGCTCAAGCGCGACCAGGGCATCACCGTCCACAGCATGGAATGCGAGCTCGCCAAGCGCCAGCATGCGAAGGAGCCGGAACGCTGGATCGACCTTGCGTGGGGCACGGGCCTCGGCCGCCGATTCGACTGTCGGGTAAAGGTGCTGGTGAACAATGAAAAAGGCGTGCTCGCACGGGTGGCCGCCGAGATCGGCGAGTCGGACGCCAATATCACGCACGTCGGCATGGACGACGACCGGGATCACCTGATGAAGCAGCTGCGCTTCACCATACAGGTCGAGGACCGCGTGCACCTGGCGCGCCTGATGCGCAATGTGCGCCGCATTCCCGGCGTCGCCCGCATCCTTCGCGAACGGGCCTGAGCAGCCGCGCCGACCTGCTCCCTTCCTTCCTTTTTCGCTCTCCACTGGCACCCGCGGTGGCTGTCACGCAAGCGCGGGGCTGCGGTTTCAGCGCGCGGGGTAGCGGACGTCGAGGATCGTCAGTTCATCCAGCCCGGCCGGGGTCCGCAACGTGACCGTGTCACCCTCGCGCGCCTTGGTCAGCGCCCGCGCGACCGGCGAAATCCAGCTGATCAGGCCGTTGAGGGGATCCAGCTCGTCGATGCCGACGATGGTCACCGTGTGCTCGTCGCCGGCCTGGTTCTCATACGTCACCGTCGCCCCGAAAAAGACCTGGTCGCTGCCGTGGTGCACGCTTGGATCGACGACTTCGGCAAGGTCGAGTCGCTTGGTGAGGAAGCGGATGCGACGGTCGATCTCGCGCAGGCGTCGCTTGCCATAGATGTAGTCGCCGTTCTCGGACCGATCACCGTTCGACGCGGCCCAGGAAACGACTTTCACCACCTCTGGCCGCTCGACGTCGATCAGCCGCAGCAACTCTTCCTTCATGCGGCTGTGGCCGGCGGGGGTCATGTAGTTCTTGCTGCCGGGCGGTATCGACGGCACACCCGGATCGAGGTCGTCGTCGTCGTCGCTTTCCTTCACAAATGCCTTGCTCATGCTGGCGCCCTCCTCGGGAACATTTCACAGCGCACGGTCACGGCGCGAAACGTTCTCTTCCGCCCGGCGACCCGGGCCGGTGACCGTACTTCCCGTCTCCAGGGTGAAGCCGGCGCCGCTGTCCATGCCGAGCGCCTTCACCAGCCACGGCATCAGTTCGCGCAGCATCGGCTCCAGCGTGTAAGGCGGATTGATGACGAACATGCCGCTGCTGTGCAGGCCGAAGCCGTCCGGTGTCGGCGCCCGGATCGAGAGCGTGACGTTGAGCCAGCCGTTGGCCTGGAGCCGCTTGAGCTTGTCCGCGAACTGGCGCGATTCCATCCGCTGCAGTACCGGATACCAGACCGCATAGGTGCCGGTGGCAAAACGGACCAGCGCATCCTCCAGCATCAGCTTGACCTTGCGGTAGTCGTCCTTCACCTCGTAGGGCGGGTCGACCAGCACCAACCCACGCCGCGACGGCGGCGGCAGCAGGCTCCGGAGGCCGGTAAAGCCATCCCCCTTGTTGATCATCACGCGCTTGCCGCGCGACGACGACCGCTGCCCCTGGGCAGCAAGATGGGCTTCCTGCTTGCGGAAATTCTCTTCCAGGATCTTGCTGTCGCTCGGGTGCATTTCGAACAGGCGGATGCGGTCCTGCTCCCGTGCCACGCGGTCGGCGCAATAGGGCGAACCGGGGTAGTAGCGCATCTTGCCGCTCGGGTTCATGTCGCGCACCAGCTGCAGATACTCGGCCACCGGCGGCGGCGCGTCCTTGCGGTCCCACAGGCGGGCGATGCCGGTTTCGTACTCGGTGCTCTTGGCCGCGTAGCCGGTGTCCAGCGCATAGACGCCGGCACCCGCATGGGTGTCGATGTACATGTAGGGCGTGTCCTTCTGCCCGAGATAGCGCAGCAACTGGATGAGTACGACGTGTTTCAGCACGTCGGCGTGATTGCCCGCGTGAAAGGCGTGGCGATAGCTCAGCATGGGAACCTTGGATGGCGGGAATGGAAAAGGGACTGCATTGTATCAAGGCTGCCCCTGCGCCTCGCCGTGGCAGACGCAGTCGTTGCTGGTTGCGGCGCTCTGGAGGTTTTGCAGGATGCCGCATTGCCTTGCACTGAGATGGGCGCCGCAGGTTTTGCGCAACACCTCCAGCTGCTCCTGAAGGCGCTGCAGCGACGCGATCTGCGCGCGAGTCTGCTGCAGTTGCCTGTCCAGCAAGGCATCGATGTCGTCGCAGGCAAGCTCCGGCTCGGCCTGGAAGCGCTGCAACGTGCGGATATCCTCGAGCGACATGCCGAGCGACCGGCAATGCCGGATGAACAGCAGTCGCTCCGCATCCTTCTCTCCATACTGCCGGTAGTTGCCCTCGCTGCGCGCGGGGCGCGGCAGCATGCCTTCCCGCTCGTAATAGCGGATGGTCTCGACTTCGCAGCCGCTGCGTCTTGCCAGTTCGCCTATGCGCATGATGTTCTCCTGGATTGACCTACCCTATAGTAGCTACAGGGTGCGGGAACGGCAAGGCATGCGCAAAAAAAAGGCCGCCCGAAGGCGGCCAGCATGATGGTGCGTGCGGCTCGGCGCACACCGGGCACGCGGATCAGTGGAACTGTTCTTCTTCGGTCGAACCGGTCAGTGCCTTGACCGAGGACGTGCCGCCCTGGATCACGGTGGTGACTTCGTCGAAGTAACCTGCGCCGACTTCCTGCTGGTGCGACACGAAGGTGTAACCCTTCTCGCGCGCTGCGAACTCCGGCTCCTGCACCATGTTCACGTAGTGCTTCATGCCTTCGCCGCGAGCATAGGCATGGGCAAACTGGAAGGTGTTGAACCAGTTGATGTGGATGCCTGCCAGCGTGATGAACTGGTACTTGTAGCCCAGCTCCGACAGCTTCTGCTGGAACTCGGCGATGGTCTTGTCGTCCAGGTTCTTCTTCCAGTTGAAGGACGGCGAGCAGTTGTAGGACAACAGCTTGCCCGGGCATTTCTCGTGCACGGCCTGGGCGAATTCACGCGCAAAGCCGAGGTCGGGCGTGCCGGTCTCGCACCATACCAGGTCGGCATACGGTGCGTAGGCGACGCCACGGCTGATTGCCTGCTCCAGGCCGTTCTTGACGCGATAGAAACCCTCGTTGGTGCGCTCGCCGGTCAGGAAAGGCTTGTCGTTGGCGTCGTGGTCGGAGGTGATGAGGTTTGCTGCCTCGGCATCGGTACGGGCCAGCACGATGGTCGGCACGCCCATGACGTCGGCGGCGAAACGCGCCGCCACCAGCTTCTCGATCGCTTCCTGGGTCGGCACCAGCACCTTGCCGCCCATGTGGCCGCACTTCTTCACCGCAGCCAGCTGGTCTTCGAAGTGCACGCCTGCCGCGCCGGCGGCGATCATGTTCTTCATCAGTTCGAAGGCGTTCAGCACGCCGCCAAAACCGGCTTCGGCATCCGCGACGATCGGCAGGAAGTAGTCGATGAAATTTTCATCGCCCGGGTTGATGCCGCGCGACCACTGGATCTCGTCGGCGCGCTTGAAGGTATTGTTGATGCGGCGAACCATCGTCGGCACCGAGTCATAGGCGTACAGCGACTGGTCGGGATACATGGTTTCGGAGGTATTGCCGTCGGCGGCGACCTGCCAGCCGGACAGGTACACCGCTTCGAGGCCAGCCTTGGCCTGCTGCATCGCCTGGCCCGCGGTGATCGCGCCGAAGGCGTTCACATAGCCCTTCTTTGCGCCGCCGTTGATCTTTGCCCACAGCTTTTCAGCACCTTCCCTCGCGAGCGTGTACTCGATCTGCTTCGAACCGCGCAGACGGATGACGTCCTCGGCGGTATAGCCGCGCTTGACGCCCTTCCAGCGCGGATCTTCCGCCCATTCTTTTTCCAGTGCCTTAATTTGCTCTTCGCGGGATGCCATGCTCATTCTCCTAAGTGAAGCGATGAAAAGAAAAACAGATGGGTCAATATTAGGCCGAATTTTGCGAGGCAACAAGGTCTTATATAAGACATATAACCATTTTTTTGCTGAGCGAAATCAATGACTTATTACGGAGTTTTCGCGATGCGGAACGATTTTCCTCAAAATGAAATGACAAGATGCTGCTCTGCCGTGCACATCTACCGCATTATGAAACGGCGATCGCGGGTTATGAAATTTTGCGCAGATAAGGCGGAATGCGGAGCAAGGTGCGGCGAAACCGGGTGGCGAAGAAACGGACCGGCATGGCGCGCGGCCGGCGGACGCCGGCCGCGGAACGAGAATCAGGCAAGCCTGTCTGCGGCAACCAGCACACCGTCGGCGTCGGCATAGATCCAGTCGCCGGGACGGATCGCCACGCCCGCGATCTGCACGCGCAGGTCGCTTTCGCCGGCGCCCTTGCGCACGCTGCGTTGCGGGTGGGTGGCAAGCGCGCGCACGCCGATGTTGCATGCATTGATTTCGAGCGAGTCGCGTATGCAGCCATTGACGATGATGCCGGCCCAGCCGTTCTTTTCCGCCAGCACGCCGAGGTTGCCGCCGACCAGCGCGCAGCGCAGGCTGCCGCCGCCGTCGACCACCAGCACCTGGCCATTGCCCGGCGTCTCCAGCGTTTTCCGCACCAGGACATTGTCCTCGAATACCTTGAGGGTCTTTGCCGGACCGGCGAAGGACAACTGCTTGCCGAAGATCTGGAACAACGGTGGCAGTACAGCCAGCGTACCGGCAGCAATCTTGTCTTCGTTGGCGTCGCAGATATCGCAGGTGGCAAAGCTCATCAGGGTCTCCGTGGGGTTGTGGATCGGGAAAGCAGGATTGTAAGCGAGCCGAAAAGAAGAAGGCCGGCTCCCGGCCGGCCCTGCACCGTTCCTTGACGCCGCTCAGGCCGGCGCCGCCGGCGGCGTACGGGCGCTACGGGTACCGACGCTGACGGCGCTCAGGATGGCGAGGCACTGGAACAGCCCGATGCCGACGAATACGGCCGCGGGATGGGAGGCATCCATGAGCGCGCCAAACATCAGCGGTGCCAGGGACAGGCCGATGTCGAGTCCGGAATAGACGACGCCGTAGACGCGGCCGGTGGCATTCTTGGGGGCGGCGGCGCGGATCAGCAGGTCACGCGAGGGCCCTGCAACGCCGGCACCGAATCCGACCGCGCCCATCAGTACCAGGGACATCCAGGCCGGGACGATGCCGCTGGCGATCAGCAGCGCAAAGGCGCCGGCAGCGGCGAAGGCGATGGCAATGGTACGGTCGTGACGATCGGTCTTCGACGCAAGGAAGCCGCCCCATACCATGCCGGCGGCGGACGCCAGCATATAGGCGGTATACCCGGCTGTGGCCGCAGGCAGCGAAACGCCGTAGAGTTCGCGCAGCGCCGACGCGGAGAAGCTTTGTATGCCGCCCAGCGCCAGAGCAGTGATGAGGAAGAAGGCGAAACACATCCATACCGCGGGCAGGCGCATGAATGCCAGTACATGACCGCCATCGCCCTCGCGCTGCACCGGTCGCGGGCCGACCGGGACGGCCGGAGGCCCTTCAAGATGACCGCGGCAGGCGAACAGCAAGGCGAGGACGGCGAACGGGATGCAGGCGGCCGCCAGCAGCGCGAAACGCCATCCTGCCACCTGCGCGATCCCCGCCAGGAAGACCGGCGCCGCGGCCCAGCCCAGGTTGCCCGATATGCCGTGTATCGAGAATGCATGCCCCAGGCGCGGCGCCGAGACGCGGCGGTTGAGCAGCGTGAAATCGGCCGGGTGGAACACGCTGTTGCCCAGGCCGGCCAGCAGCGAGCCGGCTAGCAGTACCGGATAGCTCTGCGCCTGCGACAGCAGCAACGCGGACACGCCGAGCAAACCGATTCCGCCGGAAAGCACCCGCTGCGGTCCCACGCGGTCGACCAGGAAGCCGGCCATCGCCTGGCCAATGCCGGATACCACGAAGAACACCGTCATCAGGAAGCCGAGTTCGGCGTACGAGAGGCCGAAAGCCGACTCCTCCTTCCCATGCAACCGGTCACGCATACCCGCCCCCACCTGCCAGGCCGCGCGCCATCCGCGGCGCAGCCGGTGCGCATCGTGGCGCGCGACCTGGACAAGGCCGCGCTGCTCGCCGCGCACTCCCATGCCTGGGGCCAGGTGACCTATGCGATCGACGGCGTGGTACGGGTAACCGTCGGCAGTTCGACCTGGATCGTGCCGCCCCAGAGGGCGATCTGGATTCCGCCGCAGGCGGTGCATGAAGTGGCAACGCTTGAGCCGGCAAGGCTGCGCGCGCTTTACATCGATGCCCGATCGTCGCCCTTCGCCGGCGGGCGCTGCGAAGTGCTGGAAGTGTCGCCGCTGCTGCGCGAACTGGTGGTGGCGCTGGTGCAGGCCGATGGCGAACAGGGCCGTGAAATGCTGCTGGCGCGCCTGATCCTGGACGAGCTGCCGCGCCTGACGACGCGGCCGATCCGGGTCGCGCTGCCGCAGGACAAGCGTCTCAAATCCCTGTGCGAGGCGCTGATCGCCGATCCGGCGCTCGCGCTCACCCTCGCCCAGTGGGCAGGCCGGGTTGGCGCCTCCGAGCGCACGCTGGCGCGCCTGTTCGAACGCGAACTGGGCATGCGCTTCGGCCAGTGGCGCCAGCAGGTGCGGCTGGCGCACGCCGCGCCGCTGATCGCGCGCGGCATGCCCTTGTCCCTGGTCGCCGCCGAACTCGGCTACGCCAGCCAGTCCGCCTTTTCGGCCATGTTCCGCAAGACCTTCGGTAAATCGCCCTCCGCATTCTTCGCGGCGCCCACTTGATAAAAAAAGGGGCAGCGCGGCGTGTGCCGGCTGCCCCTCGCCTGCGGGATGTACCGCGTCAGGCGGCTTCCTTGTCGAACACCAGGCCGGCTCCGCCGGCGCTGACCGAGACTGCATCCTTCGGGCCAAACCGGCCTTCGAGAATCATCTTCGACAGCGGATTCTCGATCTCCTGCTGGATGGCGCGCTTCAGAGGCCGGGCGCCGTACACAGGGTCGAAGCCCGCCTCGGCGATTTTCTGCAGCGCGCTGTCCGACACGTGCAGGCGCATGTCCATCTTGGCCAGGCGCTGCTCCAGCACCTGCAGCTGGATACGCGCGATGGAACCGATGTTCTTCTCGTCGAGCGCATGAAACACCACCAGCTCGTCGATCCGGTTGACGAACTCCGGCCGGAAATGCGCCTTCACTTCGGCCAGGACCGCCAGTTTGACCAGCGCCGGGTCGCTGTCCTCCATCGACTGGATCTTATGGGAGCCGAGATTGGAGGTCATCACGATGACCGTGTTCTTGAAGTCCACCGTACGGCCCTGACCGTCGGTCATGCGGCCGTCGTCGAGCACCTGCAGCAGCACGTTGAACACGTCGTGGTGCGCCTTCTCGATCTCGTCGAGCAGGATCACGCTGTAGGGCTTGCGCCGCACTGCTTCGGTCAGGTAGCCGCCTTCCTCGTAGCCGACATAACCGGGAGGCGCGCCGATCAGCCGCGAAACGGAATGCTTCTCCATGAATTCGCTCATGTCGATGCGGATCAGCGCCTCCTCGGTATCGAACAGGAAGGCAGCCAGCGCCTTGCACAGCTCGGTCTTGCCAACACCGGTCGGGCCGAGGAACATGAACGAGCCGTAAGGCCGGTTGGGATCGGCGAGACCGGCGCGGGACCGCCGGATCGCATCCGACACGGCGACGATCGCCTCGTGCTGGCCCACCACCCGCTTGTGCAGCTCGTCCTCCATCCGCAACAGCTTGTCGCGCTCGCCCTGCATCATCTTCGAGACCGGAATGCCGGTCGCGCGGGAAACCACCTCGGCAATCTCCTCGGCGCCGACCTGGGTGCGCAGCAGCTTGTTCTGCACCGGCTTGTCGTCGCCGCTGTCGGCCTGCGTAAGCTGGGCCTCCAGCTGCGGCAACCTGCCGTACTGGAGCTCGGACATCTTCTGCCAGTCTCCGCGGCGCTTGGCCTCTTCCATCTGCAGCCGCACCTTCTCGATCTCTTCCTTGATCTGCTGGGTGCCCTGCACGCCGGCTTTCTCGGCCTTCCAGACCTCTTCCAGGTCGGCGTACTCACGCTCCAGCTTGCCGATTTCCTCCTCGATCAGGCCGAGCCGCTTCTGCGAAGCCTCGTCGGTCTCCTTCTTGACCGCCTCCCGTTCGATCTTCAGCTGGATCAGGCGACGGTCGAGACGGTCCATCACCTCCGGCTTGGAGTCGATCTCGATCTTGATCTTGGAGGCCGCCTCGTCGATCAGATCGATCGCCTTGTCGGGCAGGAAGCGGTCGGTGATGTAGCGATGGGACAGCTCGGCAGCCGCAACGATCGCCGGGTCGGTGATCTCGACGCCGTGGTGCACCTCGTATTTTTCCTGCAGGCCGCGCAGGATGGCAATGGTCGCCTCCACGCTCGGCTCGACGACCAGGATCTTCTGGAAACGGCGCTCCAGGGCTGCGTCCTTCTCCACGTACTTGCGGTATTCATCCAGCGTGGTGGCGCCGATGCAATGCAACTCGCCGCGCGCCAGCGCGGGCTTGAGCATGTTGCCGGCGTCAATCGCGCCCTCGGCCTTGCCGGCGCCCACCATCGTATGCAGCTCGTCGATGAATACGATGGTCTGCCCCTCATCCTGGGCGATTTCCTTGAGCACCGCTTTCAGCCGCTCCTCGAATTCGCCGCGATACTTGGCGCCCGCCAGCAACGCGGCCATGTCGAGCGACAGCACGCGCTTGGACTTGAGGCTGTCGGGTACCTCGCCATTGACGATGCGCTGCGCCAGTCCTTCCACGATCGCGGTCTTGCCAACGCCGGGCTCCCCGATCAGCACGGGGTTGTTCTTGGAACGCCGCTGCAGCACCTGGATGGCACGCCGGATCTCGTCGTCGCGGCCGATCACCGGATCCAGTTTGCCGGACCGCGCCCGTTCGGTGAGGTCGAGCGTGAACTTCTTCAGCGCTTCGCGCTGGCCTTCCGCATCCTGGGAATTCACGTTGCCGCCGCCGCGCACCGCTTCGATCGCGCTCTCCAGCGCCTTGCGCGTGAGGCCGTGGTCGCGCGCGGAGCGTCCGGCATCGGACTTGTCGTCGGCAAGCGCGAGCAGCAGCATCTCGCTGGCGATGAACTGGTCGCCATGCTTCTGCGCTTCCTTGTCTGCCAGATTGAGAAGCGCCACGGTTTCGCGGCCGACCTGCACTTCACCGCCGGTCCCCGACACCTTGGGCAGGCGTTCGAGTGCCTGTTTCAGCGTATTGGAGAGGCCGCCGACGTTGACGCCGGCCCGCTGCAGCAGCGAACGGGCGCCGCCGTCATCCTGGTTGAGGAGGGCCGTCAGGACGTGCGCCGGCTCTATGTACTGGTTGTCATTGCCGACGGCGAGGCTCTGCGCATCGGACAGGGCCTCCTGCAATTTTGTTGTCAGTTTATCGAGACGCATGATGTTCTCCGGAATTCAACTGCTACCGAAATAAGGCCGGGCAGCGGCATTTCAAGCAAGCCCTGAATCGATCTTCGGGGGCGGCGACCGCCGCCGTCAGTGGAACAGGTGGCGGCAGGCAGCGGCGCCGGCGATGCACAGCGCGATCGAGCCGGCCAGGTGGAACGCGGCGTGGGCAAGCGCCCAGGGAAAATCACCGCGCTCCAGGAGCGTCATTGCTTCCGTGGAAAAGGTGGAGAAGGTGGTGAGGCCGCCAAGCAGCCCGGTGATGACGAAGAGGCGCCATTCCGGCGGGAGCGCCGACGAGGCCGAAAAGAAGGCAAAAGCGAAACCGGCCAGGAAACCGCCGCCGAGGTTTGCAGCCAGCGTGCCGAACGGCAGTGCCGGATGACCGGCATTCAGCCACAGTCCGAGCCCCCACCGCAGCCATGCGCCGATCGCCGCGCCCAGGCCGACGGCGAGCCAGTTCATTCGGCCGTCCCCGGCTCGCCGGGGACCGGGCCGGCATTGCCGGAAACGATGCCCCATCTTGCCAGCGCCTGGTCGTCCGTGACCCTGGCGTCCACCCAGCGGGCGCCATCCGGCCCGTGCTCCTTCTTCCAGAACGGGGCCTTCGTCTTCAGGTAGTCCATGATGAATTCGCAGGCGGCGAAGGCATCGCCGCGATGGCCGGCAACGGTTGCCACCAGCACGATCTGGTCCATCGGCTGCAGCGGGCCGACCCGGTGGATCACCAGCGCATCGATGATCGGCCAGCGCCGCCGCGCCTCGGCCGCGATCTCCTCCAGCGCCTGCTCGGTCATGCCGGGATAGTGTTCGAGTTCCATGGTGCGGACGCTGGCGCCGTCGTTCATGTCCCGCACGGTGCCGACGAAGGCCGCGACCGCGCCGACCGCCGGACGCCCGGCGCGCAGCGCCGTCACTTCCCGTCCCAGGTCGAAGTCCTCCGCCTGCACGCGAACCGGCATGTCAGCCTCCCGTCACCGGCGGAAAGAACGCGACTTCCCCGCCCTCGCCGACCGGCGTGTCGGCGCCGGTCATCTGCTGGTTGTAGGCCATGCGCAGTGCCCTGCCCTCGGCCAGCGCATCGGCCCAAACGCCGCCGCGCGCAACCAGAAGGGACCGCACCTGGCCGACCGTGCGCACCTCGTCCGGCAGCGCCAGTTCCTCCTGCGCGATGCCGACTGCCTCGCGCACGCTGGCAAAGAATCGCAGGCGAATGGTCCTGGTCATTGGTTCAGCTCGCTGAAGGGGATGAACCGCACCAGGTCGCCGCGTGAAATCACCTGGCTCGGCGGGTTGTCGACGAGGCCGCTCCCCCAGACGGTCGAGGTGAGGACCGCCGAGCCCTGGTTCGGGAACAGGTCGAGGCCGCCGGCGGCATTGACGCGGACTCGCAGGAATTCATTGCGGCGGTCGGGTTTCGGCCAGTCGAAATCGGCGCGCAGCAGGAAGCCGGCGGGCGCAACGTCGGCAACGCGTTGCAACCGCAGCAGGAAAGGCCGCACGAACAGCAGGAACGTCACGAAGCTCGACACCGGGTTGCCCGGCAGTCCGAGGAAAAAGGACGGCGCGCCTTCCGGTCGGTTGACCTCGCCGAACGCCAGCGGCTTGCCCGGCTTGATCGCGATCTGCCACATGCTGATCCTGCCCTCGGCCTCCACTGCCGGGCGGACATGGTCCTCCTCGCCGACCGAGACGCCGCCGGAGGTCAGGATCAGGTCGCTGTTGCGGGCGGCGTCCCGCAGTGCCTCGCGCGTCGCATCCAGGGTGTCCGGCACGATGCCGAGATCGAGCACTTCGCAGCCGAGGCCCTGCAGCAGGCCGCGCAGGATGAAACGGTTGGAGTTGTAAATGGCGCCGGGCGCCAGCGTCTCGCCCGGCATCGCCAGCTCGTCGCCGGTGAAGAACACCGCCACCCGCGGCCGCCGCACGACCGGCAGGCTGGCGAGACCGACGGATGCGGCGAGGCCGAGTTCCTGTGCGCGCAAACGGGTGCCGGCCTGAAGGATGGTGCTGCCGGCGGCGATATCCTCGCCGCGGCGCCGTATCCATTCGCCGGGCTGGGGCACGTGGCGTATCGTGACATCGCCGCTTTCCGGGTGCGCTTCGCACTGCTCCTGCATGACGACGGCATCCGCCCCGGCCGGGATCATTGCACCGGTGAAGATGCGCGCCGCACTACCTGGCTGCAGGGGCTGGCCGACGTGGCCGGCGGGAATGCGCTGGTTCACCGCCAGGCGCGCGTTCCCGCCCGTGCAGTCGGCGCTGCGCACCGCGTAGCCGTCCATCTGGGTATTGTCGAGCGGCGGCACATCGATCAGCGACGACTGCGCTGCCGCCAGCACGCGGCCGAGCGCCTGCTCGGTCGGGATCGTCTCCTGCTCGCCGATCGGGCGCGCGGCGGCCATGAGCAGCTCGCGTGCCTGCGCGGCGGTCAGCATCGGCTTCTTCTCCATCCTGCCTCCTTGCCGCCCTGGGACCGATCAAAGTCCCGTGTGGCGGGCGATGAATGCCTTCATCTTGTCGATGTCCGTGCCCATCAGTTCGTAGCGCTGCGGCAGCGCTTCGATATGTTCGAAACCTGCCGGCCGCTCGGCGTCCCGGCCGAGCGCTTCACGGATGGTCTCGTTGAACTTGGCGGGCAGCGCCGTCTCGAGCACCAGCATCGGCACCCCGGGTTTCATGTGCTCGCGCGCAACCTTGACGCCGTCGGCGGTATGGGTGTCGATCGTGATGCCGTAGCGCGCATGGACGTCGCGGATGGTCGCGATGCGATCGGCATGCACCGACTTGCCGGACACAAAGCCATAGCGCGCCGCCTGGCTGAACTCGTCGCCATCGCTTCCGGCCTTGCCCGACAGGTCGAAGCCCCCATGGCTGTCGACCTTGCGGAACAGTGCCGCGAGGCGGGTCGCGTCGCGCCCGAGCAGGTCGAAGACGAATCGCTCGAAATTGGACGCCTTGCTGATGTCCATGCTCGGGCTGGTGGTGTGATAGGTCTCGGCCGACTTGCGTACCCGGTAGACACCGGTGCGGAAGAACTCGTCGAGCACGTCGTTCTCGTTGGTGGCCACCACAAGCTGGTCGATCGGCAGGCCCATCATGCGGGCGATGTGACCGGCGCAGATGTTGCCGAAGTTGCCCGAAGGGACCGTGAACGACACTTTTTGCGCGTTGTGCGCGGTGGCGGCGAGATAGCCGCGGAAGTAGTAGACCACCTGCGCGACGACCCGCGCCCAGTTGATGGAGTTGACCGTCCCGATCTTGTGCCGCGCCTTGTAGGCGAGGTCGTTGGACACCGCCTTCACCATGTCCTGGCAATCGTCGAATACGCCCTCCACGGCAATGTTGACGATGTTGGGGTCCTGCAGGCTGAACATCTGGGCCGTCTGGAATGCGCTCATCTTGCGATAGGGCGACAGCATGAAGACGCGGATACCCTTCTTGCCGCGCATCGCATATTCGGCGGCGCTGCCGGTGTCGCCCGAGGTCGCGCCGAAAATGTTCAGCTCGGCGTCCTGCTTCGCCAGCGCGTACTCGAACAGGTTGCCGAGCAGCTGCATTGCCATGTCCTTGAACGCGAGGGTGGGACCGTTCGACAGTGCCTGCAGCACGAGCTTGCCGCCGCTACCCTCCTCCAGCACGCGCAACGGTGTGATCTGCGCCGGGTCCTCCCCGGCGCGGGCGTTGCGGTAGACGTCGGCGGTGTAGGTCTTGTGCGCGATCGCCTTCAGGTCGGCCGCCGGGATGTCCGTGGCGAACTTCTTCAGCACCTCGAATGCGAGATCGGCATAGGACAGCTTGCGCCAGGCATCGAGCTCTTCGCCGCTGACGCGCGGGTATTCGATGGGGAGGTAGAGGCCGCCATCCGGGGCGAGTCCGCCAAGCAGGATCTGGGAAAACGACTGCGCCGGCGCCTGGCCGCGGGTGGATACGTATTGCATTGACGTTGACAGTTAGATAAGGAACCGCGGCCGGCAAGTTCCCCTTGTCGAAGCGGGCGGCGGCCGTCAGGCGGAAAGGCAACATTATAACTGCGCCCCCGGCGCCG
Source organism: Noviherbaspirillum sp. (assembly GCF_036563305.1). GTDB lineage: Bacteria > Pseudomonadota > Gammaproteobacteria > Burkholderiales > Burkholderiaceae_D > Noviherbaspirillum. The sequence goes on along the minus strand of NZ_DATCMQ010000002.1, from coordinate 39,038 downwards.
GCCGCCATTTCCCTCAGGCGGCGTGGTGGCGCGGACGGGTCGCCGGCCTGACGTTCTCCAGCATGTCCGTGACCATCTCCGCCAGGCCGACCCGGGCCTTCCAGCCCCAATCGGCACGGGCGTAGGTGTCGTCCAGGCTGTGCGGCCAGCTGTCGGCGATCGCCTGGCGCTGATCCGGCTGGTAACGGACATCGAAGCGCGGCAGGTGGCGCCGGATCTCCTCGGCCAGCTCGCGCGGGCTGAAGCTGACGCCGGCGACGTTGTAGCTGGAGCGTACCCGCACCTGGTCCGCCGGCGCTTCCATCAGGGTGATCGTGGCGCGGATCGCGTCCGGCATGTAGATCATGGGCAGCGTCGTTTCCGGTCCGAGGTAGCAGGCGTAGGCCTCGCCCGCCAGCGCCGCATGGAACATGGCAATCGCGTAGTCGGTGGTGCCGCCCCCGGGGGGCGACTTGTGGCTGATGATGCCGGGATAGCGGATGCTGCGGACGTCGACGCCGAACTTGCTGAAGTAATACTCGCACAGGCGCTCGCCGGCCTGCTTGCTGATGCCGTAGATGGTGGTCGGGTCCATCACGGCGAGCTGCGGCGTATCCACGGCGGGCGTATGCGGGCCGAAGGCCGCGATCGAGGACGGCCAGAACACCTTGAGCGGCTTGCCTTCCGCCGTGCGCTCGCGCGCCAGCTCCAGGATATTGAGCAGGCCGTTCATGTTCAGCGTCCACGCCTTCAACGGGGCCTGCTCGCCGGTGACCGAGAGCAGTGCCGCGAGCTGGTAGACCTGCGTGACGTCGTGCTCGCGCACCAGCTGGGCGAGCCTGCCGCTGTCGAGCACGTCCAGGCACTCGTAGTGCGCCGCATTGAACAGGCTGCGCGGCCCGATGTCGGTGGCGATCACGCTGCCCGCGCCGTGCCGTTCGCCCAGCGCCTCCACCAATTCGCTGCCAATCTGCCCGTTGGCGCCGATGACCAGGATTTTATCCATGCTGTTCCCCCTCAGTTCTTGATCAGCCCGAGCTCTTCGCCCGCCTGCCGAAACGCCGCCAGCGCCCGTTCCAGCTGTTCCTTGCTGTGCGCCGCCGACAGCTGCACACGCACGCGCGCCTGGCCCATCGGCACCACCGGATAGAAGAAACCGGTGACCAGCACGCCAAGTTCGTACAAACGCTGTGCGAAGCGCTGCGCGAGCGGCGCATCGAACAGCATGACCGGCACCACCGGATGCGTGCCCGGCTTGATCGTGAATCCCAACGAGGCGATCTCGCGCCGGAAATAAGCGGTGTTCTCGTGCAGCCGGTCGCGCAGTTCCGTCGAGGAGCGCAGTCGTTCGAGCACGGCGAGCGATGCGCCGGCGATGGCGGGCGCCAGCGAGTTCGAGAACAGGTAGGGACGCGATTTCTGGCGCAGGGTTTCAATGACCTCCCGGCGGGCGGAGGTGAACCCGCCCATCGCGCCGCCGAGCGCCTTGCCGAGGGTGCCGGTAATGATGTCCACCCGCCCCATGACGCCGTGGTGCTCATGCGTGCCGCGGCCCGTCGGGCCCATGAATCCCGACGCGTGGCTTTCGTCTATCATCACCAGCGCCCCGTACTTGTCGGCCAGGTCGCAGATGCGATCCAGCTGGGCGATGGTGCCGTCCATGGAAAACGCGCCATCCGTCACGATGAGCTTGTGACGCTTGCCCTCGGCGGCACGCAGTTGCGTTTCGAGGTCGTCCATGTCGTTATGCTGGTAGCGCAGGCGCGCGGCCTTGCACAGCCGGATACCGTCGATGATCGATGCATGATTGAGCGCGTCCGAGATGATGGCGTCGTTCTCGTCGAACAAGGGCTCGAATACGCCGCCGTTGGCATCAAAGGCGGCGGCGTAGAGAATGGTGTCCTCCATGCCCAGGAAATCCGACAGCGCCTGTTCGAGCCGCTTGTGCACCGTCTGCGTGCCGCAGATGAACCGCACCGATGACAGCCCGTACCCGTAGCGCTCCGTCGCCGCGATTGCCGAGCGCACCATCTCCTGGTCGCCCGACAGTCCGAGGTAGTTGTTCGCGCACAGGTTGATCAGCTGCCGGCCGTCGTCGCAGGCGACCTCCGCGCCCTGGCGCGACGCAATCACCCGTTCGGACTTGAACAGGCCCTGCTCCCGCAAGCCTTCGAGCTGGACCGCGAGGCCCTCGTAAAACGCATCTTTCTGCCTGGTCACCGTCATGTTCCCCTCCTTGGACGTCTTCGCGCAGCTTCATCCGGCCGGGCGCAGCATGATGTCTTCGGCCGGAGATGCGCCCCGCCGTTGCATTCTGCTACCATAGCCGTTCAGTAAATCGACCCAGATTCGATATATCGAACTTCGTTTTCAATATATCGAATACTAGCTTCCCTCATTTCCGATTGCAAGCATGGCTACAAAAAATCCGGTCCCGCCGCCCATTGCGCCGCCTGAAGTCGGCGCCACGCTGCAGCGCATCCGCCTCGCACAGGGTTTGACACTGGAAGACCTGTCGCGTGCCGCCGGGGTGTCGAAGTCCATGCTGTCGCAGATCGAACGGGAGAAAGCCAATCCCACCATCGCCGTGGCCTGGCGGCTGGCGAACGCGCTTGGGATCGGCATAGACGAGTTGCTGGCCGGGGAGCAAAGGGCCGGCGAGGCAATACAACTGGTCGAGCCGCACGAGACCCCGACCCTGCCCGGCACCCACTCCGGATACGTACTGCGCATCCTGGGACCGATGGATCTGGCCGGGAAGTTCGAATGGTATGAACTGACCCTCGCACCGGGCGGCGCCCTGCGCTCCCAGCCCCACGACCCGGGCACCGCCGAGCACCTGAGCGTGCTGTCCGGCAACCTCGAGGTCGAGGTCGAAGGCGAACGAAAGAAACTCAGGACCGGCGCCAGCGCGCGCTACGCCGCCGACAAGGCACACGCGGTCGTCAACAACGGCAAGACCGAGGCGAAGGCACTGCTGGTCGTCATCCATCGCTGAAACGCAAAACGGGCGCACTGCTTGCGGCAATGCGCCCGTTTCCCTGCAATGCGGCAAGAGGCCGCGTTACGGACGGCTCAGCTCAGTTGCTCAAGACGAATCTTGGTGACCTTGCCGACCACCGTCTGCAATCCCTCGATGCGCGCGATTGCGGCCTCGACATTCTTCTCCTGCGTCTGGTGCGTCAGCATGATGATGTCGGTGCGCGTCTCGCCTTCCGCCGGCTCCTTCTGCAGCATGGCATCGATCGAGATCGTCGAATCCGCGAGGATGCGGGTGATGTCGGCAAGCACTCCGGCCTGGTCGGCGACCTGCATGCGCAGGTAATAGCTGGTCGTGACTTCCGTCATCGGCAGGATCGGCGTGTCCACCATCTGGTCGGGCTGGAAGGCCAGGTGCGGTACACGGTGCCCGGGGTCTGCCGTTGCCAGCCGCGTGATGTCGACCAGGTCGGCAATGACGGCCGATGCAGTCGGCTCGGCACCCGCACCCTTGCCATAGTAAAGCGTGGCGCCCACGGCATCGCCCTGCACCAGCACGGCATTCATCGCACCCTCGACGTTGGCGATCAGGCGTCTGGCGGGGATCAGGGTCGGATGCACGCGCAGCTCGATGCCCTGTGGCGTGCGCTTGGCGATGCCCAGCAGCTTGATGCGGTAGCCCAGCTGTTCCGCGTAGCGGATGTCGGTCGCCTGCAGCTTGGTGATGCCTTCGACGTGCGCCCGGTCGAACTGGACAGGAACGCCGAATGCAATCGCCGCCATGATGGTGGCCTTGTGCGCGGCATCCACGCCTTCGATGTCGAAGGTCGGATCGGCTTCCGCATAGCCGAGACGCTGCGCCTCCTTGAGCACGACGTCGAAGTCGAGGCCCTTGTCGCGCATCTCGGACAGGATGAAGTTGGTGGTGCCGTTGATGATGCCCGCGATCCACTGGATGCGATTCGCAGTCAATCCCTCGCGCAGTGCCTTGATGATCGGGATGCCGCCGGCCACCGCCGCCTCGAACGCGACCATCACGCCCTTCTGCTGCGCAGCCTTGAAAATCTCGTTGCCATGGGTCGCGAGCAGCGCCTTGTTGGCCGTTACCACGTGCTTGCCGTTGGCAATCGCCTTCAGCACCAGGTCGCGTGCAACGCCATAGCCGCCGATCAGTTCGACGACGATGTCGATGTCGGGGTTGTTCACCACCAGGTTGCCGTCGCTAACCACTTCGCACTCGCCGTTGGTCAGTTCCTTCGCGCGGGCGGTATCGAGGTCGGCCACCATCGTAATCTGGATGCTGCGGCCGGCACGGCGCGTAATCTCTTCCTGGTTGCGCTTCAGGACGTTGAATGTGCCGGAACCGACGGTTCCGATGCCGAGCAAGCCTACTTTGATGGGTTTCATGGTTTCTGAAAATAAGGGTCTGCGTACGTGCCGCATATCCGGCCGGGGCCGGGTTGGAAAGCCGCAGGCTCAGGCGGTCCCGTGGCGCCTGCGGTAGTGCTCGAGGAAGCGGGCAATACGTCCGATGGCCTCGGTCAGGTCGTCGGAGTTCGGCAGGAACACGACCCGGAAATGGTCGGGCGCGATCCAGTTGAAGCCGGTGCCCTGTACGATCAGCACCTTTTCCTCGGCCAGCAGTTCATAGGCGAACTTCTGGTCGTCTTCGATCGGGTAAAGCTTGGGATCCAGCTTGGGAAACATGTACAAGGCCGACTTTGGCTTGACGCAGCTGACCCCCGGGATCTCGGTGAGCAGCTTGTGCGCCAGGTCGCGCTGCCGCAGAAGGCGGCCGCCCGGCCCGACCAGGTCGTTGATGCTCTGGTAACCGCCGAGTGCGGTTTGGATCGCATACTGGCCCGGCGCGTTCGCGCACAGCCGCATCGATGCCAGCATGTTCAGCCCTTCAATGTAGTCGCGTGCGGGCTTCTTGTTGCCCGACACGACCATCCAGCCCGCGCGGTAACCGCACGAGCGGTAGTTCTTGGACAGGCCATTGAGGGTGATGAACAGTACGTCGTCGGCCAGCGAGGCGATCGATGTATGCACCTCGCCGTCGTACAGTGTCTTGTCGTAGATCTCGTCGGCGAACACGATCAGCTGATTCTGGCGCGCCACCTCGACGATCTGCTGCAGCACTTCCAGGGGGTACAGCGCGCCGGTGGGATTGTTCGGGTTGATGACGACGATCGCCTTGGTGTTGGGCGTGATCTTCTTGCGGATGTCGTCGATGTCGGGCAGCCAGCCGGATTGCTCGTCGCAAACGTAGTGCACGGGCTTGCCGCCCGACAGACTGACGGCTGCGGTCCACAGCGGGTAGTCGGGTGCCGGGACCAGCACCTCGTCACCGGTATTGAGCAGCGCATTCATGCCCATGACGATCAGTTCGGACGCGCCGTTGCCGATATAAATGTCGTCGATGCCCACGCCGGCGATCTTCTTTTCCTGCGTGTAGTGCATGATCGCCTTGCGCGGCGCGAACAGCCCCTTGGAGTCGGTATAGCCGGCCGCATTGCCCATGTTGATGATCATGTCGTGCACGATCTCGTCCGGCGCATCGAAACCGAATACGGCGAGGTTGCCGATGTTCAGCTTGATGATCTTGTGGCCCTCCTCCTCCATCTGCTTGGCCTTTTCAAGCACCGGGCCGCGGATGTCGTAGCAGACGTCTGCCAGTTTCTTCGATTTCTGAATCGGTCGCACGGGGCAATCCCTTGTAGTTGAGGCAAGAACTGGGATGCAATGCTGCACCGCCAAAATACCCATTTTGCCGAAAGCAACCCGTTTTATCAATCTGAAACCGGGCTGGCCGGAAGAGTAAAGGCTACAATGGCCATCTTTTTCCTGGCGTTGGCGGAAATTCATTGCCGCCCGCATGTCTACAGCGTCATGAAGCTACACAACACCCCCACCCAGCACTACCAGACCGTGACCGCCTACGACGAGTCAGGGGTCGAGATCAACGCGGTACGATTCGGCTACAGCCTGACCGTCATGCCCGAGACGCCCCCGGTGCCTTGGCCGCCGACGACTTTCGAGACGCTGTCCGTCGCGGATTTCGAGCGCATCGCGGAGCGCGAACCGGACGTCGTGATCCTCGGTACCGGGAAACGCCAGCGCTTCGTGCACCCGCGACTGGTGCAGCCCCTGACCGCACGCCGCATCGGGGTCGAATGCATGGATAACCCGGCTGCATGCAGGACATACAACATCCTGATGGGCGAAGGGCGCAAGGTCGTACTCGCCCTGATCATGGAATGACGTCCGGGCACTCTTCCCAAAGATGATAAATTCTGGCTAACATCTGGTTGCGGCACCGTGACCGACGGTCCCGCTTCCGATGCTCGCCAAAAACGAGAACAACCCGCACTGGAGAACAACGTGGCCGAAAGCCCATCCGCACTGAATCTCACCGTTCCGGAATTTTCCGCGGCAATGACCGGGGAACGCCCGTTCAGGCTGTCCGATTACCAGGGCAAGACCGTCGTGCTGTATTTCTACCCCAAGGACAACACGCCCGGCTGCACTACCGAGGCGATGGAGTTTCGCGATCTGCATCCCCAGTTCCAGGCCGCCAATACCGAGATTTTCGGCATCAGCCGCGACAGCATCCGTTCGCACGAGGGTTTCAAGGCCAAGCTCGGCATGCCGTTCGAGCTGATCTCCGATCCGGACGAGACCGTTTGCAACATGTTCGATGTCATGAAGATGAAAAGCATGTATGGCAAACAAGTGCGGGGCGTCGAACGTTCCACTTTCATCATTGACGGCAGCGGGAAATTGGTGAAAGAATGGCGTGGAGTGAAAGTGCCGGGACATGTGGAAGACGTCCTGGCGTTTGTGAAGGCCCTTGCATAATTCGCCCTACCCTTTGAATTCAAAAGAGATTTTCTTCAAGAAGCCGTTTGCGGAAGAGGCGCATCGCCTCCCCCTCAAACGGCTTTTTGCTTTTCAGGCCTCCCCGCCACCGCTTGTTTCACCCGTCAGTACGACTGGCGTCTTAAAGAGTAGTAGTCAATCCCACTTTTCCCTAGATTGAGGTCCTGATGCCACTGCCTAAAATTCCGACGAAACCGGCAACGCTACTTTCGCAGCAAGACTACCCAAAGGCAGAAAAAGGCAAGGCAGTAAAACCGATCATGACCCTGGTGGAGGCGCCGCCGGCAGAGACGGCCGACGCTCCCCGGGCCCGGGCAAGGACGGAAGAAAAGCTGCCGCAGTCCAGGGCGCGCAGCGCAAAGCCGAAGGCCTTGGACAGCAGCGTCATCAAGTCCGGCGCCAGCCGGACCGCCGACAAGCTCGGCGTCCCGAAGCTCTTCGTGCTCGACACCAATGTGCTGATGCATGACCCGACCTCCCTGTTCCGGTTCGAGGAACACGATGTCTACCTGCCGATGATGACGCTGGAGGAGCTGGACAACAACAAGAAGGGCATGTCCGAGGTGGCCCGCAACGCCCGCCAGGTTTCCCGCTCCCTCGACGCGCTGATCGCCGGCGTGGAAGAGCATGCGATCGAGGAAGGCATTCCGCTGGCAAAGCTCGGCAACAAGGATGCCAAGGGGCGCCTGTTCTTCCAGACCCGCCTGCAGAACGGCGCACTGCCGGAGGGCCTACCGATCGGCAAGGCCGACAACCAGATCCTTGGCGTGGTCCGGGCACTGGAGGAACAGCATCCCGAACGTCCCATCGTGCTGGTGTCCAAGGACATCAACATGCGCATCAAGGCGCGTGCGATGGGGCTGCCGGCCGAGGAATACTTCAACGACCATGTACTGGAAGACACCGACCTTCTGTACTCAGGCATCACCCAGCTGCCCGACGACTTCTGGCACAAGCATGCGAAGGGCATGGAGTCCTGGCAGGAGAACAAGCACGGCACCGGCTACACCTTCTATCGCGTCACCGGCCCGGCCGTGCCCTCGCTGCTGGTCAACCAGTTCGTGTTCCATGAGCCGAACAACGGCGAGGCACCCTTCTACGGCCAGGTGAGGCAGATCAACGGCAAGACCGCGGTATTGCAGACACTCCGCGACTACACGCACGGCAAGAACGGGGTCTGGGGCATTACCGCCCGCAACCGGGAGCAGAACTTCGCCCTCAACCTGCTGATGAACCCGGAGTGCGATTTCGTCACCCTGCTGGGTCAGGCGGGCACCGGCAAGACGCTGCTTGCGCTCGCCGCCGGACTGGCACAGGTTTTGGAGACCAAGCTGTACAACGAGATCATCGTCACCCGCGTCACGGTGCCGGTCGGCGAGGACATCGGTTTCCTGCCCGGCACGGAGGAAGAGAAGATGTCGCCCTGGATGGGCGCCTTCGACGACAACCTCGAGGTGCTGAACAAGTCGGACAGCGACGCCGGTGAATGGGGGCGGGCGGCGACGCAGGACCTGATCCGGTCGCGCATCAAGATCAAGTCCCTGAACTTCATGCGCGGCCGGACCTTCGTCAACAAGTTCCTGATCATCGACGAGGCGCAGAACCTGACGCCGAAGCAGATGAAGACCTTGGTGACGCGAGCGGGCCCCGGCACCAAGATCGTCTGCCTTGGCAATATCGCGCAGATCGACACGCCTTACCTCACCGAGGGATCGAGCGGACTCACCTACGTGGTGGACCGTTTCAAGGGCTGGTCCCACAGCGGCCATGTGACGCTGGCCCGCGGGGAGCGGTCCCGGCTTGCCGATCACGCAAGCGAAGTGCTCTGACGCCGGCGCCTGCCGCAGAGACAAAAAACCCCGCGGATGCGGGGTTTTTCTTTTGCAGCGTCGGGCGCTACATGATGTGTGTGCCGATCCACCATGCAATCGCCGCCATGAAGGCCGATGCGGGGATGGTGAAGACCCACGCCCAGACGATATTGCCGGCCACGCCCCAGCGCACCGCACTCATCTTGCGCGAGGAGCCGACGCCGACGATGGCGCCAGTGATGGTATGCGTCGTCGAGACCGGGATACCGAGTCCGGTCGCCAGGAACAGCGTGATCGCCCCGCCGGTCTCCGCACAGAAACCACCGACAGGCTTGAGCTTGGTGATCTTCTGACCCATCGTCTTGACGATGCGCCAGCCGCCGAACAGTGTGCCGAGGCCAATGGCCGCGTAGCAGCTCAGTACCACCCACATCGGCAGGTGGTCGTCGGCAGTGGAATACCCGGCGGCGATCAGCAGCATCCAGATGATGCCCATCGTCTTCTGTGCATCGTTGCCGCCATGGCCGAGACTGTACATCGAGGCCGACACCAGCTGCATGCGGCGGAACCACTTGTCCACCTTCCGTGGCGTCGAGCGGACGAACATCCATGACACCAGGACCATCATGATGGACCCGAAGACGAAACCGAGCAGCGGCGACAGCAGGATGAAGGAAATCGTCTTGATCAGGCCGGACGAGATCAGCGAACCGGTGCCCGCCTTGGCGACCGCGGCGCCGACCAGGCCGCCGATCAGTGCATGGGACGACGACGACGGAATGCCGTAGTACCAGGTCAGGACGTTCCAGGCGATGGCCCCGACCAGCGCCCCGAACACCACATAGTGGTCGACCACCGAGGGTTCGATCGTCCCCTTGCCGACCGTGGTCGCAACCTTGAGCTGGAAGAAGAAGATGGCGATCACATTGAACAGTGCTGCCATCGCCACCGCGTGCTGCGGCTTCAGCACCCCGGTCGACACGACGGTGGCAATTGCGTTTGCCGCGTCGTGGAAGCCGTTCATGAAGTCGAACAGCAATGCCAACGCAATCAGGAACGCAAGGACATAGATGCTTATTTCTAGGGTTTGCATGAGGTTTTCTCGTCGTTTTTCTTGGATTGCCCGCGACTTACGCGTTTTCGACGATGATCGCCTCGATGATGTTGGCCACGTCCTCGCAGCGGTCGGTGACGGTTTCCAGGATCTCGTAGATTGCCTTCAGCTTGATCAGGGTGCGGACGTCCGGCTCGTCGCGGAAGAGCTTCGACATTGCCGCACGCATCACGTGGTCGGCGTCCGACTCGAGGCGGTCGATCTCTTCGCAGATGGCCAGCATCTGGCGCGAGTTGTCCATGTTGTTCAGCATGCCGACCGCCGACTGCACCTTCTCGGCGCACGACAGGCACAGCTCCGCCAGCCGCTTGGCTTCCGGGGTGATCGACTTGATGTCGTACAGGGAGATGGTCTGGCCGGCGTCCTCGAGCAGGTCGAGGATGTCGTCCATGCTGGTAATCAGCTTGTGGATGTCGTCGCGGTCGAGCGGCGTGATGAAGGTCTTGTGCAGCATGTCCAGCGTTTCGTAGGTGACCTTGTCCGCCTGCTTCTCAACGCTTTCGATGGCGTGCACCCTGTTCTCCAGGTCGTCGAAGTTGGTCATCAACGCAACCATCTCCTTTGCGCCCTTCACGCACAAGTCGGCGTGCTGGCTGAAAAGCTCGAAAAATTTGCCCTCCGTGGGCATCAGTCGTCCAAACATGGGTCGCTCTCTGAAGTAGGTATGTCAATCCGAAACGGCGCGCCGACAGGCGGCGGCCGCGCTATTCGTTGTCAAAGACGGCATTGCCGCCGGTGTAATTGTCAAACTTCGTATACTCGCCAAGGAAGGTCAGCCTGACAGTGCCGATCGGACCGTTACGCTGCTTGCCGATGATGATCTCCGCGGTCCCCTTGTCGGGCGAATCCGGGTTGTAGACCTGGTCGCGATAGATGAACAGGATGACGTCGGCATCCTGTTCAATGGCACCCGATTCGCGCAGGTCGGACATGACGGGACGCTTGTTCGGCCGCTGCTCAAGGGAGCGGTTGAGCTGCGACAGCGCGATCACCGGACATTGCAGCTCCTTGGCCAGGCCTTTCAGGTTACGGGAGATCTCCGAGATCTCGGTCGCCCGGTTCTCCCCCTGGCTGTTACCTGCCATCAGCTGCAGGTAGTCGACGATGATCAGGCCGAGCTTGCCGCACTGCCGGGACAGCCGGCGCGCCCGCGCCCGCAATTCGATCGGACTCAGCGCGGGTGTCTCGTCGATATACAGCTGCGCATCGTTCATCTTCTGGATCGCATGCGTCAAACGCGGCCAGTCCTCGTCGTTCAGCTTGCCGACCCGCAGCCGGCTCTGGTCCAGCCTGCCCACCGAGCCCAGCATACGCATTGCAAGCTGGGCGCCGCCCATTTCCATGGAAAACACGGCGACCGGCAGGCCGCTGTCGATCGCGACGTTCTCGCCGATGTTGAGCGAGAACGCGGTCTTGCCCATCGAGGGGCGACCGGCGACGATCACCAGGTCGCCCGCCTGCAGGCCGGAGGTCATGCGGTCGAGGTCGATGAAGCCGGTTGGCACACCGGTGATGTCGTTCTGGTTGTCGCGATTGTAGAGCTCGTCGATGCGCTCGACGACCTGGGTCAGCAGAGGCTGGATCGCCTGGAAACCCTGCGCGCCACGCGCGCCTTCCTCGGCGATCGCAAAAATCTTGGACTCCGCTTCGTCGAGGATCTGTTTCACTTCCTTGCCCTGGGGGCTGAAGGCCTGGGTCGAGATCTCGTCCGATACCGTGATGAGTTTGCGCAGGACGCCGCGGTCGCGCACGATCTCCGCATAGCGGCGGATGTTGGCAGCCGAGGGCGTGTTTTGTGCAAGCGCATTCAGGTAAGTCAGACCGCCTACCTCCTCGGCCCTGCCGCTTGTGCTGAGCGCTTCGTAGACGGTGATGACGTCCGCCGGCCGGGTCGCGCTGACCAGCTTGACGATGTGCTGGAAAATGATGCGATGGTCGTAGCGATAGAAGTCATCCTCGCTGACGATATCGGCGATGCGATCCCAGGCCGCATTGTCGAGCAGGAGTCCGCCTAGTACGGATTGTTCTGCTTCGATCGAATGGGGGGGAACGCGGAGGGCATCGAGCTGGGGGTCGGTGCGGGTATTCATGGCGCGCATTATACCTTCTTGCCACTATGGGCAGCGGAAGGCATGACCTTATTCAAGACAATCGCCTGGATGGCATGGCAAACAGGCAAGCCCGATTCGCCGGGCACAAAAAAAGCCGGCTTGCGCCGGCTTTCCTTCTTCAGCAATGACTTACGCTTGCTCGCCAACGACGGACACGGTGATGTCCACCACGACGTCGGTGTGCAGTGCAACAGCGATGGTGTAGTCGCCAACCGTCTTCAGCGGACCCTGCGGCATACGGACCTGGGCCTTCTCGACGGCAAAGCCCGCCTTCGTTACCGCCTCGGCGATATCGGCATTGGTCACGGAACCGAACAGGCGCCCGTCAACGCCAGCCTTCTGGCTGATGCGGACAGTCGTGCCGCCCAGCTTCTCGCCCTGGGCCTGGGATTCGGCCAGCTTCTGGGCTGCTGCCTTCTCCAGGTCCGCGCGCTTCGCCTCGAACTCGGCGATAGCGGCCGAAGTCGCACGGCGTGCCTTGCGCTGGGGGATCAGGAAGTTGCGGGCGAAGCCGTCCTTGACCTTCACCACGTCACCGAGGTTGCCCAGGTTGACGACTTTTTCCAACAGAATGACTTGCATGTTTTTCTCCTATTCTTCGTCGTCAATTACGCGTTGTGCAGGTCCGTGTACGGCAGCAGCGCGAGATAACGTGCACGCTTGATCGCGGTATCGACCTGACGCTGGTAGTGCGCCTTGGTGCCGGTCAGACGAGCGGGCATGATCTTGCCGTTTTCCTGCACGAAGTCCTTCAGCGTGTCGACGTCCTTGTAGTCAACCTGTTCCACGCCGGCGGCGGTGAAGCGGCAGAATTTCTTGCGCTTGAACAGCGGGTTCTGCTGCTGGCGCTTGTGCTTGAGTTTGCTCTTGTCGAATTTTTTACCAAATGCCATTTTCGGCTCCTGTATCTAGTGATCTGGTGAGTACGCCTCGAAGTCCGTGATATGGAAGACAAGGCTTTTGCTGTTGCGATGCTTGCGAGCGAGAAATCCGGTGAATTGCAGCGTTTCGCCCAGCTCCACGCCGTTGAACCGCCCTGAAATTTCACCCGCGGCAATTGCCGCGATTTCAAACTCGGTCCGACGCGTGATGCCGGCTTCCACCTGGTCCGACGTATGCAGCAGCACTGCGGAAACAATCGGTATGCCGGCCGGGGTATAACGCAATACGTCGCGTTCCGCGATCGCGGCCGTCAGGCGCAGCTGGTTCACACTCCTCCGCTAACGCAATCAGGCCGCGGACGCCTCGGCGCGCTGGCTCTTGGCGGCATCTTCCTTCTGCACCGCCTTCATCATCGGCGACGGTGCGGTTTCAGCCTTCTTCATCTTCACGGTGAGGTGGCGCAGCACGGCATCATTGAACTTGAAGCCGGTTTCGATCTCGGCCAGCGTCTCGCCGTCGCACTCGATGTTCATGCAGACGTAATGTGCCTTTGCCAGCTTCTGGATCATGTAAGCCATCTGGCGACGGCCCCAGTCTTCGACACGGTGGATCTTGCCGTTGCGGGCAGTGACGATGCCCTTGTAGCGCTCGATCATTGCGGGCACTTGCTCGCTCTGATCAGGATGCACGATAAATACGATTTCGTAGTGACGCATGTAATCTCCTTGTGGACAAACAGATAATTGCCCACCCCGGCGTCAGACGGGTGTGGGAAGGGAAAGCCCGCTATGATAACCCGAGCCGCGGAAATGCTCAACACCACCCAACACCGCATTGCCGCGCCAGCCGCGCCTTCCGGGGAAAACGAACGCTTGCATTCCCTGCGCTCCTGTATAAAAATACAGGCTGTCTTTATAAACAGCGCCTTAGCGCCCGCCGATCATGATCAAATTGACCGCCCGCCAGGAACAGATTCTGAACCTGATCAGGGAAGCGATCGAAAACACCGGGTTCCCACCTACCCGGGCCGAGATCGCGAATGAGCTCGGCTTCAAGTCGGCGAACGCGGCCGAAGAACACTTGCAGGCGCTGGCGCGCAAGGGGGCGATCGAAATATCGCCCGGAACATCGCGCGGAATCCGGCTGCGGGACGTGCCGGGCAGCGGTTCGGCGCGCCAGATGGCCCTTCCCCATCCCGCACTGATGCAACTCAGCCTTCCGCTGGTCGGACGTGTGGCCGCAGGTTCTCCCATCCTGGCGCAGGAGCATGTGGAATCCACGTACCAAGTCGATCCGGCGCTGTTCTCGGCAAAGCCCGACTATCTGCTGAAAGTACGAGGACTGTCGATGCGGGATGCCGGCATCCTGGACGGCGACCTGCTTGCGGTAAAAAAGGCGGACACTGCGAAGAACGGGCAGATTATCGTTGCCCGCATCGGCGACGATGTGACGGTGAAGCGTTACCGGAAGTCGGGAAGCCTGATTGAACTGCTGCCGGAAAATCCTGATTTCGAACCGATCCGGGTACAGTCGGGACAGGAAGATTTCGCGCTCGAAGGCCTGGCAGTCGGTCTCTTGCGCGCCTGGGGCTGACGGCAGCGCAAGTCTGGCTGATCAGGGTGGCTGCAACTTAGCGGCGCTTCGCAGGCTTCGGCCCTCAATGGCCCCTGCAGAATCGGCGACCATCGTGGCACGTTCACCGCGCCGGAGCCTGAACGGCGACATCCTTATCGCCGGGAAGGCTGCCGTTGCCGTTCGCGTCTCCGGCCTTCATCGGCATGCGGGCCGGGGGCATGCGGCGCTGCACTCATTCGCGGCGCTTCTGCAGGATCTTCCCGGCAATGCCCCGCAGGATATTCACCTCTTCCTTTTCCAGCTGCGTGCGCGAGAACATGCGCCGCAACCGCGGCATCAGTTTCTTCGGGTTTTGCGGGTCAAGAAATGCGAGTGCGATCAGGGCCTGTTCAAGGTGCTGGTACATGCCCTCGATTTCGTCGAGGTCCGCGGCCTCACCTACGAAACCAACGGGTTGCGCCGGCAAGCGGTCTCCGCTGAGCGCCTGCCGCGCCTCATAGGCCAGCAGTTGCACCGCCTGCGACAGGTTCAGCGACGAATAGTCGGGATTGGCCGGAATGTTGATGAGGACATTGCACCGCTCGATCACCTCGTTCGGCAGGCCATAGCGCTCGCTACCGAAAACCAGCGCCGGCTGCAGGGCGGGATCCGCGGCGAGTGTGCCGGCGAGGCTGCGCGGCGTGGCAAGGGGGGGCGAGTATTCGCGCAGGCGCGCACTCAGCGCTGCCGCAAAGTTGCAACCCGCGATGGCTTCTTCGAAAGTGCCGACCACCTTTGCCGCGGCGAGAACGTCCTGGGCGCCGCTGGCAAACGCGATGGCCTCCTCGTGTTGCGCCACGTCGGGGAAGCGGGGATCGACCAGCACCAGGCGGGAAAAGCCCATGGTTTTCATGGCGCGGGCGGCGGCGCCGACATTGCCCGGATGGCTGGTGCCTACCAGGATGAAGCGCAGGCGGTCGAAAAGAGAATTACTGCTCGGGTGCTGGTTCATTTAAAATAGCGTGATCAGCGGCGCCTCGCTCAGCGCGGGGACCGGCCGCTTCGCTCCTTAATCCAAATTTCAAGTGGTTCCGCACGCGGTCGCGACGGTACCGCAATTTTAACGGAACCTCTATGCATCCCATGCTCAACACGGCCGTCAAGGCCGCACGCCGCGCGGCGTCGATCATCAACCGGGCCTCCTTCGACCTCGAACGGGTGCAGGTCACGCAGAAGGGCCAGAACGATTTCGTCACCGAAGTCGACCAGGCCGCGGAGCAGGCGATCATCGAGGTTCTGAAGACCGCGTATCCGGATCATGCGATCCTCGCGGAGGAGTCGGGCCCGTCGGCCAACCTGCACGACGAGAACGACAATGTATGGATCATCGACCCGCTCGACGGCACCACCAACTTTATCCACGGGTTTCCGCAATACTGCGTGTCGATCGCGCTGCAGCAGCGCGGCCAGATCACGCAGGCAGTGGTCTACGACCCGACCCGCAATGACCTGTTCACCGCATCCAAGGGGGCAGGCGCCTACCTGAACGAAAAGCGCATCCGTGTCAGCCGCCGCGACAAGATGGCCGAGGCGCTGATCGGTACCGGCTTCCCGTTCCGCGATACCGAGGGCCTGGACGAGTATGTGAAGATGTTCAAGGTGATGACCGAGAAATGCGCCGGCCTGCGTCGTCCCGGCGCTGCTGCGCTCGACCTCGCGTATGTCGCGGCCGGCCGGCTCGACGGTTTCTTCGAAAAGGGCCTGAAACCCTGGGACGCCGCAGCCGGCTCGCTGCTGATTACCGAGGCCGGCGGCATCGTCGGCGATTTCGCGGGCGAATCCGATTACCTCTACAAGGGCAACGTGCTGGCCGGCACGCCGAAGATTTTTGGCCAGATGGTGAACCTGCTGTCGCCGTTCGCGAAGTAAATCCACCTCTCCTCGCTTGCAGCCGTCATGCACGGTTGCAGTTTTCTTTCCCGCCACCCGGCCCTGCCGACGGCGGGCAACCGTTTTTCTGAGTATCCATGTCTTTTTCCGAACTCGGCCTCGCCGATGAAATCGTTCGCGCAGTCAGCGAACAGGGCTATACCTCGCCCACCCCGATCCAGACCCAGGCCATCCCCGCCGTCCTGAAAGGCGGCGACCTGCTTGCCGGCGCGCAGACCGGCACCGGCAAGACCGCCGGCTTCACCCTGCCCATCCTGCAGCGACTGACCTCGAAGCCGGCGCCCGCGAAACGGTCCAAGACGGTACGCGCACTGATCCTCACCCCTACCCGCGAACTCGCGGCGCAGGTCGAGGAAAGCGTGCGCGTCTACGGCAAGTACCTGAGGCTCAATTCCGCAGTGATCTTCGGCGGTGTTGGCATCAACCCCCAGATTGCACTGCTCGCGAAAGGACTCGACATCCTGGTGGCAACCCCGGGCCGCCTGCTTGACCACATGCAGCAAGGCACGGTCGACCTGTCGCAGGTCGAGATCCTGGTCCTCGACGAAGCCGACCGCATGCTGGACATGGGCTTCATCCGTGATATCAAGCGCGTGCTCGCCGCGCTGCCGCCGAAGCGTCAGAACCTGCTGTTCTCTGCCACCTTTTCCGACGACATCAAGGCACTTGCCGACAGCCTGCTGAACGCGCCCGCCATGATCGAGGTCGCGCGCCGCAATTCGACGGTCGAAGTGATCGCACAGAAGATCCATCCGGTCGACCGCAACCGCAAGCATCCGCTGCTGAGCCACCTGATCAAGTCCAGCAACTGGACCCAGGTACTCGTCTTCACCCGTACCAAGCATGGCGCCAACAAGCTGGTCGAACAGCTTGGCAAGGATGGGATCAGCGCGATGGCAATCCACGGCAACAAGAGCCAGTCGGCGCGTACCAAGGCGCTGTCCGAGTTCAAGGACGGCAAGCTGCAGGTACTGGTCGCAACCGACATTGCCGCACGCGGCATCGATATCGACCAGTTGCCCCACGTGGTGAACTACGACCTGCCGAACGTCCCCGAAGACTATGTGCACCGGATCGGTCGCACCGGCCGCGCTGGCGCCAGCGGCGAAGCGGTCTCGCTGGTCTGCGTCGACGAGCACGACATGCTCAAGGGGATCGAGAAGCTGATCAAGCGCTCGCTGCCGCGTGAAGTCGTGCCCGGATTCGAGCCCGACCCCAACGCCAGGCCGCAGCCAATCCAGCTGCGCAGCGGCGAGGCACATGGCCGCGGCCGCGCATCCCAGGGACAGCGCGCCGGGAACGCCTCGCAAGGACAGCGTGGAGGGAATGCGCCGCAAGGACAGCAGGCCCGCTCCCCTAGCGGCGGAAACAAGCCCGCCGGCCCCAGGCCCGCTCCTCACCGCAGCGGCGGGCGCGGCCGGTAACCGCATTCGCGCAACCGGTACACATCCGGTTGCGCTCCAGGCATGCCTCCCGGTCGCCGCGGGTATTAAAATGGCGGCTTCGTTTTCGCCCCGTTGCGGCCGATTGCGCCCGAGAGAAGAAAGACTGGAATGGCATCGCAAACCGTCCTGAGCCCGAATCAAGACCCACCCGTCCGCGCCGATGGCGCACTGGAGAAGCACACGCCCATGATGCAGCAGTACCTGCGCATCAAGGCGGAGCATCCGGACATGCTGGTGTTCTACCGGATGGGCGATTTCTACGAGCTGTTCTTCGAAGATGCCGAGAAGGCGGCGCGCCTGCTCGGCATCACTCTGACCCAGCGCGGCGCCTCGAACGGCAACCCCGTCAGGATGGCCGGCGTGCCCTTCCATTCGGTCGAGCAGTACCTCGCCAAACTGATCAAGCTTGGCGAGTCCGTCGCGATCTGTGAACAGATCGGCGACCCGGCCACCAGCAAGGGACCGGTCGAACGCAAGGTGGTCCGGGTGGTGACTCCCGGCACCCTGACCGACTCGGACCTGCTGCCTGAAAAATCGGAGCGGCCACTGCTCGCGGTCCGCCTGCTGGTCCAGCGCAAGACCGTCACCGTCGGCCTGGCCTGGCTGTCGATGGCCAGCGGGGCGCTCAGGATGATGGAATTCTCGTCCGACGCCAAGACGGCAGACGTCCGCCTCAAGCAGGAACTGGAGCGCATCTCGCCGGCGGAAATCCTGCTGAATGACGAAAGCGAGCTCGGACAGGCGCCGACGGCGTCCGGGAAGCCAACCACCGTGCCGCACTGGCACTTCGACGAAACCAGCGGCCGCAAGGCCTTGCTGGAACAGCTCGGTGTTGCGACGCTGAGTGGTTACGGCGCCGAAGCATTCACCGCCGCCATCGGCGCCGCAGGCGCCGTGCTGCGCTACGCCCAGGCGACGCAGGGGCGCAGCCTGCAGCATGTGCGCACCCTGGCGGTGGAATCGGAAAGCGAATTCATCGGACTCGACGCCGCGACCCGGCGCAACCTCGAACTCACCGAAACCCTGCGGGGCCAGGAAGGCGCCGGGTCACCCACCCTGTTTTCCCTGCTCGATCACTGCCGGACCTCGATGGGATCGCGGCTCCTGCGCCACTGGCTCCATCATGCCAGCCGCGACCAGGACGTTGCCAGGGCCAGGCATGCGGCCCTCAATGCACTGATGCGGGCGAATGCTTCTTCCGGCCTGTCGGCCACGCTTGCGGCGGTGCCGGATATCGAGCGCATCACCACGCGCATTGCCCTGCTGTCGGCGCGCCCACGCGACCTTGCCGGACTGCGCGCCGGCCTGCAGCAACTGCCCTCGCTGCGCTCCTATGTCGCGATGTGCAATCGCGACGCCGACGCCCCGCTGCTGCGGGCGATACTGGACGCGCTCGCGACGCCGGCAGAATGCCTGGACCTGCTCGAGCGCGGGATCGCGCTGGAGCCCGCAGCCATGGTGCGCGACGGCGGCGTCATCGCCCGTGGGTTCGACGCCGAGCTTGACGAGCTGCGCGGCCTGTCCGAGAACGCGGGCCAGTTCCTGGTCGAGCTGGAGGCGAGAGAAAGGACGCGCACCGGCATCGGCAATCTTCGCGTCGAATACAACAAGGTGCACGGCTTCTATATCGAGGTGACCAACGGTCAGACCGACAAGGTGCCGGAAGACTACCGTCGCCGGCAGACCCTGAAGAATGCGGAACGCTACATCACGCCCGAGCTGAAGGCGTTCGAGGACAAGGCACTGTCGGCGCAGGAGCGCGCGCTCGCCCGCGAGAAGCATCTGTACGACCGGTTGCTGGCCGAGCTGGCGCCGCACATCGCCGCCCTGCAGCGCATTGCCCATGCGCTGGCGCAGTTGGATGTGCTGGTTGCCCTTGCCGACCACGCCGCGCGCAACAACTGGTGCGCGCCCCAGCTGGTAGCCGAGCCGTCGATCGTTATCGAGCAGGGCCGCCACCCGGTGGTCGAAAACCAGATCGAACGCTTCATTGCAAACGATTGCAAGCTCGACGCGGAACGCAAGCTGCTGCTGATCACCGGTCCGAACATGGGCGGCAAGTCCACCTTCATGCGCCAGGTCGCCCTGATCACCCTGCTCGCCTACGTCGGCAGCTTCGTGCCGGCGGACGCCGCGCGCATCGGCCCGATCGACCGCATCTTCACCCGCATCGGCGCGGCCGACGACCTTGCGGGCGGGCGATCCACCTTCATGGTCGAGATGACCGAGGCGGCTGCCATCCTGAACGGCGCAAGCGAATGCTCGCTGGTGCTGATGGACGAAATCGGCCGTGGCACGTCGACCTTCGACGGACTGGCGCTTGCGTGGGCGATTGCCCGCCACCTGCTGGAGGCCACGCGCAGCTTCACGCTGTTTGCCACGCACTACTTCGAGCTGACGCAGCTGCCGGAGACCCACGCCGCCGCGACCAACGTGCACCTGTCCGCAGTCGAGCACAAGGATAATATTGTTTTCCTGCATGCGGTCCAGGAAGGACCTGCATCGCAAAGCTACGGCCTGCAGGTCGCCCAGCTGGCCGGCGTGCCGCAGCCGGTGATCCGGGCGGCCCGCAGGCACCTGGCCATGCTGGAAGCGAATTCCGTGCAGCAGACGCCGCAGTTCGACCTGTTCGCGCCGCCTGTCGCTGACTGCGACGACGACGATGAGGCAATGCCAACGACGGCCGCAGCCGCGGAGCCGGTGCTCGACATGCTGGCGCAGACGGATCCCGACGCGCTGACCCCGCGCGAGGCGCTTGCGCTCCTCTATCGCCTGAAATCGCTCGCGGACGCCCAATGAGCGGCTTGGTCAGGCGTGCGGCGGTAGCAATCCTGTGCGTTGCGCACGGACTGGCGGGTGCGGCCGACCATGCATTCAAATTCGCCGTGATTTCCCATGCGGTTGAGCGGGACCGCGGAGGACCGGGGCTGGAAGAAGCGCTGGCAGCGACCGATGACGACAACCTCGCCTTCGTCGTGGTCAGCGGCATCAAGGACAGCGCCGAGCCTTGCAGCGATCGGCTTTACCAGCGCCGTTTCGATCTGCTGAACGCCGCGCAGAACGGCATCGTGGTCTCGCTGGCAGCAAGCGACTGGGCGGAGTGCCGGAACGAGAACGGCCGTTCCGCCGCAATCAGCCGCCTGTCCCGGCTGCGCGAGTTGCTGTTCGCCGACGAATTCTCGCTGGGCGCCAGCCGTATCCCGCTGGTGCGTCAGGCGACCAACCCGAAATTCCGTACGTACGTCGAAAACGCGCGCTGGGAGATCGGGGAGACGATGTTCGCAACGATCAACCTCCCCGGCAACAACAACCACTATGTCATCGACGCCGGGAGAAACAGCGAATTTGAGGACAGGACGGTCGCGAACCGGGAATGGCTTCAGCGAATTTTCGTCCACGCCCGGCAGAAGAAGATGAAAGGCATCGTGCTCTTCAGCGACGGCAACGCGCTTTCGCCGCAGCGCAAGCACAGGCGTGACGGGTATCTCGAAACGCGACGTCAGCTGATCAGGTTGTCAGCGGATTTTCCCGGGCAAGTGCTGCTTGTCCACGGAGAATCGGACAAGGCGGCGCCGAACCGCATACGCTGGCAGGGCAACCTCGGCGAGCTGGATGCCGGCGCAGGCGTCGCGACGGTCACGGTCCGGACCGCCGCCCCCTACTTCCAGCTTGCGGGATCGGCAGACAGCGCGCGGCGGACGACGCCCTGACCCTTGCGAATCGGTCCGCAGTTCAGGCATCGCCCTAGCGCGACGGTATGGCAGTTCTCACTGCAAGGGGAAGCTGCGGAATTCGTCGCCTTCGTCACTCTCGACGTCGCCGTGATGATGCCCGTGCGCCCCGTGCACGTGGCCGTGCGCGATTTCCTCGTCGCTCGCATTGCGCACCTCGGAGACGTTCAGCGTGAAGCGCAGCGCCATCCCCGCCAGCGGATGATTCCCGTCGAGGACCACCTTGTCCTCGGCGATGTCGGTCACGGTAAAGATCAACGGCTCTTCGCCGCTGTCGGGGCTGTCGGGCGTGCCTTCGAACTGCATGCCGATCTCGATCGGTTCCGGCAACCGGTTGCGCGGCTCCACCTTGATCAGCTCCGGATCGTACTCGCCAAAGGCATCGTCCGGCTCGACCTGGATCGTGGTTTCGTACCCCGGGTCCTTGCCGTCGAGCGCTTCCTCGATCTTCGGCAGGGTGTTCTCATATCCGCCGTGCAGGTACACCATCGGCTCGCGGCTTTCCTCGATCAGATTGCCCTGCGCGTCAGACAATTTGTAGTGCAGTGTGACGACCGTATTCTTGGCAATCTTCATGGCGATTCCTTTCAAGTGAGTGATCAGTCCGATTATAGCGGCAGGCGCGTCGGGAATACCTGACTGCGTTAATGCAAAGTCATCGCCGCTGGAGGCGTCCCTATATAATTCGCGCATGAAAAAACTTGCCCTGCTCGGCGGCCTTACGCCGCAACAATTCCTGCGCGAATACTGGCACAAGAAGCCGCTGCTCATCCGCCAGGCGATTCCCGGATTCCAGCCCTTGCTGAGCCGGGAAGACCTGCTGGCGATGGCAAGGCGCGACGACGTCGAGTCCCGTTTGATCTCCCGCTCCGGAAAGCGCTGGCAGATGGCCAAGGGGCCGCTGGAAGTCATGCCGGCCATCGGCAAGAAGGGATGGACCCTCCTGGTGCAGGGCGTCAACCTGCATGACGACGCCGCCGACACGCTGATGCAGTCCTTCCGCTTCATTCCGGATGCGCGCCTGGACGACCTGATGATCAGCTATGCGACCGAGGGCGGCGGCGTCGGACCGCACTTCGACTCCTATGACGTCTTTCTGCTGCAGGCACATGGACGCCGCAGATGGCAGATCAGCGCGCAGAAGGATCTTTCGCTGGCGGAAGGCATGCCGCTGAAGATTCTCGAGAACTTTCAGGCGGAACAGGAATATGTGCTGGAACCCGGCGACATGCTCTACCTGCCGCCGCATTACGCCCACGATGGCGTCGCCCTTGATGAGTGCATGACGTACTCGATCGGATTCCGCGCACCCGCGTACCAGGAGCTTGCCGAAGGTTTCCTGCAATTCATGGCGGACTCCGTCGAGGTGCCGGGCCGATACGCCGATCCTGACCTTGCGCCGGCCTCGCGACCGGCCGAGATCAGCGCGGCAATGCTCGATCGCGTCAGTAGCGAGATCAACCGCATCCGCTTCACCCGCGACGACATCGCGATTTTCCTCGGCGAGTATTTGTCGGAACCGAAGCCCACGGTGTTCTTCGACCTGCCGGCACGGCCGATGCGCAAGGAGAAATTCCTGCAGTCCGCCGCAAGCCGTGGCGTCCGCCTTGCCCGCAAGACCAGGATGCTGTATCGAGGCAAGCACCTGTTCGTCAATGGCGACTCGTTCACGCTGCAGCGGCAGGACCGCGATGCATTGCTGGCACTGGCCGACCACCGCGTATTGAGTGCCGAAGAGGTCGAGACGGCGTCGGCCGATGTGCTCGATGCCTTCTACGCCTGGTATCAGGACGGCTGGCTGGTACTGCGCTGAATTTCCTGTTGCTTGCTTACAAAGACCTTACTGTTAGCACTGCGCTTCGCTTCCGTTGTTAAAAAGTAGCTATAATTGCGGGTTAGGAAGTTTTCTCATCTGCGCAATGTTGGCGGAAATGGGAAAACACCTACCGAGCGATAATTACCGGTAATTATTCATCGCAAAAAAACTCATATAACTTTTTAAGGGAAATCCCATGAAAAAGACTCTGTTGATCGCATCCCTCCTCGCTGTTGCCCTGGCCGCTTGCGGCAAGAAGGAAGAAGCCGCTCCGGCCGCTCCGGCTGCTGAAGCACCCGCTGCCGCTCCGGCTGCTGAAGCACCTGCTGCCGCTCCGGCTGCTCCGGCTGCTGAAGCGCCTGCTGCTGCTCCGGCTGACAGCGCTGCCGCTCCGGCTGCTCCGGCTACCGGCGACGCTGCTGCTGCCCCGGCCGCTCCGGCTGCTCCGGCTGCTGAAGCCCCGGCACAGAAGTAATCTCTGCTGCAATAAAAAAGCCGACCCATGGTCGGCTTTTTTTTCGCCCAGTCGTCGTTCAGACGCACTCCCCGTTTCCTCTCAGTCGCCGATATCGATCCAGTCGAAACCTTCATGCTGGTCAGCGATCCTGATATCGGCATGGTCCACGCCGGCCACGCCGCGCAGCGCAGCCAGCGCCAGTTCAGGCGTATTGTTCTGCTGGCTAAGGTGAGCGCCGACCACCATCTTCAAACGCGACTTGTCGAGCGCGGCCAGAATCTCGGCGGTCGTCTCGTTGGCGAGATGCCCGTATGGTCCCCCTATCCTTCGCCGCAGCGACGGCGGGTACGTGGAGTTGGCAAGCATGGTCCGGTCATGATTGCACTCGAGGACGAGTGTGTCACATCCACCGAGCGCCTCGACAACATGTGCGGTCGCATGTCCGGCGTCCGTCAGGACGCCAAGGCGCCGCAGGCCGTCGTTCGCCACATACTGCACCGGCTCCCGGGCGTCATGAGGAACCGTGTAGGGCACAAGCTCCAGCCCGCCGATCCTGAAAGCCTCGCCGTCCCGGCAGTATGCATACTCGACGCCATCGCAATCCTTGGCGACGGCCTGAAAGGTGCCGAAGGTAAGCCACACCGGAATGCGGTGGCGCCGGGCGAACCGGAAGACACCGCCGACGTGGTCTGAATGTTCATGGGTGACGATGATGCCCGCAAGATCGCCGGCATGCATGCCGAGGCGCTGCAGACGACGTTCGGTCTCCTTGATCGCGAAGCCGCAATCGAGCATGACCGTGGTACGGGACGTACCGGAAGCGGCAGAGATCAGCAAGGCGTTGCCTTCGCTGCCGCTTCCCAGACTGGCGAATTTCAATAGGAAACGATATTACTTGAGTTGCTCGTTCAGCAGGGTCAGGATGCGGCCGGCAGTCTGCGACGCGTCGGGCGCGCCATCCTTGTTCAGGACGGCGACCTGGCTGGTGCTGCCGGCGCCCTTGACGGACACCTGGTAGCGCAACGCGGTCTTGGCCTTGTCGTCCGAGCCGAACGAGAACAGCTTGGAGAAAAAGCCTTTCTCGGATGCCTTGTTCCTGTCCTGCTCGGGGTCGACGTAGCGCACGAAATACAGGCCCTGGGTACGGTCGCGATCCTCGACGGTGAAGCCGACGCGGTCGAGCGCCAGGCCCACGCGGCGCCAGGCCCGCTCGAAGCCTTCATCGACCTCGACGTAGCCGGCATTGCCGGATTTGACCAGCTTGGCCCGGGTCGGTTGCAGCCCGGCGTTCGCGATGACGGCCTTGGCGCGGGTGGACTCGGCGCCGAGGCGGGTCATCAGGCGCGACAGGAATTCGGCTTCCAGCTCGGGATCGGACTCGCGCGGCGTCCACACGGTGCTGTCCTTCTGCTGGCCGACGATCACTTCCTGCATGCCACGATGGCTGATGTAGATTTCGGTCGACCCGTCGGCGGTGCGCTCGAGGCGGGTGCGGAACTTGTCGCGCTCGCCGGTGGAATACAGGGAATCAAGCGCCTTGCCAAGCGTGTTGCGGATGAAATCCTGCGGGATCTTTGCGCGGTTCTCGGCCCAGTCGGTCTCCATCACGCCGGCCTGCGGCACTTCCTGGGTCAGCAGAAAGCCGGAATCCTGCCAGAAGTCCTTGAGCTGCGGCCACAATGCCTCCGGCGCCTGCTTCACCACCAGCCAGCGCTGGTTGCCGGCACGCTCGATGCGCATGTCGGGCGTCGCCGCCGGCGCCACGTTCGCAACCTGGGCCGCCGGCGCTGCACTTTGCTGCAGCATGTAGCCGGACGCCGTGGCCTGCCCGCGGTTCGCCTCGGGGATCGCATAACGGTTCTCGCGCTGCAGTTTGGTCAGGTCCGGGGGAATCTCGAGCGACGGCGCCTTGCCGGCGCTCTTGTATTCGATGCGATCGGGCTCCAGCACGTTGCCGATCGTGCTGCAGCCTGCAATGGCGGCCAGCGCCAGCGCATAGGTGATGCCACGACGGGCCGTCTGGAGGTGCTTGCGAGTTGTCATATCGATGCGGATAGAGGTTCGGTTTATATGCGCCGGCGTGTGCAGCGAAGCGCGGCGGCGCTTATTGTAATACACCCGATTCGCGCAATGCCTCGCGCACGGTTTCATGGTATGCGGCGGACATCGGCACGAGCGGCAGGCGGATCCCGTCCGGGATCAGCCCCATCCTGGCCAGTGCCCATTTGACGGGCACGGGGTTCGGTTCGACGAACAGCTTGTTATGCAAGGGCAGCATGCGGTTGTTGATCGCGACAGCCTCGGCGACCTTGCCGGCCATCGCGGCCGCGCAGAGTTCGTGCATGGCGCGCGGCGCCACGTTGGCCGTGACCGAGATATTGCCCTTGGCGCCGCAGAACATCAGTGCCATTGCCGTGGGATCGTCGCCCGAGTACACGGCAAAGGAAGACGGGGCAAGGCGGATGAGATCGCTGCCGCGGCCGATGTTGCCGGTCGCGTCCTTGACGCCGATGATGCCGGGAACCTGGGCCAGGCGCAGGATGGTCTCGTTCGCCATGTCGGCAACCGTGCGGCCGGGTACGTTGTACAGGATGACCGGCAGGTCGACCGCCTCGGCGATACGGCGGAAGTGCTGATACATGCCTTCCTGCGTCGGCCGGTTGTAATACGGGACGACCTGCAGCGAAGCGTCGGCCCCGACATCCTTTGCGAAACGCGTGAGCTCGATTGCTTCCGTGGTCGAATTGCCGCCGGTGCCGGCAATGATGGGGACGCGCTTAGCCGAATGCTCCACCGCGATCCTGATCAGTTCGCAATGCTCGTCCACCGAGACCGTCGGCGATTCTCCGGTGGTCCCGACGATGACGATGCCGTCGGTACCCTCGGCGATGTGCCAGTCGATCAGTTTGCGCAAGCCCGGCAGGTCGAGGGTGCCATCGGCGTGCATGGGGGTCACAATTGCGACAATGCTGCCCTGAATCATGATGATGTTATCGGGTAAGGAAAGAAAGGATCGATTGTAGCGGAACGTCTGCTCCCGTGGTGCAATCCCCCGGAATCCGGGCGCGTACTCAGGCCCCGAGGATGGCGGCAATGACGGCGCTTCCCGGGCTGGCGGCGCAGATGCGCTGTACGACCGCCGGACGAGGGTGGTCGACACAGCCATCCTCATAGGCGATCACCGTCAAGCCGGCGCTGGCTGCGGCATCCAGCAGTTCTCCCCGGCGCAGCAGGAAGTCGGGACGCGACGGCTTGCCAAACTGCTCATTTCCGGCAGCGAAGGTCTCGTAGATCAGGATGCCCGCCGGCGCAAGGCTGCGGAAGAGCTGCGGAAACAGGGGGCGGTGCAGATAGTTGGTGACGACGATGCCCGCGAAGCGGCCAATCGCAAACGGCCATGTCGCGCCCGCTTCCTCGAGGTCGGCCTGGATCGTCGTGATCCCGGGACCGGCCGCGCGGGCAAGCGCCACCGGGTCGCGATCGACGGCCAGCACCGGATGTCCTGCAGCCGCAAACAGGCGCGCGTGGCGACCGCCGCCGCAGGCGAGATCGAGCACCTCGCCGGCAGGCACCAGGCCGGCGAAACGCCGGACCCAGGCCGAAGGCTGGTCGAGCGGAACGTGGGCCTGCGCTTCGGACATGGCGTCGCCGGGCTTCAGCGGTAGTGGAGGCCCATCGCGCTGCGCACGTCGACCATGGTTTCCTGCGCCAGCTTGCGGGCCTTGTCGCAGCCGTCGGCGACGATGTCGCGCACCAGGGCCGGGTTGTCGAGATATTGCTGCGCGCGCTCGCGCATCGGCTCCTGCTCCCTGAGGACGCCGTCCACGACCGGCTGCTTGCACTCGATGCAGCCGATGCCGGCCGAACGGCAGCCTTTCAGCACCCATTCCTTGGTGGGCTCGTCCGAATACACCTTGTGCAGCTGCCAGACCGGGCATTTCTCGGGCTCGCCGGGGTCGGTCCGTCGCACGCGTGCCGGATCGGTCGGCATGGTCCTGATCTTCTTGACCACCGACTCCCGGTCTTCGCGCAATGCGATTGCGTTGCCGTAGCTTTTCGACATCTTCTGGCCGTCCAGTCCCGGCAGGCGCGATGCCTCGGTCAGCTTCGCCTGCGGCTCCACCAGGATGACACGCCCGGTGCCCTCGAGATGGCCAAGCAGGCGTTCGCGGTCGTTCAGCGACAGGCTCTGCGCCTGGTCCAGCAGCGTCTTTGCGTGCGCCACCGCCTCATGCTTGCCCTGCTCCTGGTATTCGGCGCGCAGCTGGTTATAGCTCTTGGCGGCCTTGCCGCCCAGCTTTTTCAAGGCTTCCTGGATCTTTTCCTCGAAGCCCTTTTCCTTGCCATAGAGGTGATTGAAGCGCCGCGCCAGCTCGCGCATCATTTCGATATGCGGGATCTGGTCTTCCCCCACCGGCACCATGCTGGCGCGGTAGATCAGCACGTCGGCCGCCTGCAGCAGCGGATAGCCGAGGAAGCCGTAGGTGGCGAGATCGCGGTCAGCCAGCTTTTCCTGCTGGTCCTTGTAGGTCGGCACCCGTTCCAGCCAGCCGAGGGGGGTCGCCATGGACAGCAGCAGGTGCAGTTCCGCATGCTCGGGCACCCTCGACTGGATGAAGATGGTCGCCTTCGACGGATCGACGCCCGCGGCCAGCCAGTCGATCACCATGTCCCAGGTGCTGGTTTCGATGATGCTCGGGTCGTCGTAGTGCGTGGTCAGTGCATGCCAGTCGGCGACGAAGAACAGGCAAGGATGCTCGGATTGCATCCTGATCCAGTTCTTCAGCGCGCCATGGTAGTGGCCAAGGTGCATCGCCCCGGTCGGGCGCATGCCGGAAACTACACGTTCGGGGTACATGGTCTTCAGCTCAGCAAAAAGGTCAGGGGAGAAATGATCAGCTTCAGGACGCTGTGCGTCGCGGTCATCACCGGCACCATCCAGAAATAAAGGACCTTCAGCAGGACCAGCGCCAACACGATGAAGAACCCATAGGGTTCGATGCGGGCGAATTTCCAGGCGAGGCGATGCGGCAACAGGCTGGTCACCACGCGGCCGCCGTCGAGCGGCGGAAGCGGAAACAGGTTGAATGCAAATACAACGAGGTTCGTCAGCACGCCGGCCTGCGCCATTCGCAGGAAGAAGGTTTCGTCGATGTCGAAAATGGCGAGCATGATCGCAAACAGCATCCACAGCAAGGCCATCACGAAATTGGCGAATGGGCCGGCAAGGGCGACCCATGCCATGTCGCGCTTGGGCTTGCGCAGGTTGCCGTACTCCACCGGCACCGGCTTTGCATAACCAAACAGGAAATTGCCGGAAGTGGAAACGTAGAGCAGGATCGGAATCAGAATGGTGCCGATCGGATCGACGTGCTTGATCGGATTCAGGCTCATCCGCCCCTGCATGTACGCCGTCGAATCACCAAGGTAGCGGGCGGCGTAGGCATGTGCCGCCTCGTGCAGCGTGATCGCGAACAGCACCGGCAGTGCATATACCGCGACGGTTTGTATGAGTTCTTCCATGGGGCGAGATTCTAACAGAGCAGGCGCCCTGCCCTGTTTCGGGGTTGAAATACCGGCAGGCAGAAAAACGCCCGTGTCACTTGCTACAGGCCGAACATCGACACGTCGCCCCGCCCTTGCCTGACAAGCTCCGGCTCGTCGCCGGTCAGGTCGAGCACGGTGGTCGGCTCGAGGCTGCATGCGCCGCCGTCAATGACCAGTTCGACCTGGCGCTCAAGCCGCTCCCGTACCTCGTCCGGATCGGTCAGCGGGTCCGTGTCGTCGGGCAGGATCAGGGTGGTGCCCAGCAGCGGCTGCCCGAGTTCTTCCAGCAGGACCTGGGCGATGCGGTTTTCAGGCACCCGCAGGCCGATGGTCCGGCGCGACGGATGGCTCAGCCGGCGCGGCACTTCCTTGGTCGCCTCCAGGATAAAGGTATAGGGACCCGGCGTCGCCGATTTCAGCAGCCGGTACTGGCGGTTGTCGACCCGCGCGTACTGTGCGACCTCGCTCAGGTCACGGCACAGCAGGGTCAGGTGGTGCTTGTCGTCGACGCCGCGGATGCGCCGCAGGCGCTCCACCGCGGCCTTGTCATCGAGGTGGCTCACCAGCGCGTAGCAGGAATCCGTCGGCAAGGCCACGATGCCGCCGCCATGGATGATTTGCGCCGCCTGCTTGATCAGCCGCAGTTGCGGGTTGTCGGGATGGATTTGAAAGAATTGGCTCATGAAAAAAGAACGGCGGTCTGTTCCGACCGCCGTTGTCAGGTTGTATGCCGGTCAGCGCGCCGCACGCAGGGCCGCGATGCGCTCTTCGATCGGCGGGTGGCTGGAAAACAGCGCGGCCAGCCCGGAAGCGCCGCCGCTGATACCGAACGACTTGAAGTTCTGCGGCAGGCTCTCCGCCGGCTCAAGCCCGCCGAGCCGAGCCAGCGCCTTCACCATCGGTTGCGGGCTGCCGAGCAGCTGCGCGGAGCCGGCGTCGGCGCGGAATTCGCGGTAACGCGAGAACCAGGCAACGATGATGGAGGCCAGGATGCCGAACACGATCTCGCACACGAACACCGTCATCATGTAGCCGATGCCGGGACCGCGGTCCTCGCCGTTGCGGAAGATGGCCTTGTCGATCATGAAGCCGACCACGCGCGCCAGGAACACCACGAAGGTGTTCACCACGCCCTGGATGAGGGTCAGGGTGACCATGTCGCCATTGGCGACGTGGGCGATCTCGTGGCCGAGCACCGCCTCGACCTCGTCCTTGGTCATGCCTTGCAGCAGGCCGGTGGACACGGCGACCAGCGCCGAGTTTTTGAAAGCGCCCGTGGCGAAGGCATTCGGCTCGCCATCGTAGACCGCCACCTCGGGCATGGCGATGCCTGCACGGTCCGACAGGCGCTTGACCGTGTCGAGCAGCCATAGCTCGGTGGACGAGGAAGGCGCGTCGATCACCCGGGCGCCGGTCGACCACTTCGCCATCTGCTTGCTCATCAGCAGCGAGATGATGGCGCCGGTGAAGCCGACCACGAGCGAGAAGATCATCAGCATGCCGAGATCGAGTCCGTTCGCCGTCAGAAAACGGTTGACCCCCAGCAGCGACAGCACGACGGACATGACGAGCATGACCGCGAGGTTGGTGGCAAGGAACAAGACGATTCTTTTCATGGATACCCCCTTCAGGAACCAGGACGCCCTGGGACAGGACGCGGCGACGGGACGCAGATGCGGTTGCCGGACCAGAATTTCAAGAGTGATGGAACTACAGGTTCCAGTCGTGCCAGACCGGCACCAGCGACGCAGGCAAGGCAGGCAAGCTGCCCAGCTCGACTTGCGACTCGCCGGGTGCGTGGAAGTCGGAACCGCGCGATGCGAGCAGGCCGTACTTGCGGGCGACACTGGCGTATTCGCCGTACTCGTCGGGCGTATGGCTGCCGGTGATGACCTCGATGCCGGCGCCTCCCCAGCGCTTGAATTCGCGCAGGAAAACATCCAGCGAGAGTTCGTCGAGGTCGTACCGCCCCGGATGGGCGACCACGGCAATGCCGCCGGCGCCACGGATCCAGCTGACGGCATCCTTGAGCGTCGCCCAGCGGTGCGGCACGAAACCCGGCTTGCCTTCGATCAGGAAGTTGCGGAAGACGTCGGCGACGTCGGCGCAGATCCCGCGCTCGATGATGTAGCGCGCAAAGTGGGTGCGCGAAATCAGGTCCGGGTTGCCCACGTATTTCAGCGCGCCTTCGAAGGCGTCGGGGATGCCGGCCTCGGCCAGCTGCGCGGCCATCTCCCGCGCACGGCGCTCGCGCCCGGAACGGGTACTGGCAAGGCCGCGGCGCAGGTCTTCATTGGTCTCGTCGAAACGAAGGCCGACGATGTGGATCGTCTGGGCCGCCCAGGTGATCGATATCTCGACCCCGGTCACATGCCGGATCCCGAGGTCGCCGGCGGCCTCGCGCGCCTCGGCGATGCCGCCGATCTCGTCATGGTCGGTAAGCGCCCAGACATCGACACCCTTCGCCTGGGCGAGCGCCGCCACCTGGGCGGGAGCAAGCGCGCCGTCGGAGACGTTGGAATGGCAATGGAGGTCGACGTTGAGCATGGTGCGTGTTCTGAAAATCGGCGAGATGCGTTACGACGATTGTACGCCCTTCATGCAGGCCTGGTCTTGCGGTGTCTTAGAGAAATCCCTCGATGAGTTCCGCCAGGATTTCCGGCTGGTCGTGATGCAACATGTGGCCGGCGGCCGGGACCGAAGCCGTCCTCACCTGGCGAATATGGCCGATGCGGCGGTCGATTTCCCCCCGGGCCTGCTCCTTCGGCCCCATCCATCGCCAGGCGTCGGTTTCCTCCGCCTCCACCCAAAGCACGGGGGCGCTGATTGCCCGCCAACAGGCGAGCACTTCCTCCACCCGGTACAGGATGGGACTGCTGAGCTTGTGCGCAGGGTCTCCGAGGATTTCCCACTCGCCGCGGGCATTCTGCTCGGCCCAGTTGGCCGCAAGGAAGGCGGCG
Source organism: Noviherbaspirillum sp. (assembly GCF_036563305.1). Lineage (GTDB taxonomy): Bacteria > Pseudomonadota > Gammaproteobacteria > Burkholderiales > Burkholderiaceae_D > Noviherbaspirillum. Next base: position 6,820 of record NZ_DATCMQ010000002.1, on the reverse strand, counting down.
CGTTCGTCGCCCAGCCGCGGATTGGTCTTTTGCAGCCGGGCCGCCACTTCGGCCAAGCTCGTATAGCTGCGCATGCCGGGAGGCGATTTCAGTTCGTCCATCCATTTGGCGTAGCGCCCCGGCGCCTGCTCGGGCTGCGTCAATTGCAGGCCGAAACCTTCCAGGTTGATCAGCTTTGCAATACGCGCCGGACGGACCCCGGCATATAGGCAGACCACGTTGCCGCCCATGCTGTGGCCCAGCAGGTTGACCGCCTCGTCGGCGGCATAGTGGTCGAGCAGCGCGTCGAGGTCGCCGAGGTAATCCGGGAACCAGTAGCTGTCGACCCCGGGATTGCGGGTGAGGCCAAAACCGCGCCAGTCGGGAGCGATGACGTGCCAGTCGCGACGCAGGCAGTCGACCACGAACTGGAAGGACGCCGACATGTCCATCCAGCCGTGCACCATGAAGAGCTTGGGAGCGCCTTCGTCGCCCCAATGACGCACATGGTATTGCAGGCCGCGGATCGGTATGTATTCGGAACGGGAGGGTTTCATGGGCAGGCGGTCAATGTCGAAGGTATCCTTCCACGGCATAATGCAGGCTCTCGCCGCAGGGCGGACAAAACATAATAGAACGATCGTTCGATAATTATAACGGAGACCAGATGACATCTGCCGCAGCCACCTCCCGCAATCCAGTCGAGCAAGACGACTACCCGTCGCTGTACCGCGAGTTCCGCTGGTCGGTGCCGGAGTACATGAACATCGCGACGCTGTGCTGCACCCGCTGGAAAGACGATCCCGAGCGCATCGCCATCCAGTACGAGGATGAGGACGGTGACGCCGCGCAGTTCAGCTACGCCTGGCTGGACCGGCAGGCAAACCGCCTCGCGAACGTGCTGCGCGAAATGGGCGTGGCCAAGGGCGACCGGGTGGCGATCATCCTGCCGCAGCGACCGGAAACCGCGGTAGCGCATATCGCGTGTTATCGACTGGGGGCCGTCGCCATGCCGCTTTCCATCCTGTTTGGCCCGGAGGCGCTCGAATACCGGCTGCAGAACAGCGAGGCGACGGTGGCCATCGTCGACGTCGCCGGCGCCGGCAACCTGGCTGCATCCCTGCCGGCGTGCCCGCGTCTGGCCCACATCATCGCGGTGGACTGCGCGCACCCGGGCGCCGTCGACTGGCAGCAGGCCCTGGCGCAGGCGTCCGAGAACTGCGAGGAAGCGCGCACCGGCGCGACCGACCCCGCGGTCCTGATCTACACCAGCGGAACTACCGGCGCGCCGAAAGGGGCGCTGATCCCGCACTCGGCGCTGATCGGCAACCTGACCGGCTTCGTCGCTTCGCAAAACTGGTTTCCCAGGGACGGCGACGTCTTCTGGTCGCCGGCCGACTGGGCATGGACCGGCGGCCTGTGGGACGCGTTGCTGCCTACGCTCTATTTCGGCAAGCCGATCGTTGCCTATCGCGGCCGCTTCTCGCCCGAGACCGCCTTCGGCCTGCTGGAGAAATACGGCGTCACCAACACCTTCCTGTTCCCGACGGCGCTGAAAATGATGATGAAGGCGGTACCGGCCCCGCGCGAGCGCTACAAGCTGAAGCTGCGCGCGATCATGAGCGCGGGCGAGGCGGTCGGCGACGCGGTCTTCAACTGGTGCGAGCGCGCGCTCGGCGTGACGCCGAACGAGATGTTCGGCCAGACCGAGATGAATTACATCGTCGGCAATAGTGCGCAGCGCTGGCCGGCGCGCCCGGGCAGCATGGGACGGCCCTATCCGGGACACCGTGTCGCGGTGATCGACGACGACGGCAATCCGCTGGGCCCCGGGCAGACGGGCGAGGTCGCCCTGCACCGCACCGACATCCACGGGACGCCGGACCCGATCTTCTTCCTCGGCTACTGGAAGAATCCGGACGCAACCCGCAACAAGTACAGCGGCGACTGGTGCCGCACCGGCGATCTCGCCTTGACGGACGAGGACGGCTATCTCTGGTACCAGGGCCGGGCGGATGACATGTTCAAAGCGGCCGGTTACCGCATCGGCCCCTCCGAGATCGAGAACTGCCTCGTCAAGCATCCGGCTGTCGCCAATGTCGCCGTGGTACCCAAGCCGGACGCCGAGCGCGGCAACCTGGTCAAGGCATTCGTCGTGCTGACACCGGAAACGCCACGGGGCAAAGCGGAAGACGCTGCGCTGATTGCGGAGTTGCAGGAACACGTGCGGGGGAAACTGGCGCCGTACGAATATCCGAAAGAGATCGAGTTCATTGCCGAGCTGCCGATGACAACCACTGGCAAGGTGCAGCGCCGGATACTGCGCCTGCTCGAACAGGACCGCGCTAGCCAAACAGGCGGCTAGGCCGGAACGAGGAACGCACGCCAAGGTCCCGGAAGTTCTGCTGCAGCCAGGCATGCGCACGCTCCCTGCCCTCGGCGTGCAGGCGCCGGATGAAAGCCGGATGGGCATTGAGCTTGCTGTGCCGCCCGAGGCTGCTCATCATGTCGCCCGACTCCACTGCGTGCATGTTCAGGCCGCGCAGGCGGCGCTCCATCCGGCCGACGGCGAACCAGCTGCGTTTCGCCTCGCGCTGCGCCTGCACAAGCACCTGCAGCTCGGCGAAAAAGGTTGAACTGAAATTCATCTCCGCGAGACGGTGGGAGATCGCTTCCGCGGTGACCGGCAGCCTGGTGCCAGGACACGGATGCAGCAGCACCGCGATGATGTCGCGCGCGCTGCACCGTTGCACCAGCGGCAGCAGTGGCGGATTCGCCGTCAGCCCGCCATCCCAGTACACCTCGCCGTCGATCTCCACCGCACGATGCAGCAGAGGCAGGCAGGCCGACGCAAGCAGCACGTCCAGGCTCAGCTGCCGCGTGCGAAACAGCTTCAGGGTGCCGGTGGCGACATGGGTCGTCGCGATGAACAGCCGCATCGGACATCTCTTGCGCACGCCATCGAAATCGACCTGCCGCGCCAGGATCGCGCGCAGCGGATTGATGTCGAAGGGATTGAGCTGGTACGGCGAAAACACCCGAAGCAGCGACAGCATGGGCTTGTAGGCGACCGGCAAACCTGACGTGGATCCCCTGGTGGCGCCGAGCAGGCTCTCGGGCCACTGGCTGAACGGCGCGGTACCTGCCACCGCCTCCCAGAAGTCGCTAAGCGCCTGACGCGCGCCCTCCCGTCCCCCGACGGTCATGCCATGCGCGAGCACGACGGCGTTCATTGCCCCGGCGCTCGCGCCGCTGATGCCTTCGATCCGGACGCGGCGGTCCTCAAGCAGGCGGTCGAGGACGCCCCAGGTGAATGCACCGTGCGATCCGCCGCCCTGCAGCGCGAGCGTGACCGATTTTCGGTCGGTGAGCATGATGCAGCCTGGTACAGGACAGGAAGAATGCGTGCACGTTGCTGCGCAAGCAGCTCGCCCCGGCGTAAAGCGGTGACGCCGGGTGCATGCCGGCGCGCGGTGCGGCGCGGCCTGTTATTGCTTCTGGGGTTCCTGCTGCTGCGCTTCCTGCGCCTTGTTCTGAAGCTTCTCGCCGGCTTGCTGCATGCCCTGTCCTGCCTTGTCGGCGAGCTTGTTCAGCTCCTGCCCGGCCTTGGCCGCCGCCTGGTCTATGTGCTGCCCGGCACGTTCCGCCGGCCCTTCGCCGCCGGCCGCCTGCTCGCGCTTCTCGCATGCAGCCAGCCCAAACACCAGCACTCCTCCTGCAAGTAATGCAGTGGCAGATTTGAAGAGATTCAACATCGCACACCTCCCTCTGTGGACGAGACGCCGCCATGGGAAGCGGCGTCTCCTTCCCCTAGAGACTCCCGCACTGCAGCGAAGTTTCTTGCGCTTGTTCTTGCGCAACATCCTATTGCTGCAAGGCGATCAACTCGTCTTCCGTAAATCCGGCGGCGCGACGCGCATCCAGGTTGAAGGGACCACGCAGCGGCGGCGCCTTATACTGCCGGGCCAGGTCCGCATACGCCTGCAAGGGCTCGAGGCCGCGCTGGCGGCACAGCCACAGAAACCAGCGGTTGCCGATGCCAACGTGTCCGATCTCGTCGCGCAGGATGACGTCGAGAATCGCTGCCGCCGCATGGTCGCCGGCCTGGGCCAGCTTTGCGCGCACAGGCGGTGAAGCATCGAGGCCGCGGGCTTCCAGGGTGCGCGGTACGAGCGCAATGCGCGCGAGCACATCGTCACGGGTCTTCTCGGCCATGTCCCACAGGCTGTTATGCGCGGGGAAGTCCCCGTAGCGATAGCCGAGCGAAGCAAGGTGTGCCGAGAGCATCGAGAAGTGCAGCGCCTCTTCGGCAGCCACCTGCAGCCAGTCGGCATAGTACGCGGCCGGCATGCCGGGAAAGCGCCAGATCGCATCAAGTGCCAGATTGATCGCATTGAATTCGATGTGGGCGAGCGCATGGATCAGCGCCGCCCTGCCCTCGGCCGTCCGCATCGAGCGGCGGCCGACCTCCAGCGGCGGCACCAGGAGCGGGCGCGTCGGACGGCCCGGCACCGCTTGCGTCGCATGAAGCAAGCGGGCAGGATCCAGCGTCATTTCTCCGCCATCAAATCGCCGCCCGAGGGCGGCGACGCCATCGGCCTTGGGCTCGGGCTCGGTGACGCAGAGCCAGTGAAGCGCGGCGGCACGCAGTTCCCTCTCGACAAGCTCATTTGGAGCGGCTGAATCAATCATGAGGCGCGGGTAGAATGACGACTTGCAAACTCTCGATTCTACGGAAATCCATGGCCCTCTACCAACTTGACGACCAAGCGCCCGACGTCGATGCATCCGCCTATGTCGCGGAGAACGCGAACGTTATCGGCCGCGTCCGCATCGAAGCCAATGCGAGTATCTGGTTCGGCGTCACGATCCGGGGCGACAACGAACTGATCCGCATCGGCGAAAACAGCAACATCCAGGAGAATGCGGTGCTGCATACCGACCCCGGCATGCCGCTCGACGTAGGCAGCAACGTGACCATCGGTCACCAAGCCATGCTGCACGGTTGCCAGATCGGCGACGGTTCGCTCATCGGCATCCAGGCGGTGATCCTGAACGGCGCAAAGATCGGCAGGAATTGCCTGGTCGGAGCTGGTGCCCTGGTCACCGAAGGCAAGGAATTCCCCGACAACTCGCTGATCATCGGCGCGCCTGCGAAAGCGGTGCGCACGCTGGGCGAGGAAGATATCGCCCGAATGCGCGTCAATACGGCCAGCTACGTGAAGCGTGGCCAGCTCTTCAAACAGGGCCTGAAGCAGATTGGATAGGCATGGACACGCTACAACGATTCCTCTTTGAGAATGCCGCAGTGCGCGGCGAACTGGTCGAGATTTCAGAGACCTGGCACCAGGTACAAGCGCGAGCTGCCTATCCGGCGCCGGTACGCAGGCTGCTCGGCGAGATGCTGGCGGCGGCGGCCCTGCTGACGGCCAACCTGAAATTCAACGGCATGGTCGTGATGCAGATGCATGGCGACGGCCCGGTGAAACTGCTTGTGGTGGAATGCGATTCGGAACTGCATATGCGCGCCACGGCAAAGCTTGCGGAGGAAGCGGTGATTCCCGGCGAGGCCACGCTGACGCAACTGGTCAATGCCGGCGGCCACGGGCGATTCGTGATCACGCTTGACCCGAAGGACAAGCTGCCTGGCCAACAGCCTTACCAGGGCATCGTCCCGCTTGACGGGGACTCGGTGGCGGTCGTGATCGAGAACTACATGCTGCGTTCCGAGCAGCTTGACACGCGCCTGTGGCTTGCTGCAGACGAGAAGGTCGCACGCGGGCTGCTGCTGCAGAAGCTGCCCGGGGAAGGTGGCAGCGGGGCCCAGGTCGCCGACACCGCCGAGACCTGGAACCATACCGTGACCCTGGCCTCCACCCTGCGCAGGGAGGAAATGCTGGCGACCGACATCAACACGCTGCTGCGGCGCCTGTTCTGGGAAGAGACGATCCGGGTCTTCGAGCCGCGGCATCCGCGCTTCCAGTGTTCCTGCTCCCGTGAGAAGGTCGGCAACATGCTGCGCCTGCTCGGCAAGGAGGAGATTGATGCGGCACTGGCCGACCTTGGCAAGCTGGCGATCAACTGCGATTTCTGCGGCCAGCACTATGAATTCGACAAGGTCGATTGCGCGCAGCTGTTTGCAGCGGAAAATCCATCGGATGCCATGCAGCAGGCAGGGACTGCACGGCACTGAGCCTGAAGTACTGCGGTGGCGGGTGTGGCTGGCGCCGCAACGGCCTGCGGCGGCCGGTCAGTCGCCGGCGGGCGCAGACGGCAGCGGCGGCAGCGGTGCCGACTTGCCGTTCGGTTCGACGATCTGGATGAAGATCTCGCCGTCCTTGATCATGCCGAGTTCATAGCGGGCGCGTTCCTCGACCGCCTCGGTGCCGTCGCGCAGGTCGCGCACCTCGGAATCAAGCTTGTCGTTGCGCGCCTTCAGCGCATCATTCTTCGTGTGCGCCTCACTCACCTGGTTGTCCAGATCCCAGACGCGCAGCCAGCCGCCCTTCCCCAGCCACAAGGGAAGCTGGATCAGCAGAAGCAGGGCGGCGAGGCTGAGGGTGATCAGGCGCATGCGGCATTCTATGCGAAACAGTGACCTGGGAGCAGGTGCCCCGAGGTCACTGTTGCGTACGCGTCGCTTGTGTTAGCGATTAGCGAAGATTATAGAACGCGGAGCGCCCGGGATAGCTGGCGATGTCGCCCAGGTCTTCCTCGATGCGCAGCAGCTGGTTGTACTTGGCCATGCGGTCGGAACGCGACATCGAGCCGGTCTTGATCTGCAGCGCATTGGTGCCGACAGCGATATCGGCGATCGTGGAATCCTCGGTCTCCCCGGAGC
>NZ_DATCMQ010000013.1:0-521319 GCF_036563305.1 Noviherbaspirillum sp. | reverse complement strand
TACGATGATCTCTCATCGCCGCACTCCACCAAGCGCCCACACTTATCGGCTGTTACTTGTTAAAGATCTGTCCGCCTGCACCTTCCGGCGCCGTCGCTGCGAATCGTTTTGTTCGTCAGCAGCAGAGAAACGAGATTATGCGGCATCTCGTGGCGGGCGTCAATACCTTTCTTGCGCAAGGTCTGCTGATCTCTTCATTGAGCTGTTGCAAGCAGTGGCGCGATGCAGGGCGTTGTCTTATGTCTTATAGAAGACTTGATACGGCGAAATGCTATAATGCGGCAATTCCACGCGGGGGCGGCGCGCCGCTTCTGCCGCGGACGCCATGCTGTACCAATCAACCTATTCTGCGAGAACGTCCATGCTAGAAGCCTATCGCCAACATGCCGCCGAACGCGCTGCCCTCGGCATTCCTCCCCTGCCGCTGTCCGCGAAACAGACGGAAGAGCTGATTTCCCTGCTGAAGAACCCGCCGAAAGGTGAAGAGGAGTTTCTGGTTGAACTGCTCTCCTATCGTATTCCTGCGGGCGTGGACGACGCCGCGAAGGTCAAGGCTGCATTCCTCGAGAAACTTGCAAAGGGCGAAGAGCAATGCGCTCTTGTTTCGCGCGCCAAGGCGACCGAGCTGCTCGGCACCATGCTGGGCGGATTCAATATCAAGCCGATGATCGACCTGTTGAACGATGCCTCGGTCGGTACGGTGGCGGCCGAAGGCCTGAAGAAGACTCTTCTGATGTTCGACTACTTCCACGACGTCAAGGAACTGGCTGACAAGGGTAGTGCCAACGCGAAGGCAGTGCTGCAATCCTGGGCCGACGCCGAATGGTTCACCTCGCGCCCGGAAGTGCCGCAAAGCCTGACCGTGACAGTGTTCAAGGTGACCGGCGAGACCAATACGGACGATCTTTCCCCCGCTCCTGATGCCACCACGCGCCCGGACATCCCGCTGCACGCTCTGGCGATGCTGAAGAACCCGCGGCCGGGAATCGAGGCGGACGAACCGGGCAAGGTTGGTCCGATCAAGCAGATCGAAGCCCTCAAGGCCAAAGGCCACCAGGTCGCGTATGTCGGTGACGTCGTTGGTACCGGTTCGTCCCGCAAGTCGGCGACAAATTCGGTGCTCTGGTTCACCGGCGATGACATTCCGTTCATTCCGAACAAGCGGTTTGGCGGGGTTTGCCTCGGCGGCAAGATCGCTCCGATCTTCTACAACACGATGGAAGACGCGGGAGCGCTGCCGGTCGAACTCGACGTCTCCAAGATGGAAATGGGTGACGTGGTTGAACTGCGGCCCTATGAAGGCAAGGCGCTGAAGAACGGCCAGGTAATCTCCGAGTTCAAGGTGAAATCGGACGTTATTTTCGACGAAGTGCGCGCTGGCGGCCGGATTCCGTTGATCATTGGCCGCGGCCTGACTTCGAAGGCGCGTGAAGCGCTCGGCCTGCCGCCGTCGACGCTGTTCCGTCTGCCACAGAACCCGTCCGACAGCGGCAAGGGCTACTCGCTCGCGCAGAAGATGGTGGGCCGCGCCTGCGGACTGCCGGAAGGACAAGGAATTCGCCCCGGTACCTATTGTGAGCCGAAGATGACCACGGTGGGTTCGCAGGACACGACCGGGCCGATGACACGCGACGAACTCAAGGACCTGGCATGTCTCGGCTTCTCGGCCGATCTGGTGATGCAGTCGTTCTGCCATACCGCTGCGTATCCGAAGCCTGTGGATGTGCGCACGCACCTGACGCTGCCGAAATTCATCTCTACCCGCGGCGGTGTTTCGCTGCGTCCGGGCGACGGCGTGATCCATTCGTGGCTCAACCGCCTGCTGCTACCGGATACTGTCGGGACCGGCGGCGACTCGCACACGCGTTTCCCGATCGGCATCTCGTTCCCTGCGGGTTCGGGCCTCGTCGCATTCGCCGCTGCAACCGGCGTGATGCCCCTCGATATGCCTGAATCCGTGCTGGTCCGCTTCAAGGGCAAGATGCAGCCGGGCGTGACCCTGCGCGACCTGGTGAACGCAATTCCGCTTTACGCCATCAAGCAGGGACTGCTGACGGTCGAGAAACAGGGCAAGAAGAATATCTTCTCCGGCCGCATCCTGGAAATCGAAGGCTTGCCGCAGCTGAAGGTGGAGCAGGCCTTCGAGCTCTCCGACGCCTCGGCCGAACGCTCGGCGGCGGGCTGCACTGTCCGCCTCGACAAGGAACCGATCATCGAGTACATGAACTCGAACATCACCTTGATGAAGTGGATGATCGCCAACGGCTACGAGGACAAGCGCACGCTCGAGCGCCGCATCAAGGCCATGGAAAACTGGATCGGCAAGCCCGAGCTGCTGGCACCGGACGCCGATGCGGAGTATGCAGCAGTGATCGAGATCGATCTCGCGGACATCCACGAGCCGATCGTCGCCTGCCCGAACGACCCGGATGATGTGAAAACGTTGTCCGACGTCGCTGGCGACAAGATCGATGAAGTTTTTGTCGGCTCCTGCATGACCAACATCGGCCACTTCCGCGCGGCGTCCAAGCTGCTGGAAGGGAAAACGGACATCCCGGTGCGGTTGTGGATCGCTCCGCCGACCAAGATGGACCAGCAGGTGCTGATGTCGGAAGGCCACTATGGGACTCTGGGTCGTACGGGCGCGCGCATGGAAATGCCGGGCTGCTCGCTTTGCATGGGTAACCAGGCGCAGATACGCAAGGGTTCCACCGCCATGTCGACGTCGACGCGCAACTTCCCGAACCGTCTCGGCCTTGACACGCGCGTCTATCTCGGCTCAGCGGAGCTGGCAGCCGTCTGCGCCATGCTTGGCAAGATTCCTTCGAAGGAAGAGTACATGGCGAATATCGGGGTGATCGACAAGAATGCGGCCGATATTTACCGCTACATGAACTTCGACCAGATCCAGGACTTCCGCGAGGTGGCGGATACTGTTCGGCTCTGACCGGCAACAGCGGATGAGAAAAGAGGCCTGCGGGCCTCTTTTTTTCGTGTTTTTCCGCGCTCTCGCGAATACAAGGACGAAAAAAAACCCGCAGGCCTTGCGGCTTGCGGGTAAATCCAATTCAAGGAGAGTTGGAGGAGACGAATGAATATTAACGTGAAGCAACACAACCGTCTGCTTCAAAGACGTGATAACAGATATTCACCGCGTGAATAAAACAAGCCCGCCGGGATCGCCGGCGGGCTTGTGTCTCGCTCGATTTCCTGAAGTGGATTTTTTTGGGTGCTGCGCGCGTATATTAACGGTGTTTGCCGCGTAACGCCATATAAAGTTCAGCCGCCGACTGATGCACTTTCAGTCCTTCCGGCTAGGCGTCCCCGGGCGGCGGGGCCCGGTCGATAAGATCGCGCCGCGGGTAATCCCAACGAGGGACGGTTTCAGGACACGCCTCCGACCGCAAGTCCTGCAGCTGAATAGCCGTAAAATTTCCATTTGGGGTCGAGGCAAATCGCAGATCGATTGCCTCATTGTTGACCAGCAAGGGGATACGGGCAAAACGCAACCAGGCATCGAAGAAGCAGTTCTCTCGCTTCATGTCACGCAACTCCGCAAGACTTCCGTGCGCCGTACCAATGATGATGACGCCTCCCGGAACAGCATTTCGCGCCGGATTCAGGGAGGCCGGGCAGTCCTTTGCCGGCAGCACGCCGGGGGCAATGCTTGCGATGCCGCGGTTGAGTCGATATACACCCTGCTCCTCATCGCTGTCTACCGATGCAAACGCCCAGCAAAGTGGATTGGCTGGAAATGCAGTCAGCGCGATGTCATGCACGCGCGTGCCCCGGTGCTGTGCAAGCAGCACCTCGCGTACACCGCGTTCCGCTTCGTACGAGGCGGCCGCCTGCCCGCCGATGAAGATGACCAGCATGCCGGCGGCGACGGTGACGCCACGCCTAGTCCTGCAATGGGCGACCGACAGCAGCGCCGCAACAGCATACAACCCCAACAGCGAGAACCACACGAGATACGACTGCAACGTGAAGTACAGCGGAACGCCGAGCAGTAGCAAGATCAACAAGATGCGCAGTGTGCGGCGCGGAATCATCAATGCCATCGGCAGGCCAAGCGTCACCCAGAACATCGGCTCCAGGATGAAAACCATGTCGCCATACCTCCATCTTGAGTCGAAGGGGTGAAATGGATGCAGGCCGTAGGAATTCAGGTAGTCCATTGCAAGGTGCAGGCTGAAACCGGCGGCCAGCGCAATGAGAAAGCCAGCCCGGGCACTTCGGCTGTGCATGACGAGTTGACGTGCAGAGCGCCAGCAGGCCAGCAACACTGAAGCCAGCAGAAGCATCTGCGGCAGGGCGTACACGATCGTGTGCGTATGACCGCGGTGGTGCAGCAGGTAGCCGAGCGGCGCCGGTAGCAGCGGCGTCAGAACGAGGTCGAGATCCGGGAAGTTCGAAGCGAGCGCCGCGGTGGTAAGCAGCAGGCGGTGGCGCGTCCTGGTGTCTTCCGGCTTCGTTTCGGGCGCGAGGATTCTGTGCAAGAGCTCGCCCGCTGCCAGGCCGGCTACCGTATGGCTGAGGTTGTCCATGCGACGCCCGGGGATTGCAATCGATACGCCGGCATGACTTGCGGCGCGTTCTCAGCCGCCACACTCATTCTGCAAGCTCCGGAAGCCGTAACAGCGCGAGCCCGGCGAGAGGCTGGTCGGGGTTGCCGACGAATGCCGCCCGGTTGAACGGCTTGCCGTGCAACCAGGTCCCCGCTGCCGCCTTCAACTGCTGCACCGTGCACTGCAATACCCCGCTCCGGTATTGCCGGCGCATCTCCTCGGTGATGCCTTTCTGCTGCAGCTGCCATGACCACATGACCTCTTCGAACGGCGTGCGAGGGCGATCGAGGCCCTGCATGACGCAAATGATGGCCTCTTCCAGTTTCTCCTGTGAGATATCGGCGTGCAGCACCCATTCCGTCGCCTGCTGGAAGACCTCGTAGGTTTCCTTCAGGCGCGGATCCCTATAGGACATCATCACGAACAGTGCCGCTTCCGTCGAATAGGCGGCCTGGCCACCGTATGCGCCGCCTTCCTCGCGCAGGGCCTGATGCAGTACGAGATTGGTCATCAACTCACCGAGCACCGACAGCACGGGAGCGTCGGGATGGGACATTGCCGGACCGGGCCAGGCGGCGTAGCAATGGTTGACCTGGGCCGGCGCATGCAACGCGACCCCGGCGTATTTCGCCCGATCGGCCGGCGAAAGCGCAGTGGCGGAGAACGTCTCTGTTGCAGGCGGGGCCGACGGCAGGTCCAGCAACGTCGCCAACTGCCGAACATCCTCCGCGGCTCCCGCCGTCAGCACGAGGCGCGGTGCGGCAAGGATGCGCCGGTGCAGATCGGAGAGGCGGCGGGTGAGGTGCCGCATGCCGGCTTCGGTGCCGCTTTGCGTGTGGATCTCCCGGAAGAATGCGAGATAGGCTATGCCCCGCACGCGTTCTTCATACTGCCGCAACGGCGATAACGGCGCGGTAGCGGCCAGCTTGGCATAGTCATCGCCGCTTTCCGCCAGTTCGTCGCGCAGGTCCTGCATCGTACTGTCGATCAGGAATGCGATCCGTTCATGTTCGTCGAATCGGGCGGACTGGATGGACTCGCTCAGCACCTCGGCAATGGAAGCATTCTCCTCGCGCAGGCCCTTGGCGTAGAAGTCGGCAACGATGCGCAGCGCGCCGCTGGCATCCTGACGCTGCATCACGTGAACGTCCACATCAAAGTACGGCACCTTGTCATGGCGCCACGCGTCGGCCATGTCGTACGCCCTGCTGCCGACTCCGAGCTCCGGAGCAAGCTCCACATACAGCTGCAGCCAGGGCCAGTCGTCCGGGGCGAGCTCAGACAAGTCATACAGCACTCGTGCGTAGGAGACGCCGTTGGAAGCGACGGGAATGCCTGCATGGCCGGTGGCGTCCGCAACAAGCGCGACTGCTTGCCGCGGAGCGGGGTCGAGATCGTCGGGCCGGATGCGCGGAAGCACGTCGTTGTTCACGGGGGCGCGCTGGCGCTCGGTCAGCGCGGCCGCCTCGCGACGCAGGCGCGCCTTCTCGGCGTCGTCCAGCTCGGCCAGGCGCGCCTGCAACTGTGCCTGCTCCATCTTGTCGCGCTTGTCGAAGAAGGCCGGATCGGGCACCACGTCGACATCCAGCCGGGTCGTTGCGTCGAGCAGCTTGCGCACCAGTCCCTTGAAGTAGGACGGATCGGCGATCTTTTGCTGCAACTCCACGAGTACGTTTTCGTTGTCGAACCCGTTCATCACGTCGCCGCCGTACATCTCGTAGGGGATCGCGCGGAGGAGCCGGCGCATGGAGTTGGGCATCGAACCGGCGGCGATTTCCCGTTGGCGGAAACGGTGATCGCGCAGCGCGGCTTCGAGCATCGAACGCGGGACGCCTTCCTCGGCGGCACGCGTGAGGGCGCTCCAGATACGGTCGCGCGCGTTCGCCAGCTGGTCCTGCTGCAAACCTTCCATCCCGAGGTGGAAAACAATCTGTCGCATGCCGGTGTCGGCGCCGTTCATCGCCGAAGGTCTGCCGTACCCCGCGCTCTCCATTGCCCTTGCCACGGGCGACGCGGCATTGCCCAGCAAGCCGGTGTCTAGCAGGATGGCTTCGTAGTGGGACGCGACATCGACACTCTCGCCCAGCAGCCAGGCGACCTGAACGCCATAGTCCCTGCCTGGTACGGCAACACTGGTCCGCCGCGGCGCGGTCCACGTCGGCGCAAGCTCCGGAAGCAGGCGTGGCATGCGGCCGGAAAGCTTGCCGAGAACTTCGTCATCGATCACCTTTTGAATTTCCGCAGGATCGATGTCGCCGGCGGTCATGAAGACTGCCTGTGACGGATGATAGTGCGTCGCGTGGAACGCGCGCAGGGCTTCATGGGTAAGCGATGGAATATGCAGCGGATCGCCGCCGGACTCGTGCGCGTACGTGGTGCCCGCGAGGAGTTCGGCGGCAATGCCGGCATCGAGCGCGCGAACCGGATCCGCGAAGGCACCCTTCATCTCGTTGAAGACGATACCCTGGTAGCTGAGTTGCTCTCCGTCCAGCACCAGGCGCCATCCCTCCTGCAGGAAGTCGAGATAGTCGAGGCGCGGGAAGAACGCGGCATCGAGGTAGACGTGCAGGAGATTGAAGAAATCCGTCTTGTCGGTACTGGCGAATGGATAGACCGTCTTGTCCGCATAGGTCATGGCATTCATGAAATGCGCGATCGACCTGCGGGACATCGCGAAGAACGGATCGCGGACAGGGAACCGCTGGCTGCCGCACAGGGCAAGATGTTCCAGGATGTGCGCACGACCGTCGCTTGCATCGGGAACCGTGGGGAATCCCACCAGGAAGACGTATTCCTTGTCCTTGTTTGCGAGATGGATGTGCCTGGCGCCGCTTGCCGGATCTTCAAATTCCTGGACTTCGGCCTGCATCGCGGCGATCTGCCTGCTGCGTAATTTCTGGAAAGGCATAGAGCGAATGGGTATAGGTATGTGATGAGCTCGCCCATCATAACTGTTTGGGCGGCGCGCCGTCGGTCGTCTCGCCCTCCACCACGGCCAGCCCGCGATACTGCATGACGCTGTCGGCATCGCGGTAGCCGAGCCAGGCAGCCACGAGGTGCTCCGGTGTACCGGCGGCGAGGTGCCGGATGGCGAATGCATGTCGCAGCTGAAACAGGCCTGCTTTCTCATCTGCCAATCCCGCGCGCTGCAAGACCGCGCCGCACGCCTGCTGGCAACCTGTATGAGACCATACCTTGCCGGTCCTGGTCGCCGGAAAAGCCTGTTCACCATCGATCCCGTGCCCAGCGCGCTGCCTGAGCCAAGCCAGCAGAATGCGACCGGCCCACTCCGGAAGCGGCGTACGGCGGCCAGCCCGGGAAGCGTCGGCAGAAGGGATGTGAAGCGACGTTGGCAAGCCACCCTCCTGCTTATCCCGGATTACGTCTGCCAGCCGCAGCCGCCTGACTTCCGCAGGAGTCAACCCGCCACCGAGCATTACAGTGACCGCCGCCGCGTCTCTTGCCCGTCTCCATGATGCAGCCTGTTTGCCGTCGGCGATCGACTGCTCGAGGTACTCGATCAGCCGGTGCGTGTCAGAAGCAGAGAGGAACCGCGGCGCCTCGTCCTGCTCGACGGCGTTCGCCCGTCGGTGGGGCGGACGCTGCAGGAGGGCATGGGCGGCAAGATTGGGAGCTGTCCCGCGCTGTTCGGCATCGAGGCGGAGCAGCCGGTCTATCAGCACCAGGAATCGCCACTGATAGCGCGCACTGAGGACGGCAGCGGCTTCGCCACCGCCGCGCGCCGGGCGTGTCTGCAGGAAGCGGTTGATGTCGGCCTCCGTCAGCGTCGACAGGTGCAAACGGTTCGCCAGGCAGTAGTTGGCGAACGCCTTCCACATTTGCTGATACACCGATGCAGAGCTTGTCTTGAGAGGACGCGCGTCGCGCGCGGTGCTACGGCTTGCATCCCGTGCCGCGAGCCAGGACAAGTACAGGGAAGCGAAGGCTTGTGAAACGTTTAGCGGCTGCTCCGCTGCGCTGGCGGGCGTCTCCGTCGCGCGGCAAGTGGAATCGGGCAGGGTAAACGTACTAACGGCGGCCGTAATGTCTCGCTCCGCGGTCGATGCTGCGCACATTGGGCCTCTGACTTTTCGTTTATTCATTCTGCGGGGGGAATCGGCGGGGAAGCGGCACGAGCCGAACGCAGCCATCCGGAGGTCGCGGAAAGAAACAATCGCTGGTCGTCTTTCGGCATGTCTTTTCGTGCAGAGACACAGGCGGCAAAAAAAACCTTCAATTGCGCGCATAGTGTTCCGGCATTGATTCCGCGTTTTGGATCGGCTTCCCGGAATTTTGCTGGTGACCATGGCGCGCGTTCACCCAGGTCACTTGCCGCTCCAAGCAGGAACGCCCCCCGGTTCGCCGGGTTGGCAGGATCCGGGTGCAGGCTCCGGGCAGCCAGGTAATCCGAGAGGCGGGACAAGATGTCCTGACTCAGAGGCACGCTGCGATCCTTGCCGCTCTTGGCCGGGATATGCAGGTATGCGAGGCCACCGTCGAAGCGAATATCATCCACTCGTGCGCCGACAGCCTCGCCCAGGCGGATGCCGGTCGTGCGGATCAGTTTGAGGGCAAGCAGCAGGCGCTGGTTGGCCGATGTAAGCGCTAATGTTCCTGCATGTTGCATTATCCATTGCCAGTGGGTCGCATCGAATTCCCGCTTGCCGCTTGCAGACGGCGCGGGAAGCGGGATCTGCTGCCAGGGGTTTGCCACGACATAGCCGTTGACGACAAAGAAGCCATACATATTCTTCAGCACCACCGCCGCATGGCGTCGGGCGGCTGGAGAAAGCGGGCCTTCGAACGGGCGCCACAGGGGACTCCATTTTTCCCGTCCACGGGGACCACACCACGTCGTGGCAGGTTGCGGGTCCGCGATGAACTGGAGAAAAGCCTGGCAATCCTCGGGAGTTAACGATGATAGCGGCTTGCCGCGTACCAGCACCGACCAGAGCAGGAAGCGCTCACTTTCCTTGAGGTATGAGCGCTGGGTGCTGTTCAGGCTTTGCAAGCGCTGCTCGGGGACGGGCGTCGAAACGACGGACGGCGCCGCGCCCTCGCTTGGCGACGCCTTCGACGCGATCCAGGCAAACATGGCGGGAATATCCGTGTCAGCGTCGAGGCGGTTGCGTTCGCGGTCCGCCCTGAATTCTCCGCGGCTGCCGTCGAGCCCCGTCGGCGGCACGAATTTCTCGATAGGCACTATTCCGCTGGCGTTTTGTACCAGCCCTAGCAGCTCGGACCTACTCGTCATGTTGCGAGGCGTACCGACGTGTGCGCCGATCGTGATTCCCAGGGCTGGTTGCTGCGCACGCAGCCAGCCGACAATGCGTTCCGCCTTGCCTGCGCCGATCCCCGGGATGCCGGCCCACCAGCGATGTCCAATGCCGTTGACGCGCAGCGCGAGCGCCGCAAGCGTCGTGATTCCGACCTTTTCCAGGCGTTTCGCCAAGTCGGGATTCAGCCAGTATTCCGGCGGGTCTTCGGGTCGTGGCGGCACTGCCACCAGGTCTTCAAGCCAGCGCAATGCCTCGAGCTGGCGGGCGATCACGCGCTTTCGTCGGGACTGGGCGCCAGGTGCCGCGCCCAAATGCGCCTTGTAGTACTCCAGCTGCTCAACCTGCGAAAAGCCGTCCAGCCCGTGTTCGATTGCGAATTCCTCGAGACTCGGCAGGGAAGGCGGTGAATCGGCGATGCGCTCGGCATCGATCTGCATGAGCCGCGCGATGCCGTGCCGCGAGCACCGCCTCGCTGCTGCGGCAAATTCATCCCGGATTCGCTGGATCATCCGCCGAACGTGGCGAATGTCGTCGTGCTCACCTTCCAACCGAAGGTAGCGGTCCCAGCTTTGCCGGGTATCCAGGCCCTGGACGACGGCGCGCATGAATGCGAAGTGCCCGGCGTGCAGCCTTTGCCTGCGGATCGCAGATGGCGATTTCGAGACCAGAGACGCGAATTTGTCCGACCGAGGGTTTGAAGTCGCCATTGAGCGCGCCGTATGCCAGAGGAAAAAGCGAGGGAGGACTTATTATCATTTATCGCAAAAAATGTTTCAAGAAGCTGCCTCGTAGTAAGGGCTTGTATTTTTCTTCGGCAAAAACAAGGACTTAAGCCCGGTTTCCCCCGCCCGGTCCTGGGCCGCGCTCCTCGTCGCCGAGCTACGATCCGGTCTTTGGCATTGCTCATCCCCGCTGCTTGCCAGCGCGGTAGAGATGTCGGTAAGGTGAGAAGAATTGGGAAGCCGTGCACCTCAATTCGCCACCGCAGAGGTGAGTGGAGGGGCACTTGGTTTCAGGGGTGCGGGATGCCGACCTACGTGCGGCGGCCGACGTTGCTGGAGTGCGCGCTTTTCATCGTCAAAGGATGAGGATCATACGTGAGCTCCAGGTGAGAAGATTTGGGATTGCGGTGGCAGTGCCAGATCACCCGCGGCTGTCATGGCAACGGAAGGTTGATATTGCAGCGACGGTGAGAAGATTTGGGGGACGAAGGGCTAGGGGAAGGACGGAGTTTTTTCGGCAGCTGACCTCGAGTCGACCTGCACTCACATTGATTGACCTTGGCGGCAAACTTGCGCCTGAATACTGAGGAAATGTCCGCTCATCGCTTCACACGGTTGATCGGCTGCCTGACTGGGCAAGGCGTTTGTTCTCATCAGGCGGTTACTCACCAATACGTTATTTCTTGAAGCGCTACCTCGGCTGTGAAGCAGGCTCCAGAATGGTTGATGGTCATGTTCGGCCGTCGGAGCGCGATTTGCTCGACGCGCCTTGTGCGGCACTCTCGACTGCCCTTCGTGTCACTCGGTGGACCGAGAAGATCAGGTGAGAACTTTTGGGATAAAAAAGGGCACGTCGCTGACGTGCCCTGCAGGAGTGAGTAGGTCAATTGTACGGTACAAGAGTATGTCTCATGTTTTACAAGAGGGCTCTTGTACCGTACAAGAACCTACTTCTTTGAAAGGAAAGTCTGAAGGCTAGACGCCAGTTCCTTGATCCGTGCGCCGTCAATTGCGCCTCGTGTAAATTGCACTGAGGCTTTCAGGCCGTCAAAAACGACTTTCGCAACGACCTTGCCGTCGACAATCACAACTTCCGTAGACGGCTGTGCTGCACCTATTCCGCAAAGCAGCTCGAAGACTTCCTTCGGTGTCTGTGCCACTGAACGATTGGCGCTCAGCTCTTGAGCCCGTGCAAGTACGCCATCGGGGTCAGCCTGCAGCGCGTCGTTGAGTGCCTTCGCCCAACGGAACTGCAAGTCGAGCGGCGAGGCAAAAGCTTGCACGACTGCCTCTGGAAGATCAGCCAACCGCAACGCCTTGCTCAGGTTGCCGGGATCGACTCCAAGCTCTCGCGCCAGCTGATCCTGCGAGGCGAACAATTGCTCGCTGAGCGCCCTGCGATACATGACACCTTGTTCCCATGGAGCGAGGTCGGCGCGGGCACGATTCTCCCGATCCATCTCCTTGAACAGGTCCTGGTCTGACACATCCTCGACCAACGCAAGTACAGGCAGATCCAACTCAAGGCAGGCGCGATGACGGCGATGGCCGAACACGAGTTCAAACCGCTCCGGGTCATCCTTCCTGGGGCGAACTTTGATTGGTTGCACGTTGCCACCCGCTTCCGCGATCTCCTCCTTCAGTGCCTTGAAAGCCGGCAGATCAAAACTGCGCTTGTCGCGGTTTGCCCAGCGAGATGCGGTGATCAATGCGGGGTCGATCAGCCGCACAGGAAGGGCACCCTCGAACTCCTTCAATCGGGCCTCAAGCACTTCGAGCTTCTTGTTGTTTTCCTTCATGAGGGAATTGACCATCAACATCTGGCCAGGCCCCGTACGCAATGGGGGAGCGGAAGGTGTGGCAGGACTGGCGTTGTCGGCTTTTGGCGGAACGAGCAATCCCTCTGTTTTCTTTGCAAGACGGTCCTTGATAGACATGCGCTTCTCCTCAGGCAAGTTGAGCGTTCCAAGAATTGCGGATCGACACCTCGACCAGATCGTTCACCCGATCGTATGCATCCCGCGCTCGGCTGTACGTCTTCATGCTCCCATCGTAACGACTGATGTCGTAGACAGTGCCAAACTCTGCCGAACTCGACGATGTGACCGCCGTTTTCGGAATCTCCACAGGCAACACCTTCTCAGCATAAGTTGCCGAGATCCAGGACCGGACAACGTCGCTGGCCACATCCGACGAGTCGACGCGGGCCAGCAATACATGAATGAAATCAAAAGTCTTGCTGATGCCGGCACTCTCGACAAGGTTGGACGCGAGATCGCTGAAGAGGCTCCAGAACTGCGCACTGCTCGCGAAATCGAGTGCGTTAGGCGGAAGCGGCACCATCAGGCCGTCCGCCGCCATGAAAGCGTTGATCGTTACGTAGGACAACGACGGCGGAGTATCAATGATGATGACGTCGTAGTCGTCCCGTACATCCTCCAGGCCGAGATTGAGAACATCCCAGAACTGAAACTCCGGATCCTTCATCTGACGCGACGGCAAGACAAACTCCGCCGAGAACAGGCTGGACGATGCAGCAACAAGATCGATACCATCCCAGTACGTGGACTGGATCGAAGACCGGATCGAAGTGGTGTCCCCGTACACCAGAGGCGCAATTGTCTGGTCCTCAGTGACTTCCGTATCTGGCATGATGCCGAATAATGTAGTCAAGGAACCCTGGGGATCAGCGTCCACTACTAGAACCTTGTGACCCCGCAGGGAGAGTCCCTGTGCCATTACCATAGCGGTCGTCGTCTTGCTGACGCCACCTTTGAAGTTGCCAATTGCAAGCGTGATCGCACGGGCACCCTGGGGTCGGAGATGTGCCGCGCGATATTGTTGTACCCACACGCGTGCTTCCTGAAGAGTGAATTCTCGACGGGACCCTTTGTCGTTCAATTGGCCCGGGGGCAGATCCGCCTTGCTGATCCGGTACGCGACCTGGCCCTTGTCAATACCGCACAGCGCGGCGAGCTGCGTAGACGAAAAGACTGGCGGATTCTTGATGGCGTTCGGCGCCAACATTCTTGACCGTATCTGGTTGACCATCTGGGCCGCGCGCTCCGCCTGGTCGACAATATCGCTGATATGTATCTTCTGCGGACTTTTAAAATCAGGTGCAATCATAGGACTCCCATTGGTTTTTCGATGACAATTTATTCTACGTCACATACTCGTTACTCTCCTACTAGAAATTCATCGAATTTTCATTAAATTCCTGTTTTCCGCATAATCCTTTGCGGACGCAAACAATCCGAGTTCGTTGGCAAATGGCAGCTTCGCTAAAAAAAGTAAACCAACTTCAACATCTTTAAGAACTAAAGGCTTCGCTTTTCTTATTAAAATCAGTTACTTAGCGGAGATATGGTGAGACGTTTTGGGAGTTACGGTGAGAGAATTTGGGACCGATGGTGAGAAATCATGGGTCTCAGGGTGAGAGCGGTTGGGTCACAAGGTGAGTGGATATAGGGTGAATGGTACGAGAGGCGATCGCGAAGATAGGTGAGAGCTTTTGGGAGAATGGGCTTGGGAAGAGTCTCACTCACCATGCGCCGCCATGAAACGCCCGGGAAAGGTGAGATTGCATTTGGCCGATACTCACTATAGACTCTTGCGGAAATATTCATCACGGTGCCGTTTCCATGGCAGAAGCCAGCAATTCCAATCGACGCAGCCGCAGCAGCGCGAGGGCTACCGAGCCTGACTACCTGCTGCGCAAGCCCGTCAATACGCTGGCGATTGTGCCGAAGTCGGAGAAGATCACCGTCACTGCTCGGAAGATCTACAACGTCATGCTGCAGTTCGCGCAGCGTCAGGGCGTGGACAAGGAGCGTTATCGTGCACGGCTGTCCGAAATCGCCATTGGTATCGACTTCAACTCCAACAATACGGAAATCATCAAGCAGTATTTCCGGCAAATGGCGACGACGGGGGTCGAATGGCAGTCCCCGACAACCGGTGAGGGGGCTCGATGGAGTATCTCGGCCCTCATTGCGCACGCCGACCTGATTCAGCGCGGGAACGAACTGACGTTGGAATGGAGCTACGCACCGAACATCAAGCAGGAGCTGCTGGATCCGCAACGCTTCGCCAAGATGTCCCTGCAAGTCCTGGCAGCGCTGAACACCATGGCTTCGCTGGTCTTGTATGAAATTTGCTGCCGATATGCGGACAACCCCGGGGGCTTGACCGCGCGGCAAGCATGGTCATGGTGGCGGCCGGTGTTGACCGGTACGCCGGACAGCCCGGCCAGCGCGTACCAGGAATACAAGATCTTCAATCGCGACGTCGTGAAGAAGGCCGTCAAGAAGGTGAACGAAGTCACCGACCTTGACGTGGAGCTGATTGAACACAAGAGCGGCCGTTCGGTACAGGATCTGCAGTTCCGGGTGCGGCGCAAGCAGGCGCAGATCGCACCGGCGCAACGTCCGATCGAGCCGGTGGATCTGAAAACCATCGGTAACGCGATTCGCGCCGGTCTGCCGCAGGACCGGGCAGAAAAGCTGCTGCTTCGCTTTGGCGCCAAGGCGGTCGACGAGGCGATCGCGATCATGAACGAGCGCCAACGCCGGCAAAACATGGAACCGGTGCGGGCGCCGGAAAAGTACCTGTTGACGATACTGCAGTCGGGCCAGCTGGCAACCGAGAAGGAAGCAGTGCTCCCCGCCCGCAAGAGCTACGACACAAAGGCGGAGCGACTAAAGCTGATCGAGCAGTTCATGGCCTACAAGAGGACGCAGTTGTCCGAGATGTTTCAGGAGATGCCGCAGGAAGACCAGAAGGTATGGATCGCCCGCTTCGAACAGGAAGCATTGCCGGCGACAGGCGCCATTCAGAAGGCATACCAGAGCAAGGGCATTTCGAGCCAGATCGTGCGTCCGGTATTTCTCAAGTTTCTCGGTAACGCCGTTTGGGAAGATGGCTGGGAAAAGCCGACTGAATATGAGCTGACCGACCTGGCAATCCGGATGAAGAACGAACAGGCAGCGGCAATTGAAACACGGACCAGCGTGCGGACGCGTTGATCCGGTTCGCGCCTCCTATCTAAAGTAACGCCGGGAGCGACCGCTGCCCGAACTGGAAACCACGCCTTTCCTGGTGAGGATGCTCAGCGCGTTTGCCTGCCGCTGTGCGAGCCTTTTTTCCTGTTCCCTGGTCGGCGTAATGCCGAGGGATTTCACTGCCGCGGCCAGGACTTCCGATGCCGCCATCGGGTCCGATCCGATAACGGTCGGCCAGAATTCCATGCCCGTGGCAGGAAGGTCTGCTTCGGCGCGCTTCTGCGGGCGGCCGGGCCCCTTCGCTGCCTTCGCTCCGGTTGTTTTCGTGGACGCGTGCTTCTGCCGGCCGGGGCGGGCACTGCGGGGCTGACTGGCGATCGCCCCTTCGACATCCTCGAGCTGCCCGATTGCCGCCTCCAATGCCTCGACGCGGGACTGATAGTAAGTCAGGCCTTGTCTCGCATGATCCAGTTCGGCTTCGATCGCGCGCTTCGCGGTTTGCAGGTTGGACATGCACCATCTCCGTCTCTTGTCGTTCGTACACGGCAGTGTAAAGGAAATCGTGCGCTGCGGCAGGCGACGACGGCCGCGAAGGCGCCGAGCTTACCTGCGGCCGATGCAGATGTACTCGAGACCGCTGGCGCGCATTGTTGCGGGCTTGTAGAGATTGCGGCCGTCGAAGACCACCCGTTGTTTCAACAACTCACGCAGCACGGCGTGATTCGGCGCCCTGAACTCCTTCCACTCGGTGACGATTACCAGGGCGTCGGCATCGCGCAGGGCTTCGACGGCGGAGGCGGCGAATGCAAGCCGGCTGTCCTTGGGGAAGAGCCTCCGCGCCTCGGGCATCGCCACCGGGTCGTAGGCCGTTATCCTCGCGCCCGCCCCGAGCAAGCCGCTGATCAGCACACGGCTCGTCGCGGCCCGCATGTCGTTCGTGTTGGCCTTGAAGGCCAGACCCCACATGGCGAAGCGCCTTCCGCTGAGGTCGCTTCCGAAACGATCCCTGATTTTGCGAAGCAGCAAGCGCTTTTGCGCCTCGTTGGCTTCCTCCACTGCTTTCAGGACGCTGAGTCTCGTACTGTTCTCCAGTGCCATCCTTAACAGCGCGCGCACATCTTTCGGGAAGCATGACCCGCCGTAACCGCAGCCCGCGTACAGGAAGTCGAAGCCGATCCGGGGATCGGATCCAATGCCGACCCGCACCTGCTCGATGTCGGCGTCAACCTTGTCCGCCAGGTTGGCAAGCTCGTTCATGAATGAGATCCGGGTGGCAAGCATCGCATTGGCGGCGTACTTGGTGAGCTCGGCCGACCGAATGTCCATCAGCATGAGGCGATCGTGGTTGCGGATGAACGCGGAATAGATGGAGCGCATGCACTCGACCGCATGCGGGTCGTCGGCGCCGATAATGACCCGATCCGGTCGCATGAAGTCGTCAACCGCCGCGCCCTCCTTCAAAAACTCGGGGTTCGACACGACGGAAAAGGAAATGTCCGCGCCGCGCCGGCCGAGTTCCTCACAAATTGCCGACCTGACCGCATCCGCCGTTCCGACCGGTACGGTCGATTTGTTGACAACGATGGTATGAGACGTCATGTGCCTGCCAATGTTACGCGCGGCGCAGAGCACATACTGGAGGTCCGCCGATCCGTCCTCGCCAGGCGGCGTGCCCACCGCGATGAACTGTACCGCGCCGAATGCCGCAGCCTTGGCCGCATCGGTGGTGAAGCGCAGGCGGCCAGCCGCGGTGTTGCGCGCCACCATCTCTTCCAGCCCGGGCTCGTGGATCGGGATACGGCCGTCATTGAGCATGGCGATCTTGCCGGGATCGAGATCCAGGCAAAGCACGTCGTTGCCGACCTCGGCGAGGCAGGTGCCGGTGACGAGACCGACATATCCGGTTCCTATTACGGTGATGTTCATGTTGCAGCTCCGTTCGCTGTTGAAAGAGGATTTACCGGGAGACGAAATCGCGGAGCCGGGCGAGCAGGGCCGGGTCCGCGTAGTCGCCGATGCAATCACCGGTCTCCAGCACGTCGCGCGCGCTCAGCAGGCGCGTCACGTCGTCGGTTTCGTGCGCGACGAACACGCCCGGTTTGCGCCCCAGCCAGCGCGCCGTCGCGAGCTGATGCTCGTTACGGTGCTCGCCGAGCGCCGCCTTGCGCGGCAGGATCAGGATGCGCTTGCGGTATTTCAGCGCGGTCAGGATGGAACCCATGCCGGCATGGGAGACGATCAGGTCCGCCTTGCGGAAGAGATCGTCTGCCAGTGAGGGCGGAACATAGTCGGCGTGCTCGCAGTGGCGCGGCCGGTACTTGCCGGCGGCTGTCTGCGCGAACACCGGAACACCGCCGGTCGCGGCCCATTCGTCCACGGCGGCGACCAGCCTGTCAAACGGGAGCTGGGTACCCACGGTCAGGAAGATCATAGGACGCCTCCCCAGTACTCGGGGCCGTCGGGGTGCGCAAGGTGCGCCCATTGCGTGAGCCAGACATCGGCATAGCGCTTCGCAAATCTCCCTGACACGGAGAGTTGTTCCGAATTGGCGATGCTGTCGATCCAGATCGTGCGCGCCCCGAGGAGCCTGCCGAAGAAGATGGCAGCGAAACCCGGCGCCGCCCCGGTCGAGATCACGACGTCCGGACGCAGGCGCACGACGTGCAGCAGCACTTCCCCGAACATGCGCAGCAGGCGCAACTTCTCCTTGAGGTTGGCATCGGCGATCGTGACCAGCCTGCTCGCCACATCCTTTCCGTAGTCGGCGTTGGTCGTCATATACGTGACATCGTTGTGCTCGAACGCCGGCCGGAGCCGAAGCAGCTGCACCCAGTGGCCGCCGCCGGAGGCGACGGCAAGGACCTGTTTGCGGGTTGTGTTCATTCTTCATGACCTCCGTGTGAGTCGGATGACGGGTGATGGCCGCCGCCGCCAAACGTGCCGCTGCGGCGTTTGCTCGGGATATCCGCCACCGGCGGACCACGCGCCTCGAAACAGGAGACCGTCACAGTTGTACTGCCGATTGCCGTGTGTTTCATCGGTACGCTTCCTGGACGCCCGGCGCCAATGGCGTGAGCTCGAGCCTGATCCAGGCTTCACGGGCGCTGACCAGGGCGACCAGCAGGACGGTGCGCTGGCGTGGAGGCTGCAGGGCGGGTGCGGCGGCAAGCGTGACGTCGAGCGGAAGGGATCCGGACAGGCGCAGCCGGTAGCTGCGCGCGGCGCACTTGAGCATGCCTGTCCATTCCCGGTTGCCGCGCCATGAACCGATGGGCTCGACGTAGGCGAAGCCGGGTGCCGCAGGAAGCGGCGCCGGCGCGGATGGCTGGCGTCCCGGGGAAAGCATGCAGTCGCTATGGTAGACAGCACCCAGGCTCGCGGCGCCTGCACCGGCGGGCGCAAAGGTCAGCTGATCGGTGAACGCGGCGTCGGAGGCGTGTAGCCGTCGCCGCACGCCGACGTTCCGTTGGAATGACCTGTATCCCGCTTCGATGCTGTCCGGACCCGTGTGCGCCTGACTTGGCAGGGAAAACCAGTTGCTGACGCCGAGACCGTTGACGAGAGGTGAGGTGTGGGCGGCGGCAAGCTTGTAGTAGAGCCGATGGCGATCCGACCCGTATGCCGGCGTCGCCGAATTGCGGAACAGCCACTGGCCATCGTGCTTGAGCTCGTAGGCGAGCGTGTCCTGATGGGCGTGGAACGGGGCTGCCTGGCCTGCGCGCAGCAACGCCTGCCAGCCCCCGCTGCGCAGGAACAGCGACCTCAGACCAGGTAGCGCCGTTCCGCCGGCTTCGTTTTCCGGCAGAAGCGAGTGTGCCGCTTCTCCGGTTGGCGGGTCGAGCAGCGTATCCCAGTCCGTCGTTTCCCTGGCAGCCTCGTCGCCGGACTCGGTCGGCAGCAGCCTGCGAACGGCGTGAAGCAGCCCAATGTCGGGAATGCGCAGATAGCGGTTGTTGTCGTTGATCGTCGGCGCGTCGCTGCCGTCGAACCGCACGCGGTAGGGCGAGGTCATCAGCGCCCGCGCAAGCGGATGCAGCGGGAGGAAATCGGGGCGCCCACGCAATGCCGCCGCAAGAAGAACTTCGTGCACCGCGCGCACCACGTAATTCTGGTACGAGAGCGAGAGCTCGAACCAGAAGCCATCGTCGGAGGTGCCCTTTTCGAGCAGGCGCTCAACGGCCCACGGCCCGGCGGTCGATTGGTAGAGCAGCGCGCCGTCGTTGCACTCCATGGCGGCGACGGCAGTGGCCGCCGCGTACCAGACTGCGATGTTGTGCACCTCGCGCTGGGCGGCGAGCAGCCGTGATCCGATTGGCTGCAGCAAACCTGTACACCATGAACCCGCCTGCTCAACCGCCACGTGCGGACGCAGCAGGCGAACCGTGTCGGCAAGCGCGGGCAGTGCGTTTGCCTCGTCCAGGCCCTGCCTGAAAAGGACAGGCTGTCCCTGGCGGGCCTGGGATTGCCGCGCATGCAGGCGAACGTACATGTCGAGCTGGCCGGCCGCCCAGTCGATCATGCGACGCTGCTCCAGCAAGATCCCGAGGCGTGCTGCGGCCTGCATCGTGGCGACATGATGATGGCGTACAAGCGCGATGCAGCCGGCGGTACTGCGGTCGCCGGCGCCCGCCTCACCACAGGACTGTCCCGGCGTCCATGTGCTGAATGCGCCGGAGGACGCTTCCTGGTAGTCGTGGATCCATCCCGCCTCCAGGTCCTCGCGCTCCGGACTTGCCGTCATCCAGTTCTCCACACGCGCCGACTCCTGCTCCAGCCAGCGGCGCCAGCCTTCCTCCAGCACCACGCGGCGGCGCGCGCCTTGCCAGTCTTCCAGGGCCTCCCTTTGCGCAGGCAATGCTTCGGCCGACGCAACGATGGGCAGAAGCAGTGCTGCCGTCATCGCCCATCCAGCAGGCTGCTTCAGGCAAATGCGGGAACAGCGAAGTGTCCTCATATTCATTGCGATCCTGTTTGTTGGTCATGCCCTGGCCGCGCTGCCCGCCAGCCCTGGCAAAAAGCGGCCCTGCGGCCCCGGAGCATGCAAATCCTGTGAGCCGCGCTGCATGTATTCTTGCGGGTCGTTCCCGGCTGCCTTCACCGGGAAAACGTCCTGCCGTTGCTGCCGGCCCCGGAAGCCGAGGTCAACCTGCCCATCACGATTCGCGCAGGGCGCGCATGCCGAACCTCAGCCTGTGCAGCTGATCACGTGCGATGAGGGCGAGGACCAGCAGGTAGGCCACTCCTCCCACCATTGACAGCACGAGAAAGCGCAGCAGGGACATCATCGGAAGATCGAGACTTCCCAGTGCGATGTGGTCCACCTGACGGTATGCCTGCATGGCCCACCATGCAGCCGCCGCTGCCAGGACGGGCCGCCATAGCTGCTGCATCCAGCTTGACGCCCGCAGACCGAGCGCCTTTCGCAGCAACCAGAGATTCAATGGCGTGACCAGGAGCTGCGACACCACCACGGCATGCGCAACCACCTGCAGTCCCTTGCCGTGAAAGGCCCAGGCCGAGAACAGCGCCGCAGCGGCGCGCGCTGCGGACAGTAACAGGGAGAGAGAAGGGCGGCCGAGCGCCGTCAACGCGGCCGTATCGAACTTCTGCAGGACCTGGAGCGCCCCGAGCAGGGCGAACGGCGCGAGGACCTGCGCGGCGGCCGACCAGCGCGGACCGAAGGCGATGTCCGCGGCTTCGGGCGCGGCTGCCGAGAGGACGATCCAGGCCGGCGTCGAGACCAGGGCGACCGCCGCGACCGACGAAAGGTAGGCTTCGCGGAGCCGGACCGGGTCCGCAGCAAGCCGCGCAAAGCCGGCCTGCGCGACATCGCTGAGCGCGAGGCCAAGCAGTTGCACGAAGATGTAATGCAGCTTGGTACCGACTGCGAACAGGCCGAGCGCCGGCGCGCCGAGCAGGGCGCCGATCAGCAGCTCGGTACCGCGGCCGGCGCCGAATTCCACCAGGCGCATCCCCGTGACCTGGGCGCCAAAACCCGCAAGCGCGGCAGCGGGCGTGAAGTCAGGGCGGACAAAGGGGTTCCATGCCGGCCTGCACCAGACGATGAGGGTATTGATCGCAGCCGACAGCAGCATCTGCGTGACCAGCGCCCACACGCCGTGTCCTGTCGCGGCGAGGTATACGCCGACGAAACCTCCCGCGACAGTGGACACCACGGTGCGCAGCGCCAGGCGGCGGAACTGGAACGTGCGCCGCGCCATCGCTTCCTGGGTGAATCCGGCGCTTGAGATCAGCAGCGTCAGGCAGCCGACCTGCAGCACTTCCGCGAGACCATGCATCCCGACCAGGGCTTCAATGCGATCGGCCAGCAGCCACAGGCAGCCGGCAAGCAGCAGGGCGGCGACCACATTGACGAGGAGTACCGCGGTAAGCAAGGGTGGATCCACCGCGGGGCGCTGCACCACGGCCTGCACCATCCCGTGGTCGACGAAGATCTCGAAAAACACGAACACGGCGAACGCTGCCGAGAACAAGCCCATCTCTTCAGGCGTGAGCACGCGCACGAGCTGGAAATAGATGACGAAGCCGGCAAGGCGTCCCCCCCAGCTTCGGCACAGTGACCACAGTACGCTGGACAGGATGGGCGGGGTCATCGTCCGGCCTCCGGTTCGCAGGTCAGCAAGGTATGCAAGGTGCAGGACATCCTCAGCTCACTTCCGGCTGCAAGCGCCAGCCGGACAGGCCCGTCCGCACGCAGGTGCAGAGGTCCGCGGCGGACAGTTCCCGGAGCGCGACCAGCGTAAGCCCGACCAGCAGCTTGCGCATGACCTGGACGACCAGGGCGGGCCGCTTGCGCGCACCCCGGGACAGGGCAAACAGGCTGCCGGCGAAGTAGCGGGAACGCACCCATCGCATCCGGTCGCGGTGCCCCACCAGCGGCGCGGCGCTGAGGAGGACGTGGCGGGCATGCGAGACACAGGCGCGCAACGTATAGTCGAGATCCTCACCGCCGTTGATGGCGGCCCCCAGGCCGAGCCTTTCGTCGAAACCGCCGATCGATTCCACCACGCTTGCACGCAGCATCAGCGTGTTGGAGGATACGGTGCGTACCAGTTCGCCGAGGCCCGCCAGCGGTCGGAACGCCATCGGGCCTGCGCCGGGCGCGAGGATCTGCGGCTCGGCGCCGTAGCTGCACGTCACCAGGTCGACAGACGCGCTGTTGGCAAACAAGGCGTTGACCTCGTTGAGCAGGTGCGTCGGATACCAGGCGTCGTCGTCCGGAAAGGCGACCCAAAGGGCGGACGCAAGGACACCGTCGGCGAGCGCCCGCGCCAGCAGGATATTCCGGGCCCGCGACAGGCACACGCGCTCCGTGATCGCGAGCAGGCGGACCGTGGGATCGACTGGCACCTGCAGCACACTCGGCACGCCGTCCGATGCACGTTGCAGCAGGATGTAGTGCCGCGTGGCGAGTCCGTGCTGACACTTCGCCTCGGCGATGCTGTCCAGGAGTCGCAACAGATCGTTCATCCTTGACGCACCCAGGTCACAGGTGGTGAACAGAATGATTCCCTGCCGTATCGTGTCGTGTCGGTCTTGCATGTTGTCGTTCCTCCCGGGGCTGATCATATGGTCAGTCAAGGCCGTTTTCGGCTGCCTGGCGCCGTTGCACTTCATCGGCACCGGCCAGCCTGCCGTATCGGCCGGCGTCGATGTCCTCGCGGATC
Organism: Noviherbaspirillum sp.; assembly: GCF_036563305.1. Lineage (GTDB taxonomy): Bacteria > Pseudomonadota > Gammaproteobacteria > Burkholderiales > Burkholderiaceae_D > Noviherbaspirillum. The sequence continues at coordinate 498,059 of NZ_DATCMQ010000013.1, read as the reverse complement.
ACCTTCGCCGGGTTGCCGGCGACGATCGTGCGGGCGGGGACGTCACGATTGACCACGGCGCCGGCGCCGACAATCGCGTTGTCGCCCACCCGCACGCCGGGCAGGATGATGCTGCGCGCGCCGATGAAGCAGTTGCTGCCGACACGGGTATGCAGCCGGACCCCGCGCGTCAGGTCGTGGGTGAGGATGACCGCGTCGAAGGCAATGTAGGTGTGCGCGCCGACATGGACGCCGCGGGGATTGGTCTTGTCGAACCGGGCCGACAGGGAGAACTGACAGGTCGGGTGCAGGTCCATGCCGAACCCCTTGACGTACACGGTTCGCATGATGGAGATGATGACGCGCCGCAGCCAGGCGAAGTGAGCAAGTCGCAAGTTCATGTCAGGATATATACCGGTGGAAGAGGGCGGTTCGCGGCGACAATCCGCTGAGCCGCTTGATAAGCAGGGGACCGCCCAGGCCCGCGCAGAAGGTTACGATCAGCAGGGGGATGAACAGGTCCGCCCGGTAGGCGAACGCCTGCAGGAAAGCTGCCTTCGCAATGCCGATCGCGATGACGTTGAAGAGATAGATGGCCATTGACTGGCGCCCGCAGGAACCGAGCAGGACCTGCAGCCGCACCGGCAGCCATTGCAGGGCGGCAGGCACGGCGAGCGCCGAGGCCAGGCCGCACAGCAGCAGGCCGGCCGGGCGGTCGAGCGGCGCGGCAAGCAGCGACAGAAAGGCCACACCGAATAGGACGGAGGCGCCGGGGCCGACGCGCCTCTCCATCGCCTGAAGAGAATGCGCGACGCCGCCGGCGACGAAGAAGATGTAGAAGGCGGTGACCCGGTTGGCGAACAGCATGTCGGGTGGTGCGAGCGGATACAGGCAGGCGGCAAGCAGAATCATGGGCCCGAGACGCTGTCCGGCAAGACGGTACAGCAATGGCGTTGCGCTGCAGAACACGAAAAGCACGAACAGATACCACACCGTCAATGCGGGACTCCGCTCCGTGTGCGTCAGCAGGGACAGCAGCGCCTGCAACAAGGTGGGCGGCACGTCGTCCACGTGGACGCGTTGCGCAAGAAGCAGCTTGCCGCAGACCGTGAGCACGCCAAGCGCGAGGAAAGGCACCAGGAGCCGGTCGGCCCTGCGCAACACGTAGGCAGCAAGGCGGGCGGGCGGGGTCAGGTGGGCGCCGCTGTGGAAGAACACGTAGCCGCTGACGAACATGAACAGCGGCATGTGAAAGAGATAGACCTTGAACTTGAACAGTTCGTACCAGTCGGGGGACGCGAGCGACTGGTGCTTGACCAGGTGCGCGGCAACGACCAGCAGGATGGCCAGGCCCTTCACCTGCTCGACACGCTCGATACGCCCGGCGCCGGCACGGCATGAATAGCGATGCGCTGGCATCATGGCTTCTCCCGCCCGGCTTCCAACCGCGGCATGCCGAGCGCAATGCATAGCGGCGTGATCAGGGCATAACTGAGATAGAAGACATTGTCGGTGGCGGCATAGAGAAAGAAAACGGCGAGCAGCATCAGGGCGCTGAAGAATTGAAGCGGCGGCCGGCGGCCGACCGCGCCCAGGAAAAGCAAGGCCATGCCCGCCAGGAAAGCCGTTTCGCCGGCATAGCCGAGTTCCACCAGCAGCCGAAGGTATTCGTTGTGTGCGGCCGTGGTGTTGGTCAATCGTGTTACATGGTCGGGAATGAGCATGCCGTGGTGCCCGAATCCGACGCCGGTGAATGGATACCGTTCTACCCAGGGAAGAAGCGCTCCCCAGATCTTTTCCCTGCCGCTCGACGACCCGGACAGGATGCGGATCACGATCTGGCTGCCCGCGGTCATCAGGAAGGCACAGGAAAGCATTGATCCGCATGCGATCAATGCGAGCCGGGCGCCGGCGCTGCGCATCGACAGCAGCAGGATCTGCACGACGCTGGCCGTGGCGCATGCGGTCGGCATGCGCGTACCGGACATTGCACAGATCGCGAGCGCAAGCACGGCGAGCAGCAGGTAGCGAAAACGGCGGGTGCAACCATATTGAAAGCTGGCGGCGACGCTTCCGGCGTAGCTGGCGGCAGCCATGAAGGCGGGAATGGTAGCGCCTCCGAGGCGCATCGCCCCGGTGTGGTCGCGCATGTAGAGCGGCTTGCCGAATACGGCGGCCAGCAACATGCCATAGGCCAGCAGGGCGACCGGGATCCAGGCAACCGAGCGCAGCACCAGGCCGCGCTGCGCGTCGGACGGAGGCGCCAGGTAGAACGCCGCCAGGGAGAGCAGGGCAATGAGCGCAAACAGGGCGCGTCCCCAGGAATAGGCCGGAAAAGGCGTGAGGAGGCCCGCCGCCAGCACGGCGGCACTTACCAGGCCGAGGCCGGCCGCGGCAACCGGGTCGAGGGCCTTTCCGTGCAGGTAGCAGGCCGCCGCGGCGAGAAAAAGCAGCTTCTCGAATGCGTTGATATTGCCGAGCCCGAGCACCTCGCCGAAATTCAGGATCAGCACCGAAAGCGCCAACATCCAGGCAATCGCAAAGCCATGTTCCCGCAGCCCGCTGCCTGGCGGCTGAGGCAGTCGCGGAAAGACCGGTCCCGTCGTCATGAGCGTCGGCATGGTGCTCAAAATTCGTTGAGGACGGCGCCGGCGACGGCGATACCTCCGGCATGAAGCTGGGTGCCGAGTGCCTGCATGTCGCGCACCGTGGTGCGATGCCTGCGCGCGACGACCAGCAGGCCGCCCGTGCAGGCTGCGACCACGAGTGCGTCGTCGGCCGTCGCGAGCGCCGGCGTGTCATACAGGACCACGTCGTACTGGGAACGCAGGCGTTCGCGCAGCGCGTCGAAGCGCCGCCGGCTGAGCAGTTCCTGCGGATTGGGAGCGGGCGTGCCGGCGCACAGGACGGACAGTGAGGGAATGATGTCCAGCGCGGCCACCGATTCCAGTCCGGCGCGGCCGGCCAGGATGTCGGCCAGGCCGCGACGGTTGCGCAGGTTGAAGATCGCGTACTGGCGCGGCGTCCGCAGGTTCGCGTCCACCAGCAGCGTGCGGTCGCCCTGCTGCGCGAACATGACCGCCAGGTTGGCTGCCATCAGGCTGACACCATCGCCCTGGCTGACGCCGGCCAGTGCGAGCTCCGACCGCCCGCACTGGAACCAGCTGCGGACAAGCCTGGCCCGGAGACTGCGCATGGCTTCCATCTCACGGCCGAAAGGCCGATAGGCCGCCTGCAGTTCCGGCGCAAGGCCCCCGGCTTCCGGGCGCAGGAAGCAGTAGTCAAACTGTCTCGCGAGGGCATGCTGGACGTCGATGGCCTCGACCGCACCGAGCTTGAGGGCGGCCTCGCCAAAACGCAGCTGCTTTTCCTTCTGCAGGATCAGGATGCGCTCGATGTCGGCAGGAGCAAGCTTGCCGGCTTCGACCAGCAGACGGCCGATGACGGGCTGGGGGGAGGTGGCGCCGACGGGCACCGCGGAGACATGGGAGACGGGATTGTTCATGGTATTCCATTCATCGGCTTGTTCGGGTCGATTCGACGTGCCGGCGTACCGGCTCGTCCCCAGCTTGCTACCTCGCTTGCTTGCTAGCCATGCAGTCCCGCTTCAGGGCATGCAACGCCCCGAGCAGCCGTTCGACGGCGGCATGGTGCGCGCTGTCGCCGCTGAGGGTCGGCTGCCCCCTCGCGGCGAGCGCGGAGAGCGCGAACACGACAGCGTCCTCGGCCTGGTCGCGGTTCGGTTGCGGCGGCATGGTTCCCCGCCACAGACCGGCCCGGTGCAGGCCTCGCTTGATCCCGGTGCGCAAGCGCTGCAAGCATCCGGCTTGTGCGGCCATGTGGTGCCCGTCCCATAGCCGCGGGATGCTGTGCGGCCGGTAGGCCATGCGCAGGGATGCACACCAATCGATCCACTTGAAGTCGAGGATGTGGTCGTAGCACGCGACCGGAATCCAGGGAACGCGAAAGGCATCGGCCACGATGGCGGCATGCATTGCCTCGGCGATGACCAGGCGGGACGACCGTATGCGGGCGACGGTGATCCTGACGTCGTCCGCCGGGTCGAGGTAGGCAAGTCCTGCCTTCGCACAGATGGCACGCCAGTCCGCATAGCGCAGGCTGACGTGGTGCGGCATGTAGCAGACCGCTCCGCTGTATGGCGGCGCGGGCGGGGCCATTCGGGTGAGCAGAACCGCCGGATCCGTCATGGCGAGCGACGGGTCCAGCCCCAGGCGTTGCGCCGACCGCGGTCCGCGCACGCAATAGAATTTCCACTTGTCGTCGATGGCCGGCAGCGCGTGATAGCCAACGCCGGAGCCGAACACAAGCTTGCGCGGGCGCACCGGCGCTTTTGAATTGATCAGGGTGCCGATCCCGACGAGCAGCGTGGAGGGGTCGTCGTCGAAGATTTCGGGCGCCAGCGCATCCCAGATCCACGGGTTCAGGTCATCGCCGAAATTTCCCTTCGGGTCCTTGTAGTAGAAGAGCTTCATTGCAGATCCTGTCGCGCGCCGGGCGCATTCGCAAGGAAAGGCGACATGAACGGACGCCGCCATCGGAAGGCGAGGCGACCGAGACGAAGGCCGACGATGGCCGGCAGGCGCCGCAATGCGACGAAAATGAACTGGGGAGCCCTGGACAGGGCAAGCGCGGCATCCGCATATCGCCGCTCCCGCAGCGGGCAAAGCACCTCGTAGAAGACGAGCAGGTCGCGCGCCTTCTCCATGCGCCGTGCCAGCGCCTGCTTGAGCCCGGGCCGGGCGGCGATGCGGTCGTCGGCAAGCAGACGACGGTTCAGGGCAACCGCCGCGGCTGCCATTGCCAGCCGCCGCGTCGTCAGCGACCCGGTGTCGCCGCGCCGCAGGAAGTAGCGCGGCTCTCGCAACACCAGCAGGCGCACATCGTCGACCAGCCACCCGAGGTACAGCAGGTAGTCTTCGCCGTAGCGCACGCGCACGTCGTAGCGGTGCCCGCGCTCGGCAAACAGGCGGCGGCGAAACAGCGGCTTCAGGGCACCGATCTCATGCGACACCAGTGCCACGGCGCACAGGAAGCTGCGGTCCGGGGTCGCGCAGGCGGCCTCCAGCAGCAGGGTCGAGCGCGCGCGTCGCGTGCCGTTGTCTACGATGAACAGGTCGTCGGCAACCGCATCCGCATCATGTAACCGCGCCTCGACGAGCATCGCCTCGAGCCGGTCGGGCGTGAACCAGTCGTCGGTGTCGATCAGCGCGATCCATTCGCCGCGGGCCGCGGCGATGCCGGCATTCCGGCTGTAAGCAGGTCCGCTGTTGCAACGGTTGCGGATGAGCCGGATCCTTGCGTCAACGATGCGTTCAACGACCGTGGCGGTGTCGTCGGTCGAAGCATCATCAACGACGATCAGTTCGAGATCGGCGAGTGTCTGCGCCAGCACCGAGTCGATTGCCTGCCGTATGAAGCGCGTGGCGTTGTAAGCCGGCATGACGATGGAAACCAGGGGCGGTCGCGGACGAAGAACGGCGTGGCATGTCGTGTCATCAGTCATGGGTTCGGTCCTTTCCGGCAGCGCCGGTCCCTCGGCGGCGCGACTGTCGTCACCCGCCGTTGCGTCAGTTGAAATGTCATTTATCTGCCGGAAAGCAGGCGGAGGCCGTGCCCCCGGCGCTTGTCCGAATCCTCCGCCAGGGCGGAAGACCAGGTGAACGCGGCCAGGACCGGCGCCTGAAGCGCGTCGGCGAGATCGGCCGCGGACCGCACGCGGCGGCGGAAAAACTCGATCGTCAGCGCAGATCCTGTTCCGATGACCAGGCCAAGGAAGACGGCGATGGCGATGTTCAGCGGCAGACGGGGGAACCACGGTTCGGTCGGTACGACGGCGCGGTTGAGCACCGAGACGTCCGGCAGGTTGGCATGGCCTTCAAGGCTGGTCTGGTTGAAGCGCTGCACTGCATTGTCGTGGGCGCGGCGAGCGCTTTCGACGTCTTTGGCAAGGACGGAAAGCTGGTCCCGCGCGCGGTTCAGCTCGAGCACCCTTGCCTTTTGTTCCGCCACGGCCGCCCGCAGGTCGCGCTCACGCTGCTCGAAGGCGCGCGCATTGCTGCTGATGCTGCCTGAAGTGGCCTTGATGTTCGCGGCAAGCTCGGTGCGCAGCTTCTCGACTTCCGCCTTGGCTGCCTGGTAGAGCGGATGCTGGTCCTGGAATTTCTCGGTGATGCTCGCCAGCTCTGCCTCCGCCTGTGCCAGCGATGCCTTCAGGTTCTGGATGAGCAGATTGGAGATGACCTCCGGCGCTTCCCGTCCTCCGGTCGCCTGCGCCTCCTCCCGCCGGGAACTGGCATCGATGCGCTGGGCCTGCACCAGCACCAGCTGCGACGACAGTTCGTTGAGCCGGGCGGACTCCACGTCCAGCCGATTGTCCGTGTCCACGATGCCCTTTTGCTGCTGATACATGGACAGTCGGGTCTGCGCCTGTTCAAGGTCCTCCCGAAGCGCGCGGATCTGGGCGGTGAAGTAGGCGGAGACTTTCTTGAGCGGATCGGTGTTGAGCTGGACGCTGGTCAGCAGGTATTGCGAGGCGAACGCATTGGCGACTTCCGCGGCAAACGCCGGGTCCCGGGCCTTGTAGCTGATCTCCATCACGCTGCTCTCCCGCGAGGGCGTAACCCGTACGCGCCGCTGCAGCTGGTCGGCGATCCATTGGCGGATGTCCCCCGCGCCGTCGGCCTCGAACTGCTGTACAAACGACGGGTTATCGGCGAGCCGAAGCGCGTCCACGACCTTGAGCGCGACGTTCTTGCTCAGGATGATGTCGATCTGGGTGGCGACATAGCCCGGCATCAGCTGCGGCGACATGGTGAGCCCCGAAACCGGGTCGACGCCCTTGTAGTTCAGCACCAGATTGGTGGTCGCCTTGTAGGTCTTCGGCCAGAGGAGGCTGACGACGAGCGCACAGGCGACGGTTGCAAGGAGGGTCTGCAGGATGAATCGCAGTCTTGCACGAAGCACGTTAGCTATCTGATCCAGAGTCATCTGTGTCCTTCACGTTGCCTTGATGGTCGTTCCCGGAAAGCGGGGAGGCGGGTTCGGGCCCTGGAAGGAAAACCGTCACCGACGATTCCTTGCGGCTGGCGCGGGTGCATGCGTGTGCATCCGCATCCGGAAGAACAGGCTCGCCGGCAAGGTCGATGACTAAAAGTACCGCATTACATTAGGGAATCCATGCGTTTGGCCATTGCTTTTGATGTGTCACAACGGAATCCCAACCTTGGTACAGCATCTGACAAACACAGCAATACGCAGGATTGTGCGCGCACAAGAAGGCGGAAAACCTCCGCCTTCCTGCTGCGGGACGCCGGTCCCGCGTTGACTGACCGGCGGTGACGATGCGTGGCGTCGTTTGCTTTGCGCCGTCAGGAACATTCGCTTCGGCGGCGGGGTCGCAGTTATTTTGTGGAGGTTGCAATGAACCGTGAAAATAGCGATGCCACCAGCGGGCAGGCAGGCAAGCAACAGGGCAAGCTCGAGAATCTCGCGCAGACGATCAACCCGCCAAGCAGGGAAATCAGCGACGAGGAACTGGCGGATCCGGGGGCGAACATTCCGCGCAAGCCGATGGACCAGCTGGATGAATCACGCGCGCCGAGGACCCGGCGCTAGCGGCGGTGGGCGGCGGGGCTGCCCGCCGTGGCGGTGCCCCCGGGAACACAAACGCAGCAACCGGGCGGTTGCCTGGCGCGACGGCCCGGCCGTGCAGCCGCCGGGCGGCGGCTACATGACGAAGAAAATCAGCCCGAGGCCGGCGAGCATCGCGGCGACGAGCATGGTGACGAGGATCGGCGGTTTCAAAATGGCTCCTTTCGCGTGTTGAAGACAATGCCGTTTTGAAAAGGGACGACGGAAATCGTTCCACCGGTTCCGGCCTGCCCGGCGATACATGTCCAGGCGCGGGCAGCCTTGCCCGAAGTCGATCGGCCGCCACGCCGGCCGAACCGAAAGTTGTTAAGTCGATCAAACGGGCATGAACCGTGCAATCAAAATCATCGCGGTCGGCCTTGCCGTCCTCGTCGCGCTGCTGGTGCTGCTGGTCGCTCTGGCGGCGAGCTTCGACTGGAACCGCGCAAAGCCGTGGATCAATGAGAAGGTCAGCGCGGCCACCGGCCGCGAATTCGCGATCAACGGCGATCTGTCCCTGAACTGGGAGCGTCCGCCGGAGGAACAGCACGGGTGGCGGCGGCTTGTCCCGTGGCCACACCTGCGCATGAACGACGCCGTGCTGGGCAACGCGGAATGGGCCAAGACCGGGCCGCAGATGGCGAAGATTGCCCAGGCCGATGTCAGCCTCAACCTGCTGCCGCTGTTGCGCAGGACGATCAGCGTTGATTACATCGTGCTGACCGAGCCTGACCTCGTGCTGGAAAAAAGCGAGGACGACAAGAACAACTGGACCTTCCCGAAGAAGGATGAGGAGCCGCAGCAAGATTCGAAGTGGGCGCTCGATGTCAACCACCTGACAATCCGTGAGGGAAAGGTGCGCTACGTGGACCCGGTGAAGTTCGCCGATGCCACCGTGCACATCAATACGACGCCCGACGGCGCGATGACCTTCAGGCTCGACGGCAAGTTCAACGACGAGAAACTCAGCGGCGGCGGCAAGACGGGCTCGCTCCTCGCCTTGCGCGAGAGCGGCGGCCATCGCTATCCGGTGCAGGCGGAAGTCAAGGTTGGCGGAACGACGATCACGGCGGACGGCACCCTGACCGATCCGACCCATCCAAGCGCGCTCGACATCAACCTGAAAATACTGGGCGCCAGCATGGCCGACCTGTTCCCGCTCAGCGGCGTCGTCTTGCCGGAAACACCCAAGTTTTCCACCGAGGGGCGCGTGGCCGGCACCTTTGAAAAGGGCCGGATGCGCATCCGCTACGAGAAGTTCAAGGGACGCGTGGGTGACAGCGATATCGGCGGCACGCTGGAGTACCAGCAGCAGGAGCCCAGGCCGATCCTGCGCGGCGAGGTGACGTCCAACATGCTGAACCTGAAGGACCTGGGTGCGATGGTGGGGTCGGGCGACGACAACAACAAGAAGAAGGACGAGCCGAAGATCCCGCCCGGGAAAGTACTGCCGGTCTCTCCATTCAAGACGGAGCGCTGGGGGAAGATTGACGTGCAGGTCACGTTTGCCGGGAAGAAGATCGTGCGGTCGGAAGCACTGCCGATCGACAACCTGCATACCAGCGTCAGGCTGGAGAATGGCGTTCTCTCACTGGCCCCGCTCGATTTCAGCATTGCCGGCGGCAAGCTTACGGCCGAACTCTCCATCAACGGCAGCGCCGAGCCGGCAAAGGCGCGCATGAAGGTGTCGGCGCGGGGTCTCAAACTGAAGGAGATGTTTCCGGCGGTGGAGGAGATGGATGCGAGCATCGGCCAGATTAACGGCGACGCGCAGCTGACCGCGGCGGGCAATTCAGTCGCGGCGCTTCTGGCGTCAATGAACGGCGAGGTGAAGTCACTGGTGAGCCAGGGCAGCGTGAGCAAGTTCATCCTGGAGGCCGCCGGCCTGAACGTCGGCAGCGCCGTCATTGCCAAGGTGTTCGGCGACCGCCAGGTGCCGCTCAACTGCATGGCGGTCGACCTTGCGGTGAACGACGGCATCCTGCAACCGCGGATCTTCCTGCTCGACACCGCGGACGCGACGATCAGGGTGGAGGGCAATGTGAGTTTCCGGGATGAGCGGATGAACCTGACGGTCCTGCCGGACAGCAAGGGCATCCGCGTCATTTCCTTGCGATCCCCGCTCTATGTCGGCGGCACCTTCAAGAATCCGGACGTCGGAGTGGACAAGGGCGTGATCGCGCTCAAGGCAGGCGCCGCCGCGGTGCTCGGGACAGTTGCGGCGCCATTTGCGGCCCTGCTGGCATTGATCAACCCGGGACCCGCCGGCGACCCCCCGTGCAAGGCCTTGCTTGCGGAGGCCGCCGAGAAGCCGCAGGCACCTCCCCCCGGCAAGCGGACGACGCAGCGTCAGGGGCGCGAATGATCGCCGGGAAAATGATGGGAACCGGCACGCGCGGACCGCGCACGGCGTCGCCGACAGCAAGGGAGCCGGAATGACGCCTTGCCCGGACTGTGCGGCGCTCAGGGACGCCCCGACCAGCACTTCGCCGCACGCCAACCTGTTGCTCCACTCCGATGTGGCGATCAACTTCAGTGCAACGGCCACCGGGCGGGTCGAATACTACCTGTGTCACCGTTGCGGCGCGCAATGGGAACGCACCCGCGCGCGCAGCGAGCCGGATGCCACCTGGCGGTCCAGCAGCAAGCCGCTGGACTGAAGAGGAGAGTGCCGCGTCACCTGCGCGTCTACGCAAGTCGGCGCTCACTTGCTGCGCTAGTCTGTTGGATCGCGGGAGAGAATATGCATCCACAGCCCGTCGCCCGTCGTCGGGCCGGCGTGAACCGGTGCCGTCCACGCCTGGCCGCATGCGCTGCCGGGCTTGCGCTCGGCATGCCGTTGCTTGCCGCCGCGCTTGGAAGCTGGCACGGCTGGCCTCCGAACTTCGGCAAGGATGGTCGTCTCGTGGAAGTGACCGGGTTTGGCAGCAATCCCGGGCAGCTGCGGATGTTCACGTATGTTCCCCGGGGACTGGAGCCCGGACGGCCGCTGGTGCTTGCGTTGCACGGGTGCACACAGCAGGCCAATGGTTACGATGACGAGACGGGCTGGACCGCGATGGCCGATCGCTATCGCTTCGCCTTGCTGCTGCCGCAGGCGACCATCAACCTGGCGCGGTGCTTCCGCTGGTTCGACCCGGCCCACAGCAGTCGCGACCGCGGCGAGGCGTTGTCGCTGCGCCAGATGCGGGACAGGATGCTCGGCGAGCACCAATTGGATCCCGGCCGGGTGTACGTGACCGGCCTGTCTGCCGGAGGCGCAATGACCAGTGTCCTGCTCGCAGTCTATCCCGACCTTTTCGCCGGCGGCGCGATTGTCGCCGGGATTCCCTTCCGCTGCGCCGGCAACGAGAGCGAGGCGCAGCGGGATTGCGGGTTGTTCGGCAGACCCCTCGGCCCGGGCAGGAACAGGTCGGCGCAGGAGTGGGCCGCCCTGGTGCGGGCGGCAAGCCAGCACCCCGGCCCTTTCCCGCGCGTCTCCCTTTGGCATGGGACGCTGGACAACATGGTCCATCAGCAGGACCAGATTGCGTTGATGCAGCAGTGGACCGCTGTGCATGGGATCGACCAGGTCGCCGACGCCGAGCAGATCGAGGGCGGACACTTGCGCAAGGTGTACCGCAACGACGCCGGAGAGGCGCTGGTCGAGACCTGGCTGGTCAGCGGACTGGCCCACGGCGTGCCGGTCGATCCGGGCGAAGGGGCGGGGAAATGCGGCCGCGCCGCGCCTTTCGTCCTCACTGCCGGTATTTGCGCCAGTGAACGGATCGTGCAGTTCTGGGCGATTGAAAAATGACGAGGAACCGTGATGCCGATGACGAACGCAATGATGGCAGCGCCCAATCTGGCGCGGATCCGGGCAATCATCCTGCATGTCGAGCAGTCGCCCCAGTTTCCGGACAAGTGGATGCTGGCTATGGAGATCGAGGAAGCCGAATGCCTGAGCGGCCCGCATTTCGCGCGCCCCGCGCTGCGGGCCCATGCCTTCACGATCCGGGCGTCCTGGGATCTGCCGGTGCCGGTGCGGGTGGAGGCCGAGGCGGAGTATCTCGGCGGCGCGCGGAACGGCGTCTTTCAGCTGAAGAATCTGTACCCATGTCGTTAGGGACAGCCATGGCGGATGCCCGCGCAAGGCTCAGGACGATACGCGGCGAAGCAGTTCTCGACTGCGTGCCGGGGCCGATACGGGACGCCACGCTCGTGCTGCGTGTCGAAGAGTGCAGCAGGGCGGACGCCGCCGCCGCCGTCGTGCTGGAGCATCGCATCTCCGGCATCGCCCGCGCCGCCGCGGACAGGAATCCGATACGTTTCGCACTGGCCTTGCCGGCCGGTGAACACGCCGTCAGCGCCGAATGGAGCGTGCGCGCCCAGCTCATCTGCAATCCGCTGCAGGGCCTGGCGCGAGGCGACTACGTCAGCACGCGCCGTTATCCGCTCGCAGGCGCCCGGGTGGGCGGCCTGCTGCGGATAGAGCTGGAACGCCTGCAGTAGGCATCATTTCCTGCCGCGCCCGGCACCGGCTTCCGGCGCCGCTGAGGGCTCACGCCGGGCAGCGGGCGCAGCGGCGCCAGCATCGGCCGAAGCGGCCGAGGCATTCGGGGCGGCCGGTTGCGGGAGATGTGCTGCACCCGCTTGCTCACGCGCCGTTGCGGCTTGCGCAGGGAAATCCATCGGCGCGGGCAGTTGCGCCTTGCCTGCCCCCTGCCCGGGGGAGCGCGCGCGGGCGCTTGCTTCGTCCAGTGGCGAAGGCAGCGCGCGTTCCCCCCCGAAGACGGACCCCGCGCTTCCCGGGTCGAAGGGCGTGGGCAGTCCCGCGACATTTGCTTCGGCCGAAAGCGCGCCGGCTCCCATCGGCGAGGGGAGGGCAGGGCCCGACCGGGACCCGGCCCGGTCGGCGGTACCGAGCCCGACAGACATTGCGCTATCCGGTGCGGGCAAGGCTGCATCGCCCGAAGCCTGCGACGCGCCGTCCGGCTGACCGCTTCCCGGCGCAAGGTTGAAATTGAAGACGATGTGCGGATTCATCTTGGTGTCTCCCCTAGGCGAGGTACATGATCGACAGGTCGCTGCCGTCCGCGAACACGTGGACACGGGCCGCGTTCGCCGTCGCATCGCACATGGCCGAGAACATGCTGGTCAGGCCGTCCGGCGCGTTCGGCCGCAACCTGCGCCAGCCGAGGCCTTCGATGTTCGCCCACGCGTTCTGGGCGTCGTTGGAGGCGAAGGTATTCCAGACCCGCTTGTTGTAGTGCCAGAGCCGGTAGATCGCGTGAATGGCGGCGATGTCGCCGGCGCTCAGCCCCGTGCGCTGCCCGATGACGACACCGGCCTGCAGCGGCTCTATCGTGGGCTCGCCGTTCCTTGAGAACGCGGTGGGTCCGTAGTGCATGATGGACCCGTAGTCATACGGGCCGATATCGTCGCCATCGGTGATCTGCTGGTCGAAGTTGTGCTCGCGGCCGGCCTCGATGTTCTCGTGGCGTATGCGGACGAAGCGGTTCCTGTCTTCCCGGCTCTGTTCATGCCACAGCCCGAGCGCGTGGCCGATCTCGTGGATCGCATTGCCGGTGGTGCAGCCGGTGTCCAGGCTGAGGTCCTGCCTGCCGCCGCGTCGGCCGATTTCGGACCAGCATCCACCGGCCGACGTGAAGTACACATAGTCAGGGTATTGTGCGGCATTGGCCGTCGTGCGCAGTACGAAGCGGATGGCGGTGTTGGCCTCCCAGTGGGCAATCGCGTCGGTCACCCTGGCCTGGGTTGGCAGGGCGGGGTCGATCGCATAGGGCATGAGGCCATCCGGCCAGCGAAACTGCTCGCCGGTGACCGCGACACCGCGGTCGATGTCGTCGCCCGCCGCGATTGCGGCGGCCCGCCGCTCCATCTCGTCGACCGAGCCCAGCACGATGCATCCCTCGTATACGGCGCGTCCGTTGACCGCCGTGTACTTGACCGGTTTGTTCCTGAAGGTCCTGCCGGAGATGTAGCCGGTCCGCACATCCCCGCCTTCCAGAAAGCCGTCGCTGTCAGCCATGATGTTTCTCCTTGGCGCACTCGCTTCAATTGAGATAGGCGATGGTGACGAGCTGTGTTGCGTCGTCGATGAATACCGTGACAGTGCGGTTGTTGGCCTTCGCCGCATTGAACATGATGTAGAGATTGGTAACGCCGTCCGCCGCGCCGGTCTTGATCCGCTTCCAGCCGAGGCCGGGAAAGCTGACCCACGCATTTTGTGCATCGTTGGAAGCGAACGTCTGGGAAACGCTGATGTTGTTGTTCCAGGCCATGATCTGACTCCTCGGAAAAAGACAGCGGCTACAGGGGAAACCGGTTCAGTTGAGGTAGGCGATGTCGATCACCAGACCATCGGCATGCACATGAACCGGTCGTTCATTCGCGAGCGCCTCGCACAGCATCCCGAACAGGTTCGTGACACCGTCGCCCGCCCCTGGCCTGACTCTGCGCCAGCCCAGTCCTTCGATGTTCGCCCAGGCATTCTGCGCATCGGCAGAGGTGAATGCCTGGACCACCTTCTTGTTGTTGTGCCATGCGAAGCCGGTTGCCCCACCGCCCGAAACGAGGCCGGCCCTGACGCGGGCGGTGACGTTGTCACCGTCGCGTGCAATCGCGGTCACTTCGATCCTGGAATCGGAACCGTCATAGGCCAGGCTGCCGGGCGTGGTGCCGGCGGTGAACCGGTCCTGCCCGCCGCCGGGCCAGAGGTCGCCGGCATCGCCGGCGTTGGCGTTCTTGTTCAGGTCCTGCCTGCCGTCGCACTGCTCGACATCGACCAGGTAGTGGGCCTCGTCGGTATTGTTCAGCTGGTTCTCGTCGACATGCTCGATCAGCATTCCTTCACCGGGGATGTGCGCGTCGAAGCCCTGCCTGCGGCGGTTCGACAGCAGGAAATACTGCTTGCTGCCTGCGTCGCCGACGGGCAGGCGAACCACGGCATTGCTGGTGGCGTACGGCGGCAGCACGATGTCCTTCTCGGCATCGATCACGGTATCGATGCTGGCCCATCCGACCTTGGCCTTGACCCAGGCGCAAGGATGGGCCGGCGTGTCGCCGCCGTTGTTCCAGCTGCCGCCCGCCATCAGGTCCCAGCTGCCGGTGCCGCGGGAGCTGTAGTCGATGTCGTACAGGTCGGGCATGCCGAGCAGAAGATGGCCGAGTTCATGTGCCATCACGCCGACGCGGCCATCCTCCGGCGCCATGAAGTAGGCGGTGACCTTGCGCCCGTCGACCAGCTTCGGCGCGATCGACCACTTGTGCGACCAGATATCGTCCGCATTGCCCGTCACCTCGGCGCCGGAACCCGCTGCGATCAACACCAGGGCCTCGATCAGGCCGTCGCCGTCATTGTCGAAGGACGAAAAATCCACGGCGCCGTCGGCCAATCCGAGCACGTCTTCCACCAGCCGTTGCGCGTTGCGCGGATAGGCGCCGAAACCATTGTCGCCGTTGGTGTAGTAAGCCTTCGGTTGCGGCGCGCGCAGCCATCCGTGCACTTCGCCGGTGACGTCGAGCTTGCCGCCCGAGGCCTCGGCGAAGTATTCGCGCATGCTGCCGCTGGCCTGCATCCCCTGAGAGAACAGCAGCTTGTGGATGTCGTCCCGGGAGCGTGCCCCTGCCATGTCCGGAAAGTCGACCAGCAGCACGATGACCCGCCTGGTGCCGATGACGGGCGCGAGCGCGGTCCTTCCGGAGACGAGCGTGTCGGCGCGCGTGGCCGGAGACCGGGTCAAGAGGCGGGTGTACATGCGCAGGTCGAGCAGGTCGCCGGACGGCGCTTGCGGCAGTTCCTGTCCCCGCGCCAGGACTCGGCGGGTCGCAATGATCTTTTCCTCGAGTGCGGGTGACGGCGGCACCAGGCATCCGATCTCGTCGAACGACGGCTGCAAGTGCTGGGTGGAAGAGGACATGGCTGCTCCTTGCGCTGACCTGCTTGCTTGAAGAACAGCCGCGGCGGAGGCGTCGCGGCGCTGGTTGCCCGAACCTGCGGATGCATGGTGCGGGACGTTTTCCCGGAAGGTGGTTGGATGCGCATGCGGGCCGTGTCAGCCTGCTGCGTCTTCGCGTTTTGCCTGTGATCCGAATGCGACCGGTGCCTGCCGTGGCCTGCCTGGCGGCCCTGCGTCACATGCTGTTGAATCCAGCATAGCAAGCGTTCACTTTCTTTCAAGGGAACACTCATCCGCCGGTTTGAGCATGCGCAAGGGAAGTCTTTCAGAGGCGCACTGCCGCGAAAAAAAAAGCCGCCCTTCGGGCGGCTTGCGGTCGATACGCAGGGCGGATCAGAACTCTTCCCAGTCCCCGCCCGCCGTGACGGCCGGCTTCGAGGCCGGGTTGCTCCGGGTGGCCGGCACAACCGGCCGCGACTGCACGGCGAGCTTGCGCGGCGCCGGCTTGGGCGGAGCGGCGCGCATCGTGCTGCGTACCTGCGCGGCCGCAGGAGCGGCGCCCTGCACGCGGAAGATGCTGACGACATCGCCGAGCTTGCGCGCCTGTTCCTGCATCGACTCGGAAGCCGCCGCCGCCTCCTCGACCAGCGAGGCGTTCTGCTGCGTGACCTGGTCCATCTGGGCGATGGCCTGGTTGATCTGCTCGATGCCCGCGGTCTGCTCGTCGCTCGCCGCCATGATCTCGCCCATGATGTCGGTGACGCGCTTGACGCTGTCAACGATTTCGCTCATCGTCGCCCCGGCCTCGTCGACCAGGCGGGCGCCCGCGTCCACTTTTTCCACCGAATCGCCGATCAGCGACTTGATTTCCTTGGCCGCTGCTGCGGAACGCTGTGCAAGGGTGCGCACCTCGGCCGCCACCACGGCGAAGCCGCGGCCCTGTTCACCCGCGCGGGCCGCTTCCACCGCGGCGTTGAGCGCCAGGATGTTGGTCTGGAAGGCGATGCCGTCGATGACCGAGATGATGTCCACCACCTTCTTCGCCGATTCGTTGATCGCGCCCATGGTGCCGACCACCTGAGACACCACCGTTCCGCCGCGCACCGCCACCTCCGATGCGCTTACCGCCAGCTGGTTGGCCTGGCGCGCGTTGTCGGCATTCTGCTTGACGGTGGATGTGAGTTCCTCCATCGACGAGGCGGTCTCCTCCAGCGAGCTGGCCTGCTCTTCGGTACGGGAGGACAGATCCTGGTTGCCTGCCGCGATCTCGCCGGAAGCCGTCGAAATCGTGTCGGTGCCCTCCCTGACCTGGGTCACGATGCCGGCCAGGCTGTCGCGCATGGCCTTCATCGCGAACAGCAGGCTGGTTTTGTCGCCATTGCGGGTCTCGATGGCGACGGTGAGGTCGCCGCCGGCAATGCGGCCGGCGATGTCGACCGCATAGTCGGGTTCGCCGCCGAGCTTCCCGACCAGGCTGCGCGTGATGACCACTGCCGCGGCGACGCCGACCAGCAGTGCGACGGCGCCGAGGATGAGCATCAGGCTGCGTGCGGACGCGTAGGCCTCGCCTGCGTCCTTGACCGCCTGGTCGTTGAGCCTGGTTTCCAGCGCCATCAGTTCGGCGAGCCCGTCGAGCCACCTGCGCTGGACCGTGCGCACGTCGCTCATCAGGAAAGCGGTGACTTCGGCCGTCTGGTTCGCCAGGCCCATTTCCACGGCGCGTGCCAGCAGCGGCGCGATGGCGGCTTCCGCCTCCTTCACCTTGGCCAGCAGCTGGCGCTCTTCGGCGGCGCCGGAAGCGTCCCGGGCGAGCATCGCGGCAAGGCGCTGTTCGGCCGCATCGTACTTCGCCTGTTGCACCTTCATGCGTTCCGCTTCCACGGCCATTCCGGCAGGATCGGTCAGGAGCGCGATGTTCCGGATCGCAATCATGCGGTCGAACACCGTGGCACGGAGTTCGGTGACGATCTGGATCTGGGCGTTGTTGACCTGGGTGATGTGATCGATGCGCGCCTGCATCTGGCTCATCCTGCTGATGCCGAGCCAGGTGACGACGAGCAGCAGGAATATCACGAGTCCGAATCCGGACGCCAGGCGGGTACCCACTTTCATGTTTGCCATGTTCATTCTCTATCCTTTAATACGGCCGCCTTTCATGCGGCAACTTTTCCCGACGCTGCACTGTCAATCAATCCGATCTCTTCGCCGGACATCAGCTTCTCGATATCGACCAGGATGATCATCCGGTCGCCGAGCGTACCGAGACCGATGAGGTGTTCGGTGCTGAAGGCGCCGCCCATCTCCGGCGCGGCCTTGATCTGTTCCGCTGTCAGGGCGACAACGTCCGACACGCTGTCCACCACCATGCCGACCACACGGTCCCGCAGGTTCAGGATGACGACGACCGTGAATTGGTCGTAGCTGGGTTCGGCAACGCCTAACCGTATCCGCATGTCGATGATCGGCACGATGATCCCGCGCAGGTTGATTACGCCCTTGAGGTGGTCCGGCGCGCTGGCAATCCGCGTCACCGCTTCATAGCCGCGCAGTTCCTGTACTTGCAAAATATGAATCCCGTACTCTTCCCTGCCGATCGTGAAAGAAAGATATTCGCAGGCGTGCGCCGCATCGGCGCCCCCTGTCCTCGCGTCAACGGCGTCGCCGTTCCGTTGTTCCAGCATGCCTGCTCCCTGTCCTTGCATCGTGTGTCGCCCCGGTCTGCGGCCGGGAAAAAGTGACCAGTGCCGAGCGTAGAGCAATCAGTTGTCCGGGGGAATCGGACGCCGTCCATTCCGAAGTAGGAAGTGTTCTTGTGGCGTCCTAGGAAAAATCCGATGGCGCAGACGCGCCAGTTGTGCTTTCCTTGCACGCCTTCCGTCCCCTGCCTGGTCCAGCAACGATCCCTTTCTCACGTTTCCGCATGTTCCGCATCTGCCTTGACCCCACCCGACTCCGGCATTTCCTGCCCCCGCTGCTGCTGGCCGCCTGCGGTGTGGTACTGATCGGCGTCATCTGGCACTCGGTGCTCGGCCAGATCGAGCGCGAGCGCATCGAAGCAATCGCGCGCGCCGAGCAGCGCAATACCAACCTGGCAATCGCCTTCGACGAGTACGTCACCCGGATGATCCGCGACGCGGACGGCGCCAGCCGGTATGTCGCACGGGAGTACGCCCGTCTCGGCGCGCGCGTCGACATCAGGGCACTGATGGCGGACCGACTGGTGGATCCCCGCCTGTTCAGCGCGGTCGACATCATCGATCGCAACGGGGTGCTGATCAGCAGCAGCCTGGAGGACGGACTGCCCGTGGCCTTCGGCGATCTCGTCCGGATGCACGCCGACGGCGGCGACGAGGTCCGCATCGGCAAGCCGCAGCCGGTTCGTCCCGGCGGACCGACCGCCATACCCGTGACGCGCCGCCTGCCTGCGGCGGGCGGCGGCGTTGGCGGCGTAGTCGCGCTGTACATCGAACCGGCCCGCTTCACGGGCTTTTATCGCGAGGCGTCCATGCAGCCCGGCGACGTCCTGGCGCTGGTCGGGCTGGACGGGATCGTGCGCGCGCGGCGGGTCGGCGCCACCGAGCGCTATGGACAGGATGCGACCGGCGGCGCCTTGCTGCAGCGGCAGGCATCCCAGCTTTCGGGCACCCATGCCGGCCGCAGCGTGCACGACGGGGTGCAGCGGCACTACAGCTACCGCACCCTCGCCGGCTACCCGCTGATCGCCCTGGTCGGTGCCGCCGACGACGAGATCTACGGCGCGCTTCGTCCCCGGCACCGCCGGGAACGGCAGGAGGCGACCCTGGCCACGCTGCTCGTGATCCTGTCCGGCCTCGGGATCGCGGTCGTCTACTTGCGGCAGGGGCGCACCCTGGTGCGGCTGGAAGAGACGCAGCGCTTCGCGCAGTCGACGATAGACGCGCTGTCGAAGCACGTCGCGGTGATCGACCGCGAGGGCGTGATCCTGCGGGTAAACAAGAGCTGGCGCGACTACGCCGGCAGCGAGGGCGTCCCGGCGGACATCCTCGAGGGCGACAACCTGCTCAAGGCGTGCGACAAGATGGCCGGCGACGGCAATCCGGACGCTGCGGCGATGGCGGAACTCCTGCGGGGCGTCGCGCAGGGCGGCCGGCGCGGCGGCAATGTGGAGTACTCGGTGCGGCGCGGCGCAACCGCGCGCAGCTTCCAGGTGTACGTCAGCCGTTTCGAGGGCCCGGGGCCGGTGCGCGTGGTCGTGGCGGCACAGGACATCAGCTGGCGCAAGCAGGTGGAGAACCAGTTGCGCGAGAGCGAGCTGCGGTTCAAGTCGATGGCCGCCAACATCCCTGGCATGCTGTTCCAGCTGCGGTGGGACGACCAGGGACGGGCATTCACTTTCGTCAGCGAACGTGCGGACGAGGTGTGCGGCATGCCCGCCGAGCAGCTGGCCGCGGACAGCGCTGCCTTCTTCGACCTGCTGCATCCCGAGAGCCGCTACAGTTTCGAGGAAACGATGGCGTGTTCGCGTCAGGCCCTGAAGGAGTGGAACTGGGAGGGCCGGCTGCGTCTGGCGCAGCGCGGCGGCGACAAGTGGATCAACCTGCGGGCGACGCCGCGCGCGGCGTCGCCGGGGACGGTCATCTGGGATGGCGCCATCTTCAACATCACCGAAAGCAAGCGCCACGAGACCTCGCTTCTCGAAGCCCGGACGGCGCTCGTGGAGCTGGCAGCGCACCAGCTGTCGATCAAGGACGAGGAGCGCAAGCATATCGCCCGCGAGATCCACGATGAACTCGGGCAGCGGCTTACTGTCCTGCGCATGGACGTGCTGATGCTGCCGCGGACGGTGGCGGCCGACCCGGCGGCCATGCAGGCCGCGGTGAATGACATGCGGGACGGGATAGACGGGATCCTGCGCATCGTGCGCAACATCGCTTCCGACCTGCGGCCGGCGGTGCTGGACATCGGCGTCGTCGAGGCGATCGAATGGCTGGTCGAAGAATTTCGCTCCAGCCTGGGAATTGCCTGCAGCTTCCGCAACCTTGCAGGTGAAGTCACGCTGGACGAGGAACGCGCGACGGGCGTATTCCGCATCCTGCAGGAATCGCTCACCAACGCCGCCCGCCATGCCCGGGCCAGCCGCATCGTCGTCAGACTGCTACGCCAGGGAAAGGCGCTTTGCCTCGAGGTGCAGGACGACGGCATCGGCTTCGAACCCGCGCAGCCGCGGCGCGCGCGATCCTATGGCGTTGCCGGCATGCGGGAGCGCGCGGCGATGCTCGACGGGGAACTGGGAATCTTCAGCGGCACCGGACAGGGGACGCGGGTGCGTCTCGTCATTCCGTACGCGCCACAAACGATGGAAAAGTGATGATCAAGGTATTCATAGCGGATGACCATGCAATGATGCGCGCGGGCGTGAAGCGCATCCTGGCGGCGGAGACCGGCATGCAGGTCGTGGCCGAGGCAGTCGACGGCGCCGACGTGCTGCGGCAGCTACCCGACACCGACTGCGATGTCCTGTTGCTGGACATGACGATGCCGGGCGTGAACGGCACCGAACTGATCCAGAAGGTCAAGCTGCTGAAAGGATCGCTGCCGGTAATGGTGCTGAGCATGCACAACGTCGGCAGGATAGCGGCGGCTTCGCTGCGCGCCGGCGCATGCGCCTACCTGACCAAGGACAGCGATCCGGAGTTGCTGGTGGAGGTGATCCGCAAGGTGGCGGCAGGCGGCCGCTATGTCGATCCCGCGGTCGCCAGCAAGATCGTGCTGGAGGGACAGCACGGTGCAGAGCCGCACGAGACGCTGTCGCCGCGGGAGCGTGAAGTGTTCTTCATGATTGTGGAGGGCATGCCTACCGGGCAGATCGCCGAAGCGCTGCACCTGAGCGCCAAGACCGTGAGCACCCACAAGAAGAACATCATGGAAAAGATGAATGCGGAAAGCACCGCCGAGCTGGTGCGCTATGCGATGCAGCGCCAGCTCGTACGATAGGGCGGTATCCTCGGGTGCGCAGGCTCGTCAGGTGGTCGGGTATTCCGGCGGCACCGTGTCCGGCGAGATTTCCGGCCCGGACGGACTGCCGGGGTCGGCAGTGTCGGGTGGCGGCGGCGTGATTTCCGGTCCTGCCGGGCTGGGGGCGATTTCCGGCTGCGGGCTCGGATTCACCGGAACTTCCGGCGGGGACTGCGGGGGATTCTGCAAGCGCGTCATCAGTTTCTCCTCTTACATTGGCAAGCGGTCCTGAAGCGGGGTCGGCTGCGTGAAGCCCTGGCCGGCGCCCTGCGCCATGCTCGCGCAACTCTGCATGCACGCGTGGCAGGCGCGGACGCACTCGTCCATCTCGCCGATTTGCTCGCAACTGTCCGCGCAGGCCTTGCAGACCTCCGCGCAGGCGGCGCACACGACGGCGTGTACGGGCGAGTTGCTGAGCATGAAGGAGGCGGCGGTGCGGCAGATTTCGGCGCAGTTGGTCATCAGGCGGAAGTGGGCCGGCTCGACGTGGCGACCGCCTGCTTCAAGGCAATGGTTCATGGACTCCTGCAGGCAAGTGCGGTAGCAGTGCAGGCAGTCGTCGATACAGTGCTGCATGTCAGGCGAGATCGACTGCATTATTTACTCCTTTGCGAAAAAAGGTCGCGCGGTCCGGTGTCGTCAGTGCGCGCGGGGCGGCAGTCGGGGCCGCAGTGACCGGTTTGCAACAATCGTTCCAGGGGCTGGCATCGTTGATGCAACGGCGCCCCTACTTCCGGTCACATGACACGTTTCCATGCCAGCCCTCCCCCGCGAACGCACCGCCGATGCCACCCTGTCCCTGCTCTCCGAAGGCTATCGCTACATATCGCGACGCTGCGAGCGGTTCGAGACCGATGCCTTCGAAACCCGGCTGATGCTGCGGCGGGCCGTCTGCGCGATGGGTGAGGACGCGTCGCGCATGTTCTACCATCCCGGCCGCTTCACCCGCCGCCATGCGATGCCGCCGACTGCCCTTGCGCTGCTGCAGGATCTCGGCAGCGTGCAGCTGCAGGAAGGACGGGAGCACCGCAACCGCAAGCAGATGTTCATGTCGCTGATGGACACGGGCAGCCTGCAGCGCATCACCGCGCTGGCGGCGGCTGAATGGCGCGTGCGCTTTGCCGCTTGGGAAAACCTGCCGCATGCGGTGATGCAGGAAGAGGCGGAGACCGTGCTTTGCCGCGCGGCATGCAGGTGGGCCGGATTGCCGCTGGCCGAGCAGGAGGCAAGGCGCAGGACCGCGGAATTTTCCGCCATGATCGATGGCGCCGGCGCGGTCGGCCCCCGCAACTGGCGCGGCATGCGCTTGCGTGCCCGCACCGAGCGCTGGGCGAGGCGCCTGGTCGACGGCATCCGCAATGGCAGCGTTGCGGTTCCCGAGGGCAGCCCGGCGCGCGTGATCGCCCTGCACCGCGCCAGCGACGGGCACCTGCTGGATGGAAAGGTAGCCGCGGTCGAACTGCTCAATCTGCTGCGCCCGACCGTCGCGGTGGCGCGCTACATCACCTTTTCCGCGCTGGCATTGCATGCCTTTCCGGCCTGCCGCGCCCGCCTCATGGAAGGGAACGAGGCTTACCTGGAAATGTTCGTGCAGGAAGTGCGCCGCTACTATCCGTTCTTTCCCGCCGTCGGCGGCGTGGTGCAGGAGGCGTTCGAGTGGCGCGGCATGCTGTTCGAGCCCGGCGCCTGGGTGCTGCTCGACCTGTACGGCACCAATCACGACGGCCGCCTCTGGAACGACCCGTTCGTCTTCAATCCCGACCGCTTCGCCGGCTGGAAGGGCAATGCCCACACCCTGGTGCCGCAGGGCGGAGGCGATTTCTTTCATGATCACCGTTGCCCGGGGGAGTGGCTGACGATCGCATTGGTGAAGGATGCGGTGCGGCTGTTGCTGACCGAGGTCGCCTACGAAGTGCCGGTGCAGCGGCTGCGGGTCGACCTGGCGCGCATGCCTGCGCTGCCGGAGAGCGGGCTTGTCGTTCGGAATGCCATCCGCCTGCACTAGCCGGGTGCCTTGATCCACCTCTAAACCGTGCCTGCCCGGAGGAACCTCGCCAGCGGGGCGCGCCTCTACACGACGCTGACGCAAGTCCGGCGGGTTCGCATGCCGGCGCACATCCCTTACTCATCCTCATTGCCATGCGCGTGACAGAACCGGAAGGACTTGCATTGCCCAAAGGCGAGAGCGCGCCGCGCGCGACGCTGGGCTTGCGGGAGGCGATCGCCGTCATCGTCGGCGTCGTGATCGGCGCCGGCATCTTCAAGTCCCCCGCGATGGTGGCCGGCATGAGCGGCAGCGCCGAGTGGATGTTCGCCGCCTGGGCGCTCGGCGGCCTCATTTCCCTGGTGGGCGCGCTCTGCTACGCGGAGCTCACGACCGCGTACTCGCATGCGGGCGGCGACTATCACTTCCTGCAACGCGCGTTCGGCCGGTCGGTCGCGTTTCTTTTCGGGTGGGCCCGCTTCGCGGTCATCACCACCGGTTCCATCGCGCTGCTTGCATTCGTCTTCGGCGACTACATGCAGCAGGTGCTGCCGCTCGGCTTCCTGCCGCCGGCCGCCGGCGCCGTCGTCTACGCCTGCGCCGTGATCGTGGTGCTGTCGCTGCTGAACCTGCACGGCATCCGCACCGGGTCGATTGCCCAGTCGTGGCTGACGCTGGCCGAAGTGGCCGGGCTGATGCTCATCGTGGCCGCCGCCGCCTTCTTCATCGACGCCCCCGCGGCGGCACCTGCGCCCGGTGCCGCCGCGACCGGCGGCCTGCCCGGCTCCTTCGGACTGGCAATGGTGTTCGTGCTGCTCACCTACGGCGGTTGGAACGAGGCCGCGTACATCAGCGCCGAGGTCAAGGACGGCAAGCGCAACATGGTCAGGGCGCTGACACTGTCCATCCTGATCATCACGGTGCTCTATCTGCTGGTGGCCTGGGCCTACTGGAAGACGCTCGGCATGCAGCGCATGGCATCGTCGGAAGCCCTTGCCGCCGACGTGATGGGCGCCGCCTTCGGCAGCATCGGCGAAAGGACGATTTCCCTGCTCGTCGCCGTCTCGGCGCTGACCTCGATCAACGCGACCATGATCGTCGGCGCACGCACCGGCTATGCGATGGGGCGCGACTGGCCGCTGCTGGAACGGCTCGGCCGCTGGGACGGCGTTCGCGGCACCCCGGCCAACGCCATGCTGATACAGTCGGCAGCGGCGTTGCTGCTGGTGCTGTTGGGCGCCGCCGCCGGCAGCGGGTTCAAGGCGATGGTCGAGTTCACCGCGCCCGTCTTCTGGCTGTTCTTCCTGCTGACGGGGGTTTCCCTGTTCGTACTGCGCCGGCGGGAGCCGTCGCTCCCGCGTCCGTTCAAGGTGCCGTTGTTTCCGGTGTTGCCGCTGCTGTTCTGTGCGACCTGCGCCTACATGCTCTGGTCCAGCCTTTCGTATGTCTACAGCCAGTCGCTCGGCGGCCTCAATGCGGCCTGGATCGGCGTCGCGGTGCTGGCGGCCGGCCTGCTGCTGCTGGCGCTGATACGCAGGAGCGAGCAACGAAGCAAGCTGCAGATGATGTCCTGTGAATCCCGCTAAAAGGAGAAGCGCCGATGAAACCGCAAGCCCGCCGTCGCACCCTCGTATTCTCCGCCGGCATTGCCGCCGCCATGTCCGCGCTTCACGTGCGCGGCGTCTTCGCCCAGGCAGCCGCGGCGCCGCCGAAGCTGGACGTGCCCTATGTGCCGACGCCGCAGGAGATCGTCGACCGCATGCTCGACCTCGGCAAGGTGGGCAAGAACGACGTGCTGTTCGACCTCGGCTGCGGCGACGGGCGCATCGTGGTAACTGCCGCCAAGGAGCGTGGCGCGCGCGGCACCGGCATCGACATCAACCCGGTCCGGATTGCCGAGGCCAAGGAAAACGCCAAGAAGGCAGGCGTCGAGGACCGGGTCGAGTTCAAGGTCGGCAACCTGTTCGAAGCGGATTTCTCGCCGGCGACGGTGGTCACCCTGTACCTGCTGCCCGATGTCAACCGCAAGTTGCGGCCGCAGTTGTGGCGGCAGCTGAAAGTCGGCACGCGCGTGGTATCGCACGACTTTGACATGGGACCGGAGTGGCCGCCGGAGCAGACGGTGCAGATCGGCGGCAAGACCCTGTACGCGTGGACGATCACGCCGGCGCACAAGAAGACGGGGAAGGCCTGAGAGGACAGCGGCCGGCGGTCAGCCCGCCGCCTTGGCGGGACGATAGATGGCCGCTTCGTAGTGCCTGCCCCTGTTGACGATGACGACCTTGTTCGCGCCGGCGACCGGACCGGGTTCGATGCATGGCATGCCGTCGGCGCCGGGACGCACGATCACCAGATCCATTGCAGCGCCTGAGTCCGCGTTGATCGCCCGTGCGATATGTTCGATGCGCGATGACGACGGATTGGCTCGCACGTCGATATCCGCTGCAGGCGCATGCGCGTCTGCGGCGCCTGCCCGTCACCGATGCCCGACAAGTACCTGACGTGAAACGCGTTGCTTCTTGCGCGTCGAAGTCGACGAAGGACGAACCCTGCATGCAGCCGGGCCGCATCTGGTGAAACGCAGCCTGCGTTCCTGCCGGAGGCGGTGGCACTTGCTGCCATCCCTGCTGCCGGCGGCAAGGACGGAGTGCGATGGCATCGGGAAGAATTCGCGGGGGCAGACGCTGGAAGTGCCGGGGGAGGGCACTTCCAGCGGCAGGATTGCTATTGGCTGGTGCCAGTGCCGGTGCTGCCGGTGCCTGACGAGGAGCCGGGCGGCGTGGTCAGCGGTGGCGTCGCGGTGCTGCTGCCACTACTGCCGGACATGCCGCTACCGGACGTGCCCGACGTGCCCGAGGACCCCGAGCCGGTCGTGCCGCTCATGCCCGAGCTGCCTGTCGTGCCGGAGCCGGTCGTTCCGCTCATTCCCGAACTGCTGCCCGAGGTGCCGGTCGAGCCGCTCGTGCCCGAGGAACCCGAGGAACCCGAGGTGCCGTAGTTGGGCGCGGGAGGGGTGCTGAGGTCCGAGCTGCCGGTCGTTCCCGTCGCGCCCGAGGTGCCGCTGCTGCCGGTGCCGCTCGTGCCGGCGCTCCCGGTGCTTCCCGTCGCGCCCGCGCCGCCGCTCAACCCGGAGCTGCCCGAACTGCCCGAACTGCCCGAACTGCCCGAACTGCCCGACGTCCCGCTCATGTCCGAGGTGCCGGTCGGCCCGCTCAGGCTGGTGCCGCCGGCGCCCGAGGTCCCCGGATTGGCGCCCATGCTTGCGCCGCCGGCGCCTCCGGTACTCGATGTGCCCGAGCTGCCGCTGCTGCCCGAGCCCCCGGTGGCGGAGGAGCCCGCGCCGGGCTGCACGGTCGTGGTAGTGGTCACGCTGGTGCCGGAAGCGCCTGAAGTGGCCGGATCGTTGGTCGTTGTGGTGGTGGTCTGTCCATGGGAGAGGGACGCTGCGCCCAACAGCGAAATAAAGAGGGCGGTAGGCAATTTCTTCATGCTCGCTCCTTGCTAGGGGATGGGATGCTTCTTCAGCACTGCAGAAGTAAGCTTTTAGACTGCGCCGGATTGACAGGTTCGCACTATTTCGCTCGCGAATACCGGTGCTGCCGATCAGAAAGCTGTGGCGCGCATCGCGTCGGCGGAGACGGCCGATCGGCGGCACAAATTTCCTCCTCATTTCCCCCTCATTGCTGGCATGAAAACCATTAATATGTCGGCCATCGACAACACAGGGGGCGCCATGGCCGCACACAAAAATATCGACAACCCGCTCTGGAACGAGGATCTTGCGCCGAGCACGGACGCCCAGCGCACCTGGACCGCGACGCACTACGCGGCATTGTGGGTTTCGATGGTTGTCTCGGTGCCTGCCTACATGCTGGCCTCCGGCCTGATGAGCGAGGGCATGAACTGGTGGCAGGCGGTGCTCACGGTCTTTCTCGGCAACGTGGTGGTGCTGGTGCCGATGGTACTGGTGGGGCACGCCGGCGCGAAGCACGGCATACCGTATCCGGTGCTGGCGCGCGCGGCGTTCGGCGTGCGCGGGGCCCAGTTGCCGGCGATCCTGCGCGCCATCGTCGCCTGCGGCTGGTTCGGCATCCAGACATGGCTCGGGGGGCAGGCGATCTACACCATTCTCAACGTCCTGACCGGCAACGCGCTGCAAGGCAATCCCCTGCCTGGCCTCGGCATCAACGCCGGGCAACTGGTCTGCTTCCTGCTGTTCTGGGCACTGCACATCTATTTCATCGCAAAGGGCACCGAGTCGATCCGCTGGATGGAGACCGCCGCCGCGCCGCTGCTGCTGCTGTCGTCGCTGGCGCTGGTGTGGTGGGCCTACGCCAACGCAGGCGGCTTCGGCCCGATGCTGTCCGCGCCTTCCCAGTTCGCCGAGGGCGGCAAGAAGGCCGGGCAGTTCTGGTCCGTGTTCTGGCCGTCGCTCACCGCGATGGTCGGCTACTGGGCGACGCTGGCGCTGAATATTCCCGACTTCACCCGTTTCGCCCGCAGCCAGCGCGACCAGATCGTGGGGCAGGCGATCGGCCTGCCGGTGCCGATGGGGCTGCTGTCGCTGGTCGCCGTCGTGGTGACCTCCTCGACCGTCGTCATCTACGGCGAGGCGATCTGGGACCCGGTGGCGCTCACCGGCAAGATGGGCGGCATCTCGGTCGTGATCGCGCTGATCGCCCTGATCATCGCCACCATCACCACCAATCTCGCCGCCAATGTGGTGTCGCCCGCCTACGACTTCTCCAACCTCGCACCGCGCCGGATCTCGTTCAAGGTCGGCGGCTACATCACCGCGGGCATCGGCCTGGCGATGTTCCCGTGGAAGATACTCGAGACCACGCAGGGCTATATCTTCACCTGGCTGATCGGCTACGGCGGCCTGCTCGGCCCGATCGCCGGCATCATGCTGGTCGATTACTTCCTGATCCGGAAGACCGAACTGAACCACGACGCGCTGTTCCGCGCCGACGGTGAATACGGCTACGCCAACGGCTGGAACCTGCGGGCGGTGATTGCGCTCGTGCTGGGCGTGCTGCCGAACCTGCCGGGTTTCTTCAAGGCCGCCGGCTTCGTCGGCAGCGTGGCGCCCGTGTTCGAAGTACTCTATACCTATGCCTGGTTCGTCGGCCTCGCGATTTCCGCTGTCGTCTACTACCTGCTGATGCCGCGCAAGGCCTGACTATACCGATCGGAATACTGATGAAACACGACCCCCGCTTCCCGAAGCTGTCCATCCTCAACCATCCGCTGATCCAGCACAAGCTGACGCACATGCGCGACAAGGACACGTCGACACGGACTTTCCGCGAACTGCTGCGCGAAATCACGCTGCTGATGGGCTACGAGATCACCCGCAACCTGCCGCTGGTGAACGTGCGCATCGAGACGCCGCTGGAGACCATCGACGCCCCGGTCATCGCCGGCAAGAAGCTGGTGGTGGTGCCGGTGCTGCGGGCCGGCATCGGCATGAGCGACGGGCTGCTTGAACTGGTGCCGTCGGCCCGCGTCGGCCATATCGGCGTCTACCGCGATCCGGACACGCACCGGCCGGTCGAGTACCTGGTGCGGCTGCCGGAGGTGGCCGAGCGCGTCTTCATCCTGTGCGACCCGATGCTGGCGACCGGGAATTCCGCGGTGCACGCGGTCGACGTGCTGAAGAAGCGCGGGGTGCCCGACGAGCACATCATCTTCGTCGCGCTGGTCGCGGCGCCGGAGGGCGTGCAGGTGTTCCAGGACGCGCATCCGGGCGTCCAGGTCTACGTCGCTTCGCTCGATTCCCATCTCAACGAGCACGCCTACATCGTTCCCGGCCTTGGCGACGCCGGCGACCGCCTGTTCGGCACCAAGTAGCCCGGACGCCGGCCTCCTGCCGCAGGCATGGCCGGCAACCCCTGCCCGCGCAAATGAACGACGTCATTCCCCTGTTCGGATTCACGACCACGCCGCTGGAACTGGTTTCCTTCCTGCTCGCCGCCACCACGGTCATTCTCGACATCCGGCAGGTGCACTGGGCATGGCTGTTCGCCATCCTGTCCTCGGCCACCTATGCGGTGGTGTTCTTCGGCGCGCGGCTGTACGGCGACATGGCCCTGCAGTTCGTGTTCATCGTGGTATCCGCCTGGGGCTGGCACCAGTGGCTGCGCGGCGGCGCCGAACACCGCGGGCTGCGGGTCACGCGGCTCGGCAGCGGCGGGATCGCGCTGGCCATGGCCAGCTGGCTGCTCGGCTTCCTCCTGATCGCGCTGTTCCTGCGCGCGTTCACCGACACCGACGTGCCCTGGATCGACGGTTTCCTGACCTCCGGCAGCCTGGTCGGCCAGCTGCTGTTGTCGCGCAAGAAGCTGGAGAACTGGCACGTCTGGATCGTCGTCGACCTGCTGTATGTCGGCCTCTACCTGTACAAGAACCTGATGCTCACGGCGATCCTGTACGGCCTGTTCGTGCTGCTGGCACTGGTCGGCCTGCGGGCATGGCGCGACGCCGCCGCGACGGGGGAACGCGAGGCCCTGCCAGCATGAGCGGCAGCGGCGTCGGCGGTAACGCCGCGACCGGCGCCGGCGCGCCGCGCCGCGTCGCCGTCCTCGGCGCCGAATCGACCGGCAAGTCCACGCTCGCCGCGGCGCTGGCCGAGCGGCACCGGACGCTGTGGGTACCGGAGTACCTGCGTGAATTCGTCGAGACCATGGGCCGTACCCCGCGGGAACAGGAACAGGTCCGCATCGCCTTCACCCAGGCGAAGCGGGAGGATGCGGCGGCCGGCCGCGCCGACCGGTTGCTGTTCTGCGACACCACGCCGCTGATGACCGCGCTGTACAGCCGGCATTACTGGGGCAGGGTGGATCCGCGCATCGAGCAGCTCGCCCGGACGCGCGCCTATGCCGTCACCCTGGTCACCGCGCCGGATACGCCATGGGAGCCTGACGGGCTGCAGCGGGAATCCGAAGCGGTGCGCCAGCGCATCCATCGCGAGGTGGTGGCGGCGCTCGACGGACTCGGCGTGGCCTGGGTGCTGGTGACAGGCAGCCTCGCCGAACGCCTTGCGCAGGTGGACGCGGTGCTCTAGAAGTCGAACTGCGCCGTCACCCTGAAGGTGCGCGGCGCGCCGGGCAGCACGTAGCCGCCCAGCGCCTGCGACGCTTCCCGCCAGTAGAACCGGTCGAACACGTTGTCGACCCCGACCCGGAAGGTGGCGTTGCTGCCGGCGACCCGCGTCGCATAGGACGCGCCGAGGTACAGCAGGTGGTAGCCCGGCACGTCGACGGGATTGTCCGGCGTGAAGGACTTGCTGCTCGAGTACAGCCAGCTTGCGTTCAGCCCGAGTCCGGCGATGTCCGGGACCGCGTAGTCGAGCGACACCACCGAGCGGAAGTCCGGCACGTTGGTCACCCGCTTGCCGTCCAGCGTCGGCTCGCCGGTACCCTGCTGGCGGCTGCGCAAGGCGGCAACGCTGAGGCCGAGGGTCAGCCGGCGATTGAGCCTGCCCTGGGCGGAGAGCTCGATGCCGTCATGCCGCGCTTCGCCATTGCGCACCCAGGTGAAGCTGCTGTCGGTGTACTCGAGGGGCTTCTCGATGCGGAACAGCGCCGCCGCGATCGTCCATCCGGGCATCGGCGACGCCTTCGTTCCGATCTCCACCTGCCGCGAGCGGGCGGGATCGAGGATCGCATCCTGGTTGCTGGTCAGCAGCGGCGCGATGCCGCCATGTTCCAGTCCGTGCGCGTAGGCGCCGTAGACCGCGAAGTCCTCGCGCGGGCTGAACACCAGGGCCAGGTTGGGCAGCAGGAAGCGCTTGTCATAGCGGTTGTCCGGAGCGCGCTCCGGGTATCGCTGCAGCCTGTCGATGCGGGTATGTCGTACCCCGGCATGCAGTTTCCAGGCCGGGGCCAGGCCGAGCACGTCCTGCACGAAGAACGACGCCTCCCTGCCATGCCGGCGCAGGAGCACATCGCCGGTGCGGATGGCGGAAGGCGGAACCTCCGCCGGCGTGTAGATGTTGCTGGTGCCGTTGGCAAGCGAACCGAAGCAGTCGACTGCGCCGTACACGCAGTCGCCGAAGCGGTCGCGGCGGCGGACCAGGTCGACGCCGGCGGTCAGCGCATGCGCGATGCTGCCGGTGGAGAAACTGCCCTGCAGTTGCGCCCGTCCCGACAGCAGCTGCTTCGATTCATTCTCGCTCTGGAAATCGTAGACGTCGTAGTCGCCGCTGGCGCAGAAGCCGGGAAACAGCCCTTCCGCCGCGCAGCCATAGGGAAATGCCGCGAAGTCGTCCCGGCGCAGGGTGCTGCGGTTGAACGCCAGCGAGGCGGTCCAGGACGCATTGAGCTGGTGCTCGTAGCGCACGCCGACGTTGGCGCTGTGCGACTCGGTCGGGCGGCTCCAGGGTTGGTTGTTGAGCATGGTGCGCGCGGAGATCCCGTCCGGCAATGCGGTGCCGCCGAGCAGCTGGAAGCCCGGCACCGTGAGCTGCGACTTGCGCTGGTAGTCGAGGTCGAGCTGCAACAGCGAGTCCGGCGTCAGCCGCCAGTCGAAGGCGCCGGAGACGAACTGGCGCTCGCCGTCCGCACCCCGCACATAGGAGCGCAGGCGTTCGGCGGCGGCATTGATGCGATACCCGAAGCGCCGGTCGTCGCTGCGCCCGCCGAGGTCGACCGCGCCATACAGGGTGCCGCGCTCGCTCGCGCCGAGCGTCACGCTGCGCAGCGGCTGCGCGGTCGGGCGCTTGGTGACGTAGTTGAGGATGCCGCCGGGGGTGGCGATGCCGGCCTGGAGCCCGGCCAGGCCCTTGAGCACCTCGATGCGCTCCTTGTTCTCCAGCGGGATGGAGGCATCCGAGCTGATGATCAGCCCGTCCTTGCGGTAGCTCGCCGCGTTATCGAGCGCAAAGCCGCGGATCGAGAACTGCTCGGCATAGCCGATCGCGTTGTAGGCTTCGTTCAGGCTCGCGTCGAGGCGCACCAGGTCGGTGGTCTGCCGCACGCCGCGCTCCTGCAGCTGCTCCTGCGCATAGACGCTGACCGACACCGGCGTCTGCAGCACCGACGCCTCGGAAAAGCCGCCGACGCTTGCAGTGGCAGCGCTGCCGCCTGGCGGCGCGGCGGTCACCGTGACGGCGGGCAGCGTGGTGTCGGCCTGCTGCGCAAGGGCACAGGCGGGCAGCGCGGCGGATAGGGCGGAAAAGAGTACGGGAAGGGAAAAGCGGGTGGCGAGGCAGGGCATCATTGTTCGTTCAATCGTGGGCGGGAAGCCGTCGAAGAGCGGACATGGCCATCGGCGCGCTTCCCTACGCTGGCATGATCCAGATCAGGTACGGAGGGTTTTTCTCACCCGGCGGATTGCCGGGACCCCTAGCGTGCGCGCATCGTAGCATGAAGCGGAAGGGGACGAAGGGGATGGCCGCGCAAGCGGCGATAGCGGCGACACCGGCGATGCACGCGCTCCGGCGCGCGCGGGTTGCCGGAAGGACGTTGCGATTTTCGCTATCCTTGCCGGTTTCTTGTTCCAGGCGCACTGGCGCCGCCAAAGGAGACCCGACCATGACTTTCACGACCGAAACCCAGCCCGGCGTCTGCGCCGAGGCACCCGCCGCGACGCGCGGCTTCGTGTTCAACCACACCATGCTGCGGGTCAAGGACCCGGCCGCCTCCCTCGACTTCTACAGCCGTGTGCTCGGCATGCGGCTGCTGCGCAAGCTCGACTTTCCGGAGATGAAGTTCTCACTGTACTTCCTTGCCCATCTCGACGCCGGAAGCGCAGTGCCGGAGGCGCCCGCCGAGCGCAACAAGTGGGTGTTCAGCCAGCGCGGCGTGCTCGAACTGACGCACAACTGGGGCACCGAGGACGACCCTGCCTTCCGCTACCATGACGGCAATGCGCAACCGCAGGGTTTCGGCCACATCTGCATCTCGGTGCCGGACCTGGATGCCGCGATCCGCTGGTTCGACGACAACCGGGTGACGTATGTGAAGCGGCCGGAGCAGGGCAAGATGCGGGACGTGGCCTTCATCAAGGATGTGGACGGCTACTGGATCGAAATCGTGGAGGCGGCGCGTACCGGCAGTCTCGGCGCCTGACCGATCGTACTGCGCCGGTCTGTGCTGCACGTGTGTTGGAGGCGATGATGCGCGAACAGGAATACACCAAGCTGGCAGACGAAGTGCAGCAGCTTCAAAGCGACATGCGACGAATTGAGCTCGCCTCTGTCGCGGCGGTCGGCGGCATCTGCGCGTTCCTGCTTACGGAGAAATTCGGTATGGATTTCCTCTTCTTCGGTTCCCTGCTTCCCCTCCTGGTCACCCTTGCCGCAGCACTGCGCTACGTCGCCTACTTCTATCAGCTCAAGCGCATCCGTACCTATCTCGCGACGAAGGAACAGGAGGCGGGGTACGACGGCTGGGAAGCCTACCTTGTCGAGCACCGGGGCACGCCCGCCGCCCGGCTGGCGGCGATCTCGTCCATCGTTTTCTGGCTGATGCTGCTTGTCTACAGCCTGGCCTTCTTTATCGTGGTCCTGGCTTACGACTGACAGTAAAGGCGCGTGGACCGGCCGGATCGCCGCGACCGTGAAAGCAACACAATGTCGGTCCGGCGCTAGCTGCCCGGCAGCAGGCGCTGCAGGCGGTCGATGACGTCCTCCACCCACTGGCGCCATTCCTGGTAGGTGCGCTCGATCTCGCGCGCCTGGCGCACCATCCGTTCGATGGCATCCAGGATCGATCCGCCTCTGCCATCCTGCGACGGCTCCGGCGCTTCCTCCGGCGTGCCGGGCGGCGCCTTGCCCGGTGATCCGCCGCCGAACCACTCCTCGAAGATGCCGAGCACCCGGTCGAGCAGCGAGTCCGCGGGCCGCGGCAGCTGCAGTCCGGGGTCGATCAACCGGGCATCGATGGCCTGGCGGAAGAAGTCGCCGACCGGCAGCAGCGCATTGTGCGCGCCCTGGCCCCAGTAGCTGCTGCGCATCGTCACCCGGGTGTCGTTGAATCCGACCCAGGCGCCGGCCACCAGGCGCTGGTGCATCAGGATGAACCAGCCGTCGGTATTGTCCTGGGTGGTGCCGGTCTTGCCGGCGACATCGGCGCGGATGCCGAAGCGGGTTCGGACGCCGGTCCCGGTTCCCTGGGTGACTGCCGCCCGCAGCATGTCGACCAGCTGTTCGGCGGTTCCGCGCGACAGTGCGCGGCGGCTGTCGGTGTCGAACTCGGCGAGCACGTTGCCGTGCTTGTCGGCGATGCGGGTGACCAGCACCGGCTTGCGATACTCGCCGCCGCTGGCCAGCGTGGCATAGGCGGACACCATTTCAAACGGCGTGACCGGACTGGTGCCGAGCGCAAGCGCCGGGACCTCGTCCAGCCTGCTGGCGTTGACGCCCATGTCGCGCGCCAGCGCCGCCGCCTTGCGCGGGCCGGCTTCCTGCATCACCCGGGCAGTGATGTTGTTCTTCGAATAGACGAGGCCGTCACGCGCGCTCACCGGCTTGCCCGTCGGCGGGGTGATGTCGGTGGGCCGCCAGACGCTGCCGTCGGGCATCGGCACTTCGATCGGCGCATCGAGAAATTG
This sequence comes from Noviherbaspirillum sp., assembly GCF_036563305.1. Classification (GTDB taxonomy): domain Bacteria; phylum Pseudomonadota; class Gammaproteobacteria; order Burkholderiales; family Burkholderiaceae_D; genus Noviherbaspirillum. The sequence continues at coordinate 462,995 of NZ_DATCMQ010000013.1, read as the reverse complement.
TTGTTGCGGGGACATGCCGCCTTCGATCGCCGCGCCGTAGACGAAGGGCTTGAAGGTGGATCCCGGCTGTCGCCGTGCCTGGCCGACGTGATCGTACTGGTCGGTCGCGAAGTCCCGGCTGCCGACCCAGGCCTTGACGCCGGCGGTGACCGGATCGATGGCAACGAAGCCGGTCTGCAGCCGGGTCTTGTCGGCCCGCAGCCTGGCCATGAACGCGGTGTCGGCCTTGAGCCGTGCGAGCGCTTCCTCCGGCGTCGTGCCGCCCTCGACCGCACGACGGTAGGCGGCCGACTCGCGGACGAAGGTGTCGAGCAGGCCGGCGTTCGCGTTCCAGAAGTGGGCAAACGGCGCGGCATTGCGCCGCTGGCGGACATAGGCGTCGGTGGCGGTGGACAGCAGCCGGCCGGAGGCGGTCGACCATTCGACGTCCGCCACCGCCTGCAAGGCGTCCATCTGGCGCTGCACCGCCCGATTGGCCGCCGCCTGCAGGCGCGAGTCGATGGTCGTGTAGACCAGCAGGCCGTCGGAATGAATGTTGTAGTCGTTGCGATCGGCCCAGTCGATCAGCCAGCGCCGCAGGTGCTGCGCGAAATGCGGCGCCGGACCGGGCGCCTCCGGCTGGCGCTCGAAGTCCAGCCGCAGCGGGCGCGACTTCAGCGCATCGAAGCTGGCCTGGCTGAGGACATTGCGCTTGACCATCTGCGACAGCACCACGTTGCGGCGCCGTACCGAGCGTTCCGGATTCTGCACCGGGTTGTAGTAGCTGGTGCCCTTGAGCATGCCGATCAGGGTGGCGCTCTCCAGCACGTCGAGCTTGTTGGCCGGCTTGTCGAAATAGGTGCGGGCTGCCATCTCGATGCCGAAGGCGTTGTAAAGGAAGGGCACGGTGTTCAGGTAGCTTTCGAGGATCTGGCGCTTGCTGTACGCGTGCTCGAGCTTCAGCGCGGTGATGATCTCCTTGAGCTTGCGGGTGAGCAGCGGCTGCCGCCCGATCTGCTCCGGGTACATGTTGCGCGCCAGTTGCTGGGTCAGGGTGGAGCCGCCCTCGGGGTCGCCGATGAGCGCGCGCGCGGCGCCGGTCAGCATGCGCAGCGGCTCGATGCCGGCATGCTGGTAGAAGCGGTGATCCTCGGTGGCGATCAGTGCGTTGACCACATGCGGGGACACGCGGCTCAGCGGTACCCATTCGCGGTTGAGGCGGTTGTACGTCGCCAGCCGCTTGCCGTCGGCGGAGATCAGCACGCTCGGCGTTTCCGACCGCGCCTTGCGCAGGTCGGCGATGCTCGGGGTAAACGGAATCAGCACCAGCGCATACGCCAGCAGCAGCGTGGCGATAGCGGCGCCGACGGCAAGCAGGCCCTTGACGCCCGAAAGCAGCCTGGCGCCGGGACGCCTGTCCTTGCGCAGCGCGCCGGCAAAGTGGGCGGCGATGGCGCGCGCGGCCGTGCGCAGCCATGCGGCGCACCGGGTCGCGAATCGCGTGAGGCTTGCTGGCAGCTTCAATCGTGGGTGGCGTGGGTAGGTGACGGGCAGCGCCGATGTTACCGCCCTGCCTGCCCTGCGGCTGGCGATTTCTCAAAGGATTGGCCCGGCATTGCCTGCGCCGGGCACGCAACTTGTGGCGCGGCTTGCGCTCAGAAGCCTGACCAGACCCTGCAAGACAAGGAGATTCGTCATGTCAACTATCCGGCAATCGATCGAGGTGCGCGTGCCTGCGCACCTGGCCTACCAGACGCTCAGCCATTTCGAGACTTACCCGCAGTTCATGGACGACGTGGAAGCGGTGCAGCAACTTGATCCCACCCATCTGCACTGGACCACCAGGATGGCAAACCGGGCCGTCGAGTGGGATGCGGAAATCACCGAGCAGGAGCGCGGCCGCTGCATCGCCTGGCACAACACCAGCGGTCCGACCAACACCGGGCGCGTCGATGTCGAGCCGGTGGGCGAGGGCGCGGCGCGGGTCACCATCACCCTGCATGCGGAGCCGGAGCAGGTGCCCGGTGCCATGTCCGGGTATACCGAGCAGGACATGGCATTGCGGCTGAAGCAGGACATGGCGCGGTTCAAGGACATGATCGAAGGCGTGCCGGGCGGTGACGCGGGGCAGGGCACGGCGGCGGGAACCACTGCAGGAAACGCCATGGGTAACGCGACGGGTGACGCAGCGAACAACGCAGCGAACAACGCGACGGCGGCGGCACCGGTGCCGATGCGCCACCTCGGCCAGATGCCGCAGGATACGACGGCCGAGGAACACGGCGGCGTGCCGACTTCCGATGCCATCGGCCGTCCGGTGCCGGCGGCCAACGCCGTGCAGGGCGCGACCGGCGCGGCACGGCAGGGAATGCAGCAGGGGGGGCGGCAGCCCGCGCAGCAGGCCGGCGGGCAACCGCCGCAGGCGGGCACCGCACTGCAGTCCGCGCCGCAGTCCACGCATCAGCCGCCACCCGCCGGTGGTGCGGCGGCGGTGGTCGGCGCTGCCGGCGGCACCGACGCCGCTGCCGGCGCACACCTTTCCGGCAGCAAGGGCGGCCCCGGCGGGCCCAGCCTGCGGGAGACGGCGGATGCGTCGGGCGTGCCCGGCACGCCGGGCGGCTCCCTGCAGGGCGATGCGGTTACGCCGGTGCCGGGTTCGGATGCCGTCGCCGGCACCGGACTCGGCGCGGCGGCGACGGCGGACGACGCCCGCACCGGGACCGGCACGGCGTCGGGCTCGGGGACGGCCCTCACCGGGGGCGGCGGCAGCGGCGGGCGCGATGCGGGAATCGGCGGCGGCGGCGCGGCGAAGCCCTGACCCGGGAGGCAGCATGTTCATCGATATCGGCGGCGGCTGGCAGGTCAACCTCGCGCACGTTGCGTGCATCCATACCATCGACTCGGGCAGCGTCGGCACCGTGCTGAAGTTCTATTCCACCACCAACGAGCACCTGGGCGACTTCAGCCCGGAGAGCCCGGAACAGCTGGCGCGGGTGCTCGACCTGGTCCATTCCTTCGGGCGCATGCAGGCGTAGCGGGCGCAGGTCCCGGGCGCGTGCGGCGGCGCCCGGCCCGTCCGCCTCAGGCGCCCTGGCCCTGGAACAGCATCAGCGCGCCATCGACCACGATCGTCGTGCCGTGGATGTAGCGCGCCTTTTCGCTGGCGAGAAACACCGCGACATGCGCGATCTCCTCCGGCTGCGCGGCGCGCTTCATCGGGATCGACTGCACCTGCCTGTCGCGCTGCTCCGCGTCGTCGACCGCCTGCTGGTTCATGGGCGTGAGCACCATGCCCGGCGCGATGTTGTTCACGTTGATGTTCTTCTCGGCCAGCTCAAGCGCCAGCGTGGTGGTGAGGTTGCGCAGGCCGCCCTTGGATGCGTCATAGGCGGCGCCGCCGGCGCGCGGAATCTCCTGGTGCACACTGGTGACGTTGATGATCGTGCCGTGGCGGCCGGTTCCTTCGATCATCCGGATGAATTCCCGGCAGCAGTAGAACGGGCCATGCAGGTTGGTCCGGATCGCCTTGTCCCAGTCCTCGTCGCTGATGTCCCGCACCGGCGTGCCGGTGGTATCCATCGCCGCATTGTTGACCAGGATCGTCGGCACGCCGATGGTCGTCCGCACATCATGGAACAGCTGCCGCACCTTTCCCGGATCGCTCTGGTCGAGCTGGAACACGGCGGCCCGCGCACCCGCCTTTTCCACCTCCGCCGCCGTCGCCTCGGCACCTTCCCGGTCGTGCAGCCACGTCACGACCACATTCGCGCCCTCCCGTGCAAAGGCGATGGCGGTCGCCCGGCCGATGCCGGAATCGGCGCCCGTGACGACGGCGAGTTCGCCGTCGAATTGACTGTCGTTCATGCTTTCTCCTGTGTTGGCCGCAAAAATCGCGGCGCCGTTTGCGCCGCCTCCCGGTATTCGACGCCATGGAGAGAATCAGTTCCGGCCTGGCGTGGTCGAAACGGACATGCAGCCAGGACAGTTGCCGGCCGCCATCAAAGGAGAAAACCAATGAACCTGGAAAAGGTGGTCTTCGCGTTCTTCATCGTATTCGCCGCAACGCTCAATTTCGGTTTCTTTCTCGGCGACATCGATCGCCCCGAGATGCACAACATCTACGAGCTGTTCGCCGCCATCGTCGTCAACCTGATCGCGACCGTGCTGAAGTTCGGCGACCGCACGCAGATCGGCGCGGTGCACCTGTCGACCAGCCTGGTGGCCGACATCCAGCTGGTTGCCGCCGCGGTGATGTGGGGCATCGTCGTGCATGTCAGCGGCACGGGCATGACGCCGGACGCCACCGCCAGCATCGTCTCGCTGTCCGGCGGCGCGCTGCTGGCCAACATCATCTCCGTCGTGCTGCTGATCATCGAGACGGTCATGGTGCGCCGCTGAACATGAACAGCGTCTTCTTCCTCGTGCTGCGGCGGATGCGCGCACCGCTGATCGTGCTGATCGTCGTCTACGCCATCTCGGTGCTCGGGCTGACCCTGGTGCCGGGCGCGGATGCCGACGGCGGTCCCGCGCCGCCGCTGAGCTTCTTCCATGCCTTCTACTTCATCAGCTATACCGCCACCACCATCGGCTTCGGCGAAATCCCGGGTGCCTTTTCCGACGCGCAGCGGCTGTGGGTGACGGCCTGCATCTACCTGACCGTCGTCGCCTGGTCCTATTCGATCCTGACCCTGCTGGCGCTGGTGCAGGACAAGGCGTTCCAGCACACGCTGGTCGCATCCCGCTTCGCACGCCGTGTCGCGAGGATCCGTTCGCCCTTCTACCTGGTCTGCGGATGCGGCGAGACCGGCAGCCTGGTATGCCGGGCGCTGGACCTCATGGGATTCGACTTCGTCATCCTGGAGCGGGACCCGCAACGGGTGGAAGAGCTGGACCTGGAGGACTTCAAGACCAACGACCCGGCGCTGGCGGCCGACGCCCGCCAGTCCGCCAACCTGCTGATGGCCGGGCTGCGGCATCGCTACTGCAGGGGCGTGCTTGCGGTGACCAATGATGAAGAGGTGAACCTGGCGATCGCCATCAACGTGCGCCTGCTCAACCCCGCCATTCCCGTCCTCGCCCGCGCGCGCAGCCCCGCCGTGGCCGCCAACATGGCCTCGTTCGGCACCGACCATATCGTCAACGCCTACGAGCGTTTCGCCGAATACCTGGCACTCGCGGTTTCCGCTCCCGAGCGATACCGCCTCATCGAGATCCTCACCGGCCTCCCCGCGGCCCCCGTGCCCGAGGTCCACCGCCCGCCAGGCGGGCACTGGATCATCTGCGGCTACGGCCATTTCGGCCAGGCGGTCGCACGCTATCTCGACCTGCCCGGCATCGTGCTTACGGTGATCGACCCGGGTATCGACGGACCGGACAACGGCCGGCTGGTGCGCGGCCTCGCCAGCGAGGCCGCGACGTTGGAGCGGGCCGGGGTGAAGGACGCGGCCGGCATCGTCGCCGGCAGCAACAACGACATTGACAACCTTTCGATCGCCATGATGGCCAAGCGCCTCAATCCCGACGTGTTCATCGTCCTGCGGCAGAACCAGGCGGCGAGCGACCTGCTGTTCGACACCTTCCGCGCCGATTTCAGCATGGTCCATACGCGCGTGGTCGCGCAGGAATGCATTTCTATCCTGACCACGCCGTTGCTTGCCCGGTTTCTTGCCGCCGTCCGCCACGAGGACGAGAGCTGGTGCCGTGCGCTGGCGCGGCGGCTGGAGGACCTGTGCAGGGGACTGGTGCCCGAGGTGTGGGGCGTGCACCTGGACGCGCGCAATGCCCCGGCGGCGCACGAGGCGCTGCGCGACGGCACGCGCCTGCGGCTGCGCGACCTGATGGACGACACCGACAATCGCGGCGTGATGTTGCCGGCCATCGTCCTGCTGGTCGAACGGCAGGGCAGGTTGCTGCTCCTGCCGGACGACAACTGCGTGCTGCAGGCCGGCGACTCGCTGCTGCTGGCGGGGCAGCATGACGCGCGCGCCCGGGTCGATGTCGCATTGCAGAACATGAATGCGCTCGAATTCCTGCTGACCGGCCACAGCCGGCATGGCGGCTGGCTATGGCAGAAGCTGGTGCCGCGGAACGGGGAGCGGCCGGACCCCGACCTGCGCTGAGGCGCCGCGTCAGCGCAGCAGAACCGGCCGTGCGCCGACCTGCGTGCGAAACAGCGCGTACGGCTTGCGGCGCAAGTCCTGGCCCTGGTGGTAGCGGGCCTGCCGGTGCAGCTGGTTGGCTGTCACGTACAGGTAGCCGTCACGGGCAAGCGACATGGTGTCCGGCCAGAGCAGCCGGGGGTCGTGCACCACCGTCTCCCACTCGCCATCGGGGCGCCGGCGCAGCACCGCGTTGTGCTCGTAGTCGGTTGCATAGATGCAGCCGTCGGCGTCCGATTCCAGGCCGTCCGAGCCGCCGCCCTTGTTCCCTTCGTCGATGATGGTCGCCGCGACCGCCGCGTCGTCCACCGCGCGGTCCGCCAGTGCCGCCGTCGAAACGCTGTACAGGCGCCGGCTGCCGAGCGGACAGTAGTACAGGCGGCTGCCGTCGGCGCTGATCGCGATGCCGTCCGCACCCATCGCAGGACCGGGCATCAGGCGCTGGTCCGGTCCGCGCTGCACGAAGGGCCGTCCTTCCACCACCGGCATGAAGTGCTCGATGGGTTCGGTCTTTGTCGTCGGATGGTCGTTCAGCCGGCGCCAGCTCTCGCCGGTGGCGAGGTCGACGACGATGATGCCGTTCGGCCCCTTGTCCGAGGAATCGGTGATGAAGGCCATGCCGTCCTTGCCCTGCCGCAGGTTGAAGCGCACGTCGTTGAGGTAGGTGGTCGGCAGCGCGACCTCCCGCGGAAACAGGATCTTGCCGACCACGGTGTCGGTCACCAGGTCCACGCAGACCAGCTTTGGTCCGCCGACCTGCGTCGACTGGAACATCGGGCTGCCGGTGTCGAGTATCCACAGCCGGTCGGCCGCATCGACCACCACGCTCTGCACCGACACCAGCGCTGCCGCCGGATCGGCGGGGTCGGTCGTGTTGAATGCCTGGTCGGGATACGGAAACGCCTGACCGCCGCGGATCTCCGCGACCGTGAACTGCACGTCGTCGCCCCATTTGGGGAAATTGACGAAGATGCGGCCCTGCTGCGACACGGTCACGCCGGTCGGCATTGCGCCTTCGAAATACGCGACCGGTTCGAGCGCGCCCTTGGGCTCGTCCATCGGGAATGCGGGAAATATCGTTGCCATCGGTTCTTGTCCTTTTCCTTGTGATTGCCTGTGCCGGGCAAGGGGAGCGTCGGTATCGACCGCCCGGGGGCGCCTGCCATCGCGCCCCGGGGGTCCTGTGATGATTTCCGGCGGCACTGAAGGTTCCGGCGCATGCGTGGCGCTCGGAGCGCGAACTCGCCGATGCGGTCTCAGTCTACCCAGGCCGGAATGCCAATCGAGCCGCATGCAGGCGCAGGCGCAGGGTGTTGCGGTCTCATGACCGGCAGCGTCCCCCGTATCCACCCACTTCACAGGAGCAAGGATGGCTGAACAGCTAGGGCGCGCCCTGACCCGGCGTCAATTCGTATCTTCGATGGGACTGACCCTCGCCGCCATACCCGTTGCCAGCGCGGCCGCCGTGGCGGGCATGCAGTCGGCGGCGTCACCGGCCGGGGCCGGCGCACAGCCGGCTGCCCGCCCGATGCCGAAGGAGAACAAGCTCGGTGATCCGCCGGGGCGCCGGGTCGGCATTGCGGTGGTCGGTCTGGGCAACTACGCGCTCGGCCAGATCCTGCCGCGCATTGCGCAAACGCAGCACCTGCGGCTGGCAGCCGTCGTCAGCGGCAATCGCGACAAGGCAAGGACGGTCGCCGACGCCTACGGCCTGTCCGCGCAGAACATCTACGACTATGCCGGATTCGAGAAGCTGCGGGACGACAAGTCGGTGGACGCGGTGTACATCATCCTGCCGCCCGCGCTGCATGCCGAGTACACCGTACGCGCCGCGCAGATCGGCAAGCATGTCTTGTGCGAGAAGCCGATGGCGCCCACCTCGGACGACTGCCGGCGCATGATCGATGCCTGCGCAAGGGCGAATCGCAGGCTGATGATCGGCTATCGCGTGCACTGGGAGCCGCACAACCTGGAGGCAATCCGGCTGATGCGCAAGGGTGAGATCGGCCAGCCGCTCCAGATCGTCGGCCAGCACGGCACCCCTGCGGATCCATCCACCCCGCATGGCGAGTGGCGTATCCGCCGAGCGCTCTCGGGAGGCGGATCCCTTTGGGACGTCGGCATCTATTCCCTCAACGGCGCCCGCTTCCTGTCGGGCGAGGAGCCGGTCGAGGTGCGCGCTTCCTACCGCCGGCCGCCAGGAGCCGACATCGGCGGCGTCGTGGCGGACGTGGAGTCCGGCATCAACTGGGAGGCACGCTTTCCGAGCGGGCTCGTCGCCGTCGGAACCTCAGCCTACGACTACACCGTCAACCACATGTTCGTGCATGGGGAGAAGGGGTCCATCGCGCTCTCGCCAGCCACCTCGTACCAGGGCAATGAGATTCGCATCAAGACCAGCGCCGGGGAGGAAAAGCCGAAGGTTGGCGAAGCCGACGAGCAGTTCCTCGGCATGCTCGACGAGTTCGCGCTGGCAGTGCGGGAGAACCGCGAGCCCCGTACCAGCGGGCGCGAAGGCCTGCGCGATGTGCAGATCATGGAGCTGATCTACGAGGCGGCCCGCACCGGCCGCGCGGTTGCCGTCCCTCCGGCGGCGTGAAACCCGTGGACGCCGTTGCTGACGCGCGAGGAGTGCGGCAATGGGACGCAATGCAGGCGATCTCGGGTTAGCCGCAGTGCGCTCGGAAGGTGGCATGGCCATCCGCGCTGCCTTTTTCAATCCGGAATAGGGCGTGTGGGGGGAAATGCAAAAGGGCGGAAACGTCGACGGGTCGGCTGAAGCGGGCTCCCGGCGCGGAATCTGCGTCCGCCCGTGCCTTGCGGGCCGTGGACTTGTTGCCGCATTGTTCATTTAAAATACCGCGAAAATTGCCTAACGTTTCATCTCTGGTCATCCAATGTCAGCAAATACACGTTTCTATCCCAGCCCCAGCGCGGCATCGTGGGCCGGCAACCCGGCCTTTCTGCAATCCATCGCGGCCATGAGCGACGCGGATGGACAGGAGAATGCCGAAAGCTACAAGGTACTTCTGGTCGACGACAACGTCGACCTGCTGGAGGTGGCGGCGACGCTGTTCCGCGGATGCGGCTTCGAGGTGATCGCAACCTCCAGCGCGATGGAGGCCATGGACATCCTGCGGCGCACCCCCGACATCGACGTGCTTTTCAGCGATGTCGTCATGCCGGGCGTCAGCGGCATCCAGCTGGGCTACGAAGCGCGCAAGATCAGGCCCGGCATCAAGGTCATCCTCGTTTCAGGCTATGCCACCGTCGCCGCCAATGCGGGCCACGGCAGCCTGCGTGACTTCGATTTCCTGAAAAAGCCCTATCATTTCTCCGACATTCTCAAGCTGCTGGCAACGCCGGACTAAGCGCTTCTCGGCAAGGCCGCTTGCAGGGATTTGACGCCTGGTCACTGTGCGTCCGCCACCAGCGGCTGGCCGGATCCATGGATTTCGCCGCGGGTGAGCTCGACACTGCGCGGACGCAAAGCACCGGGCGCGCACCCGGCTATCGTCGGGTCTGTCGTCCCGATTCCGCCGGTCCGGTTTCGCCGCCGGGCCGCGCCGCTGCGACAGCGCGAGGAGCCGACCTTGTTGCGACCGGCAGCCGGCATACGGCGCAGAAGCATGTCTGTCCGGCCGGCCTGTTTTCCCGTGGCAGTCACCTTGAAGGAGGTCGCCATGACCCTTGCCAGTGACCAGAACCTCGATGCGCGCAGCTTGTCGCCCCTGAGCCGCAGGATGCTCGCGCTGCGGGAGACCGTTCTTGCCAGCTGGGCGGAGCGCGTGTGCGCGACGGTCAAGGGCGCAGGCGACCTGTCCTATCCCGTTCTGCTCAACACCCTTCCTACGCTCTACGACAACATCGCCGAGGCGCTCACCCCCGGCTACCGGGCGAGCGCCGAGGTGGCCGCGCCGTCCGTCGCCCTGGAGCATGGCGGCGAACGTGCCCGGCTGACGCGGTATGAGGCGCAGGCGGTGATTTACGAGTATCAGATCCTGCGCACGACCATCATCGACGTGCTGAGCCAGCACGAGGTGCCATTCACCGTCCAGGAGACGCAGATCATCAATGCATCGATCGATGCGTCGATACGGGAAGCGGTCACCGCATTCACCCTTGCGCAGTCCGCTTTCCGCGAGCAGTTCGTCGCCACGCTTGCGCACGACCTGCGCAATCCGCTGGCAGCCGCCAGCTCGGCCGTTCAGCTGATTCCCCACGTCAGGAACACCGGGAAGCTGGATGATGTCGCCAGAAAAATCTCGGAGAACCTGCGCCGCATCGACCAGATGATCCAGGACTTGCTGGACACGGTGATGTTCCAGCGCGGCGAGCGCCTGTCGCTGCACCCGACCCATTTCGACATCCTCGAGGTGATCAGCGAGGTATGCGAGCAGGCCGAGGCCGTGCACGGCAAACGCTTCGAGATGAGCGGCCTGTCGATCAACGGCTGGTGGGGCCGCGATGCCGTCAAGCGGGCGCTGGAAAACATGATCAGCAATGCGGTCAAGTATGGCTCGCCCGGGACGCCTATCCGCATCGCATGCCAGCAATACGACGAACGGATGCTCCTGTCGGTGCATAACCATGGCGACCCGATCCCGCCCGACCAGGTGGAAACCGTGTTCCAGGTTTTCCGCCGGACGAAGGCGGCCACGGAAGGCGACAAGCAAGGGTGGGGAATCGGCCTGCCCTACGTGCGCAGCGTCGCCGAGAGCCACGGCGGCAGTATCGATCTCGACAGCACGGCAGGGAGAGGCACGACGTTCTCCATCAACATCCCCCTGGATGCCCGTCCGTTCCAGAACGCGCCCGTTCTGGAGTGATCCTGTCGAAAGTGCAGCCGCGGGCGGCTGCATGCCGGTGCGCGGCTTGACCCGTACGAAGAAGCGATGCTGGCCGGCACCCGGCCTTCCTGCGCATCCCCTCGCGATCAGGACGTTGCGCGTCTCCGCGGGTGTCTGTCTCCGCAATCACATCCTCGCCCGCCTTCACGTGGATCGGCCGCCGGCCGTGCCCGCGAAGGCGACTGGCAATAGGGACGCATGCGTACACCGCGCGACCGCTTCGCCCCGCGCCTCAACGGCACGGGACTGATGGTCCGCCACGATTGCCGCAAACGACACCCACGCCTGTCCATGCCTGCGGAACTGCACGCCGCCGCCTGACAGTGCCAGCGGGACTTGAATCGCAGGATGGTCGTGTAAGCCGGTTTCCACGGCCGGATAGCCGCTTCACAATCCGCGACCTCGCCAGGAAACGAGCCGGCCCTGCCGTTGCTCATCAACTCACGCCATGGCACTCGTCAGGCCCCGAACAGGCCCGATCCTGTACGGACGCGGTCCGCCCGCGGCGCTAGAGCCGATCTGGCTGGCCGTCGGGCCGGTCACTGCAACCTCAGCAGTTGCATCACCCACCACGCAGCAATGACAAGCTGCGCGGAAAAGAAGGCGAAGCGGACCTGGGCCGCGAGGGTGCTGTTGGAGATGAGGTGGGTCGATGACTGCGCCACACGTGCCGCGAGCATCCAGGGCGCAAGTGGATTCGTGATCGATGACTGCCCGGTTGCCAGTGCCAGCAGCAAGAGGCCGCCAATGAGGGGAAAGCTCTCGTAGCAGTTGGCGTGCGCACGGGCCAGCCGATGGGCAAAAGCCGAAACATCCGATCCATCCGGCCTGAAGCTGTTGGGTGGCCGATGCTCCCGCAGCACGACGACGGACCGATGGATCTCGATGCCGATGATGAGTATCAGCGTCCAGCCGACATAGCCAAGAACCGCAAGTGCGGATGCATCCAAATCCGTTCTCCCATTAAGGTGACAGGCGGCTCACCCTTCCTGCGGAAATGGTCAGGCCTGGCGGGTCAGGGGAGAGATCGCAGTGTAGATTGGAATTGTTGCCCGGGCAACCTTGCCGCGGATAGCCAAAGCAGCGAAAAACGATGGCTGCCGGACCAGGCTTGCGTGGAAGGCAGCGTTCCTGCACCGGGTTGTCGCCGGCGACGCGGGAACCGGAGGCGCCTTCGACGCCAGCCGCGCCAGGTCGGTGCTGTCGGCAGCAATCCCGCGCCGCCCCGGGTTTTCTTGTCGTACAGCAGGGCAAGTGCTTTGGCTGCCCGTCCCGGAAGGAGTGGAAGCAAAGTGCGCCTGGCGCCGGGACTGCCGTCCCCCGGTGCGCATCGCACTGCCAAGGTAGCGAACGACGCGCAGCCCCAGGAACGGACCAGGCCACGGATTGTCAGAATTGAAAACCCGCCGGCTTGTCCGACCTTCTTTTCTCCATCCGAAATTCAGTCATGAATCGCACGAGCCCGATACCTGCGGCGCATTTCGAATCCATTTTCGCGGCATCCCCTAGTTCGCTTCTTATCCTGCTGCCCAATGAAGACCTCACTATCGTCGGCGTCACCAACGACTACCTGCGCGACACCCTGACGACACGGGAACAGATTCTGGGAAAGCCCGTATTCGAGGCCTTTCCTGACAATCCGCACACCCCTGAAGCAAACTCGACGCGGAATTTGCGCGCATCCCTGGCGCGCGTGGTCGCGACAAAGTCAAGTGACGCCATGGCGGTCCAGCGGTACGACGTGCCAAGGCGGGATGGCTTCGGCTTCGAGCAAAGGTACTGGAGCCCCGTGAATACCCCGGTCCTGTCGCCGGACGGGGACCTTGTCTACATCATCCATCGCGTCGAGAACGTCACCGACTACATGCGGCTTCGGGAGGAGAACGAGGCCCGCCGCAAGCGAAGCGCGGAGCTGAGCGAACAGAACGAGAAGATGGAGGCCGAGATACTGCAGCGCGGTCTGGAGCTGGACGCGAAGAACAGCGAATTGCGGCAGGCAAACGAGACATTGATGCAGTACGCAAGGGCGGCACGCGATGAGGCGCAGAGGAAGGATGAGTTTGTTGCGATGCTTGCGCACGAGCTGCGCAATCCCCTTGCCGGCATCTCGACCGCCCTGGAATTGCTCGGCATAACCGGTCACGACAGCGCGAAAGCCACGGAGCTGCACGAGGTCTGCTTTCGCCAGCTCGGCAACCTCACCCGCCTGGTCGATGATCTGCTGGATGTGTCGCGCGTCAGCCGCGGCACCGTGTACCTGCGCAAGGAGCCGCTGGACCTGCGCGACGTCCTGGATAATGCGCTGCACACGGTGCGCGGCCTGCTGGACGAGCGAGGACTGACGGTCAGCACCAGCATTGCTCCCGGCACCTACAGGATGTGCGCAGACTCGACGCGGCTGGAGCAGGTCCTGAGCAACCTGTTGTCCAACGCCGCAAAGTTCACGGAGGCCGGCGGCCAGGTCACCGTTGTCCTTTCCAATGAAACGAGAGAGAACGAAGCCTGGGGCGTCCTGCAGGTCAAGGATAACGGCCGCGGCATTCCGCCGGACAAGCTGTCGAATATCTTCGAATTGTTCGTGCAGGTGGACACGGAAATCGACCGTGCCCGCGGCGGCCTCGGCATCGGACTGACGCTCGTGCAGAAGCTGATCGAGATGCACGGCGGAGAAGTGCGTGCGGAGAGTCGGGGAATCGGGTTTGGAAGCACGTTCACGGTGCGCTTGCCGCTTGATGTGCATGTCGCGCTGCCCGGCCAGGGTACCCTGCGCGGCACCCTCCCGCGGGAAAAACTAGCGAGTGCGCGCGTGCTGCTGATCGAGGATAACGTCGATGCCCGGGAGACGCTGAAAACCCTGCTCCAGACATATGGATACGTCGTCGAGGCCGTGGAAAGCGGGGAAGAAGGGTTGCGGCGGATGCGGGAGCAACGGCCGGACATCGCTATCGTGGACATCGGATTGCCGGGGCTGGATGGCTTCGAGGTCGCCCGTCGCGCACGCCTGCTTCCCGATGCGGGCGAGATCAAGCTGGTCGCGCTCAGCGGCTATAGCGGAACAGACACCGAAAGAAAGGCCGCCGCCGCAGGATTCAATCTGCACCTGGTGAAACCCGTGAATCCTGTCGAGCTGCCAAGAATTCTCACGAAAGGCACAGGCGGTTCCGGCTAGTTCCTGTGGATCGCCGTCTTGCCTGTCCCCGGGCTGCGCCGATCGCATGCTTCCGGATTTCCAGCGGTCAGGTCGGGTCGACAAGCGCGCCGCAAGCTTTGCCACATGCCCCTCTTCTACAGGCACTGCACGGACCCGCTCACACGGGTTCATGCCCCGGCGCCTGATCGCCGATGCCGGAGCCGGCGCCCGCCCCCGCGGCGCGACGACGTGGAAGGCCCAGCACCGTCGCATCCCCGCGGTCGACGCGGGGGAGGCAGCCGGCGCAGGCGGGTGATTTGCAGCACCCGGCCGCGGGCATGCGTCGATGCCAGGAGACGGGCATGCGACGCGGTCAATCCACCCGCGTCACCCCTGCCGCCACGACCGCCGCAACCGTCGGATAGCCGTTGACCGCCATCAGCAGATCGGCCTCGGCCAGCAGGCACTTGAGCACATGGGCCGCGCCGGCTGCGCCGTCGAGCGCCAGTCCGTATGCGTAGGGCCGCCCGACACCGACGGCGCGTGCGCCCATCGCCAGCGCCTTGACCACGTCCGTGCCGGAGCGTACCCCGGAGTCGAACAGGACCGGCGTGTCGCCCGCCGCCTTCACCACCGCCGGCAGCATGTCGATGGCCGCGATGCCGCCGTTGGCTTGCCTTCCGCCGTGATTGGAGCAATAGACGGCGTCCGCACCGCTGTCGATCGCGCGCCGCGCATCGTCCGGATGGCAGATGCCCTTGAGGATCAGAGGCAGCTTCGTCAGCGACCGCAGCCACGCCATATCGTCCCAGGTCAGGACCTTGCCGAAGGTTGCCGCCCAGCGCTGCACCACGGTCGGCCTGTCGCCGATATCGGGCCCGAGCATCTTCTGGAACACCGGATCGGACGTGTAGTTGGTCAGCACATGACCGCGCAGCTGCGGGAAATTGCCGCTGTTGAGGTCGCGCGGACGCCAGCCGGTAACCCAGGTATCGAGCGTGACGACGATACCCTTGTAGCCGGCGGCTTCCGCCCGGCGCACCAGGCTCTCGGCCAGGTCCTTGTCCCTCGGCGTGTAGAGCTGGAAGAAACCCGGCGTGTCGCCGAGATGCCGGGCGACGGTTTCCAGCGGATCGTTGGACAGCGTGGAGGCCATCAGCGGCACGCCCGTCTGCGCCGACGCCTGCGCGGCGGCGAGGTCGCCGTGGCCGTCCTGAGTGCAGATGCCGGTCACGCCGATCGGCGCCATGAACAGCGGCGTCGGCAGCTTCATGCCGAACAGCTCGATCGACAGGTCGCGCTTCGTGCAGTCGACCATCATGCGCGGCACCATCCCCCAGTGGCTGAACGCCTCGGCATTGCGGTCCTGGGTGACCTCGTCGCCGCAGCCGCCCTGCACGTAATTGAGTACCGACGGCGGCAGGGCCGCGCTCGCACGCGCCTGGAGAGTCGGGAAGTCGACCGGCAAGCGGCTGATGACACCCTGCAGTCCGGCAAGGTAGATCTCGTTCTGGTAGTCCCCGAAATGCGGCATGTTGTCTCCTTGGTGTCGTTGTCGTGCCGTGCGCAGCGTCCCTGGGCAGGGGCAGCGCTGCCGGCTTTTCCGCAACGAGTATACCGGCGAACGTCGCGGCCTTCATGCGCCTGCCCGAAGGACGTTCCGCCGCGCATGGGCGGCGCGCGGCGCGGCGGCCGGACCTGCCTGACAACGCCGGCACTGCTGCGTTTGCAAGGCGGGCGCGCCGCCGGTGTCCGCCACGGGCCGTATTCGCGGTTGAACATCCGCGCGCGCCCGGTCGTCTGCCTAGTGCGGCTTGATCACGGCGAGCAGCGCGATCAAGCCGGTTGCAGCAATGGTTGCGGATCCGGACATGGCCCAGCTAACGGCCGGCGGGGCGTCGCCGGCCCCGCGTTCCCTGTGCTTCATGATCCCCGACAGCACGGCGTGCGAAAGCGTGAGGCCGGCGACAAGGACAAGCTTGCCGGTCAGCCACGCGTCGCCGAACCACCTGCCTTGTGTCGCGATGACGATTCCCGACATCCAGGCAAACAGCAGCGCAGGCGCGGTGACGCGGCGATTCCATCTCCCGACGTGCCGCTGCAGCACGAGGTTGGACGTCCGGACCGAGATCGCCAGCATCGTCAACCCGCCGACGAAGGTTGTCATGGCCGCGACATGGACGGCCTTGAGAAGCAGGTAGATCATGACGGTGCGCCGCGCCGCCCGAGCCGTCGCAGGGTCAGGAAGCCCCCGAAGGGCACGAGCGCCGCGGCCATCAGCGTCCAGGCTTCGGACGTGCGCAGGGCGCCGGCGGCGGCGCTGCTGATGACCAGCCAGGCGTAGAGCAGGAACGTCATGCCGTGGACCGGCCCCATCACCGACACGAGCGCGTCATCGTGCGACAGGTACTTGAGCGGTACGGCGATGAAGACGAGGACGACGAGCGTGGTGGCCTCCAGGGCCGCGAGAAGGCGCAGTCCGCGCACGGACGACAGGTTCTTGATCATTGGACCGGACTCGAATTGGCATGCCTGCATTGTCGCTGCTGGCCAATCGATACGCCACTGGCTAGAATGCCAGCTTTCAACGGAATCCGGCCAATGAAACGCTCCCCCGCCATGCATGTCGTTGCCGTCCTCGCACTTGACGATGTCATCCCCTTTGACCTGGGCGCGTGCTGCGATACCTTTTCAAGGGTGCGCGTGCCTGGCGTCGACGTGCCCTACAAGGTGAACGTCTGCGGCGAGCGCAGGCGCATCAGGACGGGGTTTTTCGAGATCCGCGCGCAATGCGGGCTCGAAGCGCTTTGTGAGGCCGATACCATCCTTGTTCCCGGGACGGGCGATCCCGCGGGTCCGGTATCGGCCCGGGTCGTTGCCGCTCTGCGGCGTGCTGCCGCGAGAGGTGCCCGTATCGCTTCGATCTGCAGCGGTGCGTTCGTGCTGGCTGCAGCGGGCTTGCTGGACGGTCGCCGGGCGACGACGCACTGGGCAGGCGCGGCCGAACTCGCGCGGCGCTACCCGGAGGTGATCGTCGATCCAAACGTCCTGTTCGTCGACAATGGCCAGATCCTGACCTCCGCGGGAGCATCGGCCGGGCTGGACCTGTGCCTGCACCTCATCGGAAAGGACTACGGCGCCGCGGTCGCCGCGGACGCTGCGAGGCTGGCGGTGATACCCCTCGTGCGCGATGGCGGGCAAGCCCAGTTCATCAATCAACCTGCCCCGGCGGCGACCGCGTCGCTGCAGACGCTCATGCTCTGGCTGCAGCAGAACCTGCAGGCGCCGCTGACGCTGGAGAAGATCGCCAGAAAGGGCATGATGAGCACGCGCACGCTCACCCGCCGTTTCCAGGAGCAGACCGGGACATCGCCCGTGCAGTGGCTGCAGACGGCCCGTGTAAGACGGGCCCAGCAGCTGCTGGAGACGACGGCGTTATCGGTGGAGCGGATCGCGGCCGAAGCCGGCTTCGCTTCGCTTACCACGTTCCGGGAGCAGTTTGCAAAGATGGTGGGAACGTCGCCGCGGCAGTACCGCAAAGCGTTTCGCATGCCTTGAGCGAAGCCTTTGATTCACTTGAGACGGCCGGCGCGCCGGATGGGCGGCAGGGGTCCCCGCGCATCCGCTTCGGGTTGCTGCGGCAGGTCGTTCATGGAGCGCGCCGGGACTCCCATCGCAATTGCATGAACCCGGATGAAAACGCTTCGACGCCGACGGTCCGCCAATCGCTCGTCGGCATCCCGCTGTCGAACAGACGAATGCCGTCGCCAAGCAGCACGGGTGCCACCGTCACCGTCAAGTCGTGGACCAGGCCCTCCTTCAAGCCCTGCTGGACGGCCTTCCCGCCGTCGAGATACACGCGCCGGACGCTCGCTTCCCGCAGCTTTTCCAGCAGCGGCGCCAACGGACCGCAATGGGTGTGCGCACGCCGTTCACCCGGCATCGGCCGATGCGTGAGCACGTGCACATCCTTGTCTGCAAACGGCCAGGCGCCGAAGCCAAGGACGGCATCATACGTATTCCTGCCAAGGATTACCGCATCCACGGTCTCCATGAAACGCCCGTACCCGTAGTCCTCCGTTCCCGCCGGCCCCGTCAGCCAGTCAAGCGAGCCGTCCCTGCGGGCGATATAGCCATCCATGCTGGTCGCAATGAACACCGATACACGTGGGGCATCCAACACGTCGGCCTCCCTGTTCTACAATGTAGAAATAATTCTACACTGTAGAATAGTGGGCGGTAAAGATGAGAGGCTGCGATGAAAAAGAAGCGTGCCGATTCAGACGGCGCAATGCCGAGCGAGGGGCGGCTTTCGCACGACAAGATCCTGCGCGCCGCCGTCGCGGTGCTGGAGGGCGAAGGGCGACTGACCATGCGGCGGCTGGCACAGCTGCTTGGGGTGGATCCGATGGCGGTCTATCACTACTTCCCGAATAAGGATGCCCTGTTCGCCGCCGTCGCAATCCATGTCTTCGGGAAGATCGACTCGCTCCGGCCGCAGATGGAGCGGCAAGCTTCGTGGACGGACCGGCTGAAGACGCTCGCGCGCGGCTACATGGCACTGGTTCGCGGGGCACCGTACCTGACACGCGTGCTTGCAGGTGATGCGCGCCTCAGTGCGGAGGTCAGTGCATGTTTCCAGCACCTGTTCGACGTCGCGTTGGGAGACCTCGAGCTTGACGCGAAACACCGGCGTGCATCGATGAATCTGCTTGTGGATTTCATTCATGGGTATGCAATGGCGAATACGCGGGCCGGCGCCCGGTGGCAGGAGGAGCTGGCCGTGATCGAGCATGGCATTGCCTCGCTCGCGGCCGCCGCAAGGACGAGCCGGCCTGCGCGTTGAAGGATGCCGGCACGCCGTGCTGCGCCATCCACAAGCGCGTCGCGGCAAGGTCGGCCCCGGCCGGCAGTCCGCCATCCACTGGTCGCAGCTTGCCTCACGCGGCCTGCGCGTCGAGCAGTCGCGGGAACAGGTCGGCCGGCCCCTCGCGGACCGTACGGCACTCGCCCTCGCCGGACAGGCCGATGCGGCCCGCGTTGATGCCGTCGACAAGCTCGGCCATCTGCGCGGCGCCCGCGTCGGAGAGTCCGGCGCCGGCGAGGATGCCGTTCCATTCGGTCCGGGGCGGGTAGACCACATCGAGCGGCTTGCCCAGCACGTCCGCCAGGGCGGATGCCACGTCCCGGGCGGCGTACCGGCGGGCACCTTGCAGCTCCACTACCCGGTGACCGCCCGGCGTTTCCAGCAGCAGTTCCGCGGCTGTCCTGCCGATGTCCGCGGTGGACGCCATGTCGATCTCGATGCCCGGCGCGATAAGCGACGGGAAGATGCCGAACGCCGTCGCCGGAGCGATTGCCTCCGCCCAGTTGTCCAGGAAGTAGGGTGCGCGCAGGAAGCGCACGCTGCCCGGATAATCGTGCAATGCCTGCTCGAGTTCATGCAGGAGCACTACCGGGCCTGTTCCGGTCGGGAGATGGGCGCCCAGGGACGAAAGTACGACCAGCGGCGGCGCGCCGGCCTGTTCTGCGGCGCGGCGGATGGCGCGGATGTATGCGCGCTTGGCACCGTCCGGATCCCCGGCTTCCAGGAGAGGCGGCGTCATGAGGTATGCCCCGTCGACGCCGCGCAAGGCTGCTGCAAGGGCCTGCGGGTCCGCCAGGTCGGCGACCGCCAGTTCGGCGCCCTGGTCGCGGAATGCGGCGCCGGCGTCTGCCCGACGGACAACCGCCCGGATGCGTTCGCCGCGGCGCAGCAAGGTGTGTGCGACGGCCGACCCGGTGTTGCCGGAAACTCCAAGGACTGCAAACATGACATTTCTCCAGTCAGGAACGATGAAAGTGATGGCATCTTAGGCGTGGCGTTATGATGCTTCCAATGCATCGTTGAGATACCGGTCATGCACGAAACGAATCTCCGCTCCCTGGACCTGAACCTGCTCGTGGCGCTGGACGCGCTGATGGCCGAACGACACGTGACCCGCGCCGCGCAACGGGTGGCCATGAGCCAGCCGGCAATGAGCCGCGCACTGGCCCGGCTGCGCATGACATTCCGCGACCCCCTGCTGGTGCAGGCCGGCGCCGAAATGGTCGCTACCGCCAGGGGGCAGGCGCTGGCGCAGCAAGTCGGCCGCGTGCTCAATGAAGTGCGCAACATGCTGGCGTCGGAGCCCTTTGTGCCGGCGGTCTTCCGTGGGCGCTTCAGGCTGCTGACCGTCGACTATGCCAGCCTGACGGCGCTGCCCCCGATGCTGGAAGCGCTGCTGGCCGAGGCGCCGGACATGCGGATGGACGTGGCGGATGCCGGCGACGACTGGCCGAAATGTCTCCAGGCGGGCGAGGCCGACCTGGTCCTTGGCGTCGTCCACCACACGCCGGCCGGCATTTACCAGCGGGCGGTTTTCGATGACCGGTTCGCCTGCATCATGCGCCGCGGCCATCCACTGGCGGGACGCCCGCTGGATCTCGCTGCCTTTCTTGCCCAGCGCCATGTGCTGATCAGTTCGCCGGGACATGATCGCAGCGCCGTGGACCTGGCGCTGGAACGGCTCGGCCAGCCGCCGCGCAACATTGCGCTTCGCCTGCCGCACTTCATGGCGTCGACCGCCGTCGTGGCCGCCACCGACCTCGTCATGACCCTGCCGCAGCGGATCGCCGCGTACATGGCACGCCACGAGGACCTCGAAGTGCGGGAGCCGCCCATGGAGCTGGAGGGCTTCACGCTGCGGCTGCTCTGGCACCATCGCTGCCACGATGACCCGGCCCACGGGTGGATGCGCGAACGCGCGGCCACGGCGATCCGGAATGCCGCCCGGCCGCCGGATACGGGCACGACCGCGTGAGCGGACCTGCCGCGGCTTGCGGCGCACGTCGCCCGCATCGACGCACGGCTGGCCGAAAGCACGGCAAGGGACAGACAGTCAGCGCCGCGGTCGCGTGTTTTCCGGCGCAGGTCCGCGCTACTGGCTGGCAATTCCTTTCATGTGAAGCGGACGACCATCCGCCCTGCACAAACTGCTGCGGGGCTCAAGGCGATGCGGCAGCCGGCACCCACGCCCCATGAAAGCCGAATGGAATCCGGCAGGGAAGCTGCACCACTGCAACGGGGCCGCCCGTGATGGCGGTCGCGTTGAATACCAGCAGGTCGCTGCGCTGCTCCGCCGCGCGCCATGCGATCGTCAACAGCCAGCCGTCTCCCTCGCCGGCGGCTGCATGCCGCGGCGCAAACACCGGCTCGGACAGGACATCGCCATGCGGCAGGCTGAAACGCTGCGTAGACCCGCTGGTGAAGTCATGGCAGGTCAACGTGCCATACAGGGTTTCCTCCGCCGCGTTCCTGACCTGTCGATCGGCATGGCAGACGTACCAGCCGTAGCGGTTGTAGCGCCCCGCGTATCGCTCGTCGATCCTGGGGAACTCCGCTGGCACGTCATCGATGACGGTGCGCCGGATTTCGCCGGCCGGGCTGGCGAGGTCGATCGTCCATCGGGTCAACCGGGCCGCCGCCTGTGCGGGATCGGCCGGCCGCCCGTCGGCATCGGGCATTCCCGGCGCCGTCGCCGACGTCATCGCGTAGGCCGTGATCCTGCCATCGGCCTCCCATGCATTCATGAAATGGAATACATGACAGGCGTCGGTTTCGATCCATCGCATGGCTGCGATGTCGGCCCCCTTCGGCAGCACGCCGATGTGGACGGCACGTTCGGTTTCCCATGCAAACAAGGGTTTTCCTTGCCTGACCCGGTCCATGCTGGAGGTGAGCGGGGTGATGGGAAACAGCACGTGTCCGGTGGTCACCGCGAAGTCGTGCACCATGCTGGCGTAGGGCGCGTGGAAGACGGCCAGCGAGGCCACCCGGCACGCCTCGTCCAGCCTGCCATAGTGCATTTCGGTCGATCCCGGTCCGCCGGCCGAATAGGCGAAGAAGTGCAGCTCGCCGGTATCGGGGTCCGGTTTGGGATGCGCGGTGAAGCGCGTGGAGATCGCTCCGCCGAAATCCTGGTATCCCCGCGACGCCAGCGTCAGCGGATCGAACTCGAACGGCAGGTGCGACTCTTCCAGCGCGAACAGCCTCCCGCCGTGCGAAACGATATTCGTGTTGGCCGTCCCGGTGCTCCGGCCAAGCACGGCCGGATCGCTGGTCGCCGGATTGCCGAACGTACCGAAGAGCGCCTTCCCCGCCCGGTTTTCCAGTTCCCACTTTGGTGTGCGCATCCAGCGGTTCCTGTACGCGGCCTTCCCGTTTTCCAGGTAGAACGCGTGCACCATGCCGTCGCCGGCGAACCAATGGTAGAACCTGTCCCGCGGGTCGAACTGCGGATTCGGTCCGACGCGGTAGAGCACGCCGGCCAGCCCTTCGGGCAAGGTGCCCGCGACGGGCAGCGCGACGGCGTCGAGCTCGCTGCGGACCGGCGCGAAGTTCCCGCTCAGATGATGGTGTTCGAGTGTCATGACGAGGCCTTGGTCTTGTTGTCGATGGAATGTGTCTGCAGCGCCAGCAATGCCTTGTCGAGGTAATCGAGGAAGCGCCCGTCGATGCCCGAGCCGAACCGCAATGCCGGCTCTGCGGCGAATGCCTGCTGCAGCTTTGCCGCCAGCCGCTCGTCCCCGCCCACCTTCTTCTTCGACAACACGGCCCATTCGCCCGCAAGGCGCAGCAGTCCCGGATCGTCCGCCGCGGTGCCGTTCGCCATGTGCGCGCGGATGGCGGCAATGAGCGGCGGCCACGAGGTGGTGTGCCGGACATAGTGTCGGCGCAGTCGCCGGATCTCTTCCTCGTTGCAGTACCTGGCGTAGATGCCGATGCGACGATGCGCCATGGCGCGCGAGATGTAGGTCATGCCGGCCTGGTCCACGCCGGAAATCCATTGCAGGGCGCCCTCGTTCCATTGCATCGCGTAGTACTTCATCAGCAACCCTTCATCGCCGCCGACTTCGCGCATGAGAAGCTGCAGCCAGCGATAGCCGAGGTCCTGTGCCTCGTCGCTGTCCGGCGGGACGCCGCGCGCGATCAGCTGCCGCAGCTCGCCGGTGAGGGCCGCCTTCTCTTCGTCAGGCGCGTCCTGGACCGACGCGCGCTGCAACGCCAGCACGTCTCGCTCCTCGTCGCTGAAGTACTTGAAGACAGCCGACATCTGCTGCAATGCAGCCAGCCAGTCGTCCATCGGGAGGGCATCGGATTGCTTCAGCCGCGCTTGCAGTTCCGCGAGATGATCGCGCAAGACGACCGCATGGCGGATCTGATGGCTGAGGAAGGCGATCTGCTTTCCCACGATGTCCGGGAAAGTGGCGCCGCCGGCGTCCAGGACCCGCCGGATCTCGGCAAGCGAAAGATTGAGACGGCAAAGCGCCTGTATGCGATAGAGCCGCGCGACATCGTCCGGATCGTAGAGCCGGAACCCGCCCTCCGACCGCCGCGAAGGCGAAAGCAGGCCGATCTCATCGTAGTGCCGCAGCGCGCGTATCGTCACACCGGTGCGCTTTGCCAGTTCGCCGATTTTTAATAGCATGATTGCCCCTGAAGTTTCCATCATGCTAAACCCTCCCGTTACGAGAGAGTCAAGGGGACCCGGGCGGCCTTGACGCCGTCCGGATCGTACAGGCCGTGCGGGAGCGGACTACGGTAAGCACCGGTCATTGCCGCTGGAGCTCGCTGCGCGAACGCATCTCCGGCTACCCGGGCGTGGCGGATAATGGCTGCAACGACCGCCGCCGTCCAGGCTGGCTGTGGCCGTACGGGACCGAGGCAAGGCTGGGCTGTGTCCTGGCGCCGGGGTGGCGAAGGTCGAGGGTCCAGGCTCCGTGCATCCGGTCGCTGTCGACAGCCTGTTTGAAACGCCCTGTGCATCGTTCGGGGCAAGCGCGCACATTTCTGGAGGTCGAAGCAGGATGAGAAACACCGCATTCGCCATGTTGCTTGTGTCGGCGGCCCTGCAGGGTTGCGGGTATCCGGGGATGGACGGACGCCGGACAATCGCCGGCGATCTGCAGTCGGAGATGGCGGAGATCCGTCACCGGATCGCGCAGGAAATCCGCGATGCAACCGCGCAGCGGGAACAGCAGTGCCGGGTCCTCGCACTGGGCGAGAAGGCATGCGGGGGTCCGCAGGCCTTCCTGGCCTATTCGACCGGGGCGTCGGACGAGCGGAAGCTGCTCGAGTTGGCGCGGCAGTATGCGGAAGCCGAACAGAAGTACAACCGCGTTACCGGGGCGATGAGCACATGCAGCTACCTGATGCCGCCGGGCGTCCGCCTGGAGAAGGGGCAATGCACGATTTCCCTGCCACCAGCGGGGGCGAAGCTGCCCTAGCCAACGGAGCCCGCCTTCCGGTCCCGGGCATCGCTTCGACAGCCCGTGGCCCCGGGGTTCGGACCCCGGCCGCGTCAGCGGGCAGCAGGGAAGGTTTTTATTTGTCCCGGTAGATCGCGCAGAGCTTGTGGCCGTCGGGATCCCGCACATACGCGAGGTACATCGCGCCCATGTTGCTGTCCCGGGGACCGGGCGGGTCCTCGATCGATTTGCCGCCATGCGCCACTGCGACATCATGAAATTCGCGGACCTGCTCTGCCGAGCTGCACTTGAAGCCGATGGTGCCGCCGTTCGCAAAGGTCGCTTCTTCCCCGTTGATCGGCTCGGTGATGCAGAACGAACTGCCGTCATGCCGGTAGAAGAGCCGGGTATGGCCGGAATTCGCCCTGTGGCGGAATGGTTCGCCGGCCCCGAGCACCCCGAGCACGGCGTCGTAAAAACGCTTAGAACGTTCGATATCGTTCGTGCCGATCATGACGTGACTGAACATGGTTTCTCCTCTGTCCCAGATTGCATTGGAAGTGTTGATTGTCGAATCGGGAGGCCGATGGCTTGCAGGCGCAATGCCGCCTGGCACCCCCGGGCATCCGGCCGAGTGTAAAGATTTATTTCCTGTACGGCAACAGCGCAAGCTTGCCGCGTGCGTCGGGCCCGGGCACTTATGCCCTTGCGGAAGGACGTGGTATCGAGGGAGCAACAGGACGGTTGGCCGGGGAGGGGTGTCGATGCCGGCAACACCTAGGACCGCGGCTTGGGCAAGTGCACGAACTTCTCCATGAGATCGTCGAGTATGCCGTCGACATGGCCGCACAGACCGGAATGCGCAGGAGAGACCTGGAGAACCGCGCTCCGCGTTGCAACCAGAAAGTCGAATACCTGGCGCAGCGTGCGGGCCGGGCCGGGATCGCTGCCTGAGCACGCCGCCCGGAACGCATCCAGCGATGCCGCCAGCGAGGCGAGGTCCAGGTGCGGGTCGAGCGCCAGCAGCCGTGCGTTGTCGCACGCGAACCCGCAGGCCAGGAGGCTGGCGGATGGGCACAGCACGATCACGCCGACGTTCATGAACTCACCGCGCTCGACGCGCGGCACCACGCGCACGACCGCATAGTCGTAACGATGCAGGGAGCTAGCGGAGACGGTCATAGGCTTCCAATGCTTCCACAACGAACGGGCGAGGGGCTTCCAGGCGATCGCAGAAGAAGCGGATGTACTCCTTGCGCATGCGCCCGGCTTCTTCGGGGGTATCGCCCAGCCAGCGCTCCGGGACCGCAGCCACGGTCGCTTCGATAAACGGCACATCAAGCCGTGCGCTCAGATCGCCGTCCAGCTCGGCCAGAAGGCTGGCATCGCGAAGAAGGACGTGATCCTTGACCTGCGCAAAACGGTCCTTCGCCCGCGAAGGCAGCGGCGACGGCGCGTGATGGAAATAGAGGGCGGCGCCGTGGTCGATCAGGTAGAGCTTGCGGTGCCAGACCAGCAGGTTGGTATTGCGCCGCGTCCGGTCCATGTTGCACACCAGCGCGTCAAACCAGAGTATTGCCGTGGCGAGCCCGGCGTCCACCGGGAACGCCGCGGGGTCGAATGCGAAAGCACCGGGCAGGTAATCGAGCGCGAGATTGGTGCCGCCGCTGGCGCGGATCAGGTCCTGAATCTCGGGATCCGGCTCCGTATCCGCCAGCGAAGGATCGAGGTCCATGAGCACGATCTCGGGAATCGGCAAGCCCAGCCTGCGCGCGATTTCTCCCGCAATGAGCTCGGCAACGAGCGCCTTGCTGCCTTGCCCGGAGCCGTGGAACTTCAGGACGTACATGCCGTCGTCACTGCCTTCCACGATGGCAGGCATCGAGCCTCCCTCCCGCAGCGGCGTGATGTACCGGGTTACCTGGATTGTCCTCATGAGCTGGTTCTCAGTGAAATAGGCGTGGCATGCCAGTCTGGACCATTCCCTTGCGTCAGCGTCAAGCCGCGCCCGGCGTCCGGACCAGGGCGACGACAGAAAAGACTGCGACGCACCGGTTGCGGGCCCCATCCTACCACCGGCGACGCACGGGATGATCCCGCCCCTTCACCCGCGGGCCGGCACGAGAACCTTCAGCAGTTCCGGCCGGTTGAGGAACTGCCGCCGCCAGGCATCAGGCGCAGGCATTGCCGCCGGATTCGCGGGCGTGGGGAGGACATGTTGAAACGGCACCTCAGCGAGGGCCGGCGCGGTTCCTGCTCCGCGCAAGCTCGCGGTCGAGGGCGTTGGCAAAGTTCTGGCGGTCCGCATGGCTGAAGGCGGCCGGGCCGCCGGTATCGACCCCGCTGCCGCGCAGTTCTTCCATGAATGCCCGCATCGTCAGTTGCTGTGCAATCGTATCCCTGGTGTACCAGTCACCGCGCGGGTTGAGCGGCAACCCGCCCTTGTCGAGCACCAGGGCGGCCAGGGGAATGTCGCCGGTCACGACGATATCGCCCGGGCTGACGCGACTGACAATCTCCGCATCGGCCGCATCCGCGCCGGCAGGCACCTGCAGCGCACGGATGAAGCGCGAGCCCGGCACGCGCATCAACTGGTTGGCAACAAGGGTGACGTTAAGCTGCAGGCGATCGGCCACCCGAAACAGGATCTCCTTGATGACTGCGGGACAGGCGTCGGCGTCGACCCAAATATGCATGACAGACCAGATGAGGCGGCAGGAGAACGCATTGTAACGGCAGGCTGCTCAGCGGGTGCGCATGCCTCCGCCGCTTCCTGCCTGATGCGGCACCGGGCGAACCAACATTCCTCTCGAGATCGGTGCCTCCCGGCATGGGGCCGGTCATACTGCAGGTGTTGCGTATGTCGTGTTTCTGGCGGGTACAAGCATGTGCATTTCCGCCGCGCGATCACGGAGCCGTCGCTCCCGGTGTTGAGGTGTCATAAATGAACAGGAGCGCGCCGGCAACATAATCTCCCTGCGTTCGCCCATTCCCCTTCCACGGCGAACGAATGCGCCGAGAACGACAGGTCGCTGGCTCAGCATGGAGCCGAACCCGAAAGGCTTCCGGCAAGAATGTGGAAGGCTAATCTGTTGAAGCACATGGCCGACAAGAACTTCGATTACGAGGAGAATCTGCTGGCCTGTGCACGCGGCGATTACGCCGCACTCGCCAAGATCTACGAACAGGAGGCGTCATGGCTCCTGGGCGTGGCGCTTCGCATCGTGAGGCGGAAAGAGCTGGCACATGAAGTACTGCATGACGCATTCATACAGATCTGGCTGAAGTCATCCGGCTATCAGCCGACACTCGGATCCGCACGCGGATGGATCTACAGCGTGGTCCGCCACCGTGCGATTCATATCCTTCGGGCGGGTGCGCATGAGATCCGGGAACCGGATTCGCAGGTGGACGCCCGCGCGTCGGAGGATCCGGGACCTGCGGACGTGTTCGCTGAAAAGCGCAACGCCCAGGCCCTCCATCGCTGCCTGGATGTGCTGGACGAGCAGAAGCGGCACTGCATACTGCTGGCCTACGTCGATGGATACACCCACGCCGAGATCGCAAGCCGACTTGGCCACCCGCTCGGCACCGTCAAGGCATGGATGCGCCGCGGCCTGCTGCTTCTACGAGAATGCCTTTCATGAATTTCCGAAACGCGGATGAGATCGTGGAGGTTGCCGGGGAATATGTACTCGGCGTTCTGCCGCAGGCGGAGATGGATGCGGTCGAGCGGGAGATGCTACGCAATCGGGAACTCGCTGCCGCAGTCGGGTTCTGGCGCGACAAGTTGCTGGAGATCGCACCGCCGCCACCGGCTGTCACGCCACCGGCCCAGCTATGGCAAGGTATTCACCGCCAGCTTCGAGGCACATCTCACCCAACCGCCGTTTCCCGCTGGTGGAACAGCCTGCATTTCTGGCGATTCGGCGGCATTGCCGGCCTGCTTGCCACGGTACTGTTATCCGTCTACCTGGTCTTCACGATGCAGGAGCAGGAACATGCAGCGTATCTCGCCGTGCTGCAGCCGCCGGTGTCAGGAACGCCCTGGCTGGTGGAAATCGACGGCCAGGCCGTACGCCTTCGTCCATTGGCGCCCGTCGAACTGCCGCCAGGGCGGTCCGTGCAATTCTGGACCAAGCCGGAAGGCGCTGATGCCCCGACTTCCCTTGGACTGGTCGCTCCCGACAAGCCCAGCGTCGTTGCCACTGACAGGCTTCCCGGACTGGGCCCCAACCAGTTGTTCGAAGTCACGCTGGAACCGCAGTACGGCTCGCCTACAGGCCGTCCGACCGGGCAGATACTTGCCGTCGGCAAGGCGGTACGGCTTTAGCCTGCCACTGAAGATTCCACTCAGGCAGCAGCGCTTTTATTTGCGTTCTGCTGCATCCGATTCCGGGTCTCCTGCGTAGTACAGGGCAGGCCGGAACATAAAGCACTTCGTTATTCGTTCCGACTGGTGAACGCTACCCGTCTTCTGCACGTCATGCGACGGCAGGAAGGGAAAGTGCGTCCGACTTCAATCCCCACGTACGCGCGGACTGTCGCTTGGCAGCGAGCGCGCAAACCAGGAGCAACACCATGAACACACATCTGCTTTCCACTCTCATCGTCGCGGCGAGTGCTGCCACCATGCTTGCTGCACACGCAACGGAAGACAGCGGGCACAAGGGCGCCGGGAAAGACGACCGGAGCAAGGCCGTCGCATCCGGTGCAAGTATCAGCAGCAGTCCCTTGCAGGTCATCGGACTGACCAGCGACCAGCGTCTCATTGAATTTCGCGACAGCCAGCCTGAATCAGCCCGCGATATCGGATCGTTGCAGGGGCTGATGTCAGGTGATTCCCTCGTCGGGATCGACTTCCGCGTGCAGGATGGCGGGCTCTACGGCGTGACAAGGACCGGCGGCATCTACGTCATCGACCAGACCACTGCGCAAGCCAAGAAGGTCAGTCAACTGACGGTTGCGCTGGAAGGCAACAGCTTTGGCGTCGACTTCAATCCTGCGGCCGACCGCTTGCGTATCGTCAGCGACAGCGGGCAGAACCTGCGTCACAACGTGAATTCGGGCGGTGCAACCCTGGTCGATGATTCGCTCGATTATCCTGCTGCAACGGCGCTCAACAATGTCGGCCCGACCGCGACCGGCGTGAGTGCATCGGCGTATACGAACAATGACCTAGAAGCAACGACGGCCACCACCCTGTACAACATTGACGGCAATCTCGACCAGCTCGCGTTGCAGTCTCCTCCCAACGACGGAACGCTGGCAGCGGTGGGCAAGCTGGGTACGGACGCGGGAGCGGAAGTCAGCTTTGATATTTACAGCATGGTACGCGATGGGGCTGCAGTCGGTATCGAGGGACTCGCCTCGATTGCATCCGATACCGGAATGTCTACCCTGTACAGGGTCAACCTGGCAAATGGCAGGCTCCAACCGGTGGGCAATTTTGCGAACCAGAACAAGGTGATCGGCATTGCCATTCCTTTGGTACAGCGCTGAGCATCGCTCGGAAAGCGGCGCATTGCCTGCCCAGGTCGAAGCACTCTGTGCTCGCCGCATCTGTGGACAACAACAGACGACAATCTTCAAGGACCCTGCGATGTCTCGTAAATTTCGATTTTTCACGATGGCTTCGGCGCTCGGCATCATGTTGGCGCTGGGCGCGTGTGGCGGCGGCGGAGATGACGATACCGCAGCACCTGCCGCTGCCGGCGGGCCGCGGCAGGCCTTGCGGCCGGAAGCGTTCACCACCGACCTGCTGGCGATCCAGAACGCCGCGAAGCAGCCGGACCACCGGATGGCGATGGCATGACCGCCATGACCCCGGAGGATGCGGGACGCTCGCGACCGCGCCGCTCGAAGCCGATATAGGCGTTCAACACCGCCGGATTGCGGGCATGCTGACCTTCCCGCCGAGCGCGCATCTTCTTCGCGAGGCCTGGCTGTGCAGAAAGCCGGTTTTCCCCGCGGGATCCAGCATCAATGCGGGGAATGCCGCCATACGGCTGTGGAACTCGCCTTCGCGCTCAGCCTGGTTCCCGTCTGACGCCAGGTCGGAATGCGCTTCGACGCTCGGCTTCACCCCGTTTGCAGGATGGCCGGCTGCCGGCGCAGCGACGGTCGTCGGAAGCAGGAACGGCATGCAAGGCGTCAGGGGAATACGCCCAGCCGCATGTGCAGGACAGGAAAAGGCCTGCCCTGGCCGTCCAGCGGCAATCGGCCGACAATCTCGAATCCCATCCGCCTGTAGAAGCCCACGGCATCCGGATTCTGCTCGTTCACGTCGACCAGCCCGGCGCCCATGCACGCTCTCGCGTGATGCAGAAGCGCCTTGCCTGCGCCTCTCCCGCGCCAGTCGGGTGCAATGAACAGCATTTCAACCTTACCGCCGGCGACGCCGACGAAACCTTGAATTCGGGCGCTTTCATCCACGCTGACCCGGAGGTCTAGAAGCGCAAGGTATTCGTTGCGTACAAGCATACGCAACGCATCGATGTCCTCGCTGTCGGGGAGATGATGCGTTGCCCTGACCGACACCTCCCACCCGGCGGCCAGGCCGTCGTGTGCGGACCGCGATGCTCGTCGTATTACCGTGGCGGTGCTTGCTGTGGCTTCTGTTGCATGGTGGGGAGGTCGGCATCGTCGCATCCTGCGCGGCCTTCTGCCGCGTGCCGCGCATCGTGCATCCGCCGCCGCGTATCGGCATCGAGCAACTTCCGGATGTCGGCGAACAAGGGATGCGACGCGGTGTACTGCTGCCCGTACCGGAGGTTGAATGCATAATCGAAATCAGGCGGATTCTTTCCCTGATTGTGCTGGAGGATGGTTTCCAGCTTGTCCATTGCCTTGACCACGCCTGCCTCGGGCGTCGCGCCTTGCTCATACTCTTCCCATAGCGACAGGATGCCCGCCTTCAGCGGCGGGTCGAGCGGCGCGGTAAGCAGCAACAGATCCTGCTCTTCCTGCGCGCGCTTCCTGTCGGGGGAGACCTGGGCGACTGCCGGAATGTCCCCGCTGATCGCCTCCGCCAGATCATGGACGATGCAAAGCTTGAGCACCTTCAGCATGTCCAGGCCGTCCAGGCGGTCTTCGAGGACAAGCGCCATCAGGCAAAGCCGCCAGCTGTGTTCCGCGGTGCTCTCTGGTCGTCCGGTCGACGTGTGCCCGCTCCTGAGGACATTCTTGAGCGCTTCCGCAGCCCGAAGGAACGCGAGCCGCGATTCGATCGTCAGCTCGCCCTTATCCGTCGCGTCTACATTGTCATCCATGCCGGCAAGTGTATTTCGTCATGCACTCGCACGTCCACGCATCGATTATGCGTGCACCCTCGCTACAGGGTTTCGACCAGGCGCGCGGCCGTGCCGTCGGAAAGCGTCAGGCGGGTCCAGCGGCACCTGCCGGGCACGATGGGGACGACTTCGGAGCCGTTGGCGCCGCTGGCAAACTCGAGCGAGGCCGGCGCCATGTTCTCCCGCCATCCGAGATCGTCGAGCACGGCTTCCTTCAGGGCGATCTCCTCCGTGGCAAACGGCCACAGGGATTTCCCGAGAAGCATGGCAATCGGCAGCGAAAACTCCGCTTCGCGCGATCGGGAGCAGGCGAGCAGCCTGTGCGACAGGTCGCACACGAGATGGACCGGCCGGGTGCTTTCCTGCACCAGTCGGGCCAGTGCGCTGTCAGCGGCCGAGGCGATGCGCGCCTGCAGCAACTTCTCGACGCGGGCGCGCTCCCTTGGGCTCATCTCCTGCGCCCCCGCCTCCCACCGCGAGATCGTCGACTGGTTGACGCCAAACAGTTCGGCCGCGTGCGCCTGCTTGATCCGGTGCAGCGTACGCCACTTGCGCAAGGCGATCCCGAGCGGCGGTTTGCGCAGCAACAGCTCCGACATGACGGCCTCCATGACGATGAAATGATCGCTAGTTTACCAACCTGCGAAACGCGTACCCATGTGACCGGTCCGCGTGCACGACGGGACGTTTGCGGGGCACGTCGCCGGCTGCGGTGCCGGGCCTCAGGCGCTTGCGGCGTCAAGCGAGCGCAGCATGGCATCGGCCTGGTCCAGGGCGTGCTCGCTGAAGACGGCAATGCCGTTCGCCATCAGCAGGGACGCGGTCACCCCGGGCTCGCCGACGCGTGTGCCGGAGAAGCTTCCGTCATAGGTGAAGCCGGAGCCGCACGACGGGCTGCCCTCCTTGAGCACGGCGACCAGGATGCCTTTCGCGCGGGCTTCTAGCAAGGCCTGCTGCGCGCCGGCCACGAAAGGCGCCGTGACGTCGGCCCCGGTCGCGTCAACCACCGAGGACATGCGCCTCAGGACGGCCGCGCCGCCGGCCGCCCGCGCGATCTCGGCGGGCGGGCGCGGCGTCGGCAGGCCGCCGGCCGTCTCCGGGCATATGGCAACAATGCGTCCCTCTGCGCGCCAGCGCTCGACGAGCAGGCTGTCTACACGTTTGTCGCTGGCGTCATAGCGTACGGGTTTGCCGAGCAGGCAGGCACTGATGAGAACGCGTTGCATCCTTGTACCAATGGGAAGTAGAACCGGCCACTGTGGATTGTCCCGCGCAAGCGCGGCAAACCCGTTCGGCAATCGGTCGTTGAAAAGGGATGCATGCTACCACCTCGGCAAGCGCACGGCACGCCGCCGGCCGGCCGTATCGTCCGGGCGCCATTCGCGCAAAACCCTGTCCCCTTTCGCGTGCCTCTCGGCGTGCTTCCCGGCGTGCAGCGAGCGGCCGTTGCATACCATCGCGGCGCAGCCGGGCGCCGGTGACGGAACCCGGTTGCTGCCCGAACCGGAGCAGGACCTTGCGCCGATTCAAACGGTCGGAAGCGTACCGCCGTCGACGACATATTCCGCACCCTGGACGAATGCCGCGCGCGGCGACAGCAAGAATGCCACCACCTCGGCGACATCCTCGGGCCTGCCGGGCTGGCCGAGTGGAATGCCGCCGAGCGAGTCCATCAATGCGTTGCGCGCCTGCGCCTGGCTGATGCCTCCGTGGATGGCCATGCGAGCGATCAATGCACTGGCTGCCGTGGTCTCGATAAAGCCGGGCGCCACGGCATTCACACGAACGCCACGGGGACCGAATTCATTGGCAAGGGACTTGCTGTAGTTTGCAAGCGCGGCCTTCATGGCGGCGTAGGCCACCGTGGATTCATGGAGGGGCAGGCGGCGCTGGATTGATGTGATGTGGACGATGGCGCCCGCGCCTTGCCCAAGCATGCCCGGCAAGAAGGCACGGTCGAGGCGTACCGCGCCCATCAGGTTGCTCTGGAAAGTGGCTTCCCAGATGGCATCGGTCAGCGAAAGCGCGCCGCCGCCCGGCGCAGACGAACCGCCTACATTATTGACGAGCAGATCGAGGCCGCCGAATTCACGTTGCACTGCCTCGGCAACCGCATCGGTGCCTTCCGGAGCCGTGATATCGGCCTCGAGGTAGCGCACGCCGGCCACGGGCGCCGATGCCGCACGGCGCGCGGTCGTTGCGACGCTCGCACCGCGGTCTGCCAGCAAGCGCACCACCGCCTCGCCGATCCCCTTGGTTCCACCTGTCACGAGCGCTCGCTTCCCGTGCAATTCCAGGTTGTTCATGCGCTTATCTCCATGGATGCGATCCGGTCTCCGCGCAGAACGAAGCGGTAGGCAAGCATGACAGGGCTGCCCGGAAAATCGCCGGTCACGCGTGCGTGCATCAGATAGTTCTGGTCGGCGCCTTCAATGCGGCTGGCTTCCACTGTGGGGTGGTAGCGGCGATTTGCTCCTGATTGCCAGGCCGCGATGGCGGCGATGCCGAAATGCGATTGTGCTTCATCGCGAACAACGGCATCGGCGGTGAAGCATGCGGCAAGGGCAAGCGTATCGTTGGTGTTCGCTGCCCTGACGTAGGCGGCGATCGGTGCGGGAAGATGACGCATGGTGGTCTCCTTGGGTTGAGCAGGCAGTCTAGGCGACCGGATTGCGGAGAAAAACATTAGTAGCCGGCAAGGCTTATGAACTTTTGGTTCATAATGAGTGCGATGGCCTCACTCGACCTGATCCGTATATTCCTGGCGGTCGCCCAATACCGCAGCTTTTCCGTCGCGGCGCAATCGCTGGCGATCAGCCCTACTGCCTGCAGCAAGGGGGTGCGCGCGCTCGAACGCCGCTACGGTGTCGTCCTGTTCAGGCGCACCACGCGCAGCGTGTCCCTGACCGAACCCGGCGTCAGCCTGCTCGCCATGCTCAAGCCGGCAGTCGATCAGCTCGAGGAGGCGTTCGCCGCCCTCGAGTCCTTCCGCGAGCGACCGGCGGGGCGATTGCGGATCACTGCGCCGCGTGCGCTCGGCTTGCGGGTCGCGCGCCTGCTGGTGCCGGCCATGCGGGCGCACTATCCGGACGTCTCACTCGACCTGTCGTTCGATGATGGTGTGATCAATCTGGTGGCGGAGGGATACGATGCCGGCATCCGGCTGGGGCAGTCGATCGAGCTGGACATGGTCGCGATACGCCTGAGCCGTGACATGCCGTGGTCAGTCGTCGCCGCCCCGCAGTACCTCGAAAAGCATGGCGTGCCGGGCGTGCCGCAGGATCTGCTCGGGCATCGCACGCTGCGGTACCGCTTCAACAGCTCCGGCCTGCTGCATGCGTGGCGGTTCTCCGGCGCCGACGGCATGTATGAACTCGAGACCGATACTGCGATCGTCGCCAACGATACTGCGGCGATCGCCGAGTTTGCGCGCCAGGGACTGGGCTGTGCCTACCTGCCCGATATCGAGATCGAGACCGACCTGGACCAGGGCCGTCTCGTGCGCGTGCTTGAGCCGTTCGTACCCGCAACGACGGGCCTGTACTTGTATTTTCCGCTTCGAACACAGGCGCAGCCGAAAATGCGCGCCTTGATCGAACAGGCGCAGGCGCTTGCCGCGCGGCGGGCGTTTGACGTTTGAATGCGCAGCGCGGGCTGCCCGGCGCGCGCGTGCCCGACGCTGGCTGCGTCCCTGACGTCCGCCGCCAGGGGGATGTCCCGGTATGGACAGGCTGCAGGCGCGCCTTGCAACGCCTTGGTTCCTTGAAACGCGGCAACCGTGGCAGGCCGAGATGCAGCGGCATCCGCCTGAATATCGTCAGGCCGCTCGCCCGCGCGGCTTCGCTGCAGCCGTGCGTGGACGCGTGACCGCCCGGGTATGAGACCACGCGATCAGCTCCACCAGGTAGTCGGCCGGGACTGTGTCGACATCCACGATGGTCACCCAGTGAAACCTTGCCAGGTAACGCGCCGGCTTGATGCCGGGCACGTCGGTCAGTTCGAGGAAGCGCTCCGGCGTCGTGCGAATGCTGAAGCGCCACTTCTCCGGATCGCTGGTCTTGAAGTAGGCGAATTTTTTGCCGGCGGCGTAGTAGACAAGCACGTTGCTGGGCGGCCCGAACAACCTGGAGGATGCGCCCGGATAGCGGCCGCAGTGCTCCTTGACAGCGTTGACATCCATTTACCCTCCTTGCGCGGCGCGACGATTGCATTGCCCGGCACGACGCGCATGCGTCCGCACGGGTGCTGGACGCAGCAGCAACGCCAGTTCACCCGCCGGCCCTGGTGATGACTATGCTTCGGCCCACTGCGTCCGGTACAGCGGACTCCAGGACACGACCGGCTTCAGGCGCTTCTCGTTGGCCCCTGCGGGAAGCGCCGGATGGATTCGGAATTGCTCACCCAGGGCAGCATGCTCTCGCAATAGATGCTCAACCCGGGCACAAGCCTCTCATGGCCTTGCACCGTCCCGAGATAGACCATTGCCAGCCCTTTGTAGGTATGCGGGTTTGCGTTGAAGATGGGGGTGCCGCAAGTCACACAGAAGTGCCGCCTGGTGCGCTCCGTCACTGCATAACTTGCAAGACCGTTCTTCCCGTACGTGACAGAGAATGCTTCTTCCCTTACCACGAGGTACGAGGAGAGCGGCGCACCCGTCATGCTTCTGCACAATGTGCAATGACAGGCGACGACCTGCAACGGCGCGCCGTCGACCTTGAATTGGACCTGACCGCATTTGCAGCTACCGGACGACTCGATCATATCTGTAGAGACGGGAGATCTGGGTCGCTCATTATATAGATCGATTGAATTCACGGTTTGAGGCGGGCCTCCGTCCGGCGCCGGTGCATGTCCACAGGAAGAAGCCGAAGGGAAGCAGGCGACCCGGTCCCCGAGCGGCAGCCAGGCAACGCGCCTTGAGAAGTCCCGCGTTGTTCGACTGCCGGGCATGCGACCCGTCTCACGCCGCCTGCTTGCCGAGCCGGCATGCAGGGGACGATCGATGCGTCAGCGGACCTCGTCTGCGTCCTTGCGGTTGTCGAATGCGGGGCCGCGCTCGAAGCCTATCGGAGATACCAGGACATACTCGAATCCGCGTTCGAAATCCAGGACTGTATAGTTGCCCGGATACTTGTTCTCATCCTTAAGGTATTCGACGACGCCTTTGGTGTTATACAACGTTGTTGGCAAAAGCCTGGGTCTTTGAGGGATGGATATGTCCACGACCGCGATTGGATAAATGGTTTCCAGCTGATGGAATGCCGGCGGGACGGAAACCGCGTGCTGTTCACAGTAGGCCAGTATGCGGACCCGCTTGCTTGCGATGCGCTGCCCGTCAAATACGCTCATGTCTTGGGACCCGATCAGATTGAAACAGAATGGTTGAGTGGTTGGGGCCGGACATGCGAAATGCGCCGGACATGGCAATTATCGCTTCTGTCGAGGGAGGGATCCTCGTGCATCCTATGCATTTCACTCTGCTGCGAAGCAGGTGTCAACCGGACGGTGTGCCTAAAGCACAGTGCCCGACAGCGCCGAAGGGAGCGCGCGGGCGGAAGCGGTCGGGTAGTGACAGACGCCTGGCTCCCCAAACCGCCACCCGCACACCTGGCCCGTTTGGCCGCGTAGGGCCGCCCAATCTTCAGAGATGCATTTCACAGGCCGTTCAATTGCCCGGGTAACGGCAATCCCTCCGCGCGCGCCAGGCGCTCCATGGCGGTTTCGAGGATCGCGCGAGCGCGGCCCGCGGCGAGCTGCAACTCCTGATGCAGCAGCGCATCGTCCGCATTGCGGGACGCGCATTGCGCACTATAGCGCTCGAAGCTCCCGACCATCAGCAGAAGGTCCGCGAGATGACGCGGGCATTCGCACGCCAGCCGGTTCCCGGCGGCCGTGATCGTGGAAAGCAGTTCTTCGTCGAAGCGCACCTCCGGCACCTCCGGCATCTCCGGTCGCGGCGGCGATAACCTTTCCCCCGCCAGCGCTGAACGGCATAACAGCAGCAATTCGCCGAGCTCGGCCGGGATGCGCGCGACCAGGCAGCCTTGCGCGCGCAAGGCACGGATTGTGGCGGTCGCGCAGAACCGGTACAGGACGACGACGGACGCGGCCGCGCATGCCTGACGGGCCGACATGATCAATGCCAGTGCACTCTCGTCGAGCTCGGACTGTTCAACCAGGAGCACTTCCACATTCGCCTCCTGAGGCAGCGACGCAGCTTGTTCCAGCCGGGAGCAACTGCATTGCACGACAATGTCCTGCCCCTCGCGTCCGCTCGCGGCGATGCGCCTGGCAAGGCTTCCGCCGATCACGGCCACCCTCAGCGGCCCCTCCGTCTTTCGTTGTGCCCCAGGCGCGGCGACCATCTCCTGCAACTGTTCGAGTGGCAGCCTCGCCAGTATTCCGATCGCATGGCCCTGGTCCACCAGCTGCTTGAGCAGGCCGAGGCGGCGCACCTGTTCCGCCGAATACAGCCGCTGGCCATGCGCCGAGCGCTCGGTATCCGACAGCGCATAGCGGCGCTCCCAGACGCGCAGCGTTTCCGCCGACAGCCCGGCCAGCCTGGCGGCAACGCCGCTCCGGTACGCAACCGCGCTGTCCGCCGGTGCCGTTTCATTTCCTTCGACTTTCCGCGTCTTCTTCATGATGACCCGAGGTTGACCCGTTAAAAACGGCATTATAACGGTACAAACAATGGACAGAAAGGCCAGTGAAGCATAAATTCACTTCGTACGCGGTTTGCGTCTTCCGGCGTTTCGCGTTCGTCCATGCCGCCGCACCGTGCGGCGGTTCAATTCATGTATGCGAGGAGCAGGCAATGAAACGTACTCTGATGGGATTCTCTGTCGTCTTTGCAGTCGGCGCAGTTCAGGCGGCCGACATTGTTGACACTGCAAAATCGGCAGGTTCATTCAACACATTGGTCACGGCAGTCCAGGCGGCGGGACTGGTCGACACCCTGAAAGGGCCCGGTCCATTCACTGTTTTCGCCCCAACGGACGAGGCGTTTGCCAAGATCCCGAAAGAGAAGCTCGACGCGCTGCTCAAGGACAAGGCTGCGTTGACCAAAGTGCTGACCTACCACGTTGTGCCGGGCAAAGTCATGGCCAAGGACGTGAAGGCGGGTGCGATCAAGACCGTCGAGGGCAGCCCGCTTTCCGTGACCTTGAACGACGGGAAAGTCGGCGTGGACAAAGCCACCGTCGTGAAGGCGGATGTTGCAGCGGACAATGGCGTCATACACGTCATTGATTCTGTTGTGATGCCCAAGTAAACCTGGGCCAGACGCCGCCAGGCCCGCCATCGCGCGGGCTCTGCATAGCCGATGCCGCTGGTCAACGACCTGGCGCGTGGAACGCAATCCCGTCCGGGCTCGATCAGGCGTCAAGCCCGGCGGGGACGCCGTGGTCCACACCGGAGATGCGCAGGCAGTGATGCGGCATTTCCGGTCGGCGCGGGGAGATCGCGCGCGTTACCCAGCCTGATCGTCCGGTGCGCCGTACTGCTGTATGACCTGCTGCTCCGTGAGCATCGGAGTCTGATTTGCAAAGGTGTAGTAGGGAGGCTTCTTGTCGACGTAAATCTGGCTGCTCAGTTCGAAATCGCTCGATTCGAATGCGCCTGCCGGGATGAAGTATTCCCCCGTCGCCAGGAACTTGTAGTAGAGGTGGGTCCCGCACCGTTTGCAGAACGCGCGTTCCGCCCAATTGGATGAGGCATAGGTGGCAATCTGGTCGGCGCCGCTGAACGCGACGTTCGGTCCGCAGTGAACGGCAAGCAACGGTCCGCCTCCCCATCTGCGACAGAAACCACAATGGCAGGCGCCGATGTCCCGCGCATCCGGAGATATGAAGCTAACCGCTCCGCACAGGCAATGACCGTTCATCTCATTCTCCTTTCCAGGGGCCGCGATTTTGGGTGTGAAACCGAATCCTGGCACGGCATCGTCCTTACAGCAACCGTCGCCCGACGCAGCCGCTGCCAGCGCTCGTTTCGATCGGCAGGCGACCCGCGCGGCATCGTCGGCAGTCTCCCGCCGGGTGGCGGGACGCTGTCCTGCGAGGCTGGCCGAGCGCCGCCCGGGCGCAATTGCGCTCCTGTTCTGCTGGCGCAGCAACGCATCATGAACGCCGCACTGGTGCGTCTCATGCGCGGGACGTCGTTGGTCAGCTGCTCTGCTAAAGTGTGAATCCGGTCAATCTCGTTGAATTCTCAGATGAATCAGCAGCAGCTTTGGGTAGAACCTGTCGGTGAGATCATCCTGGCGCGCCTTCGCGGAAAGTGCGACGAGCATGTCATCAAGGAGTGTCAGGATCGTGTCCTGACGCTCTTGCAGGACACGCAGCAGTACAAGGTGTTATATGACGCGCTGGAGCTGGAAGATCCCACGGTCGACATGGCGCTGCTGCAGCAGAAGATGGATCTGGAAGCCTGGAAACAGCTGGGTCCCGCTCCCCTGCGCAGGGCCATCCTGGTTCCCAATACGCGCATTGCCTATCTCGCCCGAATCGCCTTCGGCCAGTTCGGCGAGGGTGCGTACCGCGTCTTCTACAACGACATGACACAGGCGGTCCTGTGGCTTGACGAGAAATAGCCGCGCCGACGATCGGCTGCAAAGGGGCGCGGCCGATCACTCCCATTCGATGGGAACGCGGCAGACCCGGCCATACGGGATCGACGGCCGGGAGGATGTGCCGCCATCCAGCGCGCGCCGTTATTCCGGCAGCGCCAGGAGCTCGGCCTTCTTTCCATCAAATGCCTCGAGGATCCGACGTGGTGCCCCGTGCGAAAGCCGGTCGTTGCGGACGAAAACGGGGCAAGGGTAAGTTTCCTGCTGCCGTCGGTGCGGCCCGCTTTCGTCGACGCCGATTCGTGCCGGCACAACCCATCAAGGCTTGCATGTCACGCATCGCGTCGAAAGCCGGAGCGGGGTCATCGGCCAACCCATTTGTGAATCACTTCGCGGTATTTCCTGAACGCGGCTTCATTTCCCAGCTCGTTGCGCCACTGGTAAATGGGGATGATGTCGGACGCGCCGAGCGCCTTGGAGGCAATCTCGACGCTTTGGGAAACGAGGTGCCGCCGGCTCTCCATGCCTGTGAAGTGCACGAGGAACGGAGTATCCCTGGCGATGGGATGGGCCTTTGTTATCCGCAGGAAGTCATAGAACTGGCCGTCGTTGAAATGCACGCTGCAGGCAATCAGGTCGAATGGCTGATCCAGTTGTTCGACAGCAGCGGAAAGCGTCAGCACCGCCGTATAGGCGAACTCGGGGCTTGGATAGGCTTGGTCAAGCACGGGAAGGGCTTCAGGAACGGTGGCAGTCAAAACCCGGATAGGTTGCAAGTAAACTCCGAATGGCGGAAAAGTAAAGTTCGCGTGCAGACGAATGGTGGTCCGCCCGATTCCCGTTGCGCACGAGCGCGCGCGAACGATCTGGATGGACCTCTTGCGGTCGCGATTGTTCGATGCCGGAACGTCCTGTTGCGCGTCCCGGCGCGCATTGCCGGGGCACTCACCGGTGTTGCGCTATCGTCCACGTCGGGCCGGTCAGGCCGGCCAGCGCACCTGGCGGCCGGCGCCGGCCGCTGTTCCGGTTTCTCCGCTGTTGCCATGCAAAAGAAACGAAGCCGCGCTAAAATAGCTGCCTAGACAGTGATTGCCGAGGCAGGAAGATGACTGGAAAAAAGATTCTCGAAGAGTACCGGGTCGACGATAGCGTCGGCTACCTGCTGAATCGTGCCCGGCTCAAGCTTGCCAAGGCGTTTGACGATGTGCTGGCGGAATACGAGATCACCCATGCACAGGGCGGCATCATCCTGATGCTCGCCACCGGCAAGTACGAAACGGCTGCCGAGTTGGTGCGCGAGCTCTACTCCGACTCCGCCTCGATGACCCGCATGATCGATCGTCTGGAGAAACGCGGCCTGGTCCAGCGGGTGCGGCGCTCCGACGACCGGCGCGCGGTCAGCCTGCGGCTGACCGCGCAGGGCCGCGCGCTGAGCCGCAAGCTGCCGCAGGTATATGCGGCGCAGCTCGCGGCCAGCTTCTCCGTCCTCAGCGCGACGGAAATCGACACCCTGCGCGGACTGCTGCGCAAATTTCTCGGCGACGACCCGCAGGCCGCCGCCAATGACCATCCTGAAGAACATGAATGACATGACAAGGCGAGCCAACCGGCTGGCAGGTACGGCCGCCGCGCTGGCGGCAGCAATGCTGCTCACCGCCTGTGCCACCCATCGCGATATCGGCAGCAGCGCCGTCCTGCGCGCGCCGGCCGACTACGAGAGCGCCGCAACGCTCGCCGGCGCTGGCGGCGCATGGCCCGGCCTGTCCTGGGCCGCGGACATCGGCGGCTCCGCATTGCAGGAACTGATCGACGAAGCACTTGTGCAGAATCCGGGCATCCGGTCCGCGGCGGCGCGGGTCGCAGCGGCACGCGCAATGGCGGAAGCCGCCGGGGCGGCCGGACAACCGCTGGCCGGCGGCACGTTCAACAGCACCTGGCAGCGCTACACCGAGAACGGGCTGGTGCCGAGGCCGCTTGCCGGCAGCCGCGAGACCGACAACCGCCTCACGCTCGACTTCTCCTATGACCTCGACCTCTGGGGCCGCCATGCCGCCGAGCAGCGCGCCGCGCTGTCGCAGGAAAAGGCCGCCGACGCCGAGCAGCAGGCGGTACGCATCGGCCTGTCCACCGCCATCGCCCGCGCATGGGTCCAGCTTGCACGCCAGGAGGCGCAGCTGTCGCTGCTGGCGCGCCAGATCGAGGTCCGCCAGGAACTCGACCGGCTGACCCGCCTGCGGGTCGCGGCCGGCCTCGACAGCCGCAGCGAGAACGAGCAGGCGCGCCAGCAGCTGGCGACGCTGCGCGCGGAGCAGGCGCAATGGCAGGAGGCGCAGCAGTTGACGCGCAACCAGCTCGCGGCCCTGCTCGGGCAGGGGCCGGACCGCGGCCAGCGCATCGTCGCGCCGGTGCTGCCGGCCGCGGCGTCCGCGGCCCTGCCCGCGCAGCTGCCCCTGGGCCTGCTCGGGCGGCGGCCGGATATCGTCGCCGCGCGCTGGCGGGTGGAGGCCGCCCAGGGCGACATCGACAGCGCACGCGCGCAGTTCTACCCGAACATCAACCTGGTCGCGTTTGCCGGCTTCAGCAGCCTGGGCCTGTCCAACCTGCTGGCCGGCGGCAGCCAGGTCGCCGGCGTCGGGCCGGCGGTGCGGCTGCCGCTGTTCGAGAGCGGCGGGCTGCGTGCGCAACTGAAGGGCCGGGTCGCCAGCCATGAGGGGGCGGTCGCCGCCTACAACCAGGCGCTGACCGACGCGCTGCACGAGGTCGCCGACCAGCTGCAGTCGCTGCGTGCCGCCGCCGTGCAGCAGGAACAACTGCTGGCGGCGTCCCAGGCCGCCGCCAGCAGCCTGGAACATGTCCGCCGGCGCGAGCGCGCCGGCACGGCCAACCGGCTGCCGGTGCTGGCCGCCGAAATGACCCTGCTGACGCAGCAGCGCGCGGAGCTCGACAGCCGCGCGCGCCGCGCCGATCTCGACATCGGCCTGATCCGGGCCCTCGGCGGCGGCTTCAGCGATGCCGGCGCCGGCGCCGACATGAACAAGAACATCGCCACTTACTCCGCATCATGAGCAACGAAACCAGCAACGCAACCAGCAACCAATCCAGCAAGACCGGCCGCGGCCGGCTGATGATCCTCTTCACCATCGTGGTGGTCCTCGCCCTCATCGCCTACGGCGCCTGGTGGGCCATCTTCGCCAGGCACGCCGAGACCACCGACGATGCGTATGTCGGCGGCAACGTGGTGCAGGTGACGCCGCAGGCCGGCGGCACTGTCGTCGCCATCCATGCCGACGACACCGAGCTGGTCCAGGCCGGCGCGCCGCTGGTCGAGCTGGACCGGCGCGATGCGCAGGTGGCGCTCGACCAGGCCCAGGCGCAGCTGGCCCAGGCAGTGCGCGAGGTACGCAACCTGTACGCCAACAACAGCACGCTGGAGGCCAGCGTGCGCCTGCGCAGCGCCGACCTGCAGCGCGCGCGCGAAGACCTGGCGCGACGCCAGGAGCTGAGCGGCAGCGGCGCGATTTCCAGGGAAGAGATCGAGCATGCCCGCAGCGCGGTGCGCAGCGCCGAGTCCGCGCTCGACGCGGCACGCAGGCAGCTGGCATCCAACCAGGTGCTGACCGACCGCACGTCGGTCGCCCGCCACCCCAACGTGCAGCGCGCCGCGGCGCAGGTGGAAGCGGCACACCTTGCCTACGCGCGCGCCGTCATTCCCGCGCCGATCACCGGCTATGTCGCCAAGCGGTCGGTGCAGGTAGGCCAGCGTGTCGCCCCGGGCGCACCGCTGCTGTCGATCGTGCCGCTCGACATGCTGTGGGTGGATGCCAACTTCAAGGAGGTGCAGATCTCGCGCATGCGGATCGGGCAGCCGGTCACGCTGCATTCCGACCTGTATGGCAGTGACGTGGTCTTCCACGGCAAGGTGGCGGGACTGTCCGCCGGCACCGGCTCCGCCTTCTCCCTG
Source organism: Noviherbaspirillum sp. (assembly GCF_036563305.1). Lineage (GTDB taxonomy): Bacteria > Pseudomonadota > Gammaproteobacteria > Burkholderiales > Burkholderiaceae_D > Noviherbaspirillum. Next base: position 418,787 of record NZ_DATCMQ010000013.1, on the reverse strand, counting down.
CTGCCGGCGCAGAATGCCAGCGGCAACTGGATCAAGGTGGTGCAGCGGGTCCCGGTGCGCGTGACGCTCGACCCGGATGAACTGCGTGCGCATCCGCTGCGCGTCGGCGTGTCGATGGAAGCGCGGGTGGACATCAGCGATGCCGCCGGCACCTCGCTTGCGGCCGGCGCCGTCCGCGCCGAGCCGGCCTATCGCACCGACGCGTTCGCCGCCTCCGGCAAGGAAGCCGAGGCGCTGATCGCGCGCATCATCGCCGACAACGGCGGCAGCACGACCCAGCACTGAAAAAATGCAATCTTCTTCGCATACCGCGCTGCCGCCGCTGAGCGGCACGCCGCAGGTGATGGGAACGCTGCTGCTGTCGCTGGCGGTGTTCATGAACGTGCTCGATTCCTCGATCGCCAACGTCTCCATTCCGGCGATCTCCGGCGACCTCGGCGTCTCGCCCCAGCAGGGCACCTGGGTGATCACCTCGTTCGCGGTATCCAATGCGATCGCGGTGCCGCTCACCGGCTGGCTCACGATGCGCTTCGGCCAGGTACGGCTGTTCATCACCTCGATCCTGCTGTTCGTCGTGGCATCCTTCCTCTGCGGCATCGCACCCAACATCGAGACCCTGATCGGCGCCCGCGTGCTGCAGGGCGCGGTTGCCGGGCCGATGATCCCGCTGTCGCAATCGCTGCTGCTTGCCAGCTATCCGCGTGCGAAGAGCGGCATGGCGCTCGCCTTCTGGGGCATGACCACGCTGGTCGCCCCGATCATGGGCCCGCTGCTCGGCGGCTGGATCTCCGACAACTACACCTGGCCGTGGATCTTCTACATCAACGTGCCGATCGGCCTGGTCGCGGCGTGGGGCACCTGGGTCATCTACCGGCAGCGCGAGTCGCGCGTGCACCGGCTGCCGATCGACAAGCTGGGACTGGTGCTGCTGGTCGTCTGGGTCGGTGCGCTCCAGCTGATGCTGGACAAGGGCAAGGAGCTGGATTGGTTCAGCTCGGGCGAGATCGTGCTGCTCGCGGCGGTTGCGCTGGTCGCGTTCGTCTACTTCGTGATCTGGGAACTCGGCGAGGCGCATCCGGTGGTCGACCTGTCGCTGTTCAGGGGCCGCAACTTCACCGGCGGCGTAGTCGCGATCTCGGTCGCCTACGGGCTGTTCTTCGGCAGCCTGGTGATCCTTCCGCTCTGGCTGCAGACGCAGGTCGGGTATACCGCGACCGAGGCCGGCAAGATCATGGCTCCGGTCGGCATCTTCGCCATCCTGCTGTCGCCGGTGGTCGGCAAGCTCCTGCCCAGGGTCGATGCACGCTTCGTCGCCACCGGCGCCTTCGCCATCTTCGCACTGGTGTTCTGGCTGCGCTCCCGGTTCACGCCGGAAGTCGACACCTGGGCGCTGATGGTGCCGACGGTGATCCAGGGCGCGGCGATGGCGATGTTCTTCATCCCGCTGACCGCGATCATCCTGTCCGGCCAGCCGCCGGAGAAGATCCCGGCCGCGGCCGGCCTGTCGAATTTCGTGCGCATCATGTTCGGCGGCATGGGCACCTCGCTCACTTCCACCCTGTGGGACAATCGGACGGCGCTGCATCACTCGCAGCTGGCCGAACATACCGGTCCGCACAATCCCGCCTTCGGCGCCGCGATGCAGTCGCTGACGGCGCAAGGCATGACGGAGCCGGCGGCGCTGGCAGTCCTGGAGCGCAACCTCGGCGTGCAGGCAAGCACGATGGGCGCGACCGACATCTTCTGGATGTCCTCGGTCATGTTCCTCGCGCTGATTGCGCTGGTATGGGTGACGCGGCCGCAGAAATCGGGCGCACCGGCGGACGCCGGGGGCGCACACTGATATCGACAACAAGGAGACAGGCGACATGCCGATATGGAAAAGGAGCAGCAGCATCGGACAGCTGCAGAAGTCGAACGAGAACACCGCCGCCCGCAGCCTGGGCATCGAGTTCGTCGAAATCGGCGAGGACTGGGTGAGCGCCCGCATGCCGGTCGACGAGCGCACCCGGCAGCCGCACGGCATCCTGCACGGCGGCGCATCGGTACTGCTGGCGGAAACGGTCGGCAGCGTCGCCGCCAATCTCTGTACGGAGGAGGGCGCCTACTGCGTCGGGCTGGACATCAATGCCAACCACCTGCGTCCGGCAAGCGCCGGCTGGGTTACCGGCACTGCCCGGCCCTTCCATATCGGCCGGACCACGCAGGTATGGGACATCCGCATCGTGGACGAGTCGGACCGCCTGGTCTGCATCTCGCGCCTGACGATGGCCGTGTTGGCAAGGGCAGCATAGGCGGGTACAGTTGCAATTCAGGCATAATGCCTGGCTAGCGACAGGCCGTCGCAGCTCAACTACAAGCCGTCAGCCGGCGGTCCGGTACCAAGAGAGCCTCCTATGCGACTGCGCGTTCACCTGACCCTGCTTGTCATCGCGACACTCGTGCCGATGGTCTTCCTGTCGGCCGTGTCCCTCAACAAGCTGCAGGAGGCCCACCGCGAGGCAGCGCTCGCCAGCCTGCACGAAACCGCGCGCGCGGCGTCCCTGGTCATCGATCGCGAGCTGACTGGCGTGCAGTCGGCGCTGCGCGTGCTCGCGGCCTCGGACGCGCTGGACCGGGCCGACTACCAGCGCTTCCACGAGAAGGCGAGACAGGCGATCCAGCCCAGCCAGGGCTGGATCATCCTGTTCGGTGAGGACGGCCGGCAGCTCATCAATACCCGCATCCCGTACGGGACGCCGCTGCCCGGCCGTCGCGTCAACCTCGAGCGGTTCCCGCAGATCCAGAGCGAAGAGGGCTTTCACGTATCCGACCTGACCTGGGGCGAGCATGCGCGGCGCCACGTGGTGATGGTCGAGATGCCCGTTACCATCGACGGCCAGCGTCTCGTGCTGTCGCAGGCGATCCTGCCCGCGTATTTCAACCGCACCTTCGCCGAGCGCAACATCCCGGACAGCTGGGTTGTCGCCGTTTTCGACAAGAGCGGCAACACGCTTGCGCGCAGCCACAGGCCCGACGAGTACGTCGGGAAAAAGGCACTGGCCGCGACCCTCGACGCGATCAGGACCGGCTACACCGGCGTGATGCGCCACAAGATCCGCGGCGAGGTCGAGGTGTACGACGTGTTCGTCCATTCGCCGCTGTCGCAATGGACGGTGGCGCTCGGCGCCCCGGTCAAGGAAATCGACGGCGCCATCAGTCAGGCGGTCATCATTTCCGGGGCCGGCCTGCTGTCCGCGATCCTTGCCGCATCCCTGGTGGCGTTCGTCGTCGGCCGCCGCATTTCCCGTGCAGTCCAGGGGGCGGTGCGCAACGCGGTTATCCTCGGCAAGGGCGGCAGCCTGCAGGGCGACGCATCCTCCGGCGTAGCGGAAATCGATGTGCTGCAGGCGACACTGCTGGAATCCGGCAGGCTGCTCGACCAGGAAAAGGCGCACCGGCAAGCGGCCGAGGCCGAGCGCAACGCGCTGCTCGAGAGCGAACAGCAGGCGCGTCGCCAGGCGGAGCAGCAGAACCGCGCCAAGGACCAGTTCCTGGCGATGCTGGGACACGAGCTGCGCAACCCGCTGGCGGCGATGACGAGCGCGGTCGAGGTGCTCGGCATGGAAGGCAATCCCGAGCGCGCCGCCCGAGCGCGGGCGATCCTGCGGCGGCAGGGCGAACACCTGAACCACATCGTCGATGACCTGCTCGACGTCAGCCGCGTCCTGTCGGGGAAGGTGCTGCTGGACAAGCAGCCACTGGATCTGGCGGCGACCGCCGCCGGGTGCCTGGCGACGCTGCGCTCCACGGGGCGCACCGACCGCCACGCGGTCACCCTGTCGGCGCTGCGGCCGGTCTGGATCAATGCCGACGCCACGCGCATCGAGCAGATCATCAACAACCTCCTGGATAACGCGGTCAAGTACACGCCCGCCGGGGGTGCCGTCCGCATCGCCGTGCATGCCGAGGAGACCGAGGCCGTGCTGTCCGTCGAGGATACCGGCATCGGCGTGCCGCCGGAGTTGCAAGCCGCCATATTCGACGTGTTCGTGCAGGGCGAGCGCTCGCTGGACCGCGCACAGGGCGGGCTCGGCATCGGGCTCGCACTGGTGCGCGAACTGGCCCGCCTGCACGAGGGCACAGTCGAATGCCGGAGCGCCGGCGCGCGCGCGGGCAGCATGTTCATCCTGCGCCTGCCGCTGTCGCTCGCGCCGGCGGCGTGCGGCAGCGAAAGCCCTTCCGCCGAACCCGAGCCGCGCAGCGTGCTGCTGATCGACGACCACGCGGACGCGCGCGAAATGACCTTCGCCATGCTGGCCAGCCAGGGCCACCGGGTGCAGGCGGCGGCCGGTGCAGAGGAGGGCATGATGCTGGCGCTGGCGGACAAACCCGATGTGGCGCTGGTCGATATCGGATTGCCGGGGATGGATGGCTATGCGCTGGCCCGCGCGATGCGGACGAAGAGCGCGCTGGCCGGGGTGACGCTGGTCGCCCTTACCGGCTACGGTTCCGACGAAGATCGCCTGCGCAGCCAGCAGGCCGGTTTCGACCTGCATATCGTCAAGCCGCTGACGCGGCAGAAGTTCGAACAGGTCTCGGCGCTGCTTGACCGGCAGGCTTCGGCCCGGTAGCGCCGCCGCAGGCAACGGCGCCGGCCGACTACGTTTATTTGTCGGCGCGGCGCACGCACAGGTCGTAGGCGTCCGCCTTTGGTGCCAGGTCGCGGTCGACCAGGACGAAGATCGGATAGCCGTTGTCGCGCCGTCCGTAGAAGCCCTCGAAGCCGTTGCCCAGCTTGCCGCCGGTGAACTGCATCTGGCCGGTCTTCACGTCGTACTTCATTGGCCCGGGGTAGCGCTGCGATCCGATGTAGGCATACTCTGCGGCGCTGGCGATCTCCACCACCTTCTCGGTATAGCCCGCGGCGTTGTACTGCTGGCGGCAGATGTACCGGCCGGGCTCGATCTTCCCGCCGCGCTGGGCGATGGCGCGCAGGGGTTCGATGCCGGCGTGGGCCGAGGTGGCGGCGAGCAGCGCCAGCAGGGCGGCGCGATGGCGTTTCATGACGAGGCTCCGTGGGTTGAGGTGCTGGCAGGCTACCCCTGAAATTGAGATATGGCAACAAGCCTGCGGGCGTCGCGGCCGTTGTATCGACCGTCGGGAACTTGGCGTCGCGGCGGGCGCCTCATTGGGAAAGGATGCCGAACGCCGGATGCCATGCCCCTTCCCGAACTCCTCACCAACGCAATCCTGTATGTCTTCATCCCGCTGTGGGTGCTTGCGGGCTTCTGCGACTGGCTGTTCCATCGCCATACCGGCATCAGCCATACCGCCGGCGTAAGGGAGTCTGCGCTGCACCTGCTGATGCTGGCCGAGGTCGGCCTGCCGCTGCTGGCCGCACTCTTCGTCGAGGTCAATGCGCTGCTGTTTGCCGTCATGATCGTGGCGCTGCTGCTGCACGAAGCGACGGTACTGTGGGACCTGCGCCATGCCGCCCCGCGACGTACCATCCTGCCCGGCGAACAGATCGTGCACAGCTTCCAGGAACTGGTGCCCCTGATCCTGCTGACGCTGCTGGCCTTCGTGCACTGGGACCAGTTCCGCGCGCTGTTCGCGTTCGACGGCAGCGCCCGCTTTGTCGTCGAATGGAAGCGCGATCCGCTGCCGACCGGATACGTCGCCGGCCTGCTGGGCGGCGCCACGTTGTTCATCGCGCTGCCCTACGCCGAGGAATTCTGGCGCTGCTGGCGCGACCGCCGCAGCCTTCCCGCCGATCACTGATTATTTTCCTCTGGGAATGATGCGCCGGAGAGACAATGCCTGTTTTGCAAGAACGGGCCTGTTTTTTCTCAAGGTGTGGAACAAAATCGGACGGGAGAATCGGGGCTGGTTTTGACAAGACGCGAACCAGCAGTTTGATTTCGGGACGCCGGACCGGCATCCGGCACGAGACCAACAGGCGCACACCTATTGAATGAAACCCACACCGCATACCTATCGTCCGGACATCGACGGGCTGCGTGCGATCGCGGTGCTGGCTGTCATCGCCTTCCACGCCAACGCCGACCTGCTGCCCGGCGGCTTCATTGGCGTCGACGTCTTTTTCGTCCTGTCCGGCTTCCTGATCACCGGCCTGATCGTCAAGGCGATTGAGCAGGACAGCTTCCGCTTCACCGATTTCTATGCCCGCCGCATCAAGCGCATCCTCCCGGCCTACATCGTCGTGGCCGTGGCGACCCTGGTGTTCTCGTCCTGGCTGCTGATCCCCAACGACTATATCTTCTACACCACCTCGCTGGCGGCGTCCTGGGCGTTTGCGTCGAACGTCTTCTTCTCGATGCTCAGCTGGGGCTACTTCGGCCAGCGCACCGAGGAGTTTCCGCTGTTGCATACGTGGTCGCTGTCGGTCGAGGAGCAGTTCTATTTCATCTTTCCGGTACTCCTGATCCTGCTCTACCGCTACCTGCGCGGCCACGTCGTCACTGCGCTTGCCGCGCTCGGCCTGCTGTGCCTGGCGATCTCGCAGTGGAAGATCGGCGAAGTGCGTTCCTATTTCCTGCTCAGCTCGCGCGCCCACGAACTGATGATCGGCGCCCTTGCCTTCTTCGCGACACAGCGGCTGCCGGCACTGGGCAGGACGCCTGCGCTGGCCGCCGCCGCCGCCGGGCTATGCCTGATGATCGGCTCGATGTTCCTGATCGGCCAGGACACGCCGTTCCCGGGCATCAATTCCCTCTATCCCTGCATCGGGGTCGCGCTGGTGATCTTTGCAGGACGGACCGACAACCCGGTGCGTGCCGCGCTCGCGAGCCGGCCGATGGTCGCGGTAGGCCTGATTTCCTATTCGCTCTACCTGTGGCACTGGCCGATCTTCTCCTTCCTGCGCTATCGCAGGATAGAGCTGGACTTCGGGGTGGCGGCGGCGGCGGTGCTGCTCGCCTTCGTGCTCGCCGTCCTGACCTGGCGATACGTGGAACAGCCGGTGCGCAACAGCCGCGGGATCGGATTCAGGCAGGCGGCGCTGCGGTACTACGTCCTTCCCGCCAGCGCCTTCCTCGCCGTCGGCCTCTACTCGTACGCGTCGGAAGGCGCCCCCAACCGGTTCTCCGGCGAGATGCGGGAGCTGATCGCCAGCTATTCCTTCGAGCGGGACCTCGGCCGGCTGTGCTCGATTCGTGCCGACGACTACCGGAAGATCGACGCGCGGTATCTCGAACAGCACTGTGCCTACGGCGACACCGGCCAGCAGAAGCCGGCAATACTGCTGATCGGCGATTCGCATGCCCATCACTTCAAGCCCTTCGTACAGCAGCTCGCCACCGCCGCGCATCTGAAGGGGGTATACCATGTCCAGGGTGGCTGCTTTCCGACCAGCGGCGCGGTCCCGCAGAGCGGCGGCGCCGAGCCTGGCACCTGTGAACGGCGCAACAACGACCTGCTCGCGCTGGCCGGCAACTACAAGTACGTGGTGCTCGGTGGCCAGTGGGCGACGCATCCGTCGATGCAGGGCCTGGAGAGGGAGCTCGATCTGGTGATCCGCAGGATTGCGGCGGCCGGCGCGGTGCCCGTCATCATCAAGGACAACGTCGATTTCGAACCGGACATGTCGCAGTGCGTGCTGCATCGCAAGCGCGGCTGGCTTCCCGCTGACACCGACTGCAACATCCCGCGCAGCCACATGGAGAAGACCCAGGGCCCGGTCGACCGCATAATCGACGGCCTGCAGGCGCGGCACCCCGGCCTGGTCACCATCGACCCGAAGAAGGTCATGTGCGACGCGCGGGAATGCAGGACCTACTCCGGCAACATGGCCTTCTACAAGGACGCCAACCACATCAATGCGAAGGCAGCCCTGTATCTCGGCGACCGCTACCAGGCGGAAGTCGGCAACCCGTTTCGCAGTGACGCCGGGACGCCCCGGCCGCGCATGCAGTCGCACGCGCTGGCCGTGCTGAGGCACGCCGGATACGGGCCTGCACGCTAGCCGAGCGGCGCCAGCAGCAGCTGCAGATCCTCCGGGCCGAATTTCGCCGCCATGCCGGCATCGCTGCCCAGCACCCCTTCCGCCAGCGCCGACTTGCGCGCCTGCAGCGCGAGGATGCGCTCCTCGATGCTGCCTTCCACCAGCAGCTTGTAGACGAACACAGGGCGATCCTGACCGATGCGATGGGCGCGCGCCGTGGCCTGCTCCTCGACCGCCGGATTCCACCATGGATCGACATGAACCACGGTGTCCGCCGCCGTCAGGTTCAGCCCGACACCGCCCGCCTTCAGGCTCACCAGCATCAGCGGTACCGTCCCGCCCTGGAAGGCCTGCACCACGCCCGCACGCGCCGCGACCGGCGTATCGCCGGTGAAGGACAGGAAGGGCATGTCCAGCATGCGCAGTTCGCTTTCGATCAGGGCGAGCATCCCGGTGAACTGGGAGAACACGAGGATGCGGCGACCCTCCGCCATCAGCGCCGGAAGCATGTGGCGCAGCAGCGCCATCTTCGCCGACCCGGCATCGGGCGGCGGCGCGGCCGTCTTCAGCAGGCGCGGATCGCAGCAGACCTGGCGCAATTTCAGCAGCGCGTCGAGGATGCTGATCAGCGCGCCGTCGAATCCCTTGTGCCGCAGGATGCGGCGAATCTCCTCGTCGGCTGCCACGCGCACGCTTTCGTAGCGTTCGCGCTGTTCGCCCTCGAGCTGCACCCACTTGATCACCTCGGTGCGCGGCGGCAGCTCGGCAGCCACTTCGTCCTTGCGCCGGCGCAGGACGAAGGGACGGATGCGTTGCGCGAGCAGGCGCGCGCGCTGGCTCTGGCCATTGACCTCGATCGGGGTGCGCCAGACCCGCTTGAAAGTCCGGGCGTCGCCAAGGAAGCCCGGCATCAGGAAATCGAACTGCGCCCACAGCTCGCCGAGGTTGTTCTCCAGCGGCGTGCCCGTCAGGCACAAGCGGTGACGCGCATCGAGCCGACGCACCGCGCGCGCGGTCCGGCCTGCCGGATTCTTCACCGACTGCGCCTCGTCCAGGATCAGCAGGTGGAAGGGCTGCGCCCGCAGCACCTCGATGTCGCGCCAGAGCAGCGCATAGGTGGTCAGCACGAGGTCGTGTCCGGCCATCAACCGGTAGTCGGCTGCCCGCCCGGCGCCCTGCAGGGCCAGTACCCGCAGGCTGGGCGCAATCCGCCGCGCCTCGGCTTCCCAGTTGAACACGAGCGAACTCGGCAGCACGACGAGGGCAGGCCGGTCAAGGCGGCCCGCCTGTTTTTCGACCAGCAGGTGCGCCAGCGCCTGCGCGGTCTTGCCGAGTCCCATGTCGTCCGCCAGGATGCCGCCGAGGTGCTGGGCGCGCAGGTACTGCAGCCAGGCCACGCCGTGCAGCTGGTAGGGGCGCAGCGTGATGCCCAATCCCTCCGGCGCAGCGACTGCGGGCGGCGTGCCGGCGTCGGCGAGCCGTCGCGCGAGCTGGCGCAGCCCGGCGTCGCCCTGCAGCTGCCAGCCGCCGTGCGGACCGGCGCGCTCGCGCTGCGTGTCGAGCAGGCTGCGGCACATCTGGTCGAAGCGCTGTGCATCCCATTCCGACAGCGGCAGCGGCCCTTCCGCGCGGCGCGGGTCGGCGAGCAGGTCCAGCATGCACGCGATCACCGGTTTCAGCCTGGCGGCGGGGGCATCGATACGCCGCCCGCCCGGCGCCCGCAGGCGCACCATCTCTTCGTCCGGAACGGCAGCCGCCCTTGCCGCATCCAGCCAGCGCGATTCGCGCCGCAGCAGGTTGGCGAGCAGCGGCACGAGGTCCAGCAGTTCGCCCTCGATCTCGACGCCGAGGCTGAGCAACCAGGATGCCTCGCGCGCATTGCGGTCGAGGGGCGCGATCGACGGCGGTCGCGGGCGCATGGCGGCAGCGATTTCCTTGCCCGTCACCTCGCCGCTGGCGGGGTCGAGGATCATGCGCCATGCGTCGACGTGCACGCTCTAGTGCGCAAAGCCGGGACCGATCACCACCGACCAGCCCTCCGACTGCAGCTCGGGCAGGCGGTCGGCCCAGAAATCCGCGAACAGGGTCTCCTGCGCCAGTGTCCACAGCGGGCCTTGCAAGCGGTCCCGCGCAGCGGCGTCGCGCCATTGCAGGCTGTCGGCCGGCAGCGGCAGCAGGCCCAGATCCCAGATCCGGTCGAGCGCGTCGGCCTCGGCATCGACGTCGCGCAGCAGTACGCGACGTCCCCGATCGTCCAGCAGGAAGCGCGCGGCGGCCGGGCGACGATTGGCGATGGTGGCGGGCGCCGGCAGCTCCCAGCTGCCGCCCTGTCCGTCGGCGCAGGTCCATGTGACCCAGGCAATCGTGACTTCGCCTCCGCGCGGACCGAGCGCCGCCGACGGCCGCATGCCGAGCAGGCCGTCGCCGCGGCCCAGGGTCCGCAGCGTGATGCGCGGACGGAAGCGGCCGGCGGGCGCCTCGCGTTCGTCCTGGTTCACGGCGCGTTGAAGCGGATGGCGAGGGTGCCGAGATCGCCGAAGCACAGCGTGATCTCCCGCCCCGCCGGTACCTCGAAGCTCGGGACATAGGAGCCGGTGATCACCGCCTCGCCGGCGCGCAGCCCGCGTCCCCGGCGGCGCAGGAATTCCGCCAGCCAGTACAGCGGCAGCAGCGGATTGCCGTCCGGGTGGCGTCCCTTCATGGACACCGTCTCCTCGCCTTCGGCACGGACCTCGATCGGGAACGCGGCGGCGGCGCGGGCAAGCGCGAGGTCGATTTCCGGACCGAGGAACAAGCCCTGGTTGAGCAGGCCGTCCGCAAGGTGTTCGGGAAAGGGGACCGTTGCCGGATCGTCGTAGCGACTGCGGATAAGCTCCAGCGCCAGGCGGGCCCCGCCAATCGCCGCATCGACGTCGGCCGGGGCATAGGGCAGGTCGCGCGGCGGCAGGTCGCGGGCAAGGACGAAGGCCAGTTCCGGTTCGATCCTTACCCGGCCGCCGCTATCGGCCACCGCGCAGGGCGACGCATGAAACACCGAGCCGGCGTGGACAGGCGCGGCCACCACCCTGCCCTCCGCCGGGGTGCCGCATTTCCATGCGCCGGTGTCCGCCGCCAGGATGGCCATGACGGCGTCCTGCACGGCGAGGGCGGTATCGGCATCGCTTGGCCGGCAGGCCGCCGGCAGTCGGGGGCCGGCAGAACCGGAGCGGCGGCGGGCGGCAAGGATGTCCGCCGCGGCGGCGACGAGGGAAGGGTCTGGATGGGTCATCGGAAATAGTCGGTCCTGATTACGTCGGCGAATACCGGTAGGGCCGGGCGCCGGGAATGCATGTACGCATGCTTGGCCCGGGCCCGGGCCGATCGTCGCAATGCGGATTTTCCCAGATGCGCCGCGGGCGCGCACGCGGGCGACCCGTTTCCCGTCCTGGCGGCGCCGCGTGCCGGATGCCGCCTGCTTCCGTCGCCGCCCTAGTCGCCTTCAGGGGAAAAATCATGATCTTTTCCCAGATCCCAATCGTCGGGAATGTCGTGGTGCTGCAATTGGCGACTACGGGCGATGGCAGCGCGCATCAGCGACGCGTCCCGCGCGGCCGGCGTGCCCAGATAGTAGCGGTCAGGCAGTATCCCTACCCGGTACAGGTCCAGCCGGTCGGCATCCCAGCAGGCCTGCACCGTTGCCGAGTCGGTCAACCGCTCCCGCGTGTGCCCGCGGCAGGCCGTCACCAGCGCATGCAGCTGCGCCGGCTCCAGGTGAAACAGGACGTCGTGCCGCGACAGGGCATAGTCGGCTGCGCGAGGGCCGTGCTCGGGATCGGCCCCGTCGTCGTGCCGCTGACTGTCGTGGAGGAAGGCGAACAGTTCGATGACCTTCCAGTCCGCGCCGCTGCGCCGGGCAATCTGCATGCCGTTCAGGCGTACCCGCGCCCAGTGGGCCGGGCCGTGCACGCTGGAAGGCGGCAGGCGGAAGTTGGCCAGGATGTCGTCGATCAGCGGGCGTGGAACCTGGCTGCCCGGTGGAAGTATGCCGTCGGAGATTGTCATGCAGGTGTCGGGAAAGTGTCGGATGGGGCCGCAGCGAACATCATCGCGATGCAGGCGGCAGCATGGGAAGATTGACTGAAGGCTTCCATCATAGCCGCCTTGCTACGGCAAACCATTCGCAGATGATCCGCGTGTCGTCCGTAAAACGCTCGCCGCAACGCGCCGCGCTTCGCCGGTACCATGCGCCGATCTCTGCCTTGAACCAGGCCAGCGTCCTGTCCCCCTCGCCATACGCAGCGGCGAACGCTTCATCGATGTCGCCGAAGCGGAGGACCTCGATCCGTTGTGTCTCGAGGACCGCCCGCGGGCGGGCATGTGCGCCAAGCAGGAGACTGAGCGCGCCGGCGAAAGGGATACGTCCGTCCGGATAGTCCCAGAATGCGGAGGAAGTCGCCGTCTTCACTCCCGACAGGATGAGCTCCGCCCCGTGGTCGGCCGACTCGGGCGTATCGCCGATTGTCAGGGGTGAGAAGAAGCGCTCGCTCTGGCCGGGGCAGGTTGCCTCCAGCAGCGCGGTTGCAGTATGCGAATCCATCGCGATCCTCCGTCCGGTTTGTCTCTTCGGTCATGCGATTATCGCATCGGGGAGAAGAACGGGCGGGTGGTGCAAAGCCGCGCAGCGCGCCTTCGCCGCCGCCGGACGGGGCTGCAAGCCCGGCGGCCGTCGTCCCGGCAGGCGAATTGCCGGATCAGCGTACCGGCCGCCAGCCCGCGCTCCTGACCGACACCGCGAATACCGCAAGGCCTGCCAGCGCCAGCAAAGCACCGACCCAGCCCGTTGCAGACCAGCCAAGCCCGGCATTCACCGCCACGCCGCCCAGCCATGCACCGAGGGCATTGGCAGTATTGAAGGCGGAGTGGTTCAGCGCCGCCGCAAGGGTCTGCGCATCGCCGGCGACGTCCATCAGGCGGATCTGGAGTACCGGGCCCATGGCGACGAGCGTGCCGACCAGCAGGACATTCAAGGAGCCCAGCCAGGAATGATAGGCGGTGAACGAGTAGGCGCCGAGAACGAGCACCGCCCAAACCAGCAGCCCGCACATGGCCGGCATCAGCGCGCGGTCGGCAAAGCGCGGGCCGACGAGGTTGCCCAGTACCATGCCGGCGCCGAACAGTGCCAGCACGACCGGCACCTGTTCCAGCGGCATGCCCGCCAGCGTCATCATCGTCGGCTTGACATAGCTGAACACCGAGAACAGGCCGCCGAGTCCGATGGCCCCGATTGCCAGCGTCAGCCACACCTGCGGCCTCCTGAGTGCGCCCAGTTCACGCATGGGGCTTGCGCCTTCGTCAGCGGGTATCTCCGGCAGTGCGCGGAAGATGAGCACGGAAGCAAGGAAGGCAAGCGCCCCGACGAATACGAATGCCGCGCGCCAGCCCATCACCTGGCCGAGCCACGCCGCAATCGGCACGCCCACCAGCGTCGCGACCGTCAGCCCCAGCATCACCTGGCCGACCGCTTGACCGCGTCGTCCCGGTGCCGCCATGGATGCGGCCACCAGTGCCGCTACGCCAAAGTACGTGCCGTGCGGGAGCGCGGCAAGGAAGCGCAGCAGGTTCAGCGAAAGATATCCCGGAGCGATGGCGCTCGCGATATTGCCAAGACCGAAAACCAGCATGAGCGCGACGAGCAGCTTCCTGCGCGGCCAGCCCGACGAAAGCACCGCCAGCAACGGCGCGCCGATCACCACACCAAGCGCATAAGCACTGATGACGTGACCTGCCTGCGGAATCGTCACGCCGAGATCGCGGGCGACTTCGGGAAGCAGGCCCATGATGACGAACTCGCCGGTGCCGATGGCAAAGCTGCCGACGCCCATGGCGAGATTGGCACGGAGTGACGCGCCGGATGGTGCAACGGTTGAAACGGGGGAGGGAGAAGTCGATTGCGGGAATGAAGACACGGACAGCTTTGGAAACAGAGGGAGATGAAGCGTGGGGATTCTACTCCAAACCTGTCGCTTCTTCCGGCGCGCGATCATGCCGCCGGTGCGGCGCCCCGGACGGTCTGCCCATTCCTGGCCCGGGCCTTCGACGGTCCGCGCCGATTCACCAACAGCCCGTGCCCCGGCACGGTCGGGCAGACATCGTCACCGCTGACATTTCAGGCGATCTTCGGCGAGCAGACAGGACGCCGCAAACAGCAGGCCGCCGTGCTTTATGATGCCGGGATGAATGAAAGCCAAAGAAAACGCGCACTCCCCCTGGCGCTGCTGACGGCGGTCGGCATGCTGTCCTCCGACCTGTACCTGCCCGCACTGCCCGCGATGGTCGCCGACATCGGCGTCAGCCTGGTCGAGGGCCAGGCAACGATGGCGGTGTTCCTCATGTCGCTGGCACTGTCTCAGCTCGCCTGGGGCTGGCTCGCGGATCATTTCGGAGACCGTGCGGCGATTTTCTCCGGCATCTGGCTGCTGATCGGCGGCAGCCTGGCTTGCGCGCTCGCGCCGAATATCGAGTGGATGCTGTTCGGCCGCCTGTTGCAGGGCCTTGGATCCGGCGCGGCCACCGTCGCGGTGCCGGCACTCATCCGGCGCCGGTTCGGTGAGACCGACGCCGTCGGCGCGCTGGCGATGGTCGCCACGCTGGAGTCGATCGTGCCCGCCGCCGCCCCGGTGCTCGGGGTTGCGCTGCTCGGCCTGCTCAGCTGGCGCACCAGTTTCGTCCTGATCGCAGTGGCGGCCTTCATCCTGCTGTTCTTTGCGGGTCGGATCGTCGGCCACGTTGATCACCCGGATATCCCGGCCCGTGGCGCGCCGACCTGGGCCACGGTAGCCAATGGACGTTTCCTGCGCCATTGCGCCGCGTATGCCTGCATGTTCGGCGCATTGCTGATGTTCGTCTCGAGCGCGCCGATCCTCGTTACGCACTGGTATGCGCAACCAGTCACGGCGTTTGCCGCGCTGCAGGTATGCGGCGTTCTCGCATTCATGGTCGGGGCGCGCCAGGGAACGCGCAGCGTGGCGCGGTTGGGCATCGCGGCCCTGATACGGCGCGGCACGCTCGCGCAGGCATGTGCCGGCGCGGTCATGCTCGCCTGCGCGGCTGCGGACTTTCGGTCGATGGCGGGATTGTGCGTGGCCTGGGCCATGTTCTGCTGGGGATTGGGCATGCGCGGTCCATCCTCGATGTCGCGCGCATTGTCGCTGGTGCGCGGCGGGCACGGCAAGGCTGCCGGGCTGCTGATGTTTTCTGCTTTTGCCGCAACTTCGGTGGCGACCATGGCCGTCGCACCCTGGCTCGAGCATGGCCTGCTGCCGGTCGCGCTGCTGTTGACCGCCCTGGTCGCCGCCAGTACGGCACTGGTCCCCGAGCTTTTCCTGGGTATTGCGGGGCGGCGCCAGGAAAGCTGACCTTGACGGGCACCCTGGCGCAATCTCCTATTTCGCCCGTTCGTACCAACCCTGAGTCCGGTTGACCAGGCCGACGACCAGCAGCATGACCGGCACCTCGACAAGCACGCCTACCACTGTCGCCAGGGCCGCTCCCGACTGAAAACCAAAGAGGCTGATCGCGGTCGCGACGGCCAGTTCGAAGAAGTTCGACGCGCCGATCAGGCTCGATGGTCCGGCCACGCAATGGGCGACGCCCAGCTTCCGGTTCAGCAGGTAGGCAAGCCCGGAATTGAAGAACACCTTGATGAGGATCGGCACCGCCAGCATGGCAATGGCCAGCGGCTGCTCGGTAATGGCGTGCCCTTGAAATGCGAACAAAAGCATCAGGGTCAGCAGCAATGCCGCAATCGAAAATGGTCCGAGCTTGCGTACCGTGCGTGCAAGTTGCGCCGACCCTTTTTTCAACAGGGCGTTGCGGATCCACTGCGTCAGGATGACGGGAACGATGATGTACAGCCCGACCGAGGCGATCAGCGTATCCCACGGTACCGTGATCGACGACAGGCCGAGCAACAGCGCAACCAGGGGGGCAAACGCGACGATCATGATGACGTCGTTGAGGGCGACCTGGGAGAGCGTGAAGTAGGGATCGCCCTTGCACAGCTGGCTCCAGACGAACACCATGGCGGTGCAGGGCGCTGCGGCAAGGAGGATCAGTCCCGCGACGTAGCTGTCGAGCTGGTCGGCGGGAAGCCAGGGGGCGAACAGGTGCCGGATGAAGACCCACCCGAGGACCGCCATCGAGAACGGCTTGACCAGCCAGTTGATGACCAGCGTCACGCCGATGCCGCGCCAGTGACTCCTCACCTGCGACAGCGCCGCAAAGTCGATCTTGATGAGCATCGGGATAACCATCACCCAGATCAGCACGCCGACCGGTATGTTCACCTCCGCCAGCGCGAGCGTGGCGATCGCGTGTATGGCAGCGGGAAACGCCTTGCCGATGAAGATGCCGGCGACGATGCAAAGGGCCACCCAGATCGTCAGGTAGCGCTCGAAGAACCCGATGGCGGGGGCGGAGCCGGCGGCAACGGCAGTCGTGGGAGTGGAAGTCATCAGTGGAATGTGCGTCGAGGCCCGGACTGCGGGCGTGGGCAGCGAGGTCTAGTCGGCAGTCGTCGACGTCTCGCCGATCTTCTGGATTTCCTGCCGGATTTCGTGCTTCGCGAGCCGATCCAGCGGCAGGCTGACGAACGCGGCCATACGGCGTCTGATCTGATGGAAAGTCGTTTCGAACGCCACCCGCTTTTCGTCGTCGGTTCCTTCGACGGCGGCCGGATCTTCAAAACCCCAGTGCGCCGTCGCAGGATGTCCGGGCCAGACCGGGCAGGCCTCCGCTGCGGCGTTGTCGCAGACGGTGATGATGAAATCCATGGCTGGCGCGCCGGGCGCGGCGAATTCGTCCCAGCGCTTGCTCCGCAGGTTGTCGATCGGGTAGCCGGTCTTCATCACCTGCTCGATGGCGAAGGGATTCACGCCGGCCGCCGGTTTGCTTCCGGCGCTGAATCCACGGAAGCGGCCTTCGCCCATGGTCGTTACCAGGGCTTCGGCCATGATGGAGCGCGCGGAATTGCCCGTGCAGAGGAAGAGGACGTTGTAGGGCCTGTCAGTCATGGTGTTGTCGGAATCAGTGGGCAAGCGGCGCCGCATGCACTCGGCCTGCGAGGGACAGAGGGTCGAGAATTCCGTCGTGCCCTGCAGCGGGGCAGGTGCGGCGTTCCGTGGAATCGTTTCATAACCGGCCCCGGCAAAAAAGCCGGGTGCGGTGGTGGTGAGCAGATAGAGCGTGTTGATCCCGGTCTCGCGCGCATATTCCTCAATGGCAGCAAGAAGTCGGGTGCCAAGGCCTGTCGATCGGTTTCCCGGCCGGACCGCCAATGACCGCAACAATCCATCCTGGTCGTACGGCTCCAGGCCAACGACGCCCTGCACGATGTTTCCCTCTGCGGCAACCAGGAAGTGGTCAAGGTGGGCCGGAACGAGATCCTGATGCGGCAGGCCTGCCTCCCCCAGAAGCGCGAGGACGGCGGGGAGGTCTTTCCGCCGCGCGTGTCGTATCGGGCTCATGGTCTGCCAGCAGAAGCGTGACCTGGAATCCGCGGCGCCGTGTCCGGTCCGGCCAGCTTCCACTGTGCGTTGGCTTCCTTCGCGACCGTCGGTTTGCGCGCAGAGATACCGGCGTAGCACCTGAAGCTCTCCGCCGGATAGCCGTCAGACGCGCGGATATACAGGCGTTTCATGCGCAGCCTCCTACTTCGACGCAATTGGCGAGACGGACAGGCGAACAACTGTTCCCTCCGCAGCAGTTTTCGGTCAGGAATCCGAGCAGATTGTTCATGGCGTCGAAGTTGGCCGCGTAGATGAGCGAGCGCCCTTCGCGGGTTTGGGAGATGAGTTCCGCATGCATCAGTTCCTTGAGGTGAAACGAAAGCAGAGACGGTGCGATACCCACGCTCTCGGCAATCCGGTTCGCGGACAGTCCGCCAGGACCAGCCTGGACGAGCAGTCGAAACACCGCGAGCCGGTTTTCCTGGGCCAGGGCGGCGAGCGAAGCAATAACAAGCTTGACGTTCATTTCAATAATGATTGAAGTATGTTGTTCAACTATAGTTGAAATGTCACGGGCAGGCGAGCGCTTTTTTACTATGCGTCGATGGCGCGGCCAGTGATCAGTCCCGGCCATGTGCATGCGGCACGCGTCAGGCGTGGCTCGCGTCCCAGGCAGGCGATGCAGCGCACGAAGCGTGTTGTCACGCACGCCGATAATGGGTGGACAAGGCCGCAATGTACGATCGACAGGCGTACATCCCCGGTTCCCGCCGCCTGGACATGCCGATGTTATGATGGGTACTGGCTTTGCTTCTGCTCAGTAGAACAAGCTGTCTGCCTCGCAAGATTGCACTTTCCACCACTCTTACGCAGTTCCCTACGAAAGTGCGCATGTTCCCCATCCGTCCGGAATGCCAGGAACCCGACCTTGCCTGCAACGCCTTCCTCCGGCCGTCACCTTCCTTTACTTATGACTTCGACACAAAACACGGCCAGTGAGGCATTCATCTCCACCGGCATCCCTGGCCTGGACAACATCCTGGGTGGCGGCCTGACCAAGGAACGTCTATACCTGCTTGAAGGCGACCCGGGCGCAGGCAAGACCACCATGGCGCTTCAGTTTCTGGTCGAGGGGGCCAGGCACGGCGAGCGCGTTCTATACATCACCCTGGCCGAGAATGAGGTCGAATTGCGCGCAGTCGCCGACTCTCACGGCTTTTCGATGGACGGTGTTACCGTCCACGAGGTCATTCCGGAGGAAAGCATCCTGGATCCGGAGGAGCAGTACACCGTCCTGCATCCGTCGGAAGTGGAGCTGAGCGAGACGAACAACCTGATGCTCGACATGATCGAGCGGATCAAGCCGGCCCGCGTCGTGCTGGACTCGCTCTCGGAACTGCAACTGCTGTCCGGTAACGCGCTTCGCTATCGCCGGCACGTGCTGGCGCTGAAACAGTACTTCGCCAGGCGGTCCTGCACGGCCTTGCTGCTTGACGACAAGACCGCCATCGGCGGCGACCAGCAGGTGCGCAGCATTGCCCACGGCGTGATCTCCCTGCAGAACAAGGAATCCGAGTACGGCGCCGACCGGCGTCTGGTGCGGGTGCTCAAGTACCGTGGCGTTCGCTTTCGCCGCGGCGCGCACGATTACACGATTCATACGGGCGGCGTGACCGTCTATCCACGCCTGGTGGCGGCAGAGTCCCGGGAGCTGGTCAAGCGCGGACAGATGTCGAGCGGGCTTCCGGCATTCGACGCGCTGATCGGCGGGGGACTTGAAGAAGGTTCCAGCACGCTGATCTCGGGCCCGCCCGGCACCGGCAAATCCACGCTGGCCATGCAGTTCGCAAAGCAGGCGACGTCGCAGGGACACCGGGCCGCACTGTTCCTCTTCGAGGAATCATTCAATACGCTGCTGAACCGCAGCGACGGCATCGGCATGGACCTGCGCACGCCCTACGAGGCCGGGCTGCTGGCCGCACACCAGATCGATCCGGCGGAGCTGTCGCCGGGCGAATTCACGCACGCCGTGTGCAAGGCGGCCGATGCCGGGGCGAAGGTGGTCGTGATCGACAGCCTGAATGGATTCCTCAACGCCATGCCCGCAGCCGGCCTGCTGACGACGCACCTGAACGAGGTGTTGACCTACCTCGGCCAGCGTGGCGTCGTCACGATCCTCATTGGCGTTCATGCGGGAATCGTCGGCGTGATGACGACCGGCGCCGATGTGAGCTACATGGCGGACAATGTGCTCATCCTGCGTTACTTCGAAGCGCGGGGCACGGTCGAGAAAGCGGTGTCGGTCTTCAAGAAGCGCGGCAGCGCCCATGAAACCACGCTCCGTCATTTCCGCATCACCGCGCAAGGGCTCGAGGTCGGCTCGGTCCTGCGAAACTTCCAGGGCGTGCTCACCGGCGTCCCGATGCTGGTCGGTGCGGGAACCGCAGGAGACGGTACGGAGAGCGGGGATTGACGCCGCCCGATCGCGCAGCGCTGGCGTCCGGCCTCGAGCATCGGGCGCTGGTGTATTCCCCGACCGGAAAGGACGGAAGGCTGATTGCCAAGGTTCTCGACCGGGCCAGCTTGCTGGCATACGTGGGCGCGAGCGCCGGCGACATTGTCGATGAACTGGCCAAGGGCGCCGGATGCGTCGTGGTGGCGGACGAGGCATTGACGACCGATTTTCTCAGGGCGATCACGGAACACCTGGCCGTCCAGCCGGCCTGGTCGGATCTGCCCGTGCTCGTTCTGAGCAAGCGCGGACTGGATTCGCCCGCGATGCGAAACATCTACCTGAGACTCGGGAACGTGACGCTGCTGGAACGGCCGGTGCAAAGCATCACCCTGGTCAGCGCGGTGTCCTCCGCCCTGCGTGCCCGCAAGCGGCAGTACGAGATGCGCAAGGTCGACCGTCGCAAGGACGAATTTCTTGCCATGCTGGCGCATGAGCTGCGCAATCCGCTTGCGCCCATAGCCGCCGCATCGGACCTGCTCAGCTATGTCGATCTCGAGCGCAGGCAGATCAAGGAAACCAGCGAAATCATCTCCCGGCAAGTCGCGCACATGACCGGATTGATCGACGACTTGCTGGATGTCTCGCGGGTGTCCCGCGGGCTGGTGGCGCTTGAACAAACGCTGCTCGATGTGAGACAGGTCGTGAGCAACGCGTTGGAGCAGGTCCGCCCGCTGATCGACACCAGGCGACACCGGCTGGCGGTCCACATCCCTCCGGAAGCGGCCCTCGTCCGCGGCGATCAAAAGCGCTTGATCCAGGTGCTGACGAACCTGCTGAACAACGCCGCCAAATACTCCCTCGACGGCGGGAGCATCAGGCTGACCGTGGAAGTCGAACCGAATGACGTTGTGATCAGGATCGACGACGAGGGAATCGGCATGACGCAGGACACCGTCGCGCATGTATTCGAGATGTTCACTCAGGCGGAACGCACGCCGGATCGATCGCAGGGGGGGCTGGGCATCGG
Organism: Noviherbaspirillum sp.; assembly: GCF_036563305.1. GTDB lineage: Bacteria > Pseudomonadota > Gammaproteobacteria > Burkholderiales > Burkholderiaceae_D > Noviherbaspirillum. The sequence goes on along the minus strand of NZ_DATCMQ010000013.1, from coordinate 397,875 downwards.
CCTGGCGCTGGTCAGGAGCCTGGTCGAGCTGCATGGAGGGAAGGTTGCCGCCTTCAGCGCGGGCCTGGGAAAAGGCAGTGAATTCACCGTGGTCCTGCCTCGCGCTGCGGAACCGGCGGCACTGGCGGCGGCGGGCCAGGGCTCGCCCGCGGCGCAACCAGCGAAGGGCCGAAGGCTTCTCCTGGTGGACGACAACGTGGACGCCGCACGGCTTCTGGCCATGCTTCTGGAGGCATCGGGATACGAAGTCATGGTCGAGCATAATGCGCAGGGCGCGCTGCTGCGCGCGCAGGCGTGCGCGCCCGACGCATGCCTGCTCGACATCGGCCTGCCCGACATGGACGGCAACGAGCTGGCGAGGCAGCTGCGGTCGCCGGAAGGCGCGGGGCCGACCCTGATTGCCATCACCGGCTACGGTCAGGAACAGGACAGGAAGCGGACATCGGCGTCCGGCTTCGATTTTCACTTCGTCAAGCCGGTCAAGACAGAACAGCTGCTGCATGTATTGTCCACATTGACGTAGATGGACTTTCCTGCCGAAGGAATCGATGCTCGGCGGCGTTGGGCGGCAGGTGACTGCGGGCGAGGCGTGAAGGGACAAAGCCGACCGGTGTCCATCCTGACGACCGGGCCGAACGCGTGCACGGGGCGATCCGCCGCGAGCGCGGCAAGCGGAAGTGCGAAAGCATCCATTCGCAAGCCTACTGGCGTTGCTATTCAGCAACTATCGAATTCGATCGCGTCAGCGGAAGATTAGAATACGCCGTTCGAATGACACGACGTTCCCTGGAAACACCATGCGCCTCAAAGCCACCGCATCTCTCTGCGTTTCGACCCTGTTCCTTGCCGGCTGTGCGATGACGACTCCGCCGCCGACATACAAGTACGTTGCGAACTCGGCGGATCCGACGATTTCGTTCGAGTCCGATTTCGTTCTTCAAACCCACTTCTTTGTCAACACCAGGGCGGCCGAAGATAACCGGTGTGCGGATTTCGACAGGGCGGGATATTTGCTCAAGAAGGATTCCATCTTCATCTACGACAAGGCCAACCACCAGCTCGCGCTCAAGGCGCCGGCGGACGTGCCGGTCGCGGTACGCGGCTATCATCACTTCAGTGACGGCACGTTCACCTCCCACTGCGGACCGCTGACCACCATCTTCACCCCGGAAAAGTCAAAGAAGTATGCCGTGAAGATGAACGTAGGCGAAAAGGTCTGCTTCATGTCGGTCAACGAGGTAGAGGGTGCCGGAGCGCCCCGTCCTGTCAAAACTGCCGCTCTCCAGAAGTGTCAATGACGGCGTCCCGACAGCATGCGCAAGGAACCGGACTGCGCCTGCCATGCAGGATCTCCGGCCGACAGTGTAGTGTGGGTAGGCTTCGGCAATTCTTGCTCCGCCACGGCCTCGCCGATCAAGCCGTGACTTACCGGCGGGGGCGGTCGGCCGCGACGTGAACTCGTCCGAATGGAACGCAATGATGCAAACTAAACGCGCTGTCTGCGCCCGTTGCATGCGTCCGCAACGGACCTGCATCTGCCACTGGTGCGCGTCGACCGCGCATGCGGTTGAAGTGCTGATCTTGCAGCACCCGATGGAGGTCGGGCATGCAAAAGGGAGCGCGCGCCTGTTGCATCTGAGCTTGCCGAACAGCCGGCTCCTGGTCGGCGAAGTGTTCGACGAGCAGGATCTGGAAGCGCTGCTGCATTCGCCGTTTACGCTTGGGACCGATCGCAGGCACGCGATCCTGCTGTATCCGGGGACGCCGGAAGGCGCAGGCATGGCGCGGCCGGCGACACCGGCCCATTTGCCTTCGACCGAACCGGAAAAGTTGCGGCTGGTGGTGCTCGACGGCACCTGGCGTAAAAGCCGCAAGATGCTCTACGCGAATCCGCTGCTGCAATCGCTGCCGCGTCTTGCCCTGAGCGATCCGCCGGCGTCGCAATACCTGATTCGCAAGGCGCACGGCGCGCATCAGCTTTCCACGCTGGAGGCCACTTGCTACGCGCTGATGCAACTCGAGCGGGACGCTGCCCGATACGCTCCATTGCTAAACGCGTTCAACGGCTTTGTTTCGCAACAACGGTCATACCGGGAAGCCGGCATGGGTGAGTAGGCGCGCCACGCCTCGCCGTACCACCTGCGCAGTGTCCTGCCTTCGACATCACTTCAGGGGGTCATCGCGACCGCAAGCAAAAGCTAGGCCGCGTCCTGCCTCTGCGCCATCAGCTTGTTCCACCAGGCCAGTGCCGCGGATTCTCCTTTTTCCGCGAGCAGATAATCGTATCCGGCATTGGCCGCACTCTCGATCAGACTGCCGTCCGTCTCCGCTGCCTTCGTCAGGTACGCCAGACCGCGCGCATCCGATTCGTCCAGCAGGAGGCGACCGTAGCAATACGCGGCCTTCGGGAATGGGCCGCCCGGCTGATTCAACAGATGTTCGAAGACGGGCTTGGCGGCGGTCGATGATTCAAACTCGGCCTTCAGCAGGGCGAGTTCCTGCAGGTCGTGCAGTGCAAGCGCTTGCAGCGGCCGGACGGACAGTTCCTGCAGTCGCTGTTTCGACCGCACTACGTGCCGATTGTGGGCTTCCCACTCCTTTCTTTCCGTAGCCCACCACGCCTCGTCGAATTCCTGGATCAGGCGCCTTGCCGTGCCGGCGCCGAGCATGATCTCGGCCGCGGTCACTTCGACCGGGCCGGGCAGCTTCGGGGACTGGCCTGTCGCTTCGACCCGGTCCCGCAGCGCCGGGTGGGTGTCGAGCAGTCCGGAGGGTTCGCGCCAGGCGTCTGCCAGCCGCTGCGCGTCAGCCCACTCGGGATAGCTGGCCTTGAAAGCGGTCCGCATCGCGGCATAGGGCATGACGGCAGGGCGCGATGCGGCGCCGGCCTGTTTGAAAATCGCCGGCCAGAACGACTCGTCGAACCAGCGGCCGAGCAAGGTATCGCGAACCAGGCCGCAGGCATTGGCTTCGGCGCCCGCCACTTGCGTGGCGGTGCGATCGGCTTCGTATTCGTTCTGCCGGGACAGGACAAAGGTATAGGCGTTGTAGTACGGCATGAAGCGATCGAGGGCCGCGGCCAGGAGTGTATGCGCCCAGCTGCTGTCGCGTTCGTCGTCGACCTTCTTGTGCAGCGCGCGGAAGGTACGCCGCTGGCGATAGATCCAGGCGCTCAGTCTGCCATGGTTGCCGCAAAGATGACCGTATTCATGGGCGACCGTCGCCAGCATCTCGTTCGGCGGTACGCCGAGCAGGTAGGGCAGGCCGAGGATCAGGTAATTGGTGTGGCCACCGAAGAATCCCCAGCGGGCGCGTTGCGCCACCGCCGCATTGAAGCGTTCGTCGACCAGCACATGATGGATTGGCGGCCCTTTCAACTTCCTGCGCATCTTGTCGATGATGTCGAAGAGCTTCGGTGCTTCTTCGCGCACGATGCGCCTTCCATCAGGAGGAGGAAGGCGCATGAAGAACATGCGCAGGACGGTGAAGAATACCGGGATCATCGTGATCCCGAAAATCGCGATCGTGAACATGCTTGCCCGGTTTGCATTCCGGGCCCAGGTGAAACCGAAATAAACGATGGCGACGATGGCGGCGAGCGAGGCAAAGAGCGCGATGTATGCGGCGCCACTGATGAGCAGCACCTTGGTGCGAAACAGCGCAGGACTGTGCTCGGACTGCGCCTCCAGCCTCCCGATCATGCCTTCGTAAACGTAGCGGTCCAATCGACACCTCTGCTTTTATTATCGATATGGACGGAAGCATAGCCTATTGCACCCGCTTTTAGCTGTCATCCGGGCAATGATGATGGCAAATTTTCCGGCAGGACGGAGGCAGGCAGGAGACATTCCGGAATTGGGTGTTCGTATGCCGGACAGGCGCCTGGACGGCATCCATGATCGACAATCATTAGCAGGCCTTCGTGCGTCCGCCTGGATGTTGAAAAAATGTCTATCCGCCCGACCGACGGTTTCCCCGTGCATCGCCCGGCGGTTCTTCAACTGCAGGCTCGATATTCGCCGACGACCTTCCCTCGCACATCAGCAACGCATCGCCATCTGTCTCCTACTCCACCCGCAGCCGGTAGAAGCGGAAGTTGCAGTGGCTCGCGCCGCCCGCCAATGTCTGCGTTCTTTCCAGGCGAATCCCGCGGCTGGCATAGGCGTCGAAATCCAGGCCGCAGATGCTCGGCAGGATCTCGTGGTCGCCGTGGCGGGCCGCGAACTTGCAGAAGCCGCAGGCCGTGTAGTCGATGCCGAAAGCGAAGCTGTCTTCCGGGCCGGGTTCGACGAAGTCGTAGACGAAGTCATCGGGAAACGCTTGCTGATGGTCGTGCGCGACGCTTTGCGCTGCCTGTTCGCGCACCAGGCGCTGATTCTCCGCCGACAGGAACTGGCGGCCCGCGGCGAGACGCTCCGCCTCGGGCACCATGAGCAGGTGCGCCTTGTAGGTCTCCCGCTCGATGTCGCCGATCATGGGGAGCGGCACGCCGTGCCGGCGAAGCACCCTGCCGATGGCGATGAAGCCCAGGAGCCGCATGAAGAAATCACTCATGCGGCTCGCCTCTCCGCCAACGTAGGGCATCTGGCCGAGCACGACCTCGAATTCATCCATGACCTGCTGCCGGATAGTGTCTATATCGGAAAGTTGCGCGCGCTCGCGCAGCATCGGTTCGGCCAGTTCGAGGCGCTGGCGCATGGCGGTTTCCATGGCGGCGCGGTGCGATTGGTAGAAGGGATGGACATTCTGCATCATGGAATACCTCTTCGAAGAGCAATCTGCCAGTTGAGAACAGGCCGGGCGATCCGCTACTGCGGGACTGCTGCCTGGGCGCCACGCGGTCTTCACATGGACAGCGAATACGATATTGGCGAGGCGGCATCCAGCCGCGGGCTGTGCACCCGATTATGCGGCTTCTGCGCCGGACGTGGCACTCAGGGGCATCCCTTTCGCGTGGCATGCGGATGGGCGAGGATGCCCGGCTCCCGGCTGAGCGGCGGCCGAGAAGCCGGGAAGAGGGGCGACTGCCTTGCAACGGGCAGCGGCGATGTTGCGCCGGGAGTGGGTCTCCCCGGCGTCCGTTCCCCATGCACGACCGAACAACCCGGGAGGCCCGTGCGTATCGCGTACCAGCGACAGCATCCCATCCGGCAGCAGCAAGCTTCCTGTCGCACCTCACTGGTGGATACAGAGCGTATTCAGGAAAGGCTGGTTCACCTGCCGATTTTTTCAGCGCGACGGTCGTGGCGGTCCCCGGCCCACTTTGCCCCATAGCCCAGGGTTATCGTGACGAGGAAGTGGAGCGCAAACACACGCCAATCCCGTGTTCCTTCCGGGGCAATAAGCAGCGCAATGATGAGGAAGACAAAATAGGCAATGGCCAGGACATATGCGATTTCGCAGATGGTCCGCCACAATCGCTTTTTCGGCCTTGCAGGCAGACGCGTCGTCTCTTCCGGTTCGGTTCCTGGTGTCTTCATGGTTTTCTCATGCGCCAATAATAGGGAACAAGTATGCACCGGGGTTGGCGTCTTTCCGGGCTGCCGGCGCCGGAGCGTCACCCGGTGGCGCCCGCAAGGGAAAGCCCCTCGACCGTCTGTGCCTGATCATCCACGGGCAAAAGATGCGTCGAAGCCGGCCGCAACGCCACTGCAGGATACCGCGGCAATCGCCGTTTCCGCACCCGTGTTCCGCTGGATTTTTACTTGCCCGGTGGCTCGCCGGTGAAGACCGCCAGTTGTGCGTCAAAGGCACGCTGGAAGGCGGGTCGCGCTTTGCCGCGGGCGACGTAGGCGGAGAGATTGGGAAATTCCTCGAGCAAGCCCGGTCCCTCCAGCCTGCGCAAGACCTGAATCATCAGCACGTCGGCGGCGCTGAATGCAGGTTCAAGCCAGTGGCCCTCGGCGAGCCGCCGGGACAGTTCGCCGAGTCGGATACGGATACGATCTTCTATGACGGGCGTGCGCTGTGCATACCAGGGCTGGTCATGCTCCAGGTACGTGGCGATTTCACGCTGGACGATCGGCGGCTCCACGGTGCTGTGGGCAGCAAACATCCAGGTGATGGCGCGTGCCCGGGCATTGGCCTCCGATGGCAGGAGGCCTGCATGGCCCTCGGCAATATGGAGAACGATCGACCCGGATTCGAACAGGGCAAGGTCGCCTTCTTCATAGGTGGGAATTTGCCCGAATGGATGAAGTGCGCGGTGCGGGGCTTCCTTCATTGCGCCGAACGACACAAGACGAACGGCATATGGCTGGCCTACTTCCTCGAGCGCCCAGCGCACGGCCATGTCGCGCGCGAGCCCCTTGCCGCGATCCGGGGACTGTTCGAAGGCGGTGATGGTCGGAATGGGTCGATGTACATTCTTTTTGCCATGCATTGGTCTCTCTCCGGGGTTGGGCCGAGCGGGTACCTGCGCGTCTGAGGCGGAGGCGGGAAGTGCAGCGTGAGCGGCGCGGTCATTGACCTGCACTGGCGCGACGAACGGCATGTGCGGAAATCGACAGGGCGGGAGAGGAATTGTCCGGAACGCGCGCACTGCAGACCCTGAATCCGAAATTTTGCTGCAAAATCCAAAACATGCATATACAATTGTTGTACCTGCACATTTAGGGCTCCGCCATGTCCGCCGATTTCCGTGCCAGGCCGCAAGGCTGCACCAATTTCAAGATCCGCCAGCTGATGCGGCAGGTGTCCCAGCATTACGACGCCGAACTCGCCGTTGCCGGCCTGAAGACGACCCAGTATTCGCTGCTGTCGTCCGTGCTCCGGCTGGGACCGGTGCAGCCGCGTGATCTGGCGCAGGCCATGCGCCTTGACGCCTCGACGCTCAGCCGCAACCTCAAGCCGCTGGTCGAGGCGGGTTGGATCACGGTCTCGCGGGGGCACGACGAGCGCAGCCGCAGCATCGACATCACGCCGGCCGGACGGGCCAAGCGGGAAGAGGCGCAGCGCCACTGGCGTGCCGCGCAGGACAAGATCAACCGGACACTCGGTGCCGACCGGGTGCTCGCCTTGCATGCGCTGATCGACGATTCGCTGGCGCTGCTGTCACCCCAGGAGACCGATGATGAATAGCACGAATGAAAACGGCGCCCGGCAGGTCGCCTTCTGGCTGGTGCTGCTGGCCGCGGCCGGCACCTTCGCCCTGACGATGGGTACGCGCCAGACCATGGGCCTGTTCCTGAGCCCGATGAACACTGCCACCGGGCTTGGCGTGGGTAGCATCAGCCTTGCCTTCGCCTTCGGCCAGCTGTGGTGGGGACTGACCCAGCCTTTTGCCGGCGCCTTCGCCGACCGCGTGGGCGCAGGCCGCGTGCTGCTGGCGGGGGTGCTGCTGGTGGCGCTCGGGACCTTCATCACGCCCTACATGCAGACCACCGCGGGACTGGTCTTTGCCATCGGCGTGCTGGCGGCGGGCGGTGCCGGCATGGCCGGTCCGGCGGTGCTGATGGCTACCGCGAGCCGCATCATCGCACCGGAAAAGCGGGGCCTGGCCACCGGGGTGATCAATGCCGGCGGCTCGTTCGGGCAGTTTGCGATGGCGCCGCTGGCAGGCATGCTGCTGGCAGCCAACGGCTGGGTCAGCGCGATGCAGGTCCTCGGCCTGCTGGTGCTCCTGGCCTTGCCGGCCGCCTTCCTGCTGCGCGGCGCGCCGATGGCGCCGAGCGCGTCGCAGGCGCCGCTCGCCACCGGCGACGCATTGCGGGCGGCAGTACGTACGCCGAGCTACCTGATGCTCGCCGGCGGCTTCTTCGTCTGCGGCTTCCACGTCGCCTTCCTTGCCACCCATCTGCCGGGTGTGATCGCGAGCTGCGGGCTGCCGCTGCAATTCGGCGCATGGGCGCTGGCGATCATCGGCCTGTTCAATATCGTCGGCAGCATCGCGATGGGCTGGGCGGTGGGACGCTGGCGCATGAAGTCGCTGCTGGCGCTGGTGTATGCGACACGCGCCGCCGCGGTGCTGGCCTTCCTGCTGGCGCCGAAGACCGGTACCGTGGTGCTCCTGTTCGCCGCGGTGATGGGCCTGACGTTCCTCTCCACTGTCCCGCCGACGGCGGGGCTGGTCGCCAAGCTGTTCGGCACCGGCAACATGGCGACGCTGTTCGGCGTCGTGATGCTGTCGCACCAGGTCGGCGGCTTCCTCGGCGCCTGGTCAGGCGGCAGGGTGTTCGAGATGACGGGCAGCTATGACTGGATCTGGTACGTGGACATCATGCTCGCCGTCGGCGCCGCGCTGATCCACCTGCCCATCCGCGAGGCGGCCCTGGCCCGTCGTCCGGCGGTGCCGGCATGAGCGCGCAGGCAAGCGCCGCGGGGCTGGACCCGCGTACCCGCCGGCTGCTGGAAGCGCCCATCGTGCCCACATTGCTGCGCATGGGCGCGCCGAACGTGCTGGTGATGCTGGCCCAGGCGGCGGTCGGGCTGATCGAGACCTGGTTCGTCGGCAAGCTCGGTACCGACGCGCTGGCCGGCATGTCGCTGGTGTTCCCGGTGGTGATGCTGATGCAGATGACGTCCGCCGGAGCGATGGGCGGCGGCATTGCCTCCGCCATCGCCCGCGCACTCGGCGCCCGGCGGCGCGAGGATGCCGATGCCCTGGTGCTGCACGCGCTGGCGATCGCGCTGCTGTTCGGCCTGGTGTTCATGGCGGCGGTGCTGCTCGGCGGACGCGCGCTGTATGCCGCGATGGGCGGTTCGGGTCCGGCGCTGGAGGCGGCGCTGACCTACTCGAACTGGGTGTTTGCCGGCGCGATCGTGGTCTGGATGTTCAATTCGCTGGCCGCGGTGTTGCGTGGCACCGGCAACATGATGGTGCCGGCGGTCGTCACGGTCGGCGGCCTGCTTGTGCTGGTGCCGCTGTCGCCCCTGCTGATCTTCGGCTGGGGGCCGGTGCCGGGCATGGGCATCGCCGGCGGCGCCGCGGCGCTCCTCACCTATTACCTCGTCGGCAGCCTGATCCTCGCCGCTTACCTGCGCGGCGGACACAGCGTGCTTCGCCCGCGCCTCAAGGGTCAGCGGCTGCGCTGGCCCTTGTTCAGCGACATCCTGCGGGTCGGGCTGGCGGGCACGGTTTCCACCGTCGCCACCAACCTCGCCATCGGCATCACGACCGGCCTCGTCGGCGGTTTCGGCACCGCGGCGATTGCCGGTTACGGTACCGGCGCGCGGCTCGAATACCTGCTGGTGCCGCTGGTGTTCGGCCTCGGCGCGCCGCTGGTGGCAATGGTCGGCACCTGCATCGGCGCCGGGCAGCGCGAACGGGCGTTGCAGGCGACATGGGCCGGGGCCGCGATCTCCTTTGCGATGGCCGAGGCCATCGGCCTGCTTGCTGCTGCCTTCCCGCATGCATGGCTGTCGTTGTTCGACACCGACCCGGCGATGCTGCAAGCCGGCAGTCTCTACCTGCGCACGGTCGGACCGGTGTATGGCTTCTTCGGCCTCGGGCTGGTGCTGTACTTCGCGTCGCAGGGCGCGGGCCGGCTGTTCTGGCCGGTCACCGGCAACATGCTGCGGCTGCTGGTGGCCGCCGGCGGCGGGTGGCTGGCGCTGGCACTGGGTGCAGGCCTGCCCGGGGTATTCCTCGCCCAGGCCTTGGCGCTGGCGGTGTATGGCGGCGTCAATGCCGCATCGATCGCGGGCGGCGCCTGGTTCGGACCGGTTGGCTGGCCGCGGCGCACCGCCGTGCTGCTGGCACGGGTCAACTCCCGGTATTCGTAGCGCCGCGCCGCGGCCGTCAGCGGGCCTGGCGGCGCGGGCGCGGGCGCGGCGGCGGGGCGGTTTTTCCACCGGCGCCGGGCACGGCCGGCACGGCACGCGCGAGCGCGACGAAGTCATCGAGGTAATCGATGCCGTTGTCGGCCTCGCGCATGCCGAGGAAGATCTGCTTGGCGATGCCGTTGCGTCCCAGCCGCACCGGGCAGAGCGCCAGCTTCTCCGCATATTCCGCCACCAGCCAGCCGGGTAACGCGGCGACGCCGCGTCCGCTCGCGACCATCTGCAGCATGATGTCGGTCGTCTCGATCACCTTGTGCCGGGCTGGCATGCATCCCGCCGGCAGCAGGAAGCCGGTGTAGATGTCCAGCCTTTCGATCGGCACCGGATAGCTGATCAGGGTTTCGCCGGCAAGCTGCGCCGGCTCGACCGAGGCCAGCCCCGCGAGCGGATGGCCGCGGCCCACCACCAGCACCTGCTCGTAGTCGAACACCGGTTCGAAACGCAGGCCGCGCTTGCGCAACGGGTCGGGCGTGACCAGCAGGTCGATCTCGTCGCCGAACAGCGCGCCGATGCCGCCGAACTGGAACTTCTGCTTCACGTCCACATCGACGTCCGGCCACGCGGCAAGATAGGGCGCCACCACCTTGAGCAGCCACTGGTAGCAGGGATGGCATTCCATGCCGATGCGCAGCGTCCCGCGCTGGCCCTGCGCATACTGGCCCAGCACCTGTTCGGCGTGTTCCAGCTGCGGCAGCACCCGGTTGGCGACGCCCAGCAGGTGCTGCCCCGCCTGCGTCAGCCGCAGGCGCCTCCCTTCGCGCTTCCATACCGCCGTGCCGAGAGCGTCCTCGAGCTTGCGGATGGCGTGGCTCAGCGCCGATTGCGTCAGGTGCAACGCATCGGCCGCTGCCGTGAGGGAGCCCCTGCGGTCGACTTCCCGCACGATGGCCAGGTGGGCACGTTCGAGCATGATTGTTACGTATGAATGAAAGTAATGGACGCGTGAAATAATGCCACTGTTGTTCATGCAATGGAAACCCTAAGATGCTCCCATCATCACCAACCCCCTGGGAGCAATCGTCTTGGTCACGACACACAATCTCGGCTTTCCGCGCATCGGCGCGCGGCGCGAGCTGAAGTTCGCGCTTGAAAAATACTGGAAAGGGCAGTCGCCGCGCGAGGCGCTGGAGGAAACCGGCGCCCAGCTGCGGCGCAGGCACTGGCAGCAGCAATCCGCGCTGGACCTGGTGCCGGTCGGCGACTTCTCGTTCTACGACCAGGTGCTGGACATGAGCATGGCGCTGGGCAACGTGCCGGCGCGCGCGCGCCAGCCGGGAAGCGACGTGCTGGACACCGCTTTCCGCGTCGCGCGCGGCCGGTCCGCTGGCGACGCCGGCTGCAGCTGCGTGCATGCCGGGGAAATGACCAAGTGGTTCGATACCAACTACCACTACATCGTGCCGGAGTTCACGGCGGCTTCCACGTTCGAGCCGGACGCCTCGCGCCTGCTGCAGCAGGTGGATGAATGCGCGCAGCTCGGCCTGCGCGCCAAGCCGGTGCTGATCGGGCCGCTGACCTACCTGTGGCTCGGCAAGTCCAAGGACGGGTCGGACCGGCTGGCGCTGCTGCCGCGCCTGCTCCCGGCGTATGCGGCGCTGCTGCGCCTACTGGCGGCGCATGGCGTCGAATGGGTGCAGATCGACGAGCCTGCGCTCGTCACCGACCTCGCGCCTGCGTGGCGGCAGGCCTGCGGCACCGCCTATGCCGCCCTGCAGGGCAGCGGCGTCAAGCTCCTGCTGGCAACCTATTTCGGCGAGCTGCAGGACAACCTGCCGCTCGCCTGCGCGCTGCCGGTGCAGGGCCTGCACCTCGACGCCGTCAGTGCGCGCGCCGAGGTCGAGCAGGCGATCCGCCTGCTGCCCGGCGACCGCGTGCTGTCGCTCGGCGTGGTCAGCGGCCGCAATGTCTGGAAGACCGACCTGCATGCGACGCTGGCCTGGCTGGAACCAGTCCATCGTCGGCTCGGGGAGCGCTTGTGGCTGGCGCCGTCATGCTCCCTGTTGCATGTACCGGTGGACCTGGACAGCGAGCAGTCGCTGGACCGCGAGGTCCGTTCCTGGCTTGCATTCGCACTGCAGAAACTCGATGAGCTCCAGGTGCTGGCAAGTGCGTTGCGCAAGGGCCGGGCGCATGTGCAGGAAGCAGTCGTCGCGAACAATGCGGCAATCGCGCAGCGGCAGGCGTCGTCACGCGTGCACAATCCGGCGGTGCAGGCGCTGCTGGCGCGCGTCGATCCCGGGCTCGGCCGGCGCCACAGTCCGTACGCGCAACGCGCCGCGCAGCAAACGGCCGCACTGTCCCTGCCGGCCTTTCCGACCACCACCATCGGTTCCTTCCCGCAGACGCCCGAGATCCGCCAGGCGCGTCACCGGCTGCGGCGCGGCGAACTCGGCGAGGAAGCCTATCGCGCGCTGATGCAGGCCGAAATCGAACGCTGCGTGCGCGAACAGGAAGCCCTCGGCCTGGACGTGCTGGTCCACGGCGAGGCCGAGCGCAACGACATGGTGGAGTACTTCGGCGAACTGCTCGATGGTTTCGCCCTGACCGAGTTCGGCTGGGTGCAATCCTACGGCTCCCGCTGCGTGAAGCCGCCCATCCTGTACGGCGACGTCTCGCGGCCGCGGCCGATGACGGTCGAATGGGCCGCGCATGCGCAGTCGCTGACCGGACGTCCGATGAAGGGCATGCTGACCGGGCCGGTCACAATGCTCAACTGGTCGTTCGTGCGCGACGACCAGCCGCGCTCGGTGTCGTGCCTCCAGCTGGCGCTGGCGATCCGCGCGGAGGTGCTCGACCTGGAACAGGCCGGCATCCGCATCATCCAGATCGACGAGGCGGCATTGCGCGAGGGGCTGCCGCTGCGCAGCCGGCAGTGGCAGGCATACCTCGATTGGGCGGTCGCGGCATTCCGCATCGCGGCCAACGGCGTCGGCGACCAGACCCAGATCCATACCCATATGTGCTATTCGGAGTTCAACGACATCATCGAGGCGATCGCGGCGATGGACGCCGACGTGATCACCATCGAGACAGCGCGGTCCGACATGGAGCTGCTGGATGCGTTCGAGCGCTTCCGCTATCCGAATGCGATCGGCCCGGGCGTCTACGATATCCATACGCCGAACATCCCGGCGCAGGAGCAGATGGTGGCGCTGATGCGGAAGGCCGCGCAGTGCATTCCGGCGCAGCGCCTGTGGGTCAATCCCGACTGCGGACTCAAGACGCGCAGCTGGGAGGAAGTGCTCCCGGCGCTGCGCAACATGGTGGGTGCGGCGAGGCAGCTGCGCGCGGCGGCCTGAGGCCGGGCCCGTTTCAGGCGGCGCGCGCCGGCGCGCTTCCGGCCCTTGCGCGCTGGTTGGAAGCGACGATGTTGTCGCGCGCCAGCGGGCGCCCGTCCCTGACCGCTTCCATCCACGCCGTGGTCGACGCCACCGCCGCAAAACTGGAATGGAAGACCGTGCAGAACACGCGGTGCACTTCCTCCGCGGTGACCTTGCCGGCGGCGTTCTCGTACGGCAGCGCGCCGCTCGCGTCGGCCAGGAATTCCACCGACAGGCCGGCATGGGCCGCATGATAGATGGTGGCCGCGTCGCAGTTGTGCGTCATGTAGCCGGCCACGGTCAGCGTGTCGATGCCGCGTTCCGCCAGCCAGGCGGCAAGGTCGGTGCCGGCGAAGGCGCTGGCCAGGGTCTTGGTGACATGGTGGTCCGCGGTGCGGCTCGCCACCACCGGATGCAGCTTCCCGGTTTCCGAGCCGCCGGCAAACACCGGCGAGGCCGCGGGCGCCTCATGCTGCACGATGATCACAGGCACGCCTGCCATGCGCGCCGCGTCCATTGCCTTGCCGACGTTGGAAAGCGTAATCTCCATTGGCGGATATTCAATCGGCAGCCGGCCCGTTACGTATTCGTTCTGGACGTCGATGACGACCAGCGCCCTGCGGGGTGATGCACCCATGTTGTCCTCCATGCGGTTGGCGGAGCGACATGCTCCGGTAAGCGGCATTATCGGCAACCGCCGGCAAGCCCGAAAGTGGCCCGGAGGTCAAGGTACGATACAATCGGGCCATCATGTCCAATGCGCCTTCCCGCCCGCCTGTCATTGCCGTGCTCGCCTTCGACGGCATCAGCCCGTTCCACCTGTCCGTGCCCTGCCTGGTGTTCGGCGAAAGCGGCGGCGCTTCTGCGTCCCCGGATTTCCACGTGCGCGTCTGCGGCATGGAGGGCGGGCCGCTGCGCACTTCCGCCGGCTTCACCCTCCAGCCGGAATGCGGGCTGCGCGGCTTGTCCCGCGCCGACATCGTCGTCATCCCGACCTGGCATGCGGACTGCCGGCCGGCGCCTCCGGCGGTGCTGGCGGCCTTGCGCGCCGCCCGCCGGCGGGGCGCGCTGGTGGTCGGCCTCTGCCTGGGCGCATTCGTGCTGGCCGAAGCCGGCCTGCTCGACGGCCTTTCCGCGAGCACCCACTGGCACTATGCCGCGATGCTGGCGCAACGCTATCCCAAGGTGAAGGTGGACAGCGAGGTGCTGTATGTGGACGAGGGCGACGTGCTGACTTCCGCCGGGGTGGCAGCCGGGCTCGACTGCTGCCTGCACCTGATGCGGCGACTGCGCGGTGCGGAAGCCGCCAACCGCACCGCGCGGCGGCTGGTGATCGCTCCCCACCGGCAGGGAGGCCAGGCCCAGTTCATCGAACAGCCGCTGCCCGCGGCCGGGGAAGGCGATCGGCTCGCCGGCGTGCTCGAATGGGCAAGCCGTCACCTTGACCAGCAGCACAGCATCGACAGCCTCGCCACGCGGGCCGCAATGAGCCGGCGCAGCTTCACCCGTCACTTCCGCCAGAACACCGGCACCACCGTGAAGCAATGGCTGCTGAACCAGCGGCTGGCCCATGCACAGCGCCTGCTGGAGACGAGCGACATGGCGATTGAGCGTATCGCCCAGCATGCCGGTTTCGGTTCCGCGCTGTCGTTGCGCCAGCATTTCCGGACCACGCTCCGGCTGGCCCCGAGTGCTTACCGGGAGCAGTTCGGGCGCATGAAGCCGGCGTAACGGGAGGCGCAGCGCCCGGGCGGACGCGCCCGGAACCCGCTGTTCAAATGGTAGAATGCCGCCATGATAACGATCCGGCATTACCGACGATGCATAGCGCTGGTGGCATTCCTTGCCATCATGCTCTCGTCATTGATGCCGACGGTCTCCCATGCCATCCAGGCCCACCGCGCATCCGAGGCGGTACTTCATGAGGTCTGCACGGCAGAGGGCCTCAGGACCGTGTCGGTGGCGCATGGCGACGCGGGCGACCACGCTCCCGCGCAACATCAGGATCATGGCCAGGACTGCCAGTACTGTCGTCTGCAATCGGACAGTCCGACGCTGCCTGCTCCTTTCCACGCGACGCCGCTTCCCCGGGTCGACGCACCGTCCCGTCCTCGCCTCTTCTACGCGGCGCCCGAGCGACTCTTCGCCTGGGTCAGCGCCAATCCCCGCGGACCTCCCCGTTTTTCCTGATCCCGCCAATGCCGGATAGTCACCCCGCCTGACGCCCCCGAGCCCAGCAGGGCATGGCGGCGCACCGCGTTCCGCCCGGAACCCGTGCACCCCGTGCCGAACCCGATGAAACTGGACAGGCAACTGTCAGGAAACACAATGAAACTCCACCTCATTCTTGCCGCGGCATTGCTTGCCGCGGCCTCCGCCGCCATCGCCGACGTCACCGTGAAGGAACCCTGGGTCCGCGGCACCGTTGCCGCACAAAGCGCCACCGGCGCATTCATGCAGCTGACTGCCAGCCGCGATATCCGCCTGGTTGCGGCGCGCTCCCCCGTCGCCGCCGATGTCGAGATCCACGAAATGCGCCTGGAGAACGATGTGATGCGGATGCGCCGCATCGAGGGGATCGACCTCCCCGCCGGCAAACAGGTTGACCTGAAGCCTGGCGGCTACCACCTGATGTTCACCGGGCTGAAGGCGCCGCTGCGTGAAGGCGACAGTGTTCCGGTCGCGCTCGTCTTCGAGAAGGAAGGACAGCCCCGGCAGACGCTCGACCTCGTGCTGCCGGTGCGCGCGCTGCACAACAGGGGAGGGCACGGCCATGGCAAATGACAAGGCAGCGCGGATGTCCGCAGCGACAGCGTCGGTCTGCGCATTGCCTGTCCTGATGCTGCTGGCCGCGTCGATACACGCGCAGGAAAGCGTGCTGCCGGCGGTGACCGTCACCGCGCCCACGCCCGGCCAGCAGACCAGGCAGGAGATCGCGGCGGAGCAGGCGCGCACGCCCGGCGGCGTGACCCTGGTGGACAGCGACGCATTATTCCAGCGCACGACCACCAACATCGCCGACGTATTGCGCGACGTGCCCGGCGCCTGGGCCACCAGCAGTTCCGGTTCGGATGCGGCATTCCTCTCGATTCGCGGCTCCAACCTGGATGCGGTCGACTACGACAACAACGGCGTCAAGCTGCTGCAGGACGGACTGCCGGTGACGGCCGCGGACGGCAACAATCACAACCGCTTCATCGATCCCTTGAGTGCACGTCACGTGATCGTGGCGCGCGGCGCAAACGCGCTTACCTATGGCGCCAGCACCCTTGGCGGCGCCATCGATTTCATCACGCCCACTGCGCTCGACGCGCCGCCGCTGGAGATGTTCTTCAACGCGGGCAGCCATGGCCTGGTGCAGAGCCGCTTCACCGCCGGCAAGGTGGCCGAGCACTTGGATGGCCTGGTCACCATCGAGGCGAAGCGTCGGGACGGTTACCGCGAACACAACAAGCAGAACCGTGAAGGCCTCTATGCGAACGCCGGCTGGCGATTCAGCGATGCGGTGCAGACTCGCGTCTACCTGAGCTACGTGGACAATGATGAACAGCTGCCCGGTCCGCTTACCCGTGCCCAGTGGCGCGACGATCCGGACCAGGCCGAGGCTGCCGCCGTGGCCGGCAACTACCAGTGGAACGTGAAGACCTGGCGCCTGGCCAACAAGACGACCTGGACGATCGATGCGGACAGCAGCGTGTCGTTCGGCGTGTCCTACGAGGAGCAGGATCTTTACCATCCTATCGTCCAAAGCCCGTTCTTCAGCCTGTTGATCGACACCGAGCAGCGCAATGCCGGCACCACGCTGCGTTACCACCGGCGCATGGGCAGTCATGACGTCCTGGCCGGGGTCAACTACGGCAGGACATGGGTGGAGGGCGGGAACTTCGGCAACGACGGAGGCCGCCGCACCAGCCTCGCCACGCGGGTGGACAACAACGCCGACAACCTTGAGCTGTTCCTGATGGATCGCTGGCAGTTCGCGCCGCGCTTGACCGCGGTCTACGGCGCGCAGGCGGTGAGCGGCAGCCGCGAAGTGCGCAACGTCGCGGCCTCGAGCGGCGCGGTGACCCATCCGAAGGATGACTACGACAGCCTCAACCCGCGCGCCGGCCTGATCTACGATCTGACCCCCAAGGCGCAACTCTTCACCAACGTCAGCCGCGTGTACGAGGCGCCGACGACATATCAGCTTGAAGACAGGCCGGGCGGCGCGCCGCTTGGTGCGATGCGCGGCATCGTGTACGAGGTCGGCACACGCGGCACCCACGCCGTAGGCAAGACGCAGTGGCGCTGGGACCTTGCTGCCTACTATACGAAGCTGCGCGATGAAATCCTGTCGGTGGAAGATCCGGCAGCGCCTGGGACCGCCATCTCCGGCAACGTCGACCGCACTGTTCACGCCGGCATCGAAGCGCTGGTCGGTGCGAGTTTTGCAGTGGACGGCAGCGGCAGCCACCGTATCGAACCGCTGCTCAACCTGACGTTCAATCACTTCCGCTTCGACAACGATCGCGATTACGGCAACAACCGGCTGCCGGCTGCGCCACGCCATGCCCTGCGGGGAGAACTGCTCTATCGCCACGCCAGCGGCTTCTTCGCCGGACCGACCTTCGATGTTGTCGGGCGGCGTTACGCCGATTTCAGCAATACCTACAAGATTGCGTCGTACACCTTGTGGGGCCTGCGGGCAGGCATGGTGCGCAAGGACTGGGAGCTGTTCGGCGAGATCCGCAACCTCGGCGACAGGAATTACATTGCGCGTCACAGCGTGCGCAGCGTCGCATCGGCGGGCGACGCCATCCTCTCGCCCGGGGAACCGCGTTCGATGTATGTCGGCATAAGGACGCGATTCTGAGCGACGGATTGCGCAGGCGGTG
This sequence comes from Noviherbaspirillum sp., assembly GCF_036563305.1. Taxonomy (GTDB): domain Bacteria; phylum Pseudomonadota; class Gammaproteobacteria; order Burkholderiales; family Burkholderiaceae_D; genus Noviherbaspirillum. The sequence goes on along the minus strand of NZ_DATCMQ010000013.1, from coordinate 379,898 downwards.
CAAGTGGAGGGGCGGGTCACCATTCGGATGCCGTGCGCTTCGCCCCGATACGTTCGTCTCCAATGCCGGACTGGCCCTTGCCAGCCGCTACGCAAGCCGCTGCATGAGCGCGGCCTGCCCTGTTGAACATGTACCAGGAGGATGGAATGTCCATCTCGATGCAATCGATCTCCGCACGCTCGCCCAACCCGGGGGCGGGTTACCGCACCCTGTGGCGCTGGCATTTCTATGCCGGCCTGTTCGTCATGCCGCTGCTCGTGGTCCTGGCGATCACCGGCACGCTGTATTGCTTCAAGCCGCAAATCGAACCGCTGCTTTATCCGCACCTGCTGGTCGTGCAGCCCCAGGCAATGCCCAGGCTGGAGACCGACTTCCTGCTGTCCGCCGCGCGCCGGGGGGTACCCGACGGCAGCACAGCAGTCTCGCTGCAGGTACTGACCGATGTCGACCGCAGCACCGAATTCGTGTTCCGGCTGCCGGACGGGAAACAGCAGAGCGTGTACGTCAATCCCTACGATGGCAAGGTGCTCGGTACCCTGGGAGTTGACGACCGCTTCATGCAGGTGACGCGCATGCTGCACCGCAAGCTCATGCTCGGCAAGCCCGGCGAACTGCTGATGGAACTGGCGGCCTGCTGGACCCTGGTCATGATCGGCACCGGCGTCGCGCTGTGGTGGCCGCGCGCGCATGCCGGTGGCCGCATGGAATTCCGGCCACGCTTCTCGCTGCGGGGGCGAGCGTTCTGGAAGAGCACGCATGCGGCCATGGGCATCTGGCTGGCCCTCGGCGCCGTGGCATTCGTGCTGAGCGGGCTGCCGTGGACCGGCTTCTGGGGCAAGAACTTCCAGGCGCTGGCGACGAAAGCGGATCTGGGCGCGCCTCCCGGTGCATGGGGCGAACTGCCGCTGCGTTCCAGCATGCCCGGTGCGGTGTCCGGGCCCCGGGCCGCCGCCGCGAGCGGTCCGGGCCATCATCATGAGGAACACGGTGCCGCCGCCGGCATGACGCTGAATGATCTGCCGGTGCCGGAAGTCCCCTGGGCGGTCGGGGCCGTCCCGGTGCCGCAATCCGGCGCCCCGGGGCAACCAGCCGCCGCCATGCCGCTGCAGGCGGTCATCGCCCAGGTTGCCGCGCTGGGCGTGAGCACGGATTACCAGCTCGCTTTGCCGCTTGCACGGGATGGTGTTTACACGGTGGTGTATTTTCCGGCCGACCCGAAACAGGAGCGGACCATCTACATCGACCAGTACAGCGGGAAGGTGCTGCGCGACATCCGTTACCAAGACTACGGCGCGGTGGCGCAAGCCGTATCGTATGGCACCTCGCTGCACATGGGCCGGTACTTCGGGCTGGTCAACCAGATCCTGAGCGCGCTCATCTCGGTCGGCCTTGGGGCGATGGCGGTGACCGGCGCGGTGATGTGGTGGAAGCGCCGTCCGGCGCGTGCCCTCGGCGCTCCCGCCAAAATGCAGCCGGTGCCGCCGATGCGCGCATGGATCATCGCGCTGACCCTGCTCGGGGTGGTCTTTCCGCTGATGGGCGTGACACTGCTGCAGGTGTGGGCGGCGGACCGGCTGCTGTTCCAGCGCATGGCACGCCCGGCAGCCTAGCAGCAGGTCGCGCCAACGGACCGCCAGCCAACGCTCCCGGCTGCGCGGCGCGGTGCCGGACATCGCAGCATGTGCGCACGGTCCGCATGATTCGCCGTCATGCAACGGCGCCGCCCGGGCGGGCGACATGGGACGGTCCCTCGCGGATCCTGGCATTGGGAAGCGCCATCCCGCTGACCGGACATCGGGTGCGACGGCCGAAAAAAAACGCAGGCAATCGCCTGCGTTTTTCATGATGCGACCGCTATGGCATCAGGCCGGCGCGGCGGCTCCCGGCGGCACGCGCGGGGTGCGGTTCACGCGCGGCTCGGGCAGCCCGTACTTCGGCTCGCGCGGCGGCTTGCCGGTCATGATGTCCTCGACCTGGTCGGCGTCCAGCGTCTCCCAGTCGAGCAGGGCATTGGCCATCACTTCCACCTTTTCCCGGTTTTCCTCGAGCAGGCGGCGGGCCAGCGCATACTGATGGTCGAGGATTGCCCGGATCTCGATGTCCACCTTCTGCTGGGTCTCTTCCGACACCGTCGGCGAACTCATGCCGAGCGCATCCTGATCCTCGCCGTACACCATGGTGCCGAGCGCCTCCGACATGCCGTAGCGGGTCACCATCGCCCGTGCCAGCTTGGTGGCGCGCTCGAAATCGTTGGAGGCGCCAGTCGATTGGGTGCCCATGAAGATTTCCTCGGCGATACGACCGCCGAACAGGATCGCGATGTCTTCGAGCATCTTGTCCTTGTACATGTTGACCCGGTCATGCTCCGGCAGCTGCCAGGTCAGGCCGAGCGCATACCCGCGCGGCATGATCGTGACCTTGTGCACCGGGTCGGCCTTCGGCATCAGCTTGGCAATCACCGCGTGGCCGGACTCGTGGTACGCGGTGTTGCGCCGCTCTTCCTCTCGCATGACCGCGGTCTTGCGCTCCGGCCCGAGGATCACCTTGTCCTTGGCGTCCTCGAAGTCGCGCATGTCGACGGTCGACTTGTTGCGACGGGCGGCGAACAGGGCGGCTTCGTTCACCAGGTTGGCCAGCTCCGCGCCGGAGAACCCCGGCGTGCCGCGCGCCAGCACATTGGCCTGCACGTCGCCTGCGATCGGCACCTTGCGCATGTGCACGTTGAGGATCTGCTCGCGGCCGCGGATGTCGGGCAGGCCGACCATGACCTGGCGGTCGAAGCGGCCCGGACGCAGCAGCGCCTTGTCCAGCACGTCCGAGCGGTTGGTCGCGGCGATCACGATCACGCCGGAATTGGGCTCGAAGCCGTCCATCTCGACCAGCATCTGGTTCAGGGTCTGCTCGCGCTCGTCGTTGCCGCCACCCATGCCCGAACCGCGCTGGCGGCCGACCGCGTCGATCTCGTCGATGAAGATGATGCAGGGGGAGTGCTGCTTTGCGGTCTCGAACAGGTCGCGCACCCGGGAAGCGCCGACGCCGACGAACATCTCGACGAAGTCGGAACCGGAGATCGTGAAGAACGGCACGCGGGACTCGCCGGCGATGGCACGGGCAAGCAGCGTCTTGCCGGTGCCGGGCGGGCCGACCATCAGCACGCCGCGCGGAATGCGCCCACCGAGCTGCTGGAACTTGCGCGGATCGCGCAGAAAATCGACGATCTCGCCCACTTCCTCTTTTGCTTCATCGCATCCTGCGACGTCGGCGAAGGTCACCTGGTTGGTGTTGACGTCGAGCATGCGGGCCTTCGACTTCCCCATCGAGAAGATGCCACCCTTGGCGCCGCCCTGCGACTTGCGCATGAACCAGATCCATACGCCGATCATCAGCAGCATCGGGAACCAGGAGATGAACACCTGGGAAAGGAAGGAGGGCGCTTCCGGATTCTTGACATCGAACGTGACGCCGCTGTCGATGAGGTCGGAAATCAGGCCGCGGTCGAGCAGGGTGGCGGTGGTCTTGAGGACCGAGCCGTCGTTGGTGATGGCGGTGATTCTTTCGCCGGTGATGGTGACTTCCTTGATCCTTTGCGCCTTGAGCTCGGTCAGGAAGTCGGAGTAGGCGATCGAACCGGCGTTTGCCGGACCGTCGCCGCCGCCCATCTGGCCGAATGCGAAAAAGATCACGAACATGATCGCTGCCCATACTGCGGGCCGGAAATGCTTCGGATTCACTAAGACTCCTGTTGAATGGTGACGAAGGGCTGCGGGTTGATCCGCGGTAGTTCGACGTCAACCGGTTTACTTAATTCAAACTGCAGCGGCGGGAAAACCAACTTTTACGGCAGGGCAGGCAGCGAAATGATACTTGTCGTTCTTGCATGGCCGGACTCCCGACAGCCCGGCAAGGGGTATATGTCGCCCGATACCGCTTTTTCAAGCGCTGCATGCGCATCCCGCGTGTCGCACGACCCGCCGCAGCCGGCTCCAGGCTTATCGGTGTCCCGGTGTCCGCCGGGGCGGCGAGCGTCCGCCCGGCAGTCGCGGGCAGCTGCGGACACGGCATCGCCGGATGCCTGAGACGGCGAAGAACCGGCCGACCCGCCTGCCGTCGCCCTCCCGGGAGCGAGGCCGAGCGGGACCGGTCGCCCTGGCGGCACGTCGGCAAGGCCAGCCTGCAGGGCGTCGATACCGGAATTGACAGCCGCAGCGTGCCTGGCGCGTCGGCGTCGGCAGCGGCGTCACCGGGGAGCGCGTTCCGGTCGGGCCACGCGTTGCGGGCCGCGCTTTTCGCGTTCGGCGCGCGCCCTCGACAGCGAATGGATGCAGCACGGAACATTCGCGCCGTTCGAGGTTCCTATACCTACAAGAGTGACTACTCATACAGGCCGTTACCCGCTTGCATCCCGGGAACGCCGTGTTTCAGATGCCGGCCCTCACAACACTCGACGACGTTCCCGCCCTAGCCGCCCGCCTGTGCGGCGCGCCTGCCGCCCTGCTGGTCTTCCTCGACCAGCATCGGCAGTGGCATCGGCATACGGTCGGCCTGCCGCCACTGGAAGGCAAGGGCGGCACCTGTTTCTGCGCGCAGGCGATCTGCGGCAAGACGCCCTACGTGGTCGCCGACGCGGCCGCCGACCCGTTGTTCGCCGGCGAGCGCCTGCTCGAGCAGCCGTGGGAAATCCGCTTCTATGCCGGGATACCGCTGCATTCGACCGCCGGCATGCCGCTCGGCACGCTCGCCGTGCTGGATCACGTGCCCCGCAAGCTCGACGAGGGCCAGCTGAACGCGCTGGAAATGCTCGCCTCCCATGTCCTGACCCTGGTGCAGCTGGACGAACAGCAGCAGCAGCTCGCCCAAGCCCGCCAGGAGCGCGAGCGCATGGGCCGGCTGCTGCGCGAACGCACGGTGCACCTGGAAACCGTGCAGCGGCTGACCTCGACCGGCGGCTGGGAGCTGAGCCTGCCGAACGGCAGGCTGCAGTGCTCGGGGGAGATCTACCGCATCTTCGGTATCGAGCGCGCCGGCACGGAGGACGACGTCAACACCTTCATGCAACTGATCCATCCGGAGGACAGGGAGCGTGTCCTGCTGGCCGAGGAGCGCCTGCTCAAGGGCCGCGCACCGCTCGACGTCGAGTTCCGGATCAGGCGCCCGGACGGCGGCATCCGTTACCTGCACATGCGGGGCGAGATGCGCACCGCGGGCGGCGGCACGTCGTTGTCGGGCACGGTGCAGGACATCTCCGCGCGGCGCGCGTCGGCCGAGCAGCTGCACCTGCTGGAAACCAGCATCGCGCGCCTCAATGACATGGTCATGATCACCGAGGCCGGGCCGGTCGACGAACCGGGACCGCGCATCGTGTTCGTCAACCCGGCGTTCGAGCGGCTGACCGGGTACAGCCGGGAGGAAGTGATCGGCCGCTCGCCGCGCCTGCTGCAGGGACCACGTACCGGCCGCGCCGAGCTGGACCGGATGCGGGCCGCCATCATCGCCCGCGAACCGGTTTGCGTCGAGGTGCTCAATTACAAGAAGAACGGCGAGGAGTTCTGGGTCGAGCTGGACCTGGTGCCGGTGTTCGGGGCGAGGGGGCGCGCCACGCATTATGTCGCCGTGCAGCGCGACATCACCGAACGCAAGCTGCGCACGCTGGAACTGGAACGCACGACCCGCGCGCTGCAGCTGCTCAGGCGCTGCAATGAGACCCTGGTACGCGCCGAAGAGGAATCGGATCTCCTGAACCGCATCTGCCAGCTGGCCGTCGATATCGGCGGCTACGATTTCGCCTGGGTGGGCCTGGTGCGCGAGGATGCGCGCAAGTCGATCCGGCCGGTCGCCTATGCCGGCAAGCTCGGCGATGTCGAGAAGGCAATGCGGCTGGACGTGCGCTGGGCCGAGGACAGCGCGAGCGGAAAGGGACCGACGGGGACCGTGGTGCGCGAACAGCGCGCCGTCGTGTGCACCGACGTGTGGGAGGAGCCGAGCTTCTCGCCCTGGCTGGAATGGGTGCGCAGCGAGGGCTTCCGCGGCTTGATCGCGCTGCCGCTGATGCGCAAGGGAAAGGTCTCCGCGGTGCTCAGCCTGTATTTGCGCTCGGTGCGCGAGTTCTCGGATGACGAGGTGCGGCTGATGCAGGACCTGGCCAGCGACGTGTCCTTCGGCGTGTCGCATCTCCGCTCGCAGCGCCGCCAGCGCCGTCTGGAGGAAGCCATCCTGCAGGTGGCCACCAGCGTCTCGGCCAGCACCGGGACCGAATTCCTCGAACAGCTGGCGCGCAACATGGCGGGCGCCGTCGGCGCGCAGGCCGGCGTCGTCGCCCGCCTGCTTCCGGGCGAGCCGGCGCGGGCGGGCACCATCGTCGCCGTGGTGGACGGCCGGCTGGCGGAGAACTTCGAGTACGAGATTCGCGGCACGCCGTGCGAGCGCCTGCTTGCGGAGCACAGTTTCTTGGTGGATGACGAGGTCGCCGGGACCTTCCCGCAATCTCCCTGGCTGCACATCGTGGGCGCCAGCGCCTATGTCGGCAGCCTCCTGGCCGATGCTGCGGGGCGGCCCGTCGGTCTGCTCTATGTGCTGTTCCGCGAGCCGCTCAGGCAGCGCGATTTCGTGCTCTCGATGTTCCGGATCTTTGCCGCGCGGGTCTCGAGCGAGCTGGAGCGACAGTTGGCCGACGCCCGGATCCGGGACCAGGCCTCCCTGCTCGACAAGGCACAGGACGCGATCATCGTCTGCGACGCCGGGCAACGCATCACCTACTGGAACAAAAGCGCCGAACGCCTGTACGGATGGTCCGCCGAAGAGGCGCTGGGACGGACGATGCAGTCGCTGCTGAGCAGCGATCCGGGGGTGTTCGACCTGCCGATGCAGACGCTCGGGCGCGAGGGCGAATGGCGCGGCGAGTTGCGCCAGCGCCGCAAGGACCGTTCGAAGCTGCTGGTGGAGGCGCACTGGAACCTGATCGCCGGCGACGGCGGCGAGGTACAGTCCATCCTGGCGATCCACACCGACATCGGCGCCCGCAAGGAGGCAGAGGAGAAGGTGCAGCAGCTCGCCTTCTACGACCAGCTGACCCGCCTGCCGAACCGCTCGTCGCTGATGGAGCGCCTGCAGCGCGCGCTCGCCGGATGCAGGCGGAACCGCCGCAGCGGCGCGCTGATGCTGATCGACCTGGACAACTTCAAGACGCTCAACGACACGCTGGGCCATGACAAGGGCGATTTGCTGCTGCAGCAGGTGGCGAAGCGCTTGTCGTCCTGCGTCAGGCAGACCGACACGGTGGCGCGCCTTGGCGGGGATGAATTCGTGGTGTTGCTGGAGGACCTGGGCGAGGCGCCCGACGCCGCCGCCCTGCAGGCCGAAGCCACCGCCGAAAAAATCCTCGCCGCGCTCAATCAGCCTTACCGGCTGGAGGCCTACGAGCATGTCAGCACGCCAAGCATCGGCGTCACCCTGTTCCCCTCCGGCATGGACGCCTCGGCCGTGGTGGACGACCTGCTCAAGCGCGCCGACCTGGCGATGTACCAGGCCAAGGCTGCCGGCCGCAATGCGATCCGCTTCTTCGACCCCGTGATGCAGGCCGCTGTCAAGCACCGGCTGGGACTGGAGGCAGACCTGCGCCATGCGACGCGGGCCAACGAGTTCGTGCTGTATTACCAGGCGCAGGTCGACCGGAACGGCAGGCAGACCGGCGCCGAAGCGCTGATCCGCTGGGAGCAGCCGCGGCGCGGGCTGGTGCCGCCCGCGGAGTTCATCCCGCTGGCCGAGGAAACCGGACTGATCCTGCGGCTCGGGGAGTGGGTGCTGGAGACGGCCTGCAGCCTGCTAGCGCAGTGGGAGACCGATCCGCACGCGGCGCACATGACAATGTCGGTCAACGTCAGTGCACGGCAGTTTCGGCATCCGGATTTCGTCGCGCTGGTGCTCGACGTACTCGAACGGACCGGTGCCGATCCCGGGCGGCTCAAGCTGGAGCTGACCGAAAGCCTGCTGGTGGATGACATAGAGACGACGATCGCGAAGATGTCGGCGCTGAAGGAAAGAGGCGTCGGCTTCTCGCTTGACGATTTCGGCACCGGCTACTCGTCGCTGTCGTACCTGAAGCGCTTTCCGCTCGACCAGCTGAAAATCGACCAGTCCTTCGTACGCGACGTGCTGGTGGATCCGAACGACGCCGCCATCGCGCGCACCATCGTCGCGCTGGGGCAGAGCCTCGGGCTGTCCGTGATCGCGGAAGGCGTGGAGACCGAAGCGCAAAGGGACTTCCTCGCGCAGCAGGGCTGTCATGCCTACCAGGGCTACCTGTACAGCGAGCCGGCGCCGGCGGTCGATTTCCTCAACCGGCTCCGGCCCTGGGGCGCAATCACCCACTGAGCGACGGCGCGCGGGGAAAAGCCGCTCAGTTCAGCCGCGCCGCGCTAACGTTGCCGGCCAGGCGGGAAGCCTGCACGCGGCTGTCCGCGCCCGGAAACTGGCCGTCGTACTCCTGCTGCGCCATGGCGTAGCTGCCGTCGGCCTGCGACTGCTTCAGTTCGGCAATCACCTGCGCGCGGGTCCTGGTGGAAACGAAGCCGGCATCAGGCGCAACGGCTTCACGGCTGCCGGCGCCGGCGCCGCCGGTGCGAACCGGCTGCAGCTCAGCCATTGTTTCGGCGCGGCTGCCCGCCGCCTTGTAGCCGGTGAAGTCGACGTAAGGATAGGTCTGCTCGGCGAGGGCGGAGCCGGCGGCGGCAAAGAGGGCGACGGCGGCGATCATATTCTTGGTGTTCATGTTCATGCTCCAGTTCTTTCTCGGGGACTCTGCCGGGAACCGGGCGACCTGCCCGGCGACGCGGCCTGTTCGGTGAGTCTGAAAATCGTGCTTGCTCATCGATGGGACCCAGTCTAGTCCTTGCGCACGGTGGAATAAACGGCGCTTCCTGCAATTGAACATTGCGAGAACCGGAACAATTCCGACGCGCCTGCCGTTGCCGCATTCAAATGTCACGTGCCCCTGTCCCGCTCTTTTTACGAGCCGGATATCCTTTCCCATGCAGTCCGGCAAGTGCTAGCATGCATGCATCACAACCCCGATTGTCTGCATGCCACACTGGATTCCCGATCTTTCGGCGCACCATGGGCCGGTCTATCTCGGCATCGCCGAGGCGCTCGCCATTGCGGTCAGGACGGGGCGCCTCCGTCCCGGGGAGGTGCTGCCGCCGCAACGCCTGCTGGCCGGACTGCTCGGGGTCAATCTCAGTACGGTCACCCGCGCCTACCGGGAGGCGGAACGGCGCGGCCTGATCGAGGGCAATACCCGGCGCGGGACGGTGGTGCGTGCGCGCGCCGAAGTCGTGGACCTGTTCGGCCTGCATCCGGCGCCAGGCGGGAATGCGCCCTGCATCGACCTGTCCACCAACACGCCCGCCGAGGATGCGCGCGACGACAGCATCGCGCAGGTCATTGCCGCCTTGCAGGAGGAGCGCGCGCTGACGCGCCTGATGGGGTACCAGGGCGTGTCCGACTGGGAACCATGGCGCGAGCAGGCGGCGAAGTGGCTTGCCGCCGGCGGCCTCGAGCTGCCGGCGGATCGCATCATCCTGTGCGCCGGCGCGCAGCATGCACTGGGGGTCGCCCTTGCGGTGGCATCCGACCGCCCGGACATCGCCGTGGAACGCTTCACCTACCCCGGCATGAAGGCCATCGCACGCGAGCGCGCCTACCGGCTGCATCCGCTTGAGATGGACGAGGAAGGTGTCACGCCGGCGGCCCTGCTCAAGGCCAGCCGCAGGGGCATCCGCGTCGCGGTGCTGTCGTCCGCCCTGCAGAACCCGACCGGCGCCAGCATGTCGATGGCCCGGCGCAAGCAGGTGGCCGCGGTCGCGCAGGCAAGGAACATGCTGCTGATAGAGGAGGATGTTTACGGCGCGCTGCTGCCCGGGCGCCTGCCGCCGCTTGCCGCATTGGCGCCGGACCATGTGTACTACGTCAGCGGGCTGTCGAAGACGGTGGCGCCCGGGTTGCGTTTCGGCATGCTCGGGGTGCCGCCGAAACAACTGCAACGATTCACTGAAGCCATCCATACCACCAGCTGGTACCTGAGTCCGCTCGGCGCCGAAGTCGCGAGCCGGCTGATCGCGTCGGGTGCCGCGGCGCGGCGGCTGGCATGGCAGCGGAAGGAAATCGTCAAGCGCAATGCCGTGCTGGACGAGGCGCTCGGGGGCGGCCCGGTGCAGGTAGTACGCCATGCGCCCCACCGCTGGCTCCCGCTGGCTCCTCGCACCCGGCCGGAACAGCTGGTCGCGCAACTGGAGGAGCGGGGCCTGCGGGTGGTGGCCGGCAGCAGTTTCGGCGTCGGTCCGGCCGCGGCGACGACTGCCTTCCTGAGGCTGTCGCTCGGCGCGGCGGCCGGACGCAAGGCGGTGCAGCGGGCCGGCCTGCTGCTGCGCGCGTGTGAGGGTCTAGGGCTGTAGCGCCATCTCGACTGCCGCCTCGCAATGCAGCCGCGTGGTGTCGAATACCGGCAGCGACGAGTGTTCCGGCTTGACCAGCAGCGTGATCTCCGTGCAGCCGAGGATCACTCCCTGCGCGCCCTCCGCCTGCAATCCGCCGATGATGTCCTGGTATTCGCGCCGGTCTTCAGGACGAATATCGCCGTGGCAAAGGCGCTCGTAGATGATCTGGTGAACGCGTTCGCGCTCGCGCGCGGGCGGCACCACCACTTCGATGCCGTGCACGTCTTCCATGCGGCGTCGATAGAAATCCTGTTCCATCGTGAACGCGGTGCCAAGCAGGCCGACCCGGTTGAAACCGGCGGCGCTGATTGCCGCGGCCGTGGGCGTGACGATGTGCAGGAAGGGAATATCGATTGCCGCTTCGATATCCTGCGCGACCTTGTGCATGGTGTTGGTGCAGAGCACGACGAAGTCGGCCCCGGCCGACTGCAGCCGTCGCGCCGCATCGGCCATCACCACACCGGCTTCCTGCCAGCGGCCTTCCGATTGCATCTGCTTGATTTCCTCGAAGTTCAGGGTCAGCAGGATGCTGCGTCCGTTGTTGTGGCCCCCGAGCCGGGCCTTCATGCCGCGGCTGATGCCCGTGTAGTACTCGGCCGAGGATTCCCAGCTCATCCCGCCGATCATTCCGATGGTCTTCATATCCTTCTCCATGATGCTGCCGGCACTTCCGGCATGCATGGAGTCTAGCCAGCTTCCGCCGCGCAATGTATGCACGACAAACGGCGTCGCGTCCTGATCGCGGGCAATGAACGGCCGGATGGTTGCGGACGCGCTGTCGACACCGGACACCGCCGGGCAATGGCAGCCATGATGGTCCCCGGACGTGCACGGTCATTGCGCACAAGCGTAAATGGGGTCTGAACTAAACAACGGCTTGCATTTCTAACATGTTGTGCAGCACGTACCTTAGTTCATCGGCAATGCGGCCTTGGCCGCATTCAACCAACAAACAGGAGTGGAAGCGATGGCAGACCAAAACCAGGACGGGAAGGGCATGATCTCGAGCGGAGCGCAGCCGGGACCAGGCGAACGGCTCAGGGATGATGCGCCGCAAGCGGCAGGCAGCCCGGGCATCACAGGATCGCAGACCAGCGCGGCCGGCGGCAGCGGGGGCGGCACGGCGTCGGACCTTGGCATCGGCGCATCCTCGGGTGGTTCGACGTATTCATCGGGCGGTTCGACGTACGCATCGGGCGGCATACGACAGACCGGTTCCCGCGTGGCGGACAACGCGCGGCAGTACGCCGGCGACATCGCGAGCAAGGCGAAGGAAAAGAGCCGCTCGATGTTCGATCAGCAGAAGGAAACGGCAATCGGCCAGGTCAGCACCGTGGCCAGTGCCATCCGCAGTACCGCCGACAACCTGCAAGGAGAAGGGCAGGACCAGGTCGCACGTTACGTCGGCATGCTGGCCGACCAGATCGAAACATTTGGCGGACGCCTGCGCGAAAAGGATCTCGACACGCTGATCGACGATGCGCAAAACCTCGCGCGGCGGTCGCCTGCAACTTTCTTCATCGGCAGCGTCGCAGCCGGTTTCCTCCTGGCGCGGTTCCTCAAGAGCTCCTCCGAGAGCCAGCAGGGCTACATGTCCATGCAGGATGACGAATGGTCCTCGGCCTCATCCGGCGCCGGTTCGCTGTCCGGCACCGGCTCGGGCGGCGGCGCCGGCACCGGAATGGGCGTCTCCGGTACCACCGGCACGACCGGTACCACCGGCACCGGCACCTATGGCACCGCTACCCGGCAGGGCGTCAGCGACGGCACTGCGGCGGCCACCGGCCTCGGCAGTTCTGCAACCCCCGCCAACGGGGCGGGAGCGGGAGGGTCCTCGATATGATGATCGACAAGAGTGACAAGTCGCTGGGCGAACTGTTCTCCGACCTGACGCGCGACGTCGTCGACCTGGTCCGCCAGGAGATCGAACTGGCCCGGGTAGAGATGTCGGGCAAGGTCGCGGACGCCCAGAAGGCGGTCGCCGCCGTGGCGATCGGCGGCGCAGTGCTGCTCGCAGGCGCGCTCGTGCTGCTGCTCGCGGTGGTGAAGGGCGTCGAGATGCTGCTGCCGCCCGAGGTCGCACCCTGGCTGGCGCCGCTGATCGTCGGCCTGGTGGTGGTGGCGATCGGCTTCGTGATGGTCAAGGGAGGCGCCCAGAAGCTCAGCGCGGACAAGCTCATGCCGCACCGGACAATGGACTCGCTCAAGCGGGACAAGATGCTAGCGCAGGAGAAAATGCAATGAACGAAAACGACAGCCGCAGCCCCGAAGAAATCGAGAGCGACATCGAGCGCACCCGCGCCGACTTCAGCTCGACCATTGAGGCGATCCAGCACAAGCTCTCCCCGAGCGAGATGATGGACAACGCCGTGGACTATGCCCTCTCCACTACACCAGGAGCATTCAGCGTGAACCTCATCAATTCCGTTCGAGACAATCCCATCCCCGTAGCCCTGATCGGCGTAGGCATTGCCTGGCTGATGGCCGCGGGACGCAAGGAGCCGGCCTATCCTGCCGGCTACTACCGGCGCGGCCGCCGCTCCGCCTATTACAGCGACCTGGACACGCCCTATGAGGACGAATTCGCCGCCGAGTATCCGACGAGCGCCGACGCCGGGACAAGCAGCGACGGCATGATGCAGCGCATGGCTTCCAGGACCGGCGATACCGCGCGCGGACTGAAGGAAAAGGCGAGCCAGGCCGGGCAGCGTCTCAGCAGCAGCGCCTCCTCCGTGACCGGTCGCGTGCAGCAGGCCGGCCAGAGCGCGCGTTCGCGTCTTCAGGAAACGACCCAGAGCGCACGCTCCCGGCTGCAGGAAACGACCCAGAGCGCACAGGCCCGCATGAGCGAGATGAGCCGCCGCTCCCAGATGCATTACAGCCGTGCAAAGCAGCAGGTCGGCCAGTTCGCCGACGAGCAGCCGCTGATGATCGGCGCGATCGGCATTGCGGTCGGCGCCGCCCTCGGCGCGCTGCTGCCGCGCACCCGCCGCGAGGATGAACTGTTGGGCGACACGCGCGACGAGTTGCTCGAACGGGCAAAGGAAGCCGCACGCGAACAGGCCGAGACCGTCAAGCAGTCGGCACAGCGCGTTGCCGAGATGGCAAAGCAGGAAGCCACCCGCATGAAGGATGACATGGCGTCGACCGCCAGCCAGTCGATGGGCCAGGGCCAGGGCCAGGCGCAGGGCGGCGCGTCGCGCACCGAAGGCGCCTCGTTCGGCGGCACCGGCGGCCAGCAGAGCATCCACTGATCCTCCGGCGGGCGCCGTCCGTCCCATGAGGCGTCCGGGTCAGACCGGACGCCTCTTCTTTTTGGCCGCGCGTCCTGCGCGGTTCGTTCATGCTACATTGCCACGCTGTTCGGTCCGACACGATCATGGGAAGACAGGCAATGGACGCCACACTAGCGCAGGCACGCACGCATTTTTTCCAGGGCATTTCGCATTTCGAAGGCGGCCGGCTCGAGCAGGCGCGCGCCGCGTTCGAGGCATCCCTCGCGCTGGCGCCGGGAAGGCCTTCCGTGCTGGGCAATCTCGGCGTCACGCTGTTCCACCTGAAGCAGGCGGCGCAGGCGGTGCCGCTGCTGCAGCAGGCGACGGCGGGGGACCCGGATTACCTCGATGCCTGGACCTGCCTCGGCTTTTCGCTCGAGACGCTGGGACGATGGCCGGAGGCGGTCAAGGCATTCGAACGCGCGCTGGCGCTTGCCCCCGGGCAGGCCCCGCTGTGGTTTCGCAAGGGACAGTGCCTGATGCGCATCGGCCAGATGCTGCCGGCGCTGCAGGCGTTCGAGCAGGCGGTGACGGCAGACGCCGGTTTCGCCGATGCCTGGAGCGCGCGCGGCGGCGTGCTGCGTGACCTGCAGCGCCTGCCGGAGGCCGCCGCCTGCTTCGAGCGGGCGCTGGCCTGCGGCGGTGACCCGGAGCTGAACCGTTACTACCTCGCCTCCGTTGGCGGCACGCCGCAGGCAGCGCCGCCACGACGCTACGTCGAGACGCTGTTCGACGACTACGCCGCGGACTTCCAGGACCATGTGCTCGGCGATCTGCGGTACCAGGGTTACGAACGCTTGTTGCGGCCGCTCGTGGAGGAGAACCGCAGCTACGGCCGCGCGCTCGATCTCGGCTGCGGCACCGGGCTGTGCGCGCCGTTGCTGCAGCAGGTGGCCGGCGTCGTCGACGGGGTCGACCTGTCGGCCGCGATGCTGGCGCAGGCGCGCAGGCTCGGCATCTACCGGCGGCTTGAGCATGCCGACGTCGCGGCATGGCTCGAGGCGGAAACCGAGAGCGCAGGCCTGGTTGTCGCCGCCGATGTCTTCATCTACGTGGGTGCGCTGGAACGGGTGTTCCGCGCAGTGCGCGGCATCCTTGCGCCGCAGGGGACGTTCGCCTTCACCGTCGAACTGGCGGCAGGCGAGGATGACCTCCGGCTGCTGCCGAGCCTGCGCTATGCGCATTCCGAGCGCTACATCCGCCGGCTGGCGCAGGACTGCGGATTCCAGGTCGAACGGCTATTCAGGGCGCCGGTCCGGGTCGACCAGGGCCGCCCGCTGGAAGGACTGTACTGCTACCTGGCATAGGCAGCCGCGGGCTGCCGGGCGAGGTCAGTTCGCCGGTATCTGCAGCGTATCCAGCCACGCGAGCAGGCCGGCGCTGTCCACCGGCTTGACCAGATGGCGGTGGAATCCCGCCGCACTGGATGCCTCGCGGTCCTGCGGTTGCCCGTAACCGGTGAGGGCGGCGAACACGGTGCCCGAAAGCTGCGGCATCGCTCTCAGCCGGCGCACCAGGGCGTTGCCGTCGATGTCCGGCAGGCCGATATCGAGCAGGCAGACATGCGGCACGATCTCCGGTGCAAGCGCAAGCGCTTCCCGGGCGTGGTGCCCGATGTGCACCTGGTGGCCGCCGACCTGCAGCAGCATCGCCAGCATCCGCGCCGCGTCCGCATTGTCGTCGACAACGAGGATGCGCAGCGGGACCCGCCCGGCGATGCCCTCCGCTTGCGCAGCCGGCTCCGGTTCCGTCGCCTGCAGCAGGCGCGGCAGCGTGACATGGAAAGTGGTCCCGCGTCCCGCTCCGCCGCTCTCGATGCTGACCGCGCCGCCATGCAGGGTGAGCAGGTTCCGCACCAGCGCGAGGCCAATGCCGAGACCGCCCTGCGCGCGATCCGAAGTCCGTTCGCCCTGGGCGAACAGGTCGAATGCGCGGGTGATGAGGCCGGGCGACATGCCGATGCCGTTGTCGGATACCGCAAGCCTGACCGTTGCCGGATCCACTGCCAGCCGCAGCACGATGAGACCTTCGCCGGCCGGGGTGTACTTGGCCGCATTGCCGAGCAGGTTGGCCAGCACCTGCACCAGCCGCTTGCGGTCGCCGCGCACGAGGGCCGGTTCGGCGGACAGGTGGACTTCTAGCCGATGCGATTTTTCCTCTGTCAGCGGCCGCACCTGTTCCACCGCCTCGGCGATGACCGCCTTGAGGTCGACCATGGCGTCGTCGAGCGACACCTGGCCGCGCGTCACCCGGGCCACGTCGAGCAGGTCTTCCAGCAGTTCCGTCATGTGGCGCGCCTGCCGCACGATGATCGCGCTGACTTGCGGCAGCTTCTCGGCGCTGACGTTGCCGGCGGCAATCAGGTCGGCCGCCGCGGTGATTGGGGCAAGCGGGTTGCGCAGTTCGTGGGCGAGCATCGCCAGGAAGTCGTCCTTGCGGCGCGCGCTCACGCGCAGGTCCTGTTCATTGCGGCGGCGGCCGGTAATGTCGTTGAAGAGCACCGCAACCCGGCGCGCATCGGGTTCGTCGACGCGAAATGCGTACACGTCGTACCAGCGGTTCAGGGATTTCGCTTCGTTCTGAAAGCGTATCGGCTCGCCGGTGACCGCCACCTTGCCGTAAATGTCGAACCAGTGCTGCTCGTGCTCCGGGGCGAACTCCCGCATGGTCCTGCCGACCGCGTCCCGCAGCCCGGTCTGCTGTGCGAAGACGGCGTTGACTTCCCGGAACCGGTAGTCGCACGGCGTTCCGTTCGCATCGAAGATCAGGTCGATGATGCAGAATCCTTCGTCGATGGATTCGAACAGCGAGCGGTAGCGTGCTTCGCTCTTGCGCAGGGCCGCTTCCGCGAGCTTGCGGTCGTGGACATCGGTGGACGTGCCGAACCAGCGCAGGATCTCGCCGCTGTCCGGATCACGGTACGGCTCCGCCCTTACCAGGAACCAGCGGTACTCGCCGCTGGCGGACCGGATCCGGTGCTCGACGCTGAACACGCTGCCGTCCCGCTGCGCCTGTTCCCAAGCCAGCATGGTCGCCGCGTGGTCGTCGGGGTGGACAAAGCTTTGTGAAACCGCCGCCGGGGTGATGGTGCGCAGGTCCACCCCGGTGTAGGTACTCCACTGCCGGTTGAAGAATTCGGCGTTGCCGTCGGCGCCGACGATCCAGACGATCTGGGGAATCGCGTCCGCCATCAGGCGAAAGCGCAGTTCGCTCTCGCGCAGCCGCTCCTGCGCCTGGATGCGGGCGCTCGCGTTGCGGAAGTAGACCGAAATGCCCAGCGGGGACGGGTAGGCGTGCACCTCGTAGTAGCGCTGGTGGTCCTGGTACCATGCGGTGATGCTGCCGGCGACCTGCCGCGCCGTGACGTCACGGTACAGGGTTTCGAACTCGCTTCCGATGAGGCCGGGAAATTCCGCCCAGAGCGCCTTTCCGCGCAGTTCGTCGCGGGTGCGGCCGAGCAGGGATTCCGCCTGCCGGTTGACGTAGGTGAACGTCCAGTTGCGGTCGAGCGCGAAGAATGCGTCGGTGATGCTCTCGAGGATGATGCTTGCATCCGCCGCCGCTCCTTGCCCTGCATTGAACGTACTTTCCATGCTGTCGCCTTTCTCGTTGCCCGCCCCGCCAGGCATGAACGCCGATACTACCGCAACGCCCGGCGCGCGGCAGTGCGGCACGGGCGGCCGCTTCCGGCTATAGTAGCGGGCGCCGGACCGGCCGCGCCCGACGGTCTCCATCAACCCCCTGTCGTTACATGCAAAAAGAACGCGCGTCGAGCGCATCCGCGCGCCTAGCGGCGATCGCCTCCGTCATCGTCATCATCGCCGTCACGCTGTGGCGCGCGTTCGGCGGACCGTCGTCGCTGTTCGTCGTCCTGATTGCCGCCATTGCGGTGCTGGTCATTTCCCAGTTCCGCAACATTCCCGCCAACCTGCGCAATACCTCGCTCATCCTGCTGCTGGTGAGCGTGGTCCTGCTGCCATTGACGCGCGCGCCGCTCGCCGCGCTGCAGCGCGGGGTGTTCATCTCGGGACTGCTGCTGGGCCTGATGGGCAGCGTGACGCTCCTCGCCCGCTGCGCCTTGCGCAGCCCCGCCGTGGATCAGATCGGGCAGACCCTGCGGGCGCAGCGCGCCGGACGACGCTACGCGGCGTTCACCGGGGCGGGTCAGGTATTCTCGGCGATGCTCGGCATGGCCGGCGCCAATATCATGCTGATCATGGCGGCCCCGGCGGCGGAGCCTACCGGAGAGCGCAAGACGGCGGCCGTGGTGGCCGTGACCCGCGGCTTCACTGCGGCCAGCTACTGGAGTCCGATGTTCGGGAACATGGCGATCCTGCTGGCGCTGTATCCGAGCCTGCGGTGGGTCGAAGTCTTCCCGCTCGGCGTGCTGCTCGCCCAGTGCACGGTTCCGGTCGGCATTGCGCTCAATCGCTGGCGTTTTCGCGGCAAGACCGAGCCGGCCGGCACCGAGCAGGCCCCGCCGGGCTTTGCCCGCGCCGCCATTCCGCTGCTCGCCGCGATGCTTGGATTCCTCGGGCTGGTGCTGGTGACCGGCAGCGCCGCGGGCATCAGCACCACCGCCACCATCGTCCTGCTCGGACCCGGCACGGCGCTGCTGATCAACATTGCCATGGCAGAGCGCGGCAGGCGGATTCCCGACGGGCTGCGCCGCCTGGGTGACGACCTGCGGCTGTATCCGAACCTGGCAAGCGAAGCCCTGCTGTTCCTCGGCGCGGGCTGCGCCGGCAGCATCATGGGCGACGCGTTTCCGGCGGCATGGGTGCAGTGGATAGGCGAGTCGGTACGCGGCACGCCGCTGCTGGCCATCGCCTTCCTGATGTCGGCCATCATCGGCGCGGCGCTGGCGGGAGTGCATCCGGTGCTGACAGCGGTCTTCCTGGCATCGACCATCACGCCGCAAGTGCTGGACCTGCCGCCGATACTGCACATCCTCGCGATCCTCAACGGTTGGGGCCTGTCGGCCAGCCTCACGCCGTACTCGGTACTGTCGCTCACGGCCAGCCGGTATGCCGGCACCGGGCTGTACCAGATCAGCCTTGGCCGCAACGCCCTGTTCGCGCTGGTGAATGCGGTGCTCGGATGCGCGCTGCTGACGACCGTCGCGATCGTCATGCGCTGAATTTTTGCAGGGCTTTCAACTGGTGTTTTTACAAGCCTGTTGTGCACTAGTGACAGACGGAAATTTATCTTCGCCAGCCCTTGAATCGCACCCCCGTGCCCGGCTAAAGTGAGCATTCGCAGCAGCGCGTGCTGCACCTGACACATCTCTGTTCGACTTGGAAAAATGATGCAACCAAAGCTGGCATACCGCGACGAATCGGCGTGGGAAATGGGGGATGTCGCCTACGACCTGGGCGATACGATTGAAATCGGCGTGCAGAAGGCGGCCAAGGCCGGCATCCGTCCGGGCGCCGAAGGTTACGCGGCTTTTCTGACCGCATTCGGCCGTCGCGTGCGGAGCAAGACCGTCTCGCCGCACAAGGTCGCCGCAGCGGACCCGGCGCAATCCGGATCGGCGGTTGTTCTGACTCCCGACTTCCAGCGATCCGTCTCCTGAATCGCAACGCCGCGCGCCGGAGCGCGCGGCGCCGCGAGCGGCTATCATGTCGGGCGCTGACCAAACCGACAATCCATGATGACCGCAGAACATCCTTTCGACCGTGCGATCGCCTTGCACAGCGAGACCGGCGCCGAGCGCACCGGGCATACCTCTCCCGACTACTGGAATGCCATCTCGCCGTTCGGCGGGACCACCGCCGCGACCATGTTGCAGGCCATGCTGGAACACCCCGACAGGCTCGGCGAACCGATCTCCCTCACCGTGAATTTCGCCGGCGCCATCAAGCCGGGCAATTTCCGCGTGCAGGCGCGCCCCGCGCGCACCGGCCGCAGCACGCAGCACTGGCTGGCGCAGCTGCACCAGGGTGACGACCCGGCCCCGGCGATCACCGCCACCGCCGTGTTCGCACTGCGCCGCGATACCTGGTCCGATACCGAATCGGCAATGCCGTCGCATGCCGGGCCGGAAGGGCTGGAACGCTATGCGCCGCCAATGCGCCTGCCTTTCCTCGAGCGCTACGACATCCGCTACGTCGACTCGCATCCGTTCGCCGGCGGCGCCAGTAGCCAGACCCAGTGCTGGATTGCCGACGTGCCGCCGAGGCCGTTGGATGCGGCGGGCATCGTTGCGCACTGCGATGCCTACATTCCCCGCATCTTCGTACGGCGCGGACGGCCGACGCCGATCGCAACGGTGACGCTGACGGTCAACTTCCATGCGGATGCGGCATCGCTGGCGGAACGGCCGTGCACGCTGGCATTCGCACAGGCGCGGGCCAACGCATTCCGCGGCGGCTTCCACGACCAGGAGGGGCGGCTCTGGGCTGAGGACGGCAGGCTGCTCGCGACCACCCACCAGATGGTCTGGTTCAAGGAATAGGCGCTATGCCAGCGCCGCGGGATTCTGCGGCGCGGCGAACAGGAAGCTCCTGCGCATCATCTGGGGCATCTCCTGCGCCGGCACCGCCCGCGACACCAGGTGCCCCTGCACTTCGTCGCAGTCCAGCGACTGCAGCACCAGCAGCTGTTCCTCGGTTTCCACGCCCTCGGCCACCACGCAGATGTCGAGCGCGCCGGCCATCGACACGATCGCGCGGAACAGGGACTCGCCTTCGCTGCCCTTGCCGAGCGCCGTCGTAAAAGCCCGGTCCACCTTCAGCACGTCCACGTCCAGCCGGTGCAGCTGTGCCAGCGACGAATAGCCGGTGCCGAAGTCGTCGATCAGCAGCTTGACCCCGAGCGAGCGCAGGGCAGCGAGTTCTCCGGCCACGATGCGGTTCCTGTCGATCATCGATGACTCGGTCAGTTCGACCTCCAGCAGCGCGGGGGCGACGCCGTACCGCTCCAGGCAGGACGACAGGAAGCTGCTGAGGCGCCCTTCGCGCAGCTGCAGGCCGGAGACATTGATCGACACCGGCACCACCGCCAGCCGTTGCGCCTGCCATGCGGCGATCTGGGCGCAGACCTTCTCGATCACCAGCTCGCCGAGCCGGATGATCATGCCGGTGTCCTCGGCCAGGTCGATGAATTCCACCGGGTAGACCAGCCCGCGCTCCGGGCTGTGCCAGCGCACCAGTGCCTCCATGCTGCTGAGCCGGCCGCTCGCGGCGCCGACGCGGGGCTGGTAGTGCATGACGAATTCGTCCTGCTCGACCGCGCGACGCAATGCCTGCTCCTTGCTGAGCTTGAGGATCAGCGTGTCGGACAGGTGCGACTGGTAGAAATGGTAGCGGCCCTTGCCGGCTGCCTTGGCTGCATACATGGCGATGTCGGCATGCTTGAGCAGCGTCTCGCCGTCGCGGCCGTCCTGTGGATACATGCTGATGCCGATGGAGGCATTGACCCGGTGGCCGGTGGTGCCGAGCAGGGTGAACGGTTCGCTGATCTCGCGCACCACCTGTTTCGCCACCCGGGCGACGTCGTCGATCAGGGCCACGTGCTCCAGCACGATCGTGAACTCGTCGCCGCCGAGGCGGACCACGTGGTCGCTGGCCCGTACCGCCGTCTTCAGGCGCAGCGCCGCCGCTTGCAACAGCGCGTCCCCGGCTTCATGGCCGAGGGTGTCGTTGATGTTCTTGAAGTTGTCGAGGTCGATGAACAGGACGGCCAGCCGCCCCTGGGATTCCTCCGCCTGCGCCACCGCGTTCGGCAGGAAGTTGCTCAGCCAGTGGCGGTTCGGCAGCGTGGTCAGCGCGTCGGTGTTTGCCAGCTGCGCCAGCGCCTGCTCGTGCGCCTTCGCCTCGGAGATATCGCGGATCGTCAGCGTGAGACCGGCGCCGGTCCTGACCAGCCGGCGGTAGACCCAGGTGGCGTGCATGCGGCTCGGCGGCGATACCCGGATCTCGTCCTCGTGGAATCCGGTTTCCATTGCCCGCCGGTACAGGGCCAGCAGTTCCTGGCCGTACCTTCCGGGAATCAGTTCCGTCACCCGGGCCCCGATAATGTCTTCGCGGGTGTTGTTGATCAGCGCCGCGCCGCGCTCGTTGCAGTCCTCGACGATGAAATCCGCGATCCTGCCGTCCGGACCGTGCAACGGCCGGTGAATGAAGAAACCTTCATTCGCCGCTTCCGTCGCCATCCTGTAGTTGGCCTGGACTTCTTCCGCCTGTTCGCGTCGCGCAGCAAGGCGTGCGCTCAGGCTCATCCCGGTCAGGCTGAACAGCAGGAGGAAAAAGCTGCCGATGACAGCCATGTTGTGCAATGCCCGCGCGTTCCGCACGTGGCCTGCGAAGACGGTGGATTCCGGCTTGGCCGACAGCGCCACGAGCGGATAGCCTTCCAGCTTCTTCCACGAGATGATACGCGCCTGCCCGTCGCGGAACTTCTCACCCGGTTCCCAGCGCACCCCCGCGGTCTCGCCGAAAACGGGGTCCTCCAGGTAGAACACCATGTCCTTCGGCGAGCTGCCGCCGACCTTGGTCGCGAGCAGCGGCCCGTTGGCGAACCGTACCGAGACGAAGTCGCCCGTGTCCATCAGCGCCTCGTCGTGGAAGGCCGCGAGGAAGGATGGTTCGATCGCCGCCATGGCCACGCCGCCGAAGTCGCCGTCGGGGGTGTCGATGCGGCGCGAAAATCGGACCACCGGTCCGCCGACGCGCTGCCCGAAAGCCGCCTCGCTGATCCGCAGGTCGCCGCCGGGCGTGTTCCTGTGCGCCTCGAAATACGGCTGGCCGGCGATGCTGCCGCTGCCGCGCGTACCCAGCGAGCTGGTGACCAGGAAGCCGTTTTGATCGATGATGTTGGTGTACAAGCGGGCGGCTTCGGGGTGAAGTCCATTGCGGCGCCGCGATTCGAGGTCGGGCGGCCGGCCGTATTCCTCCACGTCCGCCTTGAGCTCGAGGGTCACCTGCGCGACCTGGTCGACCGTGCGCTCCAGCTGTTCCGCATAGGCACGCGTGTTGGACGCGACTTCTTCCAGCGCGCGCGTCTCCGCCGACCGGCGGTCCCGCTCGGTCAGGGAGTAAGTAGTCGCCCACAGCACCGCCCCCAACAGCAGGGCGGCGAATGGCCAGCCGAGGATGGCGCCCATTCCCCGCAGCAGGTGGGCGTGCCGATCCCCGAACTTGAACGGTGTGCTGCGGCTTGCTTGCGCGCGGCTGCTCATCGGGCGTGACTATTGACAGGAAAAGGACCAGGCGGGACGGCAACGGCGATGCTCGCCGGAGCGCGCTCTGCACGCGCCGGGACGGGGATGGGGTGACGGCGCGGATAACGTTCAGAAATCCGCGCCGGATGAAAGTTCCGGCGCCGAGCGGTTGGGATGCGCCGGAGCAAGCGCGGTGCGATCAGGGCGTGCCGAAGGTCGAGGATGCATCCTGGCCGCTACGCTGCTGCCATTGTGGATAAGAAAGCGGATCGCCATTGTAGTTGGCAAATACCGGTGCCTTGCTGAGGTAGCGGTTGTTGCCGGCGACGACGAACCCGGGCAGGTAAGCGCTGCCGCCGTCACTGCTGAAGCGGTAGGTTTCCTCGGTGCTCGCGGTGAAGGTGTTCCCTGTCACGCGATTGTCATGGATCCGTCCGCCGACGGTTTCGACCAGCTGGATGTGCGCCTGCGTGCTGGCCGAAAACCGGTTGTTGGTCACGGCGATGTGATGGCCGTCGTAGATCTGCATCCCGTTGCCGTTGCCGGCGATCGTGTTGTCGGCCACCGTCAGGCCGTTGGCGCCATCGCCGAGGTAGATGGCCCACGCCAGGCGCTGCCCCACGCCGACGTTGCGGATGGTGTTGCCTTCGATCCGGGCGTTCAGCGGCAGGCCGTCGCGCGCCGAGTTGAAGATGCCGCCGCAGTCGGTGAGCGTCAGACAGGCGCCGTCGACCAGGTTGCCGCTCACGACTGAGTCGCGGAAGGTGCGAATGCCGATGTATCCGGAACGGGTCACCGTGTTGTTGCTGACGACCGCGCCATTGCCGCCGGTGAGGTTGATCGCCGCGTGGGCGTTGACCGGCATGCCGATGGTGCCGGAACTGTCGATGCGCACGTTGCTGATGCGTTCCTTGCCGCCGCCCCATTTCACGGCGATGGCGTCATGGCGCGAATTACGGACCGTGCCGCCGTCGACCTGCAGTCCGCTGCCGCCCGAATTCATGATGCCGTTGCCGGAGGAGTTGGCGATGTCGACGTCGCGCAGCTGCAGTCCGTCCGCATCGGCCCCATGCACGCCGTCGGCGGCGCCGTAGATGGCGATGCCCTCGATGCGCACGCCGTGCGAGTTCGCCGCATTGATCCCGTGGCTGGCCGGCGATGCCCACGCCCGGCCCTGCGGCGACTGGCCGTCGGCGGTCCAGACGTACACGCGGCCGCCGGCGGCGACCCATTCTCCCGGCTCGTCCAGCATCCACAGTTTGCCTTCGACGTAGAAGGGCGGGCGCCCCTCCAGCGGGTAGCCGTCGTGGTTGGGGTTGCCGCCGGCCGCCAGGCTCAGCGTGCCGTTGGCGTAACCGGTGATGGAGCGCGATTCGATGGCCCAGTCATACGGACGGAAGACGAGGGTGGCGCCGGCCAGGTCCGCCGAGGGAAGGGCATGGCGCAGGCTGGTTGCGCTGGTCGCGTCGGCGGTTGCCCATCCCTGCGCCCGGTTGGGCCAGTGCGCAAGCGCTTGCGGCTGGCCGTCGACGATCAACTGGGCGGGAACGAATTCCAGCGGCGCGGAGTAGATGTTTCCCTGGTGGCGGGTCCAGCCTTCGATGGCCTGGCCCGGGGAGATCACCGCCTTGCCGCACGTGCCCGCGGTCGTCACCGTCACGCCCGTCTTGCCGCGCAGGTCGAGCGTGCCGCGATAGGTGCGCCCGCATTCGAGCGCGACCGTGCTGCCGTTGGCCACGGCCGTTGGCAGGCTCAGTGCCGGCTGCGCAAGCGATGGCTGGACCGGCGGCGCGGCGAACGCGTCGTTGGCAGGGGGCGTGCTGTTGCTGGCGGGAGTGCTGTTGCCGCCGCTGCCAGCGGTCATGTCCGGCGAGGAGGCGGCGCCGCCTCCTCCACCGCATGCAGTGAAGCCGGTGACAGCCGCGAGAGCCAGCAGGACGGAAAGACGGCGTGATGGGTTGACATGCTTCATCGGAATTCTGGCACTTGGCCGTGGTGGTCGGTCAGGCTCTGAGATTGCAGCCTGGAAATTAGTTCCTTTTTTCAAGTGTCCATTTGTTACATGAAGTGACGCGCCGGCGCGCTCCCCCGGAACTCGCCGGCGCCGGGCGCTGTCGTTTTGTCACGATGCTCCTTGCCTTGCGATCGATGCCATGCGCCCCTTCCATCCCTTTTTGCTGCTCGCACTGACCGCCGCCGTCGCCGCCGGCGCGGGATGCGCGACAGGCGCGCGCGAGGAGGCGCAGGACCCCGCCGCCGTCATTCTCGATGCGCGCTGGGAGGCCAGTCTTGCCGCCTTTGCAAAGGCCGACCGCGAGCGCGCGCCCCAGCCGGACGGCGTGCTGTTCGTCGGCAGTTCGTCAATACGCCTGTGGGACAAGCTGGAGCAGCAGTTCGACATGCTGCCGGTCGTCATCAAGCGCGGCTTCGGCGGGTCGCGCATGGAGGACTGCGCGGCGTACGTGGACCGCCTCGTGCTGCCGTACCAGCCGAAGCTCGTGCTGGTCTACGCCGGGGAAAACGACCTGGCCGAAGGGCGCACGCCGCAGCAGGTGTTCGACAGCTTCAGGCGCTTTGCCGCACGCGTGCACGAAGCCCTGCCGCAGACGCGCATCGCCTACATCTCGATCAAGCCGAGTCCGTCGCGGCAGTGGATGGCCGCTGGCGTGCGGACGGCCAACGCGCTGATACGGTCCCATGCCGAGCGCAGCGACCGGGTCCAGTACATCGATGTCCACACGCCGATGCTGGACGAGCAGGGGCATCCGCGCGCCGAACTGTTTCGCGATGATGCGCTGCACCTCAACGATGAAGGCTATGCGCTCTGGAAGTCGGTGATCCTGTCGCGGATCAGCGAGTATGCCGCGTCGGCTCGACGCCCGTAGCGGCGACAGGTTGCGGCGGCGGTTCGCCGCGTTCCGCCGCTTTCCGTTCAATGAAGATGGTGGCCAGCGCGGTGAGATAAAGCATCCCCATGCCGCCGAAGTAGAGCAGCGCGTCGATCCGGAGCGGACGCTCCGGCCTGCTCTCGCCGACCAGCGACAGGGCCAGCAGCACCAGCACCAGGTGCGCACAGAATACCGGCAGCGAGGCGGCGCCCAGCTTTTCAAGAAAGCCCACGCGTGGCACGGCCGCCTTCAGGCGCGGCGGCAGGTGCAGCAACAGCACCAGCAGCGCAAGGAAATTCAGCAGGCGCAGCGGGCCGAGGTGCCATTTGTCGAGCAGGCGATAGAGGATGGTGCCCGGTTCCGCCGGTGCCTGTCCCGCCGCATAGCGCCATAACAGGAAGACGAGCGCGATGGCGAGCGCAGCCACGAGCACGGGGCGCGGGAGCGGCCGGCGCTGCTGGAAGCGGCCCTCGGCCGCGAGCGCGCCCATCCACAGGCCGGTCACCCACAGCAGTTGCCAGGCCAGGGTCTGAAACGCGCCGGTCTCGTGATAGGGCACCTGCAGTCCGATCGGTGCGGCGATGTAGGCGTAGAGGATCTCCGGCAGTCGCGTCTGCGCCAGCGCCCACAGCAGGAAGCTGCCGGCGAAGATCCAGCGCCAGCCCCCATGCATGCCGATCGCGAGCGCCAGCGGACTGCCCAGCATCAGCAGCACGTAGAGCGGCAGGATGTCGAGCAACGGCGGGTTGTAGATCAGCAGCAGGCTGCCCCACAGTCCTGCCTGCGGGTTGCCGAGGTAGAAGTCGATCAGATTCTTGAGCGCCGGCTGGTCGCGCCACAGCCCGAGCATCGTCACGACGGTGAACAGGAAGACGAGCAGCGCCGCCTGGCAGCCATAGATCTTGAGTGCGCGCGCGAAGAAGGCCGCGCGCATGGCCGGCACGCCGTGCCGGCGACCGCGCGAGGCATACACCATTCCCGCCATGAACGCGGACAGGGTGACGAAGCCTTCGGCCGCGGAAACATAGCCGAACGGTTGACCCAGCAGGCTGGAAAAGCGCGTCGGCAGATGCGTGCTGAACATCAGTACCAGCATCAGGCCGCGCAGCATGTCGATTTCCCAGAGGCGCGTCATGTCGTCGATCGAGGAGTTGCGCGCCCGTACTGCCGCTTCCCGCAGCGCGAATGTCGATGCGACCCGTCTGACTTGCGGGGATTCCCTTTCTTGATCTGCGCCTACTTTTTTCCTCGAGCAGCGCTTCGACGCAAAAGCATCGTCAGTGGCCGCCGCCGGCGAGGTTCAGCAGGATCACGCCGACCAGGATTGCCAGCAGGCCGAGCAGCTTGAGCAGGGTAATGGTCTCCCCGAACCAGAAGACGCCGATCAGCGCGACCGCGGCCAGGCCGACGCCGCTCCAGACCGCGTACACGATCCCGACTTCCAGCGATTTCAGGATCTGCGACAGCAGGTAGAAGGAGGCGGCATACCCGCATACCGTGACGACGGAGGGGCCGAGCCGGGTAAAGCCGTTCGACAGTTTCAGCGCGCTGGTGGCGATCACTTCCGCAGCGATGGCAAGGGCCAGCATGATCCAGGCTGTGTTCATTGTTCTTTCCCGAGGGTGGGCGGCGCCAGGCGACGGCGGGTATCGAGCCAGGCGGACCCGCAGCTGCTGGCGGCAATCAGCGCCATGCCGCACCATGCCCAGGCATCGGGAACATGGCGGAACAGCACCCAGCCGAGCGCGGCGGCGAAGGCGATCTGCGTATAGGTGAAGGGCATCAGCGCGGCCGCATGGGCGCGGCGGAAGGCCATCACGAGCAACAGGTGACCGGCAGTACCGAGCAGGCCGGCCGCGACCAACACCATCAGCACCGTCGCGTTAAGCGTGGAAAACATCGCCGTCAGCTCGCCGGCCTGCATGGCGACCATGGGCAGCATCAGCGTCATGCCGATGGCGCCGGTATAGAACTGGGTGGTGTGCGGGTCTTCAAGCACGGCCAGGCGGCTGGACAGCAGGTTGTAGGCGGTGGCGACGCCGGTCGCAAGCAGGGGCAGGATCGCGGCGGGACCGAATAGCGCGCCGCCCGGCCGGATCACGACCAGCGTTCCGGCGAACCCGCCGAGCAGGAGGCTCCAGCGCAACAGGCCGATCGGCATCCGCGACATCCTGCTCGCAATCGCCGTCACCAGGACCGGCGATAGCATGATGATGGCCGTGAATTCGGCAAGCGGCAAATGGCGCAGGCTGAAAAAACTCAGCACGCTCAGCAGCACCAGCGCCAGTGCGCGCAGCAGCTGGAAGCGCGGATGCCGTGTGCGGAACCCCGCGCTGCCCCGATGGCGCCAGACCGCCGTCGCCATGACCGCGGTCTGTATCGAATAGCGCGTCCAAAGGACGATCACCACCGACAGCACGCCGCCGAGGAATTTTGTGCTGGCATCCATCAGGGAGAACAACAGCGCCGCGACAACGATCATCGGTATTGCGCCGCCGGGGTGAGAAGTTTTCATGCGGCAAATGATAGCCGCAATACGGGGCAACCGCCCGGCGCGGCGGTTGCCTGTACCCCGTCTGTGCCCGGTCGGTGGTCCAGCGCCTGGCGGCGGGAGCCGATGCGGCTATCGCCCGATGCCGACCGTCGGACCGGAGCTCGAGCCGGGGCCCGCAGGCGCGCCGGTGGAGCCGCTGCCCATGCTGCCGACGCCGCCTGTCGTCGGGTTGGATGCCCCGTCCTGCGACGGCGGAATGCTGCCCGAGGCGCCGGAAGAACGACCTGTGCCGGAACCGCTGGCGGAGGTGCCGGAGGTGGACGGACTTGCGCCGCTGGTCGGGCAGTCCGCGCGCGCGGTCGCGCCCTGGCCGCCGGTGCTGCCGGCCGACGCCGTGCCGCTGCCTCCGGGAGGGCAGTTGGTGGCTGCCGAACTGCCGCCGGTGCCACTCGGGGAGGACGCGCCGGAGGAACCGGAACTGCTGGTAGTGGAACCGGTTCCCGAGGTGGCGTTGCCGCTGCCCGACGCGCTGCGTCCAGGCTCGACCGAGCTGCCGGAACCCAGCGTGCCCGAACTGATGCCGGACGTGCTGGGTGTGGGTGTCTGTGCGATGGCCATGCTGCTGCAGGCAAGTACCAGTGCCGAAGTGAGCGCTGCTGTTGATCGTTTCATGTTTTCCTCCAGGTGTATGCCCGGTTTTTGCAAGAAGCATGCCGCAGGCACGAAGCTGCCGACGTGCGCAGTTGCACGGCACGGCGCGCGGTCCTCCCCAGGTCGCTGATTGCGTGAAATTGTCCGCAAAGGGGGTACATTGCCGGCTCCGCATGCGCGGCGATCCTGGCGGCGCCTCGCCGCCTCGCTGATCCATGCAAGATGAAGCAGGGGTGTGTAAAAGCTGCCAGGTGAGAGCGAAGATCAGCCATGCCGCAAGTCTTCAGCGGCGGGGCAGGGGTTCCGCGCGGGGATTGCGTGCAGGATTGCACGAGGGAGTACGGTAAGCAAAGCGCGAAGCGCTTCGGCGTCAGCTGCCCGCACGCGCGACGGCATGGTTGAACAAAGGGAACCGCCGCATCACGTGCATGATGCGGCGGTTCCCTCTTGTGACACGATCAGCTATGGCGCGATCAGCTGCCGCTTCCGCCCGAGCCGCCCGAACCGCCGCCCGATCCACCCGAGCCGCCGGAAGAACCGCCCGAAGAGCCACCCGAGGAACCGGAGCTGCCGCCGGACGAGCCGGAGCTGCCGCCAGACGAACCCGAACCGGAGCTGCCGGAGGAGCCACTGCTGCCACCCATGCCGCTGCTGCTGCCGCCGGAGGAGCCGCTGCCGCCCGACATGCCGCTGCTGCCGCCGGAGGAACCGCTGCCACTCGACATGCCGCTGCTGCCGCCGGAGGAGCCGCTGCCGCCTGACATGCCGCTGCTGCCGCCGGAGGAACCGCTGCCGCCTGACATGCCGCTGCTGCCCGAAGAACCGCTCGAGCCACTCGAACCGGACGAGCCGCTTGAGCGCTTCTTCTTCTCGGTGTCCGAACTTGACGAGCCGGAGCTGCCGGACGAACCGCTCATGCCGGACGAACCGGACGAGCCGGTCATCCCGCTGGATGAGCCGCTGCCGCTGCCGCCGCTACTGCCCGACGAGCTTTGCGCGATTGCCACGCCAGTGGTGCCTAATGCAGAGATGAGTGCTGCGATCAGAAGTTTTTTCATCGAATGCCTCCGTGGATGAATTGGGTTAGTAAGCCAAATGTGAAGACAGCCGGCCTGTTGTTGCTCCGGCGTGCTTGCCAGGTTTGCACTGGAAGTCGTTAGAGATGTTCATGCGGTGAAGTTCACCCGGCAGTTGTATCAAATGTTGACGCGGACCTTGCAGGCAATGCCGTTCATCAAAATGCAGTTCGCTACTGTTTTCGTAGCAAGATGCGAGGCGTCAACTGTTATCTGAGTAAGGTTTCCGCGACCATCGGAAAGCCTGGCTGCGGAACCGGGAATACAAATAAATTTGTCAACACGCGGTCCCGCATGGGAACTCGCGGACAAGCGCTTCTCTCTACCTGTCCCCTTGTGCAGGAAGGCCAGTCTCGGTCGCCTCCTGTGCTGCGTCATGTGTGCGGCCGCGTCGATTCGAACGCGCGCCGAGGGTCCATCAACTTGAATTGGAGAGCAAGATGAAGAAGATGTTGGTAGTCATTTCCGCTGCGTTGCTGGCGGCATGCGGCGGCGGCGGCGGGGACTCGGACGACGTCGGCGCGAGCAACAGTGCGACCGGCGCGACGCCGGGATCCAATCCCCAGGGGGCCTCGCAGAACACGGGCGATACGGCTGCATCCGCCATGCCGGCGAATGAATTCCTGGCCAGCGAATATGCGGAAGGACTCGGCGAGATACTTGTCTCGCGCATTGCGCTGGAGCGGGCGCAGAGCGACTCCGTCCGTCAGTTTGCGCAGTTGATGGTCGACCATCATACGCAGGCCAACAACGAAATCACCTCGCTCGCGCAGAGCCGCGGCGTGACCCTCGCCACCGAGCCGAGCTCGGAATACCAGTCGCGCGCCGATGCGCTGCGCCAGCTGTCCGGCAATGAATTCGATCGCGCCTACATGACGCACAACGTGTCGGTGCACAACACCGAAGTCAGTCAATACCGGGCGATGCTCGCGGCGTCAATGCAGGCCGGCGCGGGCGCGACCAGCGGCGATGGCACGGGTGCGACTGGCACCGGAGCCTCAGGAGCAGGCACTTCTGGTACCGGAGCCACTGGAACCGGCACCACTGGTACGGGTGCAACGGGCACGGATGCAACCGGCACAGGTACGACCGGTACAGGAGCCACGGGTACAGGCGCCACGGGTACCGGCGCGACAGGTACCGGCGCTACGGGTACGGGTGCTACAGGTGCCGGAGCTACGGGCGCGGGTGCGGCACCTGGTGCAACGGGGCCAGGCGTGACGGGCACAGGCGCAACGGGTACGGGTGCCACAGGTGCCGGATCCACGGGCGCGGGTGCGGCCCCCGGCGCAACGGGGCCAGCCGTAACGGGGACAGGCGCTGGTACCGGAGCAACGGGTACGGGTGCAACTGGTACAGGTGCTACTGGTACAGGTGCCACGGGAACGGGTGCGGCCCCCGGCGCGACGGGTACGGGCGCAACCGGCACCGATACGACCGGCAACGGCGCGGCCGGCATCGGCACCATCGATACCGAGCTTGCCGTCTACATTGCGAAGATGAAGGCCATCCTGTCCCAGCATCTCGGCATGGCGAAGGAAGTCAACGGCGAAATCAATCCGTCCGCATGGCTGGTGAACGCTTACCAGGACGGCCTGGCCGAAGTGCAGCTTTCGCAGATCGCCCTGCAGCGGGCGCAGAACGGCGCGGTCACCCAGTATGCGCAGATGATGATCGACGAGCATACCCGCGCCAACAACGACATCAGCCAGGTCGCGCAGGCGAAGGGCGTGTCGCTGCCGTCGGATGTCACCGCCGAGCAGCGTGCCGCGGCGGAGGAGTTGTCGCGCCTCTCGGGTGCCGACTTCGACAAGGCGTACATGAACCACAACGTGATCGTTCATGCGCTGGATGTGCGGCAGACCGAGGTGCAGGCTTCCGGCGGCACCGATCCCGACGTGCGTGCGCTGGCGGCCCGCACCCTGCCGCACCTGCGTACCCACCTGCAGGAGGCGACCTCGCTGTACCAGAGCCTGCCGACCAATCTGCTGCTGGGCGCGTATGCGGACGGCCTCGGGGAAATCCTGCTGTCCACGCTCGCCGTGCAGCGCGCAGTCGATACCGAGGTGAAGCAGTTTGCGCAGATGATGATCACCGATCACACCCGGGCCAACACCACGGTGGCGCAACTGGCGGCGGCGCGCGGCATCGCCCTTCCGCACGAACCGTCTGCTGAAACGGCACTCGCCTTCATGGCGGCGGCACGGCTGACCGGCAACGCCTTCGACCGCGCCTACATGGAAAGCAATGTCGCGGTGCATGAGAAGGACGTCGCGCTGTTCACCGACCGGGCAAGCAACGAGCCCGATCCGGAGCTGCGCGCGTTTGCCGCGCAAACCCTGCCGGTGCTGCAGACGCACCTGCAGGAAGCCACCGCACTGCGTGACCGCGTCGGTGCGCAGGGCGGGGATGGTGCAGGCGGCGGCGATGGCAGCGGCACCGGTGCCACGGGCGCCGGCGACGGTTCCGGCGCGTCCGGCACCGGCGGTTCGGGCGACACCGGAACAGGAGCAGGCGGCACAGGCACCGGCACCACCGGCACCGGGGCCGACGGGTCCGGTGCCTCCTCTGGGTCGGGCACCCCGGATGCCGGCGGTTCCGGCGCGCCGGCGACGACGGCCACTTCGGCGGCCGCGCACGTGCACTGAGGCGTGCACCAGCACCGCCGGTCGCACGCCGGCGGTGCTGCTTACTGCGGCGGCGCCCTTTCCGGGCGCCGTTCTCTTATGTAGGGATAGGGATTGACCGCACCGGATGTTGTATAGATGCCGTAGTGCAGATGCGTAGGCGTCCCCTTGGCATTGCCGCTGTCGCCAACGTAGCCGACGGGCGTGCCGGCGACGATCCGTTCGCCGGTCCTGATTTGCGAATACGCATCGAGATGGGCATAGTAGTGCCGGTGACCGCCGGGCCCGAGCACCCACACCACCTTCCCGCCGAGCCGGTTCTGCCCGCGGCGGAGCACGATGCCCTCGGTCGTGGCGCGCACCGGCGAACCGCGGGGGGCGAAGATGTCGATACCCTCGTGGCGCCGGCCGCCGTTGCGCGACGCGTGCCAGCTGTCCCGCAGCCGGCCGCGGGCGTTGGGGACAGGGTGCGCCACCTGCGGTGGCGGCTGCATTGCCAGTAGTCGCCCGAGATAGACGCTGCGCTCCAGGACGGGCTTGCCGATGCCAAGGGCAAGCGACAGCGCGAGCCCGAGCGCCGCTGTCCGGAGCGTTCCCGACAGCAGTCGTGCCGCCGGGCGCATTACCGCTCCAGTGCCGCCACCCGGATCTGCAGGCCGATGGTCTTGCCGTTGCGCCAGACTTCGGCCGCCGCCGTCGTACCCGGACGCGTCCCGCCAACCAGCCGCGCCAGGTCGGCGGTGACCTGAACCGGCTTGCCGTCGAAGGACAGCAGCACGTCGCCAGGACGGATACCCGCGTCATCTGCGGGCCCGCCCCGCTGCACCGCAGCCACCAGGGCGCCCTGCGGTTCCTTCAGGCCTACGGCGGTCGCCAGGTCGTAGGTGAGCTCCTGCAACTGCACCCCGATCCGCCCGCGGGTCACCCGGCCGTTCTCGCGCAGCTGCTGGCCGATTTCCATGGCAATGTCAATCGGGATGGCGAACGAGATGCCCATGTACCCGCCGGTCTGGCTGTAGATCTGCGAGTTGATGCCGACCACTTCGCCGCGCGTGCTGAACAGCGGACCACCGGAATTTCCCGGGTTGACGGCAACGTCGGTCTGGATGAAGGGGACGTAACTGCCGTTCGGCAGCAGCCTGCCCTTGGCGCTCACCACGCCTACCGTGACACTGTTTTCGAAGCCGAACGGCGCACCGATGGCCGCCACCCATTCGCCGGGTTCGATGCGGACGGGATCGCTGATGCGCACCACCGGCAGGTCGCGTGCGTCGATCTTCAGCAGCGCGACGTCGGTGTAGGGGTCGGCGCCGATCACCCGCGCCTTGTACTCGCGCTTGTTCGTCAGCTTCACCGAGACTTCGTCGGTGTCGGCGACCACATGCGCATTGGTCAGGATGTAGCCGTCGGAACTGATGATGAAACCGGATCCGAGGCTGGACGCAGGGGCTTCGCCCGGATCCGGCTGGCCGCCGAAGCGGCGGAAGAACTCGAACAGGGGATCGCCGCGCCGCAGGCCGGGGGCGGCGCTGACGTGCCGCGTGGCGCTGATGTTGACGACGGTCGGCCCCTGCTGGCGCACCAGCGAGACGAAGCTCGGCAGCTCGACCCCGCTGCCGGTCACCGGCGCCGGGGCCGGTGCCTGCGCCGCGGGGGGAGGTGCCGCCGGCGGCGAACCCGCCGGCGCGGGATCGTCGCGCGAGCAGGCCATCAGCAGGCCGACAAGCAGGAGGGAGGCGCGCCCGGCGCCGCGTCGAAGGGTCATGTCGGCACCCGGCGGTTTCAGTGCAGGACGGGGCCGCTGGCGGGAGCGATTTGCTCCTCCCGCAGCATCATGTGCTCCAGCTTGTCGTCCGCCGGCAGGGCGAGGTCGGGCGCTTCGGCGACCGGACTGACGCCCTTCACCCGCATGCCCTGGTCATAGACCAGCCGTCCGCCGAACCAGCCTGACACCAGCACCCCCGCCGCGGCGATGGCGGAGAGCATCAGCGAGCCGCGGTCGCGGTTCGTCCGGCGCTGCGCGATATTCAGGGCGGTCAGCGCAAGGGCGGCGCCGTTCAGGCTCGCATGGACGTTGGCGGTGCGTTTGACCTCCGTCTTCGACTCGATGGTCAGGTAGTCCATCGCGCCGGTGGCGCCCGCGGCGAGGCCGCCGATCATGCCGCCGACCAGGCTGTAGTAAGCAGCATCGGCATAGGAGGGATTTCCCGTGCGCCGGTGCATGGCGTCGAGGATGAAGCCGAACGGGATCAGGGCGGCCGGCGCAACGATGAGCATCGGGTGCAGCGGATGGCCGGCAAACGTCGATTTGGGCATGGTCGCTCCTTGGTTGTGATTACTTCTATAGTGATCGACAACCTCGACAAGGTTCCCGTCACGAAGGGGAACCTTGCCGGAAGCTTGCCTGAAGGAAGGTCGCGTCAGGCGAGCATGCGGGCCCGGCTTGCGACCAGCGCGATGACGAGGCTGAGCAGGCCGATGAAACCGATCGCCACCTGCATGCCGAGCACGTCGGCCATGGTGCCGATCACCGGCGGGCCCATCAGGCCGCCGACGTGGCACATGGTGGCGACGCTCGCCGATGCCATCGCGCCCTGCTGGCCGGCGGCGCTGAAGATGAACGGGAACAGCAGTGCGAGCCCGAGGCCGGAGCAGGCGAAGCCGGCCAGCGCGCACCATTCGTTCGGCGCGAGCACCGCGAGGAACAGGCCGCCGGCGGAGACCGTTGCGCCCATCGTCACCAGCCGGCGCGCGCCGTGACGCTCCTTCAGACGGTCGCCGAACAGGCGGGAAACCAGCATCATGACGGTGAAGGCGGACAGGGCAAGCGGGGCAACCCCGGCGCTGACGCCGAAGTGGTCCTTCAGGAACACGCCGCTCCAGTCGGCGATGCTGTTCTCGGACATTGCACCGCAGAAGCCCAGCACGCCAAGCAGCGCGAGCGGGCCGCTCGGCAGTGCGAACGCCTTCTTCTCGATCTGTTCGCCGCGGTCGTCACCGTCCAGCATCTGGCAGGACGACCACAGCAGCGCCGCCGCCGGCAGCGCGACCCCGATGAAATGCACGGACGGCAGGATGCCCATGCCGGCCACCGCACTGCCGAGCAGCGCGCCGCCCAGCGAGCCGGCGCAGCCGAGCGCGTGCAGCATCGACATCCTGGACTTTCCCGCCGCCTGTTCGAAGCGGGCCGCAACGGCATTGAGTCCGACGCCGAAGCAGCCACCGGTCACCCCGAGCATCAGCACGGCTAGCATCAGCACCGGCACCGAGGGCGCCATGCCGATGGCCGGCAGCACCATGCACAGTCCGATCGCGCCGGTGCGGGCCGTGCGTCGCGCGCCGAGAGCCGCCATCATCCTGGCGGCCAGCGGATAGGAGAGCAGTGCGCCGAGGCCGCCGCAAAGCAGGACAAACGAGAGCATGGTGTGCGAGATCTGCAGGCCGTCGCGCAGCGCGGGTATGCGGCTGGCCCAGCTGCCCATCAGCAGGCCGGACAGGGCGAAGACCGCCGGCAGGGCGTAGGGCTGGACGTTCGGGAAAGAGATGACGCGGGCAGGGAGGGTACTGGTGGTCGCTTGCATGGTATCCGAGGGCAACGTTTCTGTGACGTAATGGCCCTGTGATACCTACCCTTCGGAAATAGTTTCCCTTCATCAGGAAA
Organism: Noviherbaspirillum sp.; assembly: GCF_036563305.1. Lineage (GTDB taxonomy): Bacteria > Pseudomonadota > Gammaproteobacteria > Burkholderiales > Burkholderiaceae_D > Noviherbaspirillum. Next base: position 343,573 of record NZ_DATCMQ010000013.1, on the reverse strand, counting down.
AGTTTTTGCAGTGCAAAAAATGGCAATGCGGAGTCCGCCCGCTATTGCAAGGCGGGCAGCAGAAGCGCTTTGACGGTTGCGGGGACGGGTCGCCGGCCGCGTCAGTCGGCGGGGCGGAGGTGGCGCGCCGGTGGCTTCGCGGGCACGGACGCACGGTCCGGTGCGGACGGCTCCGCCGGGGCGGAAACAACGTGTATTTTCTGCACTGGATAGGCGAGCTCGATGCCAAGGCGGCGGAATTCGCGCATCAGGGTCAGGTTGATCTGCTGCTGGATATCCATGTAGACGTTGAAATCCGGCGTCAGCACGTAGTAGACGTTTTCATAGACCAGCGCGCGGTCGGTGAAGGCCTTGAAGTGGGACCGGTCGAATCGGGTCTGGAACCCGCCGGTGCGAATGGCCGCTTCCACCAGTCCGGGCACCTTTTCGATATTCTCCAGCGAGGTTTCGTGCGCGATGCCGAACTCGAAAGCGATCCGTCTTTCCTCCATCCGCTTGAAGTTGCTGATTTTCTTCTTCAGCAGCTCGGTGTTGGAGAAAACGATCTGCTCGCCGCCGAGGCTGCGGATGCGCGTGGTCTTCAGGCCGACATACTCGACCGTGCCCATGAAGTCGTCGACCACGATGAAGTCGCCGATCACGAAAGGCTTGTCCAGCGCAATCGAGACCGACGAAAAGATATCGCCAAGGATGTTCTGGACCGCCAGGGCAACGGCAACGCCGCCAATGCCAAGGCTGGCTGCCAGCGTGGTGATGTTGAACCCGAGGTTGTCCAGCACCAGCAGCACCGCCACCGACCACAGCACGATGCGCAGCAGCAGGCCGACCGCCAGCAGGTGCGTCGCGCTTGACGGGTTCGATGCCCGGTGTGTTTCAAAAGCCCTCTCCAGGGAGACCGAGAGCAGCCGGTTCGCCCACAATGCCGCCTGCAGGACGCCGATCACCACCCATGCGTAGTGCAGCATCCGCTGATACTGCGGCGCGAATTCCATCTGGCTCAGCCCGGCCAGCGCGGACACGGCAAACAGGAAGAGATTGCTGGTGGCGCCCAGCAGTTGCTCCGGATAGCTGAGGAAGGCGAGTGCGCGTCGTGTCGCCAGCTTCTTCAGCTGGCGGCCGATGAAGGCGCGCAGCGCAAGCAGCAGCGAGAAGGTCGTCAGCGTCACGACCGCGGCGAAGGTCCAGCTTTCGGAAATGTCGAAGGGAAAGTTGAAAGGCATGACAGAGTGACAGGACGCCGGCTGCCGCGGTTCCCGCGGCACGCCGATCGTTGGTTTCCGGACAAACCGGTTCGCTACCTTCCCGCGGGGGGCGCAGCGCCTTCACCGGCGGCGCGTCGCACGCCGCTGGAGGTCGACGGCTCGGCTTCGCTGACCCAGCCTTCGCTGCGCCAGTGGCCGACACGCTCCTCGAGGTTGATCGGCTGATGGCGTGCGACGATCTCCTCGGCCTGCCGGCGGCGGACGTCCGTGCCGGCGTCGACCGTCAGCACGCAGTTCCCGCGGCGCACCGCTTCCTCATAGTGGCCGCGCGCCGGCTGGTCATCGTCGTCGCCGAACATTGCCCGCAATGCCTGCCCGAGTCCACCCCGACGGCTGCCGCCCGGTTCCGCGCCGGCGTCCCGATCGCTCGGCATCGCAGTGCCTGCACCGTCCTGCCCGGTGGAGGCATTGCCGGTTTCCGGGCTGAGCTGCACCTGCGCCGGGCTGAATCCCGCGCCTTCCAGAGCATCCGCGGCCCGGCGGGCCTGGGCATAGTCTTCGAATACACCGACTACAAAGTTCTCCATGATGTCGCACTCCTTTTTCATAGGCGCGGCGAGATAGCGCCGCTGGAATGCGCGTCCGGGTGCAGGATCCGTGCCGGCCCGGCATGCCGTTTTTCCGGCGCGGGTATGATGCCGGCATGCATTTCACTGAACAATCGCGCCACCGTACCGGTCTCGCGCAAATCCATGTCGCCGTATTGCTCGCCGGAGGCGCCGGGCTTTTCGCCAAGATGCTCGCAGTGAGTCCGGCGGTGCTCACGGCGGGCAGGACCGTCTTCGGCAGCCTGGCGCTGCTGTGCGTTGTCCTGGCAACCAGGACCAGCCTGCGTACGCGCAGCGCCGCCGACTTCCTCGTGCTTGTCCTGTCCGGCATGATCCTGGCCGCGCACTGGTTCACCTTCTTTCTCGCGATCCAGGTGTCGACCGTGGCAATCGGCCTGCTGGCGTTCTCGACCTTTCCCCTCTTCGCGACGTTTCTGGAGCCGTTGATCTTCGGCGAGCGCCTGCGCCGGCAGGACGTCATCATGGCGCTGCTCGTCGCCGCGGGCCTGGTCCTCGTGACGCCCGGCTTCGACGTCGGCAACCGCATGACGCAGGGCCTGCTTTGGGGCATCCTCTCGGCGTTCTCCTATGCGGTGCTGTCGCTGCTGAGCCGTTCCTGCGCGGGCAGGTATCCGGCCGTCACCGTCTCCTTCTACCAGCAGGGCGTCGCCGCCGCCTGCACGGTGCCATTCGCCATGCAATGGACGGGCGGCATATCCGCGCAGGACATCGCCCTCCTGGTCGTCCTGGGCGTCGTGTTTACCGCCCTCGGGCAGGGACTCGTCGTCGCCAGCCTGCGCCACTTGCGGGCGCAGACGACCAGCGTGGTGTTCGGGCTGGAACCGGTCTACGGCATCCTCCTCGCCTGGCTGCTGCTTGGTGAAGTCCCGGCCTTGCGTACCTTGCTCGGCGGCGGCCTGATCTGCGGCGCGGTGCTTTGGGCAACGCTGCGCCAGGATACGCACGGCAAAGGGCCGCCGCCCGCCGGGCAGGCCTGAACGCATCCGCCTGCGCAACTTGTGCCGATGGCCGCGCTCATACCGTGTGTGTCAACCGCTACCCACGATGAGGAGATTCAACATGGCCCAGCAGCAACCGGAACACCACAAATCCAGCCCGCCCCAGGTACCGCAGCAGGTCACGGCGGCGCCTTCGCTTTCCCAGTCGAGCGACGACAGCGGCGAGGACGGCCGCTTCAGCGTTGCGGAAGAGCAGAATTTCGATGAGCAATCGGACCAGGCACGCCGTGTCGGCCAGGCGCCGCAGGCGGCAGGCGCCGGCGCCGACCCCGCCGGTGCGATGGCGGAATCGCTGCAGCAGAACGATGCAGGAAAGAATGAGAACCTGCGGCAGTCGATCGAACGCGCAGTCCCGCGGGGCGACTGACAGCCCGCCGAAACAGGCACAAGGCAATGGCGCGGCCTTGTGCCTGTTTGCATGAACTGCGCCGACGCGTCCTTCGACACACGCCATGCTTTCACGGCAACGTGCCATCCTTCTTCCCTCGCCACTGCAGCGCCGCCTGGAAGCGGCCGCTGCCGGCTTCATCCACGGCAGCGGCAGCAGGCGCATCGATTTCTCGGCGCCCCGCGGCGAAGCCGCACTGGTGGGCCCCGATTCGGTCGCCTGGCGCATCTTCAAGAACCCGGTCACGCTGTTCATCGGCGGCGTTGCCGCCGTCGTGCTGGAGCTGGCCGAGCCGCGGGTGCGCAGCGGCGTGTGGGAACACACCAGCTTTCGCCGTCAACCGCTGCAGCGGCTGCAGCGCACCGGGCTGGCGGCAATGGTGACGGTGTACGGGCCGCGCAGCGAGGCCGAGGCGATGATCCGGCGGGTCAGCGGCATGCATGCGCGGATACGCGGCGTGACCGCCGACGGCGAGGTCTACCGCGCCGACGATCCGGAGCTGCTCGACTGGGTGCAGGCGACCGCCAGCTTCGGCTTCCTGGAAGCGTATGCCACTTATGTTGCGCCGCTGGAGACAGCCGAGCGCGACCGTTATTACGCGGAGGGACGTACCGCGGCATGCCTGTACGGCGCGAGCGGCGCGCCTGCTTCCCAGCAGGCGCTCGGCCGGCTGTTCGACGCGATGGCGGCGCGGCTTGGCCCATCGGAAGTGCAATCGGAGTTCCTCGGACTGATGCGCGCGTTGCCCCTGGCGCCGGCGGCACTGCGGCCCTTGCAGGGCTTGCTGGTGACGGCCGCCCTGGAGCTCCTGCCCCCGCCGATCCGTATGCGGCTGGGACTCGGTGCGGCACCGCACCTGAACGCATGGCAGCGCGGCCTGCTGGTCGCCGCCGCCCGCAGTGCCGACCGCGTCATGCTGGCGGACGCTCCGGCCGCGATGTCCTGCCGCCGCCTGGGCCTGCCGGCGGATTATCTGTACCGGCGGCGCGCCTGAGCGACCAAAACCAAACCGGCGCGATGCTGTCCATCGACGACAGGTCCAACCGGAGTACACCATGCCTTTGCGATCGCTGCCTGTCCTGGCCATCGCCGTGCTGTTGCTGCCCGCGGTACACGGCAGCGACACGGCACCGCCCGACGAAGCCGACGCAGCCCTGGCGGCGGAAGTGGCAGCCTTTCTCGAAAGCTTCATCGACCCCGGCAATTCGCCGCGGGAACAGGCCGCCTACTTCGCCGAGGGCGTCGACTATTACGAGCAGGGGCCGGCGAGCCGCGCACTCATTGCGAAGGACATTGCCCGCTACAGCCGGCGCTGGCCCTGGCGGGCGTACCGGCTGGCGAGGGTGGACTACATCACCCCGGATGCGGCGACGGGGCAGGTCTTCGTCAGCTACGCGGTGGACTTCGAGGTCGGCAACCGCACGCGGGTCGTGCGGGGACGCGCCAACTATGGCGCAGTGATCAGCGGCCTCGACAGCGAACCACGGATCGTCTGGATCCGGGAGAACATCACCGGCCGCGCGCGCGACACGATCGAGTGACGGGAAACCTGGCGGGTGCAAGGAGGCCGCCACGCTGTCAGAATCAAGGTCCCGTCGCCACCCAAGCCTTTCTCCCCATGCAGCCGCAACAGCTTGAACTGCTCGTCGTCCGCGAAATGCCTTTCGGTAAATACAAGGGCAGGAGGATCGTCGACCTGCCCGGTCATTACCTTGCCTGGTTCGCCCGCGAGGGTTTCCCCAAGGGGGAGCTGGGCCAACTGCTGGCCATCATGTACGAGCTGGACCACAACGCGCTGCGCCACCTGCTCGACCCCGTGCGGCACGCTGCCGGCTTGCGCACCGGGGAACAGTGAGTGCGAACTCGCCTGTTCACGCGATGTCATATCCGCCCTACGAAAGGAGCGACGGATGGGTGAACAGCGGCAAACCGACATCACGGCCGAGATGGTGAACGCAGCAATGAAGAAGGCAGTGGAAGCCGGCATCCTTCCTCGCCGTTCCTACGAGGAAGACCACGCTTCCCAGGCCGAGATCATGTACCGCATCCTCCAGGCGGCGCTTGCCACCCGCGAACCCCCCGGCACCGGCCCCGGTCGCGCCTGAGCGGTCGCGCTGCAAAAACTTGTGCGCGCCGTCATGGCGCGTCCCGGGCAACACGTTATCGTGCACTGGCGGCGCGGCGACCCTTGCTGCGCCGGATCACGACCATTCTTCCACTCACGATGCTGCCGCCGAACGATCATCACGACCGCCGCAGGACGGGCCTGTTCCTGCTGGCCGCCGCCTGTGCATTCCTCGCGGGGCAGGGCCTGTTCCTGCTCTTTAACGGCGATACCGGGATGGAGATCGTGCGGGGCGGCGGCGAAGTGCTGCTCTGGGGATGCGCGGCGGCCGCGGTGCTCGCCCGCGTGCACGGCCATGCGCTGCCCGGCGCGCGGCTCGGCATCTGGACCGGCGCCGGTCTGGTCGTGGCCAGCTGGCTCTACTGACCCGAAAAAAACGGGCGTCCCGTCGGACGCCCGCTGCACTTCATGCCTTCCCTGTTTTCTCTGCGCCAGCTTGCCTCAGTGTCGCAGGTCCCACTGGCGCGCCGGCATCGCGATGATCTCGGAACCCGGCTCGCCCGGCGCCGAGTTGAATGCGCTGATGCGTACATCGAGCAGCCCGTTGGGCAGCGCCGACGAATTGAAGTCCAGCCAGGCGAAGGTGCGATCGGCCGACACATTGAATACGCCGTAGCGCGGCAGATAACCGTTCGCCGGCAGCAGCTCGACATTGCGGATATTGGTGCCGCGCACTTCCAGCCGTGTCGTGCCGGCGATGACCGCGCCATGTCCCGGCGCCATCGTCACGTTGGCGGTGAAGGTTGCGGGCGCCGGCGCCGAGCCGTTGCTGATCGTCCAGTTCCGCGCGGGCATCGCAATGATCTCCGAGGCGCCCGGCTGGCCGGCCATCACGTTGTACGCGGCAACGCGCACGCCGCGCGCGCCATCCGGAACCGAGCGCGAGTCGAAGTCGAGCCAGGCGCGGGTACGGTCGGCGGAGACGTTGAACACGCCCAGCCTCGGCGTGTAGCCCGATGCCGGCAACAGTTCCGCATTGGCGATGCCGCTGCCGGTGATCTCGATGCGGGTGGTGCCGGTCACCGTCGCGCCGTTGGCCGGCGCGGTCGTCACCGCGGCGGCGAAGGTGGTGGAAGGCGTGCCGCTGTTGCTGACGGTCCAGGTCCGCGCCGGCATCGCGACGATCTCGTTGCCCGGTTGCCCGGCCGGCGAGTTGAACGCGCTGATGCGGACATTGAGCGGGCCGTTCGGCAGCCGGGTGGTGTCGAGGTCCAGCCAGGCGAGGGTGCGGTCGCCGGTGATGTTGAAGATGCCGTAGCGCGGGAGGTAGCTGTTCGCGGGCAGCAGCTCCACGTTGTACAGGTCATTGCCCCGGACCTCCAGCCGTACCACGCCGCTCACTGTCGCTCCCGCCGCCGGCGCCTGGGAGACGCCGGCGAAGAACGGCGCAAGGGGATTGCCCGAACAGACGGGATCGAGGCTGCAGCTGTTCAGCGTTCTCCCCTCCAAGGTGTAGACCGTTGGTCGCAAGGAGGTGCCCCCACCGCCGCCGCCAGCGTCGATGTCCGGGCCGCCTCCGCCGCCGCATGCGGCGAGCAGGGTCGCCAGGCCGATAGTCGATAAGACCTGCAAGCTTCTAAACATGATTCTTTCGCTCCAAATGTAAAGTGGCTAACGCTGCCTTGGGGAGGGTCGAGGTTTGGGAGCACCAAGGTGCGCGTGTGGTTTTTTTACCTCCCTGTGTGTGCACCCTCCGACGGGATTTGAGTAACCAATGGTTCCCCAGGTTTTCGGCAGACAGGTGCGCCGGTTGACGCCACGCAAACGGCTGCAATGACGTAAACAGCTACAGAAATGAAGCAGGAGCGAGCGATGATGTGACCGGCGGTTCCCCGTCGCGAGGGCGGGGGACGGGCGACGGTGACCGCGGTCACCGCGTCAGAAATCCTTCAGCACGATCTTCCCGATGGTGCTTCCTCCCTCGACGAGCGCATGGGCTTCACGCAGATTGGCGGCGCTGATCGGCGCCATGACCCGGGTCACCGTGGTGCGGACGATACCGCTGTCGACCAGTCGTGCGATCTCTTCCAGCAGGCGGTGCTGTTCAATCATGTCTTCGGTCTGATACATCGACCGCGCGAACATCATCTCCCACGCGAGCGCCGCGCTCTTCGATTTCAGGAGGCCGATATCGAGCGGACCGCGATTTTCGACGACCGTGCAGATGGTCCCCTGCGGTGCGATCGCTTCGGCCGCTGCACGGAAGTGGCGGTCGGTGTCGTTCAGGACCAGCACATGGTCGACCGTCGGGAAGCCGGCCTCGCGCAACTGCAGCGGGATGTCGCCGAAATGGTCGACGACGTGATGGGCGCCCAGCTCACGCACCCACTTGGCGGAGGCCGGTCGCGATGCAGTGGCGATCACCGTCAGGCCTGCCACCTTCGCGGCGAGCTGGATGGCGATCGAACCGACGCCGCCGGCGCCGCCGATGATCAGGATCGACTTGCGCGGCAGGGCACGCGGCGGCGCCGCCACCTTCAGGCGCTCGAACAGCGCTTCCCATGCGGTGATTGCGGTGAGCGGCAGCGCGGCGGCCTGTTCGAAGCCGAGCGAGGCGGGCATGTGGCCCACGATGCGCTCGTCCACCAGCTGGTATTCGCTGTTGGAGCCGGGGCGCGTGATGTCGCCGGCGTAGTAGACACGATCGCCGGGACGGAACAGGGCGACCTCGGCGCCGACCGCCTCGACCACGCCCGCCGCGTCCCATCCGAGCACCCGCGGCGCGGCTTCCACCCCGTCCTTCGGCGCCCGCACCTTGGTGTCGACCGGGTTGACCGCAACGGCGCGGACGGCGACCAGCAGGTCGCGTGGGCCCGGCCGTGGAACGGGAAGCTCGGTGTCGACCAGCGATTGCGGATGATCGATCGGCAGGTAGCGGGTGAGTGCGACGGCTTTCATGAGGTTCTCCTTGAGTGGGGTGCCCGGCCGGGGGGCCGGTGCTGCGCGGGATGCGGCTGCGAGGGAGCATTCTCTGCCTGTTTCCGGATTTGATATACGGGCTAGAATTGGAATGACTTTCAAACAGAAATTGATAATTCATGTACAGCATCGCCGATCTGCAGCTCTTCGTCCGCACTGCCGATACCGGGAGCCTGACGCGGGCGGCGCGCGAACTCGGTCTGCTGCCCGCGACGGCGAGCGCCGCGTTGAAACGCCTGGAGCAGAAGCTCGATGCCAGGCTGTTCGAGCGGTCCACCCGCAGCTTGCGGCTGACGCCGCGCGGCGAGATCTTCCTGGACTACTGCCGGGGCGCGCTCGCGCTGCTGGCGGAAGGCGAGGCACTGCTCGCCGCCGGCGCCGCCCAGGTCCGGGGCGACCTGCGCGTGTCCGCGCCGTCCGACCTCGGGCGGCAGCGGCTGCTGCCCTGGTTCGATATCTTCCAGGCCGCCCATCCCGGCGTGCGCCTCGGGCTGCAGCTGTCGGACCAGGTCAGCGACCTGTTCCGCGACGCGGTCGACGTCGCGATCCGCTACGGCAAGCTGGAGGATTCGTCACTGCTGTCGCAGCCGCTGGCGCGCAACTGGCGGGTGGTGGTGGCGGCGCCGTCCTATCTCGCGCGGCACGGCACTCCTGTCCATCCGCGCGAACTGGCTGACCATAACTGCCTGCTCTATCACCGCAAGAGCGGACTGTTCAACACCTGGCGCTTCACTGTTGCGGGCGCGCCGCTGGAGGTACGGGTGCGCGGCGACCGCATGGCGGACGACGGCGGCATCGCCCGAAACTGGGCGCTGGCGGGGCACGGCATTGCCGACAAGTCCTGGCTTGACGTGCAGGACGATGTCAAGGCCGGCCGGCTGGTGACCATACTCGATGGGTATACCGGCGAGGACTATCCGTTGCAGGCGGTCTACCCGCATCGCAAGAGCGCGTCGCCGGCGGCGCGGGCGCTGGTGGCCTTCCTGCGCGAGCAGTTCGGACGGCACGGGGCCGCGGACGGCGCCGGACCCGCACGCCTGTCTTCCTGAAAATATTTCCCGGGGCGGCGAACAGCGGCGGCCGGCCGCCATCTAACGGAGAGTTTCCAGACGAGGACGCCATGAAGATCCTGTTGCCGCTTGCCGCCGCCGCCGTCCTGTCAGGATGCGTCGTCGCGCCCTACGATGCGCCGCCGGTCACCTATTACGACACCTATCCGGTCTATTCCACGGCCTACCCGGTCGCGCCGGCGTATGTCGTTCCGCCACCGGTCTATGTCGGACCGCCGGTGCACTTCGGCTTCGGGCTGAACTACCGCAGCGGGGGCGGTTATCGCCATCACCACCACCTGGACGGCTTTCGCGGGCACCGCCACGGGTTCCATCGCGGCGGCGGTTTCCGGGGGCACGGCCACGGGCATGGCGGCTTTCGCGGCGGAAGAGGGCGTTGAGGCGGCGGCCGCGCCGCGGCCGCAAGTCGCCGTCACCGGCTCTCCTCGACACTAGCGCGACGCTTGTTTCCCCTCGCCGACAGACAGGGCGCGGCCGAGCCGCATGGCCGGGCACCGCGCCCGTAGCTCACTCTGGCTGCCTCGCCGCCGCCCGGCCCGGGCCGCGTTGCGGGCCGCGTGCACGGCGTCCGGCGGCAGCGGGCGGCAGCGCCAGTGCCAGCACTGCGGCCAGCACGCATGCCATCCCGGCCAGCTGGCGCCAGCCGACCGGCTCGCCGAGCATCAGCGCCGCGAGCAGCAGCGCCGACATGGGCGCGAGGGCGGTGAACACCGATGCCTCCGCTCCGCTGACCCGCGCCGCGCCCGCATACCAGAGCAGGAAGCCGCCGACCGTGGGCACCAGGGCGTAGTAGGCGACGGCCCAGATTGCCGGCGCCCCCGCGCTGCCTGTCCAGGGTGCTTCCAGCAGCGCCGGCGCCAATGACGCCGCCAGGCCGATGCCGGTCATGAGCGCCGACAGCATCAGCGGCGGAATTTCGGTGCGGAGTCGCTTGTTGAGCAGGATGAACAGGCCTTCGCAAAAGACCGCCCCGAGTATCAGCGCATTGCCCATGAGCGAACCGCCCGCATCCGCGCCTGGCTGCCAGGCGATCGCCAGGACCCCGGCACCCGCCGCCAGGATGGTCAGCAGCAGCATGCGATGCGGCCGTTCCCCCAGGACCAGTACCGCGATGGCTGCCGACACCACCGGCAGCGTGCCGAGGATGACGGCGGCGTCGGCCGCCGACGCGCTGCGCAGGCCGGCGATCAGCAGCGTGGTGTAGCCGACGCTGCCGGCGATGGCTTGCACCGTCAGCAATGCCCAGTCCCGGCCGGAAAGCGCGGGCAAGCGCATTCCGTGCAGCCACAGCAGGCCAAGGAAGCACGGGAAGGCGATGGCGAAGCGCAGCGCCGTCGCAGTGAAAGGCGGCAGTCCGGCCGCCGCAATCTTGCTTGCAATTACGGTGCTGCCCACCAGCAGCATGGCGAGCGCCAGGTAAAGGTAGCCTTGTAGTCGTGCGTGCATGATGTCCTCGTCGTTCAGGAAAGTCCGGCCGAGGATAGCGGGCGCGCCGGCCGCCGGCTTGAACGAAATTGCAGGCGGGCCGGTTCAGGCAAGCGCGGCTGCGTAGGCTCCCGGGGCGATGCCGTAGGTGCGGGCGAACAGGCGGGTCATGTGGCTCTGGTCGGCGAAGCCGCTCGCCAGGGCTGCTTCCGCCAGCGGCGTGCCGGCGGCGATCAGGACCCGCGCCTGCTGTATCCGGCGTTGCAGCAGGTAGGCATGCGGCGTCAGGCCGGTGAAGCGGGAAAAGGCGCGCACCAGCTGGAAGCGACTCAGGCCCGCCTCGCGGGCAAGGTCGGCGAGCGTCAGCACGGATGCCGGATCGTCGTCGATGCGCTGGCGGGCGTGCACGATGGCCGCCGGCGGCGCGGTAACCGGCAAGGGCGGCGTTTGCGATCCCGCCAACGCAAGCAGGTCGAGCAGCAGCGTCTCGCGCAGCAGCGGACTTGCGCCGGCGCCGTCCGAGGCTGCCATGAACAGCCGGCGCAGGCAGCCGGCAAGATGCGGCGCCTGCATCACCGGCAGCCGGAAGGCGTAGCCGCCGCCCCTGCCGGCGCTGATGTCGGCCGCGGCCGACGCCACCAGCTCCGGCGAAAAGTAGAGCATGCGCCAGCGACGCACTGCGTCTCCCACCGGCGCGCCATCATGCACTTCGCCGGGATTGACGGTGATGATGTCGCCGGGGCCTGCCTCCACGTTGCCGCTGCCGCTCCAGGAGCGGTGTCCTCCGTCGAGCATCAGGCCGATACCGAATTCCCTGTGGATATGGCGGGGGAAGCGGCGGCGCGTGCTTGCCTCCACCAGCTCCGCGCCGGGCAGCTGGCTGGGCCGGATGCTGAATTCCGCCAGCCTGGTCGTCTGTTTTCCGCGGCTATTCATGCGGGCGATTGTGGCATGAAAGGCAAGCCCGTGGCGCTGCCGCCCCGCCCGGTTATTTCCTGCTGGCGCTTTCCCGTTTTGCGGTGTACTCTGGAAGCTGAAAGATTGCCGCAGGGCAATATGTGATAAATTTGTAACTAAACGTTTGTTGCGTTACCGGGATGCATTATGATTCCTCGCGAAAACAATACGGAGAGATGCGCATGTCGCGAGCCATAACGGCCACACGTGGTTTTACCCTGATCGAACTGATGGTCACGGTCGCCATTATCGGGATCCTGGCCGCCATCGTCGTGCCCAACTATCGCGATTACGTCAGGCGCAGCGCGCTGCAGGAAGCGTTCTCCAACCTGGGAGACATGCGTGTCAGGCTCGAGCAGTTCTACCAGAGCAACCTCAACTTCGGCACGGACAGCTGCGGCCACGACGGCACCGCCGCCCGGGTGGCGTTCGCCGCGAGCGGGAAATTCACCTACGCCTGCGAACTCACGGGTGCGACGGTGGCCAACCAGGCCTTCCGCGTCACCGCCACCGGCAGCGCCGGTACCGCGGCCGACGGCCACGTCTACACGATCGACAGCGACAACATGAGGAGAACGACGAAGTTCAAGGGAAGCGTCATCGCCAAGGGATGCTGGATGGTGAAGGGGAGCGAATGCTGATGGACGGGGCGTGCACATGAAACGGACTGCCGGCTTCACGCTGGTGGAGATGATGATCGGGGTGGCGATCGTCGCGGTCCTGCTCACCGTCGCCATGCCCAACTTCCAGGCGTTCATCCAGAACACCCAGGTCCGTACCGCCGTCGAAAACATGCAGGCGGGCCTGAATCTCGCGCGCTCGGAGGCGCTGCGACGCAATGCCCGGGTAAGCTTCTGGATCGTCGACAATCTCGGCGAGACCTGCGCAAGGAGCGCAAGCGGCACTTCATGGGTGGTCAGCTTCGACGATCCGTCGGCCGCATGCCACAACGCCGCCTCGGACAGCGTCGTCCCGCGCATCATCCAGACCCGTGGCGGGGGCGACGGCAGCCCCAATGTCACCGTCAGCGCAAAGAACGCCCTGGCCGCGGCCGCAACCTGCATCACCTTCAACGGCTTCGGCGGCGCCGAGACCACTTGTGGCGGCGGCACGCCGATCCAGACCGTCCAGTTCCGCGCCGCATCCGGCGGCGCAGCCGCCCGCAAGCTGGACATACGCATCACCTCTGGCGGCGCGGTCCGGCAATGCGATCCGGACGTCGCCGACAGCAGCAAGCCCGCAGCCTGCTGAACATGAAAGGTCCTCTCATGCATGCCCGGACAAGAATGCACGTCGCCGCCAGGCGGCAGAACGGCATCATCCTCGTGGAAGCACTGGTCGCGGTGCTGCTTTTTTCCCTCGGCATCCTGGCGCTGGTCGGGTTGCAGGCAACGATGAGCAAGAACGTCACCGAGGCCAAGCTGCGCAGCGAGTCCGCCTTCCTCGCCAACCAGCTCATCGGGCAGATGTGGGTCGATCAGCTCAACCTGAACAACTATGCGATGAACAACGGCGTCTGCACCAACGGCGGTTTCGCCAACTGCACCAACTGGCGCACCAGGGTCGGACAGCAACTCCCGAACGGCAGCGCGAACGTCACCATCGCCGGCACGGCGGTGAATATCCAATTGACATGGAGGCTGCCCGGCGAGGATGCGGTGCCCGGACAGTTCGAAGTCGATGCGAACATCACCAACTGAGGGGACGAAAGCATGAACACCGCCCAGTCCAGACCGCAGGCCGGCTTCTCCCTGGTGGAGATCATGGTCGGCCTCACCATAAGCCTCGTCACCGTCCTGGTGATCGCCCAGGTGATGCAGGTCGCCAGCGCGCGGCAGGGCAATGCCACGTCCGGGGCGGATTCGACGATCAACGCGACACTCGCGCTGTATACGATCGAACGCGACGGCAAGAACGCCGGCTTCGGCATGACGACCAGGGCGGATTCGCTGGGTTGTCCGGTAAAGGCGCAGCACGACGGGGTGGACAAGGATTTCACGCTGGTGCCGGCCGCCATCACCGACGGCGCGCTCGGGGCGCCCGACAGCATACGCTTCGTCGCCAGCTCCAAAAACGGCGTGACCCTGCCGACCCGGATCTCGGTCGATCATCCGCGCACCGCGGCCAACTTCTTCGTGGAGTCGGACCTGGGCATGCAGGAAGGCGACATGGTGATCGCGGTTCCCCTCAACCTCGGCCCGTCGACCTGGTGTTCGGTGTTCCAGGTGACGGGAACCGGCGGCGCCGGCGGTGGCGGCGGCGGTGGCGGCAATGGGAACGGCGGCGGCAACGGTGGCGGTGGCCAGGGTCAGAACCAGGTGCTGCACAACTCGGGCCAGAGCGACTGGAACCAGCCTGGCGGGTCGACCATCTTCCCCACGGCCGGCTATTCGGCGGGCGACTACCTGATCAACCTCGGCAGCTTCACCGACCACACCTACAGCATCCACGACAACAAGTACCTGCGCCAGACCGCCTACGACATGAAGACCAATGGCACGGGGGTATTCGACATGTACCCGAATATCGTCCAGCTGCAGGCGGTCTACGGCAAGGACACCAGCAACGACCGTATCGTCGATGTCTGGAACGCGACGGCCCCCACCACGCCGGCGGAGTGGAAGCAGGTGATCGCGGTGCGCGTGGCCATCGTCGCGCGCGGGCAGGCGCCCGAGTCGCAGGTCGTCACGCTCGACGGCGCGCAGGCGGCCTCGACCTGCAACAGCGCGACCCCGCATCCGGCCGCGGTCTGCTGGCGGCCGAACCCGAACGGAAACGGCGTGAAGATCGATGTCAGCGCCGTGCCGAACTGGCAGCGCTATCGCTACCGTGTCTTTGACACGACCATCCCCTTGCGCAACGCGATCTGGCAGCAATGAGAAGGAGAACCCTGCACATGCGGCGCCATACTCGCGCGGACCAGCACTCCGCGACCTCTTTCCTTTCCTCCGCGCGCGCGCCGGCGCAGCGCGGACTGTCGCTGCTGATCGTCCTGGTCGCGCTGACCGTGATGTCGCTTGCCGCGGTCGGCCTGATCCGGATGGTCGACACCGGCGCCCTCGTCGCCGGTAACGTGGCCTTCAAGCAGGGAACGACGCTTGCCGCGGACAGCGCGGTGGAGGGCGCCATCACCTGGCTGCAGGCCAACAACACCGGCGTCGCCCTGAACCAGAAGAACGAAGCGGCAGGGTACTACGCGACCAGCGTGGAAGAACTGGACGTGACGGGCACCTCGTCGCGCACGACGCGCGTGCTGATCGACTGGCACGACAACGACTGTGCGTACGCGGCGGAGAACACCTACGCAAAGTGCCTCCAGCCTGCTACCGAGAACGCCAACAACGGCTACACCACCCGCTACGTGATCACCCGGATGTGCAAGACCGAGGGCGAGGCGAACAAGGCCTGCGCGAAGCCCCTGCCGGGCGCCGGCAACCAGTCGCCCAAGCGCGGCGAGATCAAGAAGGGCGACGAGAAGCGATTTGCGACGGAGGCCGGTCCCTTCTTCCGGATCGTCGTCCGTGCGGACGGGCCGCGCAACACGGTGAGCTATACGGAAAGCTATGTCCATTTCTAGCAGAGAGAGTGCGATGAACCAGAACACTTCGCGTTTGACGTCCGCCGTGCGGCCGATGCCGCTGCTGCTGTTTTTGGGCGCGCTGCCGGCGACGGCCCTGTCGGCCGTCACCGACCTCGCCAACGCGCCGCTCGCGAACGGCATCACGAACGCCAACGCGGTCAAGCCCAACATCGCCTTCGTGGTCGACGACTCGGGCTCGATGGACGAACAGAACATGCCGGACAGCGACGGCACGAACAAGACCAGGAACTGCTGGGGCTGGTACAAGTACAACACCCTGTTCTACAACCCGAATGAAACCTACAAGCCGCCGTTCAAGATCGGCGGCGCCGTGTACAGCGACGGCGTCACCCGCTTCCCCGACGCCAGCTTCACCGCGGCACTGAAGGACGGCTACTTTCCCAACGGCAGCCATACTTACGCCGGCGGCGCCACATCGAACAGCCCGACCAACCTGTCGCAAAGCTGGAATCTCACGACGGGTGCAAGCACCAAGTACTACTACACCTATCCGACCAGCAGCGCGGACATCAACAGCACCACCTGCCTGAACGATGCGCGGTACACCGTGGTCACCAGCGCGGACAGCATCGCGGCGCCCGGCGTGGCAGCCGGGAGCGCCGCCGCCAAGACCAACTACGCCAACTGGTATTCCTACTACCGCCGCCGCGCCTTCCTGATGAAGGCGGCGGCGGGCGAGGCATTCAAGGACCTGGACGAGAGCAAGTACCGCGTCGGCCTGTTCTTCCTGAACAGCGCCGAGTCCGGCGCCGACAATTCGACCGGGAAGAACAACGACCTGAAGATCAACGACTACGCGGGAAGCGCTTCCGGCACCCAGCGCTACGAGTGGTACCAGAAACTGTACGGCGGCCGGGACGGGGGCTGGACGCCATTGCGCGCCGCCCTGTCGCGGATGGGCCGGATGTACGCGGGGCAGATTTCGGGATGGGATCCGGTCCAGTATTCCTGCCAGCAGAACTTCACGATCCTGTCGACCGACGGCTACTGGAACACCGAGGCCGAGCAGGGCTCGTACGGGCCGAAGAAGATCAACGGCACCGACAATGTCGGCAACGCGGACGGCCCGGGGGTTGCGGCGGTCGCGGCAAGGGCGACGATCACTATTGGCGACTACTCCGGCAATGGCAACAATAACGGCTGCTACCAGGCGACCGGGCTGACCGTGGATACCGGCAGCGGTACCCCTGTCGTGTTGTTCAACACGCGCGTGCCCAACTCCTGTACCACCAACCGCGACACCCTGGGTCAGGCGATCCGGAATGCGATCGACAGCCGGACGGGCACCACCGGTTACGACGCCGACTACAGCAACGGCAAGGTGACCATCACCGCCCCTGCCTCGCTCGGCGCGTTCACCGGCTCCCTGAGCCTGTCGATGGACAAGGTTTCGGGCAACAGGAACCGCAGCTTCAGCACGACCAACTTCGCCGGCGGCGCCGCGGCCACCGAAGGCGCGCTCCTGCCGTTCCGGGACGACCTCAATATCAGCAACACGCTGGCCGACGTCGCCTACTACTACTACACGACCGACCTGCGCGACACCGTCCACGGCAACTGCAGCAACCCGGCGGGCAGTGCCAGTCCCACCTACACCAACCTGTGCAAGAACAATGTCGCCGGCAGCGGCAAGGACACCAGCAACAGCCAGCACATGACGAGCTTCACCATCGGGCTGGGGGTGAGCGGCACCATCAAGTACGAGAGCAACTACGAGACGGCCGACAACATCGAAGGCGTGTCGCAGTACTACGATATCGCCAACGACACCGCCAACTGGCCGAATCCGAACAACGAGCTCGCCAAGATCGACGACCTGTGGCACGCGGCGGTCAACGGGCGCGGCACCTACTACAGCGCCAGCAATGCCGCCTCGCTCAAGGCCGGCATCCAGGCGGCGCTGTCCGGCATCCAGGCGCGCAAGGGTTCGTCATCGGCGGCGGCCACGTCCAACCTGGAGCCGGTGGCCGGCGACAACAACGTCTACGTCGCGCTGTACCGGACCGCCAAGTGGGACGGCGACCTGGCTGCCTATTCCATCAATACCGAGTCCGGCGCGCTGTCGGATGCCCCGCTGTGGTCGGCACAGACCCAGCTCGATAGCAAGGTATCCGGCGCCGCGGCCAACAGCGACGGCCGCACCATCAAGTACTTCAATGCGGACGCGACGAACAAGGTGAAGGACTTCACGTTCACCAATCTTTCGGACGACGGGCATGGAGGCCATTTCACGGAAATCTGCGCCAAGTCGCCTGCGATCGACCAGTGCGGCAACGATGCCGATGACCTGACGACGGACGCGCGACGCAACGCCGCCAACAGCGGGGAAAACCTGGTCAACTATCTCCGCGGACGCAATGTCCATGAGGACGAAGCGACCAACGCAGAGGGCAACCGCCTCTATCGCGACCGCGAGCACGTGCTCGGCGATATCGTCAATGCCGTGCCTGTCTACACCAAGAAGCCGTCCTTTGCGTACGATACGTACGACACCAGCTACGGCACCTTCAAGGCCAACAATGCGGACCAGGTTGCGACCGTGTTTGCCGCCGCCAACGACGGCATGCTGCATGCGTTCGACGCGGAGAACGGCAACGAGCGCTGGGCTTTCGTCCCGACCGGCGTCATGAAGAACATGTGGCGCCTGGCCGACCGCAACTACGGCAACAACCACCAGTATTACGTCGACGGCTCGCCGACCGTCGCCGACATCTGCATCAACCTGGCGGAAGATCCGCAGATGTGTGCCAACGCGGCCAGCTGGAAGACGATCCTGGTCGGCGGCCTGAACAAGGGTGGATGCTCGTACTACGCGCTGGACGTGACCGATCCGACCAATCCCAAGGGCCTGTGGGAATTCAGTCATCCGCAGCTCGGCTACACCTACGGAAACCCGATCGTGGCCAAGCGCAAGAATGGCAAGTGGGTGGTGATCTTCAGTTCCGGCATCAACAACTATCCGGGGAACGGCTGCGGCAACACCGGCGACGGCAACGGCCGCGTCTTCGTGGTCGACGCCCACACCGGTGCGCTGCTGGATGACGACGTCATCCCGACCTACACCACCGGCACCACCCCGGCCGGCACCACCGGCACGCCGAGCGGCCTGGGCAAGCTCAACGCATGGATCGAGGATCCGGCAATGCCGATTGCCAAGCGCCTGTACGGCGGCGACATGCTGGGCAATGTCTGGCGCATTGACTTCGACGACAACTACGAGCCCGCAGGCAAGGAAGCGGTGCGCCTCGCGCAGCTCAAGGATGGCAGCAACAAGCTGCAGCCAATCACCGTCAAGCCCGAGCTCGCGGTGGTCGGCGCCGGCACGCCGAACCAGCCGGTGGTCATGGTGGGCACCGGCCGGTATCTCGGCAACGGCGACGTCAGCGACACCAGCCAGCAGTCGCTCTATGCAATCAAGGACACGCTGGCGGCGACAGGCATAGCCGATGTGCGTGGCGGTACCATGCTGCCCCGAACGCTGACCGAGACCACCGGCGCCACCGGCACCATGGTGGGGCGGACCATCCGTACCGTCAGTGGCGCTGCGATCAACTGGGCCACGCATGACGGCTGGTACCTCGATTTCAACCCGGGCAACCGGTCGCCGGGCGAGCGGGTCAACGTCGACATGTCCCTGCAGTTCAATACGCTGACGGTGGCCGCAAACGTTCCCGCGGTGAATGCCTGCGACGTCGGGGGCTATGCCTTCCTCTACTTCTTCGACATCAACAGCGGCCTGAGCATGAGCACGGCCGTCGACGGCATGGCCGGCATGCGGCTCGGCGGCAATGCGCTCGTCGCCGGCATCAAGACACTGCGCCTGCCCGGCAAGAATGTCACCGTCGTCACGGACAGCGCCGGCAATATCAGCGCCGAGGAGAACCCGCCTCCGTTCGGCACGGGTTCCAAGGTATACAGGACCACATGGCGGGAAATCCCGGACTGATTGACCTCCTTCGCAGGCGCGGCGGCAAGGCCTGCCGCCGCGCCGGATCGAGACGATGAAAAGGCAGGTCGTTGTCGGGCTGTGCACATCGCTTGCCGTGCATGCGGCGGCGGTGGGCCTGTGGCGTGCCCAGCAGCCGGGCCACGCGCCATCGCCGTCAAACGGGCGCGAGGCGCGCGTGATGGAAGTGCGGCTTCACGCAGCCCCGTCCCCGGCGACGACACAAGCGGTGACCGAGGTACCGACGTCCCGGTTGGCGGCGTCGCCGGCACCTGTGGTCCCTGCCGCCCAAGGTGAAGCCACCCCGACGGATCCGCCGCCGCCGGAGAGCGCCCGCCCCGCGGACGGTCATCCCCTTGGCGCCCCGGGCGACGCGTCTCCGGCTGGCGGCCTGGCCGTCATCCAGGAGCTTCCGTATCTCCCGTCGAAAGAACTCGACGTCCCGCCGCAGCCGGCGTCTCCCGTGGTCGTGCCCTTTCCGGATGCCGTGCTCGACAAGGCCAGGGTCACCGGTGTGCTTGTCCTGTTTGTGGGAGAAAGCGGGCGGATCGATCGCATCGAACTGGGCGAATCCGACCTGCCGCCCGCATTCGAAAAGGCGGCAATCGAGACCTTCATGCAGTCGCGCATGCATCCCGGGATCAAGGACGGAAGGGCAAGCCGCGCCCGGATGAAGATCCTGGTGGAATTCGAGGCCAGGTAGGCGCCGCGGAGGCCATCAGGCGACCGTCCGGCGTCGCCGCGTCGTCGGCGTGGAACCCCGGGGGCGTACATGCCACCCATGCGTATATCCCGTGCCGCGACTTTCACTCCCGACCAATGCGTCTTCACCTCAGCGCCGGACAACACCCGGGCCTGGCCGCGCACGAACCGGCAGCGTCCCGCCCGCCGGCAGACCGTACGGCCGTGGTCGATCCCCCGCATGCGGGCTTTCGCGATCGCGTCCGCAACATGCTGCACCTGCCGGCAGCCGATGCCCGCAACGATGCGGGGGTCAGGCCGCCTGCGCCGCGCTACATCGACTGCGCCGGCCTCGCAGCGGTCCTGCCGAGCGGACGGGAGGCGGAGGCGCGATCGGGTCTCCTGCCGGCACACATCGAGGTCCTGAAGGCGGTCGCCGCCGGACTCGACACCGTGCTTGCGTTCCGCACGGTCAATCCTGAAAGCCGGTTCTGGATGCAGTACGGCCGGCTGCCGATGAAGGGATTGAACGTCAAGGACAAATCGCTGCGCAACGACGGTCCGCTCGGCGGCTTGATCGAGGCGCCGGGGGAGCGCAACGATTCCACCGTCTCCTTGCTGGATGCAGCGCCGCTTGCGCTGCGGATCCGCGACTATGTGGATAGCGAACGCCTGCAGTTGCTGGAGGTGGGAGGAACGACGCCGGCAGGCCACTGGACGATCGGGGTGCGCGACGTCGAGCGCGACCGGACTTACCGCTTCGAACTCGATGAAGCACGCCGCAAGTTCTCGGTCGGGCGAAAGGAAGGCGACGCGTACAAGCGCGTGCGTTTCAGGGGGGTGCACGGCGTTCCGCTGACTGCCGACTACGACGCATTCGATTTCTATCCGCGGCTGAAACCAAACGCATTCGCGGGCTACAAGGATCTGCATGGCCTGTTCGTGAAGCGCCTCGATGAACGGGACCCTTCCTGTCCGAAGGCGCGTCGCCGCTGGGTGGCGCTGATCGAGACCGTGATCAACGACGTGCTCGAACTTCCGGCGGTGCGGCAGCCAACGGCAGACCGCGGCCGCCTCACGCCGACCGACAGCCGCATCATCGATGCGATCAACGCCGGCATTCACGCGAGCGGCTATCCCCACGACGCCGTCATGCACGGCAAGGAAAAGTGGAACATCCATTTTCCGGAACGATGCGAAAGCGTGCTCTTCATCCTGCCGGACGGCGGCACGCTGTGCTCGACGAACTGGAACGAGACGCAGGCAGTCGACTATGCGCTGCAGCAGGCCGGCTACATCACGACCGTCAATCGCGCCTACAACCGGCCTGCGGGCGATCCGCGCCACCGCGAAAGCAGTCGGGTGATTCCCTGGGACAGCAGGGCCGCCGCGGAGGAACTCCATGACGCGGTGGCGGCAGGGGCGGCGGAAAGGGCAGATGGAAGCCGGCGCGGGACGCGGCAGGAGAGCGCCATCGCAAAGCGCCTGCGCGAGAAGCTCAAGGCTGCGGTTTCCAGGCGCCGCCGCGCCGCGGCGGACACGGACCCGGACGCCGCGGCCGACGCAGCACCGGCCGTTTCCAACCCGGCCGATGCTGCGACGCCGTCTGCCGCTGGTCGTCCGTCCACCGCTCCTGCGACCGGCCCGGCCGGCGACTTCAGCCGGCGACGCCTGAGCTGGCCGTCGGAGGGAAACGCGCCAGTGCGCGGCCGGTCAACGAGCGTCAGCTCCGCGTCGAGCGCAGCCACATGGCAGAGCGGCGTCAGCGCGTGCAGCGCCTCGAGCCGCGCATCGACGCAGAGCATCCCGGACTGGTTGCTGGCGATCGCCCGGGCGGCGGCGGAAGAGCCGGACGAAGGCGGCGGCGCCACGGCGCCGGAGAGGGCGCCGGGCCATGCGACCGAATGGAAGGAACCCGGCCCAGGCGCTGCGCGGCGGGGAGGGGCGGTTACTGGCGGAGGCCATTGGCGTTTCGCATCGATCGATGAGATGCTGGGGCACTCGCCCTAGCAGTCGGCAGGGCGCAGGGAGGACCGCGCCCGGACCTGCCGGCGCCGGGCGCGCCGCGACTCTCAGTTCAGCCGTCCGCGCCCCTGCCGGGACAACAGCAATTGCTCGAAATCCGCCGCGGGCAGCGGACGCGAGAACAGGAAGCCCTGTCCATAGTCGCATCCGGCGGCGGCAAGCAGGTCCATCTGCTCGCGCGATTCGACGCCCTCGGCGATGACCTTCAGGCCGAGCCGGTGGGCCATCACGATGATCGACTCGGCGATGGTCCTGTCGGCTTCGTCGGCGGCCATGTCGCGCACGAAGGAGCGGTCGATCTTCAGGTAGTCGATGTCGAACTTCTTCAGGTATGCCATCGACGAGTAGCCGGTGCCGAAGTCGTCGATCGCCACCTGTATGCCCGCGTCGCGGTATTCGAACAGCTTGCCGGAGACGCTGCCCGAGGTGTTGAGCAGCAGGCCTTCGGTGATCTCCACCGCGATGTGCTGGGGGGATACGCCGATGCGCTGCAGGTAGGCGACCCATCCCTCTTCCTCCTGCGCGAGGAACTGCACCGGCGACTTGTTGACACCGACCTGGAACGGCGTGCCGAGCTTGCTGCTCCAGCGCTGCGCCCAGGCGGCCGCCTCGCGGAACACCCAGTCGCCGATCGCATTGATCGTGCCGGTCTCTTCCGCCAGCGGAATGAACTGCGCGGGATCGACGTTGCCCAGTTGCGGATGATGCCAGCGCAACAGGGCTTCCGCCTTGACCACCTGCCCGGTCTGCAGGTCGAGCACCGGCTGGAAGTAGACGGACAGCTGGTTGGCGCGCAGCGCGCCGCGCAACTCGTTGGCCAGCCGCAGGCGGCGCTGGGCCTTCTCGTCCATGGACAGCGTGAAATAGCTGAAGCGGTTCTTGCCGCCGTGCTTGGCGGCGTACATCGCCTGGTCGGCCTTGCGAATCAGCTCTTCCGGCGCGCTGGCGTCGGTCGGGCACATCGTGATGCCGATGCTGGCCGAGATGTAGGCGACCTCGCGGCCGATCATGAACGGTTTGGTGAGTGCCGCCAGGATCTTCTGCGCCACCTGTTCCGTCTGGCCGGCGCTGCCCGGCTGGGCCAGGATCACCGTGAACTCGTCGCCGCCGAGCCGCGCCACCGTGTCGGCGTCGCGCACGCAGCCGCGGATGCGCTGGGCGGCCTGCACCAGGAGCAGGTCGCCGGTGTCATGGCCGAGCAGATCGTTGATTTCCTTGAAGCGGTCGAGGTCGATGAACAGCAGCGCGAACCCCTGGTCGGTCCGCAAGGCCTGGGTCACCGCCCGGTCCAGCCGGTCGCGGAACAGGCGGCGGTTGGGCAGGCCGGTGAGGGCGTCGAAATTGGCGTGCCGCCAGATCAGCTCGTCGGCCTGCTTGCGCTCGGAAATGTCGGTGACCATGCCGGTGAAACGCTGCGGCTTGCCGTCGGCGTCGCGCGAGGCGAGTATGCCCCGCGACAGCACCCATTTCCAGCGGTCGTCCCTGGTGCGCACGCGGTACTCGCAGATGTAGGTCGGGGTCTTGCCGTCGAGGCAGTCGGCGAAGGCGGCCTCGACCCGCGGCATGTCGTCAGGATGGATGCGTGCCGACCAGTCGACGTCGGCATCGTCGATCTCGTTGTCGGCATAGCCGAGGATCTCCTTCGCGCGCGCCGAGAAGTGGCGTGTCTTGCGCTTGAAGTCCCAGTCCCAGACGCCTTCGCCGGCGCCCTTTACCGCCAGGTTGAGCCTTTCGTTGCTGATGCGCAGCGCTTCCTCGGTGTCCTTT
The DNA here is from genome assembly GCF_036563305.1 of Noviherbaspirillum sp. Classification (GTDB taxonomy): domain Bacteria; phylum Pseudomonadota; class Gammaproteobacteria; order Burkholderiales; family Burkholderiaceae_D; genus Noviherbaspirillum. Next base: position 319,840 of record NZ_DATCMQ010000013.1, on the reverse strand, counting down.
CTGGCCGTGATGTCGATCGTCGCGCCATGCACCCGGGCGGGCACGCCTGCGCTGTCACGGTACAAGGCGCCGCGCGAGTACAGCCAGCGTACCCCGCCCTCGCTGTCGCGCACCCGGTATTCGATATCGAGGGGCGCGCCGCCGCCCACGCAGTCGGCCAGGGCCTGCTGCAACGCGGGTCCGTCCTCGGGCCGCAGCACTGCAATCCAGTCGGCCATGGCGAACGTGCCCGGCGACCCGTGCAGGTTCAGCATTGCCAGCATGCGCGGCGAGGCGACGCAGATCTGCGTCGCCAGGTCGAGGTCCCAGGTGCCGATGCGCCCGGCTTCGATCGCGATGCGATGCGAGGCTTCGCTTCGGCGCAGCTTTTCCTCGCTGCGCCGGCGCGCACCGACGTCGCGCATCAGCACCTGCACGGCGGGCATGCCGTTCCAGTGCGCGGGGCCGGCAGCGGTCTCGGCGTCGATGCTCGTGCCGTCGAGCGCGCGCATGCCGGTCTCGGCCAGCGGATTGGCGAGGCCGGCCAGCGCCCGCATGATCCGTTCGCGGGCCTGGCGATGGTAGGCGGGAAGGATGAAGTCGAACACCGAGCGCCCCACTACCTGGTCCGCCGCGCTGGCGCGCAGCAGGGTCAACGCCGCCTGGTTGGCGTAGGCGAAGCGGTTGCCGACATTGATCAGGAGGCCATCCGGGCTGACCTCGAGCAGGTTGCGGAAGCGTTCCTCGGATTCGCGCAGCTGCTCGTAGGCGTCGCATTGCCTGAGCGCTGCGCCGCACGCCCGCGCCAGGGCTTCCAGCACGGCGATGTCGTCCGGCGCGGGATGGTGCAGCGCGGACCAGTAGGCGCCGATCGCGGCAAACGGCCGGTCCCCGCCGACCGGCACCATGACCATGCTCTTTACATAGGTAGGCCGGTAGATGTCCGGCGGTACGCGGGAATCACGCAGCACGTCGGTCACCACCGCAGTACGTCGATGCAGCATCACCCATCCGGAGATGCATGACGCCATCGGAAAGCGTTGCCCCCGCCATAGCGCACCCTCCGGCGAATCCTCGGCCACGTAGTAGCACTGGTCCTGGTCGCGCAGGACGATGCAGGCGCCGTTCGCGCCCACCAGGTGACGCGTGTATATCCGCATCGTGTCCAGTATGCGCGCCCTGGACTGTTGCCCGCCGATACGCTCCAGCGCCTCGGCAAGAAGGCGGAAGCGATTTTCGGGAACAGCCGGAAAGGCAGGCGAGGTCACACTGACTTTACTCGCAAGAAAGTTGTTGGCCATCGTGGGAGGATGCCCGGTTGCGGGCAAGATTGGCAGAAGCGCACTGTTTCCTTAGTCCGTACACATTGCTTCAGGTTCTTCGGCAATGGCAGAATTGCAGCCCTTGCCGAAAAAAATCGCGCGCAGCCAGGAGTGCAAACCATGCAAAAACCCGTGAACAGGAACGAGGGTTGGACAATCATTCAGACCATGGCAGTGTTGCTGGTGGTCGGCATCTTGCTTGCACTTGCCACGAATTACCTGATTGACCGACGCTGCGAGGCCGATCCGTCGCGGGCGTTGTGCGCCGGCCGATAGCCGCCGATCCGCTTTCCGCACCTGGCGCGCGCCTTCACGCGTTGGATGTACAACACCGCTTGACGCCGCCAGGGGCCGAGACCGCTATTGCACTTAGGCATTTTCTTGCGTGCCACGGATGCCGTCCCGTGAAGAAGACCGCCCGCCTCGCAGCAGTTGTGCCGCGGGCGACGGAACGAACCTGGCAGGACGGGGCTGCCGCGGCCGTCAACCACAACATTCAGGAACCAGGATGAGCGGCAACCCGGAACAGGAGTCCACCGCCAGGGGGCGCGAAGCCTTGCGTCGTCTCGTGTTCGGCGACGACCACATCCGGCGGACCAACATCAAGCGCCAGATGATGGCGCTGGGCTCCTACCTGGTCTGCTATGCCTTCGTCGTGGTCTGCTACCTGCTGGGGATGACCGCATTCAGCTTCCGGGGCATGCTGCTGCTGCTGTTCCTGCTGGTCGCGCCGAACCTCGTCTTCTGGGCCATGCTGCGCAGCGGTTTCTCGGAACGCTTCCGCGATCCCAGCATGATGTTTCCGCAGCTGTATGCCGGGCTGCTGGTCGTGGCCTACGGTCTCTACCATGCCAGCGAGGCGCGCCCGGCCATGATGCTTTCCTACCTGTTCATCTATATGTTCGGCCTGTTCCGGCTGAGCACCGTCGAGCTGATGCGGGTTGGCACGCTCGCGGTGCTGTCCTACGGCGCGGTGGTGCTGCTGGCATGGCGCAACGGATTGTCCGGGCTGAGCCTGCGCCTTGAATTGCTGCAGTGGCTGGCGCTGGTCTTCATCACCCCGTGGTTCGCCTTCATGGGCGGCGCGATCACCCGCCTTCGGCTGCGCCTGCGCGCCCGCAACGCGGCGCTGACCGCGGCGATGGATCGCATAAGGGTGCTTGCCGCACATGACGAGGTGACGGGGGCGTTCAACCGCCACTTCATCCTCGGCGTGCTGGAGCGCGAGGCGGCCGCTGCGGCGCGCAGCGCGACGCCGTTCAGCATCTGCCTGCTCGACGTCGATCATTTCAAGAACGTCAACGACAGTTACGGCCATGCGGCCGGCGACCAGGTGCTGCGGCGCGTGTCCGAGCTGGCGCGCCAGGACCTGCGCAGCGGCGAGTATTTTGCGCGTTACGGCGGCGAGGAGTTCCTGCTCGCGCTGCCCGCCACCGGATTGCGGGATGCGCTGTCCTGCGCCGAGCGCATCAGGACGTCGATCGGCGCCGCTCCGCTGCGCTGCGAGGAGGGCGACATTCCCGTCACGGTGTCCATCGGCGTCGCCGAGTTCCTGCCGGGCGAGACCGTGAAACAGATGATCGGGCGCGCCGACAAGGCGCTCTATCGTGCCAAGCACGGCGGCAGGAACAGGAGTGCGGCCGCCTGAGCGGGCCGTGGATGGCCGGAACGGCAACGCATCGCCGGGCGCGCCGGCGCGGCCGTCCGGCTTGTGCTACGCGGCCAGGACGTTGCGTTTCTTGCTGGCCGAGATGTACGAGCGCTCGGTGTCGCGGATATGCAGGCGCAGGATTTCCTGCGCGGCGCCGGTATTGCCGGCCTTGATCTCCGCGACGATCAGCGCGTGGTTGTGCCCGCACTCGTCGACGTCCGGATCGTGCTCCGGCAGGCGCGCCCGCAAGGCCTGGATCTTGTAGGAGATCAGGTTGTAGGAGACGTTGAGATAGGTGCTGCCGGCGTGGGCGATGAACGCTTCGTGGAACTGCGCGTCCAGCCGCGGCAGCTGCGCAAAGTCGCCGCGTTTCTCGACCGCCGCCGTCTCGTCGAGAATGCCTTGCAGCGTGTCCGCAAGCGCCTCGCGCGCGTCTTCCATCGCTTTCGCCAGCGCGGCGCACTCGATCACTTCCCGGAAGCCGCAGATTTCATGCACGTCGCCCTCCGACAGCTGGAACACGAACGTGCCGCGCTGCGGATGGACTTCGACCAGCCCCTGCAGCTTCAGCTGGAAAAGTGCCTCGCGCACGGGCGTCTTGCTGATCCCGAGGTCGTTGGCGAGCTGGGATTCGGAGAGCTGCTCCCCAAGCTGCAGCCGGCCCTCGACGATCTCCGCCCGGATCATGTCGACCGCGAGGTCGGTCAGCGATTTCGGCCGGACGACCTTGCGGTGGGTGGTGGTGGCTTTTGCAGTCATGGAATTCTGGTCGGGAGCGTTGGCGGCGCTCGGAAAAGGGCAAGGAAAACAGCAAGATAAAGTACCGACTGCCGCAGCCGGAAGTATATCCAAGCGGCCGGCATTGCAGAAAAGTGTAGCACAGCCGATTTTTTATCTGATATATTAGATTGCAGAGGGCTGCAAATAGCCCCGTTTTGGAACCGACTTGCAACGCCGTCGTTGCAGCCGAGAATTTCCGGACATACCGGAGGAGACAAGCATGGCAGCAGAAGCACTGCAACCGGACGGGTCGCTGGCACCCGCGCGCCCGGTCGGCCCGATCGAGAAGCTGTTCCTGGCGGCGAACCGCTGGATCGTCATCGCGATGATGGCGGCCATGGTGGTCATGGTGTTCGCCAATGTCGTCAGCCGCTACGTCTGGAACTATTCCTTCATCTGGGCCGAAGAACTGTCCCAGTACCTGATGGTGTGGATCACCTTCCTCGGCGCCGGCCTTGCGCTGCGCGAGGGGCGTCACGTCGCCGTCGAGCTCCTGCAGGACCGCCTGCCCGTCAGGACCCGCGCCTGGGTCCGCCACCTTGTCGCGGCGCTCATCATCGTCTTCCTGCTGGCCCTGGTCGTGCTCGGCTTCCAGTTCGCCCTGTTCGCGTGGGAGCAGGAGACGCCGGTGATGAACATCCCGCTCGGCATTCCCTATCTGGCCGTCCCGCTCGGCGCGCTCCTGCTCCTGGTGCATATCGGCTTCATCTATCGCGCGTTCGTCGACAACCGGCTGGAATACCCGGAAAGCCTCGAAGCCCCCGTCGACGAAGGAGGCATCTGATGGGTATCGCACTGCTCTTCGGTTTCCTGATCATGATGGCGATCGGCATGCCCATCGCCTTCGTCATGGGCGGCGCCGGCATGCTGGCCCTCGTCGCGGACGGCAACCTGTCCCTGCTGTCCGTGCCGCAGCGCTTCTTCAACGGCATCAACTCCTTTCCTCTGATGGCGGTGCCGTTCTTCATCCTGGCGGCGGACCTGATGTCGGCCAGCGCCATCACGAGCGCCATCCTGCGCTTCACGAACAACCTCGTCGGCCACATCCGCGGCGGGCTCGGACACGTCAACGTCCTGACCAACATGATCTTCGCCGGCATCAGCGGCTCCGCGCTTGCCGACGCCGCCGGGCCCGGCGCCATCATGATGCGCATGATGCAGCGCGTCGGCTACGACCCGCATTACTCGGCGGCGCTGAGCGCGGCAACCGCCACCATCGGCCCCATCATCCCGCCATCGATCATCATGGTGATCTATGCAATCAGCGACAGCCGGGTGACCGTCGCCGGATTGTTCATGGCGGGCATCCTGCCGGGCATCCTGCTCGCGGTGGCGCTCGCCGTGACGAACTACATCATCTCCGTCAAGCGCGGCTACCGCTTTGCGCACGAGAAGGTGAGCTGGGCGGAACGCGGCCGCAGCTTCGTGAAGGCGCTGCCGGCGCTGCTCATGCCGGTAATCATCATCGGCGGCATCCTCGGCGGCGCCTTCACCTCGACCGAAGCGGCTGCGGTCGCCGTCGTGTATGCGCTGTTCGTCGGCCTGTTCATCACCCGGGTCCTGAACGCGTCGCTGATCGCCAAGGTGCTGCTGCAAAGCGCGCTGGTGACGTCGGCGGCATTGCTGATCGTGGCCATGGCGTCGCTGTTCGCGTGGATCCTGACCATCCTGCAGCTGCCCCAGGACATCGCCCGCGGGATCGCCGACGTGACGACGAATCCGCTGCTGGTGCTGTTCATCGTCGCCATCTTCGTGCTCATCTGCGGCTTCTTCATCGACACGCTGCCCGCGGTGATCATCCTGGTGCCGGTGCTGGCGCCGCTGACCGACCAGTTCGGCATCGACCCGCTGCACTTCGCGATGGCGATCGTGCTGAACCTGACCATCGGCCTCATCACGCCTCCGGTGGGCGGCGTGCTGTTCGTGATCGCGTCGGTCAGCCGGTTGAAGTTCGAGGGAATCGCCCGCGCCATCCTGCCGTTCGTGCTGGCCGAGCTGGTCGTGCTGCTGCTGGTGATCCTGTTCCCCCAGATCAGCCTCGCGGTTCCCGCCTGGTTCGGCTTCACGCGTTAGCAACATCGTCACCCATCCAGAAAACCATCGATCCAACGAGGAGACACGAGATGAAACAGCAAAAACGCAGGACGCTTGCCTCTGCCATCGCCATCGCCGCGGCGCTGGCAATCGGCCCTTCCGTCGCCCTGGCCCAGCAGAAGGTGATGAAGTACGCGCACTTCCAGCCGGCCAAGGACGACCAGCCGCAGCACAAGGCGGCGATGATCTTCAAGGAGCATGTCGAAAAGCAGACCAACGGCTCGCTCAAGGTCGAGATCTATCCGGCCGGCCAGTTCGGCAAGGATGCGGAGGTGATGGAAGCGCTGAAGTTCGGCACGCTGGAACTGGCCGTGCCGCATGACGGCGCGATCGCCACCATCTTCAAGCCGATTGCGCTGCTCGGGATCCCCTACCTGTTCGACAGCCATGCACATGCCTGGCGCGTGTACGACTCCAAGTTCGGCGAGGAATTCGGCAACCTGATGCTGCAGAAGACCGGGGTGCGGATGCTGGCCATCGCCGACAACGGCGTGCGCCACTTCACCAACAGCCTTCGCCCGGTCAAGACGCCCGCCGACCTGAAGGGCATGAAGATCCGCATCCAGCCGAGTCCGGTGTTCAAGTCGCTGGTGGAATCCTTCGGCGCCTCCGCGTCGGCGATCCCCTGGGCCGAACTGCCGACCGCGCTGCAGTCCAAGGTCGTCGACGGGCAGGAGAACGGCGTCACCAACATCCTCGCGGCCAGCCTGTACCAGTATCAGAAGTACGCGACGCTGGACGGCCACGTATGGAGCATCCATGCCTACATGGTCAACGAGCGCTTCTTCAAGGGACTGAATGCGCAGCAGCAGAAGGCGGTCGTCGAAGCCACCGCGCTGGCGCGCGACGTGCACCGCAAGATGACCAGCGAGCAGGACCTGAGCGCCAAGACGGTGCTGACCAAGCTCGGCATGCAGGTGACCGAACTGTCGCCGGCCGAGATCGACGGCTTCCGCAAGATCGCGCAGCCCGCGGTCCGCACCTATGTCGAAAAGGAAGTCGGCAAGGAGTGGGTCGACAAGCTGATGCAGGCGGTCGACGCCAACCGTAAAGCCAACTGATGGCCGAGGCCGCGCGCAAGGTGGTCGTCATCGATGGCGGCTACGACCGCTACGACATCGAGGCGGCGGTCCTGCGGGGCGTCGGTGCAAGCGTGGTGCTGCGGCCCTGCGACGGCGACGCCGTCAGGGTGCACAAGGCGGTGGTCGACGCCGACGCCGTCATGGTGCGGGAGTCGCCGGTGGATGCGGCGGCCATCATGGCGATGCGAAAGTGCAGGGCCATCGTCCGCTACGGCATCGGCGTCGACAACATCGATCTCGACGCCGCCCGGCTGCGGCGCATCGCGGTGGCCAACGTGCCGGACTACGGGACGGAGGAGGTGAGCGACCAGGCGCTTGCACTGCTGATGGCGGTGGCGCGGCGCATCGTGACCCGCGACGGGGAAGTGAGGAGCGGCGCCTGGAACATCGGTCCGGCGCAGAAGATGTACCGGCTGGCCGGCAAGACGCTGGGACTGGTCGGCTACGGCCGCATCGCCGCGGCGTTCGCGCGGAAGATGCGCGGCGTCGGCGTGAACCGGGTGCTGGTGCACGATCCGTACGCGACGCTGCCGCCGGAGGTCGAGGCAACGGACATGGACCGGCTCTGCGCGGAAGCCGACATCGTGTCGCTGCATGCGCCGCTCACGCCCGACACCCGGCACATCCTCGACCGTCGCCGGATCGGCCTGCTGCGGCCGGCCGCCATCGTCGTCAATACCGCACGCGGCCCGCTGATCGACGAGGCGGCCCTGGCGCAGGCCCTGCAGGAAGGCAGGCTGTTCGGCGCCGGACTGGACGTGTTTGCCGAGGAACCGGTCGCGCGCGACAACCCGCTGCTGCGGCTGCGCAATGTGGTGGTGTCGGATCACACCGGCTGGTATTCGGAAGAGGCGATCCAGGACCTGCAGCGCAAGGCGGCCGAGGAAGTCGCGCGCGTGCTGGCCGGGGGGACGCCGAACAACTGGCTGAACCGCTGGCAATGAAAACAAACCAATCTGAAGGATGAGGACATCATGGAACTGAAAGATCTGATCGCAGGATTCGGCAAGGTCGCCACCGCCTCCGTTGCGGACGCGGTGGACAAGATCACCGGCAAGCGCGGCTACATGGATCACCAGATCAAGCCACGCATCAACGAGAAGCGGGTGTGCGGGCCGGCGGCCACGGTGCTGGAAGCGGCAACCGACGAATTTTTGCCGCCGCAGCATGCGCTGGACCTGATTGACGAGGCGCCGGAAGGCAGCGTGATCTGCATCAGCATCGGCGGCGTGGAGAACGTCGCGGTCTGGGGCGGCCTGATGACCGCCGGCGCGGTTGCCAACGGCCATGCGGGCGCGATTCTGGATGCAGGCGTGCGGGACCTGTCGGAAATCCGCCGCGACTACGACTTTCCGGTTTACGCCCGCACCGTCTCGCCGGGCACCACCCTCGGCCGCTACACGACCGTCGCGTCCCAGGTGCCGGTGGAAATCGGCGGCATCATCGTCCATCCCGGCGACATCATCGTCGCCGACATCGATGGCGTGGTCGTGGTGCCGGCGGCGCAGGCGGCAGCCGTCCTTGCAATGGCGCAAGAGATCGACGCCCGTGAACTTGAACAGGCAAAACTGATCATCTCCGAGAAGTCCCTGCGCAAGGGACTGGCCAAATACGGCAGGATCTGACCATGGCACATGCCCCACTTGCTGCAAGTGCGCCACGCGCACGTATCGTCGCCCTCGGCGAGCCGATGATCGAATTCAACCAGACCCGTGCGGGGGAGACTTCCTACCAGCAGGGGTTTGGCGGCGATACATCGAACTTCATCGTGGCGGCGGCGCGGCAGGGCGGGGACTGCGCCTACCTCACAAGGCTGGGCGACGACGCATTCGGGCAGATGTTTCTCCGCCTGTGGCGGGACGAGGGCGTGGATACGCGCGGCGTGCAGCTGGACCGCGCCGCGCATACCGCCGTCTATTTCGTCAGCCATGACGCGCAGGGGCACAGCTTCAGCTACCTGCGCGCAGGCAGCGCGGCGAGCCGGATGACACCGGCCGACCTCGACCCCGAGCTGATCCGCGGCGCCGGATTCCTGCATGTCTCCGGCATCAGCCAGGCGATCAGCCCGGGGGCCTGCGACGCCGTCTTCGCCGCCATCGAGATTGCCCGCGCCGCCGGCGTCGCCGTCTGCTACGACGCCAACCTGCGTCTCAAGCTGTGGCCGCTTGCACGGGCCCGGGCGATCATCCGCGCCACCATCGGCCTGTCCGACTATTTCCTGCCGAGCATCGAGGATGCGCAGCAGTTCACCGGGCTTGATGACGCCGACGCCATTCTCGACTGGTGCTTCGCCGCCGGCGCCGCCAACGTGCTGTTGAAGCTGGGGAAGGACGGGGTCATTGCGGCCACCGCGCAGGAGCGGCGGCACATTCCGGGATTTGCGGTCGATGCGGTGGATGCGACCGGGGCCGGCGACTGCTTTGCCGGCGCGCTGGTTGCCCGTCTGGCGGCGGGCGACGACCTGCCTTCGGCGGCCCGCTATGCCAATGCCGCGGCAGCGCTGACGACGACCGGCTATGGCGCGGTGGCGCCGATCCCGCATGCGGACCGGGTGCGGGCCTTATTGGGCTGAGGTCAGGGCGAGGCGTAACCGGTGTTCTATTGCGGCGCACGCGCCAGCATGCCCTCGCGGTCGAGGACATAGCGCTCCAGGTCGTTCGCCAGGAACAGCCTGCCCTCGTATGCCGCCCGCGCTTCCGCTTCCAGTTGGGAGAGCGACGTGCCGCCCTCCTGCGCCTGGTAGCGCGGGCTGAAGTGCGTCAGCACGAGATTGGCGATGCCCGCGTCCTGCGCGAACCGGGCCACCCTGTGCGCGGAACTGTGCTGCGGTCCCGGCCCCACCTTCTGCAGAATGTCCTCGGTGTAGGTCGCTTCGTGGACCAGCACGTCCGTCGTCGCCGCTTCAGCCGCGAGCAGGGCCGGCGTGTCGTTGTCGCCGCCGATGATGATCTTGCGCGGCCTGCGCCCGGCCAGGAGATAGTCGCCGGCGCGGACCACGCGCCCGTCCGGCATCCTGATGTCGCAGCCCCGCTGCAGGCTGCCCCAGGCAGGTCCGCGCGCAATGCCGTCCGCCATCAGCCGCGCCACGTCCAGCCTGCGTTCGATCGCTTTCTCCACAAAGCTGTAGGCGAATGAAGGCAGCCGATGCGACAGCGGCGTGGCCCGGACCGAGAAGTCCGGCAGCAGGTCCAGTGCGGGCGCCTGCGTCACGTCGATGAATTCCAGCGGATACGGCAGCCGGAGCTGGCTGGCGTCGAGCGCGCACTGGACGAAGTCGCGCACCGCCGGCGGCCCCATGAGGAGCAGGCCCTCCGTGCGGTTGAGCATGCCCGCGCTTGCCAGCAGACCCGGCAATCCGTAGCAGTGATCGCCGTGCATGTGGGTGATGAAGATCGCCGCCAGCTGTGCGAGGGACAGGCGGGTATGCAGCAGGCGGTGCTGCGTCGCTTCGCCACAATCGACCAGGCACCACGACCGGGCGCCGTGCATGCGGATCGCCAGCGCGGACATGTTCCGGGACTTGGTCGGTGTGCCGGAGGATGTGCCGAGGAATTGAATTTCCATCGGTGGTTCAGTTGATGCGGAAACCGGCGGCGGACAGGAACCAAGCCCGGAAGACAGAATCTTTCAGTGGAGGCCGCAGTGCGTGGCGGCATTCCCGCGGCGTCGCCGAACCCTGACCTGCGCCTCGCTGCGCGGCCGCACTGCCGCCGCCGTGCGTGTTCCCGTACCTGACATTCCCTGATGCCAACGATTTCCGTTCTCCCGTCGTCGACCGTCGCGCCGCAAGTATGCGCACGGACTTGCCGCCCGCCACCATCGCCGTTGCCGGCCATCCCCGTACTCTGCAATGCTTCATTGCCTATCGATCCATGAACGGCAGGTTCCGTTCACTCCGCTACTACAACTACCGGCTCTGGGCGGCGGGCGCCCTGATCTCCAATATCGGCACCTGGATGCAGCGCACGGCGCAGGACTGGCTGGTGCTGGCCGAGCTGACCAGGGAGAACGCCACCGCCGTCGGCATCGTGATGTCCCTGCAGTTCGGACCGGCGCTGGCGCTGCTGCCTCTGACCGGCTACGTCGCCGACAACTTCGACCGGCGCCGGGTCCTGCTTGCGACGCAGGCGGCGATGGCCCTGCTGGCGCTCGGCCTGGGACTGCTCACGCTGCTCGGCCACGTCGCGCTCTGGCATGTCTACCTGTTCGCGCTCGGCCTCGGCTGCGTCAGCGCCTTTGATGCGACCGCGCGCCAGACCTTCGTCTCCGAGCTGGTGGGCGAGAAAGACCTGTCCAATGCCGTCGCCCTCAACTCCACCTCGTTCAACGCCGCCCGCATGGTGGGCCCGGCGGTGGCGGGGGTGCTGATCGCGTCGGCGGGCACCGGCTGGGTGTTCATCATCAATGCGGTGTCCTACATCGCGGTGCTGGCCTCGCTCGGCCTGCTCCGCCAGGACGAGCTGAACCGCAAGGACCGGCTGCAGCGCGCGCAGGGCGGCCTGCTGGGCGGTTTCCGCTACGTCCGCGGCCGGCCGGACCTGAAGGTACTGTTGCTCATGCTGTTCCTGCTCGGCACTTTCGGACTGAATTTTCCGATCTTCATCTCGACGATGTCCGTGACGGTGTTTGCCGCCGGCGCGCGCGAATACGGCGTGCTGGCCTCGGCGATGGCGATCGGTTCGGTGACCGGCGCGCTGCTGGCCGCAAAGCCCGGGACGCCGACCATCGGGCGCATCGGCACGGCAGCGGCGGTATTCGGCGCGGGCTGCGGGGTGGCTGCCCTGATGCCGAGCTATGCGCTGTTCGGCGCGGTGCTGGTGATCATCGGCGTCTCGGCCCAGACCTTCACCACCTCGACCAACAGTGCAGTACAGCTTTCTACCGAGCCGGGCATGCGCGGACGCGTCATGGCGATTCACCTCGGCATCCTGATGGGCGCCACGCCGCTCGGCGCGCCGCTGGTCGGGTGGGTCGCGGACACATTCGGCCCGCGCTGGGCGCTCGGCGTCGGGGCGGCGGCCGGCCTGTCGGCGGCGGCGGTCGGCCTGCATTACGCGCGCCGGCGGATCCGGTTCAAGGATGACGGCGGGCCGTAGTCGCGGGCATCGCCGCGGCTGGATGGGCCTAGCGTTGCTCGGGATTGGAGGCGCGCAGCCGAGGCATGCGGACAGCCGGAACGGCCGTCAGAAGCGGATCGACGCCGGCCGCCACTCCTTGATCTCGTCGAAGTCGAGCGCCACCAGGCCGTCCGGACCCGCATGCAGGAAACACCAGTCGCGACGGTTCCAGCGCGCGGTGCGCTGGCTGCCGTCCATCAGGGTCACTACGCATTCCTCATCCTCGTACAGATGGGACAGGGCGCTGTCGGCTCGCATCTTCTCCTCGTTCATCCAGTCGTCGGCCCGCCGCTCTGTCGGCAGGCAATACTATCGATGCCATCGGCGGCGATTGGTTCGCCGCCGACGCGGCAGCAGCGGCAGGGCGGTCGGCGGCAGGGCAAGAACCAATGCAGCGGCAGAAAGTCGGATAATGCAGGCCCCGATATCGCTGCCCCGCAGCTTCCCGCAATGAACAACAAGAAAATGCCTGAACCCGACCTCGTGGTCCGCGCCGCCGCGCGACCGCCCAAGGGTCTCGCGCTGCTGCTGGCTGCGCTGGCGATGCTCGGCCCGTTCTCGGTCGACACCTACCTGCCCGCCTTTCCCGCGATCGAGGCGACGCTGCATACGACGGCGCTCGAGGTGCAGCAGACGCTGACCGCCTACATGCTGTCGTTCGCGCTGATGATCCTCTGGCACGGCGCGCTGTCCGACGCCTTCGGCCGCCGCAATGTCATCATCGGCGCGCTCGCCGTGTTCGCGGTCGCCTCGCTCGGCTGCGCGGCCGTGCACAGCATCGAATACCTGTGGGCGTTTCGGATCCTGCAGGGCGTGTCGGCGGGCGCCGGCGTCGTCATCGGACGGGCCATCATCCGCGATCTCTACGCCGGTGCGCCGGCGGCCCGGCTGCTGTCGCTGGTGACGATGATCTTCTCGGTCGCGCCCGCGATCGCGCCCATCCTCGGCGGCTGGATCGTCACGCTGCTCAACTGGCGGGCGATCTTCCTCTTCCTGTTCGTCTACACCGCGCTGCTGCTCGCATGGTGCTGGCGCCGCCTGCCGGAAAGCCTGCCGCCCGAGCAGCGCCAGCCGTTCAACGCCCGTGCGCTGGCGTTCAACTACAAGCGCATCTTCAGGTCGCCGCTGTTCCACCTCAAGGCGGGCACCGTGGCCTTCAACTTCGCGGGGCTTTTCCTGTACGTGTCGGCGGCGCCGGTCTTCATCACCCAGCATCTCGGCCTCGGCGCCGATGATTTCGGATGGCAGTTCGTGCCGACGGTCGGCGGCATCTTCTTCGGCGCCTTCACCGTCAACCGGCTGGCCGGGGTCCTGCCCGTGGGTCGGCAGGTGGCGATCGGCTTCTGCTTCCTGCTCGGCGCCGGCGCGGCCAACGTGCTCTACCATGCCTTCTTCCCGCCCGCGCTGCCGTGGTCGGTGATGCCCTTGTTCTTCTATACCTTCGGCATGTCGATCGTCGCGCCCGGCGTCACGCTGCTGGTGCTCGACCTGTTCCCCGAGATCCGCGGCATCGCCGCCTCCTGCCAGTCGTTCACCCAGACCATGCTGGCCGCCGTCGTTTCCGGCATCATCGCCCCGGCGCTGTCGGGCTCGGTGCTGACCCTGGCGATCGGCCAGCTTGCCGCGGCCGCCATCGCGCTGGCCCTGTGGATGGGCGGGCGTTCCTATCACAACGCGCGCAAGCGGGAAGAAGTCAACGCGTGGGAGGCGGTACCGCTGGAGTAGGGCGGCAAGGCGTCCGCGGGCAAAGGCCGGTTGGCCCCCGCCGCGGCGCCCGATGTCACCCCGCCACCAGCCGCCCCGCGAGTGCGACGAATACCGCCGGCAGCACGAAGCGGCCGAGCCGGGAGGGCAGGCGCACGCGCCTGCCGATGCGCGACGCCGACAATGCATACGCGGCGTCGAATGCGAGTCCGGTCATCACCAGCACCAGGCCCAGCACCAGGTACTGCAATGGCAGGGGGCCGGCGTCCGGGTGCACGAACTGCGGCAGGAACAGGCTGCAGAACAGCAGCGCCTTGGGATTGAGCAGGTTGGTCAGGAAGCCGCGCAGCAGGTACGCCCGCGCCGGCGCCGGCGCCGGCGCGGCATGGCCGGCTCCCTGCCGGGCGTCGGCCCGCAACAGCTGGAAGGCGATGTACAGCAGGTAGGCTGCGCCGACGATCTTCACTGCCTCCAGCATGCCGGGCCGCGCCGCCAGCAATGCCGCCAGCCCCACTCCGGACAGCAGGACATGTACCGCGCGCGACAGCGCGATCCCGGCAGCGGTGACCAACGCGGTGCGCGCGCCGCGGGCACCCGCGGTGGCGACGACGAGTGCCATGTCCGGCCCTGGCAGCAGGTAGACGCCGGCGAGGGCGGCCAGGTACATCAGCAAAACGGTCGGGTCCACGGCAATTCTCCTTTTTTGTCTGGGACGGGGAATTATCTTCCCGTGCTCGCGGAGGATTCTTGCTATGCACTTCGGCTGGTGATAATTTTGGAGAAGATTCCCCTAAAGATGAGGTAATTCAAGATGGATTCTTCCTCCGACCGGCTCGACGATACCGACCTGCGCCTGCTGCGCCTGTTGCAGGAGGAGGGCCGCATCTCCAACGCCCGCCTGGCCGAGCGCCTGAGCCTGAGCGAAACCCCGGTGTGGCGGCGGCTGCGCCGGCTGGAGGAAGACGGCTATGTGCGCGGCTACCAGGCGGTCCTTGACCAGCGCAAGCTCGGCTTTGGCGTCACCGCCTTCGTGCTGATCACCTTCGCGATCCATACCGGGCAGCAGCCGTACAAGTTCGAGGAAGCGATCCAGGCCATTCCGGAAATCCTCAGCTGCCACAACATCACCGGCGAGGCGGACTACCTGCTGCAGGTGGTCGCGCGCGACCTGGAAGACTACGGCGACTTCGTGACGCGGGTGCTGCGCAAGCTGCCGGGCGTCACCGCGATCCGCTCCAGCCTGTCGATGCGCGAGGTCAAGGCGACCTCGAGGCTGCCGCTGGGTTGAGCGGCGCAATGACCGGGCTCGTCGCTCGGCAATAGGCCATCCGGCTAAGCCAACGGCTTAGCCGTGCGAGTGATTGTTGGAATTCCTTCTGGAAACTACTCTTGCCGTAACAAATTGTTACCAGGAGAAACCCATGAAACTCGCCGTCGCCGCAGTCCTCGCCCTCGCCCTCACCGGTTGCGCCACCATGCACCAGCCGCAGCTCGCCGCGCCCGCGGCCATCGTCGCGCCGCAGCCGATCATCGGCAACGCCGGCAAGTACATGTCGCCCTATACCGAGGACGGCACCGTGACCGCCTGGGTCGAGAAGGGCAAGGGCGCCAGCGCTGGCAGCGCGGTCGGCGGTTTCGTGGGCGCCCAGGCCGGCGCGAAGATCGCCGGTCAGATCCCGTTCATCGGCGGCATCATCGGCCAGAAGGTCGGCGAATCGGCAGGCCGCGCGGTGGCGCTGCAGATGGTCGGCGGCGAAGAGTTCATCCGCGCCAACTCCGACCTGTCGTTCAACACGGTGCAGGATCTCGCGGTCTACATGTATGCGAAGAATTCCTCGCACAAGGATTTCGCGGAAGTGCTGCAGCTCACCCAGGAGATCTACCCCGAGCTGAAGACCGCCTACTATCCGGCGCTGCTGAACGCGTCGAAGACCGCGAAATAAGGAAGCCGCATGAACACGTCACGACTGCTCGCCGCCGCGCTGTGCGGAAGCGCGCTACTCACCGGCTGCGCCACGACCAACCTCGACAATTCCGCCGGCCGCAAGACGGTGTACCAGGACGTCGCCACCCGCTCCGACAAGGTGGCCGGCGTCGGCATCGAATCGCAGGATGTCGTCTCGATGACCGACACCATGATCCGCGACATCCTGTCGACGCCGCAGATCGCGCGACGGGCAACGCCGCCGCGCATCATCATCGACTCCGCCTACTTCACCAACGACAGCTCCTCGCGTATCAACAAGAATTCGATCACCGACCGCCTGCGCGTCGAACTCAACCGCGCCTCGCAGGGCCGGCTGATCTTCGTCGCCCGCCACTACGGCAACATGGTCGAGAACGAACGCGAAGCCAAGCGCAGCGGACAGGCGGATGCCGGCACGATCCGTGCGACCAAGGCGCAGGCCGGCGGCGACTTCCGTCTCGGCGGCCGCATCACCTCGCTGGATGCGGCGTCGAAAACCACCGGCGACGTGTCGCGCTACCACCAGATCACTTTCGAGCTGATCGACCTGGAGTACGGCACCATCGTGTGGAGCGGACTGCACGAGTTCAAAAAAGAAGCCAGGGATGACATCCTGTATCGGTAGGACGCTGCGCGCCGCCCTGTGCGGCGTGCTGGCGCTGCCGCTGGCCGCGCACGCGGACTATGCGGCGGAAGTCGCGCGGCTGAAGTCGGCCCCGGCCAACGACGTGACCCTGGTATCGATGCAGGCGGGGCTGGCCGCCTTTTCCGAGAAGCGCATGCAGGAGGCCGCCGGGCACCTGGACGCGGCGCTGGCGGCCATCGAGGGCATGTTCGCCAACACCGAGGCGGCGGCCAAGGCGCGGTCGCTCTGGTACGAGGAGGGCGCCAAGGATTTCAAGGGCGAGCCCTACGAACGCGCGATGGCGTACTACTATCGCGGCCTGGCCTACCTGGTCGATGCCGACTACGAGAATGCGCGCGCGTCCTTCCGGTCGGCCCTGCTGCAGGACGCCTTCGCCGAGGAGGAGCAGTTTCGTTCCGACTTTGCGCTGCTCATGATGCTGGAAGGCTGGTCCAACCAGCTTGCCGGCGACATGGCGCAGGCCAATGAGGCTTACGCGGAGGTGAAACGCCTGCTGCCCGACTGGGAGCCGCCGAAGCCCGGCGCCAACGGACTCCTGGTTGCCGAACTCGGCGGCAGCCCGCGCAAGCTCGGCGATGGCGTCGGCAACCATGAGATCGTGTACCGTCCTCCGCGCCGCACGCCGGAGCGCAAGGTGGCGATCGACATCGACGGCGCGAGGATCGAGCCGCCGCTGATGGAAGACCTGCTGTTCCAGGCGTCCACGCGCGGCGGCCGGCCGGTGGACCGGATCATCGCCGGCAAGGTCAGCTTCAAGGAAGCCACCGGCGACATCGGGCTGGCGCTCGGCAGGGTGGCGTCCGATGGCAGCGTGATCGCGTCGGCCACCGGCGGCGGCGGACAGGCGCTGGGCGCGGTAGCGGCGATCGGCGCGATCGCATCGATCATCTCCGCCAACGTGCGCCCGCGCGCCGACGTGCGTTACTGGGCCAATTTGCCGGAGAGGGTGCATGCCTCCGCGTTCACCCACCGCGGCTTGCCGTCCGAGATCGCGGTGCAGGCTGCCGACGCGGCGGGCAACCCGGTGCCGCTGGACCGGCTGGCAGTGAACAAGTGGATCGACAGGAACGGCAAGCTTCTTGTCTGGATCAAGACCCGGAACTGAGAAAGGACATCATGAAATACTTTGCAGGTGTGTTGACGATCGCGCTGCTGGCCGGCTGCCAGACCTACCAGGAAGGCGCGCAGATGGGCGTGCGGGTGAACGACCCGACGGCGCCCAATGCGCGCATCCAGTACGACCAGGTCGTGATTCTGGACAAGCGGTTGCAGAGCGCGGAGGCCGGCAAGATCGCGGTCGAGCAGCAGGGCGCGCGCCGCACCGAGACCGGCACGCTGAAGGTGATCGCGGTGCTGCGCAACCGTACCGACTTCCCGCAGGTGCTGGAAGCGCGCACCAACTTCTTCGACAGCGGTTTCGCCCCGGCGGAGAAGCCGGCCGCGTGGAAACGCGTCCACCTGGCGCCGAACAGCATCGCCACCTACGAGGAAATGTCGCTGGGGACGCAGTCGGTGGCCCACTACTATGTCGAGATCAGGGAGGCGCGCTGATGAAACCGCTGACCAGGATGTATCCGCGCTTGGCGTGCGCCGCGCTGCTCGCGCTGGCGGGAACGGCGCATGCCCAGATGCTGGCCGCACCGGAGCCGCTGGGACGCGGCGCGTCCGCGCCGGCGCAGGCGATGGACGCACAGGAAGCGCCGATGATGGCGGTGCAGGAAGTCGACGGCAATTTCCGCCAGTGGTATGCGAAGCAGGGCAAGCCGGCGGTGGTCCTCTTCTTCGACCGTCAGCTGGAGCAGATGCCGCCGGGCTGGTACGGCGCCACGCGGCTGCAGATCGACAGCGTCTCGCGCAGCGGCAACAAGGAAGAGACCCACAGCGTGTCGATCGGCATGCAGCGCAACACCCAGCGCCAGGCGGCCGCAAAGAGCGAGTTCGCGAGACTGTTCGAACAGTCGCTGAGCCTGGAGCTGAAGCGCCAGAACGTGCGTGTCCTGGACGGCGCCTACCTGCATCGCAAGATGGCGGCGAACAAGCCGAAGCAGACCACCGACATCGAGTACGACTCCATCAGCCGTGACGCGCGTTTTGTTTTCGAGGTCGAGCTGATCGCGATCGACGGCGACGGCTGCGAGATGGTCGCGGTGATGAAGGATGTCCGCACCGGCGACATCGCCGCTTCCGTGCGCTACAAGGCGGAAAGCCTGAACAGCGCGGCCGAGATCGACCGGGCCAACCGGGCGCTGGTGCAGCGCCTGATGCAGTACAAGGTCATTTGAGCGGCGCGCCGGCGCATGCCGGCGCCGTTTCCGGCCCGCCGCCGTCGAGCAGGAAGCGGGCGAATTCCTCCCCGGGTGCCGGAAGGTGCGCCGCGCCGCGTCGGTGGATCACGAAGATGTCCTTCCCGGGCGGATCCCGTTCCAGCCGCACGATGTGAAACCATCCGTTGCGTGCTTCTTCCTCGACCGCCGACGCCATCACCAGCGAGATGCCGAGACCGGCCCGCACCGCGCGCTTCACCGCTTCCGTGCTGCCGAGCTGCATGGCAATTCCCATGCGCGCCGCGTCACCGCCGAGATACTGCTGCAGCAGGCGCCCGGTGCCGCTGCCCGGCTCGCCGCCGAGCATGGGCTGGCCGGGCAGCCGGTCCGGCGAGATGCGGGCCAGCCCGGCCCAGCGATGCCCGTTCGGCACGATCAGCACCAGCTCCTCGCGCCGCCATGCATGGGCGACATAGCCGGGCCGCCCGTCCCACCATTCCATCACGCCGACATCGATCTCGTCGTGCTCCAGCCTGGCCGCCACCTGCGGATTGGTCCCGATCACCACCTGCAGCTCGCGCCCGGCGCCGGCCTGGAAGGCCTTCAGGTAGGGCTGCAGCAGGTAGGTCCCGACGTTGGAACTGGCGCCCACCACGACGCACGTCCTGCGGAACAGGGACTGCGCGCTGCGGCTCAGCCGCACCAGCCGCTCGGCGTGCGGCAGAAAGGCGCTGCCCTGCGGCGTCAGGGTGCAACCGTCGTTCCTGCGCTCGATCAGGCAGGCATCCAGCGCAATCTCCAGGCGCCGGATGTGCTGCGTGACCGCCGGCTGCGACAGCCCGACTTGCCTGCCCGCCTCGCGGAAGCCCTTGCATGCGGCAACGGCAAGAAAGGTGGCGACGCAATCCAGGTCTAGCATGCGGCAGCGGCGGCATCCGTTGCCATCGGTGTGTTGATCGCGCCGGCGGGTCGCTGGCCAAGCAGGGCCTGGACGATGTTCTGCGCCGCCTGCCGCTCGATCTCCAGCCGGACTTCCCGCACTGCCGAGCCGAGGTGCGGCGTGAAGAAGGTCTGCGCGGCGTTGTCGAGGAGCGCGCGCGGGATCGATGCCGGCCTGTCGTGCCGCGTCCACTCCTCCATCTCGAAGACGTCGGCGGCGTAGCCGGCGAGGCGGCCGTCGCGCAGCGCGTCGACCACCGCGTTCTCGTCGACCACCGAGCCGCGGCAGGCATTGACCAGCCAGGCACCGGGCTTCATCGCGGCCAGCGCCCGGGCGTCCAGCAGGTGGAAGGTGTCCGGGGTCATCGGCAGCATCGGCACCACGAAGTCGCTGGACTTGAGCAGCATGTCCAGCGACACGCGCTCCAGCCCCCATGCCTGCTCGTGATGCGGGTCGAGCGGCGCCGGATCGCAGTAGAGCAGGCGCAAGTCGAATCCGGACAGCCGGCGTGCAATCGCCCGGCCGACGGCGCCCATGCCGATCAGGCCGAGCGTGCGCCCGGCAAGGCCGTCGCCGTACAGCACCGGCCGCCAGCCCTGGAAGCCGCCGCTGCGGATGCGGCGGTCGCCTTCCAGCATGTGCCGCGTCAGCGCAATCAGCAGGCCGATGGTCAGTTCGGCAGTCGGTACGGTGAGCAGGTCGGGCACGATGCTGAACCAGACGCCGCGCCGGGTACAGGCGGCGACATCGAAATTGTCATAGCCCTTGAGGGCGGCGCCGACGATGCGCAGCCGCGGACATGCGGCCAGGAAGGCATCGTCGATGCTGTCGGGCATGAAGGCCATCAGCGCATCGGCATCCCTGGCGCGTGCAAGCAGCTCTGCGCGGGGCAGCGTGTACTGGGTCTGGTTGGGCACCACGTCGGCGACGGTCTCCAGCAGCGCGATGATTTCCGGGTGCACCCGGTGGGTAACGACGACCTTGGGTTTCATGTTGTCTCTCGTGGTGTTCAGTTGAACTTGCGGCGCAGGTAGCCGCTGAAGGTATCGACCAGCGTGACCATGCCGAGGATCACCAGCAGGATCGCGGACACTTCCTGGTACTGCATGATGCGCAGCGAACCCATCAGCTCGAAGCCGATGCCGCCGGCGCCGACCATGCCCATCACCGTCGATGCCCGGAAGTTGTATTCCCAGCGATAGATCGCGGTGTCGGCCATCTGCGGCAGCACCTGCGGCAGGATGCCGTGGCAGATCACCTGCAGCGGCGTGCAGCCGGCGGCTCGTGCCGCCTCCACGGGCGCCTGGTCGGCATGTTCGATCGCCTCGGCAAAGAACTTGGCGACCATGCCGATCGAGTGCAGGCCGAGGGCGAGCACGCCGGGGAGCGCGCCGAAGCCGACCGCCGCGACGAACACGATGCCCATCACCAGCTCGGGTATCGCGCGCAGGCCGTTGAGCAGCCCGCGTGCGGCGCGGTAGACGAGGGGGTGCGGCGCGGTGTTGCGCGCGGCGAGGACGCCGAGCGGCACCGACAGCAGCACCGCAATGGCGGTGCCGGCCACGCTCATGGCCAGCGTGTCGAGCAGCGGACGGATCCACGCGGCGCCGTTGCCGAAATCCGGCGGGATCATTTCCCCGGCCAGGCCGAACAGGCTGGGGATGCCTTCGCCGAGGCGGCCGAGGTCGAACAGTCCGACGTAGTACCAGCAGCCGATGACCGCCGCCAGCACGCATGCGGCCTGCGTGACGCGGCGGTGCCAGTTGCGCCGGTGCTGTTCCAGCACCAGTCCGAATTCTGCATGCATGTTCGCCTCCGCGTCAGAACCTGGACAGGTCCAGCTTCAGCAGGGTGCCGAGATCGCGCACCACGTCGTAATCCTTGTCCGAGATTGGGCCGAAGCCGTCCGCCTTGAAGCTCTTCAGCACCTGCGGATCCTTCAGGTCCAGGAAAGCGGCACGGATCCTGGCCTTCAGCGCCGGATCGAGACTGGAGCGCATGGTCCACGGATACTGCGGAAACGGCGCTGACTCCGCCAGCACCCGGACCTTGTCCGGATCGACGACACCGCGCTGCACCAGCGCATCGAAGATCGGCTTGCTCAACCCGCCCGCCTGCGCGTGGCCGTTTTGCACCGCCATCGCCACCGCGTCGTGCGCGCCCACGAAATGCTCCTTGTACTGCGCGCCGGCCGCCAGGCCCTTCCCGGCCAGCATGGACTTCGGTATCAGGTGGCTGGAGGTGGATGCCTTGTCGCCGTAGGCGACGTTCTTGCCCGCGATGTCGGCCAGCTCGCGAATGCCGGCGCCCGCGTTAGCCACCAGCACGGCGCGATACGTGGTGCTGCCCTTCTGCATCAGGGCGGCAAAGGGCTCGATCTCGCTCTTCTGTCGCGCCAGCACATAGGACAGCGGGCCGAAGTAGGCGATATCGAGCCGGCCGTGGCGCATCGCCTCGATCATGGAGGAATAGTCGGTGGTGACGACCAGCTCGACCTTCCTGCCCAGCGTGGTTTCCAGGTAGGCCTGCAGCGGACGGTTGTTCTTGATGACGGTCGAGGCGTTCTCGTCCGGCAGCAAGGCCACCTTCAGCGTGGCGGGATCGGCTGCGGGGGCGGCATGGGAGGCCGGCACGACGGCAGCGGCAAGGGAAAGGCCGAGTGCGGCGAGGAGTTTTTTCATCGGTACACCTTTGCAGTGGCAAGATCGAACGGGAATCCGGGACGCTCGCCCGGGGTGAAAGCGGAGGAAGCCGGCGCGGCGGCGTGCATGCCCGGAGCGTACAGCGCCGCAAGATCGCCTTCGGTGAGGCTGGCAGGCGCGGAATCGCAAACGATCCTTCCGTGCGCCAGTCCGACCACCCGGTCGGCGTACCGGCGCGCGAGATCGACCTGGTGCAGGCTGACGACCGCCGCAATGCCGTCCTCCTTGCAGATCCTGTGCAGCAGGGACATCACCATTTCCGCTGTGGCGGGGTCGAGGCTCGCCACCGGTTCGTCGGCGAGCATCAGCCGCGGCTGCTGGGTGAGCGCGCGGGCGATGCCGACACGCTGCTGCTGACCGCCGCTGAGCTGGTCGACCCTGCACATTGCCTTGTGCAGCAGGCCGACGCGCTCCAGGCTCTGCAATCCGATCGCCTGTTCGGCGCGCGGCAGCGGGAGCAGGCTGCGCCACGCCGGATGGCGGGCAAGCCGGCCGAGCAGCACGTTCTGCAGTGCCGTCTGCCGGGCGATCAGCTGGTGCTGCTGGAAGATCATGCCGGTGCGGCGGCGATGCATGCGCAGTGTGCGCCCGTCCCGCAGCGCGCCGAGGCCTTCGGCATCGATACTGCCGCTGGCCGGCGCCACCAGCAGGTTCAGGCAGCGCAGCAGGGTCGACTTGCCGGCGCCGGAAGCGCCGAGCAGGACCACGAATTCGCCCTCGCGGACCCGGGTCGAGGTGGGATGCAGCGCGGTCACGTCGCCGAACGTGACCGACACCTTGTTCAGGTAGATCATGACGCCTCCAATCATGTTGCGTAATCAGCGGGAGAGCGTGATTACGAAAGCGGATCGAAGGTGATGCTAGGGCGGGAATATGACTGCGTGATGACGCCGGCGCGACGTCAGGCGTCGATCCGGCGCAGCGGCACGGCGGCGCCCTGGCCGGCAACGACGACGCGGTTGCGTCCTTCGCTCTTCGCCTGGTACAGGAGGGCGTCGGCCCTGCGGATGCCCGACTCGTGCGGCTCATGGTGGCCGAGCTCGACCAGTCCGGCCGATACCGATGCGCAGCGCCGGTTGCGCGGGCAGGAACTGCTCCTGCTCCACTCGCGTCCGCAGGCGCTCGACCACGCCCCTGGCCTGGTCGAGGTCGGTGTCCGGAAGCA
This sequence comes from Noviherbaspirillum sp., assembly GCF_036563305.1. GTDB lineage: Bacteria > Pseudomonadota > Gammaproteobacteria > Burkholderiales > Burkholderiaceae_D > Noviherbaspirillum. The sequence goes on along the minus strand of NZ_DATCMQ010000013.1, from coordinate 296,428 downwards.
GCAGCAGGAATTCCTCTCCGCCCCAGCGGGCAAGCACGTCGCCGGCACGCAGCACCGCGCGCCCCGCTTGCGCAAAGCCGCGCAGCACCTCGTCGCCGGCAGCGTGGCCGTGGCCGTCGTTGATGCGCTTGAACCAGTCGATGTCAACCAGTGCCAGGCAGGCCGGCCGCCGCCCCTGACGGCGCTGCATGTTGCCGAGCTGGCTGGTCATGTAGCGGCGGTTCGGCAGCTGCGTGAGCTCATCGTGGGTGGCCAGGTCCTGGATGCGCGCGAGGGCCGCCGCCAGTTCGGATTTCTGTGCATGCAGCGCCGCGCGCAGGTCGCTCATCAAGCCAGTCAGGAAACCGACCACGGCGACCATCGTGCCGATGAGGATGAAGTGGATCAGTTCCGTCTTGATGTCGAAGCCGGCGGGGTCGGCGATGCCCATGCTGATCATCGCGGCGCCGAGCAGCAGTACCGCGAACACGGCCAGCGAGTGTGTCTTGCGGGCTTCGAGCGTGAACGCGCAGAACACGATGATCACCAGCAGCACCACCAGCGTGACGCCGCGCAGTGGTCCGACGATGGTATAGCCGATGCAGGTGATGAGGATGGCGAAGCGGCCCTGGAATACCGACAGCTGCGCGGGCGAGAGCTGCAGCGCCCGGCTTTGCCGTATCAGGAAGTAGAAGGCGACATGGCCGGAGACCGCCAGCGCGGTCATGGCGGCCGCGGCAGGCAGCGACGCGGCGCCTGTCAGTACCTCGACCCATGATACCGACAGGCACAGGAGATACAGCACTACGGTCGCCGCCCAGTAGGTGACGAGGCGGACCATCTTCGGGTCCTCGCCGGCGAAACGATGCACCAGTCGCGAAAAATTCATGGCTGTCTCCCGCTGCGGCGCGTCTCGTCGCGCGTCCTGCATGGGGCATGATCGCATAGATATTTCCTGACGGCTACTATCCGGACGAACGAGGGGAGATAAAAAAAGCGGGCATGCATGGTTGCCCACGCATGCCCGCTTCAGGTGGTGAATGATGGCTTACGGATTGCTGCGGATCCAGGCGGTGCCGCTGATGCCTGCACCGGTGACCGGCAGCTGCCCGGTGACCGTGATCGGCTGGCCCGCCAGGTTCTTCTCCGGCAGGTTGTCGCCGGTCGACGCGGGGCGGATGATGTTGGCCGCGGACAGCGTCACGTTCATTGCAAACTGGCCCTGAAGATTCTCGAGGGCGGCAAGGCGTGTTCCTGCCTGCGAGAATGCGCGCTCCAGGTCGAACAGGAGGACGATGCTGCTGTTGTCGCCGTAGTGATCGAGCACTTCGGACATGTCCAGCAGCCGTACCGAACCAACCGGCGCGCCGAAGCTCTCGAGGACGGGGACGCCTTGCGCGGTGCGGCCCTCGACGTGAATCTGCGCACCTTCACGCAAGGTGGCCGAAACCAGCTCGCCGGCTTCATTGGTGGTCAGCTCGACGTTGTCGATCACGAACGACATGCTCTCCGCCGATTCCGTAGGCAGGATGTCCGGGGACTCGGCGCGCTCGACCAGGCTGAACGCGACGCGACCGACCACTTTCTGGTTGCCTACGACCTGATCCTGGGTATCGGGCTGCACGTGCCGGTCGACGCGGAAGCCGAAGGAGGCGATCGGCGCAGCAGGTGCGGCGGCAGGCGGCGGAACCTGGGCGCCGGGCACGTCGCCGTTGCTGCCGGATGCCGTGTCGAACAGTCCCTGACCCGTTTCGAACTGCTCGAGCGGGAACGCGTTGTAGATGGAGCGGTTGGTCCGCAGGTAGACGAGCTGGTTCGCCACCATCGACAGGTGCCCGTTCAGGCGCTGGTCGGCCGGCTGGTTCGGCTGCTCGTCGCCGGGCGGATTGTTGCCGTTGTTGTCGGGCGGGTTGTTGCCGTTGTTGTTCGGCGGGTTGTTGGTGACCGGGCCGGTGCCGGTATCGGTGCTGCCGCCCGTGCTCGGTGCAGCGTTGTTGGGCGTATCGCCATCGCCTCCGCCGCCACCGCACGCAGTAACAAATGCAGCGAGTGCGAGCAGGGTCGCAATCTTCGTTTTCTTCAGCATGTCATCTCCCTTTCCAAGTGCAGTAAGAATGTCGGCGTCCGCAGATGTGTCGCCTACAAGAAATCGCGGTGAGGAAAGTTTCGCGAAATACATGCCGCGCGAGATTGGGGAAGAACAAGCGTTGGAGGCGCAAGAAAGGACGCAAATCAATTTTGCGAGCGTTTGCGCGGGGAACCAAAGCCAGGGAATGACGACGATGTGCTCATGCGTGCGCGCATGCTTGAACAGTCGCGCCTGCCTAGACGCACGCTTTGCTTCCACGCGGAAATTCTCGCGACCGAAAAGGCAGAGTTCGGGCGGGTATCTGCGGCGAGAAAGGAGGGCATGACAAGATGCGGTCCCCGCGTCTGCACTATGCCGTTATCACCCTAGCGTGGGCGCATTCTGGAATGGCCTCGCGTCAATCGGGATATCGATGGAAAACGTCGTACCCCTGTCATCCGAGCTGTCGACATCTATGCTGCCACCATGACTCTCGGCAACACTGCGCGCGAACGGGAGGCCGATGCCCCAGCCTTTCTTGTCGCTGTCCTTCGCCGCCTTGGCCCTGCGAAAGACCTGGAACATATGCTCCACCTGCCCGGCCGGGATGGCGTCGCCTTCATTGTGCACGGACAGCAGTACCCGCTCGTGATATTCCTTCACGCTGACCACCACCAGGGTGTCGGGCGCGCCGTACTTGATGGCATTCCCGAGGAGGTTCTCCAGCGCACGCTTGATCTGCTCCCGTCCCCACCAGCCTTCGACCTCGGCACCGCGTACCTCGAAGCGCGGGCCGTTCGTCGCGGCCATCTGCTCGCACACCTCGCGAGCGAGCGCGAGCATGTCGAATTGCGTCGGCTGGATGTGCAGGCGCTCCCCTTGCTGGAACACGACCGTGTCGAGAAGATCCTGGATCATCTGGTCGATGCGCTCTATGTTCAGCTGGATCTTTCCCGCCAGCGTCGCAATCTTTCCAAGGTCGGTCAGGTGCGGAATCACCTGGGCAGCGGCGCTGGCGGCGGATAGCGGATTGCGCAGGTCGTGGGCAAGCGCGGCGACGAACTGCTCGCGCAGCTTGGATTGCGCAAGCTCGAACGCGGTGACCGCCTCGCGTATCGACGCATCGATGGCGCTGGTGATGATCCGGATTTCTTCGTCGCTCACCGGCACCTGGTGCAGTTTCAACAGGTCAAGTATGGTCGACCGCAGCAACTGGTATTCACAGATCACCGCGTTGGCTTCATAGGCGCTGAGACGGGCGCGTTCCCCGCCGTGCTCGACTGCGACCGAGGGTGTCGCCACTGCGGCGCTGGTGCGGGGATAGCCTGGCGTGAGCGCCTGCACGAGGTTGTCATACAGGGCGGGGAAGGTGTTGATGAGGACCGGATGCGAGAGTTCCCGGGCTCCCTTCACCGAAGCGCGGACGCGGCGTTCCCATTCCGCAAATACGTCTTCCCGCAGCTCGGTCATGCGCTGGCCCAGTGGCGACGGACCGTGGCCGCTTCGTGCATCCTGATCGCTGGCAAATGACATGGCACCTCCGATGCCTGATAGACCGGAGACGGCGGCCGGGGTTCTTGTGCGTCCGCATGCGCATACCTGTCCACCCGCGTTCCGGCGCCGTGCGGAACCAAACGCGGCCCGCTTGTCTGACAGCGGTGGCCGCGGCAATGACAGACCGTGCCCGGTGTCGACCGATGGAGGTGAGCGATGAAGAGGACTTACCAGCCCTCGGATGTGAAGCGCGTGAGAACCCATGGCTTCCGCGCGAGGATGGCCACGAAGGGCGGCCGTGCGGTTATCAACAGCCGAAGGGCAAAGGGACGCAAGCGCATTGCGATCGCGGTGCGCCGGAAGTAGGGATTCCACAGCTGGCGGCGGGCGCGGGACACATGCTTGCCATGGCGCATAGCGATGGCAGGATTGCCTTGATATCCGGCATGAGACTACCGGTCGGTGCCCGTTAACATGAGGTTGCCGCAGCAGCGCCCGCGGCGGCGCCTTCCTGCCGGCGCATGAGCGCAAGGTCTCGGTATGCGGTCCGCCGCCCCGCCGACGGCGCGACCGGCCGCGCCAAGCACGTGGAGACAGTCAATGCACAAGAAGAGGAAGTCACCGATACGGGCACGCCCATCGCGCCTGTGTCCACATGCATGAGGAGGGCGTTCCGCGCGTGGCCGCTCGCCATGCTGTCGCTGTGCAGTGCCGTCGCCCCGTGCGCCGTCGCCGCCGAGGGCGGGCGGGCACGACTGCTTCTGTCGGAGGCCGCGCTCGAGCACGCCGTGCAGCGGGGGGAGGTCCTGGGGCGAGGCGAGCGCCTTTATGCATCCCGGTCCGGACAGGCAGGACGGGACGGCACCGGCGGCCAGTTGGCGGTCGGGAACAGCAAGTCATATGCGTTGCCTGCCCTGGAGATCATCGCCTTCCAGTTTCTCCTGAATCGTTTCGACAACCGCTTCGTCGGCCCGGAGTACGACGTCAGCGCATCGTCCATCCGCCGCAACCTGCGCAGCAGCTGGGTGGTGGATCGCGATCCCTTCGAGATCAATCAGTTCGGCCATCCTTACCAGGGCACGGTGTACTTCGGGCTTGCCCGCTCCGCGGGCCTCAACTTCTGGGAATCGTTCGGCTACACCTTCGCCGGCAGCGCGCTCTGGGAAATCGCAGGAGAGACGACGCTGCCCTCGCGCAACGACCAGATCACCACCAGCTTCGCCGGGACCTTCTTCGGCGAGTCGCTCTTTCGCATGGCGAACCTGGTGCTCGAGCGCGGCAATGGACTGTCACCACGCTGGCGGGAACTGATGGCGGCGGCAGTCTCTCCGCCGACAGCGTTCAACCGCGCCGCCTTTCCCGGGCGCTTCGGCCAGGTGTTCGCGAGCAAGAACCCGGCGACGTTCATGCGCCTGCAGCTGGGCGGCAGCGGCACGCTCAGGAGCGCCGCCGGCGCGTCGACCGCCCTCAAGCGCAATGAAGCGGTCGTCGACTTCGCTCTCGACTACGGCTTGCCGGGAAAGGACGGCTACGACTACACGCGGCCATTCGACTATTTCAATTTTCAGGCAAGGGCATCGAGCGCGCGAGGACTGGAGAGCGTCAACAACCGCGGGCTGGTGCTGGGCGCCGCCTACGAGGCAGGGCCGCACTACCGCGGCATCTGGGGATTGTACGGAAGCTTCGACTACCTGGCGCCGCAGGTCTTCCGGCTGTCGAGCACGGCGCTGTCCCTCGGCACCACCGGGCAGTGGCAGTTGTCGGATGCGGTCGTGGCCCAGGGCACGGCGATGGCGGGCGCCGGCTTCACCTCGACCGGAACCATACGCGGGAGCGCGGACCGCGAGTACAACTACGGATTCGCCCCGCAGGCGCTTCTCGCGTTGCGGTTGATTTTCGGCGAGGCGATCGCCATCGACGTCACCGCCCGCAACTACTTCGCCGGGCGGATTGCGGACGGCGACACCGAGGGGCGCGACCGGGTGCTGCGGGCAGATGCCTCGCTGACGATGCGCGTGCACGGCCGTCATGCGGTCGCGCTGAAGTACGTATCCTCGCGACGGAACTCGTCCTTCCCGGAGACAGGCGAGCGCTCCCAGCGTCGGGACACGCTCGGCCTCTATTACACCTTGTTGGGGGCGGACAAGCTCGGCGCGGTGCGTTGGTAGCCGGAGCGGGCAAGACCGGGGTCAGTGGCGTATGAACTGCGCCGCGATCTCGCACATCTGGTCGATGAAGTACTGCAGGTCCATCGGCTTCACCACGTACTTCTCGATGCCAAGCGCGACGGTCCGGCTGACGTCGGCCTCCATCGCGGACCCCGTCAGGACGATCACGGGGATCGATGCGAGGGCGGGCGTCGAGCGGATGGTCTGCAGCACCGCGATGCCGTCCACGGTCGGCAGCTTCAGGTCGAGGAGGACCAGGCCGGGATTGCCGCCCTCCCTTCCGAGAAAGGCATTGCGGCAGAGAAGATAGTCGAGGGCTTCAATGCCGTCGCGCGCCACGACGATCTCGTTCTTCACGCCGCATTTCTTCAGTGCGTACAGGGCGATCTCGATATCGTTCGGGGCATCTTCGACGAGCAGGATGGGCTTGAGCATTCGTCATTATATCTATTGCGTAAGAGAAATGACCTGCCCGCGCCGAAGGAGCCGGCGTCATTGCGCCAGATAAATAAAGCCCCGGACTCCCGCATGGTGCCAAGGGAAAACGTATACTATGCTGTTTTCCTTCTCCATATTCCCCATGGACAACCGACCCGACCTGTCCCCGACCCTGACAGACGAGCGTCGCTTTCAGTTGCTCGTTTCAGGGATCAGCGACTACGCGATCTACATGCTGACGCCGGAAGGCATCATCGCCAGCTGGAACGCCGGAGCGGAACGCTTCAAGGGCTACAAGGCCGATGAGATCATCGGTCATCACTTCTCGCGTTTCTATACAGAGGAAGACCGGGCCAGCGGTCTCCCCGCGAGGGCACTGAAGATCGCACTGGAAGAAGGCAAGTTCGAGGCGGAAGGCTGGCGCGTCCGCAAGGACGGCACCAGGTTCTGGACCAGCATTGTCATCGATCCGCTGTATGACGAGACCGGACGGCATGCCGGCTTCGCCAAGATCACGCGCGACGTCACCGAGCGCAAGCTTGCGCAGGAGGCGCTGCGCGATAGCGAGGAGCGCTTCCGCATGCTGGTGCAGGGCGTGACCGACTACGCACTGTACATGCTGACGCCGACCGGCGAGGTGTCGAACTGGAATCTCGGCGCCGAGCGCATCAAGGGCTATGCGGCCGAGGAGGTGCTCGGGCAGCACTTCTCCCGTTTCCACACGCCGGAAGACCAGGCGGCGGGACTCCCGGCGGTGGCGCTGAAAACGGCAGCGGAAGTGGGGCGCTTCGAGCGGGAAGGCTGGCGGGTGCGCAAGGATGGCTCGCGCTTCTGGGCGCACGTGGTCATCGACGCCATCTACAACGACGACGGCAGCCTGGCCGGCTTCGCCAAGATCACCCGCGACATCACCGAAAAGAAGAAGGCCGAAGAGGCCCTGGCGCAGGCCAATGCGGCGCTGTTCCAGTCACAGAAGATGGAGGCCATCGGCCAGCTGACGGGCGGCGTCGCGCACGACTTCAACAACCTGCTCTCGGTCATCGGCAGCGGCCTGGAGGTATTGCCGCTGAACATGCAGGACCCCGGCAGCCTGAAGATCGTGGAAAGCATGCGCCGCGCGGTCGACCGCGGCGCGACGCTCACCCAGCAACTGCTCTCGTTCGCGCGGCAGCAGCCGCTGAAGGCGGAAAAGCACAATCTCAACAATGTCATCACGGGATTCGAAGCCGTCCTGCGGCGGGCCGGCAATTCGGCCATCGCCTTCGAGTTCGGCCTTGCGCCGGACGTGCGTCCGGTCCTGGTCGACGCACCGCGTTTCGAGACTGCGCTACTCAACCTCATCGTCAATGCGCGCGACGCGATGCCCAAGGGCGGACGCCTGTCGGTCACCAGCAGCAACGTGCGGCTTGCTGCACAGCAGGTCAACGGACTCGACGCGGGTGAGTACGTGCGCGTGGCGGTGAGCGATACCGGCACCGGCATGACACCCGACGTCGTGGCGCGCGCGTTCGAACCATTCTTCACCACCAAGGAGGTGGGCAAGGGGACCGGTCTCGGACTGAGCCAAGTCTACGGTTTTATCACGCAGTCGGGCGGCGGCATCGAGGTGCAGTCGGTGATCGGCGCCGGGACGACCATCAGCCTGTATCTTCCCGCGATGGAAGAGACGCCCGACGAAGCGTGCAGCGAACCGCGCGTGGAAGACACCGATGCCGACAAGGCCCTGCTCGTCGACGACGAACCCGACGTGCTCGACATGGCTGCTGCGCTGTTCCGCACGATCGGCTATGAAGTCTTCACCGCGAACAACGGTCACGACGCGCTCGACATCCTTACCCGGCACAAGGACATTTCCGTCCTGTTCAGCGACATCATGATGCCGGACGGGATGACCGGCGTCGATCTCGCGCAGCAGGCGCGCAAGATGCGGCCGGACCTCAAGATCCTGCTCGCTTCCGGTTATCCGCTTCCCGCCCTCAAGGCCCGCAATGCGGCCATCGATGAGTTTACGGTCATGAACAAGCCGTTCAAGCTCGCGGAGCTGGCAAAGAAGCTGCGCCTCGGCTGAGGCCTCGCTGCCCCCGCGTCAGCGGCGCGTGCATTGTTCGCCGGACTGTGGCGCCCGCCGCGCGCGTTGCGAAGGCGAACATATCGGCGTCGCGACACGCTCCCTGTCCGCTGTCTGGTGACTTCAGGTTTTCCCGGCATCGCGACTTTTCCTCGCTGCTGAGCATAACGGCATGCCGCACTGTCATGCAACGCCGGCGTCTTTCGTTGCTAGTCAGCAACATATCGCGCTAAATGCTGTACACCCCCTTCCCGGTCATGGACGATGAAGCATGCGGGTGGCAGGCAATGCCGCCGCAAGCTTGAGGCATGGCCTGGAATCGGGATGGTGAGATGGTATTGAATGATGTGAAGGTCGGCCTGCGGCTGGGTCTTGGATTTGGTCTTCTGGTGGTGCTGATGCTCGTGATGGCGGCGTTTGCCCTGATGCGGATGCAAAGCGTTGAAGGCAGCGTCGCTTCCCAGTCGACGCTGGTGTCCGGCAAGCTTCAGCCCTTGTACCAGGTACGCGAGGCGCTTGCGCAGACCGGGCTCGCCGCCCGCAACGCCTATATTTTCGAGAAGCCGGACGACGCGGCAAGGGAGCTGGACATCCTTGACGCCAATCGCGCCGCGTATCTGGGTGCGCTCGACAAGCTGGCCGTGCATTTCCGGGGCGATGCCGGCTTCGAGAAGGCGCGTGCCGGCCTGCTGGCCATGGCGCGAGAACTGGAGCGTCCGCGCAAATACCGCGAAGCGGGACAGATGGCCGAGTATGGCCGGTTCCTCGTCACCGAGTGCAGCCCGCTGCGGCGCCAGATCGTCGCCGACATCGACATCGTGATCGCCTCGGTCGAAAAAGAGCTGGTGCGCGCGAACCTGTCGGTCGATGCCGACATGGACAGCACCAGGATCTGGATTCCCGTAGCCGCGATGCTGGCCGCGATCCTGGGGCTGGTGGTGTCGATGGTCCTTGCGAGAAGCGTGACGTCGCCGCTCGCCGGCGCCGTCACGTTTGCAAGACGCGTCGCCGGTGGCGACCTGACCGGAAGCGTCGGCGTCGTCCACCGGGACGAGACCGGACAGCTGATGGCGGCACTCGGGGAAATGAACGCGAGCCTGCTGCGTATCGTGTCGGAAGTGCGCCAGGGCGCGGCGGCAATCGACACCGGTTCGACCGAGATCGCCGCGGGCAACCAGGATCTGTCGGCACGCACGGAACAACAGGCCGGTTCGCTGGGCGAGACGGCGGCGTCGATGGAGCAGTTGACGGCAACGGTCCGGCAGAACGCCGAGAATGCGCGCCAGGGCAACCAGCTCACCATCACCGCCTCTCAGGTCGCGCAGCAGGGCGGCGCAGTGGTGAACCGGGTGGTGACGACGATGGATGCCATCAGCGATACCTCCAGGAAGGTCGCGGACATCATCGGCGTCATCGACGGCATCGCCTTCCAGACCAACATACTCGCGCTGAACGCCGCCGTCGAGGCGGCGCGCGCCGGGGAGCAGGGCAGGGGCTTTGCGGTGGTCGCGGCAGAAGTGCGGACGCTGGCGCAGCGGTCGGCCGGCGCAGCCAGGGAAATCAAGGCGCTGATCGATGCCTCGGTGGTGGAGGTCGCGAATGGCAATGTCCTCGTCGGCGAAGCAGGAACGATCATGCAGCAGGTGGTTGTCGCCGTGCAGCGCGTGACCGACCTGATGGCGGAAGTGCAGGCGTCGAGCGAAGAACAAAGCCGCGGCATCGAGCAGGTGAATACCGCCATCGTGGAGATGGACCAGGTGACGCAGCAGAACGCCGCGCTCGTCGAGCAGGCGGCGGCGGCGGCGGAGTCGCTGCGCGACCAGGCCGGGCGCCTCGCCGGATCGGTGGATGTGTTCCGCGTAAGAGTCGCCTGAGGCTGGTTCCGGCAGCCGTGCCCGCGATTTGTCAGCCGTTCCCGGGCGCGCCTGTCGCAGTGCCGCCGGCCGAAGGATGTCCAGGCGTGTGGGCGCGTGGACGGGCGTGACCAGATGAAAACCGAATTCCCCCTCCTGCGATGTCGTCCTGTCCTGCTCCTGGCCGTAGCGGATGACCGCGACCAGCATTGCGCGTGAAGACACGGCGCGCATGCGCACGGCCCGCGCGAGCGCGCTGCCGTCCATGCGCGGCGACCCTATGTCGAGCAGGAACACCTGCGCCTACTCCCGTTCGACCATGTCGAGGGCAGCGCGTGCGCCGCCGGCGACCGGCATTTGGTGCCCAGGCGCTTGCAGGAGCATCGCCAGCATGGCGGCCGCATTCTCGTTGTCGTCGACGACCATTACCCGCAGCCGCCGTGGACGTCGATCCAGACCGCCCTGCCGTTGTCCGTCCGGTTGCAACGGATCGCTTTTCGGTAGCTGCTCCTCTCGTCGCGCGCATGCCTGTGCACGGCCACCATCCGCGCCCGGCTGGCGATACGCTCATATCGGTGCGGCCGGCGGATACCGGGTGATGACGGCGCGCAAGGGAGCGGCTGCTCGGACGCGCGCCGGTTATGTCAAGATCGCGTTGCCGGTCGCAGGCATCATCGGCTGCCGCGCGACCGGCTCTACATCTTTGCGCCGCGGCGGATTGCAGCAGCGGTCTGCAGCAGCGGACTTCAACGACAATAACGGAGACGACTATGAATCATGGCAGGCGGTTTTTCATGCAAGTGGGCGCGCTGACCGCAGTGGCGGGAATGACGGGGGGCTGTGCCGCCACCGGCGGCACAAGCGAGGACAAGGGCTGGTCGGCATTGCGCGCCGCCGACGGCACCCAGGTCCATTTCCGGCACTGGCTGCCGGCAGTTGCGCCGCGCGCGGCGGTACAGATCGTGCACGGCGCGGCGGAGCACAGCGGCCGCTATGACCGGTTCGCGCGGGCCCTGGTCGGGGAGGGCTACGCGGTCTATGCGACGGACCACCGTGGCCATGGCCGCACGCGGGTACGGTCGGGTCAGCTCGGCGACGCCGGCCCCGATGCGTGGAACAACTACGTCGAGGACGAGCTGGCGCTCAGCCGGCTTGTCCGCAGCCGGCATCCGCAGGCCAAGCTCGTGCTGTTCGGCCACAGCATGGGCTCCTTCATCGCGCAGGACTACATCACGCGCTCCAGCGGGCTCGACGGCCTCATCCTCAGCGGGACCGCCTACGGCCCGCCGCCGCCCGCCGAGCTGCTGGGCGCGCTCGACGCGGCGGCGAAGTCCGCACCGCTGGGACCGTCGGCCTTCTGGGAAGGCCTGTTCAAGGATTTCAACAAGCCGTTCAGCAGCGGGCCGGGCTTCGACTGGCTGAGCCGCGATCCGGCCGAAGTGCGGAAATACATGCAGGACCCCGAAGCGGGATTCGCCTTCAGCAACGAGCTGGTGCGCGATTTTTTCCAGGGCATGGCGGCGCTGCGCGATCCGGTCCGCGAGGCGCGCATACCGAAGGCACTGCCGGTACTCGTGATCCAGGGCGCACTCGATCCCGTCGGGGCCAACCTGCAGGCGACCCGTGCCTTGCTCGAGCGCTACCAGGCGCTCGGCATGTCGCGCGTCAGCCACCGCTTCTATGACGGCGCCCGCCACGAATTGCTCAACGAGACCAACCGCGACGAAGTGCAGCGCGATGTCCTGGCATGGCTGAAGGGCATCGCCTAAGTCTGCGCACGCCTCCGTGGCGGTCGCTGCACGCCGGCCGCCGGTAATCCGGGGATGAACGGAAAGCCGGCGGGTTGCGCGGCGCGTGGCCGCCTCAGGTGCCCGCCGGATCCTGTCTGGAGCGTGCGCCGGCGTTGCCGTCCTTGCGTTCCGGCGCCGGCCGGCCCGCCGCGTCATCGACCTGTTGCTGCAACTGGTCGCCGTGTTTCTTGAGCTCTTCATCTGCGGGCAAGGCTACCTGTCCGCGTTCTTGCTGGTTGTTCATTTGGCTGCTCCTTTGCACCAGGGATGCGGTGTCCCTTGCAAGGTCAGTGCCAGGCCGCCCGACCGCCTCATGCGACGGCGGATAGCAGCGCCGTCAGCCGCGCCGTATCGACGGGCTTGACAAGGTGATGGTCGAAGCCGGCGGCCAGCGCCGCCTTCCGGTCACTCTCCTGGCCATACCCCGTCAGCGCAATCAGCATCGCGGCGGGATGCTCGGCGCGCAGCATCCGGGCGAGTTCGTTGCCATCCATGCCGGGAAGGCCGATGTCGAGCAGGCAGGCTTGCGGGCGCACCTCACGCGCCTTCTCCAGCGCGCGCAGCGGACAGTGCTCGATCAGGATTTCGTGGCCGAACTCCTCGAGATACAGGCCGAGCATCGAGGCCGCATCTTCATTGTCGTCCACGATCAGGACACGCCGTCCCGCAGCCGGCGCCGCCCGGTGCGCGCCGCGCTTCGCCTCCGTCGTCGGCGCCTCCGGCCCAGCCATGCGGGGCAGGGTGAGCAGGAAGCTGCTGCCCTTGCCCGGTCCGGCGCTGCGGCAGGACACGCTGCCGCCGTGCAACTCCGCCAGATTCCTGACCAGCGCCAGGCCCAGCCCCAGTCCGCCCTGCGAACGGTCGGATGCGCGTTCCGCCTGCACGAACAGGTCGAACACCCGCTCCTGCAGGTCGGCCGGCATGCCGATGCCGTCGTCCTCGACGCACAGCATCACCGATGTGTCGCTGGCCGTCACGACGACGCGGATGTTGCCGCCGGCCGGAGTGTACTTGGCCGCATTGTTGAGCAGGTTGGAAACGATCTGCACCAGCCGCTTGTGGTCTCCCGCCACCACCGTCGCGCAGGCCGGCAGGTCGACGGCAAGATGATGGCGATGTTCCGCGATCATCGGCCTGACCTGTTCCACCGCGTTCGCGACCACTGTCTTCAGGTCCTGTGCATCCTTGCGCAGCACTACCAGGCCGCGGGTGAGGCGCGACACGTCGAGCAGATCGTCCACAAGGCTGTTCATGTGCTGCACCTGGCGGCTGATCACGCGGCTGGTCTGGCGCAGGCGCGCCTGGTCGAGCGGCGCCAGTTCCATCAGTTCGGCCGCGGCGCTGATCGGCGCCAGCGGATTGCGCAGTTCGTGCGCGAGCATCGCCAGGAACTCGTCCTTGCGCCGGTCCGCCTGCCGCAGCGCCGCTTCTGCCCGCACGCGGTCGGTGATGTCCATCTGCGCCACCACGCCGCCGACGATCCGGCCGCCGCCGTCGCGCACCGGTGCACCTGAAATGACGATGGTGCGTCGCTCGCCCGGGCTGCCGAAGGGTTCGATCTCGAGGATGTCGCGCGGCGCTTCCTCGCCGCGCAGGGCGCGCGCCATCGCCCAGTCCTCGGCACCGAGCCGCTCGCCGTGACGCGGCGAGCCATCCGCCCACCAGCCGCGCCAATCCGCATACTGGCTGGCGTCGCGCGTGAGGGGAGCGCCCTCGCCCCACAGGCGCCGATGGGCGGCGTTGACGCGCACCAGTTCGCCGTCGACATCGGCGACGACGATGCCCACCGGCACCGCTTCCAGCAAAGCGTCCATGCGGCGCCGCTCGTTGGTGGCCTGTTGCGCCGCATCGAGCGCGCGTTGTTCCGCCGCCTCCAGCCGCTGCACCTTGTCGACCAGTTCGCTGTTGAGGCGGATCAGTTCCCGCTCGGTCCGCTTGCGCGCGGTGATGTCCTTGGCGATCGCGATCAGGATCTGCACGCCGGCAATCTCGACTACGTTCGCCGAGGTTTCCATGTCGAGGATCTCGCCGTCCTTCGTGCAGATCCGCGCCTCGTAGCCATTGACCGCGCCGTCGCGCTTCAGCATCTCGACGTAGGCAGCGCGCTGGGCGCCGTCCTCGTCGGGCCACAGGCGAATGTCGAACGAGGTGCGGCCGATCACGTCCTCGCGCCGGTGGCCGAGCAGGCGCTCGAAGCCGGGATTGACGTCGATGTAGGTGCCGTCCGAAAGACGGCTGAAGGCAATATAGTCGGGGGAGGCGAAGAATACGCGGCGAAAGATTTCCAGTTCCTGGTGCTGCGCCAGGCTCTGGACCGCATCTTGTATGTCTCTGCTGATCACTTTCTGTCTCCTCACGGAAGGCGGCTCGTGCCGCTCTGTACCCGGTGGAGGATGCGATCTCGCCCGGGGTTGCTACATCATAATCCGCGAAACACGAAGTTGCCGGCCGAGCGGCAGAATTTTCAGTGGTCCGCCGGCTGCATTGCCTTTCGCCATGTCGTCAGGGCGTCTGCTATCCCGTCCAGTCCCGGCACCAGGATTCCCGGGGGCGGCCGGCGCAGGGCGGCGGCGCTGCCGCCGGCCCAGAGCTGGACGTGCGCGGGCAGTGCCGCGCGCAGTCCGTCCAGCGCTTCCAGCACAGCGGCGGTCCGCATCGACCGGGAGAACGACAGCGCGACGATATCGATGCGCTGCGCGTCGGCTGCGCGCACGATTTCGGCGAGCGGTGTCCGCACGCCGAGCGGGACGCAGTGGGCGCCCTCCAGCGTCATGACCGCTTCCGACATCAGCAGGCCGAGGCCGTGCTCTTCCGGCGGCACCGTGGTGAGCAGCACGCGGGGACGCGCGTCGGCGCCGGCCGGAGGGAGCGCGCCGATGGCGGTGCGCAGGACGCCCTGCACCGCCTCGGTGTACAGATGCTCCTCGAACACCGCCAGCGTGCCTTCCGCCCATGCCTCGCCCACCAGCGCACCGAGCGGGCCGACCACGTCGGCGACGAAGCCGAACAGGCCCAGCCGCATCAGCGACTGCGAAAGGGCGGCGCGCAGTGCGTCGATCCGGTGCTCCCGGCACAGGGCGACGAGCGCAAGCAGCTCCGGCCGACCCTGCATGGCCGGACGGTCCTGCCGCTCTTCCGCCATTTCCCGCAGCGCATCGCGCAGGGCGTCCATCTCCAGCCCCATCACCCTGCCTGGCCGTGCGCCGGCGTCGACCAGGCGCTTCAGCAGGCGCAGCTTCTCCACCTGGTCGGGGGGATAGCATCGTTCGCCCGCATCGCCGCGCAGCGGGTGCGGGAAGGCATAGCGCCTTTCCCAGATGCGCAGGGTGTCCTTGGACAAACCGGTCTCGCGTTCGACCGCGGCAATGCTGATGGACGTGACGGAAGGCATAAGGCGCCGATGGGACAGAAGAAGTGTGAAGGGATGAAGAAGATTGTAGTCACGAATATGTCCAGGACAAAAGCGGTCGTCGACAGAACCTTGCGCCAGTTCGGATGTCTAGGACAATAACAGCGCGGAGGGTCCGCGCGGGGCAACTGAAAGGAGTGAATGATGGCAACTGCTGAAGGACACCTGCAAGAGCGCCGGCATATTCCTGACCGTCGCGGCAATGTGAAGAGCGCCAGCCGCATGGGTGCGCTCGACTGGATCGCGATGGTTCTCCTGATCGTCGGCGGCCTCAACTGGGGCCTGGTCGGGCTCTTCAACTTCGATCTCGTCGCCACCCTGTTCGGCGAGATGACCACGCTCTCGCGCATCGTCTATAGCCTGGTGGGCCTGAGCGCCTTGTATTCGATCTATACGAGCAGCAAGATGTCGCGCGCCAGGTAGCGGGCGATGCCGGATGCCGGCCGCATCCGGGACGGAGAGACTGGCCTTGTCCGCAGGTTGCCTGGCCTGCGGTTTTTTTTGGGGTCGCGCCGCAATGCTCCGCGATTCCCGCACTGCTTGCGGCGCTTGGCGCCTCAGCCGCGCGGGCCGGACCCTACCACCAGGAGCTCGGGCAGCACGCCGAAGAGCGCGGCCAGTTCGTTGAGCTCAGTGCCGGCCGGACTGCCGGACACCGCTTCCCGCGCAGCGTATTCCACCTGGCTCAGCCCGAGCCGCGAGGCCACCTGCGCCTGCGGTATGCCGAGGTATTCGCGCCACGCGCGTATCGGGTTCCAGTTGTCGCCGATGACGGCGGCAATGACCGCTTTCGGCGCGCCCGCCGTTTCCGCCCTGGCGGTCCATTCGCGCAGGGCGCGCGAGCGCAGGTCGGCCTCCCCCAGCCATTCGATCGCCTGCTCCATCTGCTCGAACACCTGGATGTAGGGGGCCGCCTCGCCGAGTTCCGCCAATGTCGTATCGGTTGAGATGCGCGAGAACCGGGTCGGGCTGTAGACCCAGGCGAAGCGTCGCATGCCTGCGGCGCGCATGCGCGGGAACCAGTCTTGCGCCACCCAGACGGATGCGCCGGACCAGATGCCCAGCACCCGCGTGTTGTCGTTGATGATGCCGAATGCCGCATGCTGGACCATCAGGTCGAGCATGAGGTTGCATCCTTCCTGCACGGAGCCGACCGTCTGGTAACCGATCCAGTCGACGTAGAGCCAGGAGCGCTCCGGCTCAAGGCAGATTTTCACGCTTGGGCGTTCTTGCAGGAGCTGCAGGTTCACTGGTTGTCCTCGCTTGATTGCGGCGGCCGGGGTCGGCCCTGATGGTCGTCGGCCTGCAACTGTCGTGCCTGCCTGTCTTTCGTGCCGCTGGCGGACGGCCAAGTGCCCGCCTGTTCAAGCGCCGCGTGGTACAGGGCCGCAACCAGGTCCGACTGGGTGACGATTCCGACCAGCCGCTGGTTGCCGTCGACGACCGGCAGGTGGTGCAGTCCGGTATCGGAGAACAGCGGCACCAGGCTGGCGATCGGCTGGTCGGCGTCGGCGCACCGCACGTCGACGGTCATGATCTGCCCGACCACCTCGGGCTTGTCCGCATGCGTGCCCGGCGTTGGCCGCAGCAGCCGGCGCAGCCGGCTGCCGAAGTCGTCGAGCCGGTCGAGATCGGCCTGCTTCAGGAAGTCGTGCTCGGTGACGATGCCGATGACGCGGCGGAATGGATTGACCACCGGGAGCGCCTTGACCCGGTGCTCGCGCAGCAGCCGCCAGGCGTCCTGCAGGGTGGTGCCGAATTCGGCGGCGACGACGTCGCGCGACATGATCTCCGCGCAATTGGTGTGGCCGAAGTGGCGCTGGTAGGCCTGCATCTCGGTATGCAGGACGATGTCCTGCAAATCCTCGCGGCTGATGTCGAGCAGGGCGTCGCGCTCCCGCAGCGCGGCGTCGAGATCCTCCTCGGTGACGCCGAGGCGCGCACTGGGAAGCGGGTCCGCCGTGCGGTGCGGATTCTCGGGCGCGGCAACCTGTGGATAGCGGCGGCCGCAGAGCCGGTTGTAGCCGACGGCGGCAATCACCAGCGCTGCCGAATTGAGCGCTACCGGACACAGCACGAAAGCCGGGCCGAGGTGCTCCGGCCCGGCCGCGCCCAGCGCCGCCATCACCGCCGCTGCGCCGCCCGGCGGATGCAGGCAGCGCAGCGCGAACATTGCGCAGATCGCCGCGCCGAGCGCGACCGAGGCGGCGATCAGCGGAATCCCGATCGCCTGCCCGCAGGCGATGCCGATCAGCGCTGATATCACGTTCCCGCCGAACAGCGGCCAGGGCTGCGCCAGCGGACTGGACGGCAGGGCGAACGCCAGCACCGCCGAAGCGCCTATCGGCGCGACCAGCCAGTGCAGCGACGGATCGGTGCCCGACATCCACAGTCCTGCCGAGCCGGCGATGGCGACACCGAGCAGCGCGCCGAGGATGGAACGGGCTTGCTCGCGGGCGGAAAGAAGGATGGCATGCGGGAGGTAGCGGCGGAGGCGGGCGATCATCAGCGAAGGACAGGCGGGGTGTATTTTTTTGCAAGCCGGGATTATACAAGGCTGCCGGTGGGCAAAGCCGGTGCTTTCTTATGCGATACTTCAAGGAAAAGCTGCATTACGGAAAGTTTCAGAAAGCATGTACTTGACCCGGGCCGCTTGGCCCCTGGAGACGCGGGTGGCGGGAACAATGGAGCGAAATGCACGAACGCCGGCGGTCGCCGGTACGATCGAACAGGAACTTTTGCGGCTGCTGGCGCGCCAGGGCACGCGGGTGCCGGTCCCGGTATTTCTCGCCGCGGTACTGATTGCCTCGATCGCGGCGCCCTACGTGCCCACTGCCGCATGGGTCCTGTGGCTGGCGCTCGTGGCCTGCGTGCTCACGGTACGCTGGGTCGTCCTCGGGCGCCTGCCGGGCTGGAACGGGTACAGCGAGCAGCGGCGCCTGCATATCGCGGTCCTGCTGAGCGCGGCCAACGGGAGTACCCACGCCCTGTCGCTGGCCTTCTTTCCCGAGCTGTCGGGCTTCGAGCGCGCGATCCAGTCCTTCCTGCTGATCGGCCTGTGCGCCGGTTCCGTTGCCACCACCGCCGGTTATCGGCCGGTGTTCGTTGCCTATCTGCTGCCCACGCTCGGCACGCTCACCGTGCTGTGGGCGGTGCTGCCGGTGGCTGATTCGCGCGGCTGGTGGGTCAACGAGTCCGTGGCGCTGGTCACCGCGCTGTTCGGCATGGTGCTGCTGGCGCTGGCGAAGGATGCACACCGCCTGTTCCGTGAATCGTTCGAGATCCGGCTGCAGCAGGCGGCCCTCAACCGCCAGCTGCAGGCGGCGCTGGAGCTGGCCGAATCGGCGAGCCGCGCCAAGACGCGTTTCCTTGCATCCGCGAGCCACGACCTGCGGCAGCCGGTGCATACCCTGTCGCTGTTCGCCGCCGCGCTCGAGATGCGGCCGCTCGACGACCGCAGCCGCGAGATTTCTTCCCATATCAACACCGCGCTCGAGGTCCTGGCGGCCCAGCTCGATTCGCTGCTCGACATCTCCAAGCTCGACGCCGGCGTCGTGCAGGCAATGCCGGAGCCGGTCGCGCTCGGCCGGCTGCTGGACAGAATCCGGGAAGAATGCGCGCCGGATGCGCGTCGCAAGGGGCTGGCGCTGGCGGTCGACTGTCCGCCCGATCTGCGTGCCCGCACCGACCCAGTGCTGTTCGAGCGCATCGTGCGCAACCTGGTCGGCAATGCGATCAAGTACACCCAGGCCGGCGACGTGCGCGTCGAGGCCTACCTGCAGGCGCAGCAAGTGGTGCTCACCGTGTCCGATACCGGCCCGGGCATCGCCGCCGCCGAGCAGGCGCGCGTCTTCGAGGAGTTCTACCAGCTGGAGAATCCGGAGCGCGACCGCACCAAGGGACTCGGGCTCGGCCTGGCGATCGTGCGGCGGCTGGTGGACCTGCTCGGGATACGGATGGAAATGGTGTCGCAGCCCGGCGCCGGCACGCAATTCTTCCTGCTGCTGCCGGAATGCGCGGAGGCGGCGGCGGCGCGGCCGCCCTCCGCCCCGGTGACGCTGCCGCCGGCAATCATCCATGTGCTCGTCGTCGACGACGAGGCGGCGATACGGGAAGGCATGCGCATCCTGCTCGAAGGCATGGGCGCCCGGGTCTGCCTCGCGGACAGCAGCGCCGGCGCGCTGGCGCTTGCCAGGGACACCCGGCCCGACCTGGTGCTGGCCGACCTGCGGCTGCGCGGCGGCGACAGCGGCATCCGCGCCGTGCAGGAAGTGCGCAGCCTGTATCCGGACGCCGCCGCGGTGCTGATCAGCGGCGACACCGCGCCCGACCGCCTGCAGGAGGCGGAGGATGCCGGGATCCTGCTGCTGCACAAGCCGGTTCCGGCGGAGCTGCTGAAGCGGGTGATCGCCGAGGCGGTCCAGCAGTCGGGGGAAAGCGCAATTGCATAGCGACGACAACGGCAAAGACGGCGCCACCGCCTGGCTCTCCAGGGGACTGGAGTCGCTCGAACGCGCCCTCGGCCAACGCGCGCGGCGTCCGCCGTTCGACTACGACGTACTGGTCGTCGGCAGCGGCTATGGCGGCGCCGTCGCCGCTGCCGAACTGGCGGGATGCACGGTGGATGACGGCAACGGCGGACAGCGCCCGGTCTCGCTGTGCCTGCTCGAACGGGGCCGCGAATACCTGCCCGGTGCGTTTCCCTCCCGCTTTGCCGAATTGCCGGGACATGTGCGCGTCGAGACGCCTTTTGCGCGCCAGCCGGCGGGACCGCGCGACGGCCTGTTCGACCTGCGCGCCGGCGCGGATGTCAGCGCGGTCGTCGCCAATGGCCTCGGCGGCGGCTCGCTGATCAATGCCGGCGTGATGCTGGAGCCGGACCTGGACGCCTTTGGCGCGGCCTGGCCCGCAGCCCTGCGGACCGACCGCACGCTGCCGGCATGGTTTGCGCGCGCCCGCCGCCGTCTGGGGGCCGGCGACGACAGCGGTGCCAATACCATCTCCCGCCATGCAGCCGGCGCGCCGCCCAAGCACGCGGCGCTGCGCAGGCTGGGCGAGGGCAGCCCCGGCGTTGCCTTCGGCGACGCGCCGGTGACGATCGCCATGGCGCCCGGGCCGAACCAGGCCGGCGTGCTGCTGGACGCCTGCAAACGCTGCGGCGACTGCGCGACCGGTTGCAACCACGGCGCGAAGAACTCGCTCGACGTCAACCTGCTGGCACAGGCGCAGCGGCGGGGCGCGGAGATCTACACCGGCGCGACCGTGCTGCGCATCCTGCCGGCGCAGGATGGCTGGGCGGTCGAGGTGGTGCACACGACAGCCGCGCTGCGCAAGAAGCAGCGGGCGCCGCTGCAGGTGACCGCCCGCCGACTGATCCTTGCCGCCGGCACCTTCGGCTCCACCGAGATCCTGCTGCGCTCGCGGGACGGGGGACTGGCGCTGTCGAACATGCTCGGCCACCGTTTTTCCGCCAACGGCGACCTGCTGGTCGCCGGCTACGGTCACGGCGACGCGGTCAACGCCGTGGCGGACGAGGCGAGCGCGCCCGAGCGCCGCGGGATCGGACCCACCATCACCGGCATGCTGGACGGCCGCGCGGCCGGCGGATTCCTGGTGGAGGAGATGGCGGTGCCGGGACCGTTGCGCCGCGTGTTCGAGGAAGCGGTGTGCACCGCGGCCAGCCTGCATGGCCTGGCCACCCCCAGCAACGCGCCGGCGGACGCCGGCAGTCCCGATCCGCATGCGATCGATCGCGATGCGTTCGGCCGTACCGCGTTGTATGCGGTGATGGGCGACGACGGCGCGCAGGGTGTGCTGGAGCTGACGCCGGATGCCGGCCCGGATGAGGACGGCGGCGTGCGGGTGCGCTGGCCGGGGCTGCGCGACAGTGCCCTGTTCAGCAGGCAGATGGACAGCCTGCGCGCGATGGCATCGGGCGCGGGGATTGGCGGCCGGATGCTGCCGCATCCGTTGTGGCAATTGCTGCCGCCGGAGATGGACAGCGTGCTCGAGGTCGGCAAGGGACCGCCGCTGACCGTCCATCCCCTCGGCGGCTGCGCGATGGGGGACGACTGCGCGACCGGGGTGGTCAACCATGTCGGGCAGGTCTTCGACCGCGCCGGCGGCGGGGTGCACGCTGGGCTGGTGGTGCTGGACGGCGCAGTCGTTCCGGCCGCCCTGTCCGTCAACCCGGCGCTGACCATCGCGGCGCTCGCCTTGCGCGCCGTTGCCGCGCTGCGCGAGGAATGGGGCATCCGCGCACCGGCGCATACCGACGCCCCGCCGCCGCCGCTGCTGCGTCCGCGCTTTCGCCCGGCGCCGGGTCCTGCGCCCGCCGCGCCGACCGAGGTGCAGGTGCTGGAGCGGATGTCGGGACAGGTGCAGCTGCGTGGCGCGGACGGCAAGCCGGTCACCCGGGTGGTCGAGCTGACGCTGATGTTCCGGCCGCTGGCCGCCACCGACCTGGCGCGGCAGGATGCGCTGCTGGAAATCGCGCGCGACGACGGCGAGGCCTCTTCCGGCCGCTTGCGCATCTTCGCCCCGGAGGACTGGGACGCATTGATGGGGCGCCGGCCTGCCGCCGGGCGGCATCCGCCGGACCCGGCGACCGAGGAGATGCTGGATGCGGCCGCCGAATTCATCGCGCCGCTGTCGGGAACGCTGCATGCATTCGTCCGCGAGGACAGTCCCTACTTGGCCGGCACGTTGAAGGCGATCGCCGCATGGCTCGGCAACCGGGGCGTGCGCGATACCTGGCAGGAATTGTCGGAACGCCTGCGCCTCGCGCTGCGCGGCGAGGGCGGAGACCGCGGCGCACTGAACCTGCTCGGGCGGGCCAGGACCAGCTGGGCGCTGGCGTCCCACGCCCGTCACGCGCGCCGCCTGGAATACCGGCTTGAAGCGGGCGCGCCGGTCAAGCAGGCGCCCCAGGCCCATTATGCGGCGGGGCTGCTCGCCGGCGCCCGCATTGCGGGCCACAAGCGGCTCGCCTACGTCCGCCGCGCAAACCCCTGGCGACAGCTCACGGAGATGACGCTGGACCTGTTCCCCGGCATGCAGGCGGGCACGGTGCCGCGGCTGCGGCTCGATACCCGCTTCCTGGCGAGCCGCCAGTGGCCGCTGCTGCGTATCGTGGGGCAGCAGGACCAGCCCGCCGCGCTGGCCGACCTGGCCGGCCTGCTGGCTTATGTGCTGCGGATGATGGCGACCGTCCATACGTGGAGTTTCCGCAAGCCGGACGCGATGCCGCGCCGGGCGGCGCAACGCCTGCCTGGCCGCCTGCCGGGATTGCCGCCGCCCGAGATCCATGCGTTCGAAGTCGGGCAGCTTCCGGGCGGCGAGCCGGTGCGGATCCGGCTGACACGATACCGTCGGGATGCGACGGCACGGCAGCCGCTGCTGATGATCCACGGCTACAGCACCAGCGGCACCACCTTCGCCCATCACGCCGTGCAGCCCAACCTTGCCGGCTACTTTGCCGGCAAGGGACGCGACGTGTGGGTGCTGGATATGCGCACCAGCGCCGGCATGCCGACCGCGACCCATCCATGGTGTTTCGAGGACGCCGCGTTTGCCGACATTCCCGCCGCGATCGGCTTCATCCACCGACAGGTCAATCCGTTGCCCGGTGCGCCGGTGCAGAAGATCGACATCCTTGCGCACTGCATGGGCGCCGCGATGCTCGGCATGGCGGTGCTCAAGCCGCCGCGCGGGGACGAGCGGTATTTCCACGAGCGGGAAGCGCTGCCGCAACGCATCGGCAAGGTCATGCTGTCGCAGGTCGGCCCGCTGGTCGTCCTCACGCCGGACAACGTGCTGCGTGCCTGGATCATGCGCTACGTGCGCCAGCTGCTGCCGCTGGTCGACTACCAGTTCAATCCGGCCAACCCGTCCCTCGCCGACGACCTGCTCGACCGCCTGCTGTCGACGCTGCCGTATCCGGACGAGGAGTTCGACATCGAGAACCCGCCGTGGTGGCTGTTCGCCAGGCGGACGCCTTTCACCCGGATCCGGCACCGGATGGATGCGCTGTACGGCAGGGACTTCAGCCTGAAGAACCTGGCGCCGCGCACCCTGCGGCAGATGGACGACCTGTTCGGTCCGCTGAGCCTGCAGACCGTGTCGCAGGCCATGCACTTCGCCCGCTTCCGCACCATCACCACGCGCAACGGCGTCAACGCCTATGTCAGCCGCAAGAACATTGCCGAGCGCTGGGTCTTTCCGACGTTGAGCGTGCACGGCACCGAGAACGGCCTCGCCGACGTGGCGACGCTGGGACGCATGCAGCGGGTGTTCGCCGACGCCGGCGTGCCGGTCGAGACCTTGCCGGTGGACGGCTATGGTCACCAGGATTGCCTGATCGGCAGGCATGCGCAGCGCGACGTGTTCGAGCACATGGAAGCCTTCCTTGCCAGGCCCGCCGCCGCACCGGCAGCGCGACCGGCACCGGAGGACGCGCGATCCGCGCAGAAACCGCCGCAGCACGTGTTGCGGGTGCCCTGGATCGGGCCGCTCATCGGCGACGACGGCGGCGACGGCGGCGGCGACCACCGTGGCAGGCTGGTGGTCGCCGCCGGCCTCCATCCCAATTTCGGCAGTGCCAGCCATGTCGTGCGGGCGGCGGTGCGCCGCGAGGCCGGCCGGCTGGTGCTGGCGCGGGCCGGTGAACTGGGCGAGGAGCCGGCGGTGCGCGTGGAGGCGCTCGACGATCCGGCGCCGCAGGACCGCTGGTTCCGTGGCGGCGTCGATGTCGCGATATGGCAGGGCAAGGCGGACGCCGTCCTGTTGCTGTTCGCCTATCCGCAGGCGGATGCCTTCGACCCGGTATTCGACAAGCTGTCCCCGCTGTACGAGGCGATGCTGCCGCTGGCGGTGGAAAACTACCTCGCGCAGGAAGATCCGGCCGAGCTGGAGAAGGGCCTGGTCCCGGTGCCCGCACCGCGCGGCGCCGCAGGCGGCAACGCGACGCCGGAGATGCGAATGGCGTCGCCGGCGCCGGCATTGTGCTTCGCGCTCGCCAGCTGCCAGTACCCGGCCGGTGCCGTCGACGGCGTGCCCGCCCATGCATCCTGGCGGCGCATGGCGCAGGCGCTCGCCGATCCGGTGCCGCCGCGGCGCCCTGACTTCCTGATGCTCCTCGGCGACCAGATCTACGCCGACGCCACCGCCGGCCTGTTCGATCCGCTGCATGCGGACGACCGCTACGGCGCGCCCTATGCGTCGCTGCTGCACCATCCGGACGTGCGCGCGGTCTTCCGGCGCATTCCCGTCTACGCGATGCTGGACGACCACGAGGTCGACGACAACTGGGAGCGCCGCCGCGGGGACCGGCAGGGCCGGCGGCGGCTGCGCGAGGGGAGGGCGGCCTACCTGCGCCATTTCCGCCAGGCGGGGCCGCCGCTGGAAGCACCGTTCCTGGACTCGCGCTTTCCGTTGTGGTTCAGCTTCCGGCGCAACCAGGTGCCGTTTTTTGTGCTCGACACCCGCACCGAGCGCGAGGAGAGGCAGGCCGCCAATGTCGACAGCGCGCGCCTGATCAGCGAAGGCCAGTTCACGAAACTGAAGCAGTGGCTGGAAAGCGAGCGCCACAACCCGCGACCGAAGTTCATCGCCTCGCCGTCGATCCTGCTGCCGCGCCTGCGCCGGGCGCAGCATGACGCGCCGGCATCGGCGCTGCATTCCGATGCCTGGGACGGCTACCCGGCGTCGATGCACGCGCTGCTTGCCTGGATCGCCGACAACGATTTCCGCGACCTGGTGTTCCTGTCGGGCGACGAGCACCTGTCCTGCGATGCGACCGCCACCATCACCGGACCGGAGGGCCGCAGCGTACGGATACGCTCGATCCACAGTTCGGCGCTGTACGCGCCCTATCCCTTCGCCAATGCGAAGGCCGACGATCTGGCGGCCGAGGAGGATTTTGCATTTTCAGTCGGGGACGCCACGGGCGGTCGACGGGCGTATGCATGCAGCGTGCGGACGGCTTTCGCGCCCGCGGGCGATGGCTTCGCGCTGCTGCGGGTGGTGCCGGACGGCGCCGGATGGAAGGTGGAGTGCACGTGGAGCCGGGAATCGCCGGCGCAGCCGGCGGCCAGTCATGAACGACTGGCGGGGGTGCCGGCGACAGTGACGGTGTGAGCGAGGCAGGGCGGCACGTTGCCGGACCGCCTTGCAGCGTACATGCCTCAGCCCTGCTTGGCGTCCAGTTCGGTCAGTCCGAGGCGGGCGGCGGCGAACACGGCTTCCGTCCGGTTCTGCACGCCCAGCGCCCGGAACGAGGCGGACAGGTGCGCCTTGATCGTGCCTTCGGCCAGGTCCATTTCCTTGGCGATCACCTTGTTCGCCTTGCCCTGGATCGCCTTCAGCAGCACTTCGACCTGGCGGTCGGACAGGCCCTGTATCGCGGGGCGGCGGCGCTCCGCCGCCGGGGTGTCGGCCGGCGGCGCGTTGAGTGCATGTGCCGGCAGGTAGGTGCCGCCGGCAAGGACCAGCCGCAAGGCGGCGATGAATACCGGCGGCGTGGAGGATTTCGGGATGAAGCCGGAAGCGCCATGCTCGATCACCCGGCGGATGCCCGCGGGCGTGTCCTCGCTCGACAGCACCACGACGATCGACGATTCATAGGCCTGCCGCACCGCGTTCAGCGCATCGATGCCGTTGAGGCCGGGCAGGTTCATGTCGAGCAGGACCAGGTCGATCTTCTGGTCCCGGGGCAGCGCCAGTGCGGCCTCGCAGGTGTCCGCCTCGAGAAAGCGGATGTTCTTGTCCAGGTCTGACAGCAGGAACTTCAGGCCTTGCCTGAACAGTGCATGGTCGTCGATCAACAGCGCGTGCAAGTAACTCTCCTCAATTCCGAATGCCGGATGTCGACTGCAAGATACACGACTTCCCACGGTCGGATAACTGCCGGATCGGATGCCGGACTGGCCGGATGGCCTAGACGCCTGAACAGGCACGCGGGGCGTGCTGGCCGGGATTCTACCCATTCACGCTGCGGCCGCGGCTGCCTGGACTAACAAAATCTTACACGGGTGAGTCATCGCAACAGTCGTCGCCGCCCGTCAAACTCCGCCGGGCGGAGCGGGTCAGAACCCCGGAAAACAAGGAGGTACGGTGCATCCCGAGGACGTCGTCGCAAACATCATCTTTGCCGCCATCATCATTGCGCTCCTGCTCTATTTCTTCGTGTTCTGAGCCGGGGAGACGGACGCCGCGGCGCGCCGCGTGCATTGGCCGAACTTCATGCTTGTTCCGGCGTCACAATAACGTGACCCACCGATGTGAAAGGAGCCGAACATGAACCAAGACCAGATCAAGGGCAATGTCAAGGACGCCGCAGCCAAGCTGCAGAGAAAGACCGGCGAAGTCACTGGCAATGAAAGGCAGGAGAGCAAGGGCATCCAGAAGCAGGTCGAGGCCCAGGTGCAGAAGACCGTCGGCAATATCAAGGACACCTTCAACAAGTAGACGACGCCACGCCGCGCCCGCTACGGGGAGGCCGCATGGACGGAAAGGCGGGAGGCGCAACACGGCTTCCCGCCATTTTTTTTTGTCCCGGCGCCGCGCGCTCGCGCATCCGCGCAAGCTTGTATTGTCATTTTTGCGTGGCTTTCTGCCCACTAGAGGCGAATCTCTAGCCGGATCGCGCTCCATTCCAGTGCAGCGATCGCTATACTTTCCCGCCGGAAATATTGTTAACAACTGGAGAAAGAAAGTATGAAGGCCGCTGTACTCGTATCGATCGCATCCGCGCTGGCCGTACTGGCTGGCGCCGCGCAAGCCGACAGCAAGGAAGACTGCGTCAAGCTGGTGAAGAGCGCCGGCGACTTCCTGGCTGCAAATGGCAAGGACAAGCTGATCGCCGAGATCAATAATCCGAAGGGCACGTTCGCCAACGGCGAGATCTATCTCTTCGCCAGCGACTACATCCCCAACTGGGATTCCAGCAAGGACCGCACCGTCACGCTCGCGCACGGCGCCAATCCGCGCCTGGTCGGCAAGGACATGACCGACCTGAAGGATGCCGACGGCGTCTACTTCGTGAAGAAGATGGCGGAAGTGGCCGCATCGAAGACGGGTGAAGGCTGGACCGACTACAAATGGCCCAACCCGGTGACCAAGCAGATCGAGGCGAAGACCACCTTCACCAAGCGCACGGGCAACCTGGTCGTAAGCTGCGGGGTGTACAAGTAATCGGCCAAGGGGCCGGTCGCTCCCAGGCCCGCCCGCGAAAGCGGCGCGGGCCTTCTCATTTGTGCCGCCTGTATTGTGGCGCCGGCTGAATAATGGTAAATATGGCTTATAGGCAATCAATATAAACGCCCAGTCGCCTGGCAGCGATGTGGTGGGCATAAGAAGAGCAAGGCGGAGATACCGGATGGGCAAGCAGGGAACCGCGCGCGGCACGCGCGAGGTCGACGCCAACATGCGCGCACTGCGCGCGGTCGCGTTGAGCTGGACGGCGGATGCCGCCGTGCTCGCCGTCCTGGCGAGGATCGCCAGCATCGGCATGGGACTGCCGCTGCTCTACCTCGCCATCGGGCTTGCATACGTCGGCGTGGTTTCCATCATGCTGCGGCGCGGGTACACCGAGCGTTTCGCCGACCCGACGCTCTCGTTTCCGCAGCTGGTGCTGGCCACCGCCAACCAGTGCCTGTGCCTGTGGCTTGCGCCCGCGATCGGGATCTTCTTCCTGCTGAATATCTTCCAGGTATTCGCCTACGGGCTTTTCACGCTGACCGCCGGCCAGTTCC
The DNA here is from genome assembly GCF_036563305.1 of Noviherbaspirillum sp. Classification (GTDB taxonomy): domain Bacteria; phylum Pseudomonadota; class Gammaproteobacteria; order Burkholderiales; family Burkholderiaceae_D; genus Noviherbaspirillum. The sequence goes on along the minus strand of NZ_DATCMQ010000013.1, from coordinate 268,409 downwards.
GCATGCTGCTGATGCTGGCGGCGCTCATGGTGCTGCCGGCCTTCCTGGCATCCGGGCACCTGATCTCTTTCCCGGTCGATACCGGCGCCGCGCGCCTCCTCCTGTTCGTGGTGTTCGTCACCTGCCTTGCGCGTTTCGTCTGGGTCGGCAACTATGCCGGCGCCCTGCGGCGCGGGCTCAAGGCCAAGAGCATGGCGCTTACGGAGAGCGAGGCCCGCTTCCGGGCGCTGACGGAACTGTCTTCCGACTGGTTCTGGGAACAGGATGCGCAGTTGCGCTTCAGTCGCGTCGAGACCGACGGCAGGCACGCCGCGCCGCCCGAAGCCGCCCTGATCGGCAAGCTGCCGTGGGAGACCGGCTTCGAGGTCGAGCTCGAAGGCGGCTGGGACAGCTATCGGCAGCTGGTCGCGCAACAGCAGGAATTCCGTGACATCGTGATGAAGCGCCGCACCGCGGACGGCGAGGAGTACATCGTCAGCGTCAGCGGCCGGGCGCTGCTCGACGCCACAGGTGCGCTGCAGGGTTATCGCGGCGTCGCCCGCGAGATCACCGAGAAGCGGCTGGCGCAGCAGCGCATCGAGCATCTCGCCACGCACGACATCCTGACCGGCCTGCCGAACCGCCTGATGTTCACCCAGCTGCTCGACATGGCCGCCCGCATGTCGCGCCGGAGCGGGCGCAAGTTTGCGTTGCTGTTCATCGACCTCGACCGCTTCAAGCTGGTTAACGACACCCTCGGCCACGAGGCCGGCGACGCGCTGCTGAAGGAGATCGCCCATCGCTTCACCGAAACCCTGCGCAGCAGCGATATCGTGGCCCGCCTCGGCGGCGACGAATTCGTCGTGCTGGTGCAGGAACTGGAGGGCGAGGCGCAGGCGACCACGGTGGCCGAAAAACTGCTGGCCGCGGCGGCCCTGCCGGTCGTCGTGGCCGGGCAGGAGTGCAGGGTCAGCGCCAGCATCGGCATCGCGGTGTTCCCGGACGACGCGGATGACGCTGGCGCGCTCCTGCGCAACGCCGACAGCGCGATGTACCTGGCCAAGGAGGAGGGCAAGAATGTCTACCGTTTCTACTCGCACGGCGTGCATTCGCACGCCTTCGAGCGGATGACGGTCGAGAACGAACTGCGCCACGCGCTGGTGCGCGATGAGTTCGTGCTGCAGTACCAGGTCCGGCGCGCGCTCGCCAATGGCGAGATCTCCGGCGTCGAGGCGCTGCTGCGCTGGCACAACCCTCGGCTCGGTACGGTGGCGCCGGTCCAGTTCCTGCGCATCGCCGAAGAGTCCGGCGCCATCATCCCGATCGGGAAATGGGTGCTGCGCGCCGCGTGCGAGCAGGCGATCGCCTGGCAGCGGATGGGACTGCCGCCGGTGGCCATGGCGGTCAACCTGTCGCCGACGCAGTTCGCGCATCCGCGGCTGCTGCAGGACATCGGCGACGCCCTTGCCGCGTCCGGACTGGCACCGGAACGGCTGGAGCTGGAAATCACCGAGGCCATGCTGTTCCACGAGCCGCAGCGGGCGGCAGCCACGCTGCGCGCGCTCAAGGGGCTCGGCGTCAAGCTGGCGGTCGAGGACTTCGGCAGCGGCTACACGACGCTGGGCCAGATGCGCGAACTGCCCGTCGACACCCTGAAGGTGGATCGTTCGTTCATCCGCAATCTCGACGGCCAGCCCGAGAGCCGCGCGCTGACCGAGGCCATCATCAACTTCGGCCGCGAGCTGCGGGCCACGGTGGTCGCCGAAGGCGTGGAGACGGCGGAACAGGAGCGGTTCCTGCGCCTGAGCGCGTGCGACGCGGTCCAGGGATTCTATGTGAGCAAGCCGTTGCCGCCGGACGACCTGCCGGCGCTGTTCGCCGCGCCGGCCGGCGTCGCCTGAAGGTGATATGCAGCACGCGCGCAGCAGGTAGCGCAATGGATTGAAGAGGAGTTGCAGCAAGGAGTTGGCAGCAAGCGGTACAACGACGAAAAACGACTGACAATCAACGACAACTAGGGAGACAACCATGTTTGCAAGGAAGAGCATCGCCATCCTGTTCGCCTGTTCGGCGATTGGCCTGGCACAGGCCGGGGAAGTGAGAATCGGTTCCGTGGCCGGCATCACCGGACCCAACGCCACCACCGGCGCGGAAGGCACCGCGCTCGTCACGAAATTCCTCGACATGGTCAACGACAAGGGCGGCATCAACGGCAACAAGGTGGTGCGCGTGATCAAGGACGACCAGTACGATCCGAAGAAGACGGCGGTGCTGGCCGAGGAAGCCATCACCAAGGACAATGTCGTCGCGCTGGTCAATGCCGTTGGCACCGCCAACACCATCGGCATCATCAAGTCCGGCGTGCTGAACAAGCACAAGGTGCCGCTGCTCGGCGTATTCAGCGGCGCGGATGTGATCCGCGGCCCCGGCTCGGAAATGATCTTCCATACCCGCGCCAGCTATACGGACGAGGTGATGAAGATCGCGCGCCTTGCCTCCACCCTCGGCCTGAAGCGGGTGGCGGTGCTGTACCAGGACGACGGCTTCGGCGCCGGCATCAACCAGAGCATCGCCAAGGCCGCGGCCGACTACATGTTCGAGGTGGTCAGCAAGACGCCGTACAAGCCGGGCGAGACCGACTTCAGCACCCATGCAAAGCAGATCGTCGATGCCAAGCCGCAGGCCATCTTCCTGATGGGCGTGCCGGACGCGGTGATCCGCTTCATGAAGGTGTACGACGCACCGATGGGCGCTTCGCAGATCTACACGCTGTCCTTCGTGCCCGCCAAGCTGCTGACCGACAGTGTCGGCGAGAAGCGGGTGCGCGGCGTCGGCATCAGCCAGGTGGTGCCCAACCCCAACTCGACGACTTTGCCGCTGGCAAAGGAATTCCAGACCTTCCTGAAGTCGCCATATGGCAAGGGCATCAGCGCCAACCCGACCAATTTCGAGGTGTACCTGAACATCCGCCTGCTGACCGAAGCGATCCGCATGGCGGGTCCGCAGCCGACGCCGGAAAAGGTCACCAAGGCGCTCTCCTCGATGAACGGCTACTCGCTCGCGGGTTTCCCGATCAGCTTCAGCGACACCAAGCGTGTCGGCTCCCACTACCTCGACATCGGGGTGGTCGGCGCGGGCGGACGCCTGAACTACTGATCGGCAGGGCCCCATGCTTCCGGGTGTGACGCTCGCACCCGGGAGTTTTCTTTCCTTTCGGCAAGGGAATGCGCTTTACGGTATCGTGGCGGGCTCGACCCGAGCAATGAGCGCCATGCGTATTTCCTCCAGCACCCCTCTCCCGCCCGCTGCCGTTGCAGCCTCCGTCGTCCCCGTCTACCTGCGCCTGGTGCTTGTCGCGCTGTTCTGGGGCGGCACCTTCATCGCCGGCCGGATCGTTGCGCACCAGATGCCGGCGATGACCGCCGCGGCGCTGCGTTTTGCGGTCGCGGTGCCGCTGCTGGTGCTGGTCGCATGGCGGCTGGAGGGTGGTCTGCCACGGCTCGACCGCAAGCAGCTGCTGATGACCTTCGCCCTCGGGCTTTCCGGCATCTTTCTCTACAACGTCTGCTTCTTCGGTGCGCTGTCGCGCATGCCCGCGGGGCGCACCGCGCTGTTCGTCGCGCTCAATCCCATCGTCACCGCGCTGCTGCTGGCGCTGCTGCTGCGCGAGCGGCTGGGGGGCACGCGCTGGGCCGGGATCCTGGTCGCCTTCGTCGGCGCCGCCGTCGTGATCACCCGCGGCGACCTGGCTGGAGCGTGGCATGACATCCGCCGCGCGATCGGCGCGGGGGAACTGCTGATGCTGTGCGCCGTAAGCAGCTGGGCGGCCTACACCATCATCGGACGCTTTGCGCTCAAGGGACTGTCGCCGGTCGCGGCGACCACCTACGCGGCAGCCTGGGGTTTGCTGCTGCTGGGCGGCGGCGCGGTTCTTGAAGCGCCGCATGTCGACTGGGCGGCGCTGGACTGGCAGGTCTACGCCGCCATCGCCTATCTCGGCGTGTTCGGGACTGTCATCGGTTTCATCTGGTACTACCAGGGGGTGAAGACGATCGGTCCGGCGCGCACCGCGGTATTCAACAACCTGGTGCCGGTGTTCGGGATCCTGCTGGCGGCCCTCTTGCTGGCCGAACCGGTCCTGCTGTCGATGATCGTCGGCGGCCTGCTGGTGGTCGGCGGGGTGACGCTGACGAACCGGCAAAAGTAGGAAGCCGGAACCTCTCCGTCCCGCGCCGTCAAACACAGACAGTCACGTCCTTGCACCCGGGTAGTCGTGCCGCCCGCCCCGGCGGTACGAGGCCGGGCCGTGGACGCCCGGCCGTTCACGCGCACGCTGCCTTGCCGGGAAACACCAGGAGGAGCATGGCCATGCGGATTCCATTCTTCGGCGGCTGCCCTTGCGGCGCCGCGCGCTTCCGTTGCGACGCCGAGCCAGTCGCAATGTACAACTGCCACTGCCATGGCTGCCAGAAACTGAGCGGCGCCCCCTTCGCACCGCTGCTCGTGCTGTCGCTCCGGATGATGCAGCTGAGCGGGGAAACGCGCAGGCTGGCGCATCTGGTGCGTGACGACAAGCATGCGTCGCGCACCGCCTGTGCCCGGTGCGGCTATCCGCTGCTGGCACGCAGCGACGCGGAGGAGGATGTCTGCGTCGTCAGTGCCATCAGCCTCGACGACCCGACATGGTTTCATCCGGTAGCGGACATCTGGACCGCCTGTGCCCAGCCCTGGGTACGGCTGGACCGGCATATCCCCAAGGTGCACAAGTCGCCCCCGGTGCTGGGCGGCGAGATCGCCTGAGCGGCATTGCGCCGGGTCGCGTGCGCTGCGGTATCATCCCGTTGGTTCCTCAAATCAACATTCCATTCATTCCGCAGCCATGAACGTCTCCGACAGCACTTCCACTCCCATCCGTTTCGACAACCAGGTCGCCATCGTGACCGGCGCCGGCGGCGGCCTCGGCCGTTCGCATGCCCTGCAGCTTGCCGCTCGCGGCGCGAAGGTGGTCGTCAACGACCTGGGCGTCGCCCGTGACGGCAGCGGATCCACCCAGTCGGCCGCGGAAAAGGTGGTCGAGGAAATCCGCGCCGCCGGCGGCCAGGCCATCGCCAGCGGCGCTTCCGTCACCGACCCCGCGGCGGTGGAGCAGATGGTGGCGCAGGCCATGGGCGAGTGGGGCAGGGTGGACATCCTGGTGAACAACGCCGGCTTCCTGCGCGACAAGAGTTTTTCCAAGATGAGCCTCGACGACTTCCGCGCGATCGTCGACGTCCACCTGATGGGGGCGGTGTATTGCACCAAGGCGGTATGGGAAATCATGAAGCAGCAGAACTACGGCCGCATCGTGATGACCACCTCCTCGTCCGGGCTGTTCGGCAACTTCGGCCAGGCCAATTATGGCGCGGCGAAGATGGCGCTGGTCGGCCTGATGCAGACCCTGGCGATCGAAGGCGAGAAGTACGGCATACGCGTCAACTGCCTGGCGCCGACCGCCGCCACGCGCATGACGGAAGAGCTGATGGGGGCGGACGCGCTGGCGTTGCTGACGCCGGAAAGCGTCACCCCGGGCATGCTGTGGCTGGTGTCGAAGGACGCACCGAGCAAGACGGTGCTGTGCGCCGGCGCGGGCACCTTCTCGCGGTCCAACATCACGCTCACCGACGGCATTCATGTCGGCGAACGCGCCGATGCGGCCGAGGTGCTGGCCGCCAGTGCCGGACGCCTCGCCGACCGCAGCGGCGAGATTATTCCCGTCGCCGGGTTCCAGCAGGGGCAGATGGAAGTGACGAAGGCCGCCGCCGCCAAGTCCGGGGGCTGATTTGCGCAGGGCGCGCGTGTCCGTCGCGTCGCCCTGCCACGCCACCCTAACGGAAAAGGCCTAGCACACCACCAGCGTACGGAAGCCGCCATACGCCATTCTTCGGTAATCGAAGGGATGGTCCTGCGGCGCCATCTGCTTGATCCGCGGGTCGTTCATCACCGCGGCGTTGATCCTGTCGCGGTCCTCGCGCGACGGATAGACGATCCACGAAAACACCACGGTCTCGTTTTCCGCCGCGCCCGCCGCCTTGCGGAACGAGACCATGTCCTTGACCTCCAGGTCGTCGCCGATGCACTCGTAGTAGTCGAGCGCGCCGTGTTCCTTCCATACCGCGCCGGCCTGTCCGGCGATCTCCCGGTACCTGTCCACCTTGTCCAGCGCAATCGGGATCAGAAAGCCATCCACATATCTCTCCATTGCCTCTCCTTGAATGTCCATGCAGCGAGGAAAACCGCGCGAGCGGCGCCGCCTTCAGGATAGTCGAATCCACCTTGCGCCGGCACGCCATGAAGACTTGAGCCCGGCATGAACCAGGTATCGAAAAAAAACAGCGCGGCGCCTTTACGTCCGGCTTCGGCGTTCTCGCGGCTACACTGGGTACCGCCGTCGGACTTGGCGACATCTGGAGATTTCCCTTCATCACGGGCGCCAGCCCGCGGTGTTCACGTTCGGCTTCGCGCCGACAGCGGGGCCCGCAATGGTCTTCATCACCGTACCGGCGGTGTTTTCCCAGATTCCGGGCGGCGAGGTCCTGATGGTCGCCTTTTTCGTACTGACGGCAGTCGCGGCGACCGGCGCCCATGCTGTCGCTGATGGAGGTGCCCGTGCTGATCCTCCATGAACGCTTTTCGCCGCCGCGCACCATCGCCGTCATGCTCACGCTGGCGTTGCTTGCGCTGTCGGGATCGCTGTGCGCACTTTCAGGCAGCCTGCTGGCCGACCGCAGATTGTTTGGACTGAACATGTTCGACGTTTTCGACGTTGTCTCGTCCAATATCCTCTTGCCGGGCGGCGGCATCCTCCTCGCGTTCTTTGTCGGCCGCGTCTGTGGTTTTGAAAAGCTGAGGCAGGCACTCTCCAACAACGGTCAGCTGGAGAACGAGGGGCTGTCCCGCCTGGTTTTCTTTCTGCTGCGCCATGTCACGCCGCTGCTGATCCTCGTGGTGATGGTGGAAGGGCTTGCGTTTTTGTGAGGACTGCCGCGCGGCGGCCGCCCGGTGGGTTACTGACACCATCCTCCTCGAACGCACTGATATCGGTCGCGGCGACAGAATTTGCACAATGGAATATGGATTCCGGTCCCGCGTCGCCGCGGCTGAGAATTTCGTGCGACGAATCTGAATTTTCACGGGTGGCGGCTGTCACCCCTTCCTGTACATACCCATATAGGCACTCCCATGGATGCTCCTGCAGACTACACACTTTTCCCCCCGATAGAACCGCGCCGCACCGGCCGCCTGCAGGCAGATGCGCTGCATAACCTGTACTGGGAAGAAAGCGGCAACCCGGAGGGAATCCCCGTCGTCTATGTCCATGGCGGGCCCGGCGGCGGATCGTCGCCCGAAAAGCGGCAGTGGTTCGATCCCGATGCCTACCGCATCATCCTGTTCGACCAGCGCGGAGCGTTCCGGTCGACGCCCCTGGCAGAAGTACGGGACAACACGACCGCGCTCCTGGTCGACGACATGGAAGCGCTGCGCAAGACACTCGGCGTCGACAAGTGGCTCGTCGCCGGCGGTTCCTGGGGAACAACGCTGTCGCTGGCCTATGGGCAGGCGCATCCGGATGCCTGCCTGGGCTTCGTCCTGCGCGGTATCTTCCTCGGGTCGCAGGCGGAGATCGACTGGTTCCTGCACGGCATGGGACACTTCTTCCCGCAGGCCTACGCCGATTTCCTCCAATGGATTCCCGAACAGGAGCGGGACGACATCCTGACGGCCTACGAGAGGCGACTGTTCGGCGACGACGAGGCGGCACGGATGGAGGCCGCCCGCTACTGGTTCAAGTACACCGAGGGCTGTTCGCTGCTGAAGCACGACCCTGCGCTGGTCGCGGAATCGGCGAAGGACGACACCGTGGTTTACGGCGTGGGCCGGCTGGATGCCTACTACTTCAGGAACAGGATGTTCCTCGAAACCGACCAGCTGATCAACGGCATCCACCGGATCGCGCACCTGCCCGCAGTGATCGTGCAGGGGGGGCACGACGTGATCGCGCCGCCATCGGCCGCGTATCGGATCCACCAGGCATGGCCGGGATCGGTGCTGCACATCGCGCACGACGCCGGCCACTCGCCTTCGGAACCCGGCATCCGGACCAAGGTCATGCAGGCGATCGAGATGTTCAAGCGGGAAGGGCGTTTCGATGCGGTCCGGCTCGGCGCGTCCGGGCCGGTATAGACCGGGATCGGTCGCGGGGACCGCGAAGGCGTTGGCCATCGCCGGTGTAGGATAGCGGATTACCTGTCCCATGCCCCGACCACGATGGAAAACACCCTGCTGACGAATGCCCTGATCTACCTCGCTGCCGCCGTGATTGCGGTCCCGATTGCCAAGCGGCTCGGGCTCGGTGCAATTCTTGGCTACCTGTTGGGCGGCATCCTGATCGGACCCTGGGGCCTTGGCCTGGTGAACGAAGTCAGCGACGTGCTGCATTTCTCGGAGTTCGGCGTGGTGCTGCTGCTGTTCCTGATCGGCCTGGAACTGGAGCCGGCCCGGCTGCGCGCGCTGCGGCGGCCGATATTCGGCTGGGGTGGCGCCCAGGTGCTGGCCTCCGCGGCGGCGCTGTTCGCGGCAGGCCTGCTGTTCGGCGTGGGCTGGAAGACGGCCTTGGTGGCGGCGCTCGGACTGTCGCTGTCGTCCACCGCGATCGTGCTCGCCACCATCGACGAGCGCAACCTGAAGGCGACGCCGGCCGGCAGCGCCGGTTTTTCCATCATGCTGTTCCAGGATATCGCCGCGATCCCGATGATCGCGCTGATTCCCTTCCTCGGCGTGATGGAGGCCGGGGAACGCGAGGGCTGGATGGGCGCCCTCAAGGTCGCCGCAGTGATGCTGGTGCTGGTGTTCAGCGGCCGGCACCTGGTGCGGCCGGTGCTGCGGCTGGTGGCGAGGACCGGCGTCCGGGAGATCTTCACGGCGTTCGCGCTGTTGCTGGTGATCGCGATCGCGATGCTGATGTCGTCGGTCGGCATCTCGATGGCGCTCGGCACCTTCCTCGCCGGCGTGCTGCTGGCCGACTCGGAATACCGGCACGCACTCGAGTCCGACCTCGAACCATTCAAGGGACTGCTGCTGGGCCTGTTCTTCACCGCCGTCGGCATGTCGGTCGACTTCGGCGTGTTCCTTGCGCAGCCGATGCTCGTGCTCGGCCTGGTGCTGGTGTTCCTGTCGCTCAAGGCCGGCGTGCTGTATGCGCTGGCGCGCAAGGTCGGGATCCCGTCGAACGAGCAGTTGCTGTTTGCCTTCCTGCTGTCGCAGGGCGGCGAATTTGCCTTCGTGCTGTTCGCCAGCGCCGCCACCGCGAAGGTGTTTTCGCCGGAGACCGGTTCCCTGCTGGTGGTCGTGGTGGCGCTGTCGATGGTTGCCACCCCATTGCTGCTGCTGCTGCACGACCGCCTGGTCGCGCCGCGCCTCCGGGCGCGCGGCGCACGGCCGGACGACGCCATCGGCCCGCAGGACAGCCCGGTGATCATCGCCGGTTTCGGCCGCTTCGGGCAGATCATTGGCCGCCTGCTGCTGGCAAACCGGATACGGGCAACCGTGCTGGACCATGATCCCGACCAGGTCGACCTGCTGCGCAAATACGGCTTCAAGGTTTTCTATGGCGACGCCACGCGCGTCGACCTGCTGCGGGCGGCCGGCGCCGAGCACGCGCGGGTGCTGGTGGTGGCGATCGACGACATCGATGCCAGCCTGGCCCTCGTCGACAGTGTGCGGTCGGCGTTTCCGAATCTGAAGATCCTCGCCCGCGCGCGCAATGTGACCCACTTGTACGACCTGATGGACCGCGGCGTCACGATCCTCGAACGGGAGACGTTCGAGGCGTCCCTGCAACTGGGCGGCAGGGTGCTCGAAGAGCTGGGCTTCGGCACGGAACGGGCGGCGGAAGTGGTGAAGCGGTTCCGGTCGCACAACCGCGCGACCCTGCTCAAGCTCTATCCGTATTACAAGGACCAGCAGCAGATGATCTCGATGGCCAAGCAGGGCCGCAAGGAGCTGGAAGACATGTTCGCCAGCGACACCGCCGCGCTGCGGGAGGAAGATGCGACCAAGGCAGAAGTACGCTGAGCAGCCTTGCGCCGCCGGCGCGAAAAAAAGCCCGCTTGCCGGCGGCAGCGGGCGCAAGCCCCAGGAGGGAGGAGACACCGGCCGCTCGGGCCAGTGACGCCATTATGCGCAGGCATGCGGCCCGGGTGGCCGGGCCGCTGAGGATTGTTGAGTTTCGGCGGCAGGCTGGCCGCCAACCGCCGGCGCCCGAAGTTGCGGCGGCCCCCACCATGCCGGCAGCAGGCGGCGCACTTCCGCCCTCCCGAAACGGTCGTCGATCAGCCAGACCACGCCCCGGTCCTCCTGCGTGCGGATCACCCGCCCGGCGGCCTGCACCACCTTCTGGAGTCCCGGATACAGGTAGGCATAGTCGTAGCCGGCGCCGAACAACTGCTGCATGCGTTCCCGGACCTGTTCGTTGACCGGATTCACCTGCGGCAGGCCGAGGGTGGCGATGAATGCGCCGACCAGGCGGTCCCCGGGCAGGTCGATGCCTTCCGCAAACGGACCGCCGAGCACCGCAAATCCGATCCCCTGTCCGCCGGCCACGAATCGCGCGAGGAAGGCGTCGCGCTCGGCTTCCGCCATCCCGCGCGACTGTTCCCAGCAGGGGATGTCGGGGCAGCGCGCACGGAATGCCGCCGCGATCTTCTGCAGGTAGTCGAAGCTGCTGGAGAACACCAGGTAGTTGCCGGGCCGCGCCCGGTATTGGTTGGCGACGATGGCGGCGATCGGCGCGAGCGAGGCCGCGCGGTCTTGCCAGCGTGTCGAGATCCCCCGGGCCACCCGCACCGCGAGCTGGTCCGCGCTGAACGGCGACGCGATGTCGCTGCAGCTTGTCCCCGCGGGCAGGCCGAGCAGGTCGGTGTAGTAGTGCCAGGGCGTGAGCGTGGCCGAGAACAGGGTGCTGCAATGCGCGGCGGCGAAGCGCGGCGCGAGGAAGGGCGCCGGCACGATGTTGCGGAGGCAGAGTACCGCACCCTTCCCCGGGGTGCGGCTGATGTCGAACAGCGAATGCGGTCCGAAGGACTCCGCCAGCCGCCCGAAATGCAGGAGGTCGAAGTAGAAGTCCGTCAGCGCCGTGTCGACATGTGTCGGGTTGTCGGCGATGAAGTCGGTGATCACGGTGCCGGCCTGCTGCAGCGCGAACCGGAAGGCTTCCGGGATGTCGGCAAGCACGGCGTAGTCCTCATCCTGCTCGCGGGCGAGCGCGCTCCATGCACGCTGCAGGCGGTCGAAGGCCTTCTTCAGCGGCGGCGCCGCCGACTTGCGCAGCAGGCGCAGGCGGAACTGGTCGAGCTCGGCGCTGTACATGCGGCGCGCCCGCTCGACCAGGTTGTGCGCTTCGTCGGCCAGCACCGCGACGCGCCACTGGTTGCCATCGGCCAGCGCATGCAGCAGCGCGCTGCCGTCGAAATAGTAGTTGTAGTCGCCCACCGCGACGTCGGTCCAGCGGGCCATCTCCTGGCCAAGGTAGTACGGACAGACCGCGTGGGCCAGCGCAATCGCCCGCAGGCCGGCCTTGTCCATCACGGCACTTGCCGCGGCCTCGGCCCGGGCCGCCGGCAGGCGGTCGTAGAAGCCCCGTGCCAGCGGACAGGACTCGCCGTGGCAGGCCTTGTCCGGATGTTCGCAGGCCTTGTCGCGCGCGACCAGTTCCACCACCCGCAGCGGCAGTGCCGGCGCCGTCGCGCGCAGGCGGGCGAGGGCGTCGAGGGCGAGACCGCGCCCCGGGGTCTTCGCAGCCAGGAAATACAGCTTGTCGAGACGCTGCCCGGGCATCGCCTTAAGCAGCGGGAAGATGGTGCCGATGGTCTTGCCGATGCCGGTCGGCGCCTGTGCCATCAGGCAGCCGGCCGAAGCGGCATTGCGATAGACGGTTGCCGCCAGCGCGCGCTGGCCGGGCCGGAATGCCGGATGCGGAAATGGCAGCGCGGCCAGCGCGGCGTCGCGGGCGGAAAGGTGCGCGCGTTCCTGCTCCGCCCAGCCGAGGAAGCGCTCGCAATGCCGCTGAAAGAAATCGCGCAGGCCGGATGCCGCGTGCCGCTCCGCCAGCACGGTCTCCTTCTGGCTGCCGATGTCGAAGTAGACGAGCGCCACCTCGATCTCCGCCAGTCCCAGCTTCTCGCACATCAGCCAGCCGTAGAACTTCGCCTGCGCCCAGTGCAGGCGACGGTGGTTGTCCGGCATCCGGGCGAGGTCGCCGCGGTAGGTCTTGACCTCCTCCAGCCGGACGCGCGCGGGGTCGTAGCCGTCCGCGCGCCCCCGCACCTGCAAGCCGCGCCAGGTCCCGGACAGCGCAACTTCCGACTGGTAGCCGGGACCGCGCCGCGCCGCCACCACCGCGTGGCCGGCGATGCCTTCCAGCGCCGTCGGCGACGGCGTGAAGCGCAGGTCGAGGTCGCCCTCCTTGGCGGTAAACTCGGCCAGCGCGCGCACCGCGACCTGGTAGCTCATTGCGCCTCCGCCCATTCGACGTAGCATACCCGCACCGGCATCCGGTGCTGCGCGCAGCAGGCGAGCCAGCGCAGCTGGTTGTCCTGCAGCCGGTCGCCCGGACCCTTGACCTCGATCATCTCGTAGCCGCGGTCGGACAGCGAGAACCGGATCAGGTCGGGCATGCCGGCGCGGTTGTTGCGGACGTCGCCGAGCAGGCGCCGGAACCAGATGTCCAGGTGCGCGGCGGGCAGGCAGGCGAGCGCCTGCTCGAGCAGGGCCTCGTCCAGCGTTTCCCAGTACACGAACGGCGATTGCAGCCCGGCCTTCTGCGCGAAGTTGCGGCGGATCGTCGCGCGATAGCTGCCGTCACCGAGCTGGGCCAGGCAGGCGTCGAAGGCGTCGCCGCGGCGCTGCACGAAGTCGGCGCTGTGCAGGTCCGCCGGGCCGCTGTGGAAAGGATGGAAGAATGCGCCCGGCACAGGCGTGAATATCGCCTGCCAGCACAGCAGGCCGAACAGCGAGTTGACCAGCGTGTTCTCCACGTAGTGCACGGGCGCCTCCGGCGTGGACAGGTGGTCGCGCACCGCGGTCTCGACCCCGGCGAACGGTTCCGGGCGCGGCAGCACCAGGGTGAATTCCTCGGTGGCCAGGGTGGGGGCGACTGCTTCGCGCGGCAGGCCGAGGCGGCGTCGCAGACGCGGAAGGATGCGCGCCAGGTGCTGGCGCTCGCCCTCGCTTTCCGGCGCCTGCCATGCCGCGGCCGCCAGCGCGTGCGCCTGCGCATGCTCCTCGCATTTCTCCAGCACCCGCACGGCGCGCACCCGGGCGCCCTCGTGGGTGCAGCCGGCGTAGATCGCAAGCGCGTCCCGCATCGCGCCGGCGCGCTCGTGCTGCTGCGCGATGGCGAACAGCAGCTTCTGCCGCCGTCCTTCCAGCCAGGCATTGGCAAGCGGCGCGCGCGGCACCCGCGCGAGCAGCGCGGCGGGCGCCTCGCCCTGCTCGAGCAGATCCCGGCACGCATGCAGCTGCAGGTAGTGGTCGATGTCCTGGCGGCTGCCGAAGCCCCGCGACGACGGCGAAACCTCGACCTGCTCATAGCGGAGGATGCCAAGATCGGCGAGAACGAATTCGGTCCAGTCCTGATGCAGGTTGCCGAAGAACATCAGGCGCAGCCGGTCGCACAGGGCGCAGACGGTCATCGCATAGACCCTGTCATCGACGCCGGGCACCCACTCGCTGAAGCAGCGCGACCCGCCGTGCGACGCGCGCAGGGCCGCGAGCTGCTCGTCCTTGCGTCCGGCCGCCAGGTCCGGAAACGCTGCCGCGATTTCGGCCTTGCGCAGCAGGCCGGACAGCTGGTCGATGTCGAGCAGCGGCCGGTCGTCCACCAGGCCGGCCGCGACCAGCGGCGCGGCGGCCGCCGGCGTCTCGCCGAGCTCCGGATAGACGAGCTTGCTTGCACGGAACAGCGGGCCCTTGCGCATCATCATCCGCACCAGCAAGGCGCGCGACGGCTGCGGCAATCCTGCAAATACCGCGAGGAAGTGCCGCTCCGCGTCGTCCAGCAGGTCGTCGTAACGGGCCGCTATCCAGGCAGCCGCACGCTCGAAGTTGTCGAGGTAGTAAAAGGGATTGTCGAGAGTTCTTGCCATTATGAAAACCGGACGTCCTGCGGCTGCAGCGGCGAGGCCGCCAGGGGGTGGGAAGGCGTGTTGCAGGGCAATCCGGAGGCCAAGGCATTATGGCGAAGCACAGCGCCGCCCGCAACCGGGTGTTTGTGTCAGATCACCATGAAGCGCCGGCGGCACTGCTACAACTGCATCCAGCGCGTCGTGCTGCCCCGCGTTCCGCCGCCTTTCCCTCCGCCATAGGAAGCCTTGCATGGATGCACTGCTGCTCTCCCGGATACAGTTTGCCTGGCTGATCGCCTTCCATATCCTGCTGCCGGCCTTCACCGTGGGGCTCGCCTGCTACGTGGCGACGCTGGAGATCCGCTACTGGATCACGAAGGACGACACCATCCGCCGCCTCTCCGCATACTGGATCAAGATCTTTGCAATCTCCTTCGGCATGGGCGTCGTCTCCGGGATCGTGATGCCGTTCCAGTTCGGCACCAACTGGAGCCGCTTCACCGATGCCGCATCCAATGTTATCGGCTCGCTGCTGGCGTACGAGGTGCTCACCGCGTTCTACCTCGAGGCCGCCTTCCTCGGCGTCCTCCTGTTCGGGCGCAAGCTGGTGCCGCAATGGGCCCACGCGATGTCGGCGGTGCTGGTCGCCCTCGGCACCGTGCTGTCCTCGTTCTGGATCCTCGCCGTCAACAGCTGGATGCAGACGCCCGACGGCTACGAGATCATCGATGGCCGCTTCTTCCCCACCAGCATGCTGGACGTGATCTTCACGCCGTCCTTTCCGTATCGCCTGGTGCACACCGTGACGGCATTCCTGGTGACGACCGCCTTCGTGATCCTGGCCGTCGGCGCCTACTACCTGCGCGGCGGCAGGGCGCTGGCCGAGTCGCGCATCATGATGCGCATGTCGCTGCTGTTCCTGGCGCTGATGGTGCCGCTGCAGATCGTGTTCGGCGACCTCCACGGCCTGAACACGCTGGAGCATCAGCCGGCCAAGGTGGCCGCGATGGAAGGATTGTGGGAGACCGAGCGCGGCGTCGCCGCGTCGCTGTTCGCCATCCCCGACGAGGAGGCGGAGACCAACCATTTCGAGATCGCGATACCGAAGCTGGCCAGCCTCTACCTCACGCACGACATCGACGGCGAGGTCAAGGGCCTGAAGGAATGGCCGCGCGAGGATAGGCCCCCGGTCGCGATCGTCTATTTCGCGTTCCGCATCATGGTCGGCATCGCGATGCTGATGCTGTTCGTGGTGGTGGCGGGGTTGTTCCTGTGGTGGCGCGGGCGCCTGTTCGATACCGGCTGGTACCTGCGCCTGTGCACCTGGACAGGCGCCAGCGGCTTCATCGCGGTGCTGGCCGGATGGACCACCACCGAGGTCGGGCGGCAGCCGTGGGTGGTGTACGGGCTGATGCGAACCGCCGACGCGGTGACCCCGTCGCTCGCCGCCAGCGATGTCATGCTGTCGTTTGCGGCCTACGTTACCGCCTACCTCGTGATCTTCGGCGGCGGTTTCGTGCTGCTGCGCCGGCTGGTGCGCATCGGGCCGGAGATGGCGGCCGAGGGCGAGAACTTCGATACCATGCAGCGGCCGAAGCGGCCGTTGTCGGCGATCACCGACAGCAACCTCGGCAATCGCGGACAGGACGTCACGCAGCCCTAGTACGCGGCATGTCCGCCAGCCGCGACGCCGCAATCGCTACGGAGGCACGACCGTCTTGCGCCGCCGGCCGCCGCTCAGTCGGGCGCGAACGGGACAAACAGCGGCGGCATGCGCACCTCGACCTTGCCGGCAGCGCCGAACGCCAGCAGGTCCGCCATCGTCGCCCCGAGGTCGTCGGCCAGATACGGCAGGGCGCGCAGCGGGCGTTCCAGGGGCTGCGAGAAATCGTCCCAATGCACCGGAATGACACGGTGCGCGCCTACCGTCTTCACTGTTTCCTCCCACAACCTTGCACGGTACGCCTGCGACTGCTTGCCGGCGCCGCCGACGCCGAGAAACACCACTCCGGCCCGATGGCCTTTCAGCGCGCCTTCCAGGTATCCGGCGCTGCCCTGCACCAGGAAGCTTTGCCCGGACGCGTGCCGCACCAGCAGCGACCAGGTCTCGCCTTCCCGCCAGGCGCCGGCACGGGCCGGCGGCCTGAGCGGCGTGTCGATGCGCTCGCGCGTCCCGCCGTCGCTGAAAGGCGTCGGCGCATGGCGCGAAGGCAGGAAGGTGAGCGTCCACCTGCCCAGGGCCAGGCTGTCATTGGCGGCAACGCTCCGCATCCGCGCCTCGGCCAGTCCGTAGCCTCGCCCCAGGTTCAACGTCGACGCGTCGCCGACCAGCAGGCCACCTGTTCGCGCCGCCACCTCCGGCGCGTCCAGCGCATGGTCATAGTGGCCGTGCAGGACGACAACGGCTGCAAGACGGGAAACCCGCAGCTGGCCGAGGCCGTGGCCGATTGCCGCGGTGTCGGGCGAAATGGTGGCGAACAGGGTCCTGAGGATGCCCGGCCGCGAAAAGAAGCCATCGGTCATGAAGGCGGTCTCGCCGTCGTCGAACAGCAGTGTCGAGACGCCGGCAAATCGGACCCTGACCGGCGCCGAATCCGGTGCGGCCGCAAGGACGCGTTCCTGGTACGGAGCAAGCGATGGGCGCCGGTTCGCCAGGACGACGACATAGGCCGCCGCCAGCATCAGGACCAGGACAAGCGCCCCGCCAAGCCGCCTGGCCAGCTTCATCCCGCGTCGGCCTGGGCAGCGGCGCCGTGCCGGAACGGCCCTGCCCGGTCCTCGATCCGTGCCCGCAGCGCCGGCAGCAGGCCGACCATGAACAATGCTTCCGCGACCACGAACAGCGGTCCGATGATCAGGCCGGCCAGGTCGTCCACGAAGGCGGGCTTTCGTCCCTCCCAGGCGTGGCCGACAAACTGGAAGATCCAGCCGACGACGAAGCCGCCCAGGCCCGCCGCCAGCCAGGTGCCGGTGGAAAGGGAAGCGGTCCAGGCGCCGATCCAGACGGCGAAGGCCAGCAACACGGCCATCAGCAGGCCGAGACCGAAGTCGAGCATCAGGTAATAGAGGCCGGCGGCCAGCGCAGCCGCCAGCGCCGGTGAAACGGGAAAGCCGCCGACCTCGGTTGCCGGGCGCGACAGCAGGATGGTGACCGCCACCACGATCAGGGGAATGCCGATGAAGTGCGTCCTGATGTTGCGGGCGTCACGATGGTAGGCGGCATACTGCGAAAGCTGGTCTTCCAGGGTTTTCATCGTTGTCTCCTTGCTGGTTTGTTTTCCTGATTTTCCATGCAAATGCTGCTTCCTTGTGTCGGCAGGCCGACACAAGGAAGCAGCGGCGCCCATTTTTCGCACGCGCCTTGCCCGGCCGGGCCCCACCGCTGCGTTGCATGCACCGGCGCCTGCCGGAATGCAACTTTCCCCCTGTCCGATCGTCAGGGCAATGACCGACGCTTTCGTTGGCGAGCAATAGCGGACCACCGTCCTTGCCATACCGCAGGGGTATGCCTTGCCGGCTTCATCCCTTGCGAGCCGTCCGTCCGCCGCGTGGTGCATGCGCGCGCGCCGCCGCCAGCAGGCGCGCCAGATCCGGGCTGTCGTCGCCCGCCCGGCGGTTCATGATCACCGGCGAGCCGACGTCCTTCTCCTGCAGCGGACGGTAGCTGATGTCGTCGCGGCGCAGCCGCTGCACCGAGCCCGGCACGAGCGTGACGCCGATCCCCGCCGCCACCAGGCCGATCGCGGTCTGCATCTCGTTGGCATCGATCACCGTGGACAGGCCGAGGCCACGCGCGCGGAAATGCTGCAGCACCTGGTCGGCATAACTCGGGCGGGGACGCGCCGGGTAGAGAATGAAAGGTTCCGACGCCAGCATCGCCAGCGTGATCCGCTTCTCCTTCAGCAGTCGGTGCAGCAGCGGCAGCGCGGCTACCAGCGGCTCGTGCGTGATCACCTCGCCGACCAGTTGCGGGTCGTCCAGCGGCAGGCGGCCGAATCCGGCGTCGATGCGCCCGGCCTTCAGGGCCTCCGCCTGTTGTATCGTGGTCATCTCCGACAGGACCACCTCGACCTCCTCGTTCGCCTGCCGGAAGCCCCTTATGAGTTCGGGCAGGAATCCGTACAGGGCGGACGGCACGAAGCCGATCCCGAACCAGCGCTTGCCGCCGGTGCTGATGCGGTGCGTCGCCTCCTTGACTTCTTCCACCCGTGCCAGCAGCTGCGAGCATTGCTCCAGGAAAAAGACGCCGGCCTTGGTCAGGGCCAGCGGGCGGGCGCCGCGGTCGATCAGCTCGGCGCCGAGCTCCTCCTCCAGCTGCCGGATCTGGCGCGACAGGGGAGGCTGGGCGATGTGCAGCTGTTCGGCGGCCCGCGTGAAGTTCAGGGTGTTTCCAAGCGCCTCGAAATAGCGAAGGTGGCGCAGTTCCATTCATACCTCCAGGGTATCAAGCAGGATGGAAATGATATTGGACGTTCGCGTGTCGCATGTCTACCATCCTTGCATGCCCAACGCCTCCGCTTCGCCACCCATGCATTCCAGCCCCGATCCCGTCAGCATCGTATCCCTCGAGACCGTGATCGTCGACCTGCCGACGATTCGCGCCCACAAGCTGGCCATGGCCACGATGCACACCCAGACGCTGGTGATCCTGCGCCTGCGCTGCGCCGACGGCATCGAGGGCATCGGCGAGGCGACCACCATTGGCGGCCTTGCTTACGGCGACCAGAGTCCCGAGTCGATCCGGCTGACGCTGGACAAGTACATTGCGCCGCTGGTCACGGGCGCGGATGCCGCCAGCGTCAACGCGGTGATGGCCCGCGTCGACCAGTCGGTGCAGGGCAACGCGCTGGCAAAGTCGGCGCTGGAGACCGCGCTGCTCGACGCCCAGGGCAAGCGGCTCGGCGTGCCGATGCACCAGCTGCTCGGCGGCGCCGCGCGCCTGTCGCTGCCGGTGCTGTGGACGCTCGCCAGCGGGGACAGCGAGCGCGACATCGCGGAGGCCCGCATGCTGCTGGAGCAACGCCGACACAAGGTCTTCAAGCTGAAGATCGGCAAGCGCGACCCGCGCGAGGATGTGGCCCACGTGGCGCGCATCAAGGCGGCACTCGGCGACGCCGCGGAACTGACGGTCGACGTCAACCAGGCCTGGAGCGAAGCCACCGCAGCGCGCTGCATTCCCGCGCTGGAAGCAGCCGGCGTGATGCTGGTGGAGCAACCGATTGCGCGCGACAACCGTCGCGGCATGGCGCGGCTGGCGCAGCGCTTCGACGTGCCGATGATGGCGGACGAGGCGGTGCATACGCCGTCCGACATGTTCGACTATGCGCGCGACGAGGCGGCGGACGTGGTGGCGCTGAAGATCGCGAAGTCCGGCGGCCCGCTGGGCGTGCTGCGCACCGCGGCGGTGGCCGATGCCGCCGGCATCGGATGCTACGGCGGCACCCTGCTGGAGGGAACCATCGGCAGCATTGCATCCGCCCATGCGTTCGCCGCCTGCAAGCGGCTGGAATGGGGCACGGAGTTGTTCGGCCCCCTGCTGCTCAAGGATGACGTGGTGGTCCGGCGCGCAACGGTCACGGACTTCGCGCTGGCCCTGCCGGCCGGACCCGGACTCGGCGTCGAGATCGACGAAGACAAACTGGCGCACTACAGCAGGGATCGCTAGCAGGCGCCCCCGCAACCGAAGACTGGAAAGGAGTCGACAATGTTGTTCCTGGTTCGAATGGACGTGCATATCCCGCTCGACATGGCGCCCGCAGTGGCCGACGACATCAAGGCGCGCGAAAAGGCCTACGCGCAGGACCTGCAGCGCAGCGGCAAGTGGAAACACCTGTACCGGGTGGTCGGCGAGTATGCCAACTACAGCATCTTCGACGTCGAGTCGAACGACGAGCTGCATGCGCTGCTGTCCGGGTTGCCGCTGTTCCCGTACATGACGATCAAGGTCACGCCGCTGGCCAAGCATCCATCCTCCATCGCCTGAGCAAGGCAAACAACGACTGGAAAAAGCATGAAACCCGCATTCACCAAGTTCTTCTCCGTCGGCGTGCTGTTGTGCGCCGCATTCGGCGCCGCCGCCAGCGACGATTATCCGAGCCGTCCGATCAAGTGGGTGGTGCCGTTCACCCCGGGCGGAGCAATGGACAGCATGGCGCGCACCCTCGGCGAAAAGCTGGGCCAGAACATGGGCCAGCCGATCGTGATCGAAAACCGGCCGGGCGCCGGCGGCACCATCGGCTCGTCGATGGTCGCCAAGTCCGACCCCGACGGCTACACGATGATGATCGTGTCGATCGGCCACGCCGTGAATCCGGCGCTGTACCCGAAACTGTCCTACGACGCGGTCAAGAGCTTCGAGCCGGTGAGCCTGGTGGGCATCGTGCCCAATGTGCTGGTCGCCCACGCCGACGCCAAGTTCAACAACGTGAAGGAGCTGATCGCGCAGGCGAAGGCCGCGCCCGGCAAGCTGACCTACGCATCAGCCGGCACCGGTACCACCATTCACCTCGCGGCCGAGCTGTTCAACACCACTGCCGGCGTCGACCTGCTGCACGTGCCGTACAAGGGCAGCGCGCCTGCAGTCACCGACCTGCTCGGCAAGCAGGTGGACGTGATGTTCGATTCGGTCTCCTCGGCCAAGCCGCACATCGACTCCGGCCGCCTGAAGGCGCTCGCCGTCACGACCAGCAAGCGGTCCAGCGTCCTGCCGAAGGTGCCCACCGTCGCGGAAGCAGGCCTGAAAGGCTATGAGCTGAACGGCTGGTATGCGGTGTTCGTTCCCGCCGGCACGCCGCGTCCGATCGTGAACCGCCTCAACAGCGAGATCGTGAAGGCCCTGAAGCAGCCGGATGTCGTGAAGCGCTTCACCCAGCTCGGGGCGGAGCCGGTCGGCTCGTCGCCGGAGGAGCTCGCCAAGTACCTGAAGACGGAAACGACACGGTGGGCGGAAGTGGTTCGCACCCGCAACATCACGGCCGAGTAAGCAGGCCCCGTCGCAATGCGGCGGCGCAACCAGCCCCGCATTGCATGCGAGCAGTAGAGGCGCCCGCCGACCGCACTCGCGGGCGAACTCTAGACGAAGATCATTGGGCGCGGCGCCGCTCCCCCGTACCATCTCCCTGCACGACGAAACCTCAATGTCTCGTACGGGAGCACGCAATGTCTCTGGACCTGGTACCCCTGTGGGCGGTGATCCTGTCGATCGCCGTCCTGATGTATGTGCTGCTGGACGGCTTCGACCTGGGGGTCGGCATCCTGTTCCTGTTCCGGCGCAAGCAGGAGGAGCGGGACCTGATGGTGGCGTCGGTGGCGCCGATATGGGACTTCAACGAGACCTGGCTGATCCTCGGCAGCGGCGGCCTGCTGGCCGTGTTCCCGCTGGCCTTCGCCATCATCATCCCGGCGCTGTATTTCCCTATCCTGGTGATGCTGCTCGGGCTGCTGTTCCGCGGGGTCGCCTTCGAATTCCGCGACGCGCCGGGGGCCCGCAAGCGGCTGTGGGACGGCGCATTCATGTTCGGATCGCTGCTGGCGACGCTGGCGCAGGGCGTGGTGCTGGGCAACTTCATCGTCGGCTTCCCGGTGGAAGGCAGGCAGTTCGCCGGCACCAGCTGGGACTGGATCGCGCCGTTCCCCTTGCTGACCGGCGTCGGCCTGGCCGTCGGCTATTCGCTGCTCGGCGCCACCTGGATCTACATGAAGACGGAAGGTGAGCTGCAGGCCTGGGCGCGGTCGGCGTCGCGGCTTGCGCTGTTCGGCATCCTTGTCTTCATCGGCATGGTCAGCATCTGGACGCCGCTGGTGGATGCCAGGATTGCCGAGCGCTGGTTCAGCCTGCCCAACCTGTACTTCTTCGCCCCGGTGCCGGTGCTGACGGCCGCGATTGCCTGGCTGCTCTGGAGCGCACTGCAGCGCGGACGCGAAGTCTTGCCGTTCCTGTGCGCGATGGGCCTGTTCTTCCTGTCGTTCACCGGGCTCATCATCTCGCTGTGGCCGTATGTCGCTCCGCCCAACGTCACCTTGTGGGATGCCGCGACCGCCCCGATGTCGCAGCAGTTCCTGATGGTCGGCACCATGTTCCTGCTGCCGGTGATCCTGCTCTACGTCTTCTGGTCGTACTGGGTGTTCCGCGGCAAGGTGCGCGCCGGCGCCGGCTACCACTAGCACCGGAGGGCTCAGCGTCCGGCGGCGGCGGCCGCGCCGGCATCCGGCCTCGTGCTTCCTTCGGCGGTTTCCTCGCCGGGGTCGCCGGCGCCGTCGAAGTAGCGTTCCATCAATCCGAAGAACTGCTCGTAGAAGCGCGGCGTATCGATGGTCTCGCTGCCGACCTTGACCAGGGCGTCGTCGCTCATGCCGAGCGGCAGTGACAGCGAGCCCAGCGCGCCGACACCCAGACTGGCCGAGGTGCTGCTCTTCTTCAGCGAGTAGCTGTCGCGCACGGCATTGGCAAACGCGGTCGAGCTGTTGCTTCCCGGGCTGTTGGGAGCGCAGACCACGTGGAATTCAACCTGCAGGTGCTGGTCGCGCTCCGGCTGAAAATTCTTGCGGCCGCGGACCAGGGAAGCGCTTGCTTCGCTGATCACGTATCCCTGGCTCAGCAGTGCGCGCCGGGCCGCTTCGCAGGTTGCCTTGTCGCTGCCGCCGAAGCCGCGCGCGTGCACGTCCGATGCGGCGAAATCCTCGGAAAACCGCGCCTGCCGGCTCGGCAGCGAGCAGGCGGCGAGCGCGAGGACGGTAAAAAGGACGGACAGGAGCGAGGCGGCGGTCGTTGTCTTGCGCATCGGAAGCGGGCAGGTCGGGCGGGTAGCGGAAGCGCTATTGTAGAGCCTGTTCGCGGCAGTGCGGCGCTTCGGTCATGTGCTTCGGACACCCGGCAATGCTTCTTCCGTGAATTGCAATTCAAGCAATCCAGTTGATCAAGCTCAATGCTGTCTTTATCAAAATCATCATCCGGTTTCTATTTCGTTACACTCTCGCGTCCTCTTTTCAGCCGCGGCCGGCCCACCGGACCGCCCACCTCAACCGGAAGGATCCCATGATGTCCATTGCCCAGCAACTCGCCAGCACCATCGAAAAATACCAGCCTGTCATCCTTGAAGAATGGTTGCAGGACCTGAAGGCCAGGATGGTGCGCGTGGATCCGGAGGCGGAGTCGACGATGCGCGGGCAATGCAGCCAGTTCCTGCGGGTGCTGGCGCAAGGCGCCGCGGCCGGGCAGCTTGTCGACATCGAGGGCCGGGAATGGGAAGAGACCCGGCTGTTCCTGGCCGAATTGTCCCAGCAGCGCGCGCGCCAGGGATCGACGCCGAGCGAGACCGCGACCTTCGTCTTTTCGATCAAGCAGCCGCTGTTCGCGCGCCTGCGCGTGGAATTCGCGGCCGACCCGGAAACCCTTGCGGCCGCCACCTGGCAGGTCAGCACGCTGCTCGATGCGCTCGGGCTGTTCACGGTCGAGGTCTACCAGAAGAGTCGTGACCAGATCATCATCCGCCAGCAACAGGAACTGCTGGAATTGTCCACGCCGGTGGTCAAGCTCTGGCAGAACGTGCTGGCGCTGCCCCTGATCGGCACGCTCGACAGCAACCGTACCCAGGTCGTGATGGAGAGCCTGCTGCAGCGCATCGTCGAAACCAGCGCCGCCATCGCGATCATCGACATCACCGGCGTGCCGACGGTCGACACCCTGGTCGCGCAGCATTTGCTGAAGACGGTTGCCGCTGCCCGGCTGATGGGCGCCGACTGCATCATCAGCGGCATCCGTCCGCAGATCGCGCAGACCATCGTCCACCTCGGCGTCAACCTCGAGGACGTCATGACCAAGGCCACGCTGGCCGACGCATTCCTGGTGGCGCTCGAGCGCACCGGTTCGACCATCACCCAGGCGCGCGATTAAGGAAAACATGGAACGAATTCCAATTCTGCGCATGGGTGACCTGTTGCTGGTCACCATCCAGGTGGACATGCATGACCGCCTGGTCATGACGCTGCAGGACGACCTCACCGAGCGCATCGTCAAGCATCGCGCGAAGGGCGTGCTCATCGACATATCGGCGCTCGACATCGTCGATTCCTTCATCGGACGCATGATCAACAACACCGCCGCCATGGCGCGCGTGCTGGACGCCACCACCGTGGTCGTCGGCATGCAGCCGGCCGTCGCCATCACGCTGGTGGAACTTGGCCTATCGCTGCAGGGCGTGCGCACCGCGCTCGACGTCGAGCGCGGCATGGCGCTGCTGGCCGGCAGCGGGCGGCGCTAGAGCAAGAAACATGGCCCATTACATGTCTAGCGGCGAAGACGGTTCCGCCAACCGCGGCGGCGCTGCCGAGATGCCGCTGCGCAGCGACGAGGACGTGGTGCGCCTGCGCAAGTCGGTGCGCGAGATGGCGATCGAGATCGGACTGAGCCTGGTCGACCAGACCAAGCTGGTCACCGCCGCCAGCGAGCTCGCGCGCAATACGTTGCGCTACGGCGGCGGCGGCGAAGTCCGCCTGACGCTGGTGTCGAACGGATTCGCGCGCGGCCTGGACGTGGTGTTCAGCGACCGCGGACCCGGGATCCCCGACGTCGCGCTCGCGCTGAGTGACGGCTACACGACCGGCGGCGGACTCGGCCTCGGCCTCGGCGGCGCCAAGCGCCTGGTGGACGAATTCTCCATCGATACCAGCCCCGGCGCAGGCACAAGAGTGCGCATCACCAAGTGGAAGCGGTAATGGCACCTGCTCAGCAAGTCATCGGGATCGTCCATTCCACCGATATCGCGGCAGCGCGGCGGGCGGGATCCCAGCTTGCGTCCACGCTCGGCTTCGACGAGACGGCGGCCGGCAAGGTGGCGATCGCCATTACCGAGGCGGCGACCAACATTCTCAAGCATGCGGGTGGCGGAAAGGTGCTGGTCGGTCCCGCGCCGATGCAGGAAAAGGCGATCGACGTCGTGGCGCTCGACCGCGGACCGGGCATGGCCAATGTCGCCCTGAGCATGCGCGACGGCGTCTCCACCGCCGGCACCCCGGGCAACGGTCTCGGAGCGATGCGCAGGCTTTCCGCCGGCTTCGACGTCTACAGCGCGCCCGGCAAGGGCACGGCGGTGTTCATGCGGCTGCAGGCCGCCGAGCCTGCGCCCGCGTTGCTGGAGCTGGGGGCGGTCTGCGTCCCGATACCCGGCGAGGATGCCTGCGGCGACGCCTGGCGCATCCAGGCCGCGGCCGACGGCGCCACCCTGCTGGCGGCCGACGGACTCGGCCACGGACCGGAAGCGGCGCGCGCCGCCCAGGCCGCCCTGGCGACCTTTGCCGCGCGTCCTGCGCTGGCGCCGGCCGCGCTCATCGAAGCCGCGCACGTGGCGCTGCGTCCTACCCGTGGCGCCGCGCTGGCGGTGGCCCGGCTGGACCTGCCGGGACGACAGCTGCAGTTCGCCGGCATCGGCAACATCAGCGCCTGCGTCACAATCGACGGTCACTGCAAGCAGCTGATGTCGCACAACGGCATCGTCGGCCACAACATGCGCAAGGTCCAGGAGTTCGTGCTGCCGTTGCCGGAGGATACCCTGTTCATCATGCATTCGGACGGGTTGAGCAAGCAATGGGACCTGGCGAACTGGCCCGGCCTGTCGTTGTGCCATCCGGCACTGATTGCGGGCGTGCTGTACCGCGACCATTGCCGCGAGCGCGATGATGTGACCGTGCTCGTCGCCAGGCGGCGGAAGGCGGGATAGACGATGGAACTGGACCTGCTGCACCTGCAGATCGGCAGCGAGCGCGACGTGGTGGCGGCCCGCAAGCGCGCGCGCGAGCTGGCCGCCCATATCGGCTTCGGTGCGCAGGACCAGGCACGCATCGCCACCTCGGTCTCCGAGATCGCCCAGAATGCCTATTCCCATGCAGGCGGCGGCACGATGGTGTGCATCGTGCGCGCGCCGTCGCCCGCGCAGGCCGAGCTGGAGTTCGTCATCAGCGACGACGGTCCCGGCATCGACCGCCTGGAGGAGATCATCGCCGCCGAGCGCGCCACGGGACGCAGCGGCGTCGGCATCGCCGGCGTCCAGCGCCTGATGGATCGCTGCACGCTGCAGTCGGCGCCGGGCCAGGGCACGGTGGTCACGATGGCCAAGTTGCTCCCAAACGGCCTGGCGCTGGGACGCGAAGCGCTGGAGGAGGCCGGCCGCCGGCTGGCCGAACTTGCCGCGCCCAGCGGCTTCGAGGAAGACCGGGCACAAAGCAGGGCGCTGATGCGCACGCTGGCGGAGCTGCGCACCCGCCAGGAAGAACTGGTTGCGCTGACGCGCGAGCTGGAGGACACCAACCGCGGCGTGGTGGCGCTGTATGCGGAGATCGAGGAGAAGGCCGAGTACCTGCGGCGCGCGGACGCGATGAAGTCCCGCTTCCTCTCCAACACCAGCCATGAGCTGCGTACCCCGCTGAGCTCGATCCGCGCGCTGTCCCAGCTCTTGCTCGACCGCATCGACGGCGAGCTGACCGAGGCGCAGGAGAAGCAGGTGCTGTTCATCCAGAAGGCGGCCAACGGGCTGTCCGAACTGGTCAACGACCTGCTCGACCTCGCCAAGATCGAGGCCGGCAAGGTTGAGCTGAAGCCGGTCGAATTCAACATCGGCGAGCTGTTCAGCACGCTGCGCGGCATGCTGCGCCCGCTCAGCAGCGCCGACGCCGTCGAGTTGGTGTTCGACGACAGCGAGAGCGGCCTGGTGCTGGTCACCGACGAAGGCAAGCTGTCGCAGATCCTGCGCAACCTGGTGTCGAATGCGCTGAAGTTCACCGAGCGCGGCGAAGTGCGGGTGCGCGCCATTGCCGTCGCCGGCGGCGAACAGGTCCGCATCGAGGTGAGCGACACCGGCATCGGCATCTCCGAAAGCGACCAGCAATTGATATTCGAAGAGTTCAGCCAGATCGAGAACCCGCTGCAGAAGCGGGTCAAGGGGACGGGGCTGGGACTGCCCCTGTGCCGCAAGCTGGCGGAACTTCTCGGCGGCACCGTCGAGGTGCAAAGCGTACTTGGCGAAGGCTCGACCTTCACCCTGCAGATACCGTTGCGCCATCCGGAGCTGGCGCGGGACGCCGGCCAAAGGAAGGCATAGCATGAGAAAAGACCCCCTGATCCTGAACGTGGACGACGACGACGGCGCCCGCTATGTAAAGACGCGCGTGCTGCAGGTGGCGGGTTTCGAAGTGATCGAAGCCGCGACCGGCGGCGACGCGCTGGAAATGGTGGCGCGCGCCGCACCCGACCTGGTCCTGCTCGACGTCAAGCTGCCCGACATCAACGGCCTGGAAGTCTGCCGCCGCATCAAGTCCGACCCCTCCACGGCATCGATCCTGGTGCTGCAGACCTCGGCCGCCTTGATCCATCGCACCGATCGCGTGCGCGCGCTGGACGGCGGCGCCGACAACTACTTGGTCGCCCCGATCGAGGCGGAGGAACTGGTCGCCAACGTCAATGCCATGCTGCGGCTGCGCCGGGTGCAGGGTGAGCTGCTGGAGAGCGAGGAGCGCTTCCGCCAGCTGGCGGAAAACATCGACGACGTGTTCTGGATGTTCGCGCCGCTGGAGCGCAGGCTGCTTTATGTCAGTCCGGCCTTCGAGCTGCTGTGGGGGCGCCCGTCCGACACGGTGCGCAGCGACATCGACAGCTGGATCGCCTTCGTGCACGAGCAGGAACGCGGCCGGGTGCGCGAGGCGTTCGGGCGACTGGCCGAGACCGGCGTCTATGACGAGGAATTCCGCATCGTCCTGCCCGACAATTCCGTGCGGTGGGTGCGGGACCGTGCGTTCCAGGTAAAAAATACCGCGCCTGGCAGGGAACGGATCGCCCGCGTCACGAGCGACATTTCGGCGCGCAAGGCGGCGGAGAAGCTGCGCCACGACGCCGACAGCCGCAAGGACGAGTTCCTTGCCACCCTCGCGCATGAACTACGCAATCCGTTGGGGCCGATCCGTTCCGCCGTCGACCTGCTGCGCATCGCCGGCGGCGACGCCGGCCAGACGCAGGAGCGCGCTCGCGACATGATCTCCCGTCAGGTCGACCACCTGGTCAGGCTGGTGGATGACCTGCTCGACATCTCCCGCATCTCGCAGGGGAAGATCACGCTGCAGCCGAAGAACGTGGCGCTGGCGTCGCTGGTCTCGTCGGCGCTGGAGACGGCGTCGCCATTCATCACCGCGCGCGAGCATCAGCTCAACGTGCTGCTGCCGGAGCAGGACGTCTGGGTCTATGGCGATGCTGTTCGCCTGTCGCAGGTGCTTGGCAACCTGCTGCACAACGCCGCCAAGTACACGCCGAAGGGCGGCACCATCACCCTCAATGCCGCGGTGTGCCGCGACGAGCTGATGATCACGGTGAAGGATACGGGCATCGGCATCACCCTCGACGCCATCGACGGCATCTTCGACCTGTTCGCCCAGGGCGCGGTCGCCCCGGACCGGGCGCAGGACGGGCTGGGCGTCGGCCTGTCGCTGGTGAAGAAGCTGGTGCAGCTGCACAATGGACGGGTTTACGCTTACAGTGCCGGGCCCGGTACCGGCAGCACCTTCAGTGTCTGCCTGCCGCTGGCCCATGCCACGCCCGCCCCGGGGGCGGCACCGGGACCGGCTTCGGCAGCGGCGCCCGGCGCCGCGCGCAAGCAGCGTGTCCTGGTGGTCGACGACAATCCCGACGCGGTCGAGATGATGCAGATGCTGCTGGACGCCTCGGGTTACGAGACGGCGAGCGCCTACGACGCTCCCTCCGCACTTGAACGCGCGCGCGCCTACCGTCCCGATACCATCCTGCTCGATATCGGGCTGCCGGGCATGTCCGGCTACGACGCGGCGCGCGCATTGCGCGCCATCCCCGAAGTGGCAGGCGCCGTGATGATTGCGCTGACCGGGTACGGCCAGGCGCGCGACCGCGAGCTGGCGCTGGAGGCGGGATTCGACCATCATCTCGTCAAGCCGGTATCGATGGCCGCGCTGCTGCCGCTGCTGGAGGAGGTGCGCGCCGCCGACAGCAGCACAAGCCCCTAGCGCGCCACCATGTCCTGGTATTCCGGGTGCCGCTGGACATAGGCGGCAATGAACCGGCAGGCCGGGACCACCGACAGGCCGTCCCGGCGCAGGCTGTCCAGCGCCTGCCCCGCGAGCCGAGCGCCGTAGCCCTTGCCTTCGTACGCCGGGTCGATCTCGGTATGGGTGATGCGGACGGTGTCGCCGTCGCGCTCGTAGGCCGCGAACCCCGCCACCGTCCCGTCCACTACGAGCTCGAAGCGCTGCTGTCCCGGGTTGTCCCGCATTTGTGCGTCTGCCATGCGTCCTCCTTGCCTCAGGCCGCGGCGCCGCGCGGCTCGGGGCGCAAGCCCTCGCCGCGTGCCGCACGGTCGGTGTCTTCCGGCTGCGAACGGCTGCCGAGCTTCACCGCATACTCGTGGGTGAACAGCGAGCCGTAGAAGAAGATCTGGGCGGAGTAGTAGACCCAGGTGATCAGGATCACGACCGAGCCGGCGGCCCCGTAGGCCGAGCTGATGTCGGCGCTCGCGACATAGAGGCCGATGGCCGTCTTGCCGACGATGAACAGGATCGCGGTGATCACTGCGCCGACGGCGACGTCCTTCCACGCGATCTCGGTGCCGGGCAGGTACTTGAAGATCACGGCGAACAGGCCCGCCACGATGCCGAACGAGACCAGGTGGGAGATCACCATGCTGACGGCCTTCAGCGCGGAGCCCTCGCCGCCGGGCCAGATGCTGTCCATCGCGGACAGGGCGGTACTGACGCCAAGCGAAATCAGCAGCATCAGCGCCAGCACCAGGATCAGCCCGAACGACAGCACCCGCTGCCGGACGAAGGCCCAGATCCCGGACGCCTTCGCCGGCGGCACCTCCCATAGCTCGTCGAGGCTGTCCTTCAGTTCGGAGAACGCGCTGGTTGCGCTGACCAGCACCAGGCCGGCGGATATCAAGCCGGCGACGAAGCCGGCCTCCTCCCGCTGCGCGCCTGCCAGGATGGTCCGGATCGCCTCGCCGCCCTGCTCGCCCATCAGGCCGGACATCTGTTGCAGCAGGAGCTGCCGCACATTGTCCTCGCCGAAGAAGAGGCCGGCGATGGTCACCACCAGCACCAGCATCGGCGCCAGCGAAAACAGGGTGTACAGCGCGAGAGCCGCGCCCTTGCTGGCGGCCCGGTGCGCCGACCATTCCTTGGCGGCGGAAATCGCGAGATGAAAGAGGGCCTTCGGCCGCGACTCGCTGCGCAGGGCGGCGACGGTCTCCCGTTTCTTGCGGGCGACTTCGCGCGCTTCCGAGTCCTGCTGCTGTTCGAACGCCGCCTCGTAGGAGATGGGCCCCATCGCGTGTGCGGTGAGGCCGGAGGCCGGCGCCATCCCGGTCGTCTGCCTTTGTGGCGTTGCTTGTTGCGGCATCCGCGGCGGACCGGCCTTGGTGCGCCGCCGGTATTCAATGATCGACATCACCGCCACTGCGACCTGCAGTGCGCCGGCGAGCTTGCCGGGTTGTTTGCGGCCAGGTTGCTTCATCTGCTTCTCCTGATCAACAGATTGAAAAATTGCTTACTTTTGTAGGAGCAGGAATGGAAGTCTTTGTTCCGGCGGTGAGGAACCGCCGGCCGTTCAGTTCGATTGCCGCGCTCGCTCCGGCGCCCGCGCGAAGCTCACCCGGCAGGTGCGCCGGCGGTCGCCCATCAGGCTGCGCAGTTCGGAGATCGACAAGCCGGTGGCCTCGGACATCCAGATCAGCATGGAGGCGCCGATCGGCAGCGTGCCGGCGCGGATCTGCTTGATGACCCTGGGGGCCACGCGCAGGCGTCGGGAAAGTTCGTCGTCGGTATTGAGGTGAAGTTGCAGCAGGAGGGCATCCAGCAGATGCCCGGGATGGTAAGCGGTCGGTTCCATATTCATTGTTGGCCTCATCCGTGGCGCGCCTTCGCGAAGCGCAACGACGGGAGGAGCAAATTTCAGGCCAAGGAATAGGAATGCGTGACGGAAACGGCGCTCAGCGGGTCCAGTTGACGCGGGCGAACTTGGCGTGAAAAGCCGCCGGCATCTGCACCACCCGCCCGGTCCGGTAATTGAAGAAGACGAAGCCGGATTTCGCCATCGCCACCAGCGCGCCGTCGCGCGGCCGGGTGATGCGGAAGGTGATGTCGCCGCCATACTTGTTGAAGTCCATCACCCCGACCTCGAACAGCAGCTGGTCGCGCGCATGCGCCTCGGCCCGGTAGGTCGTCGCCAGGTCGGTGACGATGATGCCGATGCCGTCGCCCTGCGTCTCCTCGATGCCGAAGTCGAACAGGAAGCGCGCGCGCGCTTCCGAGATCATCGAGATCATGGAGTCGTTGCCGAGATGGTTGGCGCCGTTGATGTCGGTAACGCGCACGGTGAGGTGGGTGGAGTAGTAGTACTGGTCTTCGGGGAATTCGAGCGTGAGGCGGGCCATGGGGATCTCTTGTGTAGCGCAGGCGGGATTCTACCGCGTGCGCGCCGGCGGGCGAAATCGAGTATGCTCTTGCGCTCGCTTGTCCCGCCATCCGCCTGCCTTTCGCCTGCCTATCGCCGCATGACTTCCCCGCTGACCCCTGCCAATGCCCTCATGCTGACCGTCCCGCCGCTGCTCTGGGCGGGCAACGCCGTGGTCGGCCGCGTGGTCAGCACGATGGTCCCGCCGATCACCCTGAACTTCCTGCGCTGGCTGATTGCGCTGCTGCTGCTGCTGCCGCTCGCCTGGCCGGTGTTCCGGCGCGGCAGCGGGCTGTGGAGCCACTGGCGCCGCTTCGCGTTGCTCGGCCTGCTCGGCATCGGCGTCTACAACGCGCTGCAGTACCTGGCGCTGCACAGCTCGACGCCGATCAACGTCACCCTGGTCGGCTCCAGCATGCCGGTGTGGATGCTGCTGATCGGCTGGATGTTCTTCGGCGCGCGGGTGACCGGCCGGCAGGTGGGCGGCGCGGCTTTCTCGATCGCCGGCGTGCTGCTGGTGCTCAGCAGGGGAGAGTGGCAGCACCTGCTGGCGCTGCGCCTGGTCCCGGGCGACCTGTTCATGATCCTTGCCACCATCGCCTGGTCGGTCTACAGCTGGCTGCTGGCGCAGCCGCGCGACCCGCCGGAGATCCGCCGCGACTGGTCGGCCTTCCTGATGGCGCAGGTGGCTTTCGGCCTGCTGTGGTCGGGGATGTTCGCCGCGGCCGAATGGCAGCTGCTGCAGCCGCCGCCGGTGCAATGGCGCTGGCCGCTGGTCGCGGCGCTGCTCTATGTCGCGACCGGGCCGGCGCTTATCGCATTTCGCTGCTGGGGCACCGGGGTGCAGCGGGTCGGCCCCAGCATCGCTTCCTTCTTCAACAACCTGACGCCGCTGTTCGCCGCGCTGCTGTCCTCCGCCTTCCTCGGCGAGGCGCCGCACTGGTATCACGGGCTGGCCTTCGTGCTGATCGTCGGCGGTATCGTGCTGTCGTCCCGAAGGTGAGGGCGGGCGCTCAGCGCCGCGCCTTCTTCAGGCCGAACATGCGGGCGTCGGCCACCCTGACGATGGTCTCCACATCGCGCCCGTCGGCCGGATAGGCCGCCACCCCGATGGAGGCGCCGACCTGGCCGACGGTGCCCAGGCCCAGGGTAACCGGCTGCTCGATCACCTGCCGCAGCTTCTCGGCCACCGCTTCGATATCCTTTTCGCCGTCGATGCCGTGCAGGTACACCACGAACTCGTCGCCGCCGAAGCGCGCGACCTCGTCGTTGGCGCGCACCGCCGCCTTCAGCCGGCTCGCCGTTTCGATCAGCACACGGTCGCCGGCCTCGTGGCCGAGCGCGTCGTTGATCTGCTTGAAGCGGTCGAGATCGATGAACAGCAGCACGAACTTCAGCGGCACCGCCGGCGTCCCGTTGCGGATGCAGAATTCGATCTGGGTCAGCAGCGAGTCGCGGTTCAGGACCCCCGTCAGCTTGTCGGTGCGCAGATTGCGCTCCATCTCCTGGAAGCTCTTGGCCAGTTCGCCGATCTCGTCGCGTCGCTGGATGTTGATGTTGAGCGGCTGCATCGATTCGCCCGAGCCGATGCTGCGCGCGGCCATGGTCAGCTTCTGGATGTCGCGCAGCACCCACTGCAGCAGCGAGAACCCGAACACCAGCACCAGGAAGACCGCGACCAGGCCGATCGCCAGGCTGCGATAGAGCACCCCGGTGAGGTTGCCGATGAAGTCGGCGCGCGGCACCGCCACCACGCTCAGCCATTCCAGTCCGCCGGGATCGCGCAGCAGGGTCGCGGCGACCTGCACCTTTTCGCCCTGCATGTCGAACTCCCCGGATTGCGGCGTGTCCAGCGATCGCCCTTCCGCCTGCCAGCGCATGACGTTGCGGTAGGCCTCGCGCAGCAGCGGCGACTTGCTCTGGTCCACCATCATGCGCCGCAGGTCCTTGCCTTCCACCCGGTACGGCAGCTCGTCAGTGGAAGTGGCGATGACCGCGCCCGAACGTTCCACGACGAAGGCGATGCCGTTCTCGCTGATCTTCAGCGTACTGAAGAAATCGGTGAGCTGCGACAGCGAAAGGTCGGTCGCCACCACGCCCAGCAGCGCGCCGTCGTTCCGGTAGACCGGCTTGGTCAGGGTGAAGGTCGGTTCCAGCGTGGTGAAGTCGGTGTAGACCGCCGACCAGCTTTCCTTCTGTTTTTCCGCGGCCTCCTTGTACCAGGGCCGGGTGCGCGCATCGTAGTTGTCGGTGCGGATCAGTTCGCGCGCCTTGCCCGGCCCCGTCACCGCGTACACATGCCGCCCGGCGTCGCTGGCCTCGCGCCAGCGCAGCTCGATGCGGTCGGCGCGCCGGTTGACGCCGACGAAACGGCCGTCGGCGCCGCCGAAATAGACGTAGTTGTTTACCGTCGGGAAGAAGCCTGTCGCCAGCCAGATGCGCTCCTCCAGCGCGGCCAGATCGTCGTTGAAGGCCACAGGGGTCACGCTGCCGTCGGCCGGCGAGAAGACCGGATCGGGCGCCACGGCACGCACCGCGACCCGGGCGCCGAGCAGGTTGCGGTCGGTCGCCTGTCCGACACGGTCGAGCATGTTGAGAACGACCTTCTGGGAAAACTCGCGGGCCGCCGTTTCCGCCGAGCGCTGCGAAGCCCAATAGATCACGCCCCCCAGCGCAAGCACCAGGAGGACGAAGGGAATGACGACGACGCGCTGCAGCGTGGAGTGTTTCAAGCGATTCTCGGGCGACGTTGAGATGTTCAATTTACCGTATGGCTTGCTGCGGGGCAATAACTTGACCGGCGTTGCGTCTTCCAGTGCACGCACCGCAGCGCCGACCGGCGGGATATCCGGTTACCCGTCCACCCGCGACCGCCTCGCCTCAGCCGGCTATCCGCTCGGCCATCATCTGCTCCACATAGTCCTCGAACTGCGCGATCGGCAGCGGCCGGGCGAACAGGTAGCCCTGGCCTTCGTCGCAGCGGCAGCTTTTGAGGAACTGCAGGATGTCCGGCGATTCGATTCCCTCCGCCACCACCGACAGGTTCAGCGTGTGCGCCAGGTCGATCAGCGCCTTGATGAAATGCAGGTTGCGGGTGCCGTCGGTCTGCTGGTTGATGAAGGCGCGGTCCAGCTTCATGGCATCGAGCGGAAAGCGCTGCAGGTAGGCCAGGCCGGAATACCCGGTGCCGAAATCGTCCACCGACAGCATGATGCCGAGCTTCTTGAGGGCCGACAGCCTGCTGGCCGACACTTCCATGTCCTCGATCAGCGCACTCTCCGTCAGCTCCAGTTCCAGCATCTGCGCCGGCAGGCCGGCGTCGTCGAGCGCCGCCAGCACCTGCTCGCGCAGGTCCTGGCATTTCAGCTGGCGGGCGCTCAGGTTGACCGAGACCCGCAGCGGCAGGCCGAACTTGTCGGTCATGCGGCGGGTCTGCGCGCAGGCTTCCTGCAGCACCCAGCGCCCGATCGCCTCGATCAGGCCGCGTTCCTCGGCGATCGGGATGAACTGCAGCGGCGACACCTGGCCGAGTTGCGGATGGTTCCAGCGCAGCAGGGCCTCCATGCCGAGCACCCGTCCGCTGCGCAGTTCCAGCCGCGGCTGGTAGTGCAGCTCGAATTCATTGCGCTCCAGCGCCCGCCGCAGCGACTGCTCGAGCGTCATCCTGGTCTTCGCTTCCACGCTCATTTCGTGCTCGAAGAAGCAATAGCCGTTGCGGCCGGCGTTCTTGGCGCGGTACATCGCGGTGTCGGCGTTCTGGAACAGGATCTCGCGGGTGCCGCCGTCGCGCGGGAAGATGCTGATGCCGGCGGAGGCGCCCACGAACACCTCGTGGCCGGCGATGTCGATCGGCTCGGCCAGCACCGCCAGCAGCTTGTCGGCGATGATGGCGGCCGAGGATGCGCCTTCCGCGCAGTGGGCCGCCACCACGAACTCGTCGCCCCCGAGGCGGGCAACGAAATCGGTCGGTCGCATGTTGCGCTGCAGCCGCCCGGCGACTTCCCGCAGCAGCAGGTCGCCGCGCTCGTGGCCGAGAGAATCGTTGACCTCCTTGAAACGGTCGAGGTCGATGAAGATCACCGCGATCTCGGTGTGCGGGCCGGCCGCGTCCAGCATCTGCTGCAGGCGGTCGTTCAGGAAGCTGCGGTTCGGCAGGTCGGTCAGCGTGTCATGGGTCGCCAGTTGCTCCAGCCGCGCCTCGGCCTGCTTGCGCTGGGTGATGTCGGTGATGAAGGCCGTGACGGCGCCGGCCCCTTCCGCGCCTCCGCGCACGTCGAGGTTGACCAGCACGTAGACCGGCTGTCCATTGCGATGGCGCAGCACCGCTTCCCGGCCATGCATGGCGGCAGCCGACGGTGCACCGGGCAATGCCGGTTCCAGCGGGAATACCGGGAACAGCTCGCCCAGCGCGCGCCCCAGCAGCTGTTCCTTCTGGTAGCCGCTCATCCCGCACAACGCCGGGTTGACGTCGACCAGGATGCCCCGCTCGTCGGTGAGCACATAGCCCGCCGGCGTCATCTCGATCACCTGGCGGAAGCGCTGCTCGCTTTCGCGAATTGCCGACTCCGCCCGGCGGCGCGCGGTCACATCATGGAAGAAGATGGAAATGCCGGTCTCGCTCGGGTAGACGCGCACCTCGATCCAGGTGGAGGTGGGCTCCCAGCAGGCGACGAAGAACGCCTTTCGGCGCGTCTCCATCACCTTGCGGTATTCGGCCATGAAGGGCGTGCCGAGGATTTCCGGCACTGCTTCCCACAGCAGGCTGCCGACGATCTGTTCCTTGGGCAGGCGGATGAACTGCGCGGTCTTGTGGTTGGCGAAGGTGCAGCGCCATTCCCGGTCGAGCGCGAAGAAGGCGTCGCCGATGCTCTCCAGGATGGCATACAGCCGGCGATTGGACCGGTGCAGTTCGGCGCGGTTGCGGTGCGCTTCCGTGATGTCCCGCGCGGTCGCGTAGGTCAGGCGCGTGTTGCTTTCCCAGCGCACCGCCCAAGACAGGTGGACCGCGGTGCCGTCCTGCCGCAACCAGCGGTTCTCGAACTCCGCCACGATGTGCTCGCCGTCGCGCAACCGCTCGCGCAGCGCCAGGGTCCGTGCGTGGTCCTCGGGAAGGACGAAATCGAGGTAGTGCCGGTGCAGCAGCTCTTCGGGGCGATAACCCAGGATGTGGTGGATGGCCGCGTTCACCCGCAGCACCCGGCCGTCGTCGCCGAACAGCATCATGATGTCGAGCGAATTGTCGATCAGCGACTTGTTCTCGGCTGCCAGGGCGGCGAGGCGTTCCGCCATCGCCACCTCATCGGTGATGTCGCGCCCGACGCCCCGGTAGCCCCGGAATTCCCCGTTCTCGAAGACCGGCTCGCCGGAAATGCTGACGTAACGCTGCATGCCTTCCAGCGACCAGCTGCAGGCGTAGCGCAGGTCGCGGAACGGCTCCCGCGCGGTGAAGCGGGCCATGTACCCGGTCTTCAGGAACGACTCCTTGTCCACGGCCAGTTCCAGCCGGGTCCTGCCGATCACGCCCTCGGGCGCGGCGCCCGATACCCGCCATGCGCCTTCCGAGGCGAAGGTGAGGCGATCCTCCTCGTCGGTCTCCCAGTACCAGTCGGACGACAGGTTGGTGAGGCTGCGGAAGCGTTCCTCGCGCCGCTTCAGTTCTTCCTTGGCGCGGCGCTCCAGCGTGACGTCCCGGCCGACGGACACGGTACCGGTGCGCTCGCCGGTTACCGGGTCGATCAGCGCGCGCGCCTTGCATGCGGTCCAGACGTAGTGGCCGTCCTTGTGCCGGAAGCGCAGCTCGAACAGGTCGCTTTCCTCGCGCTGGTCAAGCTGCTTGACCAGCGCATGCATGGCAACCACGTCGTCGTGATGCACGTGGTCATAGACGGTGGAGCCGGTCATCTCCGCCGGGTCGAAGCCGAGCACCCGCTTGCTGGCCGGCGAGATGTTCAGCAGCCGCCCGTCCAGCGCATGGTGGCTGATCAGGTCGGAGCTGTTCTCGGTCAGGAGGCGGTGGGTCGCCTCGCTTTGCGCCAGCTCGCGCCGGGCATCATGGTGGCTGCTGATGTCGACGATGGCGCCGACGTAGCCCTCGTACACGCCGTCCGCGCTGAAACGCGGCGCCGCCGACCCGCGCATCCACCGTTCGGTGCCGCCGCTGCCCACGACGCGATATTCGACCTGATATTCCTTTTTTTCCTGCTTCGCGCCGTAGAACACCGGCGCGACGCGGGTGCGGTCGTCCGGATGAATGAATTCCACCCACATCGAAAGGGCGCTGCCGATCAGTTCCGGCCGGATGTCCGGGGAGCTGATGTAGGTGCAGACATCGCTGGCATCCGTGATCCAGATGATCATGGAGGCGGTGTCCGCGAGCCGGCGCAGCGCGCGCTGGGCGTCGTCCGAGTCGCCTGAAGGGCGGAAAGGCAGGTCCATTGTCCAGGTCCGGTGTCGAAGTCGGCGCCACGCCGGGCTGGCTGTCCGGCCGGCACTGTTCAGGCAAGTGGACGGGCCGCCAGCCGGGGCGGCTGCGCGCCGGGCGGCGAGGGCATCCCCGCCGTCAGGGCGCATCGTTGTATTTCTACTTGGCAACTCTAGCGCAAAACCGCTCCGCCTGCCAGTGGCGCGGGCGCCGCTCGGGCGCGCCGACAACAGGCCGGCGGCGCAAGCGGGAGCGAGGGGCGCGGATCAGGCGCGGATGCGCAGAGTCTGGCTGCCGCGCCAGCGCTCTCCCGGCTGCAACGAGACGGGCGCAGCTGCGTGGGCGGCTTCCACGCACAGCATGCGCAGCCAGTCCTCGTCGGGAAAATCCGCGAGGCGCCGCGCGTTGTCGGGGCCGGGATTCCAGACAACGGTATCGGCAAAGCCCTGCTGGGAAATGGCAAGCGCGGGAACGGCAGGCTCGACGAGTTGCAGTTCAGGCGGCGGCGCCAGGTAGACCCGGTCCAGCTCCGCCGCTATCGCCAGCGCCTCTTCCTGCTGCGTCTTTTCCCGGTTGCCGTCGGTGGCATCCTGGTAGTTCACGCCCTGGAGGCCGAGCAGGCGGCAATCGCGAATATCGTCGACGCGCAGGTAGGTGTGCAGCGCACAGGTGAAAGTCCAGGGCCGCGCGTCTCGGTTGTGCACCTCGAGGGTGACCGTCACCGCGTCTTCGGCGAGGGCGACGCCAAGCTCCACGCGAAAGGCATGCGGCCAGTGCGCGCGGCTCAGCGCGCCGTCCTCGCAGGAGAGACGGACGGCATGCGCTGCTGCGCCGTCGTTCTCGCGCCGCCATGCCAGGCCGCGTGCAAAACCGTGCTTGAGCATGCTGCCGCGCCCCGAAAACTGGGGGAAGCATACCGGTATGCCGCCGCGCAGGGGATCGGCAAGCCGTTCTCCGGCTTCTGACCGGCGCAGGCCGCCGCTGAGGGATGACAGGTACAGGCGTTCCCGGCCGTCCCGGCCCTGCCACGAAAGCAGTTGCGCGCCCTGCGCCGCGACGAAGGCGCTGCCGCCGTCCGCCGCCAGTCGCAGGCCCGGGAATCCCTGCAGGTCGTCCGGAAATTGTAGGTGGAAATCCTGGTGCGGCACGCTCGTTCCTCTCTGGCTTGCATGCATCGCCCGATGCGATGCATGGCGCAGACGGGCCTCGCCCGCCGGCTTGAGCCCGTCATTCTATTGCGCCGATGCGGCGGGCGGGAGCCGGCGCGCGCAAGTCTTGCCCTGTGTCGCATCGGCGCCGCCGACCGACCGTCCGTCAGCCGGGGGAGGTTGGCGCGCCGGGCGGCAGGCCGAGGTCGATGCCGTCCATTGCGGCCAGCGGGCGCAGGTTGACCGCATGGCCGACAAACGGGGTGCGCTCCTGCCAGCCGCCGTCGCGGGCCGGCACCAGCCAGTAGCCCTGCTCGTCATGGGCAATCCAGTAGCGCGGCTGGCGGGTGTATTCGTAGAAGGTGATCATGGCATCTCGTGGTCGATCGCCGCAGTGTAGCGCCGCGCCCGTCCTCGTGCATCCCGAGGCAGATGCACCGCCTGCCCGCAGGCGCTAGAATGCAGCGGCCTGCGCGTGCAGGCGCACACGCACGGGAGGCGGCATGTTGAAGGTGTATGGCGACATCAATTCGGGCAACTGCTACAAGGTCAAGCTGCTGCTGTCCCTGCTGGGCACGCCGCATGAATGGGTGCACATGGATATCCTGGCCGGCG
This sequence comes from Noviherbaspirillum sp., assembly GCF_036563305.1. Taxonomy (GTDB): domain Bacteria; phylum Pseudomonadota; class Gammaproteobacteria; order Burkholderiales; family Burkholderiaceae_D; genus Noviherbaspirillum. The sequence goes on along the minus strand of NZ_DATCMQ010000013.1, from coordinate 228,629 downwards.
CCACGCGGCAGGACAGCTTCCTGGCGAAGAACCCCAACGCCAAGATTCCCTTGCTGGAGACCGCGGCCGGCGAACACCTGCCGGAATCCAACGCCATACTCAATTATCTCGCCGAAGGAACGGCCTTCCTGCCCGCGGGCGGCCTGCCGAGGGCGCGCGTGCTGCAATGGCAGTTCTTCGAGCAGTACAGCCATGAGCCGAATATCGCGGTCGCCCGCTTCATCGCCCGCTACCTTGGATTGCCGGAGGAACGGAAGCAGGAATACCTGGCAAAGCAAGAAGGCGGGCACAAGGCGCTGCGCGTCATGGAACGGCAGCTGGCGCAGACGCCCTACCTCACCGGTAGCGAGTACACCATCGCCGACATCTCGCTGTACGCCTACACCCATGTGGCCGACGAGGGCGGCTTCGACCTGTCCGACTATCCCGCCTTGCGCGGCTGGCTGAAGCGGGTGGCCGAGCATCCCGGCCATGTCACGATGCAGCAGTTTCTTCCCGCGGGCTGAATGCGGCCTGGCGCATGGCGCCGGTGAAGTCCGCAGGGGAGCGGCGATTTCCGCGCAGGTCCGCCCGGATACCGCCCCGGCCGTATGATCCGGCGGCGGCGACGAGCGATCCGGCATGCTGCCGCCGGCCGTGCGCCGCGACAAGCTGCGAGGGGTTCCGGGTAGCCGGAGCCTCTCGGACCTTATGACAGGGACGATGCGCAGAACCGGTCGCCCCAATGCGTTCAGCCGCACATGCCCACCTGCCGGTTTGCACGCCTGGCATCCCCCGCGTGCATGCGATGGCGGCCGTCATCCACGCGAAGCACCAGGCCCGGGACTGCGCTCCCATCGACGACCTGCGCAGCGGTGGACGCTGCCCGTACGCGCTAGCGTCGCAAGTGCCTGGCGAGTTCCGCCGCACACATCGCCACTGCCGTCTGCGCCTCGTCGAGCACCTTGCCCATCGTGATGAAGCCGTGGATCTGGCGGTCGAAGCAGACGTAGCTCGCCTTGCTGCCCGCCCTGGTCAGCGCCTGCGCATACTCGGCGCCCTCGTCGCGTAGCGGGTCGAAACCCGCGGTCAGCACCAGCGACGGCGGCAGGCGCGACAGGTCGGGGTGCAGCAGCGGCGACGCCCGCCAGTCGAGGTCCTGGGCGGGATCGGCGATGTAGTGGTCGTGAAAGTAGCGGATGGTGTCGCGGGTGAGCAGGTAGCCTTCGCCGTTGCTGGTGTGGGATGGCGCAATGCGGCGCGCGTCGGTGGCCGGATAGATCAGCAGCTGGAATGCGAGCGGCAGGTTGCCGCTGTCGCGCGCCGCGATGGCGACCACCGCCGCCAGGTTGCCGCCGGCGCTGTCGCCGCCCACAGCGAGCCGGGCCGCGTCCAGGCCGAGGACCGCCGCCTGCCCATGCACCCAGCGCGTGGCCGCGAGGCAGTCGTCCACCGCGGCCGGGAAGCGATGCTCCGGCCCCATCCTGTAGTCCACCGCGATCACCGCGCAGCCCGAGCGGTTGGCCAGCTCGCGACACAGCGTGTCATGGGTGTCCAGGTCGCCGATCACCCAGCCGCCGCCGTGGAAGTAGACCAGTGCCGGCAGGATGCGCGCCGCGGTGCCGAACGGGCGGTACATGCGCAGCGGGATCGCGCCGTGCGGGCCGTCGGCCTGCAGGTCGCGCACCTCGGCCACGTCCTGCGGATCCGGCTGGGTGAAGAAACGCCGCTCGCGATAGAAGTTGCGGGCATCGACGGGGCTGAGGGTATGGGTGGCGGGGACGCCACGTTGTTCAATGAAATCGAGCAGGGCGCGTGCCTGGGGATGCAGCATATGGTCTCCTTGTGCCCGGCTGCGCCGGAGATTGTTGGATTCGATTGGGACTGTCAAGGGAAGCGTAACGCATATGCGATCACCGGCATTGCGTTTCCTATCCTCGCATGCGTGCGGCTTTGCTTCAAGCGCCGGCGGGGCGCGCGCAGATCGGGGACCGGGCGATGCCGCGCTAGCGCGCGCCGAGCAGGCCGTGCACCATGTCGCGCAGCATCGCGCAGGCCCGCGCCTGGCCGTGCTCGACCCGCGCATCGCCGAGATCGAAAAATCCGCGGGCGCCCAGCTTGCCGGTTGAAATCGTGATGCTGTTGCGCGTCGCGGCGCTCAATGGCGTGGCGCCGGCATTGACGCACAGTACCGGCAGGCGCCGGCTGTCTTCCCCTGCGCCAAGCGCTTCCAGCAGCGAGAACAGGCGTCCGTCGTCGAAATGCAGTCCGCATACCACGCCATCGGCATCGCCCGCCTGCAACGCCTCACGTACCGCGGGCAAAGTGTGGCAGACGCGCAGCCGGAACGCCGGTGCCAGGGCCGGACACAGCAGCGACGCATTGTCGGGATGGACAGCGACGATCAGTGTCCTCATTGCGCCGGTCTTTCGTATTGTTGTTGTCCGTCGTGCGCGCGCTGCTCATTCCGCCGCGGTGCGGACGAAACTGCGCTTTACCTCGTGCACGTAGCGCCGCGTCTCGGTGAACGGCGGGACGCCGTTGTAGCGGCGCACATTGCCGGGGCCCGCGTTGTAGGCCGCCAGCACTTCGTCCATCGTGTCGTGGTTCTCCATCAGCATGCGCAGATAGGCAGTGCCGGCATGGATGTTGGTCCGCGGGTCGTACAGCGCGGCGCTGTTCTCCACGCCGACCATGCGTCCGGTTCCCGGCGTCACCTGCATCAGGCCCCGTGCCTGCCGGGATGACGTGGCGGCGGGGTTGTAGCCGGATTCCGCCTGGATCACCGCATGGATCAGGGCCGGCGGCACGCCGTGGGTCGCGGAAGCCTGCAGCACCAGGCCGTGAAAGGGCTTCTGTTCGCACTCGCGGCAGGCGGCACTGGCCATGATCTCGCGGATGGTCGGGCTGGCGACCGGCTGGACGAGATCGTCGCGCAGGCGCGCCATTGCCCGCCGCGCGGCGCGCGGCCGGGGGTCGATCCCGAACGTGCCCCATTCGCTGAGGATGTCACGCGCCAGCACGCGTTTCGGCTTGACCGGCGAGGGCGCGATTTCATTGCCGGCGTCCGCCTGACGCATCCCTTCCGGGGCGGTCACACAGGCAGCGAGCAGGGCCGGCAACAGCAGCGCGGCAGTCAGGCGGACGGGCCGGGAGAGGGAGACAGGCTCCGGCAAGTCCCGGCAGCGTGAAGTATGGCCGTTAGCGTTCATGTGGTTCTCTCATCGGGCATGCCCGCAGCGTGCGCGGCGGACAGACGGACGGAAAACAAGGAGCGGACGCCTGGCCGGAAACCGGAACAGGATGGACGGCGACGTCGCGCGTCGCGCGGTGCGTCGGCCGTCGATGGCAGCCCTGCTGTCGTTGGCGTCGAGCCGGTAGACCAGAAGCTTTGCGTCCCCGCCTTTCGGCGGGTTTGCCCTTGTCGGATGTATGGTGCTGATGAAGGATAGCTGAAGAACTTGCCGAACGGCAATATAAAATGCCGACTGCGGCGCCTTTGCCACGAATGGACGCCGGGTAGCACGCGCACGGCGGCCAAGGGAGGCGCCGCGCGGATCTACGCAGGCGGGGGAAAGCGGGAGTGGCCGGATGGCAAAGCGGTCGAAGGCCAAAGCTTGTACACTGGCAAAATCTTCAACAGCCGCCATTCACGAGCCAGATGCATCTACGGAACCGTTTGCTTGTGCTTGTCCTCTCGGTTCTCATCCCCGCCTTCATCGCCGCGACGATCGCGGTCGCCTACGTCTACCAGGAGGAACAGGGCAATCGGGAAAAGGCCCTGTCCGAAGCGGCGCGGGCCTTCGCGCTCGTCATCGACAACGAGCTGCAGACCCGCGAGGCGGTGTTGCGCACGCTGGCATTGTCGCCCGCCCTCGCCGAGGGCGACTGGCGGGCCTTTTATGACTACGCCAGGCAGATGGCGCCGACCGACGAATCGGCGATCATCGTGATGCTGCCGAACGGCGAGCAACTGGTGAACACGCGCCGGCCGTTCGGCTCGCCGCTGCCGACGCGCACGGTGTCCAACCTCTTCGAGCTCGCCAGCAAGCATGGCGACGACAAGACGCTGGTATCGGACGTCTTCGTCGCTTCAGTGGGAAAACGCCACGACTTCGCCATCAGCGTCCCGGTCGTGGTCGGGGATGGAACGCCCTACATCCTGGTCATGGGCATCAACGCGGCGGCACTGAACAGGACCATGGCGGCGCAGCGTTTTCCGCAGCAGTGGATTGCGACCATCGTGGACCGGCAGGGCAAGGTCGTGGCCAGGTCGCGCGATCCAGAACAGTATGTCGGCAAGCCGGTGCGCGACTATAGCCGGAAGATCCTGGCGGCACGCATGGAGGGCGTTTATCCGAGCGTGACGCTGGATGGCGTCCAGGTGAAGGCGTTTTTCAGCCGTGTGCCGCTTGCCGACTGGAGGGCCATCATCAGCCTTCCCGAGTCCGAAATCCATCGCACCTCGGTCCAGGCGACCGCCTTCCTCGGCACGGTGATCGTGGTCCTGCTGATTTTTTCCGTGCTGGCGGCGCGCGCGGTCGCGCGTCTTGTCATCGCCCCGATCGAAGAGCTCGGCAGGGCGGCAGAGCGCCTGGGGCGCGGCGATGAGGTGATCTACAAGCCGCATGGCCTGCGGGAGGTCGATGCCGTCGGCGAGGCCGTCGTGCAGGCGGGCGAGAAGATCCAGCGGTCCAGGTCGGAGCTGCGGCAACGGGTGGATGAAGCCGTCGAAGCGACGAAACGGGTGGAAGGCGCGCTGCTGCAAAGCCGCAAGCTCGAAGCGCTGGGACGGCTGACCGGCGGGATCGCGCACGAGTTCAACAATGTGCTGCAGACGCTCACCGCGTCCCTGCAACTCGCGTCGCTGACGACGGCGGAGCCGCGCACCCGCGATCTGGTGCAAACGAGCCAGAAGGCGGTGGACAGGGGAGTCGAACTGACGCGGCAACTCGGCGCGTTCGGCCGGGTCCAGGATGCCCGTATGGAAACGATAGCGCTCAACGAGCGGATTTCCGGCTTCCTGCCGCTGATTCGCGGCGCGCTCCCCACGAGCATCGATTTCCGCCCGCAACTCGACCATGATGTCTGGCCCGTCAGGCTGGATCCGCTGCAGCTGGAGCTGGCCCTGCTGAATATCGCCTTCAATGCAAGGGACGCGATGCCGGAAGGCGGCGCCCTCGTGCTGGATGTGAACAACGCAAGCCTGCAGGATGGGGAACATGGGCTGCCATCCGGCGACTACGTGCGTGTCAGCATGACGGATAACGGCGCAGGCATGCGTCCGGAGGAACTGGCGCGCGCTGTAGACCCGTTCTTCACGACGAAGCCGGTCGGCAAGGGCAGCGGGCTCGGCCTGGCGCAGGCATACGCTTTTGCGAATCAGGCCGCGGGCACGCTCGTGCTGCACAGCGAACTCGGCAAGGGAACGAGAGTGGAGATCTTCCTGCCCCGGGCAAGCGCGACTCCCGGCGCCGTCACGCCGTCTTCGTCCGCCGGCATGACGGCCCCGGACCTGCAGGACGGCTGCAGCATCCTGTTCGTGGAAGACGACCACCTCGTACGGGAAGCGATTGTGCCCGCACTGGAAGGCGCCGGCTTTACGGTGAGCGTGGCGCCGACCGGCGACCACGCGCTTGCAGTGCTGAACGGCCCGGCGAGTTTCGATGCCCTGTTTTCCGACATCGTGATGCCTGGACGGACGAACGGCATCGAGCTGGCCACGGAAGCCAGGCGGCGCTTCCCGCAGATGAAGATCGTGCTCGCCACCGGCTACTCGCAGGAACGGGTCGACATCCCCGGCGTCGACCTGCTCGCCAAACCGTACGACGTCGACAAAGCCATCCGCCTGCTGTCGGGCGGCCGCCGGCGCGGTTAGAGGATTTCCTGCACCGGGCGGCGGACACTCGCCTGTGACGCGACCGGGCAACGACGCGAGGCGCAAGTCCACCCAGATGCGCACACCGAAGTGCCATCGCCCCTCAAGACGATCGCTATCAACGTACCTTCACCCCGGCGTTGCCTGCCGTTCATCACCACCCTCGAACATCGTGCGCCAGGGTAGTGGAGCAGGGCAGGTCTTTACGGCAGCCGCTTGATGACGCGCAAGGCCAAGGATGTGCGGCGTGCCGCAGAATTCCCTGAAAGCCATCGCAGGCCCGGGAAGCGCCGGTCTGCGTGGTCTATGCGGAGACCGCCATCCGCGTGCACCGCTCCCCCGTGACGGCGCCGCAATCGACGCGTGTTTTCACTTCAACCTGAACGGACAGCATGCGTACACGACTAGTCGACTTGGTTGAACGGTTTGGTGGGCAGCTGGTGGGTGCGCCCGACATCGAAGTGTCCGCGATTGCCCCACTTGACCGGGCCGGCGCCTCGGACATCACCTTCCTCAGCAACAGCAAGCTGCGCGCACTTGCCGCGCAAAGCCAGGCCGCAGCCATCATCCTCGCGCCGCAGGACGATCCTGTCGTAGCCGCGACCTACGAGGGCGCGCGCATCGTCACGGCCAATCCTTATGCCTACTTCGCGCGCACCGCGCAATACTTCGTGTCGCTGAAGGAAGTCGCATCCGCGCCGGGCATCCACCCGACCGCCGTCGTGCACGAAAGCGCCCGGGTCGACCCGACGGCCTGTATCGGTGCACACGCGACGGTGGAGGCGGACGCCGTCATCAAGCCGCGCGCGGTGATCGACGCCGGCTGCTACATCGGCCGCGAGGCGGTGGTGGGCGAAGGGACGCACTTCTTCGCCAACGTCACCTTCCATGCGCGTTGCATCATCGGCGCGCGCGGTATCGTCCACTCGGGCGCGGTGATCGGTGGCGATGGTTTCGGTTTCGCGCCGGATGGCGGCGCGTACATCAAGATCCCGCAGACGGGGCGCGTGGTGATCGGCGACGACGTCGACATCGGTTCCAACACCACCGTCGACCGCGGCGCGCTGGACGACACCGTGATCGAGGATGGCGTCAAGCTGGACAACCAGATCCAGATCGGCCACGGCTGCCACATCGGGGCGCATACTGCGATGGCAGGCTGCGTCGGCGTGGCCGGCAGCGCCAGGATAGGCAGGTATTGCACCATCGGCGGCGCAGCGATGATCAACGGCCATATCGAGATAGCCGACAACGTTCATGTCGTCGCCGGCACGCTCGTGCCGAACTCGATCACCGAGCCGGGCCACTATGCCGGCTTCTACCCGGTGGGAAGCAAGGCCGCATGGGAGCGGGGGGCGGCGATACTGCGCAACCTGCCGGCGCTGCGCGAGAAGGTCCGGGCGCTCGAGAAACGCCTCAACACGCTGACCGAAGAAAAACACTGAGCCGGCATGGCCGTCGTGGACGGCGGACATCGGACCGTTGCCGGAATGTCGCGCGCGACCCGTTCCATTCCAAGAATCCCGGAACGAATGACATGCCTCCCGCCGGACCGCCCGGATTGGGGGCGGAAGACGTCTCCCCCTTCCGCGCAGCACGCGAAGGTCGCGCGAAGATGACTTTCCCCGGGGACGTCCTCCGCGCCGGACGACAAGCAGGCGCTTTGGGCAGAGTAGACGCCGGCCGCGACCGATGATACTGTATGCTTGTACAGTACAATGAGCCCGACATGGAGAATTCTTATCGCATGCCTCCGCCCACTGCAATCAAGGGCCGGGGTGCCTGTTCCAACGATCGCAGCCGCTTCGAGTCCTGGCAGCGTGAACCGGACCTGGAAGCCGGTGCCGAGTTCGACCCCGACATGCCGGAGACGCCCAGGCCAAGGACCACGATCTGGATGCAGCAGGCGCGCAGCATCATTTCCACCAACGACTCTCCTGACATTCCGTTCGACGCCTCCATCAATCCCTACCAGGGATGCGAACACGGCTGCATCTACTGCTATGCACGGCCAACGCATGCCTACATCGGGCTGTCGCCGGGACTGGATTTCGAGACCCGGGTGCATGCCAAAGCCAATGCCCCGGAACTGCTGGAGAAAACCCTGTCCTCTCCGCGTTACCGTCCGCAGACGATCGTCCTCGGCGGCAATACCGATCCCTATCAGCCCGCCGAGCGGGACCTGCGCATCAGCCGCGCGATACTCGAGGTGCTGGAGCGCTTCCGCCACCCGGTGTCGGTGACGACCAAGTCTGGCCTGGTGCTGCGCGACGCCGACATCCTGTCCCGAATGGCGCGCGACGGGCTCGCACGTGTCTACGTGTCCGTGACCAGCCTGCGCAACGAAATCGCGCGCACGCTCGAACCGCGCGCGAGCGCACCCGCACGCCGCCTCGCGGCGATACAGGGCCTGCGCAAGGCGGGAGTCCCTGTCGGCGTACTGGTGGCGCCGGTCATTCCCGCAATCACCGATGTTGAGATGGAGGCAATCCTTGCGCAGGCGGCTGAAGCCGGCGCCAGCAGCGCCGCCTATATCCTGTTGCGGTTGCCGCGCGAGGTGGCGGGCTTGTTCGACGAATGGCTGCATGCGCACCATCCGCTGAAGGCGAAGCATGTCGCATCGCTGCTCACCCAGATGCGTGGCGGCCGCCTCTATGACGCCCGCTTCGGATCGCGCATGAAGGGGACGGGCGTGTTCGCCGAGCTTCTCGGCCAACGTTTTGCGCTGGCATGCAGGAAGCACGGCCTGAATCGCGAGCGCGACGCGCTGCGGACCGATCTTTTTGCCGTACCCGTCGCGCCCAGCCCCCAGGCCGACCTGTTTGCGGACTGAAGCGGTGCAGCCCCGAAGGCCCGGCGGTCCCGCTTGATGGACCTCCGGGGCGGGTCAGGCTCGTCCTCTCAAGCCGGTTTTTTCGGACTGTCTCAGTGCTCTCCCGCACGCCCGCGTTCGGTCTTGGGGCGGAACGGAAACGCCGTTCCCGCCTTGCCGGGGCCGGCCGGTATCTTCAGCGACAGCAGCATCGTGGCCAGGAGCGTTGCAACCGTGAAGCCGAGCGACCAGGCGACGGGAATCTTGTAGACGTCCACGAGCAGCATCTTCACGCCAATGAAGACAAGGATGATCGCCAGTCCGTACGAGAGCAGATGGAAGCGCTCGTGCACGCCAGCCAGGAGAAAATACATTGCCCGGAGGCCGAGGATCGCAAAGACATTCGATGTGAGGACGATGAACGGGTCGGTCGTGATGGCAAAAATCGCGGGAATCGAGTCGACCGCAAACACTACGTCGACGATGCCAATGAGCAGGATCACGACGAGCAACGGCGTGGCCAGCCTTGCGCCGTTGGCGGTCGTGAAGAATTTCTCGCCGTCGTAGCCGGGGGCGATCTTCATGTGCCGGTTGATCCAGCGGAGCGCCGGGTTGTTGCCGAGGTCCGGCTCCTGGCCGGCTGCCCACCACATCTTGATCCCGGTGAACACCAGGAACGCGCCGAAAACGTACATGATCCAGTGAAACCGGACGATGAGCCAGGCGCCAATGAGGATCATGATGGCGCGCAGGACCAGGGCACCCAGAATGCCAATCATCAACACCCGCTTCTGAAAGGCTGCCGGTACTGCGAAGTAGGTGAAAATCATCAGGAAGACAAAGATGTTGTCGACCGCGAGCGCTTTCTCCACCAGGTAGCCGGTAATGAACTCGAGTGCCTTGGCGTCGGCCAGCGCCCGTGCAGCGGGGTCGGGTCCGATGCCGCCAAGGTGCCACCACAGCCAGCCGACGAAGAGAAACGATACGCCGACCCAGATGATCGACCAGATGGCGGCTTCGCGCATGCTGACGGTATGCGAACCCTGCCGGTTCAGTGCCAGGAAGTCGATCGTGAGCGCAATCAGGACGAACGCTGCAAACAGCGTCCACAACAAGGGGGTGCCGATGGAAATCATCGCGACGAGCCTCTCAACCCAAACCGGCAACGCTTGGGCAACAAATTGTCGGGGATCCTCGCCAGTCTTGCTGCCCGGGTGATTTCCGTTCCCGGGACACGATACCGAACGCCGACGGCTGCCAACCCATCAACGTCGTAATGACGGCACCGCAACACCTGCGCCAGGCGCAGGTGTCAGCTACTCCCTTTGAGAGGCTGATGAATTGAAGCAGAAAGCGCGGGGATTCGTCAACCTGTTCGCGGGGGAAACTGCAGAACCGCTGTCAGGGAGTGAGCCCGTCCTTCGCGCAGCAACTTGCGACGGCCGCTTTCGGCCTGATCGCCGTCGCAATCTCACAGGCCCTTGCCTCTGAATGCACGCCGCGTGACCGGGGGCGTGGCACGCCTGCCGATGCTGTCCGGCTTTCGCCGGCCGCCGCGCGTTGCAAAGCGCATGACCGATGAGGCTTTTTCCGAAAAGGCCGGCAACGTGGGCCTCGCCGCGCGCACGTGGCGGCGGCGCTCCTTCGCCCTGTCCTGCTCCATTTTTTCGGTAGTATTGTTCAGCTTCACTTCGCTTTTCTAATATGTCCGCCCCGCCTATCATGCGGCTTCCCATACCCGCCGTCACCGGCGCGGGCTGCCGTCTCCGCCCACCCGGACCAACCAATGAGCGTAGCGATGTCCACCATGAAGAAGCACCAGGCTGCCGCTGCCCGGCATCAGATCGGGCTCACCATCCAGTATGAATCGCAAGGAAGCGCAGACGTTGCCGCACTCATGGAAAGCATCAGGCAGTGGCGGATGACCGCAAGCGTGGACGACGAGGAAGTGGAGGCCAGGGCCGGCACCAGCCAAAGCATCTACCGGGCGCGGCTGCTTTGCCGGGATGCGGCTGCGGTCGTACGCAGGATGAAGGCGGCGCTCAGTCTGGAGACGGCAATCAGGCGCGTTTCGATGCGCATCGAATACGGCACCGGCGTTAGTGCATCCCGGGCAATGGTCAATCTGGTAGCCTAGCGTCTTTCCGCGGCTGCGATGCGCACGCCGGGCTTGCTGCGGCTTTCCGCGCATCCTCGAAATGCGATAGCATGCGGCCGCCGCACTCCTGAATGACATGGGACGCGCGGCGGCGCTCCCGACATCCGTTTACTCGACCAAGCTTCCGGTGCATGAACCACTCTCGAAAATCCACCCACAACCACCACGCCCCCGAACTGCTGAGCGAGACGCTCACCGCGATGATCCAGGCGCTTCCGCCCGCCGGCGTGACCCTGAACCACCTGCTCGTGATGACCGGCAGGGACGGATTGATGATCCTTACTGTCCTGCTGTCACTGGTGTTCCTGATTCCGGTGTCGATCCCGGGTGTGAGCACGGTATTCGGCGCCGCGATCCTGCTGATTGCGCTGTGCCGGATGACAGGGCGCGAGCTTTGGCTCCCGAAACGGTTGCGTGACCGGGTGGTGTCGACCGAGAAGCTGAGGCCGGTGCTGGAACGCTCGCTGCGCTGGATGGCGCATCTTGAGAAGGTGTCCGAGCCGCATCGCATGACCTGGCTGGTCGCAGGACCGGTCGCCGCCATGATCAACAACGCCGCGCTGGTGCTGGGGGCCGTGCTGCTCATGGCGCCTTTCGGGCTGATCCCGTTCAGCAATACCTTCCCCGCCGTGGCGCTGATGTGCCTCGCCGTTGGCCTGGTCCAGCGCGACGGCGTCTGCGTCATGCTTGGCCATGCCGCCAATCTCGCCACCATCCTCTACTTCGGCCTGCTACTGACCGGGGGCGGGCTGGCGCTGCGCGAAGCGTTCCAGCGCATCTTCGGCTAGCGCCGATTGCCGTTCCGCTTGTCGCGGGGTGCCGGGACATCGGGAAGATCTCGGGATCGCAACGGGGCGCGCGTTGTCCTTGCTTACATCGGGGCTTTTCCCGCGCGGTGATGTCGACGCAATCGCGCCGGCATCGCCTCTGCCGCCAGGAACGATCTGCCGCACCCTTCCACGGCCGCAGGCGATCGCCTTCTGCGGTCTGCACGAGCGATGGAAGTGCGCCCCCTTCGCGAGCAGGATGATGCCGGACCGTCGGGATGTCGGCAAACGCGTGCTCGCGCGGAACCGGGCGAACCCGCGCCGGGACCTGGCGACAAAACCCATCTTCTGCACGGTTGTCGAACGGGTATTCCTGCTGCCGCAGTGGCATGCCAGGTTGCGCCGGAGGAAAAGCTGCTTGCAACCCCGGAACTTGCCGCCGCGGTCATGATCAAGGTGACAGCAACGCGGTACCCGCGGGCGGTCGCCTGCGTGTACCTCAATCAGGAAAAGGAGCCAGCTATGTATCGATACTCGTCAAGCAATCCGTCCAGGATCACCTGGCTGATGGGCGGCGTGGCGGCGGGGCTGCTTGCCATGTATTTCGGCGACCGGGTGCAGGGAAAGGGGCGGCGCGCGGTGGCGGTCGACAGGCTGCGAAGCGCAGTCGCCAGGTCCGGCGACGCGATGGGCACGGCTTCGCGCGACCTCGGCAACCGCCTGAAGGGGCTGCAGGTCCGCACCCGCCGGGCGATGAGCGGAAACAAGGTGACCGTCGACGACGATATCCTCGTCGCCCGGGTACGCCAGCGTATCGGCCGTGCAGTCTCGCATCCGAGGGCCGTCGTCGTGACTGCGCAGCGGGGCAGCGTTACGCTCAGCGGGCCGGTGCTGGCGCGGGAGAAGCTGCATCTGCTGTCGGAAGTGAAAAAAGTCCTGGGCGTGCTGCATGTCGAGGACGGGCTGACCGTGCACGAGCAGGAAGACGGCATCCCTGGGTTGCAGGGCGGACGGCCGCGTACCGGGTCGGGCCGCGCTGACTGGCCGCCGGCCTGGCGCGCAGCCGCCGTCGCCGCGGGCGGCACCCTGGCCGCCTTCGGGCTCAGCGGACGCAGCCCGGCGCGGGTGCTTTCCGGGCTAGCCGGCATCGGCATGATGGCCCGTGGCATCGGAAGCAGTACGTGGCGGCGGCTGGCGGCCGTCGCCGGCGCCGGCGAAGCGGGCCAACCCGCGTTCACGATGCCTGGCGCGAGCGCGCCCATGGGGGACCATGCTGCCGTCGGCACGCCGCCGTTCGGCTCCGGCAACGATCCGCTGCTATCGCGCGATCCCGGCGAACTGCGCGCAGGGCCGACCTGAGATCGGTCCCGGGCTGTCGGGCCCAAAAACGTATTTCCCGGAGGCGTCGCGTCCCTGCGCCTCTTTGATTCGCGTCAAGCGGGCGGGTGCAATGTAATCGGCACGGCGGCAACCAAGACGCATGGCCCGGCATGCCGCCGCGCCAGCGAGCCTTCCCGGAGACCCGATGAGCACGACAGATGTTGCCGCCCATGGCCATGCGCATGGCCATCCGCACGACCCTACCCACGACCATGCGCATGATCATCCTCACGGCTGGCGGCGCTGGCTGCTCGCCACCAACCACAAGGACATCGGCTCGCTGTACCTGTGGTTCTCCTCCTTCATGTGGTTGTTCGGCGGCCTGCTTGCCATGGCGATCCGGGCCGAACTGTTCCAGCCCGGACTGCAGGTCATGCAGCCGGAGGTCTACAACCAGTTCGTGACGATGCACGGCCTGATCATGGTGTTCGGCGCGATCATGCCGGCCTTCGTCGGCTTCGCCAACTGGATGATTCCGCTGCAGATCGGCGCGTCCGACATGGCGTTCGCGCGGATGAACAACTTCTCGTTCTGGCTGCTGCCGCCCGCGGGCATCCTGCTGGCCGCATCCTTCCTCGCGCCCGGCGGCGCCACCGCTGCCGGCTGGACGCTGTACGCGCCGCTGTCGACCCAGATGGGCGTCGGCATGGACATGGGCATCTTCGCGTTGCACATCATGGGCGCGTCGTCGATCATGGGCGCGATCAACATCATCGTCACCATCCTCAACATGCGTGCTCCCGGCATGACGCTGATGAAGATGCCGATGTTCTGCTGGACCTGGCTGATCACCGCCTACCTGCTGATCGCCGTGATGCCGGTTCTCGCAGGCGCCATCACGATGACCCTGACCGACCGGCACTTCGGCACCACCTTCTTCAACGCCGCCGGCGGCGGCGATCCGGTGATGTACCAGCACATCTTCTGGTTCTTCGGCCACCCCGAGGTCTACATCATGATCCTGCCGGCCTTCGGCATCATCTCGCACATCATTCCCGCATTTTCCCGCAAGCCGCTGTTCGGCTACGCGTCGATGGTGTATGCCACCGGCTCCATCGCGATCCTGTCGTTCATCGTCTGGGCCCACCACATGTTCACCACCGGCATGCCGGTGACCGGCCAGCTGTTCTTCATGTACGCAACCATGCTGATCGCGGTGCCGACCGGCGTGAAGGTGTTCAACTGGATCGCCACCATGTGGAAGGGTTCGATGACCTTCGAGACCCCGATGCTGTTCGCCGTCGGCTTCATCTTCGTGTTCACCATTGGCGGCTTCTCGGGACTGATCCTGGCGGTCTCGCCGATCGACATACAGGTGCACGACACCTACTACGTGGTCGGGCACTTCCACTACGTGCTGGTCGCCGGGTCGATCCTTGCCCTGTTCGCCGGCTTCTACTTCTGGGTACCGAAGTGGACCGGCCACATGTACAACGAAAGGCGCGGGCAGATTCATTTCTGGGCCTCGGTGCTCTTCCTCAACGTGACTTTCTTCCCGATGCACTTCCTGGGACTGGCCGGCATGCCGCGCCGCTACGCCGACTACCCGGCGCAGTTCACCGATTTCAACGTGCTGGTGTCCGTCGGCGGCTGGCTGTACGGCCTGACCCAGGTCTACTTCGTATTCGCCATCCTGTTGCCGTGCCTGCGCGGTGGGCCCAAGGCGGCCGACAAGCCGTGGGACGGTGCCGAGGGGCTGGAGTGGACGGTGCCGAGTCCGGCGCCGTTCCACACCTTCGAAGTGCCGCCGATCGTGAAGTAGGCGGCGGGGGACGGCAGGATGCAGGGGAGAGAAAGGGATGTCGATGGACAAGCAGGAATGGCTGCTCAAGCGCAACTGCAGCCTGTCGCCGCGCCAGCTGGGACTGGCCTATGTCGTCCTGTGCGTGATGTCGTTTGCGGTTGCCGCGACCTTCACGATGATGGGCGCGTGGCAGGTAATGATATTCGCGCTGCTGGAAATGGCGGCGGTCGCGCTGGCATTCCTTGTTTATGCGCGCCACGCCACCGACCATGAGCATATCGCGCTGACGGAAGGGTGCCTGCTGATCGAGCAGTTCGACGGCGGCGAGGTCCACCAGGTGCGCCTCGACCCATGCCGCACCAGGGTCGGCGTGCCGCGAAGGTCGCAGGACCTGATCTGCTTCGAGGCGCGCGGCGTGCGGGTCGAGGTCGGCCGTTTCGTTCCGGCCGCCCGTCGCCGCCAGATCGCGCACGAATTGCGCCTCGGTGTCGCCGGGCGCAGCCTGCGCTGAGGGCGGGTCGCGCCCTGTTTTCCCTTGGATCAAGACGGCTGCTGGCACGTCGATTGCAGGGCCAGCAGCTACGCAGCCGCCTCCCTTGCAGGGGACGGCATCTCCTCGTCATTTCTTCCCGATCAATCCGATATTTACAAATTTGTCACGTTACCCAACCGAAAGCAAAGAACTGATGAACAACCAGGAACAGCAGAAAGACAGCAATCACATCGCGCTATGGGGTGGGCTCGAATGCACGGTCAACAGGGTGGTAGATGAATATTTCAGCCAGATGGAAAGAAACGGGCACGCGACCCGGCGGGACGACCTGGAACGCTTCGCCTCGCTCGGAATCGAGGCGATCCGCTACCCCGTGCTCTGGGAGCGCATCGCGCCGGACGGCCTGGAGAAGGCGGACTGGTCGTGGCCGGACGAGCGCCTGCCGGCGCTCCGGGATCTCGGCGTCAACCCCATCGTCGGCCTGGTGCATCATGGCAGCGGTCCGCGCGACACCAGCCTTCTCGATCCGGCATTCCCGTCCAGGCTGGCCGAGTACGCGGGGGCGGTTGCCCGGCGCTATCCCTGGGTACAGGACTGGACACCCGTGAACGAGCCCACCACCACGGCCCGCTTCAGCGGCCTGTACGGCGTCTGGTATCCGCACGGGCGCGACGAGCGCAGCTTCGTGCAGGCTCTGCTGAACCAGTGCAAGGCCGTGGTGCTGTCGATGCGCGCGATTCGTGAAGTGAATCCGGCGGCACGCCTGGTGCAGACCGACGACCTCGGCAAGACCTACAGCACCCCTGAAATGGCAGAACTCGCTTCCTTCTACAATGACCGGCGCTGGCTGGGCTGGGACTTGTTGTGCGGGAAGATCGACGAGAACCATCCGCTCTGGTCCTACCTGCTCGGTACCGGGATTCCGGCGGCGGATTTCCTCTGGTTCCGCGACAATCCCTGCCCGCCCGACATCGTCGGCGTCAACTACTACATCACCAGCGAGCGCTGGCTGGACCACCGGACGGAGCGCTATCCGGATCGCTATGTCGGCACCTACCGCAACCTGCGCCACGCCGACATCGAGGCGCCACGGGCGCTCGCCACGCCCACGCCCGGCATCGGCCCGCTGCTGCAGGAGGCGTGGGAGCGTTACGGGCTGCCGATCGCTGTCACGGAAGCCCACATCGACGCCAACCGGGAAGACCAGTTGCGCTGGCTGGAGGAAATCTGGGAGGCATCGCACGAGGTGCGGGCCCACGGCGTTGACATGCGCGCAGTCACGGTGTGGGCCTTGCTCGGCTCCTTCGACTGGAACTGCCTGGTCACCCAATGCAAGGGTTACTACGAACCCGGCCCGTTCGACGTGCGTTCGGAGCGCCCGAGACCCACTGCGCTGGCCGCGATGATGCGCGAGCTTTCCGCGCGACGGCCGCTTTCGCACCCGGTGCTCCAGGGGCAGGGCTGGTGGCGCCGTCCCGGACGCTTCTTCTGCCCGCCGGTCGCGACCAGCGCGGCCGTCGCCTCGCTCACCGCGGAACGCCTGCATGGCAGAAATCATCCGGCGCCGCCGATACTGATCACCGGCGCCACCGGCACCCTCGGCCGTGCCTTCGCCCGCATCTGCGAAACCCGCAACCTGGCTTTCCGTCTCGTCAGCCGGCAGGACATGGACATCGCCGACCCGGCGTCGGTGGAGCGCGCGATCGCGCGATACCAGCCCTGGGCGATCATCAACGCCGGCGGATACGTGCGCGTGGACGATGCCGAACAGGACGCGGCGCGCTGCTTCCGCGAGAATGCCCACGGCCCGTCGGTGCTCGCCATCGCCTGCATACGGCACAACATCCAGCTGATGACCTTCTCGAGCGACCTGGTATTCGACGGCAGCCGCCAGGAGCCCTATGTCGAGAGCGACGAGGTCGCACCGCTGAACGTCTACGGGAGGAGCAAGGTCGAGGCGGAGCGCAAGGTGCTCGATACCTGCCCCGACGCGCTGGTGATCCGCACCAGCGCCTTTTTCGGTCCCTGGGACAGCCACAATTTCCTGACGCTGGCACTGAAGGCGCTTGCCGAAGGGTCGCCGTTTTCGGCGGCAAATGACATGACCATCTCGCCCACCTACGTACCCGACCTGGTGCATGCATCGCTCGACCTGCTGGTGGACCGCGAGAAGGGCATCTGGCACCTGACCAACGCCGAGCCCATCACCTGGGCCGACCTGGCGCTGAAGGCAAGCGGCATGGCCGGCATCGATGCCAGCCGCCTGGAGGCCGTGCCGAGCGCGCGCCTCAACCACGCCGCGCCGCGCCCGGCGTACAGCGCGATGCGCAGCCGCCACGGACTGCTGCTGCCGTCGCTGGACGACGCCATCGAGCGCTACCTGCGGATGCAGCAGCAGGCGGAGGAGCAGGACTACGCGGGACAGGCCGCCAATACCGGCAGCTAGTCCGCAGGCGAACGCCGCAAAGGGCATCTGACAACGAAAGGAGAACCGTGAAGAAGATCGGCATAGTGGGAGCGGGATTCTCGGGCGCCGTGATCGCCCGGGAACTGGCGCAGGCGGGGTACCAGTGCGAAGTGTTCGATGCCAGGCCGCATGTGGCCGGCAACTGCCACACCGAACGCGATGCGGAGACCGGAGTGATGGTGCATGCGTACGGCCCGCACATCTTCCATACCAGCAACGAGAAGGTATGGAACTACGTCCGGCAGTTCGACGAGTTCATGCCGTTTACCAACCGGGTGAAGGCGATCACGAAGGGCCGGGTGTTCTCATTGCCGGTCAACCTGCTCACCATCAACCAGTTCTTCGGCAAGACCTTCAGCCCGCGGGAGGCGGAGGCCTTCATGACGACGATCGGCGACAGCAGCATCGCCGATCCGCAGACCTTCGAGGAACAGGCGCTGAAGTTCGTCGGCCGCGAGCTGTACGAAGCCTTCTTCAAGGGCTACACCACGAAGCAATGGGGCATGCATCCGTCCGAGCTGCCGGCCAGCATACTGAAGCGGCTGCCGGTACGCTTCAACTATGACGACAACTACTACGCCAGCACCTTCCAGGGCATGCCGCGCAACGGCTATACCGCCATCGTCGAGCGCATGCTCGATCATCCGAATGTCGAGGTGCACCTGAACGCCCGTTTCGAGCGCAGCATGGCGGGAGAGTACCAGCATGTGTTCTACAGCGGTCCGGTCGACGCATGGTTCGACCACAGCGAAGGCCGCCTCGGCTACCGGACCCTGGATTTCGCGGCGGAGCGGCACCAGGGTGACTACCAGGGCAACCCGGTGCTGAACTACTGCGACGAGGATGTACCGTGGACCCGGATCTCGGAGCACAAGCATTTCTCGCCGTGGGAGTCGCACGAGAACACGGTCATCTTCAAGGAGTACAGCCGCTACTGCGAGGAGAACGACACGCCGTACTATCCGATCCGGCTGGCGCGCGAGAAGACCCAGCTCAAGCGCTACATCGAGCTGGCCAGCGACGAGAAGAACCTCACCTTCGTCGGCCGCCTGGGCACCTATCGCTACCTCGACATGCATGTGACGATCGGCGAGGCGCTCGACGTTGCGGAACGCTTCCTTGCGGCCCGCAAGGCGGAGCAGCCGATGCCGGTCTTCGTCGTCAACCCGCTCGGTTAGTCCACCGCAGACTGTTGCCGTACGGTGGTTGGCGCTGATCAACCCGGCGCCATCCACGGTCCGTATCATGGAATCCCCGGGCCATGCAAGCCCGACTGTGGAGACCCGTATGGCGCTGATAGATACCGAACTGCAAGAATCGACCGGAAGGGCGGTCCTGGCGAGACAGCGCGTCCGCTCGGTCGCGGTATTCCGCGCACTGCAGCTGGGCGACATGCTGTGCGCGGTGCCGGCGCTGCGGGCGCTGCGCGGCGCCTTGCCGGCCGCACGCATCACGCTGATCGGACTGCCCTGGGCAGAGCAGTTCGCGGCGCGATTTCATCGCTACGTCGACGATTTCATCCCGTTCCCCGGGCATCCGGCGTTCCCGGAACAGCCGTACCGGGAAGACCAGATCCCCGGCTTTTTCCAGACCGTCCATGCCCGCAACTTCGACCTTGCGCTGCAGATGCATGGCAGCGGGCAGGTCAGCAACCAGATCATCGGCACCTTCGGGGCCGAAGCCGTCGCCGGCTGCGCGGCGGCGGGCAGCGGCGCCGACCCCGACTGTTTCGTCGACTATCCCGAAACCGGGCCGGAGCCATTGCGGCTGCTGAAGCTGACCGAATTCCTCGGCGCGCCGACGCTGGGCACCCACCTGGAGTTCCCGATCACCGCGGAGGACCAACGGGAACTGGCGGAAAGCGGGCTGGCGGCCGGCGCCGAACCCGGCCGCTACATCTGCATCCACCCGGGCGCGCGCTTCCGCGACAAGTGCTGGTCGCCGTCGCGTTTCGCGGAAGTCGCGGACAGCCTGGCCGACGAGTTCGGCGTGTCCGTCGTGCTCACCGGTTCGGCCAAGGAGGGCGATCTGACCGCCGAGGTCGCCAGTCACATGAAGCACAAGGCCATCGACGCGGCCGGACCGATTTCCATTGGCGCGATGGCGGCACTGATGCGCGACGCGCGGCTGCTGGTCTGCAACGATACCGGCGTCTCGCACATCGCCGCGGGCCTGCGCCTGCCGAGCGTGGTGGTCTTCAGCAAGGCGGACATCCAGCGCTGGGCGCCACTCGACCAGGATCTCCATCGCTGCTTGTGGGACCCGGAAGGACAGCAGGCGCAGACGGTGGCCGCGCAGGCTCGCGCGCTACTCTCAAGATCCGCGACTGTTGGCCAGGCGGCCCGCGACTGACCTGTCGCCGGCGCGAAGCACCCGCACCGGCGTCCTGAAACCGACCGAGGCGCGCATGGCCGCGAGCATGGCCCGCCGCGGCGGCCGTTCGTCATCCCCCCGCTGTCATGGGGTATGGGCCAGCCTGGACCGCGGAAGACCGGTCTTCAGGGTGCACAGAGCGCCCCGGCGCGCCAGCGGCTTCGGCCACCTCCCGGAATGAATGCCGATGCTCATGCCGGCGACGGGCATTCCGCCAACGCGCCCCCGCTGTTGCACCTCAGGCGCAGCGGCCATCCCGGTTCCTGCCCATCCGCCCTCTGTCGGGAACACCGCTCGTGCCGTCGCCGGTCCGCAGCGTGACGTTCCATCATCCGCACCAAGGGACATTCTCGGCTCTGCCGCGGCGAGCAGCGCCGCACGACTGGATCGGGTCAATCCCGGTGCCGTCCGTCGAGCAGTTCCATCGCCATGTCATGCACCTGTTCGACTTCCACCAGGTCGACAAAGCTGGCGTCATGAGGACAGCGTGTCCGGAGGTTCTCCTCGCCGCAGACGGGGCAGTGCACACGCGCGGACATTGCGGCGCGGTGCAGGTCCTGCCGCAGCGGCGCCGACTCGGCGAGGTTGCTCAGCCAGTAGATGCCGATGGCCGGCGTGCCGAGCGCAAGACCGAGATGCAGCGGCCCGGTGTCGTTCGAAACCAGCAGCGCGGCGCGGTCGAGCAGGCCGCACAGACCTGACAGTGACAGCCGCCCGGTCAGGTCGATGGCCGGCTGGCGCATCCGCTCGCGTACCGCACGCACCATTGGCCCTTCGTCGCGGGTACCGTTGACCGCGACGGTCATGCCCTTTGCGGCAAGCAGGTCGCCGATCGCCGCGTAGCGTTCGGGCGGCCAGCAGCGCCGCGGGTCGGTGGAGCCGGGCTGCAGGATCACCAGGCGCTGCCCCGGCGTCGCCGGAAGCACGGCTTCCGCTTCGCGCCGGTCCGCATCGGTGGCCTGCAGCTCGGGCTCCGCACCCAGGTCAAGGCGGCCGGCGCCGGCCAGCGCCGCGACCTCCAGCATCTGCAGGCGCCGGTTCTGCAGGTCGCCATGCCGCACGCTGCGGTCGAGCGCGGGGGCATTCGCCGCCCGCATGCCGATGGTGAGCCGGGCGCCGAAGCGGCGAACGAAGGGATTGGAATACAGGCCGCCGCCGTAGATCTGCAGTGCAAGGTCGAATCGTTGCGCGCGCATGCGATCGACAAAATCCTCGACCGCCGCCTGGTCGACTTCGGCGTCCGGCGGCATGCCGACGCCGGGGCACGGCGGGATGACCTCGACCCGGTCCACCGGACCCGGTCGTCCGGCCAGGAAGTCAGCGTGCCACTGTCGACCGACGTAGGTAATGTCGGCGTCCGGATAGGCCGCCTTCAACGCGTGCAGGCAGGGCAGGGAGAACACGAAGTCGCCGACGGCATTCGGACGCAGCACGACGATGCGGCGCACGTCCGGCAGGAGCAGGCCTGCCGCCTGCGATGCGCGGGTCTCAGCCATGGGCGGGCCCCTCTTCCAGTACGGTCAGGGGCAGCACTTTCGGCGCATCGACGTCGCGCGTGGTCACCGTGGTCGGCAGCTCCATGTGATATGCACCCGACGGAATCAAGCCGCAGCCGCCGAAGCGCTCCATCACGCGCAGTTGCGCCAGCACGTCCTCGCCGCAGTGGGCGTCCGGGAGCTGCTGCCAGAAATCAAAGCCGCCCGCGGCGCGCAGCTTTGCGCTGTCGAACAGCACGCAGCCGCCTATCCAGGCGACGCGGTACAGGCGGCTGTGCTCGCGGTCGAGACCGAGCCGGGTCTGCACATGGTAGAGATTGGCCGCACTGTGCAGGTGGTGGCGCGACCACGCCGCGCTCCCGGGAGTAACGGTCTCCGGCACGACCCGGCCTTCCCAGAATTCGATCTGCTGCTGATGCGGCCGGATGTCGTCGACGAAGCTCAGGCCGTGCAGGGCGCTGCCGACGAAGCCGCACTGCTGCTCGGTGATGGCCTGCAGCAGGCGCGCCAGCAGGTCGGTCTCCAGCATGACGTCGTCGTCGAGAAAAAGGCAATACGGCGCGCTCACCCGGGACAACAGGAAGGCCCGTTGCTCGGCCATGCCGCGCCGCGGCAGGTGCCGCAGGCATTCGACCTCGCGCCCGCCGGCGCGCAGCAGCCGCACCACGGCCTTGACTTCGGGACGGTCGAATGAGGCCGGCCCGTCCGACTGGTCCGATATGACGATACGAAAATTGCGGACGGTCTGTGCGGCCAGCGCTGCCAGCGTCACGGCAAGCGCGCAGGCCCGATTGCAGGTCGGCACCAGCACATCGACCAGCGGCTGCCCGTCCATGCCGCCTTGCCTCATGCCGCCATTCCTTTCGCCGGCTGGGCCTGCTTCCCGTAGAGATAAGGATTGAGCGTCGGATCGTTGTACATCTTGAACTGACGGTACACCTTGAAGTACGCGGTGCCGGCGGCCGCCTCGGCCAGCAGCTGGTCGAGGCAGGCACCGAGGTCGCGGCGCTGCGTCTGCAGGCGGTGCAGTTTGTCGCGACACTTCTCGATGTGCTCCGCGCTGGCATCGACGCGCTCGGTCTGCTCGCGCATGTGGAAGATCTTCAGGCTGAGGATGGAGAGACGGTCGGTCATTGCGCCGGCGGTTTCGCTGTTGAGGCGGGCGCCGGCGGCGGGAGGCTGGTCGCCCGACTGCCCGAGCGCGGACAGCAGGGCCTCGTCGACGCATTCGACCGCGTCGTTGCGCTTCTGGTTGTACTGGTCGATCAGCCGCTTGCTGGCGGCGATCGCCTCCGGCCCGACGTCCGTGCGACGGGCCTTGTCCTCTTCATTCCACAGCAGCGTGTTGTAGCGATGATTGGTCTCGATCCAGTGCCAGGCGCCGGTGAGGGAAGCGTCCGGCTCCCTCTGCGGCCAGTCCTGCGCGGCCAGCATCCTGTCGTGGAACTGCATGATCGATTGCGCATCGAGTCCGTTTTGCATGGTGTTCCTTTCCGTGATCGTTCAACGCGCGGCGAACGCCGCGTCCGTGTGTTGCCTGGATTACGTGCATGCAGAAAACGTCGTTCAGCAAGAACCATGCTAGCCGCCGCTGTCGCACCCTGCCTTGCTCGCGCGCAGCCGCGGCGCGGGCGCTCGTGCAATTACTGCAAATGACTGTAAATCGGCAATGCCCTGACGCAGCTTCTCTTTTCCTTTCGGAAGGCATTGAAATCGCCGCTTCGGCAGGCACCTATGAATCCCGCATGAAGGAGCCGAACATGAACCTGAATGAACTCAAGCAAAGTTTTTCCACGCTCTGGGACTCGATGTCCGAGGGATGGCAGCACCTGCGGCAGTCGGCGTCCAGCGCGCTGACCGGTTTCCGGCCGGGGCAGGAAACCGGCCTGCCGGAGAAGGGACTGGTGGACGACATGTTCTTCATTCCTTCGGGCACCTGGTCCATGTTGGGAAGCAACCTGTTCGAGGACGAGCGCCGCGTGGTCGTGCAGGTCGAGGTGCCGGGTGTCGACAAGGAGGCGCTGGACGTGGAAGTGCAGGAGAACCTGTTGGTGATCCGCGGCGAAAAGCGTTTCCGGCGCGAAGCGTCCGAAGGCCGCTACCGCGTGCTTCAGTGCGCCTATGGGCGTTTCGAGCGGGTCGTGGCGTTGCCGGCGGCGGTGCTTGGCGACCAGGCGAAGGCCACCTACGCCGACGGCGTGCTGCGGGTCGAGCTGCCGAAGCTTGATCCGGGCACGCCGCGCCGCCAGTCGGTAAAGGTGGAGTAAGCCTGCATCGGGCGTGGGTCAGGTGCCGCCGCGCGGCCCCGCCGCCGCGTCCGGCGCCGGCAGCAGTTCCAGCACGCGGGCGACGAATGCCGACAGGGCGAATGGTTTTGCCAGCATCGGCACCGTGCCGCTTGCGGCCTGCTGGTCCCCGTAGCCACTGATCAGCAGGGCCGCGAGGCCAGGCCGGTCGGCGAGGACCTGCTTGACCAGGGCGTTGCCGTCGACGGACCCGGGGAGGCCGACATCGCTGATCAGCATGTCGATCCGGTTTCCCTTGCGCAGGAGGGCGAACGCCTCCTCCGCATCCCCCGCCTCGACCACCCGGCAGCCGATGTCCTGCAGCATTTCGCGCAACAGCGTGCGAAGCTGCGTTTCATCCTCGACCAGCAGCACGTCGGCATCGCGCAATGCCGCATGGGCCGGAGCGACGGACGAGGCCGCCTCCGCACCCGCATCCTGCGCCTGGCGCGAGCGGGGCAGGCATATGCGGATCGTCGTTCCCTTTCCGGCTTCCGAGAAGATGCGCGTGTCTCCGCCCGACTGGCGGACAAAGCCGTAGACCATCGACAGGCCAAGCCCGGTACCCTTGCCGACCGCCTTTGTCGTGAAGAAGGGATCGAAGGCGCGCGCCGCGACATCGGGCGGCATGCCGGTCCCGGTGTCGCTCACCGACAGCATCGCGTATTCGCCGGGCGGCATGTCCTTTTCCTGCTGGCTTTCGCCGAT
The DNA here is from genome assembly GCF_036563305.1 of Noviherbaspirillum sp. Taxonomy (GTDB): domain Bacteria; phylum Pseudomonadota; class Gammaproteobacteria; order Burkholderiales; family Burkholderiaceae_D; genus Noviherbaspirillum. The sequence goes on along the minus strand of NZ_DATCMQ010000013.1, from coordinate 204,089 downwards.
CACGAGCTTGCGCGTCTCCACCGTGAGCGTGCCGCCTCCCGGCATCGCGTCGCGGGCGTTGATGGCGAGGTTCAGCAGGGCGTTCTCCAGCTGGTTCGGGTCGCAGGCGACCGGCCACAACTCCGCCGCCAGGCGCAGCTCGAGCCGGATTGCCGGGCCGATCGCCCGCTGGACGAGGTCCGCGACGCCGTCGACCAGCTGGTTGATGTCGACCTGCACCGGTTTCAGCGACTGCTGGCGGGCGAACGAGAGCAGCCGCTGGATCAGCGACGCGGCGCGGCCGGTTGCCGTGGAAGCCGTGTCGACATAGCGCTCCAGCCCGTCGGTCCGTCCCTGCTGCAGGCGCAGCGACATGATCTCCATGCTGCTCACGATACTGGCCAGCAGATTGTTGAAGTCGTGCGCGATGCCGCCGGTCAGCTGCCCGAGCGCCTCCATCTTCTGGCTCTGGTGCAGCTGCTGATGCGCGTGCTCCAGCTCCCTGGTGCGCGCCGCCACCCTTTCCTCCAGCAGCCCGTTGACGTCCCGCAGCGCGGCCTCCATCGTCTTGCGATCGCTCACGTCGCGGAAGAAGATGGCCAGGCCCTCGCCCGAGGGGTAGAGCCGGATGTCGAGCCAGAGCGGACGGCTCCCGGAAAGCACCTCCTGTTCGAGCACCGCGTGCCCGCGCTGTGCCAGCACCTGCCGGCAGACACGCATGGTTTGCTCGGGAAAGGCCTGCGGCCAGAAGTCCGTGAGGGTGCGGCCGGCAGCTTCACCTGCGTCCCGGCCGCCGAGCCGCAATCCCTCGGTGTTGACCTGCAGGATGCGCAGGTCCCGGTCGACCAGGGCGAATCCTTCCGCCATCGCCTCCAGGATGCCGCTGCTGCGGTCGCGCTCGGCCCGCAGCGCACCCTCGAATTCCTTGCGCGCGATCTGCTCGCGGCGTTCCAGCAGCATGCGGCGCAGTTCGAGCGCAGCCTCGGTATCGACTGCCAGCCAGCGCTGCGAGCGGTTGCGCACCGCTTCCTGCCACAAGGCGAAGGACTTGCGCGGATGCAGCCGGCCGTCGGGTGCATCGACCGGCTTGTCCGGGTTGCCGGCCCAGTTGCGCGCCTCCACCACTTCCCGCCGCAGCGCGAGGAAATGGCTGCCGGCCTGGTCCAGGCGGCAGTAAAGCGCGCCGCTCGCGACAGGCGCGATGTCGGCAAGCCCGGGATCGAGCGCGGCCAGATGCCTGCTGTGCGTGACCACGCCTTGCAGCTCGCGCTGCAGCGCCGCCCGCACCGGCTCCGCCACGCGCTGCGGCAGGGCGGCGCCGAATTCCAGCGACACGCCGTCCACGTTCAGCAGCAGGGTGTCCGCCCCCAGCGCTTCCAGCATCTGCCCCGATGCTTCCTGTACTGCGTCCTGGAAGCGCGTTCCTGCAGCAAGCGCTTCCTGCACCTGCCGCAATGCCTGGGTGCGCGCGGCGCGCATCCGCGCTGCCTCGCCGCTTTCGATGGTCGCGACCGCGTAGGAAGCGATCTCGGCCAGCGCCTTGCAGCGCAGGCGCGTGGCGACCGGCACCATGTGGGGCGTTGCATGATGGCAGGTGAGCATGCCCCACAGGCGGTCGCCGCACATCAGCGAAACCGTCAGCGAGGCACGCACGCCCATGTTGCCGAGGTATTCCAGGTGGACCGGCGCGGCGCTGCGCAGGGTGCTGTAGCTCATGTCCGGCGAAGGGTAGGGTGGATGCAGCGGCACCGGGCGGGCGCTCACGTCCGGAATCAGCCGCAGGTGGTTCAGCGTAAACAGCTTGCGCGCCTGCGCCGGAATGTCCGATGCCGGGAAATGGTGCCCAAGGAAGCTTTCGCGATAGACCTCGTTCCGGTCCTCCGCGATCACGACGCCATGCCAGTCTTCGTCGAAACGATAGGCGATGCAGCGGTCGAAGCCGGTGAGACGCCGCATTTCCCTCGCCAGCAGGCCGCAAAGCGCCTCGGCACTGGCGCAGGTGTTGATCGCACGAAAAGGCAGTTCACCCTGCAGTCCCGGCAGCGTCCCGGCTCTGTCGCCGGCCGGCTCGAACTCCGCCAGCAGCGCTCCCCCGGACATGTTGTACTGCATGTAGCATTCGCGCGCGGCGCGTTCCCCGGGCAGGTGCACCAGGGTGGGCGACACCGCATGCAGGGCGCCGCGGGAGAGGGCGTCGCGCAGGGCTGCACATGCGTGTGCGCCTATCACGTCCTCCAGCATGCGCCCGACGGCTTCTTCCGCGACAATGCCGAGCACCTGGTCGAGGTTTGCGCTTGCCTGCTGGATGGACAGGTCCTGAGGCCGCAACACGAGCAGCGCACCGAAGCCCTGTATCAGGCCAGGGATGTGGATAGGCTCCTTGTCACAGGCAGTGAGGTCCAGCGGTTGGGTTGTCTGCATCGGGCAATATAGGCGCGGCCTGCGCCGGACTCCGGAAAAGGGCTTACCAGATATACCGCTGGTCAACGAAAAAGTTCTTCAATGCCGGTTTCCCCAAGCAGGGCGAGGGTCGCGGGATCCGGCTTTCCGCGAAAGAACTTGCGCAGGCACTCGAAGAAGATGCCGTTGCCGTTGCCGTCCGCAAGGGCGAACAGTGTCATCGAGGAATGGAACTTGAGGTCGTCCGGCGGTCCGAAAACCGCGGCCGGGTCGGACCACGGTGCGGCGCAGGCGAGCGCGGCGCACGCGCGCAGCCGCCCGCCCAGCACCGGATGGACGAGATAGGCCCGGGCCTCGTCGAGCGACGCGATGGCAAAGTGCCGCGACAGGGCGCTCTGTCCAAGTCCGGCGAGTTGCGGAAAAATGAACCACATCCAGTGGCTGCGCTTGCGGCCCGCCTGCAGTTCCTGCAGCACCGTCGCGTACACGCCATCCTGGGCATCGAGATAGCGCTGAAGGTCGGCGGCCGCCATCACGATCTTCAGCTCGAGAGCGGGCCCTTGCCGAGCACCCGCAGCAGCGCATCCTTGCCATGGATACGCAACTGTTGTTCCAGCTGTGCGGCGGCCGCATGCTCGGTGCCCGACGGTCCGCTGGTGATGCGTTTTCCGGAGGAGCGCTCGGTGACGGCCCAGCCGCCATGCTTGTCGTACAGCCAGGAATGCAGGATGAATTGCAGCTCCTCGAAACCCGCCACGCGGATTTCCTCTCCCAGCAGTTCCTGCGCCTGCCCGAACTCGTTCTGTATCAGGAATTTTTCCATGTTGAATAGTGCGGCTCGCGCCGCGTCTAGGGAGAGATTGCGACGATGATGACATGGTTCCACGATCGGCGCGCCGGCGAGACGGGCATGGTTCGACCCTGCATCGTGTTCGGCGCCTTTGACCGGCACAATTTCGGCGACCTGCTGTTTCCGCACATTCTGGCAGCGTTGTTGCCGGACCGGCCGCTGGTGTTCACCGGGCTGGCGGCCCGCGACCTTACCCCCTTCGGCGGGCACCGGACCCTGGCGCTGGCCGACGTTGCCGCGCAGTTCGCCGGCGAAGAGGTGGACATCGTGCACGCGGGCGGCGAAGTGCTGACCTGCAGCGCATGGCAGGCGGCGGCCATGCTGCTGCCGTCCGCGGATGCGACCGCAGCAATTGCCTATCTCGAGTCCGATCCCGTCGCCCGCGCCGCCTTCGTCCGCGACGTGCTTCGCGTGCCCTCGCACGCGCCCTACACGGCCGGGCGCGCGCTGTTCCCGCGCGCGCGCCGCGTGATCTACAACGGCGTGGGCGGCGTCGGCCTGGCGCAGGCGGCGGCCGTCCGTGACGAAGTCTTCGGCAAGCTGCGCGACGCCGACCTCGTGGGCGTGCGGGACCGCGATACGCTCGCCGCGCTGGCGGCGGCCGGCGTGGGCGCCCGCCTGATGGCCGACCCGGCGGTGCTGACGGCCGCACTGTTTGGCGGCCGGATCAGCGCGCGCATCGCGCAAGGCCCTTGTGCAGCGATTGCGGCGGCTTTTCCCCGCGGCTACGTGGCAGTGCAATGCAGTGCCGACTTCGGGGACGATGGCACGCTGGCCGCGCTGGCATCCTCGCTGGATGCGGTAGCGCGCCGCACCGGCCTCGGCGCCGTCCTGTTCCTCGCCGGGACGGCACCCTGGCATGACGACCGTCCGACATGCGCGCGCCTGCTGCAGAAGCTGTCGCAGTGCCAGGCGCAGATTTTCCCGTCGCTCGACGTCTTCGACATCTGCGCGCTGGTCGCCGGCAGCACCGCGTATTGCGGCAGCAGCCTGCACGGCAGGATCATCGCCATGGCCTTCGGCCGGCCCCGCGTCTCGCTGTGCCGCACGCATGGGGAAAGCTGTGCAAAGGCTGCCGCCTTCGCGGCCTGCTGGGATCCGGAAATGCCGTGCGCATTGCCGCAGGATGCGGGGCGGGCGCTGCAGTCCGTCCTCGGGATGTCCCCGGCTGCCCTCGACCGGGCGGGCGCGGCGGCGGCAGTTGCCTATCATCAGGCGTTCGATACGGTGCGCGCGGCGCTCGCCTGAAACCGCGCCCCGGACGCCACCCTGACGCTGCCCGCGGAAAACTCGTTGCGCGACCGGCGGTCACAGCTACTCCTGCCTGCTGTCCAGACAACAATTCCAAATGACCCGACTCCTCTTTGCCGGCACCATCTTCTGCAGCGCCTTCCTGCTCTTTCTCGTCCAGCCCCTGATATCGAAGCAGATCCTGCCATGGTTCGGCGGGTCGGCGGCGGTATGGGCGAGCTGTCTTGCCTTCTTCCAGGCGGTCTTGCTGGCCGGATATGCCTATGCGGACTGGGTGACCCGGCACCTGTCCGCGCGTTCCCAGGCCTTGCTGCACCTGACGCTGCTCGCGCTGAGCCTGGCCTTCCTCCCCATCGTCGCCGACGCGGGCTGGAAGCCGGATGGCACCGAAGACCCGTCCTGGCGCATCCTGCTGATGCTGGGCGCGACCATCGGCCTGCCGTATTTCCTGCTGTCGACCACCGGGCCCCTGGTACAGGGATGGATCAGCCGCACGCTTCCGGGCGCGCGGGTCTATCGCTACTACGCGCTGTCCAACCTGGCGTCGCTGGCGGCGCTGATCGGCTATCCGCTGCTGCTCGAGCCGCGCGCCCGGGTACCGGTGCAGGCCGGCATCTGGTCGGCGCTGTACGTCTTGTTCGCCGTGCTATGCGCAGCCTCGGCGCTGCGCGCCCGCCGTCAAGCGCCTTCGCTGTCTGAAACGCACCGGCAGGAAGGGCAGCTTGCCCCGCAAGCTCCCCGTCCCGCCTCCTACCTGCTATGGCTGCTGCTGTCGGCCCTCGGTTCCTGGCTGCTGCTGGCGGTCACCAACCACATCACGCAGAACATCGCTTCCGTGCCCTTTCTCTGGGTGCTGCCACTCAGCCTCTACTTGTTGAGCTTCATCCTGTGCTTCGAAAGCGACCGCTGGTACCGGCGCGCGTTCTTCCTGCCGGCAGGCGCCGCCGCGTTGCTGCTGTGCGCCTACGGCCTGCAGGATGCACGCCTCGGTTTCAACATCCGCACCGCGGTGCCGCTGTATGCAACCGGCCTGTTCCTGCTGTGCATGTTCCTGCACGGCGAGCTGGCCGCGATGCGGCCGCCGCCGCGCTACCTGACCCGCTTCTACCTGATGCTGTCGCTCGGCGGCGCGCTCGGCGGCATCGCCGTCGGCCTTTTGGTGCCACGCCTGCTGCCCTCCTATTACGAGCTCGGCATCGGGCTGGCGGCGGTCGCGGTGCTGGCGGTCTTCGTGTTCGCCGGGCGCCGTGTGCTGGTGGCGGCCTCGGTGCTGCTGGCGCTCGCCTGCGGCTATTTCCTCCAGATCCAGGTCAGCCGCGACCTGGACACGGCGCGCCGCATCGAGCGCAATTTCTACGGCAGCGTGCGGACGCAGGACACGCTGCGCGGGGAGGGCAGCGTGCGCGGGCTGTACCACGGCTCGATCCGGCATGGCGAGCAGTACCTGGTCGCGCATCGCCGGCAGGAGCCGACCAGCTACTATGGCGAGAAGAGCGGCGTCGCGCTGGCGATCCGGGAAGCCGGTGCCGGCAGCGGCGGCCGACGGGTGGGCGTCATCGGGCTCGGCACGGGGACGCTGGCGGCATACGGCAGGGAAGGTGACGTGTTCCGCTTCTACGAGATCAACCCGCAGGTGATGGCGATCGCCCGCGACGAGTTTTCATTCCTGCGCGACAGCCGCGCAAGGGTCGAGACCGTCCTCGGCGACGCGCGGCTGGCACTGGAGAAGGAAGCGCCGCAGCACTTTGACGTGCTGGCGGTGGATGCCTTCTCCGGGGACGCGATACCGGTGCACCTGATCACGCGGGAAGCACTCTCGGTGTACCGGCGCCACCTCAGGCCCGGCGGTGTCGTCGCCTTCCATGTCACCAACAAGTTCCTGTCCCTGGCGCCGGTGGTCGAGCGTCTCGCCGCCGACCAGGGCTTGCATGCGGTGCGCATCGTCGACAGCGGCAACGACACCACCGGCCATCGCACCGACTGGGTGCTGGTGTCGGCGCAGGCGGACATCCTGCGGCGCCCGGCGATCCGGGACGCCGCCGCCGCCATTCCCGCGGCGCCCGGGCTCGCCGTCTGGACCGACGACTTCAACAACCTGTTCGAGGTGCTCAGGTAGGCGACGCGACGACCAGCCAGCTCACGCCGAACCGGTCGGCGACGGAGCCGAAGCTGCTGGCAAAGAAGGTCTTCTGCAGCGGCATCTCGACCTTGCCGCCCTGCGCAAGGGCATTGAACACGCGCGCGGCCTCGGCGTCGTCGCGCACGCCGATGGACAGGGAGACGCCCTGGAACCCGGTCTGGGTGCTGCAGCCGTCGGACGCCATCAGCATCGAATCGCCGATACGGAATTCCGCATGCATGACCTTGTCCTCGAAGCCCGGCGGCACCATGCCCGGCGCGCAGGGCTCCGGACTCTCCCTGAAGCGCATCATGGTCGGCACCTCGGCGCCCAGGGCTTCGCGGTAGAAGGTCAGCGCCTCTTCGCAGCGGCCGCCGAAAAACAGGTAGGGTTGGACTTGCATGGTTCTCTCCTCTGGGACCGGGCAAAGCGGCGCCGGGCGCGGGAACGCATTGCCGGCGCTCCTGCGATGACGACGAACGGCGCCGCCCCGGATCGACAGCGAGAGAAGTATTTCTTCCAGGCCCGGGGCTTCAGGCGCCGCGCGGGTCGGGCTCCGCGAGCGCCAGGCGGGCAAGACGCATGATGCCCTCGTACGATACCGCTGCCGCAATGAACACGTTGTTGTGGCAGAAGATCGCGTCCTCGACGCCGGTCACCGCCGCCAGTTCGCCGCCCCGCAGGCCCGCCCATGCCTTCGGCAGGTCCTTGCGCGCCTTGAAGCTGTCGGCGGCCACGGGAACGGTGTGGATCATGTGGCGGTTCTCGTTCATGCTGTAGCTGACCACGAACAGGACCTCCGGCATCTCGTTGCGCACCACGCTGGACCAGGGCAGCGCGGCATTGCCGAGGAACAGCACCGAGCCACCTTCCAGCCGCTCCGCCTGACGCACCTGGTCCAGGGCAAGCAGGGCCCCGACCCGGTACTTCACCGCATTGATGATGATTTCGCGGATGAAGCCCATCGCGCGGCGGAACTGGTTGAGGCGGAATTCCTCCGCCGCCTCGACGCTGCCGGCCATCTGTTCGTCGATCCAGGTAGGATTGAAGCCGGACACCACCGCCGACAAGCCATAGCCGCCGGGCGCATTCTTGGCGCTGCCGGTATCGGCCATATCGAGGTATTGGACCAGATCGCTGTCGATTGCCCAGGCAATCTCCTGCGCCCGCTGAGGCGGCAGTTCCTGGCCGCAGCATTCATGCGCAAGCTGAGCGACGCAGCGTCCGCCGTACTCCTTCCACACCAGTCCGGCGCTGGCATAGACGACGCCATTCTGGCGCGCGCCGTCAAAGCCCTTCTGGTGATGATCGAAGCGGCCGGCGGCGGCATCCCAGACCCCGCCGACATCGACCGCAAAATCGGCTTCCGCCAGGCGCGCCGCGTCGCGCGTGCGGATAAGCTGGCTGCCAGGGAAGAGGATGTCGAGCACGGCGACGGCCCAGACGTCGTCGGCATGGAATTTTCCGGAATGGGTGGCGATGAGCATTTGGCTTGCGGGAAAGTGGATTGCACACGGAGGTGTGACGCGCGGCGGCCGCGGAGATTCCGGCAAGGATAGCGGCGATCCGGATTTCCTGCAGCGCGCCGGGCTGCCTCGCGACGCCTGGCGGCGGACCGCGTCAGCCGGCGGCCGACCCGATGGGGACCACGTTCCCGGAACCGCTGCGCCCGGCCCGGTCGGCGCCGCCACTCAACGCGAGCTGCACATCGGCCTGCCACAGGCAGTCGCCGAGGTCGCGCACTTCCCGCGCTTCCCGGGCCAGGTCGCGCGACGGTCGCAGGCCGAGCGCCTGTGCGCGCGCCGCCTCCGCTTCCAGCAGACATGCCAGTGTCGACAGGTGCGCCGCAATCGTCCTGCTGTTGACCGTGTCCGTCATGTCCTGTCCCTTCGATGGTGAGTGCGCACCGCTATTGTGCATGCCGGTTGGATGAACCCGCTCCCTGCGGCATGGCATGCCGCATTCCGGTGCTGTCGCGGCGGTGCGATGGCCGACGTTGCCTTCCCGCGCAAACGCATGCAAGCGTCGTGCCGCGGTGCGCCTGATGTGGCGGCTGCCGTCCGCGTACGCGCACGCGCGACAGCGCTTTGCCCGGCAGGCTACAGCCAGCCGAACAAGGCAAGCAGCAGCAGCGTCAGGACCAGGGAGACGATGATCGATCCAAGGCAGCCGAGCTTGTTCGAGAAAAAGAAGAACATGGTCACTCCTGCGGGTGGGATGTCCCGGCGGCTGCGGCCGGGGTGTTGGCCTTGTCGGCCAGTTGCGCGATCAACTCCGCGTAGCGGCGGCCTTCCTGCAGTGGCGCGTGGTGTCCCGCCGCCGCGATGCCGACGAAATCCGCCCGCGGAATCAGCGCGGCCAGTTGCCTGCCTGCTTCGGGCGGCGTGAGGCGGTCCGACTCGCCCGCGGTAACCCGCGTCACGACGGGAATGCGCGCCGGCGTCGCGCTCTCGTCCCATTGCAGCATCGCGCGCAGGCCCTTGGCCAGCACCGAGGGCTTGTGCCTGAGATGGGTGCGCGCGGCGTGGTCGAGCTGGCGGCGCGTCACGGTGCCGCTGAACACCGACATCCTGTTGCCGAGGTGCGCGAGTCCGCTGGCGTAGCTCTGGACGTTCAGCAGCCACGCCAGCGGCCACAGCAGGATCGTGAGCAGAAGCAGCGGTTCCACCAGCGGCCAGCGCAACAGGCGCAGCAGGCCTGCCCCGCCGCCGCCGCGCAGCGGCGAGCGATGCGTGGCATCCATCAGCACGATGCCGTTCACCTTGCGCGTCATCAGGTCCGGATGGAGCCGGCACAAGGTCAGGACCATCATGGCGCCGATCCCGTGGCCGACCAGCGTCACCGGCCTTGCCCCGGCCTCGTCGATCACCCGGCGCAGGTCTTCAGCCAGCCGCGCCATCGAATACCCGCCGTCCACCGGCCCCCTTGATCGCCCGAGCCCGGGCAGATCCCATGACAGCAGGCGGTAGCGTTGCGACAGCGTGGCGCGCACATCCTGCCAGGCGCTGCTGTCCAGGCCCCAGTCATGGGTGAGCACGATGACGGGCGCGTCGGCGGGTCCCTCCGATTCGACATGCAGGATGCTGCCGTCGGGGGCCTGGATCTTCTTGCCGGCGGCGCGGCGCATCACCGGCGGCGCGGCATCGCCGGACGGATAGACGGCGAGCACGAGAAGGCGGCCGAACAGCGCCCACAGCAGCATCGCCGCGCCCGCCAGCAGCCAGGAAGCTCCCGCCAGGCCGCCTTGCACCCAGAGCACTAGTATGGCGACACCGCCGGCCAGCAAGGCAAGGGAAGCGAGGCCGGCCATGACGGCGAGCAGGAACGGCAGCGGCATTGCGAACATGCATCCCCCTCGTCGGCTGTTTTCGCGCGGTACCGGACGGCCGCCTGCGCGCAATCCGGGACGTTGCCCGCCTGATAAGACTAGGGGAGGACGGCCGGGTTCCTGCGACAAGGCTGCGGCTGCGCGCGGCACGCCGCCGACGTATCATGGGCACAGGCGCCGTCCTGCGCCACGTGAGCGCTGGACGGCGGTTGTTTCAAGCCGTTGCAAGGAAGGAGGGCACTCGATGGACGGACAATCCGCGGCGTTTACGGCATGCCGCCCGAAACTGCACGCCATTGCCTATCGCATGCTGGGCTCCGCTGCCGACGCCGAAGACGCGGTGCAGGATGCCTGGCTGCGCTGGAACGCCGCCGACCATGCGGCAATACATATCCCCGAGGCCTGGCTGGTGACAACCGTCACCCGACTCTGCCTGGACCGCCTGCGTCACGCCAAGCTGCAGCGCGAGGCGTACGTCGGCCCCTGGCTGCCCGAGCCGCTGGTCAGCGCGGCGGCACCCTCGCCGGAGGACGACGCGATGTTCAAGGGGGAGGTGTCGCTTGCCTTCATGCTGCTGCTCGAGCGGCTGTCGCCGGCGGAGCGGGCGGTGTTCCTGCTGCACGACGTGTTCGACCATGGTTATGCCGAGATCGCGGAAATGCTCGGCAAGACAGCGGCCGGCTGCCGCCAGACCCTGCACCGCGCGCGCGAGCGCCTGCAGGAGGGGCGGCAGCGGTACGTCCCCGATGCCGATACCCGGGTACGGCTGCTCGGCAGTTTCGTGCGCGCCGCGCAGACCGGCAACCGCAGCGACCTGGTGCAACTCTTTGCCGACGACGCGATGATGACCTCGGACGGCGGCGGCAAGGCAATCGCGGTCCTCAAGGTCCTGCATGGCGCCGACCGTCTCGCGCGGCTGTTCCATGCCATCGCCCAGACCGGTGCCCGGGAGATTCGCCACGAGCATGTGTACGTCAATGGCGAACCGGGACTGCTGCGCTTCACCGACGGCAAGCTCGACACCGCGTTCGCCTTCGACATGGACGACCGGCACATCAGGGCGGTCTATGCGATCCGTAATCCCGACAAGCTCGCGCGCATCGCCTGCGGCGACTGGTTCGGGCATTGTGTCACCAACCCCTTCGCCGGCGCGCCCCGCCGTCCCGACCTGGCGCCCGGAAGCATGGGCCGGGGCTTCGCCGGTCCAGCCCCGGTAGGGCCGGCCGCCTGACCGGTCGCAACAGCAGGCGCCGCCGTTGTTTTTCATGCGAGCCCGCGCGACGGCAACCGTGCCGGACGATGGCGGCGACAGGCAACGACTGGCAATGCACGGAAGGTGCCGATTGCCCTCGCGATCGGGCGCCAGCGGCGGCCGCCGGAGCCTGCCACCCACGCACAGGAGGTGCAACATCGAACGTCCCGTCATTTTTGCCTTGCCGGCGCCGCGCCTGCAGGCCTACGTCAGCCACTACTGGCTAAGCCGCGGCAACACGGCGCCGTTGTGCCCGGTGCTGCCTGACGGCGCGGTCGACCTTGTCTTTACGGCAGGCGTGCGCGACCCGCAGGCGGCGGTGTACGGCACCGCCACGCGTCGCACCGACATCGCCCTGGAAGCGGGGGCGCATTACCTCGGCGTCAGTTTCAGGCCGGGCCAGAGCCGGCACTTCCTCGACACGCCGGCGCGCGCGCTGACCGACGGCGCGGCGCCGGCGGACGATGTGCTGCGTTTCGATCCCGCCATGATGGCTGCCGGCTTCGCCGGCGGCAGACGGGAGGTGTTCGCGCTGCTGGACGCCATGCTGGAACGTCACTTGTCGCATTGCCCGCCGGCGCGCCTGCCGGTCGACGGCGTGATCGACGCCATCGTCGCCGCGCGCGGCCTGCTCGCGCTGCCCGACGCCTGGGCCGGCGGCTTCCGCAGCCCGCGCCAGCTGGAGCGCAGTTTCCTCGATAACGTGGGCGTGCCGGCGAAGTTCTTCGCGCAGGTGGTCCGGTTCCGCCATGCCGCCGTCCTCGTGGCCCGTTCCGCCCTGCCGCTGGCGGCGGTCGCGGCAGCATCCGGCTTCGCCGACCAGAGCCACATGACGAATGCCTTTCGGCGCTTCGCCGGGCTGCCGCCGTCCGCATGGGCCCGGACGAATGTCGTTTTCCTGCAAGACCCCAGGCAGCCCGGGGCGGAGAATCTGCTGCGTGATCAACCCCTTGCAGGAGAAGAGGAATGAAATTGTGGTCTGGCGTGGTGACGGAAAAGGTGCGGGAATCGCGCGATTTCTATGTGCGGCTGTTCGGCTGCCAGGTGGTGTACGAGGGAGAGGATGACTGGGTCGTGCTGCTTCAGCTGGGGGAGAGCGAGCTCGGTTTCATGCGGCCCGGGCTGGACACGCAGGCGCCGGTATTCCGGCCGGGGTTCCAGGGGCAGGGAATGTGGATCGCGGTCGAGGTCGCGGATGTCGACGCCGAGTACCATCGCATCCGGGAGCTGGGCGTTCCGATCGAGGCGGCGATACGCGATGAACCCTGGGGCGACCGGCATTTCGTCGTTGTCGATCCCAACGGCATCGGCGTCGACATCGTGCAGCGCAGGCAGGACGCGCCTCCCGCCTGAGCGCTCAGGAGCCGCGGCGCGGCAGCATGGCAAGGGCGAACAGCGCCACCAGGGAGAGTCCGGGAAAGACCGCGGCGGCGGCGGCGCCGATGGCCGTCCAGCCGAGAAAGCTGCGGCCTTTCATCCGATAGGCGACCGCGCCGAGCAGCAGGCCGACGGCGGCGGATTTCAGCAGGACAAGGAGGATTTCATCGGTATTCATCGGTATGCAACGCCACTGGAAAAGCAAGCGCCGAGGATACCGCAGACGACCGCGCTCCGCCGCAGGTCAGATCACCGGGAACCGAATCTGGCGCGTCTCGCTGTTCATGTTCGCCTTGACCGGCGCGCTGAACACCAGTTCGGTGACGTCCAGCGGCAGCTCGAGGCCGAGCACCACGGCGCGGTGCGTCTCACCGGGTGGAAATTCCATGGACCAGACGGCGTCGTATTCATCCTGGTGTTTCGGGTCCGGATTGTCCAGTGCCCAGGCCGTGAGCGCGCCAAGGTTGCCGCCGTAGGACTTGCCGTTCTTGTCGGTCACTTTCGAGAACAGCATGATGGTGCCCATCTCCAGCACTTCCCTGCTCTTGTTCTGCACCGAGATGTCGAGCACCACGTAGCGGTGGCCGTCCTTCGCCTTGATCAGCCCGAGCGCATCGGTTTTCGGCGTGAACGGGATCGCCCGGTGCAGCGTCATCACATAGTTCTCGGTTTCGATCATCCCGACGGCCGGCACCGAGGGCGCCGCAGCCGCTGCCGGTGCTTCCGGCGGCATCCTTTCGCAGGCGGTCAGCAGTGCCAGGCAGGCAACAAGCACGGGGATCATTTTCTTCATCATGGCTTTCGTCGCATAGGTTGTCGCGCCGGCCATTGCCCCGCGCGGCCGTGATGGTAACCCCTGGACGCGCGGCAGGACATCCCGAGAATATGGGAGATGCGCGGCGGGGAAGGGATTGCGGTCGACGATGACGCGGCGCCGCCGCGCATCGGCAGCGGGGCAATCGCATCCCCCCTGTGCGCCCGCCGCGGGCAGCAGCGATAATGACGGGTCCGACCATTCCGATTCCTGTCCATGCGCAGCCGACGCCGCATCGCCATCCCCGATAACGAGATCGAACTCACCGCCATCCGCGCGCAGGGTGCGGGCGGACAGAACGTGAACAAGGTGTCGAGCGCCATACACCTGCGCTTCGACATCCGTACTTCATCGCTGCCCGACGACGTGCGGGAACGCCTGCTTGCGCTGGACGACCAGCGCATCACGCGCGACGGCGTGCTGGTGATCAAGGCGCAGACCGAGCGCAGCCGCGAGCGCAACCGGGAGGAAGCCCTGCGTCGCCTGCAGGCGTTGATCGACAGCGTCGCGGTCGCACCGGTCAGTCGCAGGCCGACGAGTCCGACCCGCGCGGCCCGGGAAAAACGGCTGGAAGGAAAGAACCTGCGGGGACGGATAAAATCCCTGCGCGGGAAGGTGCAGGACTAGCGCCTTCCGCAGGACAGAAACGGATCCTCCCCATGCACTATTTCCCTGCCACCGACGCGCTGCCCCCCGAGCCGCCGCAACGCCCCGCCGACGAAGAATGCTGCCAGAGCGGCTGCGACCCCTGTGTATTCGACCGCTATGCCGAAGCGATGGAACAGTACCGCGCGGCCCTGCGCGCGTGGGAGGAAAGGCAGGCGCCGCGCGCCGCCGACGGCCCACCGGACGGCCCTGCAGGATCCGCTTGAGCAACAGCAAGCGTCCGCCGATACCGGCGGGTCCTGCCGCATGGCGACAGAACGAAGGCGATTGCTCCGAGTCATAGTTGTGCAGGCCTGCCGCAAGCGGGCCATCAAGAACATTCTCAGGAGATATCGACATGAAGTCCGCCCTCGACTCCCGCATCGCCACCCGTAGTCCGCGCGTCTATGAAAACGTGCCGCTGCTGGTTGGCCTCGCTGCCGGCATCGCCATGCTGGCCGGTGTCACGCTGATGCGCGGCCAGCGCAAGGAACGCCGCTACGCAGACCGCGCCATCGAACGGCGTCGTCCCGCCAACATGTTTGCCGCCGGCGTCTTCCCGAAACGCAGGGCGATCGATCGTTCCGGTGCGCGTCCTCTGTTCGAGAGAAGGCAGGGGGCATACGAGGCCTGAGCTGTTGCTTGTTTACGCGGGATCAAAGCAGCGCCCGCCACAATCGATAACATCACTGCATACGACGTCCACGCCGGCTTAGCTCAACAGGTAGAGCAGTTCAAATGTAATGAACAGGTAGGGGGTTCGAGTCCTTCAGCTGGCATCAGAAAAAGGCCTGCAGCAGACATGCTGCAGGCCTTTTTCATTGGGAGGCGGGACGCGCATGAAGCGGGATGCGGCGACAGCCGCCGCTGCTCAAGGCAAAGTCGAGGCGCTTCGCGGCCTGGATGGCGGGACGAGGAAGAATCGCCGATGGGGAATGGATCGGCGCCGCCCGACGGCGGCGCCCTTCAGGCCGAGACCGCCATCGCGCCGACGGTCAGCAGCAGGGTCGCGAGCAGCGTGGCCACCGTCAGCCACGGCCGGCGCTTCACATGGCATCCCGGGCATTCGGTGTCGTTCCAGTCGTTCTTCCGGCCGCATCCACTGCATTTGCCGATCAGTGCATATCGCATTGTCAACGCTCCCCTGCATTCCTTTTGTCGTTCGATCCGCCGGCCGCACCTGGCGCGGCGGACATCAAGAAGGCCTGCGCTCCTTCGAGGCAGGCCGCCATCGCATCGCGTCCGCTCCCCTTCAGTCCGGATGCAGCTCGCCGCCGGGGCGGCGCCCCGCGCGCATGAACGCCGCCTGCTCCAGCTCGTAGTCCGAAGCGCAATCCGAATCGCAGAACTTCTGCGCCGCCGCCACCGGCTCGTCACAGAACCAGCACGTTCCCTTGGCCGGCAGTGCCGGCGTCCGGCGGCATGCCTCGATCGCGGCCAGGCGGTTCAGCTCGATTGCTTCGGCTGCGATATCTGCTTCGTCACTCATCTCGGGTCTCCCATCCGTTTCGATACGTTTATCAGGTACCAGTTGGTACCTTTCGGAAGCAAATATATCCGCCCGAAATCGCGGCCGGTATCGGAATGTTCCGCATTTGGGTGTAGGAAAAGGGCGGGACGGGCGGCAAATTTAAGATCGCGCAAACGTCTGCGTGCGCGCGCGCCGGATCAGGTGCGACGCGGGACCATTTTCGCCAGCCGGCGGCACAGCCAGACGCCGGCCAGCATCAGCGCACAGCTCGTGCCGAAAGCAATGCGGAAGCCTGCCTTGTCGATCACGATGCCGGCGAGCGCCGGGCCGGTGAGCTGCCCGATGGCGTAGAACAGCGTGACGAAGCTCGTCGCGCGCGGCGCCTGTGCGGATGGCACCGCGTCCGCGGCGCTGGCGAGGATCGAGGTGAACATGCCGGACACGGTGCAGCCGAGGATGATGTAATGCAGCGCGAAGCCGGCATAGGTCGGCCACGCCACAGGTATCGCTGTACCGATCAGGCAGAGCGACATGGCGATGGTCAGCGCCAGCGGACGGCCGATGCGGTCCGACACCGTGCCCCAAAACGGGCCGGCAAGAATCGAGAGCACCGCCATCAGCGCCGCCAGCCGCCCTGCGTCCAGCGCGGGCAGCCCGGCATCCAGGGAGTAGCTGTACATGAAGGTGGCCTGGGCGATATAGGTCATGCCGACCACGCCGTAGAGCAGCGCGACCAGCCTGACGCGCGCATTGCGCGACACGGGCGTCGCGGGCTTCAGGTCCGCTGCCCCGCCGCCGGCGCCGGGCTGCGGACGGGGCAGGAAGGCGAAGGCCGCTGCCGACGCCGCCGCGCCCGCCACCGCAAACACCGCCCAGGCCATCCGCCAGCCCTGGGCATGCGACTGTCCCAGCCACGGCACCAGGACGCTGGCCCCGAGCAGGCCGATGCCGATTCCGCTGTTGATCCCGCCGATCACCGCCCCGCGCCGGTGCGGAAAGGACCCGGCCAGCAGCGACACCACCGGGGTGTAGGCGAACGCCGTACCGCAGCCGAGCAGCAGCATGCAAGCGGCCAGGAGCAGGTAGTGGGTGGAGAGGGCGAGGCCGACGAATCCGGCGGTGGTGAGCGTGGTGCCGATCAGGACGGCGCTGCGACCGCCCCGACGCGCGGCAAATGCGCCTGCCGCCATCACCAGGCCGAGATAGCCCAGTGCGGCGGCGGTGCCGAGGTTGCCCGACTGCTGGTAGCTGAGGCCGAGATCCTCGCGCATGAACGGCAGGATCAGGCCGAACGCCAGCCGCCCGCAGGCGACGGTGACGAAGGTCACCAGCATGCCTGCGGCGATCATCGGGAGGACGGCGGGAGGGCGCAGCGCCCTCATGGCGCCGCCGTCCGGTGCTGCGGCATCAATCCGCCTTCGCTCCCGAATCCTTCACCACCTTGGCCCACTTCGTGATCTCGCTGCGCTGGTAGGAGGCGAGTTCCTCTGCGGTGCCGCCGGCCGGCTCGAGGCCGATGTCGAGCAGCTTCTTCGACGCGTCCGGCGACTTCAGGATCTTCGTCACTTCCGCCTGGATCTTGTCGGCGACCGGCTTCGGGGTGCCCGGCGATGCATACAGCGCAAACCAGGACACGGCCTCGAATCCGGGCAGGCCGGACTCGGCGATGGTCGGGATGTCCGGCGCCGCCGGCGAGCGTTTCGCGCTGGTGACGCCGAGCGCGCGCAGCTTGCCTTCGCGGACCAGCGGCAGGCTCGACGGCATATTGTCGAACATCATGGTGACGCGGCCGCCGAGCAGGTCGGGAATCGCGCTGGCGCGTCCCTTGTACGGGATGTGCTCCATGTCGATGCCGGTCATGGTCTTGAACAGCTCGCCGGATACATGAATGGAGGTGCCGGACCCGGATGAGGCGAACGTCATCTTGCCTTCCTTCTTGCCGAGGTCGATGAATTCCTTCAGCGTCTTCGCCGGCACGTTGTTGTGCACGACCAGCATGTTGGGCGTGGTTGCCAGCAGCGTGATCGGCGTGAAGTCCTTCACCATGTCATAGGGCATCTTGGAATACAGCGCGCCGTTGATCGCATGCGTGCCGACGGTGCCGACGACCAGGTTGTAGCCGTCGCCCGGCTGCTTGGCGACGTAGTCGGCGCCGATGTTGCCGCCCGCGCCCGGCTTGTTCTCGACGATGACCGGTTGCCCCCATGCCGCCTGCAGGCGTTCGGCGAGCAGTCGGCCGAGGATGTCGGGCGCGCCGCCGGGCGTGAAGGTGACGATGATGTGGATCGGCTTGTTGGGGAAGTTCTGCGCGGCCGACTGCGCCGCCGCCGGAGCGGACAGCGTGAAGGCGGCGGCAAGCGCGGCGGCGCCGCATAGCATCTTGGTGAACATGTTCTCTCCTCGTATTCGTCTCTGCTGCAATGGCGTGCGCCGGTCTCAGTCGACCTTGGCGCCGGAGTCCTTGACCACCTTGGCCCACTTCTTCGTCTCGGCCTGGATATGCGCGGCGAACTGCTCCGGCGTATTGCCCACCGGCTCGGCGCCCTGCGCCACCAGTTTCTCCGCGACCGCGGGGCTGGACAGCGCCTTGCTGATTTCCTGCTGCAGGCGGTTGACGATGTCCTTGGGCGTATTGGCCGGCGCCAGGATGCCGAACCAGGAGCTGGCCTCATAGTTGGCGAGGTCACCGCCGGC
This sequence comes from Noviherbaspirillum sp., assembly GCF_036563305.1. Lineage (GTDB taxonomy): Bacteria > Pseudomonadota > Gammaproteobacteria > Burkholderiales > Burkholderiaceae_D > Noviherbaspirillum. The sequence continues at coordinate 185,909 of NZ_DATCMQ010000013.1, read as the reverse complement.
GGAGGCGATGGTCGGCACGTTCGGCAGCGCACGCGAGGGCTTGGCGCTGGTGACGCCAAGCGCGAGCAGCTTGCCGCTCTTGATGTGCGACATGGCCGACGGCAGGTTGTCGAACATCAGGTCGGCCTGCCCGCCCAGCAGGTCGGCCAGCGCCGGGCCCGATCCGCGATAGGGGATGTGCACCATGAAGGTCCCGGTCAGGCTCTTGAACAGCTCGCCGGCGAGATGGATCGAGGTGCCGTTGCCGGACGAGGCCATGTTGAGCCGGCCTGGATTCGCGCGCAGGTATTTCAGGAAGCTCTGCACGTCCTTGATGCCGTTCTTCTCTGCCAGCGCGGTGTTGACCACCAGGACGTTCGGCACCGCCGCGACCACGGTGACCGGCGCGAAGTCCTTGACCGGATCGTACGGCAGCTTCGGATACAGGGACTGATTGATGCCGTGCGTGCCGACCGTGCCCATCAGCAGCGTGTAGCCGTCCGCGGGCGCGCGCGCGACGATCTGGGCGCCGACGTTGCCGCCCGCACCCGGGCGGTTGTCGATGATGACCTGCTGGCCGAGTGCCTTCGACAATTCGGCGCCGACGGCGCGCGCGAGGATGTCCGTCGTGCCTGCGGGCGCGAACGGTACGACGATCGTGATCGGTTTGGACGGGTAGTTCTGCGCCAGGGCGAAGGGGCTGGCGACGGTGGCGGCGGCAATGGCGCCCGCTGCCAGCATGCGGCAAATCTGCCGTCTGGTGAAATGCATGGTTGTCTCTTCCTTCAGGTTGGATGGACCAGGGCCGCGGGCTGTGCCGCCCACTTTGCCATTGTTCCGCACAGTAAAACGAAGTTCTGCACGTTGATCATAGTGTACCGCGAATTCCACGGGACAGAAGCTGCCGCCCGTCCCAGCTCTTAACATACTTCCAATGATCGTCCCGAATTTCGGTTATCGTCGCATTGCGTCCGATTGGAGAGCTCATGTACTCGCAACAACTACAACAAAAAACCTTCCTCGTCCTGCTGATCGCCGTGTCCATCGCATTCGGCTGGATCCTCTGGCCCTTCTATGGCGCCGTGTTCTGGGCGGCTGTGCTGGCGATATTGTTCATGCCGTTTCATCGGCGCGTGCTGGCGTCGCTCAAGCAGCGTCGCAACTCCGCCGCCCTTCTTACGCTGCTGGTCTGCCTGGTGATCGTGATCCTGCCGCTGTCGGCGATCACCTCCTCCCTGATCCAGGATGGCGTCGCCGTGTACCAGCGCATCCGCTCGGGCGAGATCGATTTCGGCGCGTATTTCCAGCAGGTGGTGGCCGCGATGCCGACCTGGATGTCCGGCGCGTTGCGCCGATTCGGCCTTGGCGACCTGTCGGGGCTGCAGGAGAAGCTGACGGCCGGTGCGGCCGAAGGCACCCAGATGGTTGCGAAGCAGGCCGTCAGCATCGGCCAGAACACCCTCGATTTCGTGATCAGCTTCGGCATCATGCTGTACCTGCTCTTCTTCTTCCTGCGCGACGGCACCGTGCTGGCGGCCCGCATCAAGCAGGCGATCCCGCTCACTGCCAACCACAAGCAGCAGCTGTTCAGCAAGTTCACCACGGTCATCCGTGCGACGGTCAAGGGCAACATCGTGGTCGCCGCGACGCAGGGCGCGCTCGGCGGCATCATGTTCTGGTTCCTCGGCATTCAGGGCGCGCTGCTCTGGGGCGTGGTGATGGCCTTCCTGTCGCTGCTGCCGGCCGTCGGCGCCGGGCTGATCTGGGTCCCGGTGTCGGTGTATTTCCTGTTGACTGGCGCAGTGTGGCAGGGGGGCGCCCTGATCGTGTTCGGCGTGTTCGTGATCGGCCTGGTCGACAACGTGCTGCGCCCGCTCCTGGTCGGCAAGGACACCAAGCTACCCGATTATGTGGTGCTGATTTCCACCCTGGGCGGCATGTCGCTGTTCGGCCTGAACGGATTCGTGATCGGTCCGGTGATCGCGGCCCTTTTCATCGCCGCATGGGACCTGTTCTCTTCTCCGGCCGTCCCCAAGGGCGACGTCGCCAGCTAGCGCCAGGCGTCATTCATGGCCGGCGCTGCCGGCCGAGGCGGAGACGCCGCCCGAAGAGGCCAGCGAGCTCGACTGGGCGACGAGCCGGCCGTTGGCGGTGCGCTGGCCGTCACGGAATTCGCCTTCCCATGTCGTGCCGTTGGCCCAGCTCAGCCTGCCCTGTCCGTGGCTGCGCCCGTTCGCCAGCGCGCCGACATAGACGTCACCGGTGCGAAAACGGGTAATTCCCTGGCCGTGCGGCAGGCCGTCACGGACCTCGCCCTCGTATCGGGTGCCATCCGCAAAGACCATCAAACCCTTGCCGTTCGGAACGCCATTGCGGATGTCGCCCTCATAGCGTCCGCCACTGGCGAAGACCAGGACGCCGCGACCATTCGGCAGTCCGTTCCTGACCTCGCCGTCGTAGCGATTGCCGCCGGCAAATATGATCGTCCCCTTGCCGTTCGGCTCGTTGCCCGACCATTCGCCGCTGTAGCGCTGTCCATTGCTCCAGACGAACTCGCCCTTGCCCTCCCTCGATCCGTTCACCAGACGCCCCTCGAAGCGGTCGCCGTTGGTCCACGCGACCTGGCCGACGCCTGTCAGTGCGCCGGACTCGGGATCCGTACTGAACTCACCGCTTAATGTCTGGTTCTCCGACCTGAGCGTGCGGCGCGGTGCGGATGCGACCGACTCGCCGCCGGCGGGCGCGGTGGCGCCCGGCGCGCGCGGCGCCTCCGGCGTCGCCGGAACCGCGCCGGCCGCAGCGGTGCGCGCGACCGCATCGGAACCCGTTGCACCGGTCTGCGGGGCGCCGGCGGTGCCGGATGGCGTCGCAGCCGGAGCAGGCTGTTGCTGCGTCGGGCGCGCTGCGCCGGGGGGCGTGGTCGCCGGCTCCGGCGCCGGCCGGGTCACGGATTGCCGGGCCGCGGCGAGTTTCTGGCGGGCCGCGGCGGCATTCGGACCATCAGGGAAGCGCCGCAGATAGGCTTCGTAGAAGGCGGGTTCGCCGATGGTGGAGGCGACCTGCCATTCCTCGCGCTCCGCCTCGGCCAGCCGCTCCTGCTCTTTCTCCCTTGTCTTTGCCTGCGCGGCCTCGGCGGCCGCGGCCGCGGTCGCGCCGCGCTCGCTTCCCCGGTCAGCCGGGGGAGGCGCCGGTGGTTTGACGGGTTCCTGCACTGCCTGCCGCGCAGCGGGGGCGGCAGGCGCCAATTCCGCCGCTGCGACCGGCTTCGGGACTGGCGGCGGAACCGCCTGCGCGACGACCGCCGCTTCTGCCTGCCCTTGCGGCGTTTTCTGCGACCGGGCCGCATCGTCCTGCGCCGGCTGAAGCAGTTCGGGATACCCGGCGACGACGCCGACCGCGACGCCGGCGCACAGGACGCCGGCAGCCAGCAATGCGCCGGGCAGCCTGCGCCTGCGCGGGGCGAGATCCCGCCGCGCGCCGGTGATCGCCTGCTTGCGCCATTCCCCTTGTATCGGCGGCAGCACTTCCTGCTGCAGCGGACGCTGCACGCGCGTATTGGACGCATCGGGCGGCATGGCGGAGATGGGCGACTGACGGGCAGGCCCGTGAGCCTGCCTGTCGTTGCGTATGGCGTCCCGTGCATTGTCGGCACGCTGCAGGAAACCGACGGGCATGTTCGCGCCGATCAGCGCCCGCGCTTCCGCTACCGTCGCCGGTCGCTGTTCGGGACGTATCGCGAGCATGCGGTCGATGGCGTCGAGCAGTCCGGCGCTGTAGCCGGTGCGGGCGGCTTCGCGGGCCGGCTTCAGGACGTCATCACGCAGCCGGGCCGGAGCGGGCGGCGGGTTCTTGCCCGTCACCAGGAAGTAGGCAAGCGCGCCAAGCGCATAGATGTCGGTCCACGCGCCCGGCTGCATGTCCGGCATGCCGGGGTAGAGTTCGACCGCCGCATAGCCCGCCTTGAGCGCGGCCGGGAGGGTCTGCGTCATTTCGGCGAGGATGGTGCGGGCGGCGTCGAATTCCAGCAGGAGCGGGCGTCCATCGGCACGTACCAGGATGTCGCCCGGCGAGATGTTGCCGTGGCAGGACTGGGCGCGGTGCACGGCGTCGACCCCGTCCAGCAACTGGGACAGCATCGACCGGAGCGCCATTTCGTCGGTGGGGAGGCGCCGCTCGGCATGGGCCTGCTGCAGGCTCGCGCCCTCGTAGAAGGGCATGACCGCGTAGCCGCTGCCGTTGCCTTCCCAGTAGCGCAGCACCTTCACCAGCGAGGGCGAATCGATGCGGGCCAGGACCAGGGCCTCGCTTGCAAAACTGCGCAGGCCTGCCGCAAACAATGCCTGCTGCTGTTTTCCCGCTGGATGGATCTCGCCGTCCTGCGCGCGCACCGCGATGCCGCGCGGGAGGTATTCCCGGAGTGCGACGTGGCGGCCGAGCGAAGCGTCGAAGGCCAGGTAGACGTAGCCGGCGGCGCCATCGCCGATCAGGTCGACAATCGCGAATTGGCCGATCCGTGCGCCTGCCGGAAGCGACTGCCCCTGACCGGTGCGGCGGCTGTCGCCGGGCAGCGGGACACTGCTGTTGCCGGCGGCCTGGTTCATGTCTTCGTGCATAACGGTCACTCTTCTGGGTGGGTGCAAGCGGAGCGGCCCTGCCGGTGCGCGCCACCGTGTGGCGCCCGATTCTCGATCGGCGTTCCTCCGCGGTCCGACGTGCGGCGGACCGGCTGTAGCGCTTGCAGATGGACGCTCCCAGCATAGCCGGGGTCGATATGGGAATGTCGACTTTGCGCAAACATGCTGCCTAACGCAGCGGGCGCGCCACATCACGGCGCGGGCGCAAGGATGCAACGGTATGTAAGTGAAGTAGCGCAAACTTCACGCGCTACGTAAGGGACGAGGCAGGCGTCACCATGCCGGCGTGCCGCCGTGACCGAAGCATGACCCCGGTCACCGGCAGCCGCGGCCTCCTACAGGAGGCGGTTGAACCACAACATGGAAAGCATCGCGGCCAGCAAGGCCAGCACTGCGCCCACCGCGGAGAAGACGGCGCTGATTTCCGTCTCCCTTGTCTCCAGCGTGAGCCTGGAGTTCAGCGTCTTGTAGACCTTCAGCAGGTCCGGTGTGTTTCCGGCATAAAAATATTGGGCGCGGGTCGCCGTCGCGATCTTCTTCAGCGGATCCTCGTCGAGCTTCACATGCATCGACCAGCCGTCGCCCACCACGACCTGACCGTCCGGCGTACCGATGCCGACGGTGAACACGCGCACGCCGCGCTCGGCAGCCATTGCCGACGCCTCGACCGGGTCGGGGCCGGTCGTGGTCTGGCCGTCGGTGAGCAGGATGATGGCCGCGGAATTGTACGAGCCGGGTGCAACGGGATTGAACTCCGGCTTCTGCTCGGCACGGGATTCGCCGAGCGGGCGCGCTTCGGACATGCGTGATTCTCGGGGGCGCGGATCGTCGGAAGTGAGGTTGAACTCTATCTCCGGAAAGATCGCCTTCAGGGATACCAGGAGGCCGCTGCCGACCGCCGTGCCCCGTTGCAGCTGCATCCTGTTCACCGCGGACAGTACGTCTTCCCGGTTCAGCGTCGGGGCCTGAACCATGCTCGCGGTGCCGGCGAACGAGACGACACCGATGCGGGTCTGGCTCGGCACCTGTTCGACGAAGGCCCGCACCGCCGCCTGCGCTGCCGCGAGGCGATTGGGGGCCACGTCGGTGGCGCGCATGCTGCCCGAGACGTCGACGGCAAGGATGATGGTCTTGTGTTGCGAGGGCAGCGTGATGACCGCGGCAGGACGCGCCATCGCCAGCAGCAGGGCGATGAGGGCAAGCAGGAACAGCAGCGGCGGCAGGTGGCGCCGCATCCCCTGCGACGCTCCCATCGCCTCCCTGACGACCGCCAGCCCGGCGTAGCGCACCGCCTGCTTCTTGCGCCGTCGCAGCAGCAGGACATAAGCGCCAACCAGTACCGGCACGGCCAGCAGCAGCCACAACAGTTCGGGCCAGTAGAAAGTCATCGTACCCTCTGTCTCATCGATAGGCGTGGTCCGGCGCACGCGCCCTGCAGGCGCCGGCGGAAAGCCGCGCGCGCTCCCGGCGCAGGTCGGAGAACCGCAGCAGGGCGTCGGCCACGTCGTCTTCAGTGGAAAGTTCCAGCACGTCCACGCCGGCATCCGAGAATGCGTCGAGCAGTTCGTCTTCGCGCCGCTGCGCAATCTCGGCGAAGCGCCTGCGGAACGCGCCGTCATTGGTGTCGACCAGCAGCTGTTCGCCGGTCTCCGGATCCTGCAGTGTCAGGAGACCGAGGTCGGGCAGCGCCATCTCGAGCGGGTCGTACAGCCGCAGCGCGATCACCTCGTGGCGTTGCGCCAGCAGCGCCAGCGGCTTTTCCCATCCGGGCTGCGTGATGAAGTCGGACACCACGAAGACCAGCGAGCGGCGGCGCATGACCTGACCGGCAGTCTGCAGCAGGTCGTGCAGATCGGTCGCGCGGGAATGAGCGGCCGGCTTGTGTGCCTGCATGCGGTGCAGCAGGTGCAGCACATGCCTGCGCCCGGTGGTCGCCGGGATCACCGTGTCGACGTTGCTGCCGTAGAACAGCGCGCCGACCCGGTTGCCGCAGCGGCTGAGCAGGCTGGCCATCACTGCGACCGCCTCGATCGCCTGCCGGCGCTTGCTGACGTGGCCGGAGGCGAAATCCTCGGACGGGCTGAGGTCGAGCAGGAACCAGGAGGTGAGCTCGCGCTCCTCGTAGTATTCGCGGACATACGGGGTCTGCATGCGCGCGGTGACGTTCCAGTCGATATGGCGCACGTCGTCGTGGTACTGGTACTCGCGCAGGTCGGCGAGGTCGAGGCCGAGGCCGCGGAACAGGGTGTGGTAGTCGCCGTGCAGCAGGCCGTCCAGCCGCCGCAGCACGGTCATTTCCAGGCGCCGGAGCAGCGCGTCAGGCGTTTGCATCGAGTTTGACATGGGTTTCAAGCATCCTTTCCGGTGCCGGGATGTGCTTCATGATGCGGTGGATGATCTGGTCCGGGGTGACCGCGTCCGCCATCGCCTCGTAGGTGAGCGAAAGCCGGTGCCGCAGCACGTCCGGCACGATGTCGGTCACGTCCTCCGGCCGCACGTGGTTGCGTCCGCGCAGCAGGGCCAGCGCTCTCGCGCCTTCCACCAGGTGGATGGAGGCACGCGGGCTGGCTCCCGCCTGCAGGTACTTCGCGATGTTCGGGACCCGGTACTGGTCCGGCTTGCGGGTCGCCGCCACCAGCCGCACCGCGTAGTGCACCAGCGCCGGGTCGACGTAGCAGGCGCGGCACTGCTTCTGCAGCTGCACCAGCTGCTCGGTGCTGGTGACTGCCGCCACCTCCGGCATGTCGCTCGTGACCCGGTTGACGATCACGAATTCCTCTTCCTCGGTCGGGTAGTCGACCAGCACCTTCATCATGAAGCGGTCGACCTGCGCCTCGGGCAAGGGATAGGTGCCCTCGGTCTCGATCGGGTTCTGCGTGGCCATCACGAGGAAGGGCGCGGGCAGCTTGTGGGTGATGCCGGCAATGGTGACCTGGCGTTCCTGCATCACCTCCAGCAGGGCGCTCTGTACCTTGGCCGGCGCGCGGTTGATCTCGTCCGCCAGCAGCAGGTTGGAGAACACCGGGCCCAGCGAGATCGAGAAGTCGCCGGTTTTCTGGCTGTAGATCCTGGTGCCGACCAGATCGGCCGGCACCAGGTCCGGGGTGAACTGGATGCGGTGGAAGGAGCCGCGCACCGTCGAGGCGAGCGTCTTCACGGTCAGCGTCTTGGCGAGGCCGGGCACGCCTTCGACCAGCAGGTGGCCGCCGGCGAGGATGGCCACCAGCACCCGCTCGAGAAAATGATCCTGGCCGACCACCACCCGTTTCACCTCATACAGCACCTGTTCCATCCTCATCGATACTTCGGTGCTGTCCTTGTTTCGTTCTTCCATGCGTCGTTCCCGGTTGATTGGTCAGAAGGGGGATTCGCCGGCGGCAGCCGCGGCGGCCTCGATAGGCACGGCAAAGCCGATGCCGACGAACGTGCTTTGGTCGTTCGGGTTCAGGATCGCCGTGACGATGCCGACCACCTGGCCGTCCATCGTCACCAGCGGGCCGCCGGAATTGCCCGGGTTGGCGGCGGCGTCGAACTGGATCAGGTTGGCGAGAACCCGTTCGCCTTCCTGCGAGAGGTAGTTGCGGCGCAACCCGGAGATGATGCCGGACGAGACCGAAGGCCCGATGTTGAATGGAAAGCCGACCGCGATCACCTTGTCGCCAACGCCCAGGCCCTGCGTCGAACGCAGTGTGGCCGGCACCAGGTCGTCGGGAATGTTCCGGGCCTGCAGCACCGCAAGGTCGTTCTCGGGCTGCTCGTTGATCACCTGTGCCTCCGATTCCATCCCGTTGGCGAATTGCACCTGGATGCGCGGCGCCCCGGCGACGACGTGCAGGTTGGTGAGGATGATGCCCTTGTCCACCACCACCACGCCGGTGCCGACGCCGCGCGGCCGGTGCTTCACGTCCTTGTCGTCGGCGCCGTACTGCGTCACGCGGACGACGGACGGCGCGATGCGGGCGAACGCGCGCGCTTCCTCCGAGGGGAACACGTTGTTGGAAAGCGTGTGCTTCACCGCGGCGTCGATGTCCCGCTGCGTCAGCGCGCGATGCGCCGGACGGGTTGCTTCCCAGGCGCCGAACAGGGCGGTGCAGAGAAGCACCGAGCAAAGCACCAGCCACATCCGCTCGTGCCGGCGCAGGAAGCCGCGCAGGCGCGAGGTGCCCCGGGCCGGAGCGGTGGGGGCCTCTGCCTGCGCCGCGTCGGGCTGCGCAGGCGCGGGCGGGGGAGTCGTCGCTTCGGCGGCCTGACTGGCTTCAGCCGGCGCGGACGGCGCCGCGCTCTTGCGGCCTGACTTGCTGTAGACAGGAATTCTCTTCATCTGGTGTCCATCGCGTGATGTCACCTTCTCCGGAGTGTGCAGCGAGGTGCTGCTTCGTCGTGTTTCCTGCATCCGACTCTATACCGGGTCACGCGTGTGTGCTTGTTGCAGCACAAGGAAGAAGGCAGGCATTCAAAAGCTTAGTCAGCGGACATGAATGAAAGTGCAACCCCGTTGACGCTTTTTGTCAGGCCCTTGATGCAGCGCAGTAGCAGTAGCAGGGCGGTGGGTTGCCGCTTAGCCATTGGAACTTCGCCATCCCATTCCCTTCATACCGCAACCCTTGCCGATTCGCCAGGGAGCGGCATGCGTGCCCGCCTGCCCCGCGATCGGCGTTTGTCCACACCGCCGGCTCCTCTCACGGGGCGGCGTCTGAACTGGAGGAAATCATGGCTACTGCACAGAACCGAAGAGGAATGGTGACCGGACTTTTCTACGACCGCGACAGCGCCGAACGCGCCTATCAGGGTCTGGCGAGCCGCGGCTACACGAAGGACGACGTCAATCTGGTGATGAGCGACGAGACACGCCGCCGTCACTTCGGCGATGGCGGCGCGAAGACCGAACTCGGCAACAAGGCGGCCGAGGGCGCCGGCATCGGCGGCGGCGTCGGCGGCGTACTCGGCGCGGCGCTGGCGGCCGTTGCCGCGACCGGCACCAGCATCGCCGTGCCCGGGCTCGGACTGGTGGTCGCCGGTCCCCTGGCGGCCGCGCTTGCCGGCGCCGGCGCCGGCGCGGCGACCGGCGGCTTGCTGGGCGGCCTCATCGGCGCCGGCATTCCGGAGGAGCGCGTCAAGCGTTACGAGAGCGGGCTGAAGAACGGCGGCATCCTGATGGGCGTGAGCCCGCGTTCCGACGAAGATGCGAGCCATCTGGCGCAGCACTGGCGCAGCAACAGCGCGCAGGATGTCTGGAGCCATGACGACGGCGCGCACGCCGGCCAGGGCAGCAATGCCGGCGACACGGTGGTTGGCGTGTACGACAACCACGACGATGCGGTCGCGGCACAGCGGGAATTGCTGCGCGAGGGGTATTCCGAGCACGAGGTGATGCTCGCGCACGGCAACGAAGGCGATACCGCCGGCCAGGAGATCGATGGCGACCAGATGAGCTACCGCGGCATCCAGACGATGTTCAATCCGAAGACCGACCGGTCCCATCACGACCTCTATGCAGAGGCGGTACGGCGCGGCAGCCATGTGCTGTCGGTGAACGTGGATGGCGAGCGCCAGCTGGAACAGGCGATGGCGATCATGAACCGCCACAACGCGGTCGACATCGAGGAGCGCTCGACCCACTGGAAGAACGAGGGCTGGTCCGGCTACGATGCTGCCGCACCGCGGTACAGCAAGGACCAGGTCGCGCAGGAGCGCAGCCGGTACGCCCGGCCGCAGCAGGCTACCGAAGGCACGCGCATTCCGGTGGTGGAGGAGCAGCTGGCGGTCGGCAAGCGCGAAGTGCAGAGGGGCGGCGTGCGGGTCGTCAAGCGCATGCGCGAGATTCCGGTGCACGAGTCGGTCGAGCTGCGCTCGGATCACGTGCGGGTCGAACGGCAGGCCGTCGACCGGCCGGCCGGCGCCGATGCCTTCCGCGAGCAGACCGTCGAGGTGCGCGAGACCGCGGAGGAGCCGGTGGTGCAGAAGACCGCCCGGGTGGTCGAGGAAGTCGTGGTCGGCAAGGAGGTCAGCGAGCAGACCAGGAACATCCATGACACCGTGCGGCGCACCGACGTCGAGGTGGAAAACCTGGATGCAAGCGATGCCGGGATATCCGACGACAATGAATTCCGGCGCCACTGGCAGAGCGCCTACGGCAACGCCGGGGGACGCTATGAGGACTACGACGCCGCATATCGCTACGGATCGTCCATGGCGGGCAGCGAGCGCTTCCGCAACTACCAGGGCGAGGACTGGGCCAGCGTTGAACCCGGCCTGCGCAGCGACTGGGAGAAGAATAATCCGGGCAGCGCATGGGACAAGGTCAAGGATGCCGTCCGCTACGGTGCCGAAAGGGTGACAGGCAGGCGCCACTGACCGCCGTCGCGCCGACAAGAAAAGCGCACCTTGCGGTGCGCTTTTTTTAATTTGCCGCGCGACAGGCGCTGCGCGCGGCTTGCGCAGACGGGCGCGTCACAGGTCGGTGCTGACGTGCTTCAGTGCCTCGTTCTGGTGGGATTGCACCTTGCCCTTGTACTTGAGGACCTGGCGGTCCAGTTTGTCGATCAGGCCGTCGACGGCGGTGTACACGTCTTCCGCAAAATGCTCCACATGAAGCACGGTCCCCTTCAGCCGGAGGTTGACCTCGGCACGCTGACGCTTGTCCTTCTCCGACGGCTTTTCCACCCCGAGGATGACCGCGATGTCGATGATCTGGTCAAAGTGCCGGACCACCCGGTCGAGCTTGCTTTCCACGTATTCCCGCAGTGCGGGGCTGATATCGAGGTGGTGTCCGGTAAGCAGTAGATTCATCAGTCAGCTCCAATCTGGATGTAAAAATATGCCGGGGACCGCAGTTGCGGTCCCTGTCCCACTGTGCCCATGAGACGGTATCGGCCGGGACTGGTTCATTTTGCATCACCGGGAAATGACGGGCTTCCGCTGTGTTCAACGCGGAAGATGCGCGCAAGTCATGACGTGCATCAACAGCGCGCGGCGGCCCGCCGCCTCTGCAGGGCGACGCGCGTCCCGCGTTCCGACGTCAGTCCTGCGAGAACGGCCGACCCTTGAAGTCCACCGTCACCAGCTTGCCGTCCATCTTGCCCATGCCGGGCGAATTCATCGGCATTCCCGGGACGGCAACGCCCTTCACGCCACGCTGCGCGATCAGCTTGGCGACGGCCGCCGCCGGCACGTGTCCTTCGATCACCTGACCCGAGGCGTCGACCACCCCGGTATGGCAGGAGCCGAGCGCGTCGGGCACGCCGAGGCGCTTCTTGACCGCGGGCATGTCGGCCGAATCAATCGCATTGATCTTGTAGCCTGCTTCGCGCAGGTGCGCTATCCAGCCTTCGCAGCAGCCGCAGTTGGCGTCCTTGTAGACCGTGATGGTTTCGCCCGCGGCGTGCGCCGCGGCGGATGCCGCGAACAGTGCGGCGACAAGCAACTTCTTCATTTCATGCTCCGAGGTTTCCGTGGTGACGTTCAGGGCAGGACGAGGTTCACCGCCTTTTCGACCGGCGGATAGCAGACGCCGCGCTTTTCGTTGCACCCCTGGTACGAGGCGACCAGGGTCAGTTTTCGTGCGCCGGCCGCGGCGGCCAGCGACAGTTCGACGGGCACCGGGGTTTTATACACTTCGGTCTTGCCGAAGGTCGGGTCCAGCTTCATCTCGCCGGCCGGCAGCTTGATGCTCTTGATCGAAATGCCGTCGGCGTCGCGCAGGCGGAAGCGCAACTTGTCCCGGTAGAGGTAATAGCCGCTGGCCGGCGTCAATTGCACCAGCAGCCGGCCCGATGCCGGTGCGGATGCGGTGAGCCGGAATGCCTGCTCGGGATCGAGCAGCTGTTCTTCATTGCTGTTGCCGAGCAGGGCGCCGAGCCTTCCCTGCAAACCGCCGACGCCGGATTGTTGCGCGAGCACGGAGGGCGCGGCGGCAAGCAGGACGCAGGCAAGCGCAGTGCGCACTGCGGCAAGCGGTGCGCGATGGTGAGGTCGGAGAAATCGCATGTTCAAGCCAGGATGTGCCAATGGCGGCAACCATATACCAAATTCACGCAGGCCGCATGGCACGACATCATGCCCGCGCATCCCCGGCGCCGAGCAGCGGGCGGTAGGTTGACAGAAAATCCGCGAAGGCATTGGCAAAACGGTCAATATCCGTGTCCTCCAGAGGCAGCGACAGCGCAAGCATGCCGCGCCGCGCCAGGTAGAAGCCGCGCGCGATCATGTGAAAGAAAAACAGGTCGCGTACGGCCGTCGGGGCAGCAGCGAGGTCCTCGGTGCGGCGAACCGCGCCTGCAACCGGATGCAGGTTCATTAGCGAGCCCAGGCCGGTGAACTGCAACGCCGTCCCGGCTTCGGCACACATGACATTGAGCCGCCCGCGCAGCGCATCGCCGCGGGCATTCAGGGCGACCGCCGCTTGCGGCGTGTACAACCGCTCAAGCCCGGCGATCCCGGCGCACATCGTCATCACGTTGTTGTTGAAGGTACCGGCATGCGGCAGCGCGCCGCTGCGCCCGGGATCGAACAGCGCCATCACGTCCCCCCGCCCGCCGAAGGCACCGAAGGACATGCCGCCGCCGATGTACTTGCCGAGCGTGGTAAGGTCCGGCGCAAGGGCCAGTAGTGACTGCGCGCCGCCGGGCGCCAGGCGCGAGGTCATCACTTCGTCCAGGACCAGCAGCGCGCCATGCCGGGTGCAAAGCTGTCGCAACCCGTGCAGGAACGGCGCGTCGCCGGGAATGCAGCCGCCCGCCCCTTGCATCGGCTCGACCAGCACGGCCGCCACGTCATGCCCATGCTCGCGCATCAGGTCCTCGGCGGCTGCCAGGTCGTTGTAACGCGACAGAATGAAGCGATGCGGCACGTTCACCCGTGAATTCCCCGTGGCGAAGGTAAGCACGCCGCCATGGTAGCCGCCGGTAAACGCCAGCACCGCGCCGCGCCCGGTGAATGCCTTGGCCGCGGCGATCGCCATCAGGTTGGCCTCGGTGCCCGAATTGGTAAAGCGTACCCTCTCCAGCGAGAAGCGGCCGGCGACCAGTTCCGCCAGCCGCGCTTCGTGGCGATTGTGTCCCGACAGGTTGATGCCGTTGTCCAGCGCCTCGACCAGCGCGGCCCGGATGAGCGGATTCGAATGTCCGTAGATGCCGCAGGTGAATTCGGCCAGGAAGTCGGTGTACCGGTGTCCATCGACGTCCCAGAGCCAGGCGCCCTGGCCACGGGCAATCGTCAGCGGAAAAGGTTCGTAGTAGAGCGCGGACCGGGTATTTCCCCCCGGGAGAAAACGGGCGGCCTCCTGCAACTGCTCCCTGCTCGCGGGATTGCGGCGGATATACGCGGCGCGTGCGTCGGCGAGGGCGTCGTCGAGTTGCATGGTCTGTCTCCTGGGGGCTGGTGCGTCGATCGGCGATCTCCATTGTACGACTGTCAACCCGCGGCAGCCGGGCAGCGCGGCGCCGCACTTTCTGCATGCCCGTTATTCCATGTTTTGCCACCGTAACCTATTCCAGTGTGGCAATATGAAGAAAAAAATTCCCCGAGGAGACAAGCCATGAAGGGATTCAAGAAGGCCAAACTGGCCAGCCTGCTGGCGGTGGTGCTCGCCGTCGCGACCGGTACCGGTGCGGTGGAAGGTATCGCATGGCTTGCCGGCGACGAGGGGCCGGAAGGTCTGTCGGAGGCCGGGGCCGCGCTTGTCGCGCTGGCACTGTTTTCCCTGTTGCGCATGCGCCGCAACGACCCCGTGCTGCGGCGCCTGGAGCAGATGGGCGACGAGGTCGACCACATCATGATCGGCGCGGCGGAAACCTCCTACTTCGTGGACATCATCAAGAAGAACGTCGACCAGGACCTGCAGGCCACGGTCGACATCGTCGGACAGGCCGACGATACTGCCCGCAATACGGAAGGTATTGCGGGTAACGCGGGCAGGGCCGCCGAAGTGGCCGCGCGTGTCCGCAGCGAGAGCGTGGCCGGCCGTGCCGAGGTCGACCGCGGACTGCGGCGCATCAGCGAGGCGCGCGCCGAGGCGCAGTCGGCGTCCGGCGCAATGGCCGAGCTCCAGCAGAACGCACGCCGGATCCACACCGTCACCGAGGTGATCAACGAGATCGCTGCACGCACCAATCTGCTGGCACTGAATGCCGCCATCGAAGCGGCGCGCGCCGGCGAGCACGGACGGGGCTTTGCCGTCGTCGCCGGCGAAGTGCGCCAGCTGGCGCAGCGCACCAAGACGGCCACCGACGACATCGGGCTCATCGTGCGGGAGATCAACGAGAAGGCGGAGCGCGCTGCCGGGGGCATGTCGGGGCTCGCAGACAAGGTCAGCCGCGCGGCGCAGGACGTGGAAGGGGTACACGCGCTGCTGGAGAATATCGACCGCTCGGCCAGCCTGTCCGAGAGCGAAACCCGGAGCATTGCCGATGCGGCGCGGGCGCACGTCGAAACGACCCGGGGAATCGCGGAAGCGATCTCGCGCATACGCGACCGCATCCTGGCGACGGAAGCGGAACTGCCGCGCGTCACGAAGTCGGCGATGATCCTGTGCGAGCGCGGCGAGACACTGGTCGACGCGCTGGCGCATTGCAGCGTCGCCACCACGCACGATCCGATCCGGCTGGCCGCGCAGCAGGCGGCAGCGGAGATCGGCAGGCTGTTCGAGGAATCGATCGCGGCGGGCGGCATCACCGAAGCGGCGCTGTTCGACCGCACGTACAGGCCAATCCCCAATACCAACCCGCAGAAGCACACCACTGCGTTCGACGCCTTCACCGACCGCGTGCTGCCCGCGATCCAGGAGCGCGTCCTTGAGCGGATGCCGCAGATCACCTATGCCGGCGCCGTCGACAACAACGGCTATTTCCCGACGCACAATCGCAAATATGCACGACCGCTGACAGGGGACTACGATACCGACCTCGTCAACAACCGCACCAAGCGGATCTTCAACGACCGGACCGGCAAGCGCTGCGGGGCCAACACCCGTCCTTTCCTGCTGCAGACCTACAAGCGCGACACCGGCGAAGTCATGCACGACCTTTCCGTGCCGATCCATGTCAACGGCCGGCACTGGGGCGGATTCCGCATCGGCTACCGGTCAGCCGAGCAGCACTGAGTCACTCGACCCATGACAGGCCCTGTCGGGCGAGCAGGGCTGCCGACGCCTCGGGCCCCCAGCTGCCGGCGGTGTACTCCAGCGGCTTCTCGCCCAGTTCCTTCCAGCCCTCGAGGATCGGGTCGGCCCATGCCCATGCGGCCTCGAGTTCATCGCGTCGCATGAAGTGCGTCAGGCGCCCGCGAACGACGTCGATCAGCAGGCGTTCATAGGCCTCCGCCCGCCGTTGCGAGAAGGCGGACTGGAGGTCGAGATTGAGATTGACCGGCAACATCTGCATGCCGCTGCCCGGCTGCTTGGCCATCACCTGCAGCTGTATCGACTCCTCCGGCTGCAGGCGGATCACGAGGCGGTTGGCGCGGGTCCGCGGTTCGTCGGTGAAGATCGAGAACGGCGGATTGGCAAAGTCGATGACGATCTGGGACAGGCGCTTCTGCATCCGCTTCCCGGTCCGCAGGAAGAAAGGCACGTTGGCCCAGCGCCAGGTATCGACGTAGGTGCGCAGCGCGACGAAGGTCTCGGTGTGACTGCCGGACGGAACGTCCTGCTCGTCACGATAGGCCTTCACCGCTTCGCCGCCGACGGCGCCACTACCGTACTGGCCGCGTATCGTATCGCGGGCGATATCGCCGAGCTTCATGCGGCGCAGCGACCGCAGCACCTTCAGCTTCTCGTCGCGCACCGCATCGGGATCGAGCGAGACCGGCGGTTCCATGGCGATGATGCACAGCAGTTGCAGCAGGTGGTTCTGCACCATGTCGCGCAGGGCGCCGGTGTTGTCGTAGAAGCCCGCGCGGCTGCCGACGCCGACGGTCTCGGCGACGGTGATCTGCACGCTTTCGATATTCGGCGCGCGCCACAGGGGTTCCAGGATGCCGTTGCCGAAGCGCAGGACCATCAGGTTCTGCACCGTTTCCTTGCCGAGATAGTGGTCGATCCGGTAGATCTGCGATTCGCTGAAATGCCTGCCGACGGCCAGGTTGATCTCGCGGGCGGATTCCAGGTCGTGGCCGAGCGGCTTCTCCAGCACCACGCGGCTCGCTTCGTCCACCAGGCCCGCCGCGTCGAGGTGGTTGCAGATGTCCGTGAACAGCGTGGGGGCGGTGGCGAGGTAGAAGGCGCGCTGTACGCCGCGCCGCGATGCTTGCGCCAGCCTGCCGTATCCGGCCCGGTCGGTCGCGTCCAGGGCGACGTAATCCAGCATCTGCAGAAATTCCTGCCACGCCCGCTCTTCGAGGTTCTTCGATTCGATGAAGGGTCGCGACTGCTGCTGGACGAATTCGACGTACGCGTCGCGGTCGTATTCATGGCGGCCGACCGCGATGATGCGGGTCGAGTCCGGCAGGTTGCCGTGCAGGTGCGCCATGTACAGCGCGGGAAGCAGCTTGCGCACGGAGAGGTCGCCGGCACCGCCGAAGATGATCATGTCCAGGGGCGGGGCGTGGTCCGGCGGAGTGTTTTTTGTCGGCATCGGTAGCGGGAAAGGATAGTGGATTGCGAAACAGTCCTCGGCGGGTCGTGCACCGGACCTGCGTCATTCTACAAGAGGCGAAGTCGGGATCGATCCGATCGAGCCGTTTCCCTCCCGCGTCTATTGATTGGACGCAACATCGGCAGGCTGCAACGGGGTTAAGTTACCGATGCAGTGCGTATTCCCTAGGAAGCTCTCTTTTGCCCGCTGTTCCCGGTGCGTATACCGGAAAGCAGCGGGCATTTTCTTTAGGTGTTGGAACAAAGTTGTTACTTCGCCGCGTTCTGTTTTTGCACTGGATCAATACTCCTGGTTTTCTTACAGGCAACAATGCGTACGTGCAATAAGAAAACAGGTGCCCCATGTCAGCGAGCAGAACGACTTCCCTCGGCATTGAACGTTGCCCGAGTACATTGTGCGGTCGCCCGTTCCAGGTCAACCGGTTTCACGCAGGCCTCTCGGTTCGCACCACTCCTGGCCAGATGACCTGCCCGCACTGCGGGCTCCTCATTAACGGCGCGACGGATTCCATCTTCCTCGCGCACGCGTTGCTGCCGAGCGAAGAAGTGGCATTCCTGGCAAGCCACCGGGCCGAGGCGCCCGCGGGACGCGGCGAGAACTAGCGCCCGATCGCCCGGACGCCGGTACGCCGGCACATTATATTTCTCCAGAGATTTTCATTCCACTCGGAACCTTTTCCGTGTCGCAACCTCAGAGTGTTGCGTTGCGTTACAAATTAGCGCTAGACACGATGTAGAGGTTTTGTCTTGAAGATCATTGCAACAACAGGTAGAGGCTTGCGGGTCATCGCAGCATTGCCCCTTGCTGCCAGTGTATTGACGGCATGTGGCGGCGGTTCGGCTTACGAGGAAAATAACGGGCCTGGCGGCAAGCCCGCCACGTCAGCGCTGTCGGCCAAGGCGGGCGTGCGTCCGCCGGGGCAGGGCGATTTCAATCCGGGCATCTGGAACGAACACCAGTGGTACGAGTGCGACTGCAGCCGCGACCCGTCCAAGCCGATCGGCGGCTGATCAGTCGTTTCGCACGCGCTGCGGCACCGCGCGCCGGCGCCGCGAGAAGATGATCAGCAGCGAACTCGCCGCCAGCAGGGCGAGCAGCAACGACATGCGTCCTGCATCCCTGTCGAGGACGGCAAGTACCTCTTCCAGCAATTTCCCCAGGCCCAGCCCTGCTGCGGTGACCGCGGTCGCCCAGATTAGCGCGCCGATGAAGTCCAGCACCAGGAAGCGCAGCGGCGACATGCGGCTCATGCCCAGCGCGAGCAGTCCCGCAATCCGTAGCCCGTACAGGAACCGAAGCGACAGCACCAGCAGTACATGGTGCTTCTCCAGCATCTCGTCTATCCGCCCCTTGCGCGTGGCAATTGACGGGTACCGTGAAAGCACGGCCGGGCCATAGTGCCGGCCGGCGAAGAAATAGGGCTGGTCGCCCAGGAAACTGAACAGGGCGCCCAGCAGCAGCACCAGCGGCAACGCCAGATGGCCGTGATAGGCCGCCACGCTGCCGGCGAGCAGGACCGCTTCCCCTTCGAAGAAGCTGCCTATCGCCACGGCGAGATAGCCGTACTCGTGAATCAACTGGGAAATTTCCATGCTTCTGTTCGGGTGGGCACTGCCTGCATAGAACGCATGGTTCCGCAAAAGTTGCCATTCTTCCTTGATGAAAGTCGATCGGTATCCGGGTACATGCGGTTGCGCCCCCGCAAAGCGGAGCAATGTGTTTCAGGCAATCTGCGATTGTCGCCAGGACATATCCGAGCGGCATCTAAAAACAAAAGGGAGGCATACCATGGCCGCGCGCTCGATCGCCGACCTGACCCTGTCGTTCGGCCTCGTGTCGATCCCGGTCAAGGTTTTCTCGGCAACGGATACCAGGGACGGCATCCGCTTCAACCTCATCCACCGTGCCTGCGGATCACGCGTCAGGCAACAATACATTTGCATCAAGGAAGATGTCGTCGTCGAGCGCAGCGAGATGGTGAAGGGGTATCAGTTTGCGCCCGAACAGTATGTGATCTTCGATCCCGATGAACTCAAGTCGCTGGAAGAGCAGGGAAGCCATCTGGTGGACATCGTCAGCTTCGTGCCCGCGGGCTCCGTCGATCCCATCTACTACGACAAGGCCTACTATCTGGCGCCGGACAAGCGCGGCGATCGCCCGTACAGCCTGCTGCTCGAAGGCATGACGCAGACCGGGCGCTGTGCGATCGCCCGCTGGGCATGGCACGGCAAATCGCACACGGTGCAACTGCGTCCTGCGCGCGACGGCGGCATGGTGATGCAGCAGCTGCTGTATGCGGACGAGGTGCGGTCCACGGCATCGCTCGGGATTCCGCAGCCGGACGTGAAGAAATCGGAACTGGATCTTGCCGTGATGCTCATAGAGCAGATCGCGCAGGACGCCTACGATCCGGCGGCATACGAGGACGAGGTAAAGAAGCGGATCGAGGCCGCGGTCGAGCAGAAGATCGCCGGCCAGGAAGTCACGCTCAGCGCCGAACCGGAGCGTGCCGGCGGCAATGTGATCGACCTGATGGAGGCATTGCGCGCCAGCCTTGCGCAGAAGCCGGCGGCGGCAAAGACGGCGCCGGTCAAGGCGCGCAAGAGCGCGAAGAAGGCCGCGCCCGCGCCTGCGTCCGCACCGGCGGTCAAGAAAACCCGGAGCAAGAAATAGCATGCGCAGTTTCACCATCGCCGATGTCGAGAGCAGGTACGGCATACGCCGCAGCGTGGTATCGGAGCTCGTCCGCGAAGGCTTCGTCCGGCCGGCGCGGGGGCGACGGAAGGAGTACCGGTTCTCGTTCCAGGATGTGGTCATGCTGCGCATGGCGCAGGATCTGTTTTCGCTCGGCATCCCGCCGCGCAAGACCTCGCGCTTCCTGCGCCAGTTGCAGAGGGAGCTGCCCGACGCGGGCGTGGTCGGCGCCAGGGTGTCGGCCGCGGGGCGCGAACTTGTCGTGCGCGAGGACGGACGCCTGCGCAACGCCGACGGCCAGCTCGTGATCGACTTCGCGGCGGACCGGGACGCGAGCCTGGTGCGCCTGCCGCAGTCCCATCCGCATCCGGCGGTCGCCGGGACCCGTTCGGCCGACGAATGGTACAACGCGGGGCTGCTGCTGGATGGCAGCGACCCGCTGGAAGCGATCGAATGCTACCGGCGCGCGATCGAGATGGATCGCCTGCATGCCGACGCCTACGTCAACCTTGGCTGTCTGCTGATCGACGGCGGCCAGTTCCTGGAAGCGTATGCGGTATTGCAGGAGGGCGCCGCGCAATGCCCGCGGCATGCGCTGCTCCGCTTTAACCTCGGGATCGCCTGCGAGGACCTGGACAGGCCGGATGAAGCCATCCAGGCCTACGGCGACGCATTGCGCCTCGATCCCGGACTCGGCGACGCGCATTTCAACCTGGCGCGCCTGCATGAGGCGCTGGGGCATCAGGCCCGCGCGATCCGTCACTACAGCGCCTACCGGCGCCTGCAGCGCTAGGCGGTAGTTACGGGCCGTACGCGCGCCGCCGCCGCTTTCGCACGCACGCGCGCCTCCTCGACATTGTCGGCGATCGCAAGGGCGACACCCATGCGCCGGCGCTGGAAGGATTCCGGCTTGCCGAAGAGCCGGATGTCCGCGCCGGGCACGGCCAGCGCTTCCGCCACGCCCTCGAAGGCGATGGCAGGCGCGTCATGCAGGCCGTAGATGACAGCGGAGGCGGCCGGCGCGAGCAGCGTGACGTCGACGGGCAGGCCGAGGATGGCCTTCGCGTGCAATTCGAATTCGCTCTGCCGCTGGCTGGCCATGGTCACCATGCCGGTGTCATGCGGCCGCGGACTGACCTCCGAGAACCAGACCATGTCCCCCCTGACGAACAGTTCCACGCCGAAGATACCCAGTCCGCCCAGTTCGTCCGTGACCTTTTCCGCGATGTCGCGCGCCCGCGCCAGCGCTTCGGGCGGCATGGGATGCGGCTGCCAGGATTCCACGTAGTCTCCCCGCACCTGCAAGTGACCGATCGGCTCGCAGAAGCGGGTGACGGTGTTGCCCTGCGCGTCCAGCGCCCTCACGGTCAGCTGCGTGATCTCGTAGTCGAAGTCAATGAAGCCTTCCACGATGACCCGCCCGGCGTCGACCCTGCTGCCGGAGGCGGCATAGCGCCAGGCCGCGTCGACGTCGGCAGGGCCGTCGAGCCTCGACTGGCCCTTGCCGGAGGACGACATCACCGGCTTCACCACGCATGGAAACCCGACCTCGGCGCAGGCCTGCCGCAATTCCTCCAGGCTGTCCGCGAAGCGGTAGGGCGAGGTCGGCAGGCCAAGCTGTTCGGCGGCCAGCCTGCGGATGCCTTCGCGGTTCATCGTGAGCCAGGCGGCGCGTGCCGTCGGGATCACCCTGGCGACACCGCGTTCTTCCAGGGCCATCAGCGCCGGCGTGGCGATCGCTTCGATTTCCGGCACGACCAGATCGGGCCGCTCGGCCTCGATCAGCGCCGTGAGGGCGGCGGCATCGGTCATGTCGATCACATGGGAACGGTGCGCGACCTGGTGCCCGGGCGCGTCGGGATAGCGGTCGACGGCGATCACTTCCACGCCGAGGCGCTGCAGGGAAATGATCACTTCCTTGCCGAGTTCACCGCTGCCAAGCAGCATGACCCTGGTTGCTGTAGAAGTAAGCGGCGTGCCGAGTCGGACGGGAGTATGCATGGCAATGTTCGGACAGGGGGCGCAGGCTGCGCCCGGGAGCCGTACGATAGCAAAACCGCACCGTCTCTGCTTGCCGGGCGGCGGCCGCAGGGTCAGTGCAGGTCCTTGTTGCCGGCGCCGCTGAGCATGTCGAGCTGGGCGGTCGAGTACAACGGGTCGCCGAGCGTGCGCACGAAGCCGGCAAGGCCCTCGTCCTGGATGAAGGCCGCGGCCGACGGCGAACCGAGGATCTTCTCGGGCGCCTGTGGCCGTGCGATCGCGTAGCCCTGCACATGGTCGACACCGATCTCGGCCAGCGTCTCGACGGTCGCCGCATCCTCTGCCCATTCCGCGATCGTCTGCATGCCGAGGCTCCGAGCCAGGCTGACGATGGCCTCGACGATGGCGACGTTGGCAGGATGGGCGTTGATGTTCACCACGAAGCTGCCGTCGATCTTCAGCACGTCCGCCGGCAGCTCCTTCAGGTAGGCGAAGGAGGTGTAGCCGGCGCCGAAATCGTCGAGCGCGACACGCACGCCATAGCTGCGCACCTTGTCGATGAAACGCCGCGTATTGCCGCGGTCGTGCAGCGCGACGCTCTCGGTGATCTCGATGCACAGACGCGCGGCGGCACGCGGATTGGCCTCCAGCAGGCGGATGGTGTCCTGGATGAAGCGCTCGTCGTTGAGGGAAGCGCCGCTCAGGTTCATGCAGACGAATTCCGTGCGGCGCAGGCGCGCCTGGTTGGCATCGATCCATTCCAGCGTCGTCGCCAGCACCCAGCGGTCGATGACGCTGGTACGGCCGCTGTTCTCGGCGGCGCCGACGATGCGGCCGGCGGGAATCACGCCGCCGTCCTCGCTGCGCATGCGCAGGAGCACTTCGAAGTTGAGCGAGCCGAGCGGCGCCTTGAGCGACATGATGGGCTGCATGTCCAGATACAGGCCCTGCGGACCGTTTGGCGCCGACAGCCGCTCGACGATGCCGAATTCCGCTTCGTGATCGTGGAACACCGAGGCCGACTTGTCGTACACCACCAGGCCCTGCACGTTGCCTTTCTTGGCGGCGCGGCAGGCGCGGTCGGCGGTGGCGATCATGTCCTTCACCGACATGTCGTCGGCGATCTCGATCAGGCCGATCGACGCCCGCACCTGGAACGCCTTGTCGCCGAGCTTGTAGGGAACGTTGCCGATGCTGGCAATGATGCCGCGGCAGGTCCAGGCGGCGAGTTCGATGGGTGTGTCCGGGAAGACGATCAGGAATTCGTCGCCCCCGACGCGGCCGATCTGCTGCGAGCCGGTGAGCATGTTGGTGACCCGGCCGCAAATCTGCTTCAGCACTTCGTCGCCGGCGGCATGGCCGTAGAGCCCGTTGATCAGCTTGAATCGGTCGAGGTCGAGATAGGCAAGCGCGACCGGCTTGCCGTCGGCCAGCTGCCTGAGCGCGGCGTCGAGCATCGCCTCCACGCCGCGCCGGTTGTACACCTTGGTCAGCGGGTCGTTGTTGGCCAGGAACTGCAGCTCCTGCAGCGCCTTGTACTTTTCGCTGATGTCCTGCAGCGAACCTTCGATCTTGTTGCGCGCCAGCGTCGCCCGCACCAGGAAGCGCTTGCGCTCGCCGTCCGCTCCCGCGCTCAGGCTTTCCACCTCGAGCTCGGCATCCTGTTCCTGGTGCACCGCGTTGAGCAGCCGGCTGAAGCTGTCGCCGTCCAGGTACTGGCCCCAGGCGTTGCGGCCCGGCTCCAGTACGTGCTGGCCGAGCATCTCGAGCAGCGCCGGGTTGGCGGACATGAACTGGCCGCTCATGTCCAGGGTGAACATGCCGATCGGCATGGCCTCGTAGGTGTGCTCCAGCTCGGCCTGCGCCTGCACCCGGTGCTCATGCTCCTGCCGCATCTGCTCCGCCATCGCCAGCGAAGCCAGCAGGGCCGAAGACAGCGCAGCCGTCACATGGTTGATGGCGCCGGTCAGCGCGCGCAGGCCGAAGGCGGCCGCCAGCACCTCGGAGAGGCTGGCCAGCAGCGTTATCGTCAGCGACGCGCTGTAGAGCACGGCGACTGCCGAACGGGCATGCATCAGCAGGCGGACCAGCAGGACGATGACCGTGACGACGGTAACGCTGGCGGCGACCCACAGGAAGGGAAGGAAGGTGCGGTAGGACAGCGTGGCGGACAGCAGAAGCAGCGGGAAGCACATCCACTGGAGGATACGCAGGACCGTTGCCTTGCCGGTACGCGCGAGCTCGTCCCGGAACATGGACGCAAACAGGGTGATGGTCAGCACGCAATAGGTCGCCACCGTCAGCAGGCGGCTGCGCAGCAGCCAGTCGTGCGGCACGTTCTGGCCCAGCCACTGCATGTCCCATCCCGCCGAAAGCGCGCCGACGCGCAGGCTGACCAGCAGCCAGGCGGAAAACAGCAGGTAGCGGCTCTGGCGCACGATCAGGGCAGTGATCAGCATGAACAGGGCAAGCACGATCATGCCGCCGTCGAGCAGTCCTGCCTTGCGGTGGAAGTTGTCGGAGGACGCCTGCAGGTCCGCCGGCGTCCAGGCATCGACCGTGAGACGTGCCGGCCCGACGAAACGGGACCGGCACAGGTGCCAGGAGTCGCCGCTGGTTTCGGGCGGTTGCAGCGCGAAGCCCGCCTTGACGGCGGACAGGCTGCCGTAGGCGCCGTCGCGACTGGCCCCGCCGGACGGCAGCAGGTTTTCATCCCAGCACTGGATGTCGACCGCGTGGCGCGAAGGGAATTCGATCACCGCTCTTTCGCCCTCTGGCGGGGCCGGCACCACGAAGCTGAACCAGACCGGCGCTTCCGAGCGGTTGGTCTCGACCAGACGGACACTGCGCTCGCCGAGGGCGGCGGCGGCTTCCGGCGCCGTGAGCCGGCCTTCGGCATCGACCACGTAGCGGAACACCACCGACTGCGGATTGCCGCTGTCATAACGGTGATGCCATACCGTCAATGCGAGAAGGGAAAGGATGGCAATGCCGACTGGCAGCGCGTAGGCGGAGAATCCGTAGAGCAGGACGTCAAGGCGCGCGTACGCACGCGCGAACCAACGGCGGGCCGGCTCTATAGTGTTGTGCATGTACTGAACCCCATTGTCGTTTCCAGCTGGAATTCCGTACCTTAAACCCTAAACGGCTCCGGCGGAAGCGCCAGGGCATTTCCTGTTGCTTTCCCGCCGGGCGCCGCACCGCTTACTGTGTCGCCAGCACTGCGTCATGTTCCCAAGGCGAGGCGACCCGGCCATCGTCGCGCGCCATCACCGGGCTGGCATCGATGTCCACGTGTCGGGTACGGAAGAAGTAGTCGTAGAGCGGATGGCTTGCCTGGCGCCATGTCGGTTCAACCTGGGATACCTGCAGCGCCATCACCCGGTGCGGCATGTTGCCCGCATGACGGAGGGGGATGAAACCCTGGCCCGGGTAGACATCCTTGAACATCAGGCGTTCGTACTGGCGATCGATCGGGGAGCGGCCGGCGATGACCATCCAGTCCACGCCATCCTCCGCGCAGAACTGGAAGTAGGCCTTGAACAGGGCCGTCTTGACCACGCGGCCGACGCGCTCCTCGGTGATGCCCAGGCGGGTTGCCTCGGCCAGGGGGCGGCCCTGCAGCCAATCGGGAAGGGTAAGGGATTGTTCCAGGCTCAGCGGCTTGTAACGATTGGTTTGAATCCGCATGGTGCCGAGCGGAGCGCCGTCGAGGCGCGATTCCGCCAGCAGGACCGCGACGCCGTCTTCGAAATCGGTTGCCTCGGGACGCGCAAGGGTGGCGGCAAAGTCGGGCACATGCCGGGAATAGGCGGCATGCCGGATCTGCACCGCCTTCCACAGATCGGCTTCGTTGCTGACCACGCGCAGCGTGAACGGCAGGCGTTCCTCCACCAGAGGCGCCTTCGCATTGACACGGCGGTTGGCATTGCCGAGGTCGGCGTCGAGCAGGGCTTGAAGTTGCAGCATTTCTGTGTCCTTGTCATAAGTCCCGCATTCCCGGGGGGACGCGGGCGGAGGGCGATTACCGGAGGTCAGCGGCATCCGAAAACGAAGTATTGCGGTTAAGAAACCCTTAATGTTGCTTTGTTTAAATTTGTTTCACACTGGCGTTCCGAAAAGGCGTCCCTGCCCTCGCTCGCTGCAATTCCGGTGATTCTTGAGTGTAATCGACGAATTACGTACTGGAAATTAAGCAGGATCAAGAAATTGTCGTCCGGAATTTCCCGCCATGTCACCTGCTGCCGGAGGCAATCTCAGAGCGACGTTCGCGGAGCAGGGCCAGCAGGGCGCCCGCCGCGGCCGACAGCGGGCGGTCCCGTCGGCGCACTGTAAAGATGGTGCGCACGATCTGGGGCTCCCGCAGGGGCCGGACCGTGATTTCGGGATGAGTGAACTGGAACAGCGCGAGGTAGGGAATGACGCTGATGCCGATGCCGTTGGCGACCAGGGAGGCGACCGATGCGAGATGGCCGACTTCCATGATGCCGTTGAGGCGGACCGGACGCAGCGCGGCGTCGAGCGACTGCCGGACGCTGGTGGCGTCGGAGAGGTGAATGAAGGGATGGTTTGACAGGTCGCGCGCGGCAAGCGCTTTTCTCTGCGCCAGAGGATGGTCGCGGTGCATGACGACGTGGAAGGCGTCGGCGCAAAGCGGCTCGGCCTCGAGGCCCGTCATGTCCGCGCCCGCCGCGCACAGCGCGAAGTCGGCCCGGCCGCGGCGCACCAGTTCAAGGCATTCGTCGGACAGCGTGTCGGTCAGCCAGGTGGCGACGCCGGGATGGGCGGCGCGGAACTCCTTGAGCACCACCGGGAGCCAGCCGGCCGCGAGGGAAGGCAGGGCGGCGACCGAAACCCTGCCCTTGCGCACTTCGGCGTAATCGCGCAGCTCGTCCTGCGCCTGCGCGAACTCCGCAAGCAGGCGCTGGGCGGTGCCGCTGAAGTGCTGGCCTTCGACCGTCAGGTCCACGCGGCGCGTGCTGCGAGCGAAAAGGCGAACGCCGAGCTCGGATTCGAGACCCTGGATCAGGGCGCTGAAAGCGGACTGCGACAGCGCGCACTGTTCGGCCGCCCGGGTGAAATTGCGGTGCTCGGCGAGGGCGAGAAAGGCGCGCAGGTCGCGCATCGAGATGTTCATGCCCGCCCCGGTAGTTATCGATGACGCAGTTTAATTGATTGGAATAAGCAGTCAATTGGTTTAAAGCGCCGGCCTATACTCGTTCGTCGCCTTTCTTGGTTCCGCCTATGCAGACCTACCTTATCGGATGCGCCGCCGGGTTTTCCGGCGACCGCACGGATGCCGCCCAGCCGGTCGTCGATACGATGATCGCCCGGGGCGGCCCGGCCGCGCTGATCTTCGAGACCCTGGCCGAGCGCACCCTGGCCCTTGCGCAACTCGCGCGCCGCAGCGATCCCAAAGCCGGCTACGAGCCCCTGCTGTGCGAACTCCTGGCACCGGTCCTCGGCAAGTGCCTGGCCCACCGCATTCCGATCATCAGCAATTTCGGCGCGGCCAATCCCGAAGGCGCCGCCAGGCGCATCCTGCGCCTGGCGGAGGAGCTCGGGCTGCCGGCGCCGCGCGTCGCGGTGGTGCGGGGCGACGAGATCGCGGAAGGCCGCGGCCGGGAACTGCTGCGGCTGGCCCTCGGCGAGAGCGTGGACGTCGCCCGATTCGTCTGCGCCAACGCGTATATCGGCGCCGCGTCGATCGCGGACGCGCTGCTTGCGGGTGCCGACGTCGTGGTCTGCGGCCGCGTTGCCGACCCGTCGCTGGCGCTCGGACCCGCGCTCGCGCATTTCGGCTGGCGCATGGATGACTGGGACCGCCTGGCGCGGGCGACCATGGCCGGCCACCTGCTGGAATGCGGCGCGCAGGCGACGGGTGGCTACTTCGCTGATCCCGGCTGCAAGGACGTGCCGGACCTTGCCCACGTCGGCTATCCGATCGTCGCCATCGACAGCGAGGGCAATATCGAGATCGGCAAGTCGGAGCCGACCGGCGGCGTGGTCGATACCCGCACCGTCAAGGAGCAGCTGCTGTACGAACTGCACGACCCGACGGCCTACCTGACGCCGGACGTCATTGCCGATATCTCCGAGGCCGAAGTCACGCAGCTCGGGCCGAACAGGGTCGCGGTGACCGGCATCAAGGGGCATCCGCGTCCGGCGCAGCTCAAGACGAACATCTTTTACGAGGGCGGCTGGCTGGCGGAAGGCGAGATTTCCTATGCCGGTCCGCGCGCGGGAGCACGGGCAAGGCTGGCGGCGGACGTGCTGCGGCAGCGGCTGCCCCGGCTGCAGATCCGGTTCGACCTGATCGGCGTGCTCAGCGTGTTCGGCGACGACGCCGGCGGCATGCTGGACCAGGTGGAGGCCGCTTCGCTCGCCGGTGCCCGCGACGTCCGCCTGCGGGCGGCGTGCGCGCACGAGGACCGGGACGAGGCGCTCTCGCTGCTGCGCGAGGTGAATGCCCTATACACTTGCGGCCCGGCCGGCGGCGGGGGTGTCCGGACCAGCCTGCGCAGCCGCCTGAATGCCGTCTCCTGGCTGCTGCCGCGGGACATGGTCCGGGTGTCCTTCGCATTCGTCCAATGAGGCTGCAATGACCATCACGATTCCGTTGCACAAGCTCGCGCATGCGCGTACCGGGGACAAGGGCAACCGTTCCAACATCAGCGTGATTGCGTACGACATGGCGTTCTATCCGGTGCTGGAGCAGCAGTTGACCGTAGAGCGCGTCACCCGGGTCTTCGCCTGCCGGTCACCGGAGGCGGTGACCCGCTACCTGCTGCCGAGGCTGGGCGCGATGAACTTCGTGCTGGAGGGCGTGCTGGACGGCGGCGTCAACGACTCCCTCAACCTGGACGCCCACGGCAAGGCGCTTTCCTTCCTGCTGCTCGAGACCAGCATCACGCTGCCGCCGACGCAATTGCTGACACCATGAGAAGAGATCAAGACCAACAGTCCCAAGGAGACAAACAATGAGAAGCCGTGTACCCAAAGCCGTTGCGACCGCCCTCGCGGCAGCCGCCGCGTTCACGATGCCGGCCGTCGCGCGCGCCGATTTTCCGGAGAAGCCGATCCGCTTCGTCGTGCCCTTTGCTTCGGGCACCGCGACAGACCAGATCGCCCGCGCCCTCGGACAGGGCGTCGCAGCGGAGAGCGGCCAGCAGGTGATCGTCGACAACAAGCCGGGCGGCAACGGTTTCATCGGCGCCAGCGAGGCAGCACGGGCGGCGCCGGACGGCTATACCGTGTTCATCACCACCAATACCACGCATGCCGCCGCCCAGCACCTTTACAAAAAGCTGCCGTACGACCCGGTCAAGGACTTCGCGCCGGTGACCGGGCTGGGCAAGGGCGGGCAGATCATGGTGGTCAACAGCCGCTCGCCGTACGCCAGCGTTCGCGATTTCCTGGCGGCGGCCAAAAAGAACCCCGGCAAGCTGAGCTTCGGCAGCGGCAGTTCGTCCAGCCGCATCGCGGGCGAAATGCTGCAGCAACTGGCGGCGGTGCAGATCCTGCATGTGCCGTACAAGAGCAATACCTTCGCGGTCACCGACCTGCTGGGCGGCCAGATCGACATGATGATCACCGACACCGCCACCGGGATGCCGCATGTGAAAAGCGGCAAGCTGCGTGCGCTCGGTGTGTCGACGAAGAAGCGGTCGGCGCTGGCGCCGGAGGTGCCGACCATCGAGGAAGCCGGCGTGCCGGGTTACGACATGGGCTACTGGTTCGCCGCCTACGCGCCGGCTGGAACACCGGCCACGATCATCGGCAGGCTCAATGGCTGGCTGGCGAAAGCGGCAAGATCGCCCGGCGCCACGACCTTCTACGCCAACAGCGGCGTCGAGCCCTTTCTCACGAGCCCCGAGGAGCTGGCGCAGTTCCAGGCGGAGGAATCGAAGAAATGGGAGGAGATCGTCAGGAAGGCGGGCATCGAGAAGGAATGAGCGCAGCGGTGCGGCCCATCGGCCAGAAAACGCGGGTACGGCGCTCTCCACGTGGGCCGCTGGATGATTGCCGGGAGGGCAAGGCGCCACTGGCATGAGGATGCCGGATGCGGCGCGCCCGCCGGATTCCCGGGCACCGCTGGCAACATTCGCTGGCGGCGCATCGGTGGCTGCAGCACGGTCACGCCTGCAGGCAATGCCGCGGTGGGATAGTATCGGCACATCTCCGGCACTCCGCAGTTGCCTGTCCCTTCGGCAATCTCCGCTCAGGAAAACGGTTTGTTCCACGACGCCCGCCACGCACGCCGCCTCGCCTTCGCACACCGCCTGCTGGTCCGTGCCGTGGACGTGCGGCCGCAGGAGACCGCCGCGCTGCTGCTCGGCTTTGCCTATTTCTTCTGCCTGCTGTGCGCGTACTACCTGCTGCGTCCGCTGCGCGACGCGATGGGGCTGGTCGGGGGCGCCGGTCAGCTGCAATGGCTGTTCACCGCCACATTTGTCGCGATGCTGGCGCTGGTGCCCGTGTTCGGCGCCATCGCCGCGCGCTGGCCGCCGCGCCGCTTCGTGCCGTTTGTCTACCGCTTCTTCGCGCTCAACATCCTGGTGTTCGCGGCCCTGTTCGGCGCCGGCGTGCAGGAACTGGTCGTGTCGCGCGTGTTCTTCGTCTGGCTCAGCGTGTTCAACCTGTTCGTGATCAGCATCTTCTGGAGCGTGATGGCGGATCACTTCAGCAGCGAGCAGGGGAAACGGCTGTTCGGTTTCATTGCGGCCGGCGGCACGGCCGGGGCGCTTGCCGGACCCGCGCTTGCGGCGGGACTCTCGCTCAGCCTCGGCATCCCCTTTCTCGCCGTGATCGCCGCGTTGCTCCTGGAGGCGGCCGTCCGCAGCTACCGCCGCCTTGCCGACGAGGCGCGCGCGCCGACGGAACGGCAGGAGGCAGCACGCGGTACGGATCCGCACGGCACCCGGCTTGGCGGCGGCATGTTCGCAGGCATCTCACTGATCCTGCGCGAGCGCTATCTGTTGGGCATCGTGCTCTACCTGCTGCTGCATGCGACAGCATCGACCTTCCTGTATTTCCAGCAGGGACGCATCGTGGAAGTCAGCTTCGCTGATACCGCGGCGCGCACGCGCTTCTTTGCCGTGGTCGACCTTGCCGTCTCCGCGCTGGCGCTGCTGCTGCAGATGTTCGTCGCCGGACGGCTGATCCGGTGCGCGGGCATCGCCGTTGCCCTGATGCTGTTGCCGCTGACCGGGTTGCTTGCGTTTTCGGCGCTGGCGGTATGGCCCTTCGTCGCCGTGCTCGGCGCCGTCCAGGTGCTGCGGCGCGGGCTCGACTACGCCATCGTTCGCCCCGCGCGGGAGGCCTTGTTCACCGTGGTCGGCCGCGCGGCGAAGTACAAGGCAAAGAACGTCATCGACACCGTCGTCTATCGTGGCGGCGACGCCGCCAGCGGTTGGCTCTTCGCCGGACTGGCTGCGACCGGCATCGGCTTTGCGGGCATGACCGCGGTCTTTGCGCCGTTCGGCGCGCTATGGGTTTGGTTGTCGGTCTGGCTGGCGCGGCGCCAGGATGCGCGCGCGCGGGCGTCGGACAACGGGTTTCAGGAGAGGGAGGCTTCGCATGAAGGACGAATCGCATGAATCGCACGCATCGCACCCATCGCACCCATCGCACCTGTCGCAGGCGTCGTCCGGCTCCCGTGGGGCGTACCCCGGCCGTGCCATGACGCGCGCCGAGTTCCTGCGGCTGGCAATGGCGGCGGCCGTTGGCGCCGGCCTCGCCGTCACCGGCAATGCCCGGCAGCCGCAAGGCGTCGCGCCAGCCGGGCGCATGCACACCCGCCCGATTCCATCCAGCGGAGAAGCGCTGGGCGTGATTGGCGTCGGCACCTGGCAGACCTTCGATGCCGGCCCGGGCGAGGCCGAGCGCGCGCCGCTGCGGGAGGTGCTGCAGGTGCTGTTCGCGGCCGGCGGCTCGGTCATCGACAGTTCGCCGATGTACGGCCGGTCGGAGGAAGTCGCAGGCGACCTGCTGGCGGGATTGAAGGCCCATGACCGCGCTTTCGTCGCGACCAAGGTCTGGACCCGCGGCCGTGACGAGGGCATCGCCCAGATGCGCCGGTCGATGCAGCTGCTGCGCGACGAGCGCATCGAACTGATGCAGGTGCACAACCTGGTCGACTGGCGCACGCACCTCCGGACACTGCGCGCATGGAAGGCGGAAGGGCGGATCCGCTACCTCGGCATCACGCACTATACCTCCAGCGCCTATGACGAGCTGGAGTCGGTCATGCGCAGCGAGAAGCCGGATTTCGTGCAGCTCAACTATTCGCTTGCCGACCGCGCCGCGGAGCGACGGCTGTTGCCGCTCGCTGCCGAGCGCGGCATCGCCGTGCTGGTCAACCAGCCCTTCGGCGGCGGCGGCCTGCTGCGCGAGCTCGCCGGAACGCCCCTGCCCGGATGGGCGGGCGATATCGGCTGCACCAGCTGGGCGCAGGTGCTGCTGAAGTATGCGCTGGGCCATCCCGCAGTGACCTGCGTGATTCCGGGCACCAGCCGGCCGAGGCACATGGCGGACAACTGCCGGGCAGGCACGGGCGTGATCCCCGACGAGGACATGCGCAAGCAGATGACGGCATGGTGGGACAAGCGTTGAAGCGGCGCAGTGCGGGAACGACGATGCGGCAGTGCATCCGCTGCGGCGCGATGCGCGGCAGCACGCATCCCGGTCAGATATCGAAGAACACCGTCTCCTCGCCGCCCTGTATCCGGATGTCGAACCGGTAGATCGTCTGTCCATCACGCTCGCTGCGCACCGCGAGCAAGGTCTTGCGGCGTACTTCCCACTCGATCAGGCCGAGCACCGGATCCGCGGCGTTCGCATCCGCTTCGTCAGCGAAGTACATGCGGGTGTGCAGGCCGAGGTTGATACCGCGCGCCACGATCCAGAAATTGACATGCGGCGCCATGGGGCGCCCGCCGCGCCCGGCGACCGGCCCCGGCTTGATCGTCTCGAAACGGTACAGGCCGCTCTCGAAGTCCGAGCAGGCCCGGCCCCAGCCCTGGAAGTCCGCGTCCAGCGGCTTCTCCTGACGGTCGGCAGGATGGTTGTAGCGGCCGTCGGCGTTCGCCTGCCAGATCTCGATCAGCACGTCGCGCAGCGGCGTGCCGGAGCCGTCGATCACGCATCCCTCGATCGCAATCCGTTCGCCGCGGGTGCCGGGACCGGCCAGCACAGGGCCGAAGTTGTGACCGAAGATGTCGAAGCCGGCCGCGCGGGGCGCCAGTCCGATGTGCACGTAAGGGCCTGCGGTCTGCGAGGCGCTTTCGTGCAAGGGCTTCAGCATGTCCCGCATCACTCGCCTCCCTGCAGCCGGTTCTCGAAGAGCGTTGCGCGCGCGCCGCGCAGCACGATGTCAAAGCGGTAGGCGAGGCTGTCCAGCGGTACCGCATGCGCCCGGTCGAGCAGCGCGATCAGGCCGCGGACCGCATCCTCGTCGGCGATCGACCGCACGATCGGACAGGTCGCGATCAGCGGATCGCCCTCGAAATACATCTGGGTGACCAGGCGTTGCACCCATGCGCTGCCCGAGATCGAAAAGTGGATGTGTGCAGGCCGCCAGTCGTTGATGCGATTGCGCCAGGGATAGGGGCCGGGCTTCACGGTACGGAAGAAGTAGTAACCGTGCTCGTCAGTCATCGTCCGGCCGCAGCCGCCGAAATTGGGATCGACCGGCGCCAGGTACCGGTCGTTCCTGTGCCGGTAGCGGCCGCCGGCGTTCGCCTGCCAGACCTCCACCAGCGCATTGCGCACCGGGCGCGCAAACGCGTCGCGCACGAAGCCGTGCACCAGGATGCGCTCTCCCACCGGCAGTCCTTCCCTGGCATGGTTCAGGACCAGGTCGTGGTCCTTCGGCCCCAGCAACGCCCGGTCGAATACCGGTGCCGTCACCTCCGACAAGCTGTGCTCCAGCGAGATCAGCGCGTTCCGCGGCGAGCGCAGCACGCTGGTCTTGTAACCGGGCGCATGGGCCGGCGGGTGCCGGTCCGGGTCGCGCTGCAGGTATTCAAGTGCCTGGTCGTTCATGCAGTCTCCTCGTCTGCTCCCGCCATGAATCTATGCGTGAAAAATAGTCATGTAAATTGAATTATTGCCCGGTTATTGATAACCTGAACTTATGGAAACAGACCTGTTCACGCGTCGCATCCGGCTCCGCCACCTGGATTGCTTTGCCTGTGTGGCCGAGACCGGGCATCTCGGCCGGGCGGCGTCGCGCCTGCAGCTGACGCAGCCGGCGGTGTCGAAGACGCTCAGCGAACTGGAGGACATCGTCGGCATGCGCCTGCTGGAACGCGGACGGGCCGGCACCGCGCTGACGCGCGAAGGCAGGGACTTCCTGCCGCGCGCGCGCGCAGTGCTCGATGCGCTCGGCGCGGCAAGGGCGGCCGTGCGCGGCGGCCAGGATGCGCGACCGACGCCGCTGCGCATCGGCGCGCTGCCGACCGTCGCGCCCGACCTGCTGCCGGCCGCGCTCGAACGGTTTCGCGCGGCACGTCCGCACACGCCGGTGGAGGTGCAGGCCGGCACCAATACGGTCTTGCTGGCGATGCTCAAGGCAGGCGACATCGACCTGGCGCTGGCGCGGATGGCGGATCCGGAATCGATGCGCGGGCTCAGTTTCGAGTTGCTCTATGTCGAACCGATGACGCTTGTCGTGCGGCGCGGTCATCCGCTCGCCGGAAAACCGGTGCCCGGCCTGCAGGAGGTTGCCGGTTTTCCGGTTGTGGTCTCGGCCCAGGGCACCATTCCGCGGCACAATACCGAGAGCTTTTTCCGCTCGCACGGGCTGGAACTGCCGTTATCGCGCGTGGAGACGCTGTCGGTGTCGCTGGCGCGGCAACTGGTTCGCAAGAGCGACGCCGTATGGTTCGCACCGGCGGGCGCGGCGCGGCCCGATGTGGAAGACGGCCTGCTGACCACGCTTCAACTGGCGATGCCGGGGCTGGAGGAGCCGGTCGGGCTGATGACCCGCAGCGATAGCGACGCTGCCTCCCCCGGTCCGGCCGCGCGGGACTTTGCCGGCATGCTGCGCGCATGTGCCGCAGCCGCCCCCAGGCCGCAAAAGCGCAGGGGCTGAGGCGTATCCGGGTAGCGCCTCAAGGTGCCGGTTGCAGTCGTTTCATCAGGTACTTCGGCGATTCCTCGTAGCCCTGCCGGGCATAGAACCGGTGCGCCTGCTCCCGGCGGGCATGGGAATGCAGCTCGATGCGGTCGCAGCCGCGTCCTGACGCCAGCGCCACGACTGCCTCCTCCAGCTTCGCACCGATTCCCCTGCCGCGCGCCGCCTCCGCCACGCAAAAATAGCTGATCCGGCAGAAGTCGCCTTCCATTGCAATCTGCGGAATGAAGTGCAGCGACACGAATCCGATCACTGCGCCTTGCTCTTCCGCGACCAGCAGGCCGGCGTCCGGATGCGCGAGCAGGCGATCGATGCTGGTCGCGACATGACCCGCTGTTCCCGGATAGCCGAGCGCCGCGAGGAGCCCGGCGATCGCGGGGCCGTCCGCCGGGTTCGCCCCGCGTATCCCGGGCGACGGGGAAGGCGTGTTCATGCGCCGGTCATGGCAACGATCACCGCGACGACCACGGCAACCGTCCCGATCGCCAGCGCGGCCAGTCCGGTCCACAGCGCGGTGGTCGCCCTGCGGGCCGTCTCCGCCAGGCCGGCCGATACGCCCTGCAGCTGTTCGGCGATCTGCTTCATCACGTCGGCCTGCTCGGCCCCGGCGCTTTCGAGCGTGGCGAGGCGCTGGGTGACGGTCGCGATCTGCGTCTTCACCTCCGCATGCGGATCGACCTCGGGCGCTTGCTGCTTTGAACCCCATTTGTTGCGCAGGTCCCGGGTTGCCGCGACCACCGTCGGCACCAGCTTGATCAGTTCTTTCCAGGGAATTTGCGTGGCGACTTGCACAGGCATCGAATGCTCCGAACGCTAGGAATCAGGCGGGACGAAGGGACGGCCATGTCGGGGCAGCCCGCGCAGGTCCGGAAACGGCCGGGCAACGCCTCCCGCCGACAGCGCACCCGCCTGCAGATTCTATCGCCCCGCATGCCGTGGGGCTGCGACCTACGGCAACAGAACGGACAGTTCCTGCGCGCCCCGCAGCAGCACCGGCAGGAAGTCGTCCCGCATCTGCCGGCTGCTGACACGCGTCGCCTGCGCACCGACGTTGAGCGCCGCGACCACGTTGCCGGCGGCGCCGCGCACCGGCACGGCGATGGAGCGCAGGCCGACCTCGAGCTCTTCCTCGACCAGCGCGTAGCCGTTCTTGCGGATCTCCGCCAGGATCTCCCGCAGCCGCGTTTCCGACACCACCGTCCTGTCGGTCTTGGCCTTCAGCTCCACGCCGGCGAAGTAGTCGTCCAGCATGTCGTCCGGCAGGTGGGCAAGCAGCGTGCGGCCCAGCGAGGTGCAGTAGGCGGGCAGCCGGCTGCCGGTATTGAGCGATACCGACATTACGCGCGAGGTCGCGGAACGCGCCACGTACAGCACTTCGCCTTCCTCGAGCGCCGCCAGCGAGCAGGACTCGCTGAGCGTGCGGCTGATCGTGTTGAGAATGGGCAGCGCCGACACGGTCAGCGGGGTGGAGGACAGGTAGGAGTAGCCGAGCGTGAGCACCTTCGGTTTCAGCGAGAAATTGTTGCCGTCGGCATCGGCATAGCCCAGCTGGCGCAGGGTGTACAGGCAACGCCGCACCGCCGCGCGCGGGATGCCGGTGCGATGGCTGATCTGGGCGATGGTGAGGCTGCGGCGCTGGTCGCTGAACGCGCGGATCACGGCCAGCCCGCGTGCCAGCGAGGTCATGAAATTGGGATCGGCAAGGGCCTCGATCTCGTCCGCGATGCTGGGCGCGGCGGCGGGACTCTTCGGCTTGCCCGCTGCGGCGGGTGCTGTCATTGCTGTTGCTCCGGATAAGCATGGCGGGGTGCGAAAAACTCTGTTCGGTAGGCGCACCAAATCCGCCAACCCCGCCTTGACGCAAAATTGCTTCAATAAATACACTGGTTTTGTTCAGTGATCAAACTTTTGTTCGATTATCGAACATCTGAATGATCAAACATTCATGCAATGCCGAGGCGGCGAACCGCCGGCATCAACGAACCAGGGTTTCAACGTGATAAACAAGATTTTCGAGTCCTGCGCGACGGCGCTGGCCGACATCGGCGACGGCGCGACGGTGATGATCGGCGGCTTCGGCAACGCCGGCATGCCGGTCGAACTGATCGACGCGCTGATCGCGCAGGGCGCCCGCGACCTGACCATCATCAACAACAACGCCGGCAACGGCGACACCGGCCTGGCCGCCCTGCTCAAGGCGAAGCGGGTGCGCAAGATCATCTGCTCGTTTCCCCGCCAGACCGATTCCCATGTCTTCGACGCCCTTTACCGCGCCGGCGAGATCGAACTGGAACTGACGCCCCAGGGCAACCTCGCCGAGCGCATTCGGGCCGCCGGCGCCGGCATCGGCGGCTTCTTCACCCCTACCGGCTACGGCACCATCCTGGCGGAGGGCAAGGAAACCAGGCTGATCGACGGCCGCCACTATGTCCTGGAATCGCCCATCCATGCCGACTTCGCGCTGATCAAGGCCTTGCGTGCGGACCGCTGGGGCAACCTGGTCTACCGCAAGACCGCCCGCAACTTCGGCCCGGTCATGGCCATGGCCGCGAAATGCACGATCGCACAGGTGGATGAGGTCGTCGCCCTCGGCGAACTCGATCCGGAAGCGGTGGTCACGCCCGGTATTTTCGTCAAGCGCGTGGTGCGCGCGGGAGAAGCACAATGAAGCGCATGACGCGAAACGACATGGCGGCCCGCCTGGCCCAGGACATTCCGGACGGCGCGATCGTCAATCTCGGCATCGGCCTGCCGACACTGGTCGCCAACTATCTGCCTGCCGACAGGGAGATCCTGCTGCACAGCGAGAACGGCGTCCTCGGCATGGGGCCGGCGCCGGCGGCCGGCGAGGAAGACCCCGACCTGATCAACGCCGGCAAGCAGCCGGTCACGCTGCTGCCCGGCGGCGCCTACTTCCATCACGCCGACTCGTTCGCAATGATGCGTGGCGGCCACCTCGACATTTGCGTGCTGGGTGCGTTCCAGGTGTCGGCCGGCGGCGACCTCGCCAACTGGCATACCGGCGCCCCGGACGCCATTCCGGCGGTGGGCGGGGCCATGGACCTGGCCATCGGCGCCAGGGACGTGTTCGTGATGATGGAACACCAGACCCGGAGCGGCGAAAGCAAGATCGTTGCACAATGCAGCTATCCGCTGACCGGCATCGGCTGCGTCAGCCGCATCTACACCGACCTCGCCGTCATCGACGTGACGCCGGAAGGCCTGGTGGTGCGCGAGATGGTGGAAGGCCTCGGTTTCGAGGAATTGCAAAGAATCACCGGTGTGCCGCTGCGCCTGCAGCCGGCGGCCGGATAACTGGAGAGACCATGAAACAAGCTTTGATCTGCGATGCGATCCGCACCCCCATCGGACGCTACGGCGGCGCACTGAAGGATGTGCGCCCGGACGACCTCGGCGCGGTGCCGCTGCGCGCGCTGGTGGAACGCAACGGGAAGGTCGACTGGGCGGCGGTGCAGGACGTGATCTTCGGCTGCGCCAACCAGGCCGGCGAGGACAACCGCAACGTCGCCCGCATGTCGCTGCTGCTGGCGGGCCTGCCGCAGGAAATCGGCGGCGCCACCATCAACCGGCTGTGCGGCTCCGGCATGGACGCGGTCGGCACGGCGGCGCGCGCGATCAAGGCGGGCGAAGCCGGCCTGATGATCGCCGGCGGCGTGGAATCGATGACCCGCGCGCCGTTCGTGATGGGCAAGTCCGACAGCGCGTTCTCGCGCAACGCCGGCATCTTCGACACCACCATCGGCTGGCGCTTCGTCAACGCGAAGATGAAGGCCGAGTATGGCGTCGATTCGATGCCGGAGACCGCCGAGAACGTCGCCACCGATTACAACATCAACCGCGAGGACCAGGACCGCTTTGCGCTGGCGAGCCAGGCCAAGGCGTCGGCGGCACAGCAGGGCGGCGTGCTCGCGCAGGAAATCGTCGCGGTGCGGATTCCGCAGAAGAAGGGCGATCCGCTGGTGGTCGAGCATGACGAGCATCCGCGCGCGACCAGCATCGAGGCGCTGGCGAAGCTGAAAGGCGTGGTCCGCCCCGACGGCACGGTCACCGCCGGCAACGCGTCCGGCGTCAATGACGGCGCCTGCGCCCTGCTGCTGGCCGACGAGGAATCCGCCGCCCGCTATGCGCTGACGCCGCGCGCGCGCGTCGTCGGCATGGCCACTGCCGGTGTGCCGCCGCGCGTCATGGGCATCGGCCCGGCGCCGGCAACCCAGAAGCTGCTGAGCCAGC
Organism: Noviherbaspirillum sp.; assembly: GCF_036563305.1. Classification (GTDB taxonomy): domain Bacteria; phylum Pseudomonadota; class Gammaproteobacteria; order Burkholderiales; family Burkholderiaceae_D; genus Noviherbaspirillum. The sequence goes on along the minus strand of NZ_DATCMQ010000013.1, from coordinate 146,643 downwards.
TCGGCATGACGCTGGACCAGATGGATGTCATCGAGCTGAATGAGGCATTCGCGGCGCAGGGCCTGGCCGTGATGCGCATGCTCGGCCTGCGCGACGACGATCCGCGGGTGAACCCGAACGGCGGCGCGATTGCGCTCGGCCATCCGCTCGGCATGAGCGGCGCCCGCCTCGTCACCACCGCGATGTACCAGTTGCAGCGCACCGGCGGCCGCTATGCGCTGTGCACGATGTGCATCGGCGTCGGCCAGGGCATCGCCATGGTCATCGAGCGCGTCTGAGCGCGACCGGCGCCAGGACCGCAATGGCCGTGCTGCCCCTCGCCAGCCTCACCGGCGTCCTGTTTTCCACGGACGCCGCGCGCGCGATATTTTCCGCGCAGGCCTGCGTGCAGGGGATGCTCGATTTCGAGGCGGCGCTGGCGAGGGCGCAGGCACGCACCGGCGTCATCCCTGCCGCCTGCGCCGAGCCGATTGCCCGCTGCTGCAATGCGGACCGGATCGACTTCGACGGGCTCGCGGCGGCAGCGGCTCCCGCCGGCAACCTTGCCATCCCGCTGGTGAAGCAGCTGACCGACCTGGTCGCCGGCGAAGACGCCGACGCGGCCCGCTATGTGCATTGGGGCGCGACCAGCCAGGACGCGATCGACACCGGCCTCGTGCTGCAACTGCGCACCGCGCTGGACCTGATCGATGCCGAACTGGTGGCACTGACCGCGGCGCTCGCGCTGCAGGCGCGCCGCCATCGCGATACGGCGATGGCCGGGCGCACCTGGATGCAGCAGGCGCTGCCCCTCACCTTCGGTCTGAAGGTCGCCGGCTGGCTGGATGGCCTGCAGCGCCACCAGGACCGGCTGGCGGCCGTACGCACCCGCGTGCTCGCGCTGCAGTTCGGCGGTGCCGCCGGCACCCTTGCCAGCCTGGGCGGGCAGGGGCTGCGGGTTGCCCAGGCACTCGCGGGGGAGCTCCGGCTGGACCTGCCCGACATCCCGTGGCATACGCAGCGCGACCGCATGGCCGAGGCGGCCGCGGTATTCGGCATGCTCACCGGCTCGCTCGGCAAGATCGCGCGCGATGTTTCGCTGCTCATGCAGACCGAGGTGGGCGAGGCCGCCGAGCCGGCAGCCGCGGGCAAGGGGGGCTCGTCGACCATGCCGCACAAGCGCAACCCGGTCGCCTGCGCCGCCGTCCTGGCTGCCGCGACGCGGGTCCCGCCGCTGGTATCCGTCATGCTGTCCGGGATGGTGCAGGAGCATGAGCGTGCCCTGGGCGGCTGGCAGGCCGAATGGGACACGCTGCCGGAAATCGTGCTGCTGACCGCGGGCGCATTGCAGCAGGTACGCACCATCGCCGAAGGCCTTGGCGTCGACGAGCGGCGCATGCAATCCAACCTGGACGTTACCAACGGCCTCCTGCTGGCCGAGGCGGTGACGCTCGCGCTCGGCCCGACGCTCGGCCGGATGCAGGCGCACCTGGCAATGGAAGCCGCCTGCCGGCGCGCCGTGCAGGATGGCAGGCAGCTGCGCGACGTGCTGCTGGAAGACGCCGACGTCACCGCGCACCTGTCCACTGAACAGATAGACAGCCTGCTGGAGCCGGCGCACTACCTCGGCCAGGCAGGCGAATTCGTCGACCGGGTGCTGGAAACGCACCGGCGGCGCACCTGATGGGAGTAAACATGTTTCTTGACCATGCCGATGTACGCCTGCATTACCAGGTCGAGGGGCGCGAGGATGCGCCCTGGCTGATCCTGTCCAACTCGCTGGGTACCACGCTCGACATGTGGGCGCCGCAAATGCCCGCGCTGCTCGAGCAGTTCCGCGTCCTGCGCTACGACACCCGCGGCCACGGCGCGTCGTCGGTGCCGCCGGGGCCCTACCGCATCGACCAGCTCGGCGGCGACGTGGTGGCGCTGATGGATGCGCTCGGCATCGACCGCGCCCATTTCTGCGGGCTGTCGATGGGCGGCATGACCGGAATATGGATGGGCATCCATCAGCCACGCCGGCTGCACCGGCTTGTCCTGTGCAATACCTCCGCCCGCATCGGCCCGCCGGAAACCTGGGATGCGCGCATTGCAAAGGTCGGCGCCGAAGGCATGGCCTCGATCGTGCCGGCCGTGATCGACCGCTGGTTCACGCCCGGCCATGTCGCCCGCGCCGGGCAGGACGTCGGAAAAGTGCGGGACATGCTGCTTGCCACCGACAGCGCCGGCTATGTGGCCAACTGCGCGGCGGTGCGCGACATGGACCAGCGCGATGCCGCCTCGACCATCGCCGTGCCCACGCTCGTGATCGCCGGCACCCATGACTTGGCGACGCCGGCCACGGACGGCGCCTGGCTGGCCGGGCAGATCCCGGGAGCCCGCTACCTCGAACTGGATGCGGCGCACCTTTCGAACTGGGAGCAGGCCGCGCTGTTCACCCGCGGGGTAGTGGATTTCCTGAAGGAGGCGCAGCATGGATGAGCGCGACCGGCAAGCGCAAGGCATGGCAGTCAGGCGCGCGGTGCTTGGCGACGCCCACGTCGATCGTGCGCAGGCGCGGCTCACGCCGTTGAATGAAGAATTCCAGGACCTGATCACGCGCTATGCCTGGGGGGAGATCTGGACCCGCCCCGGCTTGCCGCGCCACACGCGCAGCCTGCTGACCCTCATGGCCCTGGTGGCGCTGAACCGGGAGGAAGAACTCATCTTGCACCTGCGGGCGGCCGCCAACAATGGCGTCAGCCGCGACGAGATCAAGGAAGTACTGCTGCAAGCCGCGATATATTGCGGTGTGCCGGCCGCCAACGCCGCCTTTCGCGTGGCGTCCGAGGTGTTCCGGGAAATGGACGGCGAAGCGACCTGAAGCAGTCGCGATGCCGTGAGCGAGGGCGCGCCAGACGCCTGCTCGACAGACAATGCGAGGAGACCACATGCGTCATTTTGCGTGCCGGAGGCCGCGATGATCGGCGTCCTGTTCGACGGCATCGCCTACGGCAGCCTGCTGTTCCTGATCAGCGTGGGCCTGTCGGTGACGATGGGGCTGATGAACTTCATCAACCTGGCCCACGGCGCGTTCGCCATGCTCGGCGGCTATGTCTGCGTGACCCTGATGGCGCGCGCCGGGGTGCCTTTCCTGCTGACGCTGCCGGCCGCCTTCATCGCCAGCGCGCTCGCCGGACTGCTGCTCGAGCGGACGCTCTACCGGCGGCTGTACAAGGCGACCCACCTCGACCAGGTGCTGTTCTCGATCGGTCTCACCTTCATGGCGATTGCCGGCGCGACCTATGTCTGGGGGCCGCGGCAGCAACCGGTGCCGCTGCCGGATTTCCTGCGCGGCCAGGTATCGATTGCGGGACTCGAGGTGGGCGCCTACCGGCTGTTCATGATCGCCGTGGTGGTCGTCATCACGATCGTGCTTGCGCTGCTGCTCGAGCGGACCCGTTTCGGGGCGCGTATCCGCGCCGCCGTCGATAACCAGGAAGCATCGGCGGGCCTCGGCATCAATGTCGACCGCATCTTCAGCCTGACCTTCGCGCTCGGCTCCGGACTCGCCGGCCTCGGCGGCGGGCTCGGCATCGATGTCCTCGGCCTCGACCCGACTTTCCCGATCAAGTACATGGTGTACTTCCTGCTGGTGGTCGCCGTCGGCGGTGCCGGCACGATCCGCGGGCCGCTGGCCGCCGCGCTGATCCTCGGCGTGTTCGACGTGGCCGGAAAGTACTATGTGCCGGACGTCGGCGCCTTCGTGATCTACGCGCTGATGGTGGCGCTGCTGCTGCTGTTCCCGTCCGGCCTGCTGGGGAGGCGCCCATGAGCGACGCCATCCGCGCTGCCGCGGCGACGCCTTCAGGGACGGTGCGCAGGCGCCGGCTGCCCGACGACCGCTGGCGGCTGGCCGAGGTCCTGTTCTGGCTGCTGCCGGTGGCGGCCTATTTCCTGTTTCCGGGCTACCTGGTGCTCGGCAGCCAGATCATGATCGTCGGCCTGTTCGCATTGTCGCTCGACCTGATCCTCGGCTATGCCGGCATGGTCTCCCTCGGCCATGCGGCGTACTTTGGCGCCGGAGCCTACGTGGCCGGCCTGTTGTCCGTGCATGGATGGGGCGAACCGGTCAGCGGCCTGCTCGCCGGCGGACTGGTTGCAGGACTGTTCGGCTTCCTCACCAGCTTTCTCGTCGTCCGCGGACGGGACCTTACGCGCCTGATGGTCACGCTCGGCATCGGACTGATGACCTTCGAGGCCGCGAACAAGGCCGCCTTCGTCACCGGCGGCGTGGACGGGCTGTCCGGGATGGCCATGGACAAGCTGTTCGGCGTGTTTGAATTCGACCTGTTCGGCAAGACCGGCTACCTCTACAGCCTGGCGGTCCTGTTCATGGTGTTCGTGTTCGCACGCCGCCTGGTCAGCTCGCCGTTCGGGCTCGGCCTGGCCGGCATCCGCGAGGGCGCGCGCCGCATGCCGGCGATAGGCGTCAACGTGAATGCCCGGCTGGTCACCGTCTTCACCGTCAGTGCCGCGATTGCCGGCCTTGCCGGCGCGCTGCTGGCACAGACCACCCAGTTCGTCGGCCTCGAATCGCTGAGCTTCTCGCGCTCGGCGGAGCTGCTGATCATCCTCGTGCTGGGCGGCACCGGCCGCCTGTACGGAGGCCTGGTCGGCGCGATGGTCTTCATGATTGCCCAGGATTATGTCGCCGGCATCGATCCGGTCTACTGGCAATTCTGGATCGGCCTGTTGCTGGTCGTGATCGTCCTGTTCGCGCGGGGAGGCATCCTCGGCGGCATCGAGCGCGCCCTTGCCGCACGCCGCAACGATGGCGGGAGGAAAGCATGACGACCGCACTACGCACCGAAGGACTCACCCGCCGCTGGGGACCGTTCGTCGCCAACAGTGATATCAGCCTCCGCTTTGCCGCCGGAGCCAGGCATGCGCTGATCGGCCCGAACGGCGCCGGCAAGACCACCTTCATCAACCTGCTCACCGGCTATCTCGCCCCCAGTGCGGGCCGGGTGTACTTCGGCGACGACGACATCACCGGCCTGCCGCAGCACCGGCGGGTCAAGCGCGGCCTGACCCGCACCTTCCAGATCAACACCCTGTTCGCCGGCCTCACCGTGCTGGAGTCGGTGATGCTGGCGATCTTCGAGCGCGAGGGCATGCACCGCATCTGGTTCAGGACGGTGGCGCGCCACCACGCGGTGGCGGACGAAGCGATGGCGCTGCTCGCCCGTCTCAATCTCGAGCGCGACGCTGACCGCAGGACGGCCAGCCTTGCCTACGGCAAGCAGCGACTGGTCGAGATCGCGCTCGCGCTCGCCACCAGGCCCGCCGTGCTGCTGCTGGACGAACCCGCCGCCGGTATTCCCTCGGCGGAGAGCGTCGAACTTTTCGATGCCATCGCGCGCCTGCCGCGCGAAGTCACCATCCTGTTCATCGAACACGACATGGGCCTGGTCTTCCGTTTCGCGGAGCGCATCACCGTCCTCGTCGGCGGCAAGGTCCTGACCGAGGGCACGCCCGCGGAGATCGGTGCCGATCCGCGGGTGAAGGAGGTCTATCTCGGAGAGGCGGAACATGCGTCAGCTGCTTGAATTCGACAAGGTATCGGCCGGTTACGGCGATGCGGTGGTGCTGGAACAGGTGTCTTTCAGCATGCAGGAGGGCGACAGCCTCGCCCTGCTGGGCCGCAACGGCGTGGGCAAGACCAGCCTGCTGGTGACCCTGATGGGACTTACGCGTCGCCACGCCGGCCGCATCGTCTGGCGCGGCAGGGACATCAGCCGCATGCCGACCCACCTGCGCGCCCAGGCGGGACTTGGCTGGGTGCCGCAGGAACGCCACGTCTTCCCGTCGCTCACGGTGGAGGAGCACCTGATCGCGGTCGCGCGTCCGGGCGAATGGTCGGTGGCGAAGGTCTACCAGCTTTTTCCACGACTGCAGGAGCGCCGGACGAACATGGGCAACCAGCTGTCCGGCGGCGAGCAGCAGATGCTGGCGATCGCGCGGGCGCTGATGGTCAATCCCGTGCTTCTTCTGCTGGACGAACCCATGGAGGGCCTGGCGCCGGTCATCGTGCAGGAACTTACGCACGCAATCCGGTCGCTGGTGAGCGACCGCGGCATGGCCGTCATCATCGTGGAGCAGCATGCGCGGCTGGCACTGTCGCTGACGAAAAGGGCGATGGTGCTGGAGCGCGGCCGGGTCGTGCATGCGACGGACAGTGCCGCGTTGCTGCGCGACCCGGAGACGCTCGCGCGGCTGGTCGCGGTGGCCTGAAGGACGGCGACGCCAGGCTTCCCGCCGGTCACCACATTCACTTCCGCCGGAATGCCTCCACCGCCGCGCGGCCCTCGGCGGCGTCGTCCGTGAAGAACCCGTCCACCCCTGCAGCAAGGTAGGCGGCGAGTTCCTTGCCGAGGTCGCCGCGCTGCGACGGCGAGGCGGGATCGGCGCCGCGCAGGTCGAGCGGCAGGAAGGGATTCTCGGGACGGAAGGTATAGGGGTGCACGCGCAAGCCGGCGGCATGCGCGTCCCTCACAAGCGATGACGGCACGCCAAGCCTGCCGCTGCCATCCCGCCCGATCACCATTTCCTTCGCCGGCCCGATCGCATCGGCGTAGGTCGCCACTTCACGCAGCCCGGCGGTGCTCGCGATATCCCTGTAGCCCCTTGCATCGCCGGCGCGCCGGAAGTCTTCGGGCTGGCCGGCGGCCGCCAGTAGCTGCACGAGCGGCAGTGCCGTCATCGCCCGGATTTCCTTCAGATTCGCCACCTCGAAAGACTGGATGTAGACCGGCGCATGCCTTCCCTTGTACCCGGCCGCATGCAGCTGCTCGACCAGCCGCTCCTCCAGCGGCAGCCCGATGGACCTGAAATGGCTGGGGTGCTTGGTCTCGGGATAGATGCCGATGGTTCTTCCGGTCAGTGCCGACATGCGTTGCGCAAGCGCGATCACTTCCTGCAGCGTCGGGATGTCGAACTGGCCGTCGTACCGGATATTGGCGGGACGATTGCGCGGGATGCGCTCCTTCGCGCGCAGTGTCTTCAGTTCGGCAAGCGTGAAGTCTTCCGTGAACCAGCCGGTCACCCGCTCGTTGTCGATCACCCTGGTGGTCTTGCGCGCGGCGAACGCCGGCCGCGCCGCAACGTCGGTGGTGCCGGAGATCTCGTTCTCGTGCCGGGCGACGAGGACACCATCCCGGGTGATGACGAGGTCCGGCTCGATGAAGTCGGCCCCGTCCTCGATCGCCTTCCGATAGGACGCGATCGTATGTTCGGGTCGCAGTGCGCTGGCGCCGCGGTGGGCGATGACGACGGGCGCATCCCGCTCCTTCGCCAGCGGCATGTCAGCGTTCTCCACGCGCATTGGCGACGCTACAAGTCCGGAAAGGGCGGATAGCGTGGACAGGGCGAGCACGGTCCTCGACATCGTCTTCATGCAGACCACCTTCCGTCGATAGCAGGCTTTGCATGCCAAAGCGCGCCCGTGACCGCAGCGTGTCAGTCGTCCCGGCCCCGCCGCAGCGGCGAGGCGACAGGCGTGCAGCCCGGGCCGGGAAGCCGGCGCACAGCGGCAGCCGGTTGCCCGGAAAATCGCACAGTGCTTCCGACACGCTTATTTTCCCGGATCCTTCACATCCGCGAACTTGTCGAACTCGATGTTGTAGAGCTCGCCGTTGACCTTCTCGACCTTGCGGATGTAGACGGTCTGCACGACATCGCGCGTCGCCGGGTCGATCATGATCTGGCCGCGCGGACTGTTGATCTTCATGCCCTTGAACGCCGCCATCGCCTTGTCGCCGTCGATCTTGCCGTTCAACTTCTTCGCCACTTCATAGATGGCGTGCATGCCGTCATAGGCGGCCACGGCCATGAAATTCGGACGGCCGGCGCCGGGATTGGCATCGGCGAAGTTCTTCAGGAAGGCCTTGTTCTCCGGGGAGTCGTGTGCAGCGGAATAGTGGAAGCTGGTGGTGACGCCGAGTACGGCATCGCCCATCGCGGGCAGTACATGGTCGTCGGTCAGGTCGCCGGTGGCGATGACGCGGATACCGGCTTCCGCCAGGCCCCGTTCCCGGTAGCCTTTCATGAAGGCCACGGCCTGTTCGCCCGCCGGCACGAAGATGAATACCGCTTCCGGTTTCGCATCCTTGATGCGCTGGATGTACGGCGCGAATTCCGGGTTGCGCAACGGCACGCGGATCGATTCCAGCACCTGTCCGCCGCCACCGGTGAAGCTGGTCTTGAACGCGGTTTCGGCGTCGATGCCCGGGCCGTAGTCCGCGACCAGGGTGACGACTTTCTTCACCCCGTTCTTCACCGCCCAGGTGCCCATCGGCGCCGAGATCTGCGGCAGGGTCATCGACACCCGCGTGACGTAGGCGGACTTGGTCGTGATGACCGAGGTAGCGGCATTCATGATCACCATCGGCTTCTTCGCCTGTTCGGCAACCGGCGCGACAGCGAGCGCTTCCGGCGTCAGGCCGAAGCCGGCCAGGAAGTCCACCTTGTCGCGCACGACCAGTTCCTGCGCATGGCGCTTGGCGACCTCCGGCACGGGACCGGTGGTGTCCTTCAGGATCAGCTCGATCTTCTTGCCCGCGACCTTGTCGCCGTGCTGCTTCATGTAGGCCTTGATGCCGCCTTCCATTTGCTTGCCGTAGTCCGCGAACGGCCCGGAGAACGGCGCGATCAGCCCGATCCTGATGGCCTCCTGTGCCAGCGCGGGAGCGGCTGGAACGGCGCAGGCGCCGAGCAGGGCAATGGATGCGGCGAGGTTCCTGGGATGCATGGCAAGTCTCCTTTCGTTGGCCGTTGCGGCGCCTGGTTTTTGCCGGCCGCTCAGGCCGGTCTGCAAATCATAGTCGATCTGATATTCGTCCTGCAGCCGGCCGCGGGACGCGATCCGGTCGCGCCTTCACGTGATCTCTTCGTAGGGCAGGCCGACATAGTTCTCGGCAATCGTCGTCCGGCCGGCGACGGAACCGGTGTAGTAGTCGAGGTCGGCGAGCTGGATGCGCCGCGAGAACGGGTCGTCATCCAGCCGGTGCAGCAGCGAAGTCATCCACCAGGAGAAGCGCTCGGCCTTCCAGATCCGCCGCAGGCAGGTATCGGAATACCGGTCCAGCACATCTTCCCGCCCTTGCCCGTAGCGGATCTTCAGGACCTGGTAGAGCGTGCGCACGTCGCTGGCCGCCAGGTTCAGCCCCTTGGCCCCGGTCGGCGGGACGATGTGCGCGGCGTCGCCCGCCAGGAACAGGCGTCCGAACTTCATCGGTTCGGCCACGAAGCTGCGCAGCGGCGCGATGCTCTTTTCGATCGACGGTCCGGTGACCAGCGTTGTCGCCACGGCGGGCGGCAGGCGGCGCTTCAGCTCCTCCCAGAATCGTTCGTCGCTCCAGTCGGCCACCTTGTCCTCGAGCGTGCACTGCACGTAGTACCGGCTCAGCATGTCGGAGCGCATGCTGCACAGGGCGAAGCCGCGTTCGTGGTTGGCATAGATCAATTCCGGCGATGCCGGCGGCGTGCGCGACAGTATGCCCAGCCAGCCGAACGGGTAGACGCGCTCGAAGCATCTGAGCGCCGCCGCGGGCACCGACTGCCGGCAGACGCCGTGGAACCCGTCGCAGCCGGCGATGTACACGCATTCCAGCGTGAAATGTTCGCCTTCCCGCATGAAATCAATTCGGGGGCGGTCGCCGAGGAAGCCGCGCGGCTGCACATCCTGCGCTTCGTAGATCGTCATGCCGCCGGCGGCCTCGCGTTGTGCCATCAGGTCGCGCGTGACCTCGGTCTGGCCGTAGACGAGCATGCTCTTGCCGCCGCTCAGGCGCTTCAGGTCGATCCGTTGCTGCCGGCCATCGAAGGCGAGGGTGATGCCTTCGTGCACATGGCCCTCCCGGTCCATGCGCTCGCCGGCACCCGCTTCCCGCAGCAGGTCCGCCGTGCCCTGTTCCAGCACGCCCGCCCGGATCCGGCCGAGTACATGCGCGGCGGACTTCGCCTCGAGGATCACATTCGGGATGCCCAGGCGCAGCAGAAGCTGCCCGAGCAGCAGGCCCGACGGACCGGCGCCGATGATCGCCACCTGCGTCTTCATCCTTTCCCCTCCACCGTCGTCGCTAGACCGATGATCGCGCGCAGGGGGCCGGCGGGGAATAGACTTATTCAACAAAGAATTGTACTTTTCGCGTATCGGGGGAAGCCCCGTGCGCGTTCTCAACCCGCCGCCGAGGTCACCATGGTCCCAGCCACGGCAGTACCGGTCTACAAGCTCTACGGGGAACAGGATGCATGGCTGCGCCCCGACATGGTGCATTGCGAGTCGATTGCCTCGCGCAGCAGCCTGCACGATTGGCACATCAAGCCGCATTGCCACGTCGGCCTGTTCCAGTTGCTCTACCTGGAGCGCGGCAATGCGCGGGTGCAGCTGGACGACGCGCATTTCGCGATGACCGCCGGCCAGGTGCTGGCCGTGCCGCAGTCCTGCATCCACGGCTTCCACTTCCAGCAGGACGCCCTCGGCTGCGTGATCACGATTGCCTATCCGCTTGCCAGCCGCCTGCTGCGCGACATCGACGGGGGCCTCCTGCCGCTGCCGGCGCCGCGCCTGCACACGCTATCCGACGATGCGGAGGGCACCCACCTCCACATGCTGTTCGAGGCGTTCATGCGCGAATACGCAAGTCGCGCGCCGTTTCGCCATGCATTGATGGAGACCCTGCTTGCCGCCTTGCTGATCGCCCTGTCGCGCCATCTGGCCCCGCGCCCGGAAGTGCACGCGGGCAGCACCGCCGGCCGGCACTTCGCGCGATTCTGCGAACTGGTCGATGCCTGGTACGGCCAGCATCATCCGGTCTCGCGCTACGCGCGCGAGCTGGGCATCAGTGCCGCGCACCTGAACCTGTTGTGCAGGCGGGCGGCGGGAAGGTCGGCGCTGGACCTGATCCATGACCGGCTGCTGCTGGAAGCGAAGCGCAGGCTCGTCTACACCTCGATGAACATCGCCGAGGTCTCTTATGCGATCGGGTTTTCCGACCCGGGCTATTTCACGCGCTTCTTCAAGCGGCGTGTCGGGCAGGGGCCGAAGGACTTCCGCCGTCAGGCGGAGCAGGACAATGCAGTGCGCTAGTTGCGCCGGTGCGGGCTGAAGGCGGGAAGAGAAGCGTTGCAATCCGCAGGCGGGTGCACAAGGGATACGCGTGCGACGCGCATCCCCCGTTGCATCCCTCAGGCCTGCGCGCCGGGCAGGGCGAGGCGGCCGGAACCGGCAAGCGTCGGCATATCGACGCCGCTGCCATCGGCCGTGGCGTCGAGCTTGAACACGCTGACGGCGTCGGCCAGTGCCGCGGCCTGTTCGCGCAGATTCGTCGAGGCGGTGCTTGCTTCCTCGACCAGCGCCGCGTTCTGCTGCGTGGCCTGGTCCATCAGGCTGACTGCCTGGTTGATCTGCTCGATGCCGGAGGTCTGCTCCTGCCCGGCGGCCATGATTTCCCGCATGATGGTGGTGACCTGCTGGATGCTCTGCACCACGTCATGCATCTTTGCACCAGCCTGGTCGACCAGGACGGTGCCGCCATTGACCTTCTCGACGGTGTCGGTGATCAGGCCCTTGATTTCCTTCGCGGCGGCGGCGGAGCGCTGCGCGAGGCTGCGCACCTCCGCGGCAACGACTGCGAAGCCGCGGCCCTGTTCGCCGGCACGCGCTGCCTCGACCGCGGCGTTGAGTGCGAGGATGTTGGTCTGGAAGGCGATGCCGTCGATGACGCCGATGATGTCCACGATCTTGCGCGACGCGCCCTGGATGTCGTTCATGGTATCGACCACGCGCGACACCGCCTGGCCGCCGTCGTCGGCAATGGCGGAGGCGTTTGCGGCGAGCTGGTTGGCCTGGCGTGCACTGTCCGCATTCTGCTTCACGGTGGAAGTCAGCTCCTCGAGCGATGCCGCGGTCTCCTCCAGCGAGCCTGCCTGGCTTTCTGTCCGCGCTGACAGGTCGGCATTGCCCGACGCAATCTGCACTGATGCCGACGCGATGACGCCGGTGCCATGCCGTACCTTGGCGACGATGTGCGTGAGACTGTCGTTCATGTTCTTCAGCGCCGCCATCAGCCGCCCCGTCTCATCCGTGCCGGACACGCGGATCTCCTGGCTCAGGTCGCCGCGCGCGACATTTTCGGCGACGCTGACGGCCAGTCCCAGCTGGCCGGAGATCGTGCGGATCACTTTGGCACCGACTACCACGGCGAAGGCGAGCCCGGCCAGGATCGCGATCACGCACGAGGTCCTGACCAGCTGGTAGGTCTGCTCGGCGGCCTGGTATTCGGCCTTCGCGTTATCCAGCTGCAGCTGCACCAGCGCATTGATGTCGTTGCGCACCGGCCCGAGCAGCGCGGTCATCGGGCCGTGCACCGCCGTCACCGCCGACATCGTATCAAGCACTGTCAGCGCATCGACTGCCGGCTTGATGCCTTCGTCGACGTATTTCTTGTGATGCGCATTGAAAGACTCCGCCAGCTTCTGCTCGGCAGGTGACAACCCGGACGCCAGGAATGCCGTCATCTCGACGTCGATGGTCTTGTTGCGCTCGGCAATACGCTTGAGCGACTGCTCCAGGTTGCTCTGTTCCCCCGTCAGCGCCTTGCTGATGCCGGACTCGTTCTCGTCGATCAGACGGATGATGCGGTCGAGGGCGCCGAGGCGCACGAGACGGTCGTCATAGATCTCCTTCAGGGAGCTGTTCGCCATGCCGAGACTGCCGATGCCGATGATGCCGCCGGCGACAAGCTGAATGCAGAGAAGGCCGAGCACGGCGATCAGCCGTGTGCGTATCGTGAGGTTGTTGAGCATGTCTGACCTTTGTGAGTTCACGTTGTCCGCCGGTCGGATAGAGCCGCGGCGCCCCGTCCAGGCTCATTGCCTGTTAGCAATTATTGTGCCACAGCGCCAAGCGTCAAGGGGAATTTCTTCCCGCGCGCAGCGTTGCAAAACTGCCAGTTCAGCATGGACACGCCAACGATGTTTCCCTACACTGCATCGATTGCAAAAACAGCAATACGCGTTCCCACAACAAAGCGTCGACCCTCGCGGGTACGATCGATAAACAGGCAGTCGACCAGCGGCTGCCCGCCGGAGCAAGAAGACGTGCAACCACTCCTTCCTTGCTGCCAATCGAATGAATTTGCTCTGCCCCTTGCGCGCCACGTGGCGCGTCTTCCTTTGCGCCTGTCCGGGAATGGTCCTTGGCGCCGCCGCGGCACTCGCCGAGTCTCCCGACATCGATTCACCCGCCGTCGGTTGTCCGTCGCCCGGTCCGGGCTGCATGCCCGCGGCCTTGTCGGTGCTGCCGCCGTCGCAATGCGGGCCGGTGGCGTCCGGTGCCACGTGCGCCGCGCAGGGCCCTGCGACCCAGTCGGACTCCGGGGGCATCAGTACAGGCGCCGGCAATCCGATCAATCTCATCACCGGCAACAAGTACCAGCGCGAGGTGGACCTGGCTGCGCTGCCCGGCGTGCTCGGCCTTGAAATCGTTCGCCACTACAACAGCGCCTTCAGCCTGCCCGGTCAGCAGGCCGGCATCCTTGGCCGCGGGTGGCGCCTGTCCTACGAGACCGACCTGTTCGTGCGCGGCAACAGCATCCACGTGCTGCAGGCGGATGGTTCAAGGCGCATCTTCAACCGGGATCCCGCCAACCCGAGCCAATGCGCAAGCCCCGACCCCTCGCATGGCACGATACACATACGTCAGACCGTTGCCGGCAACGACTACACCTGGACCTGGCCCGGCGGCAGGAAGCTGTCCTTCAACCACCAGGGCCGGCTCGTGCAGATCCTCGCCCCCACGGGCGAGTTCGTCTCGCTGCAACGCGCCCCCGATGGCCGCTTGCTCAAGGTCACCGATCCTCAGGGCCGCAGCCTGCAACTGAAGTACCCGGACCGCGAGCAGCGTACCGCAGGCGGTCGCTACAAGGGCGTCATCGGCATCGACAGTCCCGTCGGCGAGTTTCGCTACGACTACGGCAGCGAGATGCCGAAGGGCGCGGCATCCAACGCCGGCAGCGTGCTGGCAAACCTCGTCAGGGTCTCCCTTCCGGCCTACTACGACGGCAATCGCAAGCGCCATCCGTACACGGACCGGGGTGTCACGACCAGCAGCGCAAGCCGCCTGTACCACTATGAAGACCCGCAGCATCCGACACTGCTGACCGGCATCACCAGTAGCGGCACGGTCAGTGGCGGCCAGGCCATGCACGAGCGGATCGCGACCTACGCCTATGACGCCAGCGGCAAGGGCGTGATGAGCGTCCGCGGCGAACCGCAGCGGCGTGACAAGGACGGCAATCCCGTTCCCGGCACCGGCAGCGATCAAGTGACCTTCGACCGCAGCGAGCCCGGCACGACAGTCCTGACGAACAGCCTCGGGCAGATGACGCGCTATCGGCACGCCATCATCGGTGGAGAGCATCGGGTACTGGAGGTACGCGGCGCGGGTTGCGCCAGTTGCGGCGAGACGAATGTCCGCTACCAGTACGACGGGATTGGTCGCCCCGTCGCCCGCATCAAGCTGGACGACGACGGGAAGCCGGTGCATGGAACCAGGACGGCGTTCGACAGGTCCGGCAGGATGACGACCGCGAGCCGCATGCAGTTTTCCGGCGACAAAGCCGGCAAGCCGGCGCCGCTCATCCGCTATGAATACGCGGAGGGCACCGGCGCAACGTCGGCAAATCCATATCCTGTGCGCGTAGTACGGCCGAGCGTCGTTGCCGGGCGCGACCACGTGGTGCACATCGCTTACAACGCGATGCACCAGCCCACGCGGATAGAAGAGAATGGATGGAGCCAAGTCGCCAGCGAAGAAGCCGTGCCTATCCATCGCCTCACCACGATCGAATATGCGCGCATCAATGGCAAGAGCCTGCCGGTACGCATCAAGGGACCGTATAGTGATCGCGCGCCGGCCGACGTGCCCGACCTGACCAGCATCCGGTACAACCCGGAAAGCGGATTGCCTGTGGAGGTAAAACGCGTAGGCCGCGACCTCACTTCGATCGCGAGCCGAGGCGCAGGCGGCAGACCAACGACCATCGACGTCTCCGACGGCGCGACGAACATCCGCACCGAGCAGGTATTCACGCCACTTGGGCAACTTCGGTCGATTACGCGAACCGCCACCAACCTGGCCGCTGCCGAGGGGGAAAAGGGCGCCCGTGCGGAGGTACGGCATTTGAAGATTGACGCGCCCGCCCTGACGGACGCAAAGCCAGGTGAAAGCCAGAGTGAGGCCGGCCACACAGCACCCGATAACGCGAACCTGACGACGGCGCAAGCGGATGCGCCTGCCCAATCCGTGCCCGTATGGTACCGGGCTGGACCGACAGGAAGCGTGTTGGAACATGATGTCACGGAAATCCTGCTTGCCGGATATGGCCAGGAAAAGCACACGGTCGCACGCCGGTGGCTGGATGACTTCGGCCGGTTGGTCGGCGTGCAGAACGAGGGGCAGGGGATCAGGCTAGCCGCCTACCTTGGCGGCAGCGCGCGCATCAAGACTATCACCGACGGAAACAACAACGTGACGGCCATGCGCTATGACGGCGAAGGGAAGCTGATTGGCTTCGTACGCAGCGACGGAGGCGGACGCCTGCAAGAGCAGGTGGTGCTCAAGTATGCCGGCATGCGGGTGAGCGATGTCGTCCGTCATGTCCCGGACCGGGAGGCGCCCGACAGCACGATCCGGATACGCAGGAACGCGTTCGGCCAGCCTTTGCAGGAACTCCAGCAGATAGGAAAGCTCCGCTATGCGGTCAATCATGAGTACGACGCCGAGGGGCGCACCATCCGAATGTGGATGTCGGTAATCGACGCGAAGGGATCGGAGACCGCCCTTCCCGCGCAGTACATGCGCCATGCGCAAGCAGCCCCGGGAACCGAACAGATCAGTGAGATCGCGCTCGAACGCTGGTTCGGCCGGAAGACCGTTGTGAGCGCCGTGCAGTGGTTGCAGGGGCGGCCGTACGACTCCGGCCTGGAGGCCGGTGCCGGCAGCCATGCGACTGCGGTTGCGACCGGCTGGAAGTTCGGAAATGGCTTGAGGATGCACGCGCGCTACGAGCAGACTGCCAATGCCGGATGGCCGTGGCGCCTGCAGACGTATCACGACGGCCTTCATTCCTACGCGATCACGAGCGATTCGGCTGGCCGGATCCTGTCCGCCAGCCGGAACGGACAGCATAGCGCGGCTTTGCAGGGTGAAGCAGCGTCGCGCAATGCGCAAGGCCAACCAGCAGGCATATCGCCAGTCCCGGCCATATCCTCCTCCCAGCCGCTGTCGCGCCGTGACCATGCGCGGCCCGCGACAGACGCTGCAGGAAATCGCCTGGCCCTGCACGACGCCGCAGGCGAAGCCGAGCTTGTGTGGGACGCCGGCGGCCGCCTCATCGAAGTGCGCAGGGCCGGCACGGTCGTCGCCCGTTATCAATACGACGCACGGGGACGCAGGGTTACGAAGATGGTGGGCGACAGGCCGGAGCGCACGCGCCATTTCATCTACAACGACAGGCAGCTTCTTGCGGAGACGGACGCAAGCGGCCAGATAACAAGGCAGTTCATCTACCTTGGCTGGCGGCCGGTCGCGTGGATTGCGCCGGCAAGAAACTGGCACGAGAAGCTGCGGGAATTCTTCGCCGGTCCAAGAATCGTCTACCTCCACACTGATCATCGCGGCGCGGTCACGGCCGCAAGCGACGGGCAGAAGTCCGTACTATGGATGGGCACCCTGGACGCCGGCGGCGGATTGACAAGCACGGACGCCGCCGCACGCCGCATCGAGCAGCCGCTACGCATGGTGAATCAATACGCCGACGAAGAAACAGGACTGCACTATAACCTTGCCCGCTATTACGATCCCCGGCGCGGTGAATTCCTGAGCCCGGACCCCGCCGGAATCGACGCCGGCTATCTGGACCTATACGCCTACGCCGGCGGCGATCTGCTCAACCACGTCGATCCCGACGGGTGGGCAAGCATCAGGTACTACGCGATCGACGACGGCGTGAAGGCGGTCAAGGACCTGCAGCCGAACCAAGGGCACTGGGCGTTCGTTGTCTGGGATATCGAAGGTCACAAGGACAAGGTGCTCGTGCATGACGCGCAGGGAACATACCTGCAGGCCGGAGCGAAAGCCAGGCTATTCACGGGAGAGAGAAGCCCGAAGAACCGCATGGGCGATTTCTCCGGGCACTACATACGAAGAACCGGCTTGTACTCGCCCGACGCCTTCGAGATGGAAATTGCCGACGCCGATGCGATGGGCATCATTCGACAAGTCACCGGCCAAGATCTCAGCACGGATGCATGTATCGCACGTGACGTCGCTTCGCTGCCGGTCATCGCCATGGGCAACCAGGGGACGCTCAACCCCTCATCCCGCTCGCGAACCGAGCCCAATCGGCTGATTCAGTGTGATGAAGGGCTGTCATCGGATGAGATCCTCCTCAAGCGTGTACAGAAGGCGATCGAGATTCATGAGGTCAAAGCCAGAAATTCTATCGCATCGACGGATCAGGACTGTGCCTCTGACAGATATCGCGGATGCCCGGCGATCACCTGGAATCCCGCCGTAAGACCCGGGACAAAAAATATACAGCCTGCTTCGTACGGCTGGATACAGTTTACGCCCCCAGCTCTCATCGAGGCCTTGAACGGTCTCTCGCCAACGGAACTAGCTGTGCTAGGGATAACGGCAGCCCAGCGAGCTGAACTGGCCGAGACAACGACTTCCGTCCAGCGATGGTTCAACGATTTGGCGAAAGGGTCCAGCGGACGTCCGAACGCAGCCATAGTTTCTCGTGGATGGGAGGAGAATCAACGCGACTTCGAGCGGCAAACGGGACTTGGCAAAGAAAACTACGACCGCATGGTGTCGTTTGGCGAAATTGCCGCAAATCTCGCTACAGTACACCAGCGATTCAAGGCCGGCCCTGATGGATGTAAGAAGGCAGCGTGCTTTTGGGATAGGTGGCGGTTGCGGGACGGGCCAGAGGTCGAAGGATTGCTCCAGAAGGCGCGCAGTGAGCTTGGTGCGTCGCAGATTGCACTCAATCTCTACATTCGATCTCCAGTGAGTGCGGGTGAGGCGCGGGCCGGATTCCAGTGGGCTGCAATTATTGACACACCAAGTGGGCGGGGACTTCTGGAGACGCTTGCCGACAAAAGGAAATTCGATACGTTGGCTAGAAGCTTTCTACTCTTGAAGATGAGACAGGCCCGTCGGCGTCTAGCGCTGACTTCTGCTGAGACCCTTTCGTCAACTCAGGAGCAGAAGTTAGTCAACGAAATCCTGTACCTTCAGAACGGCGCGAGGTCTTACGTCGATGGAGTAAGGCCGCATTACAACGCGACATTCTGCGCGCGTCGTGACGAGCCGGCCGGCGACGGGTATTTGCGGATGAACAGACTGGAGTGGAAATGAAACGTCGTTGGTACATCACAATTCTTTTCGGCGCGTCGATTCTCATCACGTCAGAGCGAGGCGTCGCGAGCGCTTCCGACCGCTCGACAGGAATTCCTGAAAAGCGTCTTGCACTCGACATGAAGCGTCAATGTGCTCGCGTTGCGCCTTCGCGCGAAGACCTTGCGAAGTTCCTCGCACAATACGACCCGACCTCCGATCCACGAGCGGACGTGTATGACGAGAGCTCATGGACGAATGAAGAAATTGCAGAATTGAGGGATGACCTCGTTGAGTTCGGCTTCATCTATCCCAACGATGAGCCGAGTGTCATTACCTGGATGGACTTCGACATGGACGGCAACTGCGATTTCACGGCGACTGTCGGGATTGGCGGCATGCGGTCTGTCCAAAGGATGATGCTTTTCCGCGGTATCGGCGGAGGAGCGTTTCACTTAGTTGACGCACACATCTCCTATATGGAAGTTACAGTGACAGTCGTCCCATATGTGCCAGTTGCGATCAAAGGCGAAACGCTTCCAGTACTAGTGCTACCAAGCGGCGGAAGGGTGCTGCAGTGGAATAAGGTCGGACAATCTTTTGATGTTTGCGAAGCCGCTTTTCCAAAAGACTCTGCGGAAGGGATTCTGGCGTCCATCTGCGCCAACTACCAAGATCTTGTGAGATGGACTGAGAAGAGGCTTCCAAACGGCAATGAGCAGTCGAGCTGGAGAAAGCCGCAGGAGTGAGATCGTGGCTCAGCGATTCTGAAGAACTGATCTCCTTACTGTCCCCAAAGATTGGCAGCTATGATTGCCTTGCCACGCAAGATGAACATGCAGGGGATACGAGAGAGACGATCGTACGTACGGAAGCAAATATCCCGTTCCTGTTGACTCTATGGAAGGCGCATTTTGGACGCTCAGGGCACAGTCATGACGCGGTCATGCCACGGTTTCACCCCACCGCACTCAACCCACTAGCCTTCAACTTCGACTCCAGCGCCTTCCCCTTGCGCGCCCGCTTCCCGATATGCTGCGCCAAGCCGTCCGCGCTGAGCTTCACTTCCTGCGTCTTGCCGCCGCGGCCGGTGCCGGAGACGATGACGCCTTTCTGACTGATCGGCTGCACCGCCACCAGTTTTTCGGTTTTTTCCAGTTCCATCAGGATGACGCCGCGGCCACCGCCGGACAGGGTCTTGATCTCGTCCAGTCCGAAGACCAGCAGCCGGCCCTTCTCCGAGAGACAGGCGATCGCGCTCGCGGCCGGCGTAACGACGCGCGGCGCAAGCGGTTCGTCGCCCTCGTCCAGGGTGATGAAGGCCTTCCCCGCCTTAATGCGGCTGACCATGTCGCCGGTTTTCGCCGTGAAACCGTTGCCGGCGGTGGTTGCGAGCAGCAGCTGGATGTCGGCCGGACCGGCGAAGTAGTGCAGCAGGCGCGTGCCGCTGGCAAGTTCAACCAGCGTAGTGATCGGCGTGCCGTCGCCGCGTGCGCCGGGCAGGGCAGTGACGGGCACGGAATAGACGCGTCCGTTCGAGCCGAAGGCGAACAACGTATCCACGGTGCGGCATTCGAACGTGTCGTACAGGCCGTCGCCTGCCTTGAACGTGAACTGTGACGGGTCGTGGCCATGGCCGCCGCGCGCCCGCACCCAGCCCTTCTGCGAAATGACGACGGTCACCGGTTCGTCGATCACCTTCTGCTCGAAGCTGGCACGTTCGGCTTCTTCGATCAGCGTGCGGCGGTTGTCGCCGTACTGCCTGGCATCGGTTTCGATTTCCTTGATGACGAGCCGCTTCATCGAGCTTGGATTGTCGAGCAGGTCCTGCAGCGTGACCTTCTCCTCGCGCAACGCGGCAAGCTCCTGCTGGATCTTGATCGCTTCCAGCCGCGCCAGCTGGCGCAGGCGGATTTCCAGGATGTCCTCGGCCTGCCGGTCCGACAGCTTGAATGCCTGGATGAGCGCCGGCTTGGGCTCGTCCGACTCGCGGATGATGCGGATCACCTTGTCGATGTTGAGCAGCACCGCTTCGCGGCCTTCGAGGATATGGATGCGGTCATCGACCTTTTGCAGGCGGAACCGGGTGCGGCGGGTGACGGTGGTGAAGCGGAACGCGATCCACTCGCCCAGGATATGGCCCAGCCCCTTCTGGCGCGGGCGGCCGTCGCCGCCGATCATGACCAGATTGATCGAGCTGCCGGTTTCAAGCGACGTGTGATGCAACAGCATGTTCATGAACTCGGCCTGGTCGAGGTTCTTCGACTTCGGCTCGAACACCAGGCGCACCGGCGCGTCCTTGCCGGATTCGTCGCGCACGGTGTCGAGCACGCCGAGGATGGTCTGCTTCATCGCGAGCTGTTCCGGCAACAGCGACTTCTTGCCGAGCTTGACCTTGGGATTCGTGAGTTCCTCGATCTCCTCCAGCACCTTCTGCGCGGAAGTGCCGGGAGGGAGTTCGGTGACGACCGCCTGCCACTGGCCCCGCGCCATGTCTTCGATCTTCCAGCGCGCGCGCACCTTGAGCGTGCCGCGCCCGTTCTCGTACATCTCGGCGATCGCCGACTTCGGCGTGATGATCTGTCCTCCGCCCGGGAAATCCGGTCCCGGAATCAGGTCCATCAGCTCGGCATGGGTCATCTTCGGATTTCGGATCAGCGCCACTGCCGCCGCCGCAACTTCCTTCAGATTGTGCGAGGGGATCTCGGTGGCAAGACCGACCGCGATCCCTGATGCGCCGTTCAGCAGCACGAAGGGCAGCCGCGCGGGCAGCAGCTTCGGCTCCTCGCTGGAGCCGTCGTAATTGGGCGCGAAGTCGACCGTGCCCATGTCGATCTCGTCGAGCAGCAGGCGGGAGATCGGCGTCAGGCGCGCCTCGGTGTAGCGCATCGCCGCCGCCCCATCACCGTCCCGGGAACCGAAATTGCCCTGGCCGTCGATCAGCGGATAACGCAGCGAAAAGTCCTGGGCCATGCGCACCAGCGCGTCGTACACCGACTGGTCGCCATGCGGGTGCAGCTTGCCGAGCACGTCGCCGACCACCGCCGCCGACTTTCGCGGCTTGGCCGCGGGGTCGAGGCCGAGTTCGCTCATCGCGTACAGGATGCGCCGCTGGACCGGCTTCTGGCCATCGCTCACGTCGGGAAGGGCGCGGCCCTTGACCACCGAGATGGCATAGTCGAGATAGGCGCGCTCGGCGAAGGTCGCGAGCGTCAGGGCTTCGCCGTCGCCGGACGGCATCTGTTCAAACAGGCTGGCTTGTTCAGTCATGGGAATCGATGCTTATTCAATGGGGTCCGGCATGCTGCGGCGGCCGGGTATGGTCATGCGGATGCGCCGCGGCGCCTGGCCGTGGCCGTCGTGCAGCGCGACGGTCAGGGCCTGCGCGGCGGGCCTGTACAACTGGTAGAACTGCTTGACGACCCTTACGTAATTGCGCGTTTCCGGATACGGAGGAATGCGGTTGTTGTGCCGCTGCACGGCGCCCTCGCCGGCATTGTATGAGGCGATCACCAGCTCCGGCTGCGACGGGAACAGCCTGTGCAGGTCGCGCAGATAGCGGGCGGCAAGGCGGATATTGGTCCTCGGGTCGGTCAGCTTCTGTGACAGGCTGCGCTTGCGGTCGCCCTGCAGTCCGTAGCGCTCGGCGGTGGCCGGCATGATCTGCATCAGTCCGACAGCGCCTTTCGGCGAGACCGCCGCGGGATTGAATGCCGATTCGGCTGCCATCACGGCCTTCAGCAGTGCGGGATCGAGCGCGAATTCCAACGCGGCTTCCTGCAGCAGCGGCTCCACCTTCCGCAAACCGGGATGGCCGGTCAGGTAGCGGGCCAGCGGCGTCGGCTCGACCGGCGCCTGGCTGCCAAGGCGGGAGGAGTCGAAAGGCGCATCGCCGCGCATGAACAGCTGGTAGCGCTCGTCCAGCCGCTCCGTGGAAAAGTGCGCGATACCGTCGGCATCGATATAGCCATATATGTCCGCCGCGGCCGGCAGGGCGGCGGCGGCAAGTAGTAGTGTGGCCAGTATCCTCCGGATGCGCATGGCTCAGATGTCGGCTTCCGCCTCGTTGCCGTGTTCTTCCAGCCATGCGCGGCGGGCGGCGGCCTCGCCTTTGCCCATCAACATGTTGAAGCGCGACTCGGAAGCGGCGAGATCGAAATCGCCGAGCGAGACCGGCAGCAGTCGACGGGTATCGGGATTCATCGTGGTTTCCCACAGCTGCTCGGCATTCATCTCGCCCAGGCCCTTGAAGCGGGAGATGCTCCATGCACCGTCCTTCACGCCGTCCTTGCGCAGCTTGTCCTCGATCGCTTCCAGTTCGCCATCGTCGAGCGCGTACAGTTTCTGCGCCTGCTTCTTGCCGCGCGCCGGTGCATCGACGCGGTACAGCGGCGGCCGTGCGACGCAGATATGCCCGCGAGCGATCAGTTGGGGGAAATGCTTGAAGAACAGGGTCAGCAGCAGGACCTGGATATGCGAGCCGTCGACATCCGCATCGGACAGGATGCAGATCTTGCCGTAGCGGAGGCCGGAGAGGTCGGGCGTGTCGTTCGGGCCGTGCGGGTCGACGCCGATCGCCACCGCGATGTCGTGGATCTCGTTGTTGGCGAACAGGCGGTCGCGCTCGGTCTCCCAGGAGTTCAGCACCTTGCCGCGCAGCGGCAGGATCGCCTGGAATTCCTTGTCACGGCCCATCTTGGCGGAACCGCCCGCGGAGTCGCCCTCCACCAGGAACAGTTCATTGCGCGAGATGTCGTCCGATTCGCAGTCGGTGAGCTTGCCGGGGAGGACGGCGACGCCGGAGGACTTCTTCTTCTCGACCTTCTGCGCGGAGCGCAGCCGGGACTGGGCCTGCTTGATCACCAGCTCGGCCAGCTTCTTGCCGTAGTCGACGTGCTGGTGCAGCCACAGTTCCAGCGCCGGCCTGGTGAAGGACGCGACCAGGCGAACCGCATCGCGCGAGTTCAGGCGTTCCTTGATCTGGCCCTGGAACTGCGGATCCAGCACCTTGGCCGACAGCACGAAGGAGACGCGCGCGAACACGTCTTCCGGCAGCAGCTTGACGCCCTTGGGCAGCAGCGAATGCAGCTCCGCGAAACTCTTGACCGCGCCAAACAGGCCTTCGCGCAGGCCGGCTTCATGGGTGCCGCCGGCGGGTGTCGGTATCAGGTTCACATACGACTCGCGCACCACATTGCCTTCTTCGGTCCAGGCCACCACCCAGGATGCACCCTCGCCCTCGGCAAAGCCCTCGGCGTCGCGCCCGGCGAACTGCTCGCCTTCGAACAGCGGAATCAAGGGATCGGCGTGCGAGGATTGCGCCAGCGCCTCGACCAGGTAGCCGCGCAGTCCCTGGTCGTACTGCCAGGTCTGGCTGTCGCCGTTCCTGGCATTCAGCAAAGTCACCTTGACCCCGGGCAGCAGCACCGCCTTGGAGCGGAGCAGACGCTGCAGTTCGGCGCCGGGAATGGCGGAGGAGTCGAAATATTTCGGGTTCGGCAGGACCGTGACACGGGTGCCCGAGCGCTTGTCGTCCCTGGTGATCGGCCGCGTCTTCAGCTTCTGGACGACCTCGCCGTCCGCAAAAGCGAGCTGGTGGACGCCGCCTTCGCGCCAGACGGTGATTTCCAGTCGCGAAGAGAGCGCATTTGTCACCGAGACGCCGACCCCGTGCAGGCCGCCCGAGAACGAGTAGGCGCCGCCCGAGCCCTTGTCGAATTTGCCGCCGGCGTGCAACCGGGTGAAGACGATTTCCACGGTCGGCACCTTCTCTTCCGGATGGAGCCCGACCGGGATGCCGCGACCGTCATCCTCGACGCTGACGCTGCCGTCCGCATTGAGGGTGACGAGGATGTTCTTGCAATGGCCGCCGAGCGCCTCGTCCGAAGCGTTGTCAATGACTTCCTGGATGATGTGCAGCGGGTTCTCGGTCCGGGTGTACATGCCCGGCCGCTGTTTCACCGGTTCCAGTCCTTTCAGGACGCGGATCGAGGCTTCGCTGTAATCGGAGGCGGAGGATTTTCTGGTTGCCATTCAGTGGGGAGCGCGAGAAAGCGGATTGCAGAAGGGGATGTATTTAAGCACAAGTCCCAGCATTCTAATGAAAAAAGCGAGCGGCGCGCATCGGCGCTGGCCGGGCCGGAAATGCCGCCTGCCGTCCGACCGGCTTAGACGACGGGCCAGTCAATCGTTCGCAGGACATGGCCGGAAGGTGTAGTACTGCGGCGGATGGTGCAACAGCGACAATTGTTTATACAATGCAAGGATGTCGCAACAGGCCTTCCCCTTCGCCGTCCGCCTGCTCGGATTCAGCCATTCCGAGGAGGAGCGCATTGCGGAGCACCTTGCGCAGGAACGCGAGCGCGGCTTCCGCTACCTCGTGCTCGAGGAGGACAACCTGCAGGATCCCGACCTGCACGTGGCGAATGCCGACGACTTGCATGCGCTGGCGACCGTCAACGACCTTTGCCCGTCCGAGATCCGGCCGGCACTCCTGGTCGGCGCGCCCGCGGTCGACCTGCCGCATCCCTGCGTTCCCCGTCCCTACACCTGGCAGTCGGTGCTGGCGGTGCTGGACCGCCTTGTCGTACAGCGCGCCGATGCGCTCTCGCGCCTGCAGGCTTCCGACGTGGTGCGGGTAGCGGAACGCCGCCGGCGCCATCGGCCGGACCTCGACCTGGGCGATCCCGCGCAGTACGAAAAAATGCGGCGCAAGGTGCCGGAGGACGGGATGGTGCTGGTGGTGGACAGAAATCCCGCGCTGTACGACGTGCTTGCCGACCTGCTGCTGCGTTACAAGGTGCCGGTGGAGTGGGTCAACAGCGAGACCGACGCCATCGCCTTGCGCGAGCAGCGCCCGGTCGCGCTGTTGCTGCTCAATACCTCGACGCCGCATGTCGATCCGTACCGCCTGTGCTGGGCGATGCAGGAGCAGGACTCGCCCTTGCGCATGGCCTGCGCGCTTCTGGTCGGTCCGCACTTCGTCTACGACCGGGAACAGGCGCGTTTTGCCGGGGTCGACGGATTCCTGCGCAAACCGCTGTCGACGCAGCACCTGATGGCCTTGCTGCGCCGCTTCCTGCCGTCGGTACGCTAGCTACTTGCTCAGCAGCCGCATTCCCCGTTCCAGCCCGTCGATCGTCACCGGGAACATCCGGTTGTTCACGATCTGCCGGATCACGCTGATCGACTGCCGGTACTGCCAGAGGCCTTCCGGCTCGGGATTGAGCCAGATGAATTTCGGGAAGGTGGTGGTGAAGCGCTGAAGCCAGACGGCGCCGGCTTCCTCGTTGTTGTACTCGACCGAACCGCCGGGCTGCAGGATTTCGTAGGGGCTCATGGTGGCGTCGCCGACGAAGATGAGCTTGGTGTCGGGCGGGTACTTGCGCAGGATGTCCCAGGCCGGGAAACGCTCGGCATGGCGGCGCCGGTTGTTCTTCCACAGGTAGTCGTAGACGCAGTTGTGGAAGTAGAAGAATTCCATGTTCTTGAATTCGGTCTTCGCCGCCGAGAACAGCTCCTCGGTGCGGGCGATGTGGTCGTCCATGGTGCCGCCCACGTCGAGCAGCATCAGCACCTTGATGTTGTTCTTGCGCTCCGGTTGCATCTTGATGTCGAGATAGCCGGCGTTGCTGGCGGTGGCCCGGATCGTGTCGTCCAGCGCCAGTTCCTCCTCCAGGCCTTCCCGCGCGAACTTGCGCAGCCGGCGCAGGGCGACCTTGATGTTGCGCGTTCCGAGCTCGCGCTCGTCGTCGTAGTCGCGGTAGGCGCGCGCCTCCCACACCTTGACCGCGCTGCGGTTGCCGCCTTCGCCGCCGATCCGGATGCCCTCCGGGTTCTGGCCGCCGTTACCGAAGGGCGAGGTGCCGCCGGTGCCGATCCACTTGTTGCCGCCTTCGTGGCGCTCCTTCTGCTCCTGCAGCAGTTCCTTGAGCCGATCCATCAGCTTGTCGTAGCCGAACTTCTCGATGGCCGCCTTCTGCTCCGGCGTCAGCTCGCGCTCCATCCGCTTCTGCAGCCATTCCAGCGGAATTTCGGGATGCTTGTCGAAGATCGCGTCGATGCCGCGGAAGTAGAGCCCGAACGCCTTGTCGAACTTGTCATAGTGGGCTTCGTCCTTGACCAGCGTGGTGCGCGACAGGAAGTAGAAGTCGTCGAGCGAGGGGCTGATGACGTTCTTCTGCATGGCTTCCAGCAGGATCAGGAATTCCTTGATCGAGACGGGGATCTTCGCATCCTTGAGGGTGAAGAAAAAGTCGATCAGCATGTCAGTCTTTCCATAGTCCCAGCTTGTACTCGAGGTGCGCGCGGATCTCCGGCCACTCTCCTGCGGTGATGCTGAACATCACCGTGTCGCGCACGGTGCCGTCGCGGCGTAGCGCATGATGGCGTAACACGCCGTCGCAGTGCGCGCCCAGCCGGGCAATCGCGTTGCGCGACGCATGGTTGAAATTGTCGGTGCGAAAACCGACCACCCGACATCCCAGCGTCTCGAAGGCATGACGCAGCAGCATCAGCTTGCAGCTGGTGTTGACGCGCGTGCGCTGCCAGGACTTCCCGTACCAGGTGTAGCCGATCTCGACGCGGTCGATCGTCGGGACGATGTCGTGATAGCTGGTCGAGCCGATCACCTGGTTGCTGCCGAGCTCGCGCACGACGAAGGGCAATCGACTGCCTGCTTCGCGCATCGCCAGCGCGCTGTCGACGTAGCCGGCTTCCTCGCCCGGGGCCGGCACCGAAGTCACGCGGATCTTCCAGAGCTCGCCGTCGCGCGCCGCACGCGCGAGGTCGAGCACATGCGCCGCGCTCATCGGTTCCAGGCGTACGCCGTTCAGCTCCAGGGTGACCGGTTCGGGACGGATCATGGCCTCAGCGGTTGTTGCGGGACATGAAGACCAGCCGCTCGAACAGGTGGACATCCTGCTCGTTCTTCAGCAGTGCGCCGTGGAGCGGCGGAATGGCCGCCTTTGCATCCTTGCTCCGCAACGCCTCGGCCGGGATGTCCTCGGCCAGCAGCAGCTTGAGCCAGTCGATCAGCTCGGAGGTCGAAGGCTTCTTCTTCAGGCCGGGCACGTCGCGCACCTCGTAGAAGGTCTGGAGCGCCTGCGCCAGCAGATCCTTCTTCAGCTCGGGGAAGTGAACGTCGACGATCTGTTCCATCGTGTCCTTGTCCGGGAACTTGATGTAGTGGAAGAAGCAGCGGCGCAGGAAGGCATCCGGCAGTTCCTTCTCGTTGTTGGAGGTGATGATCACCAGCGGGCGGTTCTTGGCCTTCACCATCTCGCGCGTCTCGTAGACGTAGAACTCCATCCGGTCGAGCTCGCGCAGCAGGTCGTTGGGGAATTCGATGTCGGCCTTGTCGATCTCGTCGATCAGCAGCACGACCTGCTGATCCGCCGTGAAGGCCTGCCACAGGACGCCCTTGACGATGTAGTTGTGGATGTCCTTGACCCGCTCGTCACCCAGCTGCGAATCGCGCAGGCGCGAGACCGCGTCGTACTCGTACAGGCCCTGCTGGGCCTTGGTGGTCGACTTGATATGCCATTGCAGGAGCGGCATGCCGAGCGCCGCGGCGACTTCCTCGGCCAGCATGGTCTTGCCGGTGCCCGGCTCGCCCTTGATCAGCAGCGGACGCTGCAGGGTCAGCGCCGCATTGACCGCAAGTTTCAGGTCGTTGGTCGCTACGTAGTTCTGGGAACCTTCAAAACGCGTGTCCTGTCGCATGGCCTTGTATCGGGAAAGAGAAAAGAAAGAAAATCAAGTATAAGCGAGATCGGATGGACGGGTCGGAAGGCCGCGGTACCGCGCTTTTTCGCTGCCGATCGTAGCAATTGAACGCACGGGTGCCGGCGTACGTATCGGGCCGGTCGGTTTCATTCAGGGAGCGGCGTGGACTGACTGACACTCTTAATGTAGAATTAAGCGGTTTTGGTGCGTCAGAGCAACACCTACACGGTAGGCCGATGTATCAAGAACCTGGCCGCAAGCGATTCCCCCGAAGCCGTTCTGCGCATCACGCCGCATTCCGCGACAGCGGAGCGCTTGCGGCCAGGTTTTTGGAATTTCACACTTATCATCCCAGCTATCATGAAAAAACTAATCGCGTTTCTCGCGCTCGCGGGCGTGGCCAATTTCGCCGCAGCGGCGGAAGTGGTCGGCAACGCCAAGGCGGCGGAACACAAGGTGGCGATGTGTATCGGCTGCCACGGCATCCCCGGCTACAAGTCCGGCTTCCCGGAGGTCTATCAGGTGCCCATGCTCGGCGGCCAGTCCGCCAAGTACATCGAGAGCGCGCTCAACGCCTACAAGAAGGGTGATCGCAAGAACCCCAGCATGCGGGGCATCGCAGCCGGCCTGTCGGACCAGGATATTGCCGACGTCGCCGCTTATTACGCTCAGCAGAAATAAGGGAACCGATCATGAAGAAGATGCTTGCATGCGCCGTCGCGCTGCTTTCCTTTAACGCCGTTGCCGGCGGCAACGTGGAAGCCGGCAAGGAAGCGGCCAAGAAGTACAACTGCGCTTCCTGCCATGGCCAGGACTACAATACGCCGATCGACCCGAGCTATCCGAAGCTCGCCGGGCAGCACGAGGATTATCTTGCGCAGTCCCTGGTCGCCTATCAGCGCGGCGCCAACGGCACCAACGGCCGCGGCAACGCGATCATGGGAGCACAGGCAAAGCCGCTGACCCGCGACGACATCCGCAACATCGCAGCCTACCTGCACAGCCTGCCGGGGCAGCTGGTCCTGCGCAAGTAAGTCAGGCCCCCCGCATAGCAAAAAGCCACGCATCTGCGTGGCTTTTTTTTTCGTCCGTCGCGCGCGGTTTCAGCGGCGCCGCACGCATTCCACGTAGGCCTGTCCGTCGGGCGGCAGTCCGCTACGCTGCGAATTCCAGATCATCTCGCCCAGGCATTCCATCATCTCGTGATGGGCGTCGTGCTCCGAACCAAGCCGCCTGGCGAGTGCCAGGAACGCGGCGCGGATGCCCGGGGGCTGGTCGATCGACAGCTGTTCGGCAATCG
The DNA here is from genome assembly GCF_036563305.1 of Noviherbaspirillum sp. Lineage (GTDB taxonomy): Bacteria > Pseudomonadota > Gammaproteobacteria > Burkholderiales > Burkholderiaceae_D > Noviherbaspirillum. The sequence goes on along the minus strand of NZ_DATCMQ010000013.1, from coordinate 117,184 downwards.
ACAGATGCATTGACAGGTGCAGGAAGGGATTGGCAATGCCGCGTTCCACCGAATAGTCGGCGGCCAGTGCCTCGTCCGTGTTCGCCAGGGCATCCGCGTATTCCTGGTGCTGGACGATCCAGTCCCGTGCGACGGCCTCGAGTGGCGTCAGCACCTGGTTTTCCTGGACCTTGCGGTAGGTCTCGCAAAAGAAGCGGCGCACGTCGTGCTGGGAGGGTGTGAACATGGGAATGGCGGCAACGGGAGGGAAGCCGTCATTGTAGCGCCGCTACACGCCTTTTTCAGGCAGCGGCGTCTTGTCCCGGTATTCGCACAAGTCGGCGATGATGCAATTCCAGCATTGCGGCTTGCGGGCGATGCAGGTGTAGCGGCCGTGCAGGATCAGCCAGTGGTGGGCGTCATGCCGGAACTCCGCCGGAACGAACCTGAGCAGTTTCTCTTCTACCGCGTCGACGTCCTTGCCTGGCGCAATGTTCGTCCGGTTGGCGACACGGAAGATATGGGTATCGACCGCGATCGTCGGTTCGCCGAAGGCGGAATTGAGCACCACGTTGGCGGTCTTGCGGCCGACGCCGGGGAGCGCCTGCAGCGCTTCGCGCGCCCGCGGCACCTCGCCGCCGTGCCGCTCCAGCAGGATGCGGCATGTCTCGATCACGTTCTTCGCCTTGGTCCGGTAGAGGCCGATGGTGCGGATATACTCTTCCAGGCCTTCCACGCCGAGCGCAAGGATCGCCGCCGGGGTGCTTGCGACCGGATAGAGCCTGCGGGTCGCCTTGTTGACAGAGACGTCGGTTGCCTGCGCGGAGAGAATGACCGCGATCAGCAGCTCGAATGGCGTGGTGTACTCCAGTTCGGTGGTCGGGTGCGGGTTCGCTTCACGGAAGCGGCGGAAGATCTCGAGGCGTTTGGCGGCGTTCATTGGGGATCCTGCTTCAACTTGCCGTCGACCTCTTCGATGCCGCGCCGCACGGAGCGTGCGACGTCTGGCATCCCCGTCGGGCCGGCGGCTTGCGCCGCCTGCTGTTCCTTTTGCAGGCGGGCGCGTTCCATCGCAGCCTGGATGATCGCCTTTTTCCTCTCCTGCGCGGCCCTTTCCTCGGGGCTCTCGGCCGCTTCGGCTTCCACTGCCTTCAGCTTGGCCGCGGCCTTCGCGGCGAGGCGTGCATCGTTCTCCACCTTTTCCCGGCGCAGCCGCGCGGTACGGAAATCGTGCCGGAGGCGGGCGGCGTCCGCCTGTTCCTGCGACCACGCATTCCAGCCGGTGCGGCCGGGAGTCACCTCGATCATGGAGATGCAGTCGACAGGGCACGGCGCCACGCAGAGATCGCAGCCGGTGCAGAGCTGCGGCAGCACGGCATGCATCTGTTTGGCAGCGCCGACGATGGCGTCTACCGGGCAGGCCTGGATGCAGAGGGTGCAGCCGATGCAGATCTCCTCGTCGATGACGGCGACCGCGCGCGGCTTCTCGATGCCGTTGACCAGGTTCAGCGGGATGACCGGCTTGCCAAGCAATGCTGCCAGCCGTGCGATTCCTTGCGCGCCGCCGGGCGGACAGCGGTTGTATTCCGCTTCGCCGGCGGCCACGGCCTCCGCGTAAGGACGGCACGCGGGAAAGCCGCACTTCGTGCACTGGGTCTGCGGCAGCAGGTCTTCGATCTGATCGGCCAGCGGGCGGGGGCTCATGTTGCGGTGGCGTGCGGTGAAAAAACAGGATTATCCGAGTAAACGCCGGATGCCACAAATGAAAAGGCCGTTCCGGGGAAGGAACGGCCAGGAGGTCCAGCGCTACGCAGGTCAGGAATTGGCCTGGATGAATTCGCCGATCTTCGGACAGATCACTTCCCGCCAACGGCGGCCGGAGAAGATGCCGTAGTGGCCGCACTTGGGCGCGGTGAAATGCTGTTTTTTTGCCGCGGGGATGCCGGAGCAAAGGTCGTGCGCGGCCTGCGTCTGGCCGGCGCCGGAGATGTCGTCGAGCTCGCCCTCGATGGTGAACAACGCGACGTTCTTGATGTCCTGCGGGCGCACCAGCTTGCCTTCCACTTCCCAGGTGCCGCGCGGCAGGTCGAAATCCTGGAATACCGTCTTGATGGTCTCGAGGTAGTACTCGGCGGGCATGTCGAGCACGGCGTTGTATTCGTCATAGAACTTGCGGTGTTCCTCCGCCGACTCGTTGTCGCCCTCGCGCAGGTGCATGTAAAAATCCCAGTGACTCTGCGCGTGCCGTCCCGGGTTCATCGCGATGAACCCGGCGTGCTGCAGGAAGCCCGGGTAGACCTGGCGGCCGAAGCCGGGGTAGTTGGCCGGGACGCTGTAGATGACCTTGGTCTCGAACCAGGAATACGGCTTTTCGGTGGCCAGGTTATTGACGGCGGTCGGCGACTTGCGGGGGTCGATCGGCCCGCCCATCATCACCATCGATTTCGGCAGCTTGGGGTCCTTGGCCGTGGCCATCAGCGAAATGGCGGCCAGCACCGGCACGGTAGGCTGGCAAACGGAAATCACGTGCACGTCCGGGCCGAGCCGGCGGATGAAGTCCTGCACGTAGTAGATGTAGTCATGCAGATGGAACGGGCCTTCGGACAGGGGCACCATGCGCGCGTCGGTCCAGTCGGTGATGTAGACGTCGTGGTTCGACAGCAGCGCACGCACGGTATCGCGCAGCAGCGTGGAGTGATGTCCGGACAGCGGCGCGACCACCAGCACCGTCGGTTGCTTCAGGCCCGCGAACTGCTTGTCGCTCAGGTCCTTCTTGAAGTGGATCAGCCGGCAGAACGGCCGCTGCTCCGCTACCTCTTCGAACACGCCGACGGACTTGCCGGCAACGGGAACGGTCCTGATGCCGAACTCGGGTTTTTCATAGTCCTTGCCGAGACGGTACATCAGCTCATAGCCGGCGGCGATGCGTTGTGCAAACGGCGTGTGGGCAAGCGGCGATACCGGGTTCGTGAACAGCTTGGCGGAAGCCTCGGCCCATTGAATGAGCGGGTTCAGGAAGGTGCGATTGAGTTCGTGAAGTTGGTAAAGCATAGAGACCTCTGAATTGATGCCGGTGCTGCTTCAATATGCGGCCGCGGCCTGGCGCTTGCAACGCGTCACCGCAAACCTGCGTGTTTTCCGCAACGCTCGCGCTTTTGTGTGCGCTGCGTCAATTTAACGACCATAACACAAAGCACGCCGATTTGTTGTTTCAAGGAAATGCGAACCGGCAAGACCGCAGCAGGCCCTTCGGGAAGCAGCCAGGCGGCGATGCAGCATGTTGCAGCGATAAGACAGGATACTGAAACCCGACAATTACACTGTGTTTCCCTTGCCTGCAGCAGGAAGCGTGCCAACGGATTGTGTTTCAGCAGGGGCAGTAATTCCGCGAATTTCCCAGTTTTCACGCATGGCTCTTGCAATCTGAACATACCGCAGGGGGATTTTTGTAATTTCTACCGTTCCGCTACAGGTCAGCCGGCCGGCTATTGCAAGGTTTGGACGTGCGGCGTGTCGATGCTGGTTCAGGACAGCCGACTGCGACGGCGCTACGCGCATGATCCACGGCGACGGCGAGATGCCCGGGCGATTGTCGGTACGCGGCCAACAAGCCCGGCGGGATAGGCGGCTGCGATCGGACGTCAGGTCCCGAGAGATCCCGTATTCCCGACGCGAAGGGGAAGGACGCTGCGGCGTTCGGGCGAGACGGGGTGCTCAATCGACAACCGGGGATTTGATATCAAGGATAGTGTGCAGCTCGCACAGGCGCGCCCGGTACTGCATGTGCATCCTCCGGGAAGATGTACGCGTCGCGCCGAATGTCGCCCTCGCCGCTACGGAAGCCGAGTCCGGCACCGCGTCACCGCCACGGCTCGCGATATCCTTGCCGACGAAACGGGCAGATCCTTGAGGCTGTAGAGCGGGAGTCCGCCTTCGATCTCCTCGACGCCGGCGAGCTTGAGGATGCGTGGCTGGAACGAGCCGAACCGGGCGGCGATAGCGGTAATTCTGGTGGTGGTTCGGATGCCGGACGCAATGTCGAGGTTGAAACGCCGTTCTTGTACTTCTTGTCGTACTTGTGATGATTCCGGTTCGCCGATCCGGACGCGGCGCTGCCCGTACGGGCCGGCGCCGTTTGCGACGACGGCGCTTACTTGACCAGCTGGTCCAGCTTTTCCTTGACGTCCTTCCACTCATCCGCGTCCGGCAGCGGATCCTTGGTCTTGGTGATGGACGGCCACTGGCGGGCAAGTTCGACGTTGAGCTTGATGAACTGCTGCTGGTCCGCGGGCACGTCTTCTTCCGCGTAGATCGCGTTGACCGGGCATTCGGCGACGCACACCGCGCAGTCGATGCACTCGTCCGGATCGATGGCGAGGAAATTCGGGCCTTCGCGGAAGCAATCTACCGGGCATACATCGACGCAGTCCGTGTAGCGGCAGCGGATGCAGGATTCGGTGACAACGTGGGTCATGACAGTCCTATCTGTAAATTTTTTCAGTGAAATCTGTTTTGGGGACGGGCGTTCAGCGGGGGTGCCGGGGCGCCGCCACAGCTGCGGGCTGGAAGGGCAACGCGCTGAAAAGCCTAGTATTTTAAGACAATCAAGTACTTATAACAAACCCGGGTTAGACAGAATTCGCATAAGCAAATGCGGCGGTCGACGACGCGGCTCTGACGCCGGCGCTCGCCCAGGGGCGGGCCGGACGGATGAAAATAATTGCGGGCCCGCTCTGAAATCAAATCATGCGGCAGGCCCCTTCCACGACACCGGCTTCGGGTAGACTGCGCTGATTGTCATCCCGGGAACATCATGGACACATCGACCGCCCGCAAAGCCATCTTCGACCGCATACGCGCAGCCCACCGGCGCCCGACCGAGCCGCAGCAGGCCGAACGCGATGCCGCGCTTGCCTACCTCGTTCAGCATCCGGAAGGCCCCCGGCCGGATATCGGCGACGACGTGCAGGCGCGTTTCCGGCAGCAGGCGCTGCGGATGGCCGACACGGTGGACGACGCGCCCGACATGGCCTCAGTGCCGGCCGCGGTCGCGCGCTACCTCGACAGCAACGGCATTGCGCGCAAGGCGATCGCCTGGAATACGCTCGCCGGGCTGGACTGGAACGCGGCCGGCGTCGAGGTGGAATTCCGCCGGCCGCGCGATCCCGACCTGGTGGGCATCACGGGCGCCTTCTGTGCGGTCGCCGAAACCGGCACCCTGATGCTGCTTTCGGGCGCCGATACCTGGCCATCTGCAGCGCTGCTCCCCGAAACCCATATCGCCGTGGTGCCGTCATCCCGCATCGTCGCCGGCATGGAAGACGCCTTTGCGCTGGCGCGCGCCGAGCACGGGCAGCTGCCGCGCGCGGTCAACTTCATCTCCGGCCCGTCCCGCACCGGCGACATCGAGCAGACCATCGTGCTCGGGGCGCATGGTCCCTACCGGGTCCACGTCATCGTGGTGCAGGGAGCCTGAGCGCTGCGATCTACGTAGCAGTACGTAGGGCGCAAGCCCGAGGGCGACGCGATGCCCGGGATAAAATGGCGGCCAATTACAAAATGGAGACCGCCGTGCGCGCAAAATGCCTGATCGCCTTCCTCGCTCTCTTCGCCCTCGCGCCGGCCCTGGGTCACGCCGCGGAAATCGACGGCGCCGGCCTCGCCGCCACATGGGGCATTCCGTTTGCCGGCCTGCTGCTTTCGATCGCGCTGTGCCCGCTGCTGACGCCGGTGTTCTGGCACCATCACTACGGCAAGGTGACGCTGGCGTGGGCTCTCGCGTTCCTTGTGCCCTGCGCCCTGTTCCTCGGCGCCGGTACGGCCGCCGGCGGCCTGCTGCATGCGCTGGTCGGCGAATACATCCCGTTCATCATCCTGATCACATCGCTGTTCGTCGTCGCCGGCGGCATCTGCGTACGCGGCAACCTGCACGGCACCCCCGCGCTGAACACCGGCCTGCTGGCGCTGGGCACCGTGCTGGCCAGCTTCATGGGCACCACCGGCGCGTCGATGCTGCTGATCCGTCCGCTGATCCGCGCCAACGATCATCGCCGTCACGCGGCCCATATCGTCGTCTTCTTCATCTTCCTCGTGGCGAACGCCGGCGGTTCGCTGACGCCGCTCGGCGACCCGCCGCTGTTCCTCGGCTTCCTGAAGGGAGTCGACTTCTTCTGGACCGTGCAGAACATCTTCCCGGAGACCTTGTTCCTGTGCGTCGCGCTGCTGCTGATCTTCTTCGTGCTCGACAGCTACTACTGCCGCAGGAAGGAGGCGGGCCTGCCGCTTCCGGATCCGACGCCGGACAAGGCGATCAGCTTCGAAGGGAAGATCAACTTTGCGCTGCTGGGGGGGATCATCGGCCTGGTGCTGCTGAGTGGATTCTGGCGCTCGGGCGTGTCGTTCACGGTCGCCGGGGCCGAGGTGGAATTGCAGAACGTCGTGCGCGACGTGCTGCTGGTTGCGATCATCTTCATCTCGCTCGCGGTGACACCGAAATCTGCCCGCGACGGCAATGAATTCACCTGGGGGCCGATCCAGGAAGTCGCCAAGCTTTTTGCCGGCATCTTCATCACCATCATTCCGGTCATCGCCATGCTGCGGGCCGGCGAGGCCGGTGCCTTCGGCGCAGTGGTGCGCGCGGTTACCGACCCCTCGGGCCAGCCGATCAATGCCATGTACTTCTGGGCGACCGGCGTGCTCTCGTCCTTCCTCGATAACGCGCCGACGTATCTGGTATTCTTCAATACGGCCGGCGGCGATCCGTCCGTGCTGATGACCAGCCTGGCGGGCACGCTTGCAGCGATTTCCTGCGGCGCGGTGTTCATGGGCGCCAACAGCTACATCGGCAATGCGCCCAACCTGATGGTCAAGGCGATTGCGGAGGAGCGGGGCGTCAGGATGCCGTCCTTCTTCGGCTACATGGCCTGGTCCTGCGCGGTGCTGGTGCCACTGTTCGTGATCATGACCTTCATCTTCTTCTGAGGCAGCGATGAGCAAACCCAGGGTACTAGTGACGCGCGCGGTCTTTCCCGACGTGATCGAGCGGCTGTCGCAGCATTTCGCGGTCGAATCCAACCAGGAAGACCTGATCTTCACTCCCGACGAACTGGCCTCCCGCCTGCAGGGCAAGCAGGGCATCTTCCTGACGCCCAGCGAAAGGATCAGTGCCGACCTGATCGACAGATGCCCCGGACTGAAGGCGATCTGCAACATGGCGGTCGGCTACAACAACATCGATGTCGATGCCGCGACCCGTGCGGGCATCGTCGTCACGAACACGCCGGACGTGCTGAACGAGACCACGGCCGATTTCGCCTGGGCGCTGCTGATGGCGACCGCCCGCCGCGTCACCGAGTCCGAGCACTGGCTGCGTGCCGGCGAATGGAAGAAGTGGCGCTACGACAGCTTCCTCGGGGCGGATGTGCACGGTGCGACACTCGGCATCATCGGCATGGGGCGGATAGGGCAGGCTGTCGCGCGCCGCTCGACCGGCTTCGACATGCAGGTGATCTACCACAACCGCAGGCCGATCGCTCCCGAGCTGGAGGCGCGCGCGAACAATGCGCGCTACGTGGACAAGGAGGAATTGCTGCGGACCGCGGATCACGTGATGCTGGTGCTGCCGTATTCGGCGGAGACGCACCACACTGTCGGCGCTGCCGAACTCGCGCTGATGAAACCCGGCGCGACGCTCGTCAACGTGGCGCGCGGCGGCATCGTCGACGACAAGGCACTGATTGCGGCCTTGCGCGAGGGACGCATCGCCGCGGCCGGCCTCGACGTTTTCGAGAATGAGCCGGCATTCGATCCGGGTTTTCTCGCCTTGAAGAACGTCGTCCTGACGCCGCATATCGCGAGCGCGTCGGAACCGACCCGCCGCGCGATGGCGGAGTGCGCGGAGGCCAACCTGGTTGCCGCGCTGTCGGGCAAGACGCCGCCGAACATGCTCAATCCGGCGGCCTGGCCAGGCCGCAGCAACTGAGGGCAAGGCGGCACGATGGCGGATATCAGGATATCCCACGCGCACGCACTGCCGCAGGATGCGGCGCGGCGCGCGGCGGAGCAGGTCGCGGAGCAGATCGCCCGTGACTACGACATGGCACTGGAATGGAACGGCGATGTGCTGGTGTTCGCGCGCAGCGGGGTTTCCGGTGCGCTGGTGCTGGAACCCAACCTGGCTTACGTCGAGGTCCGCCTGGGCATCCTCTTCAAGGCGTTCGCGCCCGTCATCGAGCAGAAGTTGACGGAGAAGTTGCGCAGGGTCTTCGGCTAGCCGCGACCCTGTGCGGTGGATCAGCCCTTCAGTTCGCTGATCAGGTTGATGTACTGCTGCATTGCGGCTTCCTGCGGCGTACCCTTCAACGCGTCCCACGCATCGTACTTGGCGCGGCCGACCATGTCGGTGAAACCCGGCCGCTCACCATTGGCATCGCCGCTGCTGGCCTGCTTGAACAGCGCGTACATCCGCAACAGCGTCATGTTGTCCGGGCGCTCGGGCAGGTTCTTGGAATCGGCTACCGCCTGTTCGAACTGGGCCTGCAGGCTCATGTCTTTCTCCTTTTTGTCATCTGCGGATGCCGCCATGCAGTGGCGGCGGGAGCACAACATAGCATCAAAGAGGCAGCCAAAAAAGCAAAAGGTCTAGAGGTTCTGCTCGACGCGGGAGCGTGGGGCAGGCCTCATTCGTCGTCGTCGTCGGGAATCAGTGCGCCGCCGACCGTGGTTGCGGCGCCCACCGCCATCGAGCCGGCGGCGACGCCGACGCTGACCGCAGTCGAGGCGACAGTCACGGCTGCGCCGGCGACAGAGACGACGGCGCAGCCCGAAAGCTGAACCAGGAGGGCCGCACAGGCGGCGGCCCGCAGGAGATGATGCAGATGCATGAAGCCGGATCCGGTGTTCGCCGCACAGGGCGGCGGGTTGGAAAAAGACGCATACCGTCAGCTAGGCCGACAACATTTGCGTCATCACCACCGGCTTCGAGCTTGCTCTTAGGAAAGAGTGCTCAGACGCCCAAAAGTTCCACTTCGAAAATCAGGGTGGCGTTCGGCGGGATCACGCCGCCTGCACCGCGCGCACCATAACCGAGCGAGGAGGGAATGACCAGGCGTCGCACGCCGCCCACCTTCATGCCTTGCACGCCCTCGTCCCATCCCTTGATCACGTGGCCTGCGCCGAGCGGGAAATCGAAGGGATCGTTGCGGTCCTTGCTGGAATCGAACTTGCTGCCGGCACTGCCGTCCGGGTTTTGCAGCCAGCCGGTGTAGTGCACGGTCACGTGCTGGCCGGCCTGCGCTTCCGCGCCGGAGCCGACGGTGAGGTCTTCGTATTGCAGTCCGGAGGCGGTCATCGTGGAGGGCATGTCGGTTCCTTTGTCAGTTGGTTATCGAACGCGGGATTGTAGCAGTTGCGTGCCTTGCGCAGCGCCCGCTACAGCTGCACGATTTCATGTGCGCGGACGACGAGTTCGGCCTGCGCGTACCTTCGTTCCAGCGTTTGCCGGTATTCGCGCCACCAGGAGGCGTCGAGCGCGTCCGCCATCACCTCATAGATGACCAGTTCGTCATGCACGGTATGCCCGGCATCCTCCTGCCACAGGCCGCTTGCCGGCGCGCGCGTGTAGGCGGTGAGGCCGCCGAAGCGGCCGACGAGCTCGTCGCGCGTCATGCCGTGTACCGCGGCAGGCAGGCGCCGGCCCTGGTTGTCGTACAACGGAAGCAGGATCTGTATCAGGAACATGAATCGCGGATGCAGGTGATGTCCGGGTTCAGACGCGGCGCTGGCGCCGCCGGTTCAATCCTTGCATTGAAGGTTTTCAAGACCGGTGCTATTTTCATGGCCGGCATGAATGGGAAAGGCAGAACGGGAACATGCACGAAACAGGACGATTGACGGGAAGGATGCCGGATAGAAGAAGGGCGGACCGGTGCGCGCGCTGATGATTGCCTTCGGCCGCGCGGTGCTCAGCCAGTTGCACCTGCGCATGCTGTTGCTCACCGTGCTTCCCTTCGTGGTCTCTGTCCTGCTCTGGGGCGTGGTGCTGTGGCTCTGCCTGCAGCCGATGATCGACTGGCTGCACGGCTGGTTCATCGCCAACGACGGCTTCAGCACGGCCGGCGATGTGCTCGGCTGGTTCGGGCTCGGGATGGTCAAGACGGTGCTGGTGCCGTTGCTGGCGATGTGGGTGCTGCTGCCGCTGATGATCCTGACCGCCCTGGTGTTCGTCGGCGTGATGGCCATGCCCGCCATCGTGCGCCACGTCGGCGGACGATGGTATCCCGCGCTGGAAAAGCGGCGCGGCGGCAGCCTGCTCGGCGGGCTCTGGGTCGCATTCCATTCCTTCATCCTGTTCGCCGTGCTGTGGATCGTCACCTTGCCGCTGTCGCTGTTTCCGCCGCTGACTTTCGTGGTCCAGCCGCTGCTATGGGGATGGCTGACCTACCGGGTCATGGCGTACGACGCGCTGTCCGAGCATGCGAGCGCCGACGAGGCGCGCGATCTCCTGCGCCGCCACCGCTGGCCCCTGCTGCTGATGGGGACGATCACCGGTGCGATGGGCGCCGCCCCCACGCTGCTGTGGCTCGGCGGGGCGCTGTCGGTGATCCTGTTTCCGCTGCTCGCGGCAGGCGCGATCTGGCTCTACGTGCTGGTCTTCGTGTTCACCGGCCTCTGGTTCGAACACTACTGCCTGGCCGTGCTGGCAGACCAACGCGGACGGCCGCCAGTGCCCGGCGTGCTGAAAGACCTGAACTGAGGCCGCCGGCCGGGATTCGACGCATCCGGCATAATGCCCGTTTCGCAATTGAGAGCGCACGGATAACCGCATGGCCATTGGACTGATCATCATCGGCGACGAAATTCTTTCCGGCAAAAGGGCAGACAAGCATTTCCCCAAGGTCGTTGAACTGCTGGGCGCGCGCGGCCTGCAGCTATCGTGGGCGGAATACGTCGGCGACGACCGCGCCCGCATCACCGGGGTGCTGAAGCGCAGCATGGCGGGCGACGACATCGTCTTTTCCTGCGGCGGCATCGGCGCCACCCCGGACGACCACACGCGGCAATGCGCGGCGGCAGCGCTCGGGGTGCCGCTGGCCCTGCATCCCGAGGCCCGGCGCCTGATCGAGGAAAGGATTGCCGACGTGGCCCGCGAAGAGGGCAGGGAGCCGGATTTCAACGCGCCGGACAATGCGCACCGCCTGAGGATGGGGGAGTTCCCGCAAGGCTGCAGCATCATCCCCAATCCCTACAACAAGATCCCCGGGTTCAGCGTGCTGCACGGCAGCGGCGGCCATCATTTCGTGCCGGGCTTTCCGGTCATGGCCTGGCCGATGATCGAATGGGTGCTCGACACCCACTATTCGCACCTGTTCCGGCAGGTCGCGCGGATGGAGAAGGCGGTCCTGGTGTACGGGCAGGCCGAATCGACGCTGACCCCGCTGATGGAGCAGATCGAGGCTGCGTATCCGCTGGTGAAGGTGTTTAGCCTGCCGAGCGTGGGCGATGCCGCGACGCGGCGCCATATCGAACTCGGCGTCAAGGGCGACCCGGCGCAGGTCGAACAGGCATTTGCGCGATTGCTTGCGGGCCTGGACGGTTTTGCTGCCGAATACGTCCCGGCCTAGCGTGCCTTGAGGTCGTCCAGCAGGCCTTGCCTCCGAATGAAGTCGACCACCTTCTCCACGCCGTCGCCGCTGCGCAGGTTGGTGAAGATGAACGGCCGCTCGCCGCGCATCCGCTTTGCGTCGCTGGCCATGATGTCGAGGTTGGCGCCGACATGCGGCGCCAGATCGGTCTTGTTGATGATCAGCAGGTCCGAACGGGTGATGCCTGGCCCGCCCTTGCGCGGAATCTTCTCGCCGCCCGCCACGTCGATCACGTAGATGGTCAGATCGGACAGCTCCGGGCTGAAGGTCGCCGCCAGGTTGTCGCCGCCGGACTCCACCAGGATGAGATCCAGGTCGGGGAAGTCGGCACTCATGCGTGCGATCGCTTCCAGGTTGATCGAGGCGTCCTCGCGGATCGCGGTATGCGGGCAGCCGCCGGTCTCCACGCCCATCAGGCGTTCCGCCGGCAGCGCGTCGGCGCGCAGCAGGATCTCCATGTCTTCCTTGGTGTAGATGTCATTGGTGATCACGGCCATGTCATAGCGGTCGCGCATCGCCTTGCACAGCATTTCGCACAATGCGGTCTTGCCGGAGCCGACCGGGCCGCCGATACCGACGCGCAGGGGATTGGAAGTTGTCGTCATCTTTGTCTGAGAGTTTATGAACGATAGAGCCGGCTGTACTGCACTTCATGCTGCATCGACAGCAGCGACAGGCCGGGTGCCCAGTTGGACAGGGCGTCGTCGCCAAGCAGCATGGCGGCCGACGCGGCGGATTCGAGTTCGGGTTGCAGCGACAACAGCATGCGCTGGCCGGCGACCTGGCCGAGCGGTACCGACTTCACGCACGCCAGCACCTGGTTCTCGGCCCAGGAGAACAAGGCGCCCAGCATGGCGGCTTCGTGCGGCACCGCCAGCGCGACCGACGCGAATGCGAGCGCGGTCGGCAATCCGACCTCGGGCTGCTGCTGGAGCAGCACGCGCGTTTCCGCGTCACCGAGTTCGAGGTCGAGCGCAAGACGCGCCAGGGAATAGCCCATCTGTATCGTCTCCGCCCGGAACTCGGCGGTATCGCGCGAGGCGATGAAGCGCTCGTTCCAGGTAGCGATCGACGCGGCGTCGCGCGCCTCCCACGCCCGCAGCAGGCGCCACAGCACCGGCGCCTCAAAGCGCGCGACCACCTGGTGCAGCACATCGACGATCCAGGCACGTGCGCTCGCCGTTTCCCGCACCAGGCCACGCTCCAGCGCGGCTTCCAGCCCTTGCGAATAGCTGTAGGCGCCGATCGGCAGCGAAGGACTGGCCAGTTGCAGCAGGTGCAGCAGTGCGGAGGCGTGCATTTCAGGCTTTGTCGGACGGCCGGTGTATCTTCTGGCGCAAGGGGATCGGCGCGAGCGGATGATGATGGTCGTCGCCGTGATGATGATGGCCGCCCCCGTAGGCGCCGGACTCGGGCTCGAACGACGCCAGCTCTTCAGTCACGCTGGCGCCGAGGCCCTCCAGCATCTCCTTGAGGACGGTGTCCTTGCGGATGCGAAGGAAGCCTTCGCCGACCTGGGCCTGCGTATGGCGATTGCCGAGATGGAAGGCGCAGCGCAGCAGGCCGCGTTCGCCGGCGCAGGACACCCGGTAGGTCGCCTCCTGCGCGGCCACGATCCTGACGATTCGCCCGTCGTCTCCCTTCAGCAGGTCGCCGTCGCGCAAGATGGTGCCGCGCACGGTGAATACCGCGACTTCCTCGCCGGAAGCCAGTGCCGCGCGCAGGCGGCTTTTCTCGCGCAGTTCGTAGGGCAGCACCAGTTCGCCGTCGATCTGTTGGGCGTGCTCGATCTTGGTATGAAGTGTCAGCATGGTCGTGGTTCAGAACAGGAAATAGCGCTGGGCCATCGGCAGTACCGTCGCCGGTTCGCACACCAGCAATGCGCCGTCCGCGCGTACCTCGTAGGTCTCGGGGTCGACTTCCATCCTGGGCGTCGCGCCGTTATGGATCATGTCGGTCTTGCGGACATGGCGCGTGTTTCGTACGGCGATCAGCGGCTTGTTCAGCTTCAGCAGATCGCCGATGCCCGCGTCGAAGGCCGCCTGCGAGACGAAGGTGAAGGATGTCCTGAGGCCGCCGCCGTACGCGCCGAACATCATCCGGGAATACACCGGCTGCGGCGTCGGGATCGAGGCGTTGGGATCGCCCATCTGCGCCGCGGCGATCATGCCGCTCTTGAGAATCATCGACGGTTTCACCCCGAAGAATGCCGGCTTCCACAGCACGATGTCCGCAATCTTGCCGGTCTCGAGCGAGCCGACCACATGGGAGATGCCGTGCGTGATCGCCGGATTGATCGTGTACTTCGCGATGTAGCGCTTCGCCCGGAAGTTGTCGTTGCGAGCGCTGTCCTCGGGCAGCGCGCCGCGCTGCACCTTCATCTTGTGGGCGGTCTGCCAGGTGCGCATGATGACCTCGCCCACGCGCCCCATCGCCTGCGAGTCGGACGACATCATCGACACCGCGCCAATGTCGTGCAGGATGTCTTCCGCGGCGATGGTCTCGCGGCGGATGCGCGACTCGGCGAAAGCGACGTCTTCCGCGATGGCGGGGTCGAGATGGTGGCAGACCATCAGCATGTCGAGGTGCTCATCCAGTGTATTGACGGTATACGGGCGGGTCGGATTGGTCGACGACGGCAGGACGTTGGACTCGCCGACGGCGGCGATGATGTCCGGCGCATGGCCGCCGCCCGCGCCTTCGGTATGGAAGGTATGGATGGTGCGGTCCTTGAACGCGGCCAGCGTGTTCTCGAGGAAGCCGCCTTCGTTGAGCGTGTCGGTATGAATCGCGACCTGGATATCCATGCGGTCGGCCACCGACAGGCAATTGTCGATCGCCGCCGGTGTGCTGCCCCAGTCCTCGTGCAGCTTGAGGCCGATGGCGCCGGCCTGGATCTGCTCCTCCAGCGGCAACGGCAGGCTGACGTTGCCCTTGCCGAGGAAGCCGAGGTTCATCGGGAAGGCGTCCGCGGCCGACAGCATCGAATGAATGTGCCAGGGACCGGGCGTGCAGGTGGTGGCGGCAGTGCCGACCGCCGGACCGGTGCCGCCCCCAAGCATCGTCGTCACCCCGGACATCAGCGCTTCCTCGATCTGCTGCGGGCAGATGAAGTGGATGTGCGAGTCGATGCCGCCGGCGGTGACGATCATGCCTTCACCGGCGATGATCTCGGTGGCGCCGCCGATCGCGAGCGTGACGCCCGGCTGGATGTCGGGGTTGCCGGCCTTGCCGATGCCGGCGATGCGGCCTCCCTTGATGCCGATATCGGCCTTGACGATGCCCCAGTGGTCGAGGATCAGCGCATTGGTGATCACGGTGTCCATCACGTCCGCGTGCGGGCGCTGCGACTGGCCCATGCCGTCGCGGATCACCTTGCCGCCGCCGAACTTGACCTCCTCGCCGTAGATGGTGAAATCCTTCTCCACCTCGATGAAGAGTTCGGTGTCGGCGAGGCGGACACGGTCGCCGACGGTCGGTCCGAACATTTCGGCATACGCCTGCCGCGAGATTCGTGTCATTTGAGCGCTCCCATCACCCTGCCGTTGAAGCCGTAGACCTTGCGGTCACCGGCGAGATCCACCAGTTCGACCGTCCGCTCCTGTCCCGGCTCGAAGCGCACCGCGGTGCCGGCGGCGATGTTGAGGCGCATGCCGTACGCGCTGTCGCGGTCGAAGCGCAGCGCGTCGTTCACTTCATGGAAGTGGAAGTGGGAGCCGACCTGGATTGGACGGTCTCCGCTGTTGGCGACGGTGACGGTGACGGTGCGACGGCCGGCGTTGAGCGCAATCTCGCCGTCCTCGACCAGCATTTCTCCTGGAATCATGAACTCTCCTACGGAATGGGGTGATGCACGGTGACCAGCTTGGTCCCGTCGGGGAATGTCGCTTCGACCTGGATTTCGGGGATCATCTCGGGGACGCCGTCCATGACGTCGGCGCGGCCGAGGATCTGCGTCCCTTCGGACATCAGTTCCGCGACGGTGCGGCCATCCCGCGCGCCTTCCATGATCGCGGCCGTCAGCAGCGCCACCGCCTCCGGATAGTTCAGCTTCAGGCCGCGCGCCTTGCGGCGTTCGGCGAGCAGCGCCGCGGTGAAGATCAGCAGCTTGTCCTTCTCTCTGGGCGTCAGCTCCATCGGGTTTCTCCGTTCATTATTTTCATTGCGGGTCTCATGTGTTCCAGATGCGCGGGATCACCGCCTCGCGCCCCGTCAGCGCCGGGCGCAGCACCTGCCATGCGCGTGCCATCCATTGCCTTGCCTCCTCGCTGGAATCCCCCAGCAGGCGGGCGACCACCAGCGACTTGATTTGCGTGGCCCCGGTCCTGGTGCCGGGACGCATGCCGTCGCCGCAACCGCGCAGCGCCGCCATCGCTGCGGCCGGCAAGGGATTGCCGACGGCAAGCAGCATCGCGCACACGGTGCTGCCCTGCAGCCCCAGCGGTCCCGTCGTCGCCGCCTCCCCGGCCGCCAGCGTCCCCTGCTCGAACCACAGCAGGCGGCCGTCGCGCCGAACGCTGGTGCGTTGCTCGACGCAGCCGCTGCGGAACGACTCGCCGGACGCGGTGCGGCCGAAGCACAGGATTTCGCCACCGAGGTAGCTGGCGCCGGCGTCCAGCGTGATGTGATTGTCCAGGCAGACGCGGGCATCATCGAAAAAGATGGTTTCCTGCGGCAGCCACTCCAGCGATGCGCCCGGCCCCGCGTGCAGATCCACGTCCTGGCGCGACACCCGGCCGTTCGACTTGTACCACTTGGCGGCGCCGGGGGTGGTCAGGAAGGCGGATGCACCGGCATCGACCCGGGCGGCGATATGCAGTTCATCCCCGCCCACCACGCCGCCGGGCGGATGCACGACGATGGCATGGCATACCTTGCCGCCTTCCGGGTACAGGGGTTTCTGCACCCGCAGCGGGCCCTCGTGGCGCCGCTCGACCAGGCGGGTCGTGCCCCGGTCGTCAGCGAACGCAAGGGAAAGGCGCGCCCGCCAGCGGGCATCCGCCTGCATCGGTTGCGGCAGTTCTGTGGCCGTCACTCTCATCCGGCGACTATACCGCCAAGTGCCGTTTCACGTTCTCGCCGCCCATCTCCGCCTGCGTGCCGGAGGCGACCACTTCGCCGCGGGACAGCACCACGAAGCGGTCGGCCAGCGCATGCGCGAAATCGAAGTACTGTTCGCACAGCAGGATCGCGATGTCGCCGCGCTGGCGCAGCAGGCGGATCACGTTGCCGATGTCCTTGATGATCGAGGGCTGGATGCCCTCGGTCGGCTCGTCGAGGATGATCAGCTTCGGATCGGCCAGCAGGGCGCGCGCGATCGCGAGCTGCTGCTGCTGTCCGCCGGACAGATCGCCGCCACGGCGGTGCAGCATGTCCTTCAGTACCGGGAACAGTTCATACACTTCTCCACGGATGCGCGCTGCCTGGCGCCCCGGCTTCACCGCCATGCCCATCATCAGGTTTTCCTCCACCGTCAGCCGGGCAAAGATCTCCCGGCCCTGCGGCACATAGGCGATGCCGAGTGCCGCACGCTCGTGCGGCTTGAGCCGGGTGATGTTCCGGCCCTGGAGGTCGACCTTGCCCCGGGCCACCGGGAGCACGCCCATCAGGCATTTGAGCAGGGTCGTCTTGCCGACGCCGTTGCGGCCCAGCAGGGCCAGGCATTCGCCCTTTTCCACCGAGAGCGATACGCCGCGCAGCGTGTGCGCCGCACCGTAGTACTGGTTCAGATGTTCGACGTTCAGCATGGTCAGCGCCCCAGATACACTTCAATGACACGGTCGTCGCTTTGCACCTGCTGCATCGTGCCCTCGGCGAGCACCGATCCTTCATGCAGCACCGTCACCTTGCCCTGCTGCGCAATCTCGGTGACGAAGGCCATGTCGTGCTCCACCACCATGATCGAATGCTTGCCGCGCAGTTCGTTGAGCAGCTCGGCGGTGCGTGCGGTTTCGGCATCGGACATGCCGGCGACCGGCTCGTCGAGGAGCAGCAGCTGCGGTTCCTGCATCAGCAGCATGCCGATCTCCAGCCACTGTTTCTGGCCATGCGACAGCAGGCCGGCCAGGCGCTTCTCCTGGCCGTCGAGGCGGATCAGCTTCAGGATCTCGGCGATCTTGTCGCGCTGCGCCGATGTGAGACGGGAGAACAGCGTCGGCCGGACGCGCTTGTCCATCTTCATGGCCAGTTCCAGGTTCTCGAACACCGTGTGCTGCTCGAACACCGTCGGTCGCTGGAACTTGCGCCCGATGCCGGCGTGGGCGATCTGGTGTTCGGTCATCCGCGTCAGGTCAATGGTCTGGCCGAACCAGGCGGTGCCCGAGGTCGGCCTGGTCTTGCCCGTGATGACGTCCATCATCGTGGTCTTGCCGGCGCCATTCGGCCCGATGATGCAGCGCAGCTCGCCCACCGAGATGTCCAGGGTCAGCTTGTTGATCGCCTTGAACCCGTCGAAGGACACGGTGATGTCCTCCAGGTAGAGGATCGCGCCGTGGGTGGTGTCGACGCCCTCCGGCTTGACCCGGCCATAGGACGTGCCGTAGTCGGCATGCTCCGGGTTCTCGTGGAGATGCCGGTGCTTGACGGTATCGTTCATGCCGCCTCCTTGCTGCGCAGTTTCGCCACCAGGCCGAGCACGCCCTGCGGCATGAACAGCGTGACCAGGATGAACAGCAGGCCCAGCGCGTACAGCCACAGATCGGGGAATGCCGCGGTGAACCAGCTCTTCAGGCCGTTGACGGAGAAGGCGCCGATGATCGGCCCGATCAGCGAGCCGCGACCGCCGACGGCTGCCCAGATCACCATCTCGATCGAATTCCCCGGCGACATCTCCGAAGGATTGATGATGCCGACCTGCGGGACGTACAGTGCGCCGGCGATGCCGCACAGGACCGCCGACAGCGTCCACACGAACAGCTTGAACCACAGCGGGTTGTAGCCGATGAACATCAGCCGCGACTCGGCATCGCGCACTGCCTGCAGCACCCTGCCGAGCTTGGAGGTGACGATCCATCGGCATAGCAGCAGGGCGCCCAGCAGCGCCGCCAGCGTGACCAGATAGAGCGCCGCCTTGGTGCCGGGCGCGGTGATGGTGAAGCCGGCGATGCGCTTGAAGTCGGTAAAGCCGTTGTTGCCGCCGAAGCCGGTGTTGTTGCGGAAGAACAGCAGCATGAAGGCAAAGGTCATGGCCTGGGTGATGATCGAGAAGTACACGCCCTTGATGCGCGAGCGGAAGGCGAAATAGCCGAACACGAAGGCCAGTGCGCCCGGCACCAGCACCACCAGGGCCAGCGCGTACCAGTAGTGGTCGGTGAACGACCAGTACCACGGGTATTCCTTCCAGTCGAGGAAGACCATGAAGTCCGGCAATGCGCTCTGGTAGACGCCGTCCTTGCCGATCGCCCGCATCAGGTACATGCCGTGCGCGTAGCCGCCGAGCGCGAAGAAGACGCCGTGGCCGAGGGACAGGATGCCGGTATAGCCCCATACCAGGTCGAGTGCGAGGGCCGCCATCGCATAGCACATGAACTTTCCCACCAGTGCCACGGTATAGCTGGAGACATGCAGCACATGGTCGGGCGCGAAGGCCAGGTTCAGGATCGGCAGCGTCGCCAGCACGGCCGCGCAGCCGAGGATGCCGGCCCACGCCGGACGGGAAAAGAGTGAGGACGTCATTCTGCGCTCCTCCCTTTCATTGCAAACAGGCCCTGCGGGCGTTTCTGGATGAAGACGATGATGAACACCAGGATCGCGATTTTCGCGAGCACCGCGCCCGCCACCGGCTCCAGGAACTTGTTGACCTCACCCAGTCCGATCGCGGCAATCACCGTGCCGGCAAGCTGGCCGACGCCGCCCAGGACCACCACCATGAAGGAATCGACGATGTAGCCCTGGCCGAGGTCGGGGCCGACATTGCCGAGCTGGGAAAGCGCGACGCCGCCGAGCCCAGCGATGCCGGAACCGAGGCCGAAGGTCATCATGTCGATGCGGCCGGTGGAGACGCCGACGCAGTCCGCCATGCGGCGGTTCTGCGTGACGGCGCGTACGAACAGGCCGAGCCGGGTCTTGTTCAGGATCAGCCATACCGCAGCCACCACCGCCAGCGCGAAGAAGATGATCACGATGCGGTTGTAGGACAGCACCAGCGAACCCATCACGGTGACGCCGCCGGACATCCAGGAGGGATTGGCGACTTCCACGTTCTGCGCGCCGAACAGGCTGCGCACCAGCTGCATCAGGATCAGGCTGATGCCCCAGGTGCAGAGCAGGGTTTCCAGCGGGCGGCCGTACAGCCAGCGGATCACCGTGCGTTCCAGCGCGATGCCGACGGCCCCGGCCACCAGGAAGGCGGCGGGCAGGGCTGCCAGCAGGTAGTAGTCGGTGGCGCCGGGCAGGTACTGGCGGAACATCAGCTGGCACACGTAGGTGGTGTAGGCGCCGATCATCAGCAGTTCGCCGTGGGCCATGTTGATGATGCCCATCAGGCCGAAGGTGATGGCCAGCCCGAGCGCCGCCAGCAGCAGCACGCTGCCGAGCGAGACGCCGTAGAACAGGTTGCCGGCGAATTCGGTGCGGGCGAGCCGGGAATTGATTGCGCTGAGGGTGCCGACCGCGGCGATGCGCACCGCCTCGTCGGGCTCGTTGTAGCTGCCGTCGGGATTCTTCTCGACCATCTGCATCAGCAGCGGCCTGACGGCGGCGTTGGCGCTGTCCGCAAGAGCGGCGACCGCGGCCTTGCGCACGGCCGGATCCGGCGACTGCAGGTTCGCGGTTGCGGCCGCCAGGGTCAGCACCGACCGGATTTCCGCATCCTGTTCCTTCGCCAGCGCCTTCTCGATCATCGGCAGCTGCCCGGGGTCGGCATGCTTCTGCATCGCAAGCGCCGCGCCGAGGCGCGCGTTGCGGTCGTCCGACAGCAGCGCAAAGCCGGACAGGGCGGCATCGAGTGCGCCGCGCAGCCGGTTGTTGACCACGATGCCGTCGACGCCGTCCGGCACCGGGCCGGTCTTGCCCGTCGCCGGATCCGTCGCCTGGTCGTCGGCGACGATCAGCACCTGCCCGTCGGGTAGGGTATGCACGTTGTCATTCCGGAGGGCGTCCAGCAGCCTGAATGCGTCTTCGTTCGCGAGCGTCGCGATCTTGTTCACCGCTTCGATGCGGGCGTCGGGATCGTCGCCGGCGAGCGGCGCGAGCAGCCCGGGATCGATCGCCGCCTGGGCCGTGAGCGCCGTTGCGCACAGCCATGCGGTGACAAGCAGTCTGTTGATCAGTTTCATTGGCAAAATCCTGGGGGAGCAACGTCTGGTGCGGGCGCAAAAAAGCCGGAGTGTGGAACGAGGAGCCACGCTCCGGCCCGGTTGCTGCCGCTCCGCTCCGGCAAGGGAGCGGGCACGGTCATTACATCTTCTGCTTGGCTTCGTTGCCGCCGATGAACGGGCTCCACGGCTGTGCCCGGATCGGACCCTTGCTCTTCCAGACCACGCTGAACTGGCCGTCCGGCTTGATCTCGCCGATCATCACCGGCTTGTGCAGGTGGTGGTTGGTCTTGTCCATGGTCAGTTCATAGCCGGACGGCGACTTGAAGGTCTGGCCGCCCATCGCCGCGATGACCTTGTCGGTGTCGGTCGATTTCGCCTTCTCCACCGCCTGCTTCCACATGTGGATGCCCACGTAGGTCGCTTCCATCGGGTCGTTGGTGACCACGGTGTTCGCATTCGGCAGCTTCTTTTCTGTGGCGTAGGCCTTCCACTTCTTGATGAAGGCATCGTTTACCGGATTCTTCACGGACTGGAAGTAGTTCCAGGCAGCCAGGTGGCCGACCAGCGGCTTGGTGTCGACACCGCGCAGCTCTTCCTCGCCGACAGAGAACGCCACCACCGGGACGTCGGTCGCCTTCAGGCCCGCGTTGCCGAGTTCCTTGTAGAACGGGACGTTGGAGTCGCCGTTGATCGTGGAAATCACGGCAGTCTTGCCGCCCGCCGAGAACTTCTTGATGTTGGCGACGATGGTCTGGTAGTCAGCGTGGCCGAACGGGGTGTAGACCTCGTCGATGTCGGATTCCTTTACGCCCTTGGACTTGAGGAAGGCGCGCAGGATCTTGTTGGTGGTGCGCGGGTAGACGTAGTCGGTGCCGAGCAGGACGAAGCGCTTGGCACCGCCACCGTCCTTCGACATCAGGTATTCGACCGCCGGAATCGCCTGCTGGTTGGGCGCCGCGCCCGTGTAGAACACGTTTTTCTCGAGCTCTTCGCCTTCATACTGCACCGGGTAGAACAGCAGGCTGTTCAGTTCCTTGAATACCGGCAGGACCGACTTGCGCGAGACCGAGGTCCAGCAGCCGAAGACGACGTCGACCTTGTCCTGGGTGATCAGCTGGCGGGCCTTCTCGGCGAACAGCGGCCAATTGGATGCGGGATCGACCACGACCGCCTCGAGCTTCTTGCCCATGACGCCGCCCTTGGCATTGATCTCGTCGATCGTCATCAGGGCGACATCCTTGAGCGAGGTTTCGGAGATCGCCATCGTGCCGGACAGCGAGTGAAGGATGCCGACCTTGATGGTGTCGGCGGCGAGGGCTTGGGGCATCCAGGCGGAAGCCGTAAGCATCAAAGCGCCGGCGGCGGTCGCTTTCAAAAGGGTGCGACGAGACATTTTTGCTCCTGAGTGGTTGTTGGGTCGACGGACTCGCGATAGCTCGCAGGCAAGCTTTAGCAGTTTGCGTGCCACCGGAATGCGCGGCGGCGGGCCGTTCTTTCGTCGTCCGGCCGACCTGTTTCGGTGCGCCGGCTGCCTCGAAATGGTGCTGGCGCTACGATTTCAGGAGTGTCGTGCGGGGAATTGGTGCGGATGGCGCGCTTGTCTGCGCAGGAGGAGGGCAGGGCTTGCGCAGGCACAAGCGCGTCGGCCCGTCGGCGGTGCGTCCCGGACTGCCGAAGGGCCGGGCGGTACCGCTTCAGGCGCGATGGTCAGGCAGGGGGGAAGGTGACCACATGGTCGGCGCCGAGGCGAATGCCGATCTTCTCGCCGATCGCGTGATCGTGATGAGACGGTACGAGGGCCAGCAGCTTCTGCCCGCTCGGCAGCTTCAGCGTGTACAAGAACTCCGCACCGCGGAACGCCTTGCGCACTACCTCGGCCTGCAGGTGGCTGGCGTCGTCATGGATCACATCGTCGGCACGCAGCAGCACGTCGACGCGCCCGCCGGCGCGCTCGTCCGTGGAACAGACGTCGATGCCTTGCCACAGAGGCAGGCTGCCAAGCTCGATGCGGACGCTCTGCGCAGGCAAGTCGATCGCTCCCGGCATGAACACGCCCTGCCCGATGAAGTCCGCGACGAAGCGATTGGCCGGCCGGTGATAGAGATTGTAGGCGTTGTCCCACTGGACGATCGCACCGTCCTGCATCACCCCGATCCGGTCGGCAATGGCGAAGGCTTCATGCTGGTCGTGCGTCACCAGCACGGCAGTGGTCCCGAGTTCGTTCAGTATGTCGCGCACCTCCTGCGCCAGGCGCTCGCGCAGGTCGACATCGAGGTTGGAAAATGGCTCGTCCAGCAGCAGCAGGTCGGGCTGGGGCGCGAGGGCGCGGGCGAGCGCCACCCGCTGCTGCTGGCCACCGGAGAGTTCATGCGGATACTGGTGCGCATGGCCGGCCAGGCCGACCAGCTTGAGCAGCCGCTCCACCCGTGCATTGCGCTCCTTCGCCGGCAGCTTGCGCAGCCCGAAGGCGATGTTGTCCCGTACCTGCAGGTGGGGGAACAGCGCGTAGTCCTGGAACACGACGCCGACATGGCGGGTTTCGGGCGCCGCCGTGTAGCCGGTGCGGCTCAGTTCCCGGCCGCCCAGGGCGATTGCACCGGCGAGCACCGGTTCGAACCCCGCGATCGCCCGCAGCACCGTGGTCTTTCCGCATCCCGACGGCCCCAACAGGCAGCCGATCTCGCCGCGAGCGAGGCTGAACGTCAGGCCGTGGACAATCTCCACCGTCTGGCGCCCCTGGGAATAGCCCACGCGGATGGAGTCGACGTTCAGGTGGTGCGGAGCGGAGGACGAGGCGTGCATGGAGATGAATAATTGCGGGAGCGAAATTCGATATTGATTATAATTCTCATTTAGCCCACCGTACACCTTCTCCCGGAATTCATGCGTAATCCCGTCCCCCGCCTGCCTGCCGCAAACCGGGGCGGCGTCCATCCCTTGCTGGTTGTATCGCTGGCCGTGGCCGTCCTGGTCGGCGCCCCGATCCTCGGCGTCCTTTCCAACCTGCTGACAGTGACCCCGGAAAGCGGCGCGACCTTCGCCCATCTCTGGTCGACCGTGCTTCCCGAATATATCGGCAACAGTCTGGCGATCGCCCTGATCGTGGCGGTGCTTGCCGGCGCCGGCGGTATCGGCTGCGCATGGCTGGTCGCCGTCTTCGACTTTCCCGGCAAGCGCTTCTTCGAATGGGCGCTGGTGCTGCCCTTGGCAATGCCGGCCTATGTCGTCGCATATGCCTACACCGACTTCCTTCAATTCTCGGGGCCGGTGCAAAGCAGCCTGCGCGACCTGTTCGGCTGGCAGGCCGGCGGGTACTGGTTTCCGCAGGTGCGGTCGGTCGGCGGGGCCGGCGTGCTGTTCGCGCTGGTCCTCTATCCCTATGTGTACCTGCTGGCCCGCACTGCCTTCCTTGAGCGCAGCCCGCGCATGTGGGACGCCGCCCGCACCCTCGGGGTCGGACCGTGGCGCGCCTTCTTCGCCATCAGCCTGCCGCTGGCGCGTCCGGCGGCGGCGGCGGGTATCGCGCTTGCGCTGATGGAGACGCTCGCCGACTACGGCGCCGTCGCCTACTTCGGCGTACCGACACTGACGACCGGCATCTACAAATCCTGGTACACGTTCTCCGACCGCATCGGCGCGGCGCAGATCGCCGCCGTGCTCCTGATCGCAGTGACCCTGCTGATGGTGCTGGAGCAGAAGAGCCGGGGCCGCGCCCGCTACTATGCCGTGGGCGCGCGCGCGAGAAGCGAGGCGTCCGCCAGGCTCGGCCGGCTCCACGGCATCGGGGCCGCCCTGTTCTGCGCAATGCCCATCCTGCTTGGCTTCCTGGTCCCGGTGGGCATCCTGGTCCGCCTGATGCGGCGGGAAGAAGCGGTAGGCTTCAGTGCGCGCTACCTCGGATGGCTCTCCAACAGCGTGATCCTGGCAGGGGTGACGGCGGTGGCGGCGGTCCTCATCTGCGTGCTGCTCGCTTACGCTGCGCGGCTGGGCAGGAATCCCTGGCAGGCAATCAGCAACCGGGTGGTCAGCATGGGATATGCGGTGCCGGGCGCCGTCATCGCGGTAGGCGTCCTGATCCCGCTTGCCCGCATCGATGCCTGGGGCGCCGAGCGCGGCATGCAGTTCGTCCTGACCGGCAGCGTCGTTGCGCTGGTCTATGCCTACCTGGTACGGTTTCTCGCCGTCTCGCTGCAGACGGTGCAGGCCGGACTGGTGAAGATCACGCCGAGCATGGATGCCAGCGCGCGCATCCTCGGGCAAGGTCCGGTCGGCGTGCTGTGCCGGGTCCATGCGCCCCTGCTCTGGCGCAGCCTGCTGACCGCGGGACTCCTGGTGTTCGTCGACGTCGTGAAGGAACTGCCGGCCACGCTGACGGTACGCCCCTTCAATTTCGACACGCTGGCGGTGATCACCCACCAGCTTGCCGCCGATGAACGGCTGGGCGAAGCCGCACTGCCGGCGTTCACGATCGTCATGATCGCCTTCGTGCCGGTGATCGTGCTCGCGCGCGCGATTGCCAAGGGCAGCCGCTAGGGCGGAAGGAGCGCTGCAAGCGCAGAAAGGCAAAACAAAACCCCGCGTCCGGCGGGGTTTTTTTTTGCAGGGTGCTGCTTGACGGCTGCTTACTTCTTCGCGGCGCGGGCGGGCTTTGCCGCCGGCTGGGAGAACTGGCTCACTGCGTTCGTCAGGTTGGTTTCCATGACTTCGACGGCCTGCTTGGTGCTCTTGTTGAACTGCTCGTAACCGGCGCTCGCGTTGCCGATCGCCGACTTCAGCATGGCGACGGCATTCTCCGAACCGGCAGGCGCGTTCTTGCTGATTTCGTCGACCAGGTCCAGCACCTTGCGGCTGGTTTCTGCAACCTGTGCTTCTGCCGCCTTGCTGAACTCTGCCTGCACGCCGGAAGCAATGGTGGCCAGGTGGCGGCCGTAGGCAATCGCCTTTTCCATGTTCGGCTGCGCCTGGGCGGCGGCCAGGGTCAGGAACTCCTGAGGATCCTTGGCGCCGAGCAGCTGCCTGGCGGCGCTGCTGCCGTCTTCCAGCGAGGACTTGGCGGCGGTCAGGTTGAGGTCGACGACCTTCTCGAATCCTTCGAATGCCTTGTTGTACAGCGAGGTGAAAATCGCCAGGTTGGCTTCGACGGCGGCTTTGGACGCGGCGGAAAACTGTTCGGTATTGGTAAACATGCGGGCTCCTGAAGATGGTCTGCGGTTTGTCGGAAAACGGCGAGCACAGGGCTACCAGGAATTTTGTGCGTCGCAACAACGCGTATTCTAAGTGAAAACTTTCCCCTGTCAACTGCTATTTGCTGCAAAGCACAAATGCAGGGGAGCGGTATAAGCGCCTGTTTTCATACGACTTTTTCAACTCCCCCGGGCCTGGGCGGGTCACCTCCCCGTGCTAGACTCGGGAACCCTTACGCTATCGTCAACCATTGCGCGCCTACTACAGCGACCATTTCGTCCTTCCGCTGCCCCCCGGCCACCGCTTCCAGATGCAGAAGTACCGGATGCTGCGCGATCGCGCGCGCGACACGGTGCCGGGGCTGGTTTTCGACGAGGCTCCGGCAGCCACCGACGGCGTGCTCGCGCTCGCCCATCATCCTTCCTATATCGACCGCGTCAGTCGCGGGGTGTTGAGCCCGGCGGAACAAAAGGCCATCGGCTTCCCATGGTCGCCGCAGATGGTGGAACGTTCCCGGCGCTCCACCGGCGCGACCATCGCCGCATGCCGCGCCGCCTTCGAAGAGGGTGTCGCCGTCAACCTGGCTGGCGGCACGCATCACGCATGCGCGGACCGTGGCGAAGGCTTCTGCGTGTTCAATGATGCGGCTGTCGCGGCCCGCCTGATGCAGGCGGAACGGCGGGCGCAGCGCGTCGCCGTCGTCGACCTCGATGTGCATCAGGGGAACGGCACGGCCGCCATCCTTGCCGGCGACGATTCCGTATTCACGCTCTCGCTGCACGGCGAACGCAACTACCCGTTCACGAAGGAGCGCAGCGATCTCGATGTCGCGCTTCCCGACGGGACGGGCGACGACGACTACCTGGCGGCGCTGGAGGCCGCATTGCACCCGCTGCTCGACGGCTTCCGGCCACAGCTGATCATCTATCTTGCGGGCGCCGACCCGCACGCGGGCGACCGCCTCGGCAGGCTCGGCCTCAGCATGGAGGGTCTGGCCGCGCGCGACCGGATGGTATTCGGGCGCGCCGGCGCGCTTGGCATCCCGGTCGCCGTGGCGATGGCGGGCGGCTACGGCAAGAACATCCAAGACACGGTCGACGTGCACCTGCAAACTGTCATGATCGCCTCCGGCTACGTTCGTCCACCGTCTTCGCACTGACCATGAATTTCGCATCCCGGCCACAAACACACTCCGCCAACACAAGTCCCTGGGTCGCCGCAATGCCCTGGGTATTCGTCCTCATCTGGAGCACCGGTTTTGTCGTAGCCCGCTACGGCCTGCCCTATGCCGAACCGCTCACCTTCCTGCTGCTGCGTTTCGCCGGCGTGCTGCTGGTGCTGGGGCCGCTCGTGCTCCTGATGCGCGCCCCCTGGCCAAAAGGGAAGACGCGGCATATCGCGCTGGCCGGCATCCTGGTGCAGGCCGGTTACCTTGGGGGCGTCTGGTGTGCAATCAAGCTTGGCATGCCGGCGGGCCTGTCGGCCCTGATCGTCGGCTTGCAGCCGGTGCTGACCGCGTTCGCTGCACCCCTGATCGGCGAGTCGGTCAAGCCGCGCCAGTGGCTCGGCCTGCTGCTGGGCCTGGCGGGCGTCGGCCTGGTGGTGGCCGACAAGATCTCCCTGGCTGGCTTATCATGGCAAAGCATTGCGCTCTGCGTCTTTGCGCTGCTCAGCATCACCAGCGGCACGCTGTACCAGAAGCGCTATTGCCCGAGTTTCGACCTCCGTACCGGGACGCTCATCCAGTTCGTCGCTTCGATCGCCGTGGTGCTGCCGCTGGCGCTGCTGTTCGAAGACCTCGACCTGTCGCTGTCTTCCGTGCGCTGGACGCCGCAGTTCATCGCGGCCCTGCTGTGGTCGGTGCTGGCCCTGTCGATCGGCGCGATCTTCCTGCTGTTTGCGCTGATCCGCAAGAGCGCGGCGACGCAGGTGACGAGCTTGTTGTACCTGACCCCGCCGACGACGGCGGTAATGGCCTGGCAGATGTTCAGGGAGGCGTTCAGCACCACCGGCATGCTCGGCATGGCGGTTGCCGTCGCCGGTGTCGCCCTTGTCGTAAGAAAGTGAGAGATGCGAGCAGAACCAAAAACACGAAGCGACTTCAGGCACTTCCATCCGATCACCACCCGCTGGATGGACAACGATGCCTATGGCCACGTCAACAACGTGGTGTACTACAGCTGGTTCGACACGGCGGTGAACCAGTTCCTCATCACCCACGGCGTGCTTGAGATCGAGCGCAGCCCGGTCATCGGCCTGGTGATCGAGACCCAGTGCAATTACTTCGCCTCGGTCGCGTTCCCGGAACGGGTGACGGCCGGGATCCGGGTGAGCAAGCTGGGCAATTCCAGCGTGCGCTACGAAGTCGGCATCTTCCGCGAGGACGAGGATGCGGCTGCGGCGCAAGGCCATTTCGTCCACGTCTACGTGGACCGCGAAAGCCGGCGGCCGGCGTCGATCCCGGCGCCCATGCGGGCGCTGCTGCAAACCATCGAGGTAAATCAGGCATGATCACATCCCCGGAACAGAAAATCGTCGATGCCGCCATCACGTCCCGCCGTTCGATCCGCGCCTTCTTGCCCGACCCGGTGTCGCGCGAGGATATCGAGGCGATCCTGGGCGTCGCCGCGCGCGCGCCGTCCGGCACCAATACCCAGCCCTGGCGCGTGCACGTACTGACCGGCGCGACGCGGGAAAGACTGTCTTCCGAGATCCTGAAGGCACACAACGACCCGGACCTCGCGCGCCGGCATGCGGAGGAATACGCGTACTATCCGCGCGAGTGGAAGTCGCCCTTCATCGAGCGCAGGCGCAAGGTGGGATGGGACCTCTATGGGCTGCTCGGGCTGTCCCGCGACAACAAGGCCGGCATGCATGCCCAGCACGGACGCAACTATGTGTTCTTCGACGCGCCGGTCGGAATGATCTTCACGATCGACCGCATCATGGAGCAGGGCTCCTGGCTCGACTATGGCATGTTCCTGCAAAACATCATGGTGGCCGCCAGGGGCAGGGGACTGGATACCTGTCCACAGGCCGCGTTCACGCCATTCCACGGAATCATCAGGGAGGTGCTGCAACTGCCGGAAAACGAGATGGTGGTCTGCGGAATGGCGCTCGGCTACGCCGATCCGGCCAGGATCGAGAACACGCTTGTCACAGAGCGCGAGCCGGTCACCTCCTTTGCCCGCTTCCTTGACTAGCGCATAAGATGTTTTAATTTGTTGCAATTTTTCTCATTACACCGGGAAACATCAGTTGCGCACTCTCAATGACCACTAAGAAGATTGTTTAAATTTCGACGCTAACTACTTGTTGAACCACACTATTTTGCTAGACTGCAAGTTATAATTACGACTTGCAAGTTAAGGGGAGGGTGTGATGTTCAAGTCTGCGCTGGGCATAGTTGTAACTTTGTTAGCGTTTGCCATCACTTCACCTGCCCTTCATGCCGCGCCTGCAAAGGCCAAGAAGGCATCGTCCCGGACCGCCGCGAAGGCGGTTGCCAAAAAGCCGGTGGCCCGCAAGCGGGCCGTGGCCAAGGCGCCCGCCGGCAAGGTGAAAGCCGCTGCCAAGCGCACTGTAACGAAGCAGGCGGCAGCGAAACCGGCGAGCCGCGACGCTTCCCGCCGCAGTTCGGCCCGCGCGCAAGAGGGCGCGGGCGTGCGCCGTGTCACGTTCGCCCCGTCCCCCTCTCCCGTGCCTGCCGCCGCACCGGTGCTGACGGCGGGAGACATGGCCGGGTTGCATCACACCCGCGATCCACTCGCCCTCAAGTCCAATGCCGCATTCGTTATCGACCAGACCACGTCACAGGTGCTGTTCGAGAAGAACTCAGGCGTGGCGCTTCCGATCGCATCGCTCACCAAGCTCATGACCGCGCTGGTCGTGGTCGAGGCACACCAGAGCATGGATGAAATGCTGGAGGTGACT
The DNA here is from genome assembly GCF_036563305.1 of Noviherbaspirillum sp. Lineage (GTDB taxonomy): Bacteria > Pseudomonadota > Gammaproteobacteria > Burkholderiales > Burkholderiaceae_D > Noviherbaspirillum. The sequence goes on along the minus strand of NZ_DATCMQ010000013.1, from coordinate 87,189 downwards.
TCCGACGACATCGACCGCGAGAAGCACACCGGTTCGCGGCTGCGGGTTGGCGCGCACCTGTCGCGCGCGGACATGCTGCACATTGCCTTGATGAGTTCGGAAAACCGGGCGGCCTCAGCGCTCGGGCGCAACTATCCGGGCGGACTGACTGCATTCATTCACGCAATGAACGCCAAGGCCAAGGCGCTGGGCATGACGCAAACCCACTATGCCGACCCGACTGGCCTGTCGAGCAGCAACGTTGCGTCGGCGCGCGATCTGGCCAAGCTGGTAATGGCCGCCTACCGGCATCCGGTGATCCGGCATTACTCCACCTACCCGCGGCACGCGGTCGACACCGGCCTCAACCAGCTGCAGTACATCAATTCGAACCGCCTGGTGCTCAATCCCGATTGGGAGATCGGTCTGCAGAAGACCGGCTACATCTCCGAGGCCGGACGCTGCCTGGTGATGCAGGCGCGTGTCGAAGGGCGCCCGGTGGTGATGGTGTTCCTCGATTCCAAGGGCAAGGACTCGCGACTCGCCGACGCGGTGCGTGTCCGCAAGTTCCTGGAAACTGCCAAGCCGACGCCGATCCTGACCCAGGCCTCTGCCGCCCAGAGCTGAGACCGGGGTGCGCTGCCGCTTCGGCGCATGTGTGCTAAATTGCTGTTTCTATGCCCGCCGGTATCTTTCGCGAGTGCATTGGAGGCAAGCAAATGCAAGGCCGGCGCAGCTCGCATTACGCCGGGTCAGTGTCCGGCCATTTCTACCGATCGCGGTTGATCGACATTCATACGCAGCGTATCCGTGTTTACACCTAAAGTCCTCCTCGTCAACGACGATGCCGCCAGCCTGATGGCGTTGGCCACTCTGCTCGGGGAGCGGGACGGCTACGAAGTCATCACTGCGCGGTCCGGCGAAGAAGCGCTCCGCCATGTGCTCAAGCACGATTTCGCCGTGATTCTGCTGGATGTCAGCATGCCCAACATGGACGGTTTCGAGGCGGCGGAAGCGATCCACTCGCATCCCCGCTCCGCATCGATTCCCATCATTTTCGTGACCGCGCATTACGCGGACGAGATGCACCGTCTCAAGGGCTATCAGCGCGGCGCGGTCGATTATCTGTTCACGCCCATCATTCCGCAGATCCTGCGCACCAAGGTTGCCGTCTTCGTCGAGCTGGCGAAGAAGAACCTGCAGTTGCAGCACCAGAAGCAGGATCTCGAACTCCTGAACCGCGAGCTGCAGGAACAGCGCAAGCAGGATCTCGAACACATCAATGAGCGCCGCCTGGCGGAAGAGGCCTTGCGCCAGTCGCAGGAAGAATTGCGCCAGCTCGCGAGCTACCAGGAACGCATCAAGGAAGACGAGCGCAAGCGCATTGCCCGCGAAATCCACGACGAGCTCGGCCAGAACCTGCTGGCGTTGCGCATCGATATCGCGATGCTGCATGCGCGGACCGGCGCGACCCATCCCAAGCTCAACAAGAAGGTGCACGCGGTACTCGACCACATCGACAGCACGATGAAGGCGATGCGCGCGATCATCAACAACCTTCGTCCGACGGTGCTCGACCTCGGCCTGAATGCGGCCATCGAATGGCAGGTGAAGGAATTCCAGCGACGGACCGGCATCGCCTGCGAACTGCAGATGCCGGAGCAGGAACTGGAGATGGACGACGGGCGCGCCACGGCGCTGTTCCGCGTCCTGCAGGAATCGCTCAATAACGTATTCCGGCATGCGCGGGCGACCCGCGCCCGCATCGAGGTGTACAGCAAGGATGGACGCCTGGTCATGAAGGTGGCCGACAACGGCGTGGGCATCTTCCCCGGCTGTCGCCGCAAGGCCAATTCCTTCGGCCTGGTCGGTATCAAGGAGCGCATCAGCACGCTCGGCGGCGACCTCTTCATCGAGACCGCGCAGGACGCCGGCACCACGCTCACCGTATCCATCCCCGAAGAATCCGCTGTCTCCGGACCGGGTGCAGGCAATGCCGCAACGCCGCTTATCGAACGGCGCGCGTCCGATATTCCCCGGCCACTGCCGGTGGCGAAGCGCGCGGGCACTGGCCGCCGCCGCAAGGGCGAGGCCTTGCCCGACAACCTCAATGAACTGACCTGACAATCCGTCCACGACGGATCTCGCGCTGCCGGTTTTCTCCGCTTGATAATTGTCAAAAGTCCGTGCACTAGTCATGGTGCGGCGGGCGTCGCTGCTTGCCCGTATTACGGATAAGGCACACAATACGACAAGCTTTCTCAAAAGAAAGAAAACGAAGCCGGGAGCCATGCCTCCCGGCTTCGTCATGCCTGTAAGATTCGGAAGGGCGCCGAGCGCCGCCGAGCGACGAACACTGACTACTGAACACTGAAGAAAATCGGAGACTTTCGATGCATGCCCGGACCGACGTAAGAGACGAACTGGACGAGAAGCTGCTGCTGGCGGTAGTGACGGCGTTGAAGAAAGGGGACTTCTCGACGCGCATGCCATCCGACCTGACCGGCATGGCGGGAAAGATCGCCGACACGCTGAACGAGATCATGGAGGCCAACGAGCAGCTGACCCGCGAGATCACGGACGTCAGCCGGGTCGTCGGCCGCGAGGGACGCCTCACCCAGCGCGCGGCCGTGCCGACGGTTGCCGGAGGCTGGAGCACGATCGTCAAGTCGGTCAATACCCTGATCGACGACCTCGTACGTCCGACCACGGAGATGGCACGGGTCATCGGCGCGGTGGCCAAGGGCGACCTGTCGCAGACGATGTCGCTCGACGTCGACGGGCGGCCGCTGAAGGGCCAGTTCCTGCGCGCCGCGGCGACCGCGAACACAATGGTCGACCAGCTCTCGTCATTTGCGTCGGAAGTGACGCGGGTGGCGCGCGAGGTGGGCACCGAGGGCAAGCTCGGCGGCCAGGCCAACGTGCCGGGCGTGGCCGGCACCTGGAAGGACCTGACCGACTCGGTGAACTCGATGGCGGGCAACCTGACTTCGCAGGTGCGCAATATCGCGGACGTGACGACGGCGGTGGCCAACGGCGACTTGTCCAAGAAGATCACGGTGGACGTGCGCGGCGAGATCCTGCAGCTCAAGGACACCATCAACACCATGGTCGACCAGTTGCGCTCCTTCGCCTCCGAGGTGACGCGGGTGGCGCGCGAGGTGGGCACCGAGGGCAAGCTCGGCGGCCAGGCCTATGTGCCCGGCGTGGGCGGCACCTGGAAGGATTTGACCGACAACGTCAACTTCATGGCGTCCAACCTGACCGGCCAGGTCCGCAACATCGCGGAAGTGACGACGGCGGTGGCGAACGGCGACCTGTCGAAGAAAATCACCGCCGACGCAAAGGGCGAGATCCTGCAGTTGAAGGACACCATCAACGTGATGGTGGACCAGCTTTCTTCGTTCGCCTCGGAAGTGACGCGGGTGGCGCGCGAGGTGGGCACCGAGGGCAAGCTCGGCGGCCAGGCGCAGGTGAAGAACGTGGCCGGCACCTGGAAGGATTTGACCGACTCGGTGAACTCGATGGCGGGCAATCTGACCTCCCAGGTCCGCAACATTGCCGAGGTGACCACCGCGGTGGCGAACGGCGACCTGTCGAAGAAGATCACCGTGGATGTGAAGGGCGAGATCCTGGAGCTGAAGAACACCATCAACACCATGGTGGACCAGCTTTCTTCGTTCGCATCGGAAGTGACGCGGGTGGCGCGCGAGGTGGGCACCGAAGGCAAGCTCGGCGGCCAGGCGCAGGTGAAGGGCGTGGGCGGCACCTGGAAGGACTTGACCGACAACGTGAACTTCATGGCGTCCAACCTGACCGGCCAGGTCCGCAACATTGCGGAGGTGACGACGGCGGTGGCGCGCGGCGACCTGTCCAAGAAGATCACGGTCGACGTGAAGGGCGAGATTCTGGAGCTGAAGGACACCATCAACGTGATGGTGGACCAGTTGTCGTCTTTCGCTTCGGAAGTGACGCGGGTGGCGCGCGAGGTGGGTACCGAAGGCAAGCTCGGCGGCCAGGCGCACGTACCGGGCGTCGCCGGCACCTGGAAGGATTTGACCGACTCGGTGAACTCGATGGCAGGCAACCTGACCTCGCAGGTGCGTAACATTGCGGACGTGACGACGGCGGTGGCCAACGGCGACTTGTCGAAGAAGATCACCGCGGATGCGAAGGGCGAGATCCTGGAACTGAAGAACACCATCAACGTGATGGTGGACCAGCTGAACTCGTTTGCGTCGGAAGTGACGCGGGTGGCGCGCGAGGTGGGTACCGAAGGCAAGCTTGGCGGCCAGGCCAATGTGCCCGGCGTGGCCGGCACCTGGAAGGATTTGACCGACTCGGTGAACTCGATGGCGGGCAACCTGACTTCGCAGGTCCGCAACATCGCAGAAGTAACTACGGCGGTGGCCAACGGCGACCTGTCGAAGAAGATCACGGTGGACGTGCGCGGCGAAATCTTCGAACTGAAGAACACCATCAACGTGATGGTGGACCAGCTGAACTCGTTTGCGTCGGAAGTGACGCGGGTGGCGCGCGAGGTGGGCACCGAAGGCAAGCTCGGCGGCCAGGCGCATGTGAAGGGTGTCGGCGGTACCTGGAAGGATTTGACCGACAACGTGAACTTCATGGCATCGAACCTCACCGGCCAGGTCCGCAACATTGCGGAAGTGACGACGGCGGTGGCGCGCGGCGATCTCTCCAAGAAGATCACCGTGGACGTAAAGGGCGAGATCCTGGAGCTGAAGAACACGATCAACACCATGGTGGACCAGCTGTCGTCGTTCGCATCGGAAGTGACGCGGGTGGCGCGTGAAGTGGGCACCGAGGGCAAGCTCGGCGGCCAGGCGCACGTCCCCGGCGTGGCCGGCACCTGGAAGGATTTGACCGACTCGGTGAACTCGATGGCGGGCAACCTGACCTCGCAGGTGCGCAACATCGCCGAGGTGACCACCGCGGTGGCGAATGGCGACTTGTCGAAGAAGATCACCGTGGACGTGCGCGGGGAGATCCTGCAGCTCAAGGACACCATTAATACCATGGTGGACCAGCTGCGTTCGTTCGCGTCGGAGGTGACGCGGGTGGCACGGGAGGTCGGTACCGAAGGCCGCCTTGGCGGCCAGGCGAACGTGCCCGGGGCTTCCGGCACCTGGAAGGACCTGACCGACAACGTGAACTTCATGGCGTCCAACCTGACCGCGCAGGTCCGCAACATCGCGGAAGTGACGACGGCGGTGGCGCGCGGCGACCTCTCCAAGAAGATCACCGTGGACGTGAAGGGCGAGATTCTTGAACTGAAAAACACCATCAACGTGATGGTGGACCAGTTGTCGTCTTTCGCTTCGGAAGTGACACGGGTGGCGCGGGAAGTGGGTACGGAAGGCAAGCTCGGCGGCCAGGCCCAGGTCGAAGGCGCGGCAGGCACCTGGAAGGACCTGACCGATAACGTGAACTTCATGGCGGCGAACCTGACTGCACAGGTGCGCGGCATCGCGGGCGTGGTGACCGCGGTGGCGAACGGCGACCTGAAGAAGAAGCTGACGGTGGCGGCGCGCGGCGAAATTGCGGCGCTCGCCAACACCATCAACGAGATGACCGACACCCTGGCGGTGTTTGCCGACCAGGCGACCACCGTGGCGCGCGAGGTGGGTGTGGAAGGCAAGCTCGGCGGCCAGGCCTCGGTGCCGGGCGCGGCCGGCACCTGGAAGGACCTGACCGAAAACGTCAACCAGCTCGCGGCAAACCTGACCACACAGGTGCGGGCGATTGCGGAGGTGGCGACGGCGGTGACGCGCGGCGACTTGTCGCGCTCGATCCAGGTGGAGGCGCGCGGCGAGGTGGCGGACCTCAAGGACAACATCAACGAGATGATCCGCAACTTGAAGGAGACCACGCAGAAAAACGCGCAGCAGGACTGGCTGAAAACCAACCTCGCGCGCTTCACCCGGCTGCTGCAGGGCCAGCGCGACCTGACCGCGGTGACCACCCTGATCCTGTCGGAGCTGGCGCCGTTGGTCTCGGCACACCACGGCGTGTTCTACATGATGGATTCGCAGGAACCGGATGCGCGCTTGCGCATGATCGCCAGCTACGGCTACCGGTCCAGCCGCAAGCTGGCAACCTCCTTCCTGCCGGGTGAAGGCCTGGTCGGGCAATGCGCGCTCGAGAAGCAGCGCATCTGGCTGACCAATGTGCCGCGCGACTACATCCAGGTCTCTTCCGGGCTGGGCGCCGCGCCGCCGACCAATATCGTCGTGCTGCCGATCCTGTTCGAGCAGCAGGTGAAGGCGGTGATCGAGATCGCCTCGCTCGACCGCTTCACCGAAACCCACCTCTGGTTCCTCGATCAGCTGATGGAATCGATCGGCGTGGTGCTCAACACCATCGAAGCCAACAGCCGTACCGAATCGCTGCTGACCCAGTCGCAGTCCCTCGCCCAGGAGCTGCAGCAGACCAACCTGGAGCTGGCGGAGAAGGCGCGCCTGCTGTCCGAGCAGAACATCGAGGTGGAGCGCAAGAACCGCGAGGTGGAGCAGGCGAAGCTGGCGCTGGAGGAGAAGGCGACCCAGCTTGCGCTGTCGTCCAAGTACAAGTCGGAATTCCTGGCCAACATGTCGCACGAGCTGCGCACGCCGCTCAACAGCCTGCTGATCCTGGCGCAACAGCTGTCCGACAACCCGGAGGGCAACCTGAGCGAGCGCCAGGTCGAATTTGCGAAGACCATCTACGGTTCCGGCAGCGACCTGCTCACCCTCATCAACGACATCCTCGACCTGTCGAAGATCGAGTCGGGCACGGTGACGCTGGAACTCAGCGAATACCGCTTCCGCACGCTGTCCGGCTATGTCGAACGCACCTTCCGCCACATGGCGGAGGCCAAGCAGCTGGGATTCTCGGTGGACCTCACCGAGGACCTGCCGGCGGCGATGATGACCGACACCACCCGACTGCAGCAGATCCTGAAGAACCTGCTGTCGAATGCCTTCAAGTTCACCAGCCAGGGCAGCGTCTCCCTGCGCATCGGCATGGCGCGGTCGGGCTGGACGCCCGAGCACCCGAACCTCGCCCAGGCGGACGGCGTGCTGGCCTTCTCCGTGAGCGACACCGGCGTCGGCATCGCGTCGGACAAGCTGCAGCTGATCTTCGAAGCCTTCCAGCAGGCCGACGGCAGTACCGCCCGCCGGTATGGCGGCACCGGTCTCGGCCTGTCGATCAGCCGGGAACTTGCCCGCCTGCTGGGTGGCGAGATCCGGGTGGAGAGCGTTGTCGGTGCGGGCAGCACCTTCACGCTGTACCTGCCGTACAACCGTTCGGGCTTCGTCAGCTATGATGGCGCCCTCGTCACCCAGCGCGTGCTGGCACTGCACAGTGCCAGCGACGGCGACCGGTACGGCGACAGCGACGGCGACGTGGTCGAAATGGCGGAAAGCGATGCCGAACTGGATCCAGCGCAGATCAGCGTGTCCGTGCCGGCCCTGCCGGGGGCAAGCTCCGACGACCGCGCTCTGGTGGCGCCGGGCGACCCGTCGGTCCTGATCGTCGAGGACGACACCCGGTTCGCCAACGTGCTGCTCGACCATGCCAGGGAAAAGAACTTCAAGGGTATCGTCACGCACAGCGGGGACTCGGCGCTCACGCTGGCGCGCGATTACCTGCCAGCGGCGATCCTGCTGGATATCGACCTGCCCGACATCGATGGCTTTACCGTCCTCGACCGCCTGAAGCGCGACCCGGGCACCCGGCATATTCCGGTGCACGTGATGACAAACCTGAAAGAACGCGAACGGGTGCTGCGCCAGGGGGCGATCTCCTACCTGCACAAGCCGGTCAACAGGGATCGCCTGCAAGAGGAATTCAGTCGCATACAGCAGTTCCTGATCCGCGGCAAGCGCAGCCTGCTGGTGGTCGAGGACGATCCGGCGCAGCGCGAGTCCATCATCGAACTGATCGGCGCCGGCGATGTCCACATCGTCGCGGTGGGCACCGGAAAGGAAGCGCTCGATGCGCTGCAGGCTGCGCACTTCGACTGCATGGTGCTCGACCTGACGCTGCCGGATATCAGCGGCTTCGACCTGCTCGGCAGGATCGGGGACGACGCGGCCCTGCGCGACTTGCCGATCGTGGTCTACACTGCGAAGGACCTGAACCGGAAGGAAGTGGCCCAGCTCAAGCGCATTGCCAAGACGATCGTGGTCAAGGATGCACGCTCGCCCGAGCGCCTGCTGGACGAAACCGCACTGTTCCTGCACCGCTCGCCGACCAGCCTGCCCGAAATGCAGCGCCGCATGCTGGAAGACATACAGCTCGCCGATGGCGGGCTGGCAGGACGCAAGGTGCTGATCGTCGACGATGACCTGCGCAACATCTTCGCGCTCAGTTCGGTACTGGAACGCCAGCAGATGCAGGTGCTGTTCGCCGAGAACGGCAAGGACGGGATCGAGGTGCTGGAGAAGGACCCCGGCATCGAGATCGTGCTGATGGATATCATGATGCCGGAGATGGACGGCTACGACACGATGCGCGCAATCCGCGCGATTCCGAAGTTCCGTTCGCTGCCGATCATCACCCTCACCGCCAAGGCGATGAAGGGCGACCGCGACAAGTGCCTCGCGGCCGGCGCGTCGGACTACATCACCAAGCCGGTGGATGTCGCGCAGCTGCTGTCGCTGATGAGGATATGGCTGCATCAATAGGAGAACGCGTGGGCGAAAAGCCGCAGACCGTGGAAGACCTGGAGATCGACCTCCTCTTGGAGGGGATCTTCCGTTGCTACGGGCATGACTTCCGCGGCTACCGGCGCGACGCGTTGAAGCGGCGCTTGCAGCCGCTGATGCGCGAGGCCGGGCTCTCCAGCGTGTCGGCGCTGCAGGAGCGGGTGCTGCACGACCCCGGCTGCAGCGCGCGGGTGATGCGGGCGCTGACGGAACGTCCGGCGTCCCTGTTCGACGACGCCGCGTATTTCCGACAGTTGCGCGAGGCGATGGGGCCGTGGCTGCGCTCCTGCCCGTCGCCCCGGATCTGGCTGGCGGAATGCGTATCGGCGGAAGATGCCTTTGCGCTTGCCATTCTCCTGGCCGAAGAGGGCCTGCATGAGAAGACGCAGATCTTCGCGACGGCGGAGAATGAAACCCTGCTGCAGGAAGCCAGCGCCGGTCGGTTTGCGGCGGGACGCCTGGCTGAATACGGGTACAACTACCGGGCCAGCGGCGGCAAGCGTGAATTGTCGGACTACGTTGTACGGGACGGAGGAGGGGTGGTGTTCGGCGCTACGCTGCGGCACAACATCACCTGGGCGCAGTACAGCCTGGCGACCGACGCGTCATTCAATGAGTTCCAGATGATCGTCTGCCGCCGGGCGCTGCCCGAGTTCGGCAGCCACCTCCGCCGCCGCACCTTGCAGCTGTTCTACGACAGCATGCCCTTGTTCGGCATCCTTGGCGTCGACCAGCGAGAGGAGATGTCCACTGCCCCCTTCGTCCAGCGCTACAAGCCGATCGCGGAAGGGTGCGGGCTGTACCGTCGTATTGCCTGAAGCCGCAGTCGGGACTGTTTCAGGCGTCCTGGGTCGGCGGAACGTAGCCGAGGACGCCGGAGATCCTGCCTGCAGTGCTCACCAGGTCGTCCACCCATTCGTCCTGCAGGCGGTCGGCCGGGGCGGAGATGGACAGGCCGGCAACCAGCTTGCCGGAATCGTCGTGGATTCCGGCAGCGATGCAGCGCACCCCGAGTTCCAGCTCTTCGTTGTCGCGGGCATAGCCGCGTGCGCGCACCAGGCTGAGTTCCCTTTCCAGCTTCACCAGGTCGGTGATCGAATTCTTGTTGTGGCCGGCAAGGCCGGTGCGGGTGGCGTAGGAGCGCACCAGCTTCGGGTCGTCCACCGAGAGGAACAGCTTGCCGGTGGAGGTGAGGTGCAGAGGCGCCCGCCCGCCGATCGCACGCACCACCTGCATGCCGGAGCGCTCCGAGAACGAACGGTCGATGTAGACGATTTCGTCGCCCTGGCGCACGGAAAGATTGACCGTCTGGTGGGTCTTGCGATGCAGTTCACGCATGAACTCCAGCGCCGCCTCGCGCACGTCCAGTCGGCTCTTCACGATATTGCCGAGTTCCAGCAGGCGCATGCCGAGGCGGTAGGAGCCCGCTTCCGCCCGGTCCACGAAACGCTTGACCACGAGGTCGTTCAGGATGCGGTGCGCCGTGGACGGATGCAGCCCTGTGGTGGCTGACAATTCCTTCAGGCTGACCGGATCCGGATACTGAGCCAGCGCATCCAGCAGCGAGATCATGCGCTCGATGACCTGGATCGAAATCTGGCTTTCGTTTTGTGACGATTCCGTTTTCATGATGTGGTTGGTGCGTTGCAATAAGCATCGTTATACCACATCGTGAAACACGCGGCAAAACGGGCGGGCCGCTTCCGACCCGGTCCGACGCAATTTTTTTCATCCTCGCAGCCGACGTCTTTTTCCCGCCACGCGGTCATAATGCTTCCATGCGAAAAACGGGGAAACAGATGCGCGTTGGATTGTTTGTCACCTGCCTGGTCGATGCGATGCGGCCGGAGATCGGGTTTTCCGTCCTGAAACTGCTGGAGGCGGCCGGATGCGAGGTCGTGGTGCCGGACACGCAGACCTGTTGCGGCCAGCCAGGCTACAGTTCGGGCGACCGCAAGGCGGCCCGGGCGCTGGCGGAGAAGTTTGTCAGGGAATTCGAGGGATTCGACTACGTGGTGATTCCGTCCGGCTCCTGCGGCGGCAACGTCAAGACCCATTACGCCGACCTGTTCGCGGACGACGCTGCCTGGGCTGAACGGATGGCGCGTCTGGCGCCCCGCGTCTACGAACTGACCGACTTCCTGCACACCGTGATCAATCTTCAGGCGCTGCCCGGGGCCGGCAAGTGCGACGGGCCGGTCACGTATCACGACTCCTGCTGCGGGTTGCGCGAGCTCGGCGTGCAGCGCCAGCCGCGCGCCTTGCTGGCCCGGGCCGGCGTCGAGGTGAAGGAGATGACGGACAGCCGGCAGTGCTGCGGGTTCGGCGGCACGTTCGCGGTGAAGTACGGCGACATTTCCACCGCCATCGTCGACGAGAAATGCGCGAACATCCGGGCTTCCGGCGCCAGCGCGGTGGTGCTCGGGGATCTTGGCTGCATGCTCAATATCGAGGGCCGGCTGCGCCGCAACGGCGATGACAAGACACGGGTGCTGCACGTGGCCCAGGTGCTGGCGGGAGACATCTGATGCAGGTCCAGTCGATGCATTTCAAGCAGCGCGCCGGCCAGAAGCTGGCCGACCAGCGGCTGCAGCAGAACCTCAAGAAGCTGTCCACCAAGTTTGTCAGCGGCCGCGCTTCCGCGATCACCGAGCTCGACGATTTCGAAGGCACGCGCGACGCCGCGAAGGAACGCCGGATGCGGGCCATCGAGAACCTCGACGTCTGGCTGGCGCTGTTCGAGGAGAACGCCACGCGGGCCGGCGCGACCGTGCTGTTCGCGGAGAGCGCCGAGGAGGCCTCCCGGCTGGTCGTGGAGATCGCGCAGAAGCACGGCGTGAAGAAGGTGACGAAGTCGAAGTCCATGGTCTCGGAAGAGATGGCGCTCAACAAGGCGCTGGAAGCCGCCGGCATCCAGCCGGTCGAGACCGACCTCGGCGAGTACATCCTGCAGATCAACGACAACGAGGCGCCCTCGCACATCATCGCCCCGGTGGTCCACAAGGACAAGGAGGAGATATCCGACCTGTTCGCCAGGGTGCACCAGCGGCCCCGCCTGACCGACATTCCGCAGATGACCCGCGAGGCGCGCGAGATCCTGCGCCCGCATTTCCTGTCCTCGGACATGGGCGTCACCGGCGGCAACTTCATCATTGCCGAGACAGGCTCGGTGGCGGTGGTGACCAACGAGGGCAACGAAGGCATGTGCACGATACTGCCGCCAAAGGTGCACGTGGTCGTCACCGGGATCGAGAAAGTGCTGCCGACGCTCGAGGATTTCGCGACGGTGATGCGGCTGCTGCCGCGTTCCGCCACCGGCCAGTCGATATCCAACTACGTGTCGTTGCTGACCGGCCCGCGGCGCGACGGCGACCAGGACGGCCCCGAACACATGTATTTCGTCCTGGTGGACGGGGGGCGCACGGGGCTGGTCGGCAGCGAGTTCCAGGACATGTTGCGTTGCATCCGCTGCGGTGCATGCATGAATCACTGCCCGGTCTACCAGAAGATCGGCGGGCACAGCTATGGCTGGGTCTACCCGGGGCCGATGGGCAGCGTGCTGACGCCTTCGTACGCCGGCGTCGACAAGGCGGTCGACCTGCCGCAGGCCTCGACCCTGTGCGGGGAATGCCACGTCGTCTGCCCGGTGAAGATCCCGCTTCCCGACCTGCTGCGCAAACTGCGCGAGAAGCAGGTGGCGCAGCACCTGAGGCCGGGATTCGAGCGCATCGGGCTGACGGTTTGGGCCTGGTTCGCCCAGCGGCCCGCGCTGTACCGCGTTGCCAGCAGCATCGCCGTGCGCGCCCTGCGCGTGCTGGCACGGGGACGCAAGACCATCTCCCGCCTGCCGTTCGCCCGCGGTTGGACCGATTACCGCGAGATGCCGGCGCCGAGCGGCAAGACTTTCCGCGAGTTGTACCGGGAGCGGAAATGATGGATACGCGGCCGCAGGCCAGCGAATTCAAGAGCAGGAGTGGCCTGAAACGGATCGCGGCCGCGTGCGGCTACTCCTTGCAGGGGCTGCGCAGCGCTTTCCGCAACGAGCATGCCTTCCGGCAGGAGCTCATGCTGGCGATCCCCGCCGCGGTCCTGGCGCTGCTGCTGCCTTTGCCCGCGCTGCACAAGCTGGCGCTGGTCGCCGTGCTGGTGCTGGTCCTGATTGTCGAACTGATCAATTCGGCGATCGAGGCCGTGGTCGACCGTGTCTCGCTCGAACGGCATCCGCTCTCCAAGAACGCCAAGGATTTTGGCAGCGCAGCCGTCTTTCTTGCCCTCACGCTCGCCGGCGCGACCTGGGCCGTCATCCTCTGGCCCCTGTTGATGACCTGACATTGGCACGGCGGACGTCGTGTACGCCACATGCCTGCGACTGTCGCCTCCATGCATCGAAACCCCGCATAAGCTTTGTCAAAACTTTTCGTTTCGCCGCGCATACTCGTGGGCTAGTCTACAATCTGCGAAGATTTTCCTTGCGGCACGGTCATCCGCCGCAACAGACCAAGGGCACGAGGTACGCGGGAATGCAGAGCGAGAAGATCGAGAAGATCGGGATACGGACGGCGAAGGCGGACGATGCGCATGCAGTATGCAGCCTGCTGTGCCGCAGCATTGCCGAGTGCTGCACCGAGGACCATCGAAACGACCCCGCCATCCTGGCCGCCTGGCTCGGCAACAAGACGCCGGAGAATGTGGCCGCCTGGTTCGCGTGCGGTGCCAACCTGTCCCTGGTTGCCGAGATCGACCGCGCGCCTGCCGGCGTCGCCATCTTCACCCGCGCCGGCAAGATCGTCCTGTTCTACGTCTGCCCCGACCGGCGCTTCCAGGGAGTAGGCAAGCGCCTGCTCCAGGAAGTCGAGCGCCAGGCCGCCACGATCGGCCTGCAGTCCCTGCAGATCCCCAGCACCCTGACCGCACGGCGCTTCTATGAACGCAGCGGCTACGTGACGCGCTGCACCACGGTTTCCGCCTACGGCGCCGAGGCCATCTCCATGTCCAAGCAGCTTCCCCCGGGGGCCTACCCCGGCGCGAAACCCTGCCGCTGCGGCGCGGCCTGAACCGGGGTTTCCCAGGTCCGGCACGGTCGGTTTTCAGCCGGCCTGGTTGGCGTCGATCCAACGGGCGAACGCAGCAAGGTAGTTCTGCAGGAAGTCGCGGGTAGCGTCGGCGGCAATCGCGCCGGCGTCGTCGAACAGCTTGCCCGCGTTGCCGATGTAGGCTTCCGGCTGCTGCATCGCGGGCACGTTCAGGAACACCAGCGACTGGCGCAGGTGGTGGTTGGCGCCGAAGCCGCCGATGGCGCCGATCGAGACGCTGATCACCGCGCCCGGCTTGCCGTTCCAGGCGCTCTGTCCATATGGGCGCGACGCGATGTCGATCGCGTTCTTCAGCACGCCGGGCACGGACCGGTTGTACTCGGGCGTGATGAACAGGACCGCATCGGCACGCCGTATGGCGTCGCGCAGTTCCTCGTAGGCCGGCGGCGAACTTGCGTCGTCATCCTGGTTGTAGAGGGGAAGGCCGCCGATGTCGACGAGGTCGAACTGCATGTCGGGCGCCGCCATTTCTCCGAGTGCGAGCGCCAGCTTGCGGCTGTAGGACTCCTTGCGCAGGCTGCCGACGAAGACGGCGACGCTTCTTGGTGCAGGCATTGTCATCCCTTTCATTGAATCCGGTGCCGCCCGCGGCGGCCGGCCGGTCACCGTAGACCGCGTTCGGCATGCCGGCGTTCTGGCATTTGATCAAAGCACCATTGGCGAACTATCATCACGCTCGTGGCTGCAACGGCCATGCGGATGTTCCTACTCAAACAACACGAAGAATGCGAAAGGAGTTGCCATGAATAATTACCAGGCGGGCGGCGTATCGGAGGACATGGGGAAGCTGCTTCTGCGGGCGGCGCTGGCGATCCTGATCCTTTTCCACGGCGTCGCGAAAATCTTCAACGGCGTCGGTTTCATTACCGGCATGATGGGCAAGATGGGATTGCCGGCCGAGTTTGGCTACCTGGTCTATGTCGGTGAAGTCCTTGCCCCCATCCTGGTGCTGATCGGCCTGTGGACCCGTCCGGCGGCGCTGGTCATCGCGATCAACATGGTGTTCGCGGTGGTGCTGGTGCACATGGGCGAGGTGTTCTCCGTGACCAAGACCGGCGGCTGGGCGCTGGAGCTGCAAGGCCTTTTCCTTGCGGCGGCACTGGCGGTGGCGCTGCTCGGCGCCGGGCGCTACAGCGTAGGCGGCAGCCGGTGGAACTGAATCGCTGCAACCGGAAAAACCCGTCTTCGGACGGGTTTTTTTTCGCCTGCATAGCGCAATGCGCCGGGTCTTCCGGCACAAGGCCGCACCGCCGCGCGCGTGCGACCACCGGTCGCAGGACGGCGGGCGATCCTGCCGCGGCTACTGCCGCAGCGCGCGCTTCAGGTCCTGGGCGGCCGCGCCGAGCAGCGGCAAGACCTCGAGCACGCCGCCGCCGGCGATCCCCCCGCCGGGCGGACGACGCGCGAAGCGTTCGCAAAATGAGAATCCATCGGTCGAAAAACGGTGGCGTCGCCGGATGAGCGCATTGCTACAATCTTCACACTCACAGCACTTGTACAGCCTGAAAGGGAAGTTCTCATGACATCCAGCGCTACGCTTTTCGAACCGGGAAACTACCGGTTCGTCCCCGCGGTATTTCAGTATTCCGGTGGCGTCGCAGCCGAACCGGGTTACCGGATCGAACGCGTCCGCTTCGCGTCGACGGTTCCGCTCGATGAAGGCTTCGCGCGAATAGAGGAAATCCTGCGCGCGGCGGGGCGCCCGCTGACGGCGTTCTGCGCCTGCGAGCTCCGTTCGCCGGCACCGTTCGACGAGGCCGGGTTCGAAGCCTTCAACAAGGTTTATGCCGGCACGCTTGCACGCTGGGGCATCGTCGATGGCAACGTCAACCCGGTGGCACGCAGCAACGTCTGCCCCGCGATCGACCCGCCACCGGCGCCGGGCTTCCATGCTTTCTCCTATACCGTGCCGGACCGCGATGCACGGCCCTCGTTCGTGGTCGCCGGCGCTGCCGAGGCCCCGGAGGGCAAGGGCAACTACAGGGACCACATCATCCGCCGCGGCGACCTGTCGGCGGAAGGCCTGCGCGCCAAGGCGGCATGGGTGCTGAATGAATGGAGCGGGGCATGGCAGCGCTGGGATTCGCCTGGATCGACACGACGGCGGCGCAGCTGTACACCGTGCATGCCGTCCATCCATTCGTCGCCGCCGAGATCGCGGGCCGTGGCGCCGTGCGCGGCGGTCTGAACTGGCATTTCGCGCGGCCGCCCGTCGCCGAGACGGAGTACGAGATGGACTGCCGCGGGGTGCATGTCGAAACGGTCTTGCCGGCCTGAGCAGCAGGCTGTACGCTTGCCGGGTGCTGCGCCCTGCCCGGGCGGCGTATCCCGGCTGTCGTGTTCGCGGCTAGGCGGGGCGACGGGCCGCGGGACACCGGCGGCGTCGCACGCTGCGGGGAGACAATTGCCGCGGGTCGCGCCGGCCGACGCATATGATGAATCCGCATAAAGAACCACAAAACTATTCGTTCTGAATACCTGGCCATTTCTTTAACCTGACGGCTTCCGTAACAGAGATCCTCAGGGAGAAGAACATGCTGCTCAAGAAACTGGTCCAGGTCGCCCTTGGCGTCATCCTCGCCGCGCCGCTGGCAAACGCCGCCGACGTCAACCTTCTCAACGTCTCCTACGATCCCACCCGGGAGCTGTACCAGGATTTCAACAAGGCCTTTGCCCAGCAGTGGAAGGCGAAGAGCGGCGACAACGTGACGGTGCGGCAGTCGCATGGCGGTTCCGGCAAGCAGGCGCGTTCGGTGATCGACGGACTCGACGCGGACGTCGTCACGCTGGCGCTGGCGTACGACATCGACGAGATCGCAGGCAAGGGCTTGCTGGCGAAAGACTGGCAGAAGCGCCTGCCGCACAACAGCGCCCCCTATACCTCCACCATCGTATTCCTGGTCCGCAAGGGCAATCCAAAGGGGATCAAGGACTGGGGCGACCTGGTCAAGCCGGGCGTGTCGGTGGTGACCCCGAATCCGAAGACGTCCGGCGGCGCCCGCTGGAACTACCTGGCGGCGTGGGGCTATGCGCTGAAGCAGCCGGGCGGCAGCGAGGCGAGCGCAAAGGACTTCGTGACGCAGCTGTTCAGGAACGTGCCGGTGCTCGACTCGGGTGCCCGCGGCTCCACCACCACCTTCGTCGAGCGCGGGATCGGCGACGTGCTGCTGGCGTGGGAGAACGAAGCGATCCTCGCGATCAAGGAGCTCGGCCCGGACAAGTTCGAGATCGTGGCGCCGTCCCTGAGCATCCTCGCCGAGCCGCCGGTGGCGGTCGTCGACAAGGTCGTCGACCGCCGCGGCACCCGCAAGACGGCGGAAGCCTACCTGCAGTTCCTGTATACCGATGAAGGGCAGGAAATCGCGGCGCAGAACTACTACCGCCCGATCTCCGACAAGGTCGCGAAGAAGTATGCGGCGCAGTTCCCGAAGCTCAAGCTGTTCACGATCGACGAGTCGTTCGGCGGATGGGCCAGGGCGCAGAAGACGCATTTTGCCGACGGCGGCTCCTTCGACCAGGTCTACCAGCCGGGCCGCAAGTAATTGCCTCAGCGACCAGCGCGGAGCCAACCCATGTCCATTCTCCTGCTCGCGGGCAGTCCGTCGAATCCCTCGCGTTCCACCCGCCTGCTGCATTTCGCCGGCGATCGGCTGGCGCTGCGCGGACAGCCTTCGACCCGGCTGCATGTGCTCGACCTCCCGCCGCAAGCCCTGCTGCACGCCGACTTCACGAACGAGACCATCCGGCTGGCGCAGGCGGCGGTGGCGCACGCCGACGCGGTGATCGTGGCGACCCCCGTCTACAAGGCCGCCTACAGCGGGATATTGAAGGCATTCCTCGACCTGTTGCCGCAGGACGGGCTGGCAGGCAAGCTTGTCCTGCCGCTGGCGACCGGCGGCAGCCAGTCCCACATGCTGGCGCTCGATTATGCGCTGCGGCCGGTGCTGTCGGCGCTCGGCGCCCGGCATGTCCTGCCGAGCATCTACGCCACCGATGCGCAGGTCGAATGGCACCGGGAACAGGGGCTGGCGATTGCCGACCCTATCGTCAGGCGCATCGACGAAGGCATCGACAACCTTTGCGCCAACCTGGCCTCGCTGCGCGCGGCACGCGAAGGGGCGCGTGAGCCGGTGCCCTTCTCGCAGGTCCGATGTAGCGTCTGAGTTTTTTCCAACCCACCGTCGTTCCAGCGCCGTGCATGGCTGCATCCATGCACGCACGGGGGGACCTTTTGCCTGCAATCCGATAACGACCAGAACAGCAAGGACATCAAATGAACATCTCCAATGAAAAGCGCGACGCCAGGCGCCGCACCCTGGGCATGCTTTCCGCCGCCGCCATCGGCACCATCGCACCGGGCCTGTCCGGCCTCGCGATCGCCCAGCAGAAGGGCAGCCTGCGCATCGGCTACCAGAAGTACGGCACGCTGACGATCCTGAAGGCGCGCGGCAACCTGGAGAAGCGCTTTGCGGCGCAGGGCGTCGACGTCAGGTGGACCGAGTTCCCGTCCGGCCCGGCGCTGCTGGAGGCCCTCAATGTCGGCAGCGTCGACTATGGCACCGTCGGCGAGGCGCCCCCGATCTTCGCGCAGGCGGCGGGCGCCGACCTGGTCTATGTCGCCAACGAGCCGCCCGCGCCTTCCTCGGAAGCGATCATCGTACCGCCCAACTCGACGCTGAAAAGCGTGGCCGAACTCAAGGGCAGGAAGGTCGTGCTGAACAAGGGATCGAACGTGCATTACCTGCTGGTGCGGGCGCTCGAGCGCGCTGGACTCGCCTACAAGGACATCGACGTCGTGTACCTGCCGCCGTCCGACGCCCGTGCCGCATTCGAGCGCGGCAGCGTTGATGCCTGGGTGATCTGGGATCCCTTCCTGGCCGCCGCGGAGAAGCAGCTCGGGGCACGCATCCTTGCCGACGGCAAGGGCCTGGTCGCCAATCACCAGTTCTTCCTCGCGTCGCGTCCGTATGCCGAGAAGAACCCGGCAATCGTCAAGGGCATCCTGGAAGAGCTGGTCCGGGTCGATGAATGGAGCAGGCAGAACCAGAAGGAGGTGGCCGCGATCCTGTCGCAGCAGATCGGCCTGCCGGCCGATATCGTCGAGCTTGCCGCCGCGCGCTACAGCTACGGCGCGCAGCCGGTGACCGACGCGGTCCTGGCCGAGCAGCAGCGGATTGCGGATGTGTTCGCCGCCCTGAAGCTGATTCCCAGGAAGATCGATGTGCGCCAGGCGACGCTGCAGGCACGCGCCTGAGGCGCCAATACCGAAAGGACCGACAGATGAGCCTCAATGTTTTCTGGTTTCTCCCTACCCACGGCGACAGCCGCTACCTCGGCACCAGCCGCGGCGCGCGCGCCGTCACCTTCGACTACCTGCGGCAGGTGGCGGTGGCCGCCGATACCAATGGCTACGACGGGGTGCTGATCCCGACCGGGCGTTCCTGCGAGGATCCGTGGGTGGTCGCTTCCAGCCTGATTGGCGCGACCCGCAACCTCAAGTTCCTGGTCGCGATCAGGCCGGGTCTCAGCACGCCCGGCCTCGCCGTGCGCACGGCGGCGACCTTCGACCGCCTGTCGAACGGCCGCCTGCTGGTCAACGTCGTGACCGGCGGCGACCAGGGTGAGCTGGAGGCGGACGGCCTGTTTGCGGACCATGCCGAGCGTTATGAGATTTCCTCGGAGTTCCTGCGGGTCTGGCGCGCGGCGCTGGCCGGCGAGGGCGGCAGCGCAGGCTTCGACCTGGAAGGCCGGCACGTGCGGGTGAAGGGCGCCAGGACGCTGTTCCCGCCGGTGCAGCGTCCGTATCCGCCGCTGTATTTCGGCGGTTCGTCGGAAGCCGCGCACGATCTGGCCGCGGAGCAGGTCGATGTCTACCTGACCTGGGGCGAGCCGCCCGCAGCGGTGGCGGAAAAGATCGCCGACATCCGGGCGCGGGCCGCAAAGCACGGCCGCACCCTGCGCTTCGGCATCCGGCTGCACGTCATCGTGCGCGAAACCAGCGAGCAGGCATGGAAGGCAGCCGACGAACTGATCGCCCATCTCGACGACGAGGTGATCGCGAAGGCGCAGGCAGCGTTCGCCAAGATGGATTCGGTCGGTCAACGGCGCATGGCCGCGCTGCACGGCGGCCGCCGCGACAAGCTCGAAGTGTCGCCCAACCTGTGGGCCGGCGTCGGCCTGGTGCGCGGCGGCGCCGGCACCGCGCTGGTCGGCGATCCGGAAACGGTGGCGGCCCGCATGAAGGAGTATGCGGAACTCGGCATCGACACCTTCATCTTGTCTGGCTATCCGCACCTGGAGGAATCCTACCGCTTCGCGGAACTGGTGTTTCCGCTGCTCGGCAAGAAGAACGTCAATACGCCGGAAGGCTCGCTGACCGGACCGTTCGGGGAAGTGGTCGCGAACGGGATCCTGCCGAAGGTTTCGCAAAGTTGAGGAGCGCGCGATGCATGTGACGACGACGGATTTCGAGGCGCTCCTGCCGCCGGCGCCCGCGGCCGCCGCGAGTGCGTGGCAGCGGGCCGCGCTGACGCGGATTGTGCCCTGGATCGCACCGTTGGGGCTGGTCGCGCTGTGGCAGCTGGCGGCGCAGGCGGGATGGCTGTCGAGCCGCATCCTGCCGGAGCCGCTCGCGGTGCTGCGGGCCGCCTGGGATCTCGGGGCGTCCGGCGAGCTGTGGGAGCACCTGCGGACAAGCGCCTGGCGCGCGCTGTCCGCCTTCGCGGTCGGCGGCGGGCTCGGCCTGCTGCTCGGCCTGCTCACCGGAACCTTCCGGCAGGCCGAGCTGCTGCTCGACACCACCTTGCAGATGGTCCGCAATATCCCGGCGCTCGCCCTGATTCCGCTGGTCATCCTGTGGTTCGGCATCGACGAGACCGCCAAGCTGTTCCTGGTCTCGGTCGGCGTCTTCTTTCCGGTCTACCTGAACGCCTTCCACGGCATCCGCTCGGTCGACAAGGGCCTGATCGAGATGGCGCGCAGCTATGGCCTGTCCGGCTGGGCGCTTTACCGGGACGTGATCCTGCCAGGCGCGCTGCCGTCGATCCTGGTCGGCGTGCGCTTCTCGCTGGGCCTGGTCTGGGTGCTGCTGATCGTCGCAGAAACGATCTCGGCCCAGTCGGGCATCGGCTACATGACGATGAACGCGCGTGAATTCCTGCAGACCGACGTGGTGCTGGTGGGGATCCTGCTGTACGCGTTGCTGGGCAAGTTCGCGGATGTGCTTGCGCGCGGCGTCGAGCGCATCGCGCTGCGCTGGCACCCGGGTTACCGATGAGGAGGAGCGCAATGAAGATATTCAGCCAGGAGCAGCACGCGCTGCATTCGTCCATCCCCGGCGGCGTCGGCCTGCGCCTGCAGGGGCTGTGGAAGGCGTTCGGCGGGCGCAGCGTGCTGAAGGCGGTGGACCTGCAGGTCGAACCCGGCGAGTTCGTCGCCATCGTCGGCCGCAGCGGCTGCGGCAAGAGCACGCTGCTGCGCCTCGTCGCGGGGCTTGAGCAGGCGGACGCGGGACAGGTGGCGTTCACCGGCGGCAGCGCCCGGGATGGTGCCGGCATTCCTCAAGGCGACCGCCCGGACATCCGCATCATGTTCCAGGACTCGCGCCTGCTGCCATGGAAGCGGGTGCGCGACAATGTGTCCCTCGGCCTCGACAGGGCGCGCGAACTTGCCCTGCAGGCGCTGGAGAAAGTCGGCCTGCACGACCGCGCGCACGACTGGCCCGCGGTGCTGTCCGGCGGCCAGCGGCAGCGGGTGGCGCTGGCGCGCGCCCTGGTGCACGAGCCGCGCCTGCTGCTGCTCGACGAACCGCTCGGTGCGCTCGATGCCCTGACCCGTATCGAGATGCAGCAGCTGATCGAGGACCTGTGGCAGCAGCGTCGCTTCACCGCGCTTCTCGTCACCCATGACGTGCAGGAAGCCGTGGCCCTGGCCGACCGGGTGCTGCTGGTCGAAGAGGGCCGCATCACGCTGGACCAGCGGATTGACCTGCCCCGGCCGCGGTCACGCGGCAACCCCGGTTTCGCGCTGATCGAGGAGGCCATCCTGGCCCGCGTCCTGCAGCATCCCCCGTTGGCGCCCGACGGCCCCTTGGGCGACGTGTCGCTGCACCGGACGGTCGGCCAGGTAGGCTGGGCGGTATGAATTTCCGATACGAATCCCCGCAATCCATCTTCACCCACAAGGAGCAAGCATGAGCATCACCGCAATCAATGTACGCAACCAGTTTCGCGGCAAGGTCAAGGCCATCATCGACGGGCCGGTCGTGTCCGAGGTCGATGTCGAGACGCCGGCTGGCATCGTCACGTCCGTGATCACGACCCGCTCGGTGCGGGACCTCGGACTTGAGCCTGGCGTCGAAGTCGTGGCGCTGGTCAAGGCCACGGAAGTATCGATCGCCAAGCTCTGACGTCGACGGCATCCTCCGCCGTCGCGCGGCTGCGCGCCTCCGGCACGCCGCCGGCCGTGTCGGAGGCGCGCACTACCGGCACCGCCCGTGACAACAATGTTGCAACGACGAATGGAGCCGGGTGGCGTTAAGACGAAAAGCTGATAAACACATGCAAAAAGATTCGTTCTCGTTATAACGAGGCAATGCAATCATGGAGTCTCTTTAGCTAAATTTGTAATAAGAGGATTTCATGGCTTTGCAAACGGCAATGCCGGCCGCCATCACGCCGGCAACCGCAAACCGCAGGGGGGGCGCACGGCCGGCGCGGGTCATTCCCGGGTTTCACCTGTCGCTCGGCTTCACGCTGTTCTACCTGGCGCTGATCGTGCTGATCCCCCTGTCCGCGGTCTTCCTGAAGACCTTTACCCTGACATGGGACGCGTTCTGGAGCGCAGTCAGCAACGACCGCGTGGTCGCCTCCTACAAGCTCACCTTCGGCGCGTCGCTCGTCGCGGCGGCGCTGAACGTCGTGTTCGGCGGGATCGTCGCCTGGGTGCTCGTGCGCTATCGCTTCCCCGGCAAGAAGATCGTCGATGCGCTGGTCGACCTGCCGTTCGCCCTGCCGACAGCGGTGGCCGGCATCGCCCTTACCGCCCTCTATGCGCCGAACGGCTGGATCGGACGCACGCTGGAGCCGCTGGGCATCAAGGTGGCGTTCACCCCGCTTGGCGTGCTGGTGGCCCTGACCTTCATCGGCTTGCCCTTTGTCGTGCGTACGGTGCAGCCGGTGCTGGAGGAAGCCGAGCGCGAGCTGGAGGAGGCTGCCGCCAGCCTCGGCGCCAGCCGGCTGCAGACCTTCTCGCGGGTGATTCTGCCCACGGTGCTGCCGGCGCTGCTCACCGGCTTTGCGCTGGCGTTCGCCCGGGCCACCGGCGAATACGGTTCGGTGATCTTCATTGCCGGCAACATGCCGATGGTTTCCGAGATCACGCCGCTGTTCATCATCACCAAGCTGGAGCAGTACGACTATGCCGGCGCCACCGCGATTGCCGCGGTGATGCTGCTGGTGTCCTTCGTTCTGCTGCTGACCATCAACATGCTGCAGGCGTGGACCCGCAGGCGCGGGCTCGGCGGGAGGGAATGAGATGAGTGGATCCGTTGTTTCGAGCCTGCCAGCCGGCGCCGCCCGGCCGCGCGCGGCCTTCGCGCCCGCGGCGACGGTCGAGCCGGGGTGGGTACGCGGCCTGCTGATCGCCGTCGCGCTCGCCTTCCTGACCCTGTTCCTGTTCGTGCCCCTGGTGGCGGTCTTCACCGAGGCATTGAAGAAGGGATGGGATGCCTATGCCGCAGCCATCGTCGAAGCCGATGCCTTGGCCGCGATCCGGCTGACGCTGCTCACCGCCGCGATCGCGGTGCCGCTGAACCTGGTGTTCGGCGTCGCCGCCGCCTGGTGCATCGCCAAGTTCGAATTCCGGGGCAAGAACATCCTCCTGACCCTGATCGACCTGCCGTTCTCGGTGTCGCCGGTGATCTCCGGCCTGGTGTACGTGCTGCTGTTCGGTGCGCAGGGCTGGTTCGGCCCCTGGCTGCGCGAGCACGACATAAAGATCCTGTTCGCCGTGCCCGGCATCGTGCTGGCGACCATCTTCGTCACTTTCCCCTTCGTGGCACGCGAGCTGATTCCCCTGATGCAGTCGCAGGGGACGGAAGAGGAAGAGGCGGCGCTGGTGCTCGGCGCGTCGGGCTGGCGCACCTTCTGGCATGTCACGCTGCCCAACATCAAGTGGGGTCTCCTCTACGGCGTCATCCTCTGCAATGCCCGGGCGATGGGCGAGTTCGGCGCCGTATCGGTGGTTTCCGGCCACATCCGGGGCGAAACCAACACCATGCCGCTGCATGTCGAGATCCTCTACAACGAATACAACTTCGCAGCGGCGTTCGCGGTGGCTTCGCTGCTGGCACTGCTGGCACTGGTCACCCTGGCGCTCAAGACGCTGGTCGAATGGCGCGCGGGCGGCGCCGCCCTCAAACCCCTGCATGAAAACGGGAGCAGCAATGAGCATTGAAGTCAGGCACATCAACAAACGTTTCGGCAGTTTCGTCGCGCTCGACGATGTGTCGCTCAGTTTCCCGCAGGGCGAGCTGACCGCGCTGCTCGGGCCATCGGGCTGCGGCAAGACCACCCTGCTGCGCATCATCGCCGGGCTCGAGCAGTCCGACAGCGGGCAGGTTCTCCTGGACGGCGCCGACGCCTCCGGACATCACGTGCGCGAGCGCCAGGTGGGTTTCGTGTTCCAGCACTATGCGCTGTTCAAGCACATGACGGTGTTCGAAAACATCGCATTCGGCCTGCGCGTCAAGCCCCGCAGCCAGCGGCCCTCCGAAGCCACGATCCGCAAGAAGGTGATGTCGCTGCTGGAACTGGTGCAGCTCGACTGGCTGGCCGACCGCTATCCGCCGCAGCTGTCGGGCGGCCAGCGCCAGCGCATCGCGCTCGCCCGGGCGCTGGCGGTGGAGCCGCGCGTGCTGCTGCTGGACGAGCCATTCGGCGCACTCGATGCGAAAGTGCGCAAGGAACTGCGGCGCTGGCTGCGTCGCCTGCACGACGAACTGCATGTGACCAGCATCTTCGTCACGCATGACCAGGAGGAGGCACTGGAGGTGGCGGACCAGGTGGTGCTGATGAACAAGGGCAGGGTGGAACAGATCGGCGCGCCGGACGCGGTGTACAACCATCCGGCCACTCCGTTCGTCTACGGCTTCCTCGGCAACGTCAACCTGTTCCATGGTCGCGTGCACGAGGGCGTGCTGCAGGACGGCGGCCTTGCGCTCCACGCCCCCGACCATGCCGCGACGCAGGACGCCAGGGGCACCGGGTATGTGCGCCCGCATGAACTGGAGATCGACCGCTATCGCGCCGACGCCGAAGGCATCGTCGCCCGCCTGCGGCGAGCACATGCGCTCGGACCGCTGGCGCAACTGGAACTGGAGCGGGCGGACAATGCGCAGGTGATCGAAGCGGTGATCTCGAGCGAGCGCTACGACGCGCTGGCGCTGCAGGAAGGGGAAACCCTGCTGGTGCGGCCGAAGCGCCTGCGGGTCTTCGTCGACGGCGGGCAGGGGGGCCGGGCATGAACTTCCAGCAATTGCGATCGGTGCGCGAAGCGGCCCGCCGCGGCTACAACCTGACCGAGGTGGCGAACGTGCTGTTCACCTCGCAGCCCGGCGTGAGCCGGCAGATACGCGAGCTGGAGGAAGAACTCGGCGTCGAGATTTTCGAACGCAACGGCAAGCGGCTGACCGGTCTGACCCAGCCGGGCAAGGGGATCCTGCACATCATCGAGCGCCTGCTGCTCGAGGCGGAGAACCTGCGCCAGGCCAGCCAGGAGTATTCGGGCGAGCGCAGCGGCACCCTGACGATTGCCACCACCCATACGCAGGCGCGTTATGTCCTGCCGCAGGTGGTGCAGGCGTTCCGCAGCGCCTTCCCGGATGTGCGCATCGCGCTGCAGCAAAGCTCGCCGGAGCATATCGCCGAGTGGGTGATCTCGGGCAAGGCCGACATCGGTATCGCGACCGAGGGCCTGAGCCAGTTCGAGGAGCTGGTGTCCTTTCCCTGCTATCACTGGAGCCACGTCATCGTGGTGCCCGAATCGCATCCGCTGGCCGCGCTGCAATCGGTCTCCCTGCAGGATCTGGCGCGTCACCCGCTGATCACCTACGACGTCGGCTTCACCGGCCGCGGCCACATTGACGAAGCATTCGCGCAAGCCGGGCTGGAGACCGACATCGTGTTGACGGCGATGGATTCGGACGTCATCCAGCAATACGTGTCCCTCGGTCTCGGCGTCGGCCTGGTCGCATCGATGGCGGTCGAGCATAACCGCGCGGCGGGCCTGGTCGCGCTCGAGGCGTCGCACCTGTTCGCGCCGAACGTCACGCGTCTGGCCGTGCGCCGCGGCGCCTACCTGCGGTCCTATACCTGCGAGTTCATCTTGCGTTTTGCGCCGGGCCTGAAGCGCTCCGACGTGGTGACCGCACTCAACCTGAGCGGGCAATGAGGAAGGCGTCCCGCCGTTGCCGGCGGGACGCGAAGCGCCGTGTCAGGGCAGCAGGGGGCGTTTCGCCGCCTGCTTGGCGCGGATATCCTTGAGGGTCCGCTCCATTGCCGCCACCCGGTATGCGGTGGCGGGATGCCCCGCGGTGTAAGCGTTGAGCATCGTCGGCGGATATTGCGCCGCCATCCTCTGCCAGAAGGGAATCACCTGGTCCAGGTTGTGGTTGGCGCGCGCCAGGATGTAGAGTGCCAGCCGGTCGGCGGTTGCATCCATGTCCTGCGGCACCGGCTTGACGCCGGCGAGGCCGGTCATGGTGCTCATGTCGGGCCGGACCCGGGTCAGGTTGTCGATGATGCCGCCGAGCGTCGCGCTGAGCTTGCGGCGCGAAGGATGGGCAAGGATGTTGTGGGCCAGTTCCCGCGCCATCACGTAGGCCAGTTCATCGTCGCTGCGCGTGAAGTTCAGCATGCCGCGGGTGATCAGGACACGATACCCGTCGGAATAGGCATTGACGTTGTCCGTGTTGCCCAGTTCGATGCCGAAGCCGCAGGCGAAAGTCAGCGGTACGTCGAGGGTGACCGGCGCGTTGTTGCGCAGCACCCGCATCTGGACCGCCGAGCGCCGGGTCACCAGCGGGGCGAGGATGGTCGCGGCCTGGCGTTCGGCGTTCTCGCCTTCCGGCAGTGCCTGGTTCTCCACCGACAGCAGCACGTCGCCGCGCTGCACGCCGGCGCGTTGCGCGCCGCTGCCGGCCAGCACGCCCATCACCTGCAGCCGGTCGCCAAGACCGGTGACCTTCTGTGCCGCCGCCGCGTATTCCGGGGAGTACGAGTGGCGCGTCTTGGCGGTGAAGCCGAGCAGGTTGCGCGCATAGGACTTGCACAGCTCGGCATTGTTGGTCAGCAGAGGACCGGCGACACGGTACAGCCTGTCCTGCGCGGCGATCAGGTCGCGAACCACGTTTTCCTCCGGCGTCGGCGCCGCGGCGACCGGCCGGTCCTCGGGGACTCGCGGTTGCGGCTGCGGTGTCGGCGGCGCAACGCCGGTGGTGGCGCAGGCGGTAAACAGGAGCGCCGCCGGCAGCAGGAACAGCCGTTGTCGCAGGCGCTGCGGGTAACGCGATGGCTTCGCGTGCATTGGAGGCATCTTATCTCCCTTGGTTTAATGTTTTCCGGTGCTGCCGAAGCCGCCGGCGCCGCGCTCGCTGGTGCCGAACTCCTCGACCACCCTGAACCCGACCTGGAGCACGGGAACGATCACCAGTTGCGCAAGGCGCTCCATGGGATTGAGTGTGAATTCACCCTGTCCCCGGTTCCATGTCGATACCATCAGCTGTCCCTGGTAGTCGGAATCAATCAGGCCGACCAGATTGCCGAGCACAATGCCATGCTTGTGGCCGAGGCCGCTGCGGGGCAGGATCATGGCCGCGTAGCCGGGATCCCCGATGTGGATGGCAAGACCGGTCGGCACGAGCTGCGTCTCGCCCGGCCGCAGCACCAGCGGGGCGTCGATGCAGGCACGCAGGTCAAGGCCGGCGCTGCCCGGGGTGGCGTATGCCGGCAGCTGCTCCTTCATGCGCGGGTCGATGATCTTGACGTCTACAGTGTTCATGTTTGTTCAGGATATTGTCAATCTTCCGGCGCGAGGCCGGCGCTTACGAAACGATACAGTGGTGGCCCGGCTCACGCCAGGCGGGCGGCGATCTCCGCGACCAGCAGTCGCGCAAGGGCCTGCTTCGCAGCGCGGGGCAGATGCCTGTGGCCATCCTGGTCGAAGAGCACCAGTTCATTCTCGTCGCTGCCGAAGGTTGCATGGCCGATGTTCCCGACCAGCAGCGGCACCTTCTTCCTGCGGCGTTTCTCCTCGCCGTACTGCAGCAGGTTTTCCGATTCCGCCGCAAAGCCGACGCAATAGGGCGCAGCGGGCAGCGCCGCGACGCTGGCGAGGATGTCGGGGTTCTGCTCGAACTGCAGCGACGGCACGTCGCCTGCCGCCGTCTTCTTGAGTTTCTGGGCGCTGGCATTGGCCACCCGCCAGTCGGCGACAGCCGCGACCGCGATGAACACGTCCTTGCCGTCCACCTGCGAGAGCACCGCTTCATGCATCTCGCGGGCGCTGCGCACGTCGATCCGGCGCACGCCAGAAGGCGTGGCGAGGGCGGTGGGGCCGGCGACCAGGGTCACCTCTGCGCCGGCTTCCCTTGCCGCCCGGGCGACCGCGAAGCCCATCTTGCCCGAAGAGAGATTGGTGATGCCGCGTACCGGATCGATCGGCTCGAAGGTGGGACCGGCGGTCAGCAGCACCCGCTTTCCCGCCAGGACCTTGGGCTGAAAGGCGGCAATGATCTCGGCCAGCAGTTGCTCCGGCTCGAGCATCCGGCCCATGCCGGTTTCGCCGCAGGCCTGTTCCCCGGCGCCCGGGCCGAGCACCCGGATGCCGTCCTCGCGGATGCGGGCGACATTGCGCTGGGTGGCGGGGTTGAG
The DNA here is from genome assembly GCF_036563305.1 of Noviherbaspirillum sp. Classification (GTDB taxonomy): domain Bacteria; phylum Pseudomonadota; class Gammaproteobacteria; order Burkholderiales; family Burkholderiaceae_D; genus Noviherbaspirillum. The sequence continues at coordinate 58,473 of NZ_DATCMQ010000013.1, read as the reverse complement.
CCACATCTCGACGTTCATTGCCGGCGCGACCAGCAGCGGCACCGAAGCCGGACGGGCGACGCACAGCGTGGACAGCAGGTCGTCGCAGGCGCCGTGCGCCAGCTTGAAGATGAAATCGGCCGAGCAGGGAGCGATCACCAGCGCGTCAGCATCGCGCGTGAGGTCGATGTGCGCCATGTTGTTGTCGATGCGCGCATCCCACTGGCTGCGGTAGACCGGTTGGCCGGACAGGGCCTGCATCGTCACCGGCGTGATGAAATGTTCGGCGGCGTCTGTCATCACCACCTGCACCCGCGCGCCGGATCTGATGAGCGCGCGCGTCAGTTCGGCTGCCTTGTAGCAGGCGACGCCTCCGCTGAGGCCAAGTACGATGCGTTTGCCGGCGAGATCCATGCCTAGTCCTGAAGTGAGGTCGAGGTCCGCTGTCGGACATCCGGGACCTGCGTCCCGGCGTAGTGTAGCAGTTGTCGCAATCCGCTATTTGCCGACACGCCGCAGCTCGTCGATGATGAACAGCGCAGCGCCGCCGACGATCGCCATGTCGGCGACATTGAACGCCGGCCAGTGCGGCAGCTGCGAGTTCGGGACGTAGAAGTCCAGGAAGTCGATCACATGTCCGTACAGCACGCGATCGATCAGGTTGCCGATCGCGCCACCGAGGATCATCGCCAGGGCCCAGCAGAACAGGCGCTGCCCGGCGTGGCGCTTGAGCAGATAAAGGATGAACACGACGGCGGCAACCGCGATCGCCGTGAAGAACCAGCGCTGCCAGCCGCCCTGCCCGGCGAGGAAGCTGAACGCGGCGCCCCGGTTGTAGGTCAGCACCAGGTTGAAGAAGGACGTCACCGGAAGCGAGTCGCCGTAGGCCAGCATCCGGGTGATGGTGACCTTGGTGACCTGGTCGATCAGGACGATGATGGTGGCGATACCGAGCCAGGGCAGGAGGCTGGATTTCGGATTCGCGGACAGGGTCTTGAAGCTCTTTTGTTTGGCCATTTCAACTGGATCAGGTGCCGCTCCCGTCCCGGGAGCGGCGGGTTTAGGCAAAGGTTCGGGCTTCGCCCTTGCCGAACAGGTTGCTTACGCAGCGGCCGCAGATGCCGGCGTGCTCGGGATGCGCGCCGACGTCGGCGCGGTAGTGCCAGCAGCGTTCGCATTTCTGCTGTGCCGACGGCGTGACGACGACCGCCTCATCCGCCTCGGAAGCGACCCGGGTAACCCGTGCCTGCGAAGTGATGAACACGAACTTGAGGTCGTCGCCGAAGCTGGCCAGCAGATCGAACCTGTCGCCGCTGGCCTTGATCTCCAGTTCCGCCTGCAGCGAAGAGCCGATCCCGCCTGCCGCGCGCAGTTCTTCCAGCTGCTTGGTGACGGACGCACGCACTTCGCGCAACGCGGCAAACTTCTTCAGCAGCGCCGGCCCGTCCGCGAGCGCGGGCAGCGGATAGTAGGTCTGTGTGAAGATCGTCTCGTCGCTCCGTGCATAACCGTCCGCGCCGGCAAACACCGCCCAAGCCTCCTCGGACGTGAACGACAGTACCGGCGCCATCAGCCGCAGCAGGGCCTGGGTGATGTGCCAGATGGCGCTCTGGGCCGAGCGGCGCGCGATGGAATCGGCGCCGCCGGTGTACAACCGGTCCTTGAGGATGTCGAGGTAGAAACCGCCCAGGTCTTCCGAGCAGTAGCCCTGCAGCTTCGCCACCACCGGGTGGAACTCGAAATCCTGGTAGTGCCCCAGGATCTCGTCCTGCAGTTCGGCCATGCGCGCAATCGCGTAGCGGTCGATCTCGAACAGTTTCTCCACCGGCAGCAGGTCCTTCTTCGGGTCGAAGTCGGAGGTGTTCGCCAGCAGGAAGCGCAGGGTGTTGCGGATACGGCGATAGGCCTCGACCACGCGCTTGAGGATCTCGTCCGAGATGGACAGCTCGCCGGAGTAGTCGGTGGATGCCACCCACAGGCGCAGGATCTCGGCGCCCAGCGTGTCGGACACCTTCTGCGGCGCCACCACGTTGCCCTTGGACTTCGACATCTTCTTGCCTTCGCCGTCCACCACGAAGCCGTGGGTCAGCAGCGCCTTGTACGGCGGACGGCCGTTGATCATCGACGACGTCAGCAGCGAGGAATGGAACCAGCCGCGATGCTGGTCCGAACCCTCGAGGTAGAGGTCGGCGGGGAACTGCGACTGCTCTGCATGCGAGCCGCGCAGCACCGTCTGGTGGGTGGTGCCGGAATCGAACCAGACATCCAGCGTGTCCTTGTTCTTCACGTACAGGTCGGCTTCCGCACCGAGCAGTTCCTTCGGGTCGAGCGCCTGCCAGGCTTCGATCCCGTGCTCGCCGACGCGCCTGGCGACTTCCTCGAGCAGCTCGGGCGTGCGCGGATGCAGTTCGCCGGTTTCCTTGTGGACGAAGAATGCCATCGGCACGCCCCACTGGCGCTGGCGGGACAGGGTCCAGTCCGGCCGGTTGGCGATCATGCCGTGCAGCCGCGCCTTGCCCCAGCTCGGGAAGAACGCGGTGGCCTCGATGCCCGCCAGCGCGGTTTCGCGCAGCGTCGGGCCGCCATCCTTCGGCATGCGGTCCATGCCGGCAAACCACTGCGACGTGGCGCGGTACACCACCGGGGTCTTGTGGCGCCAGCAATGCATGTAGCTGTGGTCGAACATCACCAGCTTGAACAGGGCGCCGACCTCTTCCAGCTTCGCGCAGATCGGCTTGGATGCCTCCCAGATCGTCATGCCGCCGAAGAACGGCAGCCAGGACGCATACTTGCCGTCGCCCATGACCGGGTTCAGGATGTCCTCGTCCTTCATTCCGTGCGCCTTGCAGGAGTTGAAGTCCTCGACGCCGTAGGCGGGCGAGGAGTGGACGATGCCGGTGCCGGACTCGGTGGTGACGTAGTCGCCGAGGTAGACCGGGGAATAGCGGTCGTAGCCCTTGTCGAGCTGGGCGAACGGATGGCGGAAACGGATTTCGGAGAGCGCCTCGCCACGGGTCGTCGCGATGATCTCGCCCTGCAATGCATAGCGCTGCAGGCAGTCGCCGACCAGGTCCTTCGCCAGCAGCAGCAGCAGGGGTTCGCCGTTGCGCTCGGTGCGCACCAGCGCGTACTCGATCTCCGGATGGACGTTGAGCGCCTGGTTGGCCGGGATGGTCCATGGCGTCGTCGTCCAGATGACCGCGTAGCCGCGTTGCAGCGGCAATTGCGGCAGGCCGAAGGCCGCGGCGAGCTTGTCCGGCTCGGCGAACGGGAAGCCGACGTCGATGGCCGGGTCGCGCTTGTCCTGGTATTCGACTTCGGCCTCGGCCAGCGCCGAGCCGCAGTCGAAACACCAGTTGACCGGCTTCAGGCCGCGGTAGACATAGCCCTTCTCCAGGATGGTGCCGAGCGCGCGGATCTCGTCGGCCTCATTGCTGAAGTTCATGGTCTTGTACGGGTTGTCCCATTCGCCGAGCACGCCGAGGCGGATGAAGTCCTTCTTCTGGCGCTCGATCTGCTCTGCCGCATAGGCGCGCGACTTCGCCAGCACCTCGGCCGTCGGCAGGTTCTTGCCGTACTGCTTCTCGATCTGGATCTCGATCGGCATGCCGTGGCAGTCCCAGCCCGGCACGTACTGCGCGTCGAAGCCCGCCATGTTGCGGCACTTCACGATCATGTCCTTCAGGATCTTGTTCACCGCGTGGCCGATATGGATGTCGCCGTTGGCGTACGGCGGGCCATCGTGCAGGATGAACTTGGGGCGCCCCTTGGAAGCCTTGCGGATGCGCTGGTAGATCTTCTTTTCCTGCCATTCCTTGACCCACTTCGGCTCACGCTTGGCAAGGTCGCCGCGCATCGGGAAGGCGGTTTCGGTCAGGTTGACCGGATACTTGTTTTTTTGCTCGGACATGTCGGTTTATATCGTAAAAATGCGGTGGATCGGGCGGGCTGGGCAGGCGGTCGATCGTCAAATTCGGTCGGTCGCCGTCATCGCGAGCGCCGCCCGCTCGCGGAAGAATGCGCGCGCCTGCTGCACATCGTTCTCGATGGCGGCGGTCAGCGCGGGCAGGTCGCCATACTTCTGCTCGTCGCGCAGCTTCTTCAGGAACTCGACCCGCACGATGCGCCCGTAGCATTGCTCGTGATAGTCGAAGAGGTAGGTCTCCAGCAGCACCCGGCCGCTGTCCTCGACCGTCGGCCGCACGCCCATGCTGGCAACGCCCGGCAGCGGCTGGTCGCCCAGGCCGTGCACCTGGACCACGAAGATGCCGGACAGCGCCGGACGCTTGTGGGCGATGCGCAGGTTCATGGTGGGGAAGCCGATGGTCCTCCCCAGCTTCTTGCCATGGGTGACGTGACCGGAGATCGCATAGGGATGGCCGAGCAGCTGCGCGGCCAGCCCGAAGTCGCTGGCCGCCAGCGCGGCGCGCACCGCGGAGGAGGAGATGCGGGTGCCTTCGTTGAGCACCGCCGGCAGGGCCTCGACATGAAAGCCGTGCTTGCGGCCGGCCTCCGTCAGCCGGGCCACGTTGCCCGCGCGCCTGGCGCCGTAGCAGAAATCCTCGCCGACCATCAGCCATTTCACGTGCAGGCCGTCGACCAGCACCTTCTCGACGAAGTCTTCCGGCGACATTGAAGCGAAATGTGCATTGAAATGTTCGACGATCACCCGGTCGATCCCGGCGTCGGACAGCGATTGCAGCTTGTCGCGCAGGTTGGCGATGCGGGCGGGCGCCCGCGCCAGGTCACCCGCGGCGCGCGCGAAGAACTCGCGCGGGTGCGGCTCGAAGGTCATGACCGCCGCTTCGATCCCCAGCCGCCCCGCAGCCTCGCGCACCCGGGCCAGCAACGCCTGGTGGCCGCGGTGCACGCCGTCGAAGTTGCCGATCGTCAGGGCGCAGGGCGCGCGTGACGCGGCATTGGGAAGTCCGCGGAATACCTTCATTGGGAATAGGCGGGAAACGTTCGCAAAACCTGAGATTATAAATGCATTCGCCGCTTTTCCTGCCCGGCAATCCCCTGCAGCGGATTTTGCCGGTAATACTGGCGCAGCAGGTCGAAGACCGCCGGGTAGTCCCGTGCCAGCGGCGCGGGCAGCACGAAGAAGGCCTCCGAGGCGACCGCGAAGAACTCCGCCGGGTGCCTTGCCGCGTACGGGTCGAGCGGCAGGTCGGCTGCGAGCGCGTCATACAGTGCCGCATGCGCCGGGTTGTCATCCGCATAATCTTCCGGCAACTGGTCTTCCAGCATCTCGACCCGCGCGCAGAAGTCCCGGTACGCCTCGGCAAAGGCAGTGCGCCACCGGCGCGGCGACAGTCCGGCGTGAAACGCGGGCAGGAGCGGTGGCGAACCATTTGCCGCGCCGTTGCCCATGTCGATCTTGTGAGCGAATTCATGGATCACGACGTTATAGCCGGCGGTGTCGTTCTGTTGCGCATCTTCCCACGACAGCACCACGGCGCCTCCGGCATCGATGGCCTCGCCGGACACCGGCTCATGCCATTCATGCACCACGCCGGCCTCGTCGACCTCGGTCTGCGGAATCATGAAGGCGGCCGGATAGACGATGACGCCGGCCATGTCGCGATACAGGTCCAGCGTCAGGTTAAGCACCGGCAGGGTGGCCTGGGCCGCGATCAGGACCGCGGTCTCGTCGTCAAGTGCAAGGCCGTCGGCGCCGCTGAAGGATTTCTGGCCGAGCAATTCCTCGGACAACGCCTTCAGCCGCGCGAGGTCCTCACCCGGCAGCCGCGCCAGGAAGTCCAGCCGCTCGACGCAGTACTGCCACAGGGGATCGGGGATATGCGGCGCCTGCCGCCTGAAGAGTCGTGTCAGCCATTCCATTCCGGCATTGTCGCGCAATTCCGCCGGGCGCCGGGTGGAATCATTGGTAGCCGCCCATGAAATGGTCGAGCAGGCTGCTCATGTTGCCGACGCCGCCGCGCGGCACGTGTCCGTCCGGCGTCAGCTGGTCGATCAGGTCGGGGAGCATGGCGCTCAGGCGTTCGGCCACCTCCGGCTCGGCGTAACCGGTTTCCTCGGCGATCTGCTGCAGATGACCTTCGCCCAGCACCTGCTGCATCTGGTCCGGGCTGATCGGCAGGTTCGGGCCGGCGCCGATCCAGGAATGGATGACGCTTGCCAGTCCCGCTTCCTCGAAGCGCTCCACCAGCCCGTGCAGGCCGCCGGCCTGCCCGTTGTTGGCGATCAGGGAAAGCGCGGCCTGCAGCAGGCGCGTGCGCGAGTCCAGGAGCGGAAAATGGCTATCCCCCAGCATGTCGAACGCCCTGTCCAGCAGCCCCATGTTGCTCTCCCCCGGTCGAATGAACAAAGCCTTACCTTAGAAGAAACCCGCCGGCCGCGGTGGGGAATTCGCGGGTTGTTTGATTTGCATACATGGGGGGCGCCTGGATGCCGCGCACCCCTACATTTCGCCCCAGGCGCCGTTCAGCACCGCCAGCGCGGCCAGGCCGGCCGTCTCGGTGCGCAGCACGCGCGCGCCGAGCGAAAGGGCAATGGCGCCGCGCGCGACGGCGCCATCTTCCTCCTCGTCGCTGAATCCGCCTTCGGGACCGACGAGCAGGGCGATGGCCCGCGGCGGGTGGTGGCGCGCCCATTCGGCCAGGCTGCGCTCGGCGCGCGGGGAAAACAGGATGCGCTGGTGCAGGCAGCTCTGCCCGATCCATGTGCCGAAGTCGGCCGGTGGCGCCAGGTGCGGCAGGCGGTTGCGGCCGCATTGTTCGGCCGCCGACGCCATCACTGCCTGCCAGTGTTCCTGCTTCTTGCCGGCGCGCTCGGCAGACAGGCGGACCACGCAGCGCCGGGCAGCCAGGGGCTGGATCGCGGACGCACCCAGCTCGACCGCCTTCTCGACGATCCAGTCCATCTTGGTGCCTTCCGGCAGGGCCTGGGCCAGCGTGACGGCGTACGGCAATTCCGCCTCGCGGGGCGAAAAGGCCTTGACCTCGGCTTGGGCGCGCCGGCGGTCGAGGCCGGCCAGCACCGCCGTGTATTCGCCGCCCTCGCCGTTGAACAGCGTGATGTGCTCGCCCGGCGTCAGGCGCAGTACGTGGATGTGGTGGGCGATGTGTTCGGGCAGGGCGACGGCGGCGCCGACGGCAAGCGGAATAGGACAGTAGAAGCGCGGCATGACGGAGTGTTTTTATTTTGGCAAGGCCCCGGGCGGCAGGGGGAGGCGAGGCGGCTTCCGGGGCCGCTTCCGAATTCCGCGATTTTAATGCCGGCATGCCCGGTCTGGTAAAATACCGGGCTTTTCATGCTCCGCCGGATCGGCCGCTGGCCGGCTCCAGACCTGCCACACACCTTGCTTGCTCTGAAATGACTTCCTCTCTTCCCACCGACAAGATGGCCAACGCGATCCGCGCGCTGGCGATGGACGCAGTACAAAAGGCAAATTCCGGTCACCCGGGCATGCCGATGGGCATGGCAGAAATTGCCGTTGCGCTGTGGACCGGGCACCATCGCCACAACCCGCTCAACCCGCGCTGGATCAACCGCGACCGCTTCGTGCTGTCGAACGGCCACGGGTCGATGCTGCAGTACGCGCTGCTGCACCTGTCCGGCTACCGCCTGTCGATGGACGAGATCCGCAACTTCCGCCAGCTGCATTCCAAGACGCCGGGCCACCCGGAGTACGAAATCACCGAAGGCGTCGAGACCAGCACCGGCCCGCTCGGACAGGGCATCAGCAATGCCGTCGGCATGGCGCTGGCGGAGAAGCTGCTCGCCGCCGAGTTCAACCGGCCCGGCTTCGACGTGGTCGACCATTACACCTACGTGTTCACCGGTGACGGCTGCCTGATGGAAGGCATTTCGCATGAAGTCTGCTCGCTCGCCGGCACGCTGCGCCTGAACAAGTTGATCGCGCTGTACGACGACAACGGCATCTCGATCGACGGCAAGGTCGACGGCTGGTTCACCGACGACACGCCCAAGCGCTTCGCCGCTTATGGCTGGAACGTGATTGCGGACGTCGACGGCCATGATGTGGCGGCAGTGGATGCCGCGATTGCGGCGGCGAAGAAATCCGACCGTCCGACATTGATTTGCTGCAAGACGGTGATCGGCAAAGGAGCGCCTAATATGCAGGGCTCCGACAAGGTGCACGGCGCGGCGCTCGGCGACAAGGAAGTGGCGGCGACGCGCGATGCAATCAACTGGCCGTATCCGCCGTTCGAGATCCCGGACGACGTGTACCAGGCATGGGACGCGAAGGCGCGCGGCCAGGCCCAGGAAGACGAATGGAATGCATTGTTCAAGGCGTATGGCGAGCGTTACCCGCAGGAGGCCGGCGAATTGCTGCGCCGGATGAAGGGCGAACTGCCCGGCAAGCTGGATGCCGCGATTGACGCCTACATTGCGGCCTGCGTGGACAAGAAGGAGACCATCGCGACCCGCAAGGCCAGCCAGAACGCGATCCAGGCGCTGGCGCCGGTGCTGCCGGAATTCATTGGCGGTTCGGCGGACCTGACCGGTTCCAACCTGACCAACTGGAAGGAATGCGTGCCGGTGCGCAGCGAACAGCCTGGCAACCACATCAACTACGGTGTGCGCGAATTCGGCATGGCCGCGATCATGAACGGTCTCTCGCTGCATGGCGGCTACCTGCCGTTCGGCGCGACCTTCCTGACCTTCTCGGACTACAGCCGCAATGCGATCCGCATGGCGGCACTGATGAAAATCCGTTCGGTTTTCGTGTTCACCCACGATTCGATCGGCCTCGGCGAGGACGGACCGACCCACCAGGCGGTCGAGCACGTTTCCAGCCTGCGCCTGATCCCGAACCTGGACAACTGGCGCCCGTGCGATACGGTGGAGTCGGCGGTGGCATGGCAGCAGGCGGTCAAGCGCCGCACCGGCCCGACCACGCTGATCTTCTCGCGCCAGAACCTGCCGTTCATGGAGCGCACGCCGCAGCAACTGGCGGACGTGCAGCGCGGCGGCTATGTGTTGCGCGACGCGGCGGATGCGAAGGCGGTGCTGATCGCGACCGGCTCGGAAGTCGAGCTGGCGATGAAGTCGGCGGATGCGCTGGCGCAGCAGGGCATCGCGGTGCGCGTGGTGTCGATGCCATGCACCGACGTGTTCGACCGCCAGGATGCAGCCTACAAGGCGGCCGTGCTGCCGAAGGGCCTGCCGCGCGTCGCCATCGAGGCTGGCGTGAGCGATTTTTGGTACAAGTACGTCGGGCTGGAAGGCGCCGTGGTCGGGATCGACACCTTTGGCGAATCCGCGCCGGCGGGCGTGCTGTTCAAGCACTTCGGCTTCACCACGGACAACGTGGTCGCCAAGGTGAAATCGGTTTTGGCTTAACCAACGTTCAGGAGAGAAAACCATGACGATCCGCGTCGCAATCAACGGCTACGGCCGCATCGGCCGCAACATTCTTCGCGCCCACTATGAAGGCGGCAAGAAGAACGACATCCAGATCGTGGCGATCAACGACCTCGGCAATGCGCAGTCGAATGCCCACCTGACCCGCTACGACACCGCGCACGGCAAGTTCCCGGGCACCGTGGAAGTCGATGGCGAATTCATGGTCGTCAACGGCGACAAGATCAAGGTGTTTGCACAGCGCAACCCGGCCGAAATCCCGTGGGGCGAGCTGAACGTCGACGTGGTGCTCGAGTGCACCGGCTTCTTCACCACCAAGGAAAAGGCTTCGGCCCACCTCAAGGGCGGCGCCAAGAAGGTCATCATCTCCGCCCCGGGCGGCAAGGATGTGGACGCGACCGTGGTGTTCGGCGTGAACCAGAACGTGCTGAAGGCGAGCGACACCGTGATCTCGAACGCCTCCTGCACCACCAACTGCCTGGCGCCGCTGGTCAAGCCGCTGCACGACAAGATCGGCCTCCTGAACGGCCTGATGACGACCGTGCACGCCTACACCAACGACCAGGTGCTGACCGACGTGATGCATGAGGACCTGCGCCGCGCCCGTTCCGCCACCCAGTCGATGATCCCGACCAAGACCGGCGCCGCTGCCGCCGTCGGCCTGGTGCTGCCGGAACTGAACGGCAAGCTGGACGGTTTCGCGATCCGCGTCCCGACCATCAATGTCTCGATCGTCGACCTGTCCTTCATTGCCGCGCGCGACACGACCGTCGAGGAAATCAACGCGATCATGAAGGAAGCCGCCGATGGTTCGCTGAAGGGCATCCTGACCTACAACACCGAGCAGCTGGTGTCGGTCGACTTCAACCACAACCCGGCGTCCAGCAACTTCGACGCAACCCTGACCAAGGTCTCCGGCCGCCTGGTGAAGGTCTCGTCCTGGTACGACAACGAGTGGGGCTTCTCCAACCGCATGCTCGACACCACCGTCGCGCTCATGTCGGCCAAGTAATTCCGCCCGCACCAAGGAAAACGCCCCGCTTGCGGGGCGTTTTTCATTGACGGCTACTCCGGCCCGAACACCTGCTCCCACAGTTCGCGCACGCAGCCGCTGTCTTCCGCCACGCGTTCCGCGTCCACCCGCGCCCGGTCGCTGCCCTGCAGCCGGATCTGGTGCTGCAGCTTGCGGAAGCGCCGGTAGGCATCGGCCACCTTCGCCGCAAGGGCCGCATCGACCAGTCCGAGCTCGCCCGCCAGCCGCAGCAGCGCGATATTGCCGATGTCGGCCGTCAGCTGCGGGAAGCGCGCCGCCTCCCGCAGGACCAGGAACTGCACGATGAACTCGATATCGATCATGCCGCCCGCGTCATGCTTGAGGTCGAACTGCGCAGAACGGTTTGGATGGGCGTCGTGCAACCGCCGCCGCATGGCCAGGACTTCCTGGCGCAGCCGGTCCGCGTCGCGCGGCTGGCGCAGCACTGACTCCCGGATCGCCTCGAAGCGAGCCCCGATCTCGGTATCGCCGGCACAGAAGCGGGCGCGCGTCAGAGCCTGGTGCTCCCATACCCAGGCCGAGCCCGCCTGGTACTTTTCGAACGCCGACACGCGCGAGACCAGCAGACCGCTTGCACCGTCCGGCCGCAGGGCGACATCGATGTCGAACAGGATGCCGGCCGGCGTATGCGTTGTCATCCAGGTGATGAAGCGCTGTGCCAGCTTCGCATACAGCGCCGGCGCTTCCGGGTCCTCGTCGTCGTACAGGAAGATGACGTCCAGGTCGGATGCGTAGCCGAGTTCCTTGCCGCCCAGCTTGCCATAGGCGATCACCGCGAAACGCGGCACCTCGCGATGGCGGTTGCCGATGGCCTTCCACACCGCCTTGACCGTCGCATCGACCAGGATGTCGGCCAGCGCGGACAGGTGGTCGGCCAGCTTCTCCACCGTCAGCCTGCCCTCGAGGTCCTGCGCCAGCAGCCGGAACAACTGGGCATGGTGGAGGTCGCGCAGCACGTTCATCTGGTGCTCGGTATCGCCGTCCGCGTCGTCCAGCTGCCGCTGGACATCCTGGGCGAAGGCCGGCCAGTCGGGCGCAGTATGAAGATGGCGCAGGTCCAGCAGCTCGTCCAGCAGGATCGGATGCCGGGTCAGATACTTTGCTGCCCAGTCGCTCGCGGCCATCATGCGCACCAGCCGGCTCAGCGTCTGCGGGTATTCCGTCAGCAGCGCCAGGTAGGCCGCGCGGCGCGCGATCGCCTCGAGGAAGTCGAGCAGGCGGCCGAGCGTCGCATTGCGGTCGCCGTTGTTCTCGGCGACGATGGGCAGGGCGGCGCTGACGAGCGCGGCCAGCCGCGCGCGGCTGGCATCCGGCAGGGATTGCAGGCGCGAGGACTGCGCCATGCCCAGGACCCGGCGCGCCGCGCTGCCGGGGTCGGCAAAACCGAGCGAACCCAGGTGGTTCTCCACCGCTTCGGCGTTGTCGGGATCCGCCAGCACCGCCTGCACCTGGGCGATCGCGTCCGCCTGCTCCGGCACCGCCTGCTCGCTGGTCTTGTCGGCGAACATAGCGTCGAATTGCGCCGCCACCTTGCCGCGCTGGCGGTCCAGTTCGGCGAGCAGCGATTCGGCGTCGGGGTAACCCATCATCTTCGCCACCGTCAGCTGGTCGTCCGGATTGGACGGGATGCTGTGCGTCTGGGCGTCGTCGAGGTATTGCAGGCGATGTTCGAGGTTGCGCAGGAAGGTATAGGCCTCCAGCAGCTCGGCGACCTCTTCCTCGGTCATCAGCGCCTTCGCGGCCAGCGTGCGCAGGGTGTTGCGGGTCGACCGGTCGCGTAGCGACGGGTCGCGCCCGCCGCGGATCAACTGGAAGACCTGGGCGAGGAATTCCACCTCGCGGATGCCGCCGCGGCCGAGCTTGACGTTGTTCGCACGTCCCGGATGGCGGGCCTCCTGCCGCTTGACCTCGGCCCGGATCTGCGCATGCATGTTGCGCAGGGCCTCGATCGCGCTGAAGTCGAGATAGCGGCGGTAGACGAAGGGGCGCACGATCTGTTCGAGTGCGGCAATGTCCTGTTCGCGGCCGGTCATGGCGCGCGCCTTGACCCAGGCGTAGCGTTCCCATTCCCGCCCCTGGACGACCAGGTATTCCTCGACCATGCCGAAGCTTGCCGCCAGCGGGCCGGAATTACCATTCGGGCGCAGCGCCATGTCGACCCGGAAGGTGAAGCCGTCCTCGGCGATCTCCGACAGCGCCGCGATCAGCTTCTTGCCGAGGCGGACGAAGAATTCATGATTCGACAACTGCCGCTGGCCCGGAACGGTGATTGCCGTCTCGCCGTCCTCGGGATAGACGTAAATCAGGTCGATGTCGGACGACACGTTCAGCTCGTGGCCGCCGAGCTTGCCCATGCCCAGCACGATCATCTCCTGGGGCTCGCCGGTATCGCGTCCGGTCGGGGTGCCGTGGGCTTCGCACATCTCCGCATGGAGGGCGGCGAGGTGGGTGGCGACGGCAAAGTCGGCAAACGCGCTGATGGCGCCGAGCACCTCGTCCAGGTCCGCCCGCCCGTCGAGATCGCGCTCGATCAGGGCACACACGACCAGGTTGCGGACCCGCCGCATCGCCCTCGGCAGGGGCATGCCGGCCTCGGTTTCCCTTTGTAAAAGCCGAGCAAAAATGTCGGGCGTAATGGATAATCCGGCAAGCTCGGTTACCATGCGTTCGCGCGCCGGGTCGGCGTTCAGCCACCGGGAATAGAACCGCGAGGCAACGCTGCTGGTCATAAGGGATCTGGTCACAATGTCGAGGGGAGGTTAGGTGTAAGTCCGGGCCTGGCCGACGCCGGTTGCCCCGACCCGTGACAGAGGAGCATACCCGCGCGAACATCCTGTTTGCAAACTTGAATCCCGGCTATTCTACGCCGCTCGTTTTTTTGATTGATGTCGACAGACCAGAACATAACGCGCCCGGCCGTGACGCGCGTCGCCGCCGTATGGCAGGCGCTGCGAAGCTGTTATCGAATCGCTAACGCGCTGACCGCCAACACGCTCGGGCTGCTGTTCAAGGTCGTCGTCGTCCTTTACTTCCTGTTCTGTGCGCTGGTGCTCGGCCTGCGTTACATCGTCCTGCCCAATATCGATGCGTACAAGCCGACCATCGAAAGGCTGGCGACCGAGGCTATCGGCAACCAGGTGACCGTCGGCGCCATCGACGCCTCCTGGTCCGGCTTGCGGCCACGGCTCGCATTCGACAAGCTGGTCGTGCATGACAAGGCAGGCAACGCGGCACTGACGCTGCCGCATGTCTCCGGCACCCTGTCCTGGTGGTCTTTCGCGGTCGGCGACCTGCGGCTGCACCGGCTTGAAATCATCCGTCCCGACCTCGACGTGCGGCGCGACCCCGACGGACACCTGTACGTGGCCGGCATCTACATCGACGCGGGAAAGCGGGGGGACAGCCGTGGCGCCGACTGGGTGCTGTCGCAGCGCGAGATCGTCATCCGCGACGGGCGCCTGCGCTGGAACGATGCACTGCGCAAGGCGCCGGAACTGGCACTGGAAAACGTCGATGTCGTGCTGCGCAACGCCTGGCGACGCCATCGCTTCGCACTGAAGGCGACGCCACCGGCGGGCTTCGCCGCCCCGCTCGACGTACGGGCTGACTTCGAGCATCCGCATTTCGTGCATGCGATCTCGGACCCGGCGATGTGGAAAGGCGAACTCTACGCGGACCTGCGGGACACGGACCTCACTGTGTGGCGCAGCTTCGTCGACTATCCGCTTGATGTGCGCAGCGGCAAGGGTTCGGTGCGCGCCTGGCTGAATTTCGACCATGCGCGGGTTGCCGACCTCACCGCCGATCTGACGCTGGCCGGCGTCTCCGCCCGTCTCGGCGAGGATCTTGAGCCGCTGAACCTGCAAGCGGTCAGCGGGCGCATCTCGGTGCATGAAGAGTTCAACGCCGCGGTGCGCGATGGCCGCCCGACATTCGGACAGAACGGGCACCAGGTCGCGCTGACCGATTTCAGCCTGCAGACCGACGATGGACTGTACCTTCCCAGGACCACGATCTCCGAGCGCTACGTCGCCCCGCGCAACGGTCGGCCTGCCCGCACGGAAGTGCAGGCAAGGGTGCTTGACCTGCAGACCCTCGCCAGCTTCGCGGAGCGCCTGCCGATTCCGGCCGAACAGCGCCGGTTGATTGCCGATCTCGCGCCACGCGGCGTTCTTCAGGACTTCTCGGCCCAGTGGACAGGAAGCTACCCGCAGCTCGCTGGCTATAGCGTGAAGGGCCAGTTCTCCGGATTGACGATGCGCCCGCGGGCGGCAAGGGCCGGGACGGCGCGGACGGCTGCAGCGCCAGCCCAGGCCGCGATGCCGGCAATACCCGGTTTCGAGAATATCAGCGGCCGGATCGACGCCAGCGAACGCGGCGGTACGCTCGCACTTGCCGCAACGGACGCGCGCCTGCACTTGCCGGCGTGGTACGAGGATCCAATCATGGCGTTCGAGCGCCTCGATCTGCAGGCAGGCTGGAGCTTCCCCGACAACAAGCATCTTCTGCTCGACGTCCAGCGGCTGGACTTCGCACAGGAAGGCGTCAGCGCCGCGCTGTCGGGCAAGCATCGGATGAGCCTCGCACGCGCACCCGGCCAGAGTCTCGGCATAGCCGATTTCAGCGGCCGCGTGGACCGGCTCGACCTGCAGAAGGTCGGCCGCTACCTGCCGATGCAGACACCCGACACGCTGCGCCGGTGGCTGACCGGCGCACTTGCCGGCGGCGCCGCCCGGGATGTGAAGCTGAGGCTGAAGGGCGACCTCGCGCATTTTCCGTTCAACGGCAAGAGTGCGGCAGAGCGGGCCCGGGGCGAGTTCAGCGTCGCCGGCAAAATCGAGCAGGGCGTGCTCAATTACGCACCCGGCGAGCATGCCCCGGACGGCGCGTCGCCGATGTGGCCGGTGATCGACCGCATCGACGGCAGCATTCTGTTCGACCGCGCCCGGATGGAGATACAGGCCGACAGCGCGCGCAGCGCCGGCACAGCGCTTTCTAAGGTGAAGGCGGTCATTCCCGACCTGCATGCGCAGGACATGGTGCTCGATGTCGATGGCGAGGCCGCCGGCCCGCTGCAAAACCTGGTCCGGTTCACCGTCGATAGTCCGGTCGGCGGCTGGATCGGGCATTTCACCGATGAGACGAAGGCGAGCGGCAACGCCCGCCTGGCACTGAAGCTGCAACTGCCACTGCGCCACCTGCCCGATGCGAAGGTACAGGGCGGGTTGCACTTCGCCGGCAACACCGTCACCCTGCGCAATCTCCTGCCTCCGCTGGCGAACACCACCGGCAAGCTCGAGTTCAACGAAAAGGGTTTCAGCATCGGCGGCATCCGCGCCGCCTTCCTCGGCGGACCGGTCAGCCTCAGCGGCGGCACTCAGCGTGACGGGACGATCATGGTCAAGGCCGAGGGCAGCATCAGCGCAGACGGCATCCGCAAGGCATACGCTACGCCGCAGTTTCAGCGTACGGCCGAGCGCATCACAGGCGGCACCCGCTATGCGACGTCGATCAGGGTAAGGAACAAGCAGCCGGAAATCCTCGTCGAGTCGAGCATGGTCGGCATCGGGCTCGACTTCCCGGCACCGCTTCGCAAGGCCGCAGTTGAAAGCATGCCGCTGCGCTTCGAGATCACCGGCCTGCCGTCCTCGGACCCGGCACTGGCGCGGGACGAAATCCGGATGGCGCTGGGGTCCGCGATCAGCGCCCGTTACGAACGTCACAAGGAAACGAGCAAGGACGCCGGCAAGGAAGCCGCCTGGCGCGTGGTGCGCGGCGGCATCGGCGTCAACGTGCCGGCCCCGCAGCCCGACAGCGGACTGATCGCCAACGTCAGCATGGCCCGGCTCGATATCGACGCCTGGCGGCGCGTCGTCGGCTCGATGGCGACCGGTGGCCCGCAGCGGGAGGCGCGCCAATCGGATGCACTCGGGATTGCGCAGTACATCGAGCCGGAAGTACTGGCGGCGCGTGCCAATGAGCTGATTATCATGGAGCGCAAGCTCGACAACGTCGTGGTCGGCGCGTCGCATCAGAGCGATGTATGGCAGGCCAACATCGATTCCGAGCAGGCCTCCGGCTACATCACCTGGATCGAGTCGGGCTACAGCGGCGGTCTTGGACGGGTGACCGCGCGCCTGGCCTCGCTGGTGATTCCCCAATCCGCGGCGACCGATGTTTCGGAGCTGCTCGACGGCAAGGACACGGCGACGCAGATGCCCGCCATTGACATCGTCGCCGAGAACTTTGAGCTGTTCGGCAAGAAGTTCGGCCAGCTCGAACTGGCCGCCCGCAATGCGCGTGGACCCGCCGGCCGCGAATGGCGAATCAACAAGCTCGGCATCGTCAATCCCGACGGCGAGCTGAAGGCGTCCGGGCGGTGGGTGCGCAAGGACGGCGAAAACCTTTCCACCCTCAACTACACCCTCGATATCGCCGATGCAGGCAAGCTGCTCGAGCGTTTTGGCTTTGCCAACCTCCTGCGGGGCGGAAAGGGGCTCATGAACGGGGAGGTGAGCTGGAAGGGCATGCCGTTCTCACTCGACATTCCCAGCCTGAGCGGCAACCTCCAGCTGAACCTTGCCTCGGGACAGTTCCTGAAGGCCGACGCCAATGCGGCCAAGTTGCTCGGGGTGCTCAGTCTGCAGTCGCTGCCGCGTCGCCTGGTGCTCGACTTCCGCGACGTCTTCTCGGAAGGCTTCGCGTTCGACGGTGTCGCCGCGACCGCCACCATCAACCAGGGGGTCGCCCGGACCGACAATTTCAAGATGCGCGGGGTCGCCGCCACGGTCCTGATCGATGGCAGCGCCGACATTGCGCAGGAGGCACAGAACCTGCATGTCGTCGTCATTCCGGACTTCAACGTCGGCGCGGCCTCCGTGGTCTACGGCCTGGCGGTCAATCCGGTGGTCGGGGTCGGCACCTTCCTTGCGCAGCTTTTCCTGCGCGAACCGCTGACGCGCGCCTTCACGTTCGAATACCAGGTGACCGGCCCCTGGAAGGACCCGGTCGTGACCAAGCTGGCGCGCAAGCAGCCGGCGCCTGCCGGGGAGGCGCGCGGCAACGCCGGCCCCAGTGGCTGACATACAAGGAGGAAGGCATGCATGACGGCACGATGAAAGTGGCAGCGGTCCAGATGGTGTCCGCACCCGTGGTGGACGAGAATTTTGCCGTGGCGCGCCGGCTTGTCGCGAATGCGGCGGCGCGCGGTGCGGGCATGGTGCTGCTGCCTGAATACTGGCCGGTGATGGGCATGAAGGAAACCGACAAGCTCGCGCATGCGGAGCGGCCGGGGGAGGGGCCGATCCAGCGCTTCATGGCCGACATCGCCCGCGAGCACGGGATCTGGCTGGTCGGCGGCACCCTGCCGATGGCGTCGCCTGAAAGCGGCAAGGTGCTCAATACCACGCTGGTATACGACCCCCAGGGGCGACAGGCGGTACGCTACGACAAGATCCACCTGTTCAGCTTCACCCGCGGCGAAGAATCCTACGACGAGGCGCGTACCATCGTGCCGGGAAGCGTGGTCGGCCATGTCGATATGCCCTTCGGCCGTGTCGGGCTGTCGGTCTGCTATGACCTGCGCTTCCCGGAACTGTACAGGGCGCTCGGCGACTGCAAGCTGATCGTGGTGCCGGCTGCGTTCACCTACACCACGGGACGCGCCCACTGGGAGGTGCTGCTGCGCGCACGGGCAATCGAGAATCAGTGTTACGTACTGGCGGCCGCGCAGGGCGGCAACCATCGGAACGGGCGGCGGACTTGGGGTCACAGCATGCTGATCGACCCCTGGGGCGAGGTCCTGGATGTGCTGGACGAAGGCGAGGGCATCGTCTGCGGCGACGTCGACCTCGGCCACCTGCAGCGCGTCCGGGAAAGTTTGCCTGCATTGAAGCATTGCCGCCTGTAGTCCGCGCGGCACCCGTCCGGCGGCGGCACGCCGGACGACACGCGGCGGATGCTCTACAATCTGACGATCCATCTACGACGCGTGCCCGCGCCGGTGCGCAAGACCGAGACACCATGAAACTGTTCGAACCGAATCTCCAGACACTCGCCATTGCGCGGGAAACCCTGCTTGCACCGTTCGGACTCGACGAGTCGAAGCTGCTGAAAGCGCTGGCATCCATCTTCACCCACCGGGTCGACTACGCCGACCTCTACTTCCAGTTCAGCAAGAGCGAAGGCTGGGGCCTGGAGGAGGGCATCGTCAAGACCGGCAGCTTCTCGATCGACCAGGGCGTGGGCGTGCGGGCGGTCTCGGGCGACAAGACCGCGTTCTCCTACTCGGACGAGATCTCCGAGCGCGCGCTGCTCGATGCGGCCGCTGCCACCCGCACCATCGCCAGGCAAGGCGCAGGCGCGATCAAGGTTGCCTCTGCGGTGCAACCGTCCGGCGGTCGCTCGCTCTACCTGCCCAACGATCCGCTGACTTCCCTTGATGCGGCTGCAAAGGTGCAGTTGCTCGAAAGGCTTGAACGCATCGCGCGCGCGAAGGACCCGCGCGTGGTGCAGGTGATGGCCGGACTCGCCGGGGAATACGACGTGGTGCTGGTGGTGCGCAGCGATGGCGTGCTGGCGGCCGATGTGCGTCCGCTGGTACGGGTCTCGGTCACTGTGATCGCCGAGCAGAACGGACGGCGGGAGAGCGGTTCCAGCGGCGGCGGCGGGCGCTATGACTTCCGCTATTTCACGGATGAACTGCTGGAGAAATATGCGAGCGAGGCAGTACGCACCGCCGTCACCAACCTCGATGCGCGGCCGGCCCCTGCCGGCCCGACCACGGTTGTCCTCGGACCGGGCTGGCCCGGCGTGCTGCTGCACGAGGCGGTGGGACACGGTCTCGAAGGCGATTTCAACCGCAAGGGCTCCAGCGCCTTCTCGGGACGCATCGGCGAGCGCGTTGCCGCCCGCGGCGTGACCGTGGTCGACGACGGCACGATCGCCGACCGCCGCGGTTCGCTCAACATCGACGATGAAGGCAATCCGACCCAGTGTACGACCCTGATCGAGGACGGCATCCTGAAAGGCTACATCCAGGACACGATGAACGCCCGGCTGATGAAGATGCCGGTGACCGGCAACGCCCGGCGCGAGTCCTATGCCCACCTGCCGATGCCACGCATGACCAACACCTACATGCTGGCGGGCGACAAGGATCCGGAGGAAATCCTGGCGTCGGTGAAGAACGGCCTCTACGCGGTCAATTTCGGCGGCGGCCAGGTCGATATCACCAACGGCAAGTTCGTCTTCTCCGCCAGCGAGGCCTACATGATCGAAGACGGCAAGATCACGTATCCGGTCAAGGGCGCGACGCTCATCGGCAACGGCCCGGACGTGCTGAACCGGGTCTCGATGATCGGCAGCGACATGCGGCTCGACAGCGGCATCGGCGTCTGCGGCAAGGAAGGCCAGAGCGTGCCTGTCGGCGTCGGCCAGCCGACACTCAGGATCGACGGCCTCACGGTGGGCGGCACCGCATAGCGTGGCCGGCCCGGCCGGCTTGCCAAATCCTGTGAATTACTGCACTATTCCCACAACCCGACTGCAAACGGCAGAGAAATGCACTTCGCGCGCTTTTACTTTTATTTTTACTTTTGCTATTCCAGCCCGATGGCGGTGGAAAAGCGGTAAGCGCGCGAATAAAAGAGCCGACCGAATATCCTGAAAAACCGCCAGAGATGGCGGTTTTTCTTTTTGTACCCCTCGCTGACCAACATTCTGACTGGAGAAATGAACATGCCGCGCACAGACGATCTTCGCATCCGGGAGATGAAAGAACTGCTTCCGCCTTCGCACCTGATCCGCGAGTTCTCCTGTTCCGACAAGGCGGCGACCACGGCAGCAGCGGCGCGCACGGCATTGCACCGGATCCTGCACGGGCAGGACGACCGGGTGCTGGTCGTCATCGGCCCCTGCTCCATCCATGATCCGAAGGCCGCCATGGAGTACGCCCGGCGCCTGGTCAAGGAACGCGAACGCTTCGCCGCCGACCTGGAGATCGTCATGCGCGTGTATTTCGAGAAGCCTCGCACCACGGTGGGCTGGAAGGGGCTGATCAACGACCCGTACATGGACAACAGCTTCCGGATCAACGACGGCCTGCGCATGGCGCGCGAGCTGCTGCTCAACATCAATGAACTCGGGCTGCCGGCCGGGACCGAATTCCTCGACGTGATCAGCCCCCAGTACGTGGCCGACCTGATCAGCTGGGGGGCGATCGGCGCCCGCACCACCGAATCCCAGGTGCACCGCGAGCTCGCGTCCGGATTGTCATGCCCGGTCGGCTTCAAGAACGGTACCGACGGCAACGTGAAGATCGCCGTCGACGCGATCAAGGCCGCGTCCCAGCCGCACCACTTCCTCTCGGTGACGAAGGGCGGGCATTCGGCGATCGTCTCGACCAGCGGCAACGAGGACTGCCACATCATCCTGCGCGGCGGCAAGGCGCCCAACTACGATGCCGTCAGCGTCGATACCGCCTGCAAGGAAATCGCGGCAAGCGGGCTGGCATCGCGCCTGATGATCGACGCCTCGCATGCGAACAGTTCCAAGAAGCCGGAGAACCAGGTACCGGTGTGTGCGGAAATCGGCCGCCAGATTGCGGCTGGCGATACCCGCATCGTCGGCGTGATGGTCGAATCGCATCTGGTGGCGGGACGCCAGGACCTCGTTCCAGGCAAGGAGCTGACCTACGGCCAGTCGGTCACTGACGGATGCATCGACTGGGACGCCAGCGTCCAGGTGCTGGAAGGCCTTGCGGCGTCGGTGAGGCAGCGGCGCCTCCACGGCGACGAGTGAGGACGCGGGCAGGGCAGCGTAGGGAATCGGAAACGGGAGCCGCGGCTCCCGTTTTTTCGTGTGCGACGCCGTCGGGGCCGGGTCAGAACCGCTTGGTCAGCACCATCTGCTGGCCCTCGCGGCGCATCTCGGTGCGGTTGAGGAAGGACATGCCGAGCAGGATGATGTCCAGGCCCTGCTCCTGCACCATCGCATCCACCTGATGGATTTCGATATCGCCGACCTTCACCGTATCCAGCGTGACCTTGTAGGCCGGAGCAATGCCGTTCGCCGTATTGACATACCCGGTGCGGCCCCGCTTGTAGTCGATGCCGAGCCGACGCGCATCCGACGCCGGCATCGCGATCATCGTTGCCCCGGTATCGACCAGCATGCGCGCGCTGCCGCCATTGATCTGGCCTTGCACCATGAAATGCCCGCGGCCGTCGGCCGGCAGGGTCACGCTGGCGCGATCGCTGCTGGCGCGGCGGTTCACATGCTCGCCGAGGGCAATCGTCTGGCGGCGGCCGTTGACCTCCACCGTTGCGCCGGCCTCGTTGGCGGCCACCAGCTTCATTCCTTCGCCGATGGTCGCGCCGACCGCATACGTCCTGGGCGCGCCGCCACCGATCACCAGCACGGCCTTGTTGGGGAACAGACCGACCACACTGACGTCGGCCGGCTGTGCGGCGGCCGTGATGGATACGGAGAGGGCGGCAAGGCCGAGCAGGCGCAGCATGGAGAGGTCAGTCGCGGAAATTGTTGAACTCGAGCGGCAGGTCGGTCACTTCCTTGCGCAGCAGGGCGATCGCGGCCTGCAGGTCGTCGCGCTTGCCGCCGGTGACACGCACCGCGTCGCCCTGAATGCTGGCCTGCACCTTCATCTTGCTGTCCTTGATGACGCGCACGATCTTCTTGGCGTCCTCGGTCTCGATGCCGTTGCGGATCTTGATCACCTGCTTGACCTTGTCGCCGCCGATCTTCTCGACCTTGCCGATATCGAGGAAACGCACGTCCACGTTGCGCTTCACCATCTTTCCGGTCAGGACGTCCCGTACCTGAGTGAGCTGGAAGTCGCTGTCGGCATACGCCGTCAGTTCGCGCTCCTTCTGCTCGACGCGGGCATCGGTGCCCTTGAAGTCGAATCGGGTGGAAATTTCCTTGTTCGACTGGTCGACTGCGTTCTTTACCTCGACCAGATTGGCTTCGCATACGACATCGAAAGACGGCATAGTGAATCTCGCTTGCAGTAGTGTGGGGGTGCCGCCGGCCGGCGGCCTTGTCATCGGATCAACGGGTCATTCTAGCGGACAAAAAATGCGATGGCTAGCCGCTATAATGCGAGGCCTATGGCGCTCCCCCTCGAAACCGGTACCCCCCTGCAGCAGCTCAATACCTTCGGCATCGACGCCAGGGCAGATCACTATCTTCGCGTCACCGACGACAGCATGCTGGAGGAGGTGCGGCGCGACCGCGTCTTGCGCGCCATGCCCCGGCTGGTGCTGGGCGGCGGCAGCAACCTGCTGCTGACGCGCGACGTTCCCGGGCTGGTGCTGCACATGGCGACGCGCGGCATCACGATCGACCGGGAGGGCCGGGACGCGGTCCACGTGCGCGCGGCGGCAGGCGAGAACTGGCACGGTTTCGTACTGCATACCCTGGCGCTGGGTCTTCCCGGACTTGAAAACCTGTCACTCATACCCGGCAGCGTCGGCGCCGCACCCATCCAGAACATCGGTGCCTATGGTGCGGAGCTGAAGGACAGCTTCCATGCACTCCGTGCCTTCGACTTCGACACCGGCGAGATTCTCACCCTCGACCACGCCGCCTGCCGCTTCGGCTACCGCGACAGCATCTTCAAGCAGGCGCTGGCGGGTCGCGCGGTGATCCTCGACGTGACCTTCGCGCTGCCGCGGCAATGGGAACCCAACCTGCGCTATGCGGAGCTGGCGCAGGAGCTGGCGGCGCGCGGCAACAGCGCGCCGACCGCAAAGCAGGTGAGCGACGCGGTCATCGCCATCCGGACCCGCAAGCTGCCCGACCCGGCACAGATCGGCAACGCGGGGAGCTTCTTCAAGAATCCGGTGGTATCGAAGGAAGTGCGGGATGCGCTGTCGGCGCAATACCCGCTGCTGGTCAGCTATGGGCAGCCGGACGGCAGCTACAAGCTGGCGGCAGGATGGCTGATCGACCAGTGCGGATGGAAAGGCAGGAGCTTCGGCGCCGCCGGCGTCTATGAAAAGCAGGCGCTGGTGCTGGTCAACCGCGGCGGTGCGAGTGGCAGGGAGATTGCCGCCCTGGCGGAAGAAATCCGGCGCGACGTGCAGTCGCGCTTCGGTGTATTGCTTGAGCCGGAGCCGGTCTTCATCTGACACGCGCTCCGGCCAGGTGCGGGCCTGCCTGCTTCAGCCGGCGACGAAATGGCAGACGTAGTCCAGCGTTTCCAGTGTCTCGATGTCGAAGCTGGAGTTGCCGGGGACCTCGAACTGCTGTCCGCCCTCGTAGGTCTTCCACGCTTCCTCGCCCTTCAGGCGGATGCGGCACTTGCCCGCATTGAGCTCCATGATTTCCGGCGCGCCGGTATTGAAGGTCAGCGAGGAGGGGAAGATGACGCCGATGGTCTTGCGGCTGCCATCGGCGAACATCACCGTGTGCGACACGCATTTACCGTCGAAGTAGATGTTGGCCTGCTTGACGACGCTGACCTGGTCGAATTGCTTGCTCATGTCGGGTATCCCTCGGAACCGTTATCGTTATTCTTCGCTTTTCTTGCCGAGGCGCGGCAGCGCAACCGAAGGGTTCGACGCCAGCAGGCCGACCTTGCCGTAGATGCCCAGCTTGTCGCGCGTATCCGCAATGTCGAGATTGCGCATGGTCAGCTGGCCGATACGGTCCTGCGGCGAGAACGCGCCTTCGCCCTTTTCCATGGTCAGGCGTTCCGGATGGTAGGTCAGGTTGGGCGACTCGGTGTTCAGGATCGAGTAGTCGTTGCCGCGACGGAGTTCCAGCGTGACCTCACCGGTCACAGCGCGCGCGACCCAGCGCTGCGATGCCTCGCGCAGCATGATCGCTTGCGGATCGAACCAGCGCCCCTGGTAGAGCAGGCGGCCGAGACGGCGGCCGTTTTCGCGGTATTGCTCGATCGTGTCCTCGTTGTGGATGCCCGTCACCAGTCGCTCGTAGGCGATGAACAGCAGCGCCAGGCCGGGGGCTTCGTAGATGCCGCGGCTCTTCGCTTCGATGATGCGGTTTTCGATCTGGTCGCTCATGCCGAGGCCGTGGCGTCCGCCGATGCGGTTCGCTTCCATGATCAGGTCGACCGGGTTCGAATAGACGATGCCATTCAGTGCGACCGGGCGGCCTTCCTCGAAGCGGACGCTGACTTCCTCGCGCTTGACCTCCACGTCGTCGCGCCAGAAGGCGACACCCATGATGGGTTCGACGATCTTCATGCCGCTGTTCAGGTGCTCGAGGTCTTTCGCCTCGTGCGTGGCGCCGAGCATGTTCGAGTCGGTGGAATAGGCTTTCTCGACCGACATCTTGTAATTGAATCCCGCCTTGATCATGAACTCCGACATTTCCTTGCGACCGCCGAGTTCCTGGATGAAGCGGTCATCCAGCCACGGCTTGTAGATGCGCAGCGACGGGTTGACCAGCAGGCCGTAGCGATAGAAGCGTTCGATGTCGTTGCCCTTGAACGTGCTGCCGTCGCCCCAGATGTCGACGTTGTCCTCCTGCATCGCGGCGACCAGCATGGTGCCGGTCACTGCCCGGCCGAGCGGCGTCGTGTTGAAGTAGGTGACGCCGGCGGTCGACACATGGAACGCGCCGCTCTGCAGGGCGGCGATCCCCTCGGCCACCAGTTGTTCGCGGCAGTCGATCAGGCGCGCCTGCTCGGCGCCGTATTGCCGGGCCTTTTCCGGGATCGCGTTGTAGTCGGGTTCGTCGGGCTGACCGAGGTTGGCGGTGTAGGCATAGGGAATTGCGCCCTTCTGGCGCATCCAGTGCAGTGCAGCGCTGGTGTCGAGGCCGCCGGAAAAGGCGATGCCAACCTTCTGGTTGACGGGAACGGATTGAAGTATGGTCGACATGATGTGTGCTTCGCGTACGGGGTGATGGTAGTTAAGACGGTATCGTGTTCTGTCGGCGGGGTCCGGTTCAGCCAACCCGGCCAAGGACCAGGTACTCAAGGAGCGCCTTCTGGACATGCAGGCGGTTCTCGGCTTCATCCCAGACCACCGACTGCGGCCCGTCGATGACATCGGCGGAGACTTCCTCGCCTCGGTGGGCCGGCAGGCAATGCATGAACAGTGCGTCGGGGCGGGCCCGCCGCATCTTTTCCGCGTCCACGATCCAGCCGTCGAAGGCCTTCAGGCGGGCGGCGTTCTCCTCCTCGTAACCCATGCTGGTCCAGACGTCGGTGGTGACCAGGTCGGCATCGGCGCAGGCGTCGCCGGGATCGGGGAAGAAGGTGTAGTTCCGGTTGTCGGAGGCAACCAGGGACGTATCGATCTCGTAGCCTTTCGGCGTCGAGACGTTGACGTGGAAACCGAATACCTGTGCCGCCTGCAGCCATGAGTACAGCATGTTGTTGGCGTCGCCGATCCAGGCCACCGTGCGCCCCTTGATCGTGCCGCGATGCTCGATGTAGGTGAAGACGTCGGCCAGCACCTGGCAGGGATGATGCTCGTTGGTCAGGCCGTTGATCACCGGCACCCGTGAATGGGCCGCGAAGCGGTCGATGATCTCCTGGCCGAACGTCCGGATCATCACGATGTCGCACATCCGTGAGATCACCTGCGCCGCGTCCTCGACCGGTTCGCCGCGGCCAAGCTGGCTGTCGCGGGTGTTCAGGTAGATCGCCGCGCCGCCGAGCTGGTGCATGCCGGCCTCGAAGGACAGGCGGGTGCGGGTCGAATTCTTCTCGAACACCATGACCAGCGTACGGTCCACCAGGGGGTGGTAGGGCTCGTAGTTTTTGAATTTGCGCTTGATGACCCGGGCGCGATCGATCACGTAGTCGAATTCATCCAGCGTAAAGTCAGAAAACTGCAGGAAGTGTTTGATTGCCATAAATGAAAACGGCGGCAAGTTGGCGCCTGCCGCCGATGGTTTATAACTTGTTCAATTATATGGCTTTTGTACCAGGAAAGACAGCCGGGATTCGGTCACCGGCCGCCATTCTCTATATATCCTGACAACAATCGAGGCTGCCCGGATCATGTCCGCTTATCTCTTGCTGAAAACCCTGCATATCCTGTCCTCGGTCGTCCTGGTCGGCACCGGCTTCGGCTCCGCCTTCTACCTGTTCTGCGCCAATCGCAGCCGCAGCGTCGCCGCGCAGGCGGTCGTGGTGCGCTATGTGGTGCTGGCGGACTGGATGTTCACGACGCCGGCCGGCTTCATCCAGCCGATCACCGGTTTCGCGCTGATGGCGATGGCTGGCTTCTCGTGGAACACGCCATGGATCCTCTGGTCCCTGCTGCTGTATGTGCTGGCGGGCGCATGCTGGCTGCCGGTGCTCTGGCTGCAGCTGCAAATGCGGAAACTGGCCGAGCAGGCGGTGCGCACCGGCGCCGCATTGCCGGCGGCGTACTGGCGCTACGCGAAATGGTGGGAGGCGCTGGGGTATCCGGCCTTCGCGGCGATGGTCGTGATCTACTTCCTGATGGTGACGAAGCCGACATTCGGTCAATAGCCGATGGTCTGCTCCGATTCGTGCACGAGCTGCCGGTACAGGTCGTGCCGCATGCCCGCGATTTCGCCGGACGCCACGGCCGACAGTACCGCGCAGCCGGGTTCTGTCAGGTGGTGGCAGTTGTAGAAGCGGCAATGGCCGAGATGCGGGGCGAACTCGCGAAAGGCGCGCTCCAGCATGCCCTCGCTGAGATGGTGGAGGCCGAATTCCTGGAAACCCGGCGAGTCGATGATCGCAGCGTCGCTGCCCATGCGGTACAGCCGGGTGAAGGTCGTCGTGTGCTTGCCGGAATCGAGGGCGGCGGAAATTTCCCGGGTGGCGATGTCGGCGTCCGGCACCAGCAGGTTGATCAACGAGGATTTGCCCATCCCGGACTGGCCGATCAGGATCGTCGACTGCCCCTGCAGCAAGGGCAGCAGGGTAGTCCGTGTCGCTTCGGGCGCCGCGGTGGCGGACACTTCATGGACCGGATAGCCCAGGCCGGCGTAAAGCGCGAGCCGTTCGCGCGCGCGGGGCAGCGCCGTCTCGACATCGATCTTGTTCAGCACCAGGTGGGCTGCGATGCCTCCGGCTTCCGCAGCGACCAGCGCGCGCGAGACCAGGTCGTCCGAAAAACCCGGTTCGGTGGCGACCACGACGAACAGCTGTGTCAGGTTGGCCGCCAGCAGCTTGGACTTGTACTGGTCGGAGCGGTAGAGCAGGGTGCGGCGTTCGCCGATCGACTCGATCACGCCCTGGTCGGCCGACGTGCGCTTGAGGCGGACGACGTCACCCACCGCGACGTCGCTCTTCTTGCCGCGGGTGACGCACTGGAGGCGGACATCCCCGACTTCCACCAGGTAATGCCTCCCGTGCGCGGCGATCACGGTGCCGCTTTCCTCGCTCGTCACCGTGTCTTCTGCCGGTAGATGGCGTCGACCTTGGCCGCAAGGATGAAGTCGTTTTCGGAAATGCCGCCGCGTCCGCCGTTCACCGAGTGGGTGTCGAACTTCACCACGCAACGGTTGTAGGTCACCGTCAGTTCGGGATGATGGTCGTCGGCGTGCACCGGCCAGGCGACGGCATTCACGAAAGCCAGGGTCTCGTGGTAGTTGGCGAACTCGAAACTGCGGACCAGCTTTCCTTCCTGCAGCGACCATCCCTCGACGGCCCCCAGGTATTCCTTGATCTGGGTTTCATCGAGTCCTGTCTCCAGGTGGCGGCCCTTCTTCGTAATCAATTCGGATGCAGTAACCATGTGTTTTTCCTTTCATCGTCCGGCAAGCAGGTGGTGGATGCGCACGCTTGCCGGCGGATGCGAATCGTAGAAGGCGGAATGCAGGGGGTCGGGGGTCAGCGTGGACGCGTTGTCCTCGTACAGCTTGACCAGCGCCGACACCAGGTCCTGCGCATCCGTATGGCGGGCCGCGAAGGCATCCGCCTCGAACTCGTGCTTGCGGGAGGTGATCGAGCTCAGCGGCGAAAACACGAAGGTGAACACCGGCAGCGCCAGCATGAACAGGATCAGCGCCATCGCATCGTTTACGCCGAGCAGCATCGGATCCACGCCCAGCCCGGTGAAGAACCAGACCTGCTGCTTCAGATAGCCGAGCAGGGCGAGGAAGGCGAGCGAGAGCGCAAACATCACGGCGATCCGTTTCAGCACATGCCTGAGCTTGAAATGACCCAGTTCATGGGCGAGCACCGCTTCGATCTCCTGTGGCCCGAGGCGGGCGAGCAGCGTATCGAAGAACACGATGCGCTTGGCCGCGCCGAAGCCGGAGAAATAGGCGTTGCCGTGCGCGCTGCGCCTGGACCCGTCCATCACGAACAATCCCTTGGACGCGAACCCGACGCGCTGCATCAGCGCCTCGATGCGCGTCCGCAGGTTTTCATCCTCCAGCGGCGTGAACTTGTTGAACAGCGGCGCGATGGCCGTCGGGTACAGCACCAGCATCAGCAGCTGGAAGCCGGTCCAGACCAGCCAGGCGTACAGCCACCAGAGAGCGCCGGTGCTTTCCATCAGCACGAGTATCACCCATGCCAGCGGCAGGCCGATGACGATCGCGACCAGGGTGTTCTTCGCCAGGTCGCTGAAGAACAGCTTGCGGGTCATCTTGTTGAAGCCGAAGCGCGCCTCCAGCACGAATTGCCGGTAGTAGTCGAAGGGCAGTTCGATCAGGGCGGACAGCAGGCCGAATGCCGCAAGCAGCGCGAGCTGATAGCGCATGCCGCCGCCGGTCAGCCCGAACACCTCGACCGATAGCCACTGCAGGCCGCCCAGCAGGGTGAAGCCGATCAGGATGCCGGCGTTGACCAGGAGCGAGACCAGTCCGAGCTTGGTCTTGGCCACGGTGTAATCGGCCGCTTTCTGGTGCGCATACAATGGAATCTTTTCTGCAAATTCCGCCGGGACTGCGTTCCGATGCGCAAGCACATGCCGGATATGGCGCGAGCCCAGCCAGAACCGCAGCGCCAGGGTGGCGACGAGGAAGCTGACGAAGAGCGCCGAAAACGTGATGGAAGACATGCTGTGCTGTGAGAAAATGGCGGATTGAGAAGGGACAAATTATGTCACAAGCGACTGAAAACAATACCGTCGGCCAGGCGCCGGCACGACCGAACGAGTTCAACCTGGTCTGGCTCGACATGGAGATGACCGGACTCGACCCCGACAACGACCGTATCATCGAGGTGGCGGTGGTCGTCACCGATTCCGACCTGAACGTGATCGGCGAAGGTCCGGTATTTGCAATCCATCAACCGGACGAAGTGCTGGACCGCATGGACGCCTGGAACAAGGGCACGCACGGCCGCTCCGGACTCATCGACCGCGTCAAGGCATCGACCGTGACCGAGGCTGAGGCGGAGACAGCGCTGATCGCCTTCCTGAAACAGTACGTCCCGGCCGGAAAGTCGCCCATGTGCGGCAACAGCATCTGCCAGGACCGGCGCTTCATGGCGCGGGGAATGCCGAAGCTGGAGGCGTTCTTCCATTACCGCAATCTGGATGTGTCGACGCTGAAGGAGCTCTGCAAGCGCTGGAAGCCGGAAATCGCGTCGGGTTTCAAGAAGGCACAGAAGCACACCGCGCTGGCCGATATCGTCGAGTCGATCGAGGAACTGCGCTATTACCGCGAGCACTTCATCAAGCTCTGACCGTCGTCCGGCAGCCATATTCCCCCGGCCGTCCGGCGCGTTCAGCAGGCGGCCCCCGTGATTCATTTTCATTTTCAAGGCGCATCATGGCCTCCGCACCCGACCTGACGTCCCCGGACGCAACCGACAATGTCGAGAACCGCAAGGTACCGACCGAACTCATCGCGCGCGAAGTGGCGCGCCGGCGCACCTTCGGCATCATCTCCCACCCTGACGCCGGCAAGACCACGCTGACGGAAAAGCTGCTGCTGTTCTCCGGCGCGATCCAGCTCGCCGGCACCGTGAAGGCCCGCAAGAGCGGACGCCATGCGACCTCCGACTGGATGGAGATCGAGAAGCAGCGCGGCATCTCCGTGGCCAGCTCGGTCATGCAGTTCGAGTACCGCGAGCACGTGGTGAACCTGCTCGACACCCCCGGTCACCAGGATTTTTCCGAGGATACCTACCGCGTGCTGACCGCCGTGGACTCGGCGCTGATGGTCATCGACGCCGCCAAGGGCGTGGAAGAGCAGACCATCAAGCTGCTCAACGTCTGCCGCATGCGCGCGACGCCGATCCTGACGTTCATGAACAAGATGGATCGCGAAACCCGCGACCCGCTGGAACTGCTCGACGAAGTGGAGTCGGTGCTCAAGATCCAGTGCGCGCCGGTGACCTGGCCGATCGGCATGGGCAAGAACTTCCGCGGCGTCTACCACCTGCTGCGCGACGAGATCCTGCTGTTCAAGGCCGGCGAGGAGCGCGCCGACCAGGAGTTCGAGGTCATCAAGGGCATCGACAACCCGCGCCTGGCCGAGATGTTCCCGCTCGAGATGGAGCAGCTGAAGATGGAGGTCGAGCTGGTGCACGGCGCTTCTCATCCGTTCGACCTGGAGTCCTTCCTGGCCGGCATCCAGACGCCGGTCTTCTTTGGCTCCGCGATCAACAACTTCGGCGTGCGTGAAATCCTCAATGCCCTGCTCGACTGGGCGCCGCCGCCGCGCCACCGTGACGCCTCGGTGCGCGCGGTGGAGCCCCGGGAGACGCCGTTCTCGGGTTTCGTGTTCAAGATCCAGGCCAACATGGACCCCGCGCACCGCGACCGCATTGCCTTCCTGCGCGTCTGTTCCGGTCGCTTCGAACGCGGGATGAAGATCAGGCACCTGCGGCTGAACCGCGAGATCAAGGTGTCCAGCGTGGTCACCTTCATGGCCTCCAGCCGGGAACAGGTGGAGGAAGCCTACGCCGGCGACATCATCGGCCTGCCCAATCACGGCAACATGCAGATCGGGGACAGCTTTTCCGAGGGCGAGCTGCTGCAGTTCACCGGCATCCCGTACTTCGCGCCCGATTTCTTCCGCGTCGTCCGCATCCGCAACCCGCTGAAGATCAAGCAACTGCACAAGGGCCTGCAGCAGCTCGGCGAGGAGGGCGCGGTGCAGGTGTTCAAGCCGGTCCACGGCGGCGACCTGGTGCTGGGCGCGGTAGGCGTGCTGCAGTTCGAGGTGGTGGCGAGCCGGCTGATGAACGAGTACGGAGTGGACGCGGTGTTCGAAGCTGCCAGCATCAGCAGTGCACGCTGGATATCGAGCGACGACAAGAAGGCGCTGGCGGATTTCGAGCGATCCTCCGCCGGGGCCAACATCGCCTATGACGCCGCGGGTAACATGGCGTACCTTGCCACCTCCGGCGTCAACCTGAAGCTGACGCAGGAACGCTGGCCGCAGCTGACCTTCCACTCGACACGCGAACATGCGGTGAAAGTTGGTTGAGTCGAGAACGTCGACGATGATCGTTGCCATGATTTAAAGGTTCAATCGCAGCAAAAGATCGATAGTTAGCGGAAGTTGTTATTTCGATTTGAGCCATCTCAAGGGCATCCGGAGAGGCCGTCCTATACTCGGCGGACTGATTTTCGACACCTCTCCCAGCCCGGAAGCCAGGAGCAGGCGAGGGCGGGCGAGAGCTGCCCTTGGCCCCTTACTTCGCAACCCGGATCGCTCATGCTGACTTCCACATACTCGCTCGTCGCCATCGCCGCAGAACAGGAACGCTCCCGCAGCATGCTTGCGCGGCTGCGCCAGCATTTCCACAACGCGTGGAAGGGAATGACCCGTCTCGATCTGCCCTTCGCAGAAAATCTCTGCCAGCGCCTGGCCCATGTCGACAACTTCTTCCGTCGCCGCAAGATCGAACTCTACCTTGTGCCAGTCCTGCGCATGATGGGGCGCGAGGCCGAAACGCTGGTGGCCGAGCTCGACGCGCTGAGCGCGCGCGCCGCCGCCATGCTCAGCACCTTCCGCGAACAGGTGCGCACCGCTTTCGATGTACGCCTGCACCGGCCGGAGCAGGTGCGGGAGGTGGTGGACGGCTACTGCCACACCATGTCCTGCCGGCTCGACCGCGAGGAGCAGGAACTGCTGCCCCTCGCCCGGCGCCTGCTGTCCGTGGAGGACTGGTTTTCGATCGCCGCACAGATGCTGTCGGATGGTTCCCCCACCCGCGGGCGCGGCCACCGGTCGATCCTCCTGCCGCGCGGCGCCAGTCCCGCCATCCGCCGGGTTGCCAACTTGCGTTGACGGACGTGCAAGTGCTTGCCTGCCGCTTGCAGGCAAGCACATTTCTTGGCATCGTGTGACCCCTGCTTCCTTCAGGGCCACGCATGCCGAAAATTCTCCGCTTCACTCGCTTCACCCGTTTCTCGCTGCGCGATCTCCTGGTCGCCGCCGGCCCCGCGGCCGTTGCCATCCTCGCTACCTGCCTGCTGGCCTACTGGCTGGTCGATCCGTCCCCGCCGCGCAGGGTGGTGATCGGAACCGGCCAGGAGAACAGTGCCTATGAAGCCCTTGGCAAGCAATATGCCGCCTCGCTGGAGAAATTCGGCATCACCGTGGAGCTGCGATCCTCGCTTGGTTCGCGGGAGAACCTGCAGCGCTTGCGCGACCCGGACTCCGGCATTGACATCGCCTTTGTCCAGAGCGGTTCGACCGGACAGGAGGAGGCCGAGCGCAGCGGGCTGGTGTCGCTCGGCAGCCTGTTCACGGAGCCCGTATGGCTGTTCACGCGGCGCGAGCTCACACGCCTGTCGCAGTTGAAGGGCATGCGCATCAATGTCGGACCGGAAGGCACCGGCGTCCCCGACCTGTTTCGCAAGATCCTGGAGGTGAACGGTGTGGAGGCCGGCGCGCTTCGCCTCGACATGCTGCAGAACACGCCCGCGACCGTGGCACTGCTGGAAGGACGCATTGACGGGCTGGTGTTCAGTTCGGCGCCGGATGCGCCGCTGATACAGATGCTGCTGCAGACGCCCGGCATCCGGCTGTTCGATTTTGCCCAGGCGGAGGCCTACACCCGCCGCTTTCCGTTCCTGACGCACGTCACGCTCCCGCGCGGCATCGTCGATCTCGGCCGCGACCTGCCGCCGAAGGACTACCATCTGATTGCGCCCACTGCCACCCTGGTTGCGCGCGAATCGCTGCATCCGGCACTGGTCGACCTGCTGGTGCAGTCGGCGGACCGCATCCACGGCGACGCCGGCTGGTTCCAGAAGAAGGGGGAGTTTCCGACTGCCAGCTATACCGAGATCCCGGTGGCCGCCGCCGCGGCCAAGTTCTATCAGGGCGACCAGCCTTTCCTGCAGCGCTATCTGCCGTTCTGGCTCGCGAATTTCCTGCAGCGGATGTGGGTCGTCGTGGTCGCGCTGGGTGCGCTGATCCTGCCGCTGTCGCGCATCATTCCGCCGCTCTATGTGTGGAAGGTGCGCTCGCGCGTCTACCGTTGGTACGGGCAGTTGCGCGAAGTCGAACAGGCGGTGGAGGAGGCGCCGCCGGAGCGCCGGCCGGACGTGCATGCCGTCCAGTTGCAGCGTCTTAACGAGATCGAGGAGCGGGTCAACCGGATTTCGATACCGCTCTCGTTCGCAGACGAGCTGTATGGCTTGCGCAGCCACATCAACTTCGTGCGCCGGCGGTTGCTGTCTCCGCGCGCGGACGACGGCCGCGCTTCGCTGCAGCAGTAGCGATCAGGCGCCTTTCCATGGAAGGCCCGCGTGGCACCAGCCGCCGACGGTCTTCCTGTGGCCCTGCTGGTCCTTGTCGCCTTCGAAGCCTTCGAGGATGTCGAAGCAGTTTACATAGCCATGCTCGGTGGCCAGCCTGGCTGCATGGCGCGACCGCACGCCCGAGCGGCAAAGGAACAGCAGTACGTCGTCCTTGCCCGCCACCTCGTCCAGCTGGCGCAGGAAGTCCGGGTTGGGCGTGCCGCCGGGGTAGAGGCTCCACTGCACCGAGGCGTGCTGAGGATCGGGGATCGCCGGCCGCCCCACCCAGTCGCGCTCGGCGTCGGTCCGTACGTCGACGAGCCGCACCCGCGGATCCTGCTGAAGCAAGTCGTAGGCTTCCGCCGGCGTCAGTGCCCCTGCATAAGGCAGGGCCTGCTGCCTGCCACGCAGGCGTCCATTTTCAATAATGTCCATGTGTTTGCGCTCCTTTCAGTACGTCATTCTAGCCTTCAAGCGGGCAACGGCGATCGGGCAAGCGGCGCACCAGAAAAGTGCAAAAGGAGGGCGGAAATCCGCTGGTGCACCATGGCGGTGAGCAGGCGGCTTTTACGCACCACGAAAGAGCATAGCATTTTGACAGCATGCTGCGCCATCCGTGTTCCATCTGCGCACTTTTCCTGCCAACGTGCATGCTTCATGACGGTGCAGCGCACTTGTTTTTCCTCAAATTGGTGGCACGGTTTCTGCTATCATCCCCGCCTGTGTTCTGGTCGCACTTCGGCGCATCCGCGGTCCCCGCATCGACGAACCATCGGCTCAAACCAACCGCAGCATTCCTGTATCAACTACTAGCTCATTTAGGAGATTCGCATGGCATTGACGGCCGCAGACGTCTTGAAGATGGCGAAAGAAAACGAAGTCAAGTTCGTCGATTTTCGCTTCGCTGACACCCGAGGCAAAGAGCAGCACGTAACCGTTCCGGTATCGCAGTTCGGCATGGACAAGTTCGAGTCCGGCCACGCGTTCGACGGTTCCTCGATCGCCGGCTGGAAGGGCATTGAAGCCTCGGACATGCTGCTGATGCCGGATCCGAATACCGCCAACATCGACCCGTTCATGGAAGAGACGACGATGTTCATGCAGTGCGACGTGATCGAACCGTCGGACGGCAAGGGCTATGACCGCGACCCGCGTTCCATCGCCAAGCGCGCGGAAGCCTACCTGAAGTCCTCCGGCCTGGGCGACACCGCCTACTTCGGCCCGGAACCCGAGTTCTTCATCTTCGACAACGTGCGCTGGAAGGTCGACATGTCCGGCTGCTTCGTCAAGATCGGCTCGGAAGAAGCATCCTGGTCCACCGGCAAGGAGCTCGAAGGCGGCAATACCGGCCATCGTCCGACCGTCAAGGGCGGCTACTTCCCGGTTCCCCCGGTCGACAGCTTCCAGGACATGCGCTCGGAAATGTCCCTGATCCTCGAAGCGATGGGCATCCCGGTTGAAGTGCACCACCACGAAGTCGCCGGCGCAGGCCAGAACGAACTCGGCACCAAGTTCTCGACCCTGGTGCAGCGCGCCGACTGGACCCAGAACATGAAGTACGTGATCTGGAACGTCGCCCACACCTACGGCAAGACCGCGACCTTCATGCCGAAGCCGCTGGTCGGCGACAACGGCTCGGGCATGCACGTGCACCAATCCGTATGGAAGGATGGCCAGAACCTGTTCGCAGGCGACGGCTATGCCGGCCTGTCCGACTTCGCGCTGTACTACATCGGCGGCATCATCAAGCATGCGCGCGCGCTGAACGCCATCACCAATCCGGGCACCAACTCGTACAAGCGCCTGGTTCCGGGCTTCGAGGCGCCGGTCAAGCTGGCCTACTCGGCACGCAACCGTTCCGCTTCGATCCGCATCCCGCACGTGGCAAACCCGAAGGGCCGTCGCGTCGAAGCGCGCTTCCCTGATCCCCTGTCCAATCCGTACCTGTGCTTCTCCGCACTGCTGATGGCAGGCCTGGACGGCGTGCAGAACAAGATCCACCCGGGCGAAGCCGCGACCAAGGACCTGTACCACCTGCCGCCGGAAGAAGACGCAAAGATCCCGACCGTCTGCTCCTCGCTGGAGCAGGCGCTCGAGTACCTCGACAAGGATCGCGAGTTCCTGACCCGTGGCGGCGTGTTCAGCGACACCATGATCGATGCCTACATCGAGCTGAAGATGCAGGAAGTCCAGCGCTTCCGCATGACGACGCATCCGATCGAATTCGACATGTACTACTCGCTGTAATCAGCGACGGTGCCAGGTCGGCAAGGACGGGGAAAGCGCAGGCTTTCCCCGTTTTTCTTTTAGGGAACTGTTGCACGCGGGGTTGCTCTGAGACGGGTGGTTTGTCATGCTCCCCGACTTACCCTAAACTACTATCCGCCATGGTTTCTCTTCGGAATGATATGAAACAGTCAATGATTGTCCTGCTGGTCCTTGCATGCGCGACCGGCCAGGCGTTGGCGCAGAACGAAGTCTTTCTTTGCGTCGACGAGAACGGCAAGAAGGAATACAAGAACACCGGCGCGACCAAGGGGTGCCGCAAGATCGACCTGCCGGGCATCACCATGATTCCCGCCCCTGCGCAGGTTGCCAAGAAGCCGGTGCTGCAAAGCGCCGCCGCAAAGCCATCGAACCCGGCACCGGATTTCCCCAAGGTCGACGGCGAGACCCAGCGCGCACGCGACAACGACCGCCGCCAGATCCTGCTGGACGAGATGCGGATCGAGGAGCAGAAGCTGGCCAGCCTGAAGAAGGAATTCAACAACGGCGAGCCGGAGCGGCGCGGCGACGAGCGCAACTACGCAAAGTACCAGGACCGTGTGGCCGGCATGAAGGACGACATTGCCCGCACCGAAAAGAATGTCGAGGCGCTGCGCCGCGAGATCGCGAACCTGAAATAATGAAACCGGCGCGCCACGCGTACCGTCGGGTATGACGCTTGCATCAACCGGGCCGCTGAAAGCGGCCCTTTCTTTTACCCCTTGCATGTGAAAACGCCTACGCATTCCTATGACGCCCTGGACCTGCTGTCCTCGGCCGTGATCATCCTCGACGCCGAAAGCCGGGTGCGCTACGCCAATGCGGCCGCGGAAAACCTGTTCGAGTCCTCGTTCAAGAACCTCGCGAACCAGAAGCTGCCGGCGCTCTTCCTCAACGGCGAGGAGCTGACCGGCATCTTCCGCGAAGCAGTCCA
Source organism: Noviherbaspirillum sp. (assembly GCF_036563305.1). Lineage (GTDB taxonomy): Bacteria > Pseudomonadota > Gammaproteobacteria > Burkholderiales > Burkholderiaceae_D > Noviherbaspirillum. The sequence continues at coordinate 21,254 of NZ_DATCMQ010000013.1, read as the reverse complement.
GCACCGCTTCGCCGACAAGCGCCTCGACCTCACGCTGGAACGCGCAGGCCGCGAGGCGCTGCAGGTCCATGTGATCGTGACCGCGCTCGACGATCCGCATACGCCTGTGCTGATCGAGCTGCGCGAGAACGTCAAGCAGCTCAAGCTCGACCGGGAGGAGCGGCTGCTGGACCAGAGCCAGCTGAACAAGGAGCTGATCCGCAACCTGGCGCATGAGATCAAGAATCCGCTGGGCGGCATACGCGGCGCGGCCCAGCTGCTTGAGTTCGAACTCCCCGAGCGGCAGTTGAAGGAGCTGCGCGAATACACCCAGGTGATCATCAAGGAGGCCGACCGTCTGCAGACGCTGGTGGACCGCCTGCTGGCGCCGCACCGCCGCCCGCACATCGTCGGCGACGTCAACGTCCATGAAGTCTGCGAGCGCGTGCGCAGCCTGATCGTCGCCGAATTCCCGGTGGGGCTGACGATCAAGCGCGACTACGACCTGTCGGTGCCCGAGTTCAGGGGCGACAAGGAGCAGCTGATCCAGGCCGTGCTCAACATCGCGCACAATGCGGCGCAGGCACTCTCGGCGCGCATCGCCGGCGGCGACGCGCAGATCACCCTGCAGACGCGCGTCGCCCGCCAGGTAACGCTGGCGAAAATTCGATACAGGCTGGCACTAGACTTGCATATCATCGACAACGGGCCGGGCATCCCGCCCGAGATCCAGGACCGCATCTTCTATCCGCTCGTATCGGGAAGGGAGGGCGGCAGCGGACTCGGGCTGACGCTGGCGCAGACATTCGTGCAGCAGCATATGGGCGTGATTGAATGCGAGAGCAGGCCAGGATGCACCGACTTCCGGATTCTGATCCCGCTGCCTTGAATGCTGCATGAGGCGGGATCCCGATTACTGCCACACCACGGGCAATGCCGACAGAAATATGAAGCCAATCTGGATAGTTGACGACGACGAATCAATTCGCTGGGTCCTCGAAAAGGCGCTCGCCCGCGAGAATCTTGCGACCAGGAGCTTCGCCAATGCGCGCGAGGCGCTGGATGCGCTCCAGACCGGCGTGCCCCAGGTCCTCGTGTCGGACATCCGCATGCCGGGCGAGTCCGGACTCGAGCTGCTGCAGGCGGTCAAGGCCAGGCATCCCGGACTGCCCGTCATCGTCATCACGGCATTCTCCGATCTCGATTCGGCGGTCGCCGCCTTCCAGGGCGGGGCCTTCGAATACCTGGCCAAGCCTTTCGACATCGACAAGGCCGTCGAGCTGATCCGGCGCGCGCTGGAGGAGAGCCTGCGCGAATCGGGCGTGGAGCAGGCGGCGGCAGAAACCCCCGAGATACTCGGACAGGCCCCGGCCATGCAGGACGTGTTCCGGGCCATCGGGCGGCTGTCGCAGTCCAACGTGACGGTGCTGATCACCGGCGAGTCGGGCACCGGCAAGGAGCTGGTCGCCCGCGCGCTGCACAAGCACAGCCCGCGTGCGGCCCAGCCCTACATCGCGCTCAACACCGCGGCAATTCCGAAGGACCTGCTGGAGTCGGAACTGTTCGGTCACGAGCGCGGCGCATTCACCGGCGCCCAGGCGACGCGGCGCGGACGCTTCGAACAGGCGGAGAACGGCACGCTGTTCCTCGACGAGATCGGCGACATGCCGTTCGATCTCCAGACCCGCCTGCTGCGGGTGCTCTCCGATGGCCACTTCTATCGCGTGGGCGGTCACCAGCCGCTGAAGGCGAACGTGCGCGTGATCGCGGCGACGCACCAGAACCTCGAGCAGCGTGTGAAGGAAGGCCTGTTCCGGGAGGACTTGTACCATCGGCTCAATGTCATCCGCCTGCGGCTGCCCAGTTTGCGGGAGCGGCGCGAGGACATTCCGCTGCTGACCCGCCACTTTTTGGCGCAGAGCGCCAAGCAATTGGGCGTCGAGGCCAAGCGCATGTCCGACTCGGCGATGCAGTTCCTGGCCGGCCTTGACCTGCCGGGCAACGTGCGGCAGCTGGAAAACCTCTGCAACTGGATCACGGTGATGGCGCCCGGCCAGACCGTCGAGACCAAGGACCTGCCGCCGGACCTGACCCACGGCCATGAGTACGGCCCGGCCACGGCGCCGGCCGCGGCGCCCGTCACGGTCCATGCACCGCCGTCGCCGGTTTCCCAGTCCGCGCCCGCCGCCTCGCCGGCGTATTCGCCGCCCGGCGAGATCGCCGGACTTGCGATGCCTGCGGTCCCCGCCCAGCCGCCGTCGATCACCTCCATGCAGCCGCCGGGCGTCCCGAACGGCCTCGCCATGCAGGAGAAGGCCGGCTGGATCGCCTTGCTGGAGACCGAGGCCGCGAGCATGCTGGCCGCCGGGAAGCCGGAGGTGATGGATGCCCTCGGGCGGCAGTTCGAGTCGGCCCTGATCAAGACCGCGCTGCGCCATACCCATGGACGGAAGAACGATGCGGCAATCAGGCTGGGCATCGGCCGCAACACCATCACCCGCAAGATCCACGAACTCGGGATCGACGGCGCCAAGGAAGAGTAGCCGCAGCGCCGGCGGTCCGGTCCACGCCCCGCCGCGGTGCGCAGCCTGGCCCGGGCTGCGGGCAACCCACCCGCGCAGAAAGCTTTAGGGATCGCAAAGGTGCGCCGCCCCGGTGCGCCTATGATGGGCTTGTCGCCATTCGCTCCCCAGCCGCCGCCAGCGTGAAGAACAAGTTCAATATCGTCGACCTCGGCATGGCCGTTTCCGCAACGGTGGGCCTGACCCTGTTGGCGATGAACCTTGCCACCGGCGAGAAGAAGGTCGCTTCCCGGGTCGAATCCCTGTACGGCGTGCGGGATCCGCAGTTCCTGCGCTCCATGGGGCTGTTGCTGGGCCCCGGCATCCAGCAGGGCAACCGCATCGATTACCTGGAGAACGGCGACCAGATCTTTCCGGCAATGCTGGAGGCGATCCGCTCCGCAAAGAAGACCATCACCTTCGAAACCTTCATCTACTGGTCCGGCGAGATCGGCCGGGAGTTTGCCGACGCCTTGCGGGAGCGGGCGCAGGCAGGCGTGCGTGTGCATGTCCTGCTCGACTGGGTGGGAAGCATGCGCATGGATGGGCGCCTCCTGGCGCGGATGCGGCGCGACGGCGTGGAGGTGGAACGCTATCACCAGCCGCGCTGGTATCACCTCGCGCGGATGAACAACCGCACGCACCGCAAGCTGCTGGTGGTCGACGGCAGTGTCGGTTTCACCGGGGGCGTGGGCATCGCCGACCAGTGGTCGGGCAACGCGCAGGATGAAGCGCACTGGCGCGATGCGCACTTTCGTGTGGCGGGACCGGTCGTCGCCGAGTTCCAGGCGGTTTTCATGGACAACTGGGTCAAGGCGACCGGCCGCGTGCTGCACGGGAGCGACTATTTTCCCAAGCTGTCGGAAGCCGGGGACATGGCGGCGCAGATGTTCAGCAGTTCGCCGACCGGCGGCAGCGAAAGCATGCACCTGATGTACCTGCTGTCGATCGCCGCTGCCCGCGAGAGCATCCTGCTGTCGAGCGCGTACTTCGTGCCGGATGCACTGGCAATCGATGCACTCGTCGATGCCGCGGCGCGCGGCGTGAAGATCCGCATCATCACGCCCGGCGTCCACATCGACGAACACGTCGTGCGGCGCGCGTCGCGGGCGCGGTGGGGCGAGCTGCTTGAGGCGGGCATCGAGATCTACGAATTCCAGCCGACGATGTTCCACTGCAAGATCATGATCATCGACGGCTATCTCGTTTCCACCGGCTCGACCAATTTCGACAACCGGTCCTTCCGGCTGAACGACGAGGCCAACCTCAACGTCTACGACACCCGTTTTGCGGAATGCATGACCGGGGTGTTCGAGCGGGACATGCAACGGGGCCGTCGCATCGAGCTTGAGCAGTGGCGGCACCGGCCGCTGCCGCAGAAGGTGACCGAGCATGCGGCGTCCATGCTTGGCAAGCAGTTGTAGCGCGGTAGCTCATGAATTCCGGCGCGGGTAGCCCTGCGCGGTGATGCGCGTCCAGACCCGTTCCTTTTCGTCATCGCTCATGAATACCCAATGCGCGACCTCATCCACCGTCCGGCCGCATCCGCGACAGATTTCGTCGAAGGTGGTCGAACAGACGGCAACGCAGGGCGTGTCAGGGCGTGGAGGTTTTTGCATGAAGGGCTCGATACACGATTCGTAGCCGAGATCATAGGCGAAATCCGCGTCGCGAACAGGCCGGGGCCGCGGTATTTGCACAGGGGAGACGCCATTTGCCATGCATTGTCCGCCATGCGTGCAACGATACTGCGCGCGCAGCGGAAATTGCACTCGCGGCAGGACATCCTGGCCGGGGATCCGCCCGCGGCAAGGCCGGGCAGGTGGCCGGCAGCGATGGCGGGCGCGCAGGAGTAAGATATCGTCTTCCCCGAAGACCCGTTCCATGACGTCCGACAAACCTGAAGACCGGCCCGGCCCCACATCCCCGGCCGACCTGTTCATTTCCTTTACGATTCTCGCGCTGCAGGGCTTCGGCGGTGTCCTCGCCGTCGTGCAACGCGAGCTTGTCGAACGCAAGCGCTGGTTGACGCAGGAGGAATTCCTCGAGGACTGGGCCGTTGCCCAGATCATGCCTGGGCCGAATGTCGTCAATATCTCGCTGATGATCGGCGCCCGCAGCTTCGGCCTGCGCGGCGCGCTCGCCGCCCTGGCCGGCATGCTGACGCTGCCGCTGGTCGTGCTGATCCTGCTGGCGCTGGTCTATTCCCGCTATGCGGACAACCTCTTCGTCCTCGGCGCGCTGCGCGGGATGGGGGCGGTAGCGGCCGGACTGATCATGGCAACGGGCCTGAAGCTGCTCCCGGCCCTTGAGAAAAACCCGCTCGGCGGCGTGCTGTGCGCGCTCTTCGGCGGCGCCGGCTTCATCGCCATCGCCTTGTTGCGCTGGCCGCTGGTGTACGTGCTTCCGGTGCTGGGTGTCGCCGCCTGCGTCCTCGCATACAGGAAAATCGCGCGATGAACATGCCACTGCAACTCGCGCTTGGATGGGGGGACTGGCTCGCGCTGTTCGTGCAATTCCTGTCGCTGTCGCTGCTGGCGGTAGGGGGCGCCATCACGACGACGCCGGAAATGCACCGCTACCTGGTCGACCAGCAGCGCTGGCTGACCGACGGGCAGTTCACGGCATCGATTGCGATCGCACAGGCGGCGCCAGGGCCCAACATCCTGTTCGTCGCGCTGATGGGCTGGAATGTCGGGCTCAATGCCGGAAGCGTCACCCTTGCCTTTCTTGGATTGCTGGCAACCATGGTCGGCATCATGCTGCCGAGCGCAACCCTGACTTACCTTGCCGCAGGCTGGGGCCATCGCAATCGGCATCTGCGGGCGGTGCGCGCCTTCAAGCAGGGAATGGCGCCGGTCGTCGTCGCCCTGATGATTGCCACCGGCTGGATCCTCGCCAGTGCGCACAACGATCCGGCGCGCGACTGGCGGATCTGGTTGCTGACGCTGGCCTCGGCGCTGGTGGTCTGGCGCACCCGCTTGCATATCCTCTGGCTGCTCGGGGCAGGTGCTCTGCTCGGCGCCTTCGGCATCGTCTGAACCGCAAAACTTGCGGCATGGAACCGCACCGTCACTTCAGTCACTCATGTTGCAACGACGGCATGCACGTCCGTTGCAGCGGGAGGGCGAATGGAGAATGGCGGGAAGCGTTACGACGTGGTCTACCTGTGGGTCGATGGCGCGGATCCCGACTGGCGCCAGCGGCGGTCCCGGGCCTTCGCTGCCTGGTCGGCGCGCCACCCGGGCCTCCTGGCGCCGTATGGGAATGTGGAAGGACGTTACCGCGACAATGATGAACTGCGCTTCAACCTGCGCGCGCTGGAACGGTACTTCCCGAACCATGGCCATGTCTACCTGGTGACCGACCGCCAGCAGCCGGCCTGGCTTCGGCCCTCGTCGGGGCTGACGGTGATCGATCACGCGGATCTCATTCCGGCCTCGGCGAGACCGGTCTTCGACTCCGGGCATATCGCCTCCTACGTCCACCGCATTCCCTGGCTGTCGGAACGCTTCTTCCTGATGAATGACGATGTGTTCTTCGGCGCGCCCGTCGATACGGCGCACTGGTTTGGCGAGCGGACGCCGGTGTATGTGGAGACGGCGGTCGTGCCGGCGCACGAACGCGTGCAGCCGCACGGCAGCGCGCTCGTCAATGCGGCGATCCTCGCACGGGAGTGGATGACAGCCAGGTATCCGGACTACCGCCACGAGCCGCGCGTCGTCGCGCATGCGCCGCGGGCGCTCTCGCGCAGCCTGCTGTTCGAACTGGAGCGCCAGGCGCCGGAGGTGTTTGCACTTGTCCGCTCGACGGCGTTCCGGTCCTGGCGCGCGCCCACCGTCGTGAGCGGCCTGCTGCTGCACTGGATGGCGCATTGCGGACTGGCCCGCTTCCTGCCGGCGCCGGACGGCCACTGCGTCCAAAGCGGAGACAGCAACGCGCTGGCAGCCTTTCTCTCCCTGCAGAAGCAGCTCGGCCGCATCCCGTTCTTCTGCATCAACGACACCTGCGACGATGCCGCTGCCGGGGACCTCCGATTGCGTCGCGTTGCACGCATCCTGCAGCAATGGCTGCCGCTGCCCTCGCAGTTCGAAGCCGACCGTCAGTCGCGCGACCCGCGCGTGTCCGGCAGCGCGACCGGGATGGCCGCCTAGCAGGCGGGCGCGTTGCGGATCAATGTGCCTTTCCGCCTTCCAGGCCGCGGCCTGTCTTTTGCTGCAGCTCGTCAATCCGGCGTGATGCCTCGGCCTTGCTCAGCCCCTCGTCCATTTCCTCGCCGGCTTCTTCGCTCAGGGTCTTCAGGTAGGACTTCTGTGCGCCGGTCATCGGCTCGTCGCCGGTGGTCCAGTCTTTCGGGTCCTTGACCATGTTGCCCTTGTCGGCGTCATCCTGGGTTCGCTTGTCCATGCTGGCCTCCATTGAAAATGCGCATGCTTCAATGATTGCGCCCGGCCCCCGATTGTTCCCCTTGCACCGCTGCAAGCACGCGGCCGCGCGGTTCATCGTGCGCACCCGAGGCCAGGGCGGCGAGCAGTTGCTGCGCGCGCACCGGCTTGTACAGGCAGGGCACTCCGCTTTCCCGGATTTCGGCGATGCGGTCGGGGGCGGTCTCGCCGGTGACCAGCAGCATGCGCAGCCGAGGGTGCTCCGCGCGCAGTTGCAGCAGGAAATCGAGTCCGTTGCGCGGTCCGGGCAAGCGAAAATCCGCAAGCACCATGTCGACTGCCAGCCGGGACAGCAACTGCTCGGCTTCGTCGACATCACCGGCGCCGGTCACCTTGCACCCATGGGAGGACAAAAGTGCGGCGAGCGCCTGGCGGTTGTCGGCCTCGTCGTCGACCACGAGTACGTGGGCCGGCAACTTGCGGACGGGGGAGAGCAGCGCCTCGCTGCCGAAGATGCCTGCGGCGGCAAACTCCTGCGCGTGCGGCACCAGCACCTGGAACCGGGTGCCGCGCCGCAGCCGGGAACGCAGCGTCACAGGATGGCCGAGCAGCCCGGACAGGCGCTTGACGATCGACAGCCCGATGCCCAGGCCGAACGAACGGTCGCGCTGCGGATTGTCGACCTGGTAGAACTCGTCGAAGACGCGTTGCTGATGCTCCTCGGGAATGCCGATCCCGGTGTCGACCACGTCGAAGCACACCTGGCCGGGGTGGCCACGCCAGCGTCCGGTCCGGGCGGCAACCACCACGCCACCGTGGCGGGTGTACTTGACCGCGTTGTCGATCAGGTTGCCGAGCAGCCGTTCCAGCAGCTGGGCGTCGCTCAGGACGAGCAGGTCGCCGGGCGCCCGCAGGCGCAGCTGCAGACCCTTGTCGGCTGCCCGTGCACCGTACGTCGTGTGCAGCGCCAGGAACAGGTCGTGCACCGGCATCGGCCGGGGTTGCGGTTCCACCGCGCCGGCGTCCAGCTTGGCGACGTCCAGCATGGAATCGAGCGAGTCGCTCAGGATCCGCACCGAATGCGCGAGGCGGCCGACGGTGTCGGTGGTGTCATCGTCGAAACGGGTGCGTTCGAGCACGGCCGTGAACAGCGAGATGGCATGGAGCGGCTGCCGCAAGTCGTGGCTGGCCGCAGCAAAGAAACGGCTTTTTTCCCGGTTCGCGGCTTCCACCAGCGCCACCTGCTGCGTCAGCCGGCGTGCGAGTTCTTCCTTCTCGAACCGGACCGTGAGCGATTCCACCAGCTGGTCCGACTGCTGGGAGGTCCAGCGCAGGCAGACCGCAAGGTGGAGGATGAGCGCTGCTGCCAGGGCCCAGCCGACTCCCCCGTACCACATGTGCGAGGTGACCAGGCCGGCGCCGAGAGGCAGGCAGAACGCGGCGACCGCCTGCCGGTGGGTGGAAAGCATGACGGCGCCGGTGGACAGCGCGCCGATCAGGTAGGCGGTCAGCCAGGCCCGGTAGGCGATGTCGGCGTGCGGGCTGAGCAGCCAGGGCGTCAGGCCCCAGGCGACGCCATGCATGAAGATGTGCCGCATGATGCGGCGGGTACGCACCTCCAGCTCGCGCGCCATCCGCTCGTCGGGAATCGGCCCCAGCCGGTCGAGCCGCTTCCATTCCATGTAGCTGTAGAGGGCGACCGCCGACACCAGCCCCGCCCAGATCAGTGCGCCCGGCGAGCGCGTGTGCAGGTAGAACACGATCCAGAGCAGGGTTGCGAAAGGGAGCGCGACCAGTGCGCGCACCGGACTGATTTTCTTGCGCAGCAGCTTGAGCTGCACCCGTCGCACTTCGAGCGGCGCAGCGGGTGCAGGCGGAACGACCAGGCGTCCGAGATATTGCGTGAGCGATCTGAGGGTTGTCTGCACGTTTCCCGCCACAGGTTTGCGCGTCCGGCCACCGCCGGGCGGCGGGAGCAGACGGACCAGTGCCCGCGCATGAGGCCTGCGTGGCAGCAGGATGGCAGGCGCGGGGCCTGGCGCTATTGTATGCCTTGCGGCAAGGGCTGGCGCAGGGCCGGGCCCTTGGTCGGCTGCAGCAGGGGGCGCTGCCGGCGAGCGCGCCCGGCGGCTTTCCAGTACAGCGCGGCGGCAGCGGCGGCAAGCAGCAGAGTGGTGGCGGTGCGATGGCGCGCAATACCGGTGTAGATGCTGTGTTCCTGCACATAGGCGGTCCGCCCGCTGCGTTCGCGCAGGCCCTGCATCGGCTGGAACAGGGCGTCCTCGTGCTTGCGCGACGCCGGAGTGCGGGTCTGCTGCAGGCGGAACATCACCAGTTCCATGATCCTGTCGACCAGGCGCGGCGCATGATAGGACGCGCTGGCGAGCAGCTTCCCCGTCGATCCCACGTACAGCTCCGCGCGCGGATGCGCGGCGAGGTGCAGGATGGCTTCGGCCACCGTCTCCGGCGCGTACTGCGGCGGCGGCAGCTTCGGCACATGGTCCGTGTAATTCCTGGCGTGCACCGGAAACATCGTGTCGATTGCCGATGGCGTCACGAGGCAGACTGCGACCGGCGCACCGGCCTGTTCCACCTCCATCCGCAGCGCCGTGGTGAACGCCTTCACCGCGTGCTTTGCCGCGGAATAATAGCCATGCAGCGGCGCCGCACGGTCCGCAAAGGCGCTGCCGACGTTGATCAGCGTGCCTCCGCCTGCCTTCAGGCGCGGCAGGGCCGCCAGGCTGCCGTGGACGACTCCCCAGAAATCGGTGTCGAAAAGGCGCATCCGGTCTTCCGCCGCCACCTCCGTCACCCTCCCGAAGATGCCGATGCCGGCATTGTTGACCCATGTGTCGAAGCCGCCGAAATGCGCGGCCGCCTGGTCGGCCACGCCGCGCATCGCGTCTTCGCTGCCGACGTCGGCCTGCACGCAGATCGCTTCGCAGCCGTTACCGGCGCATTCGTCACGCAGGTGCTGCAAGCTGTCCTTGTTGCGCGAAACCAGAACCAGCCGGGCTCCGCGCCGGGCCGCCATCCGCGCAGTGACCAGGCCGATGCCGCTTGTGGCCCCGGTAATGACGATCACCTGCCCGGACAGTCGCTTCGGTCGAAAATGCATAACGTCCTCCTTTTTCCGGAAGCAGCTAGCGAAAAGCATGCCTCGGCTTGGGCCTGTACCTGCATCATCCCTTGCTATGGAAAGATTTTTGTCCTATTCTTTCCCCAGAATAGGAAAGGATGCAATGAAAGCTCAGGAACAGCACGTCGACCAGGCCGAGAACGTCATGTCCCAGGCGCTGCTGCGCGCGGCCGACATGCTCGGCATCAGCCAGGCCACGATGGCAAAGATCCTCGGTATCAGCCCCGCGACCGCTTCGCGCCTGTATAACGGCAACTACCGGCTCAGCCGCACGCGAGAGAAGGAATGGGATTTCGCTGTGCTGTTCGTCCGCGTATTCCGCTCGCTGGACGCGATTGTCGGCCACGGCGAGAACGCGCGCCGCTGGCTGCAGTCCCACAACCATGCCCTCAATGCCCGTCCGATCGAGTTGCTGACCAGGACAGAAGGCATCGTGCACGTTCTGGCCTACCTGGACGCCTACCGTGGCCGCATCTGAGGCGGCGCCGACGATCCGGCTCGACGTCTGGCGGGCGGTCGAGGCCCAGCACAAGGCCGCCACCATGCTCCTCGCGGACAGCCTGGAAGAGCAGCATCTGCTGGAACAGATCCTTGAGGATTCCAAGCCGCCCTTGCCGCCGGAGGCGCGCGGCCTGCACTGGCTGCTGTTCACCCCGTTCCGCTACCCGCCGTTGCCGCGCGGCTCGCGGTTCCGCTCCCCCGGCGATCCGGGCGTGTTCTACGGCGCCGACCAGCAGCGCACTGCATGCGCGGAACTGGGCTACTGGCGCTGGCGCTTCCTGATGGAGAGCGAGCTCGATGCGCTTGACCCGTTCCAGCAGACCTTGTTCCAGGCCAGGCTCAAGGGTCGCTGCATCGACTTGCGCCGGCCGCCGTACGACAGCCGGCGCGAACAGTGGACGGATCGCGCCGATTATTCCCATTGCCAGACATTCGCCCGGGAGGCCCGCGAGCAGGGCGTGCAGGTGATCCGCTACCAGTCGGTGCGCGATCCACAGGCCGGCGCATGCGCCGCCGTGCTCAGCCCTGCGGCCTTCGCCCAGCCGGCCCCGATCCGCAGCGAAACCTGGATTCTCAGCGTGGCCCGCGGCCGGGTGCTGTGGCAGCAGGATTCCATCTTCCCCGGGGGGGCCTTCGAATTCCCTGCCGCCAGCTGGGAAACGTCCTGACTTGTCGATGCTGCATGAATGCCGACAATTCGATACAAAACCAGGCCGGCAGGACATGCGAGGGATACATCGGCACGGCAATATTGCACCCGCTGCACCGCCGGCCCGGATTCTGCATAATCGCGCAGGCGCCGCCACTGCCCCGGGCCGCATAATCAGGAAGAATTGATGGATCGACAAATCCCGCCTCCCGCTGACACTTCTCATCGCACCCGCTCTCGTCGCACGTCCTTGCTCGGCACCATAGCCGCCCTCCTGGTGCTGGCCGCGCTGGGCGGCCTGGCCTGGTACCTGGTGCAGCAAACAAAGGCGCCCGACGCCGCCGGACCCGGCGCCCGGCGCGGCCTCCCGCCCACCACCGTCGGCATTGCCACGGTGGAAAAACAGGACATTCCCGTCATCGTCGAGGCCCTGGGCACGGTGACCGCGAGCGCGGTCGCCACCGTGCGGCCGCAAGTGACGGGCGTCCTGCAGAAGGTGCATTACACCGAAGGGCAGGTGGTCAAGGCGGGGCAGCTGCTGGCGACGATAGATCCGCGCCAGTTCGAGATGGCGTTGATGCAGGCAACCGGCCAGCGCCAGCGCGACGAGGCCCAGCTGGAGAACGCGCGGGTCACCCTGGCCCGCTACAAGACGCTGCTGGAACAGGATTCGATCGCCCGGCAGGAGGTCGACAGCCAGGCGGCGCTGGTCAAGCAGCTTGAAGGCACGGTAGCGGTGGACCGTGCGGCCGAGGGCACCGCACGGCTCAATCTCAGCCACACCCGCATCACTGCACCGATCGGCGGACGTCTCGGCCTGCGCGCGGTCGACGTCGGCAACCTTGTCAGCAGCAGCGATGCGGCGGGCATTGCGGACATCACGCAGGTTTCCCCGATCGACGTCGAGTTTTCCCTGCCGCAGGACCTGGTGCCCGAATTGCGTGAACGCCTGGACGCGAACGCCGAGCTGCCGGTCGAGGCGCTCGACCGGGCGCGCGTCAATGTGCTGGACACCGGCAGATTCCTCGCCCTTGACAACCAGGTCGACCCCGAGACCGGCACGGTCAGGGCCAAGGCGCGCTTCACCAACGCCAAGGGCGCGTTGTTTCCGAGCCAGTTCGTCAATGCGCGCCTCCTCCTGCGCACGATCAGCGGCGCGATGACGGTGCCGGTCAATGCGGTCAGGCACGGCGGCAACGGCGACTACGTCTACGTCGTCAACACCGCGGATCGCAAGGTGGCGTTGCGCGCCGTGAAACGCGGCCAGGCGACCGTTGACAAGGTGCAGATTGTTTCCGGACTCGAGGCCGGCGAGAAGGTGGTCACCGAAGGTGCGGACCGCCTCAAGGACGGCGCCAGCGTCACCTTGCCGGGCGAGGCGCGCCGGCCGGGCGGCGCCCGCGGCAACGGGGCGCAGGGCCCGGGTGCGCAGGCGCAGGGCGATGCTCCCCCGATGTCGCAGGGCGAACGCCGCCGGCGCAGCGCACAGACCACGCCGCAATAGGCGCAACCGGCCACCGTCGAGGCGCGGCGCCCCCCGCTTCGCATCCAACAACAGGAAAGATGCATCAATGAGCCCCTCACGGCCATTCATCCAACGCCCCGTCGCGACCTCGCTGCTGATGCTGGCCATCGTCCTGGCAGGCCTCATCGGCTTCCGCTTCCTGCCGCTGTCCGCGCTGCCGCAGGTCGACTTTCCGACGATACAGGTGCAGACGCTCTATCCGGGCGCCAGCCCTGAGGTGATGAGCCGTACCGTGACCGCGCCGCTGGAACGCCAGCTCGGCCAGATGTCGGGCCTGCAGAGGATGAGCTCGACCAGCGCCGCCGGCGTGTCCATCATTACGCTGCAGTTCGGCCTGGGGCAGACCATCGACGTCGCCGAACAGGAGGTGCAGGCCGCAATCAACGCGGGCGGCTCGCTGCTGCCGGCGGATCTTCCTGCGCCGCCGGTCTACGCCAAGATCAACCCGGCGGATGCGCCGGTGCTGACGCTTGCCATCACTTCCGACACGCTGCCGCTGACCGAGGTGCAGAACCTCGTCAACACCCGGCTGGCGCTGAAGATCAGCCAGGTGTCCGGCGTCGGCCTGGTAACGCTGAACGGCGGCCAGCGGCCCGCCGTCCGCATCCAGGCCGACACCCAGGCGCTGGCCTCCTACGGGCTCGGCCTCGACAGCCTGCGCACGGCAATCACCGCCGCGAACGCGAACGGGGCGAAGGGCAGCTTCGACGGGCCCACGCGCTCGTATACGATCAACGCCAACGACCAGCTGCTGACGGCAGCCGACTACCGCGACCTGATCATTGCCTATCGCAACAATGCCCCGGTGCGCCTGTCGAATGTGGCGCAGGTCGTCGACAGTGCGGAGAACCTGAAGCTGGGCGCCTGGGCCGGAACGACGCCGGCAATCATCCTGAACGTGCAGCGCCAGCCGGGCGCCAACGTGATCGCCACGGTTGACGCAATCAAGGCGCGCCTGCCGGAACTGCAGGCCGGACTGCCGGAGTCGCTGAAGGTCGAAGTGCTGAGCGACCGCACCAGCGGCATCCGCGCCTCGGTCGAGCATGTGCAGATCGAACTGGTGCTCGCGGTGCTGCTGGTGGTGCTGGTGATCTTCGCCTTCCTGCATGACCTGCGGGCCACGGTCATTGCCAGCCTGGCGGTGCCGATCTCGCTGATCGGCACCTGCGGATTCATGTACCTGCTTGGCTACAGCCTCAACAACCTGAGCCTGATGGCGCTCACCATCGCCACCGGATTCGTGGTCGACGACGCCATCGTGATGATCGAGAACATCGCCCGTTTCATAGAAAAGGGCGAGAAGCCGATGGCGGCGGCCATCAAGGGGGCGTCGCAGATCGGTTTCACCATCATTTCGCTGACCGTATCACTGATCGCGGTGCTGATCCCCTTGCTGTTCATGGGTGACGTGGTCGGCCGGCTGTTCCGCGAGTTCGCGGTCACGCTGTCGCTCACCATCCTGATTTCCGCACTGGTGTCGCTGACCCTGGTGCCGATGATGTCGGCGCGGTGGTTGCGCCCGTCCTCCGTTGCGCATCATGAAGGCCGGTTCCAGCGCGGTTTCGACCGGCTGGTCCGGCACTATGACAGCGGGCTGCAATGGGTGCTGGCTCGGCAGGGGCTGACCCTCGTCGTCGCCTTGCTGACGCTTGCGTTGACGGTACTGCTGTATGTCTGGATGCCGAAAGGCCTGTTCCCCGTGCAGGACACCGGCCAGTTGCGGGCGCGGATCGAGGCGGGGCAGTCCGTCTCCTTCCAGCGCATGGCCGAGCTGCAGCAGCAGGCCGCCCGGGAGATCCTGGCCGATCCGGCGGTCGCCAATCTCAGTTCCGTCGTCGGCGTCGATGCCGCAAACAACACGATGCTCCACACCGGCAGCATGCTGATCAACCTGAAGCGCGGCAGCGGCAGCAGCCAGGAAGAAGTGATGGAACGGCTGCGCGAGGCGGTCGGCCGCATTCCCGGATTGACGCTTTACCTGCAACCGACGCAGGACCTGACGATTGATGCCGAAAGCGGGCCGACGCAGTACCGCGTCTCGCTCGAAGGCTCGGACAATGCCACCGTTGTCCAGTGGGCCGACAAGCTGGCGCAGCGGATGCGGGAGATGCCGGCGTTGCGCAGCGTTGCCACCGACGCCGGCGCCACCGGCGTTGCAGCCTTCGTCGATATCGACAGGGACACCGCGGCAAGGCTTTCGGTGACCGCCGCCTCCATCGACGACGCTCTCTACAACGCGTTCGGCCAGCGCATCGTCTCGACGATCTTCACCGAGACCAACCAGTACCGGGTGATCCTGGAAGCCCGTCCCGGCCTGCTCACCACGCCTGCGTCGCTCGGCATGCTGCCGCTGCGTACCGGCTCGGGCGAACCGACTCCGCTGTCCGCGGTCGCCCGCGTGAACGAGCGGCCGGCACCGCTGCAGATCACCCACGTCGCGCAGTTTCCCGCCACCACCCTCGGCTTCGATACCGCCCCTGGTGTCGCGCTTGGCCAGGCCGTCGATGCGGTGCGCAAGGCGGCTGCCGACATCGGCATGCCCGCCAGCGTCAGCCTGCAATTCCTGGGTTCCGCGGGCGCCTACGAGGCCTCGCTCACCAACCAGCTATGGCTGATTCTCGCGGCGGTGGTCTGCGTCTACATCGTGCTCGGCGTGCTCTATGAAAGCTACATCCATCCGCTGACCATCCTGTCCACGCTGCCGTCGGCCGGGGTCGGGGCATTGCTTGCGCTGTGGATCAGCGGACAGGACCTGGGTGTGATCGGCATCATCGGCATCATCCTGCTGATCGGCATCGTGAAGAAGAACGCGATCATGATGATCGACTTCGCCATCGA
Organism: Noviherbaspirillum sp.; assembly: GCF_036563305.1. Classification (GTDB taxonomy): domain Bacteria; phylum Pseudomonadota; class Gammaproteobacteria; order Burkholderiales; family Burkholderiaceae_D; genus Noviherbaspirillum. The sequence continues at coordinate 5,677 of NZ_DATCMQ010000013.1, read as the reverse complement.
TGCCGAACGCAATGAGGGACGTTCGCCGCGGGATGCCATCTACCAGGCCGCGCTGCTGCGTTTTCGTCCGATTCTGATGACCACCCTCGCCGCGCTCTTCGCCGCCCTGCCACTGATGTTCGGCTGGGGCGAAGGCGCCGAGCTGCGCCGGCCGCTCGGCCTCGCGATCTTCGGCGGTCTGGTGGTCAGCCAGGTGCTGACCCTGTTCACCACGCCGGTGATCTACCTCGCCTTCGACCGCCTCGGCAACCGCCGGCGGGCGCGAGAGGCAGGGGAGGCACGGGCGTGAATCTCTCCGCTCCCTTTGTCCGCCGGCCGGTCGCCACCATCCTGCTGACCATCGGCCTTGCCCTGGCGGGCATCGCCGCCTTCTTCGTGCTGCCGGTCTCGCCGCTGCCGCAGGTGGACTATCCGACCATCTCGGTCAGTGCCTCGCTGCCCGGGGCGAGTCCAGAAACGATGGCGACCAGCGTCGCCACGCCGCTTGAAAGACGGCTGGGCGTGATCGCGGGGGTCAACGACATGACCTCCAACAGCGGCAACGGCTCGACCCGCATCAGCCTGCAGTTCGACCTGAACCGCAAGATCGACGCCGCCGCGCGCGAGGTGCAGGCGGCCATCAACGCCGCCCGTGCCGACCTGCCCGCGACGCTGCGCAGCAATCCCACCTACCGCAAGGTGAATCCCTCCGACTCGCCGGTCATCATCCTGGCGCTGACGTCCCGGACGCGTTCGCCGGGCCAGATCTACGAGGAAGTCTCCAACCTGGTGCAGCAGAAGCTGGCCCAGGTGCCGGGCGTCGGCGATGTCGAGATCGGCGGCGGCTCGCTGCCAGCGGTGCGGGTGGAATTGTTGCCATTTGCGCTGAACCGCTACGGCGTCAGCATGGAGGATGTGCGCGCGGCCATCCAGGCGAGCGCCGCCAACCGGCCGAAGGGTGCGCTGGAAGGAAACGGCAGGCGCCTGCAGATCTACAGCCAGGCCGGCAACGGCGGACGCACGGCCGCCGACTACCGCGGGCTGGTCGTCGCCTGGCGCGACGGCGCGGCGGTGCGCCTGCAGGACGTGGCGGAGGTGGTGGATGGCGTCGAGGACAGTCGCACCATCGGCCTGTTCAACGGCCAGCCGTCGGTGATCGTGCTGGTGACGCAGCAACCCGGCGCCAACGTGATCGAGACGGTGGACGGCGTGCGCGCGCTGTTGCCGGAACTGCAAGCCTTGCTGCCCCAGGACGTGCGCCTGCAGGTGGCGTCGGACCGGACAAGCTCCATCCGCAACTCCCTGGAGGAGATCGAGTTCACGCTGCTGATCTCCATCGTGCTGGTGGTGCTGGTGGTGAGCGCCTTCCTGCGCAGTGTCCGCGCGACGGTGATTCCCGCCGTGGCAACCGTTGTTTCGCTGCTGGGCACCTTCGGCGTCATGTACCTGCTCGGATTCAGCCTGAACAACCTCAGCCTGATGGCACTGACGGTGGCCACCGGCTTTGTCGTCGACGACGCCATCGTCGTGCTGGAGAACACCAGCCGCCATGTCGAACAGGGCATGGACCGTTTCAAGGCGGCGTTGCTGGGGGCGCGCGAGGTCGGATTCACCGTGCTCTCCATCAGCCTGTCGCTGGTTGCGGTGTTCATTCCGTTGCTGTTCATGGGCGGCCAGATCGGTCGGCTGTTCCGGGAATTTGCCGTCACGCTGTCGGCCGCCGTGATGATATCGATGGTGATTTCCCTGACCACGACGCCGATGATGTGCGCCTGGCTGCTCAGGCCCGGGCACGCGGACAAGCCGCAGGGGCGGATCGCCCGGTTCTTCGCACGCGGTTTCGATCGCATGCAGGGAACCTACGCCCACAGCCTCGACTGGGCGCTCGCCCACCGCTGGATCGTGATGGCGGTCCTGGGGGCGATCGTCGGCCTGAACATCTACCTTTTCATGGCCGCGCCCAAGGGCTTCTTCCCGCAGCAGGACACCGGCCAGATCAATGGCGGTCTGCGCGCCGATCGCAGCATCTCCTTCGAGGCGATGCAGGGCAAGCTGCAGCAGATGGTCGACATCATCCGGCGCGATCCGGCCGTCGATACCGTCGTCGGTTTCACCGGCGGCAGGCGCGCGGGCGGCGGCTTCATGTTCGTCAACCTCAAGCCGCGTTCGGAAAGGGATGTCGGCGGACAGGCGGTGATCGCGCGCTTGCGTCCGCAACTGGCGCAGGTCACCGGCGTCAGCCTGTTCCTCAATACCGTGCAGGATCTTCGCATGGGCAGCCGCCAGAGCAACTCGACCTACCAGTATTCGCTGAAGAGCGACAGCAGCGGCGACCTCAAGACCTGGGCCGTGCGGCTCGCGGAAGCGATGAAACTGCAACCCTCCCTGGTCGACGTCGACACCGACCAGCAGGAGAACGGCGTGGAGACCTTCGTGGAGATTGACCGTGACGCCGCCTCGCGCCTCGGCGTGACATCGCGCGATGTCGACAACGCGCTTTACAACGCCTTCGGCCAGCGCCAGGTCGCGACGATCTACGACGAGCTCAATCAATACCATGTGATCATGGAAGTTGCGCCGCGCTACGCCCGCAGCCCCGAGTCCTTGAAGGATATCTACGTCCCGGTGCGCGCAGCGGCGACCGGGGCCGCCGGCGCCGCCGCCGCAAGCACCACGCCGGTCAACCCCGCGCTGCGCGATCCGTCCAGCGGACAGGCGCTGAGCACGAACGCCTCGACGATGGTGCCGCTGGTGGCCTTTGCGAGCTTCAGCGAGCGCTCGGCGCCGGCCTCCATCAGCCACGAGAATGCGGAACTGGCGACGACGATCTCCTTCAACCTGGCGCCGGGCAGCAACCTCAGCGACGCCCAGGCCGCGGTGAAGGCGGCCGAGGCCGAGATCGGCATGCCGACCAATGTGCGCGGCAGCTTCGAAGGTGCCGCGCGCAGTTTCCAGGAGTCGCAGAACCAGCAGCCGTTGCTGATCGCGGCCGCATTGGTGGTGATCTACATCGTGCTCGGCATCCTCTACGAGAGCCTGGTGCATCCGGTCACGGTGCTGTCGACCCTGCCTTCCGCCGGCGTCGGCGCTGTGCTTGCGCTGCTGCTGTTCAAGATGGATTTCTCGGTGATTGCGCTCATCGGCGTGTTCCTGCTGATCGGCATTGTCAAGAAGAACGCGATTCTCATCATCGACTTTGCGCTGGAGGCGGAACGTGCGCGCGGCTTGCCGGCGCGCGAGGCCGTGCGGGAAGCCTGCCTGTTGCGCTTCCGCCCGATTCTGATGACCACCCTTGCGGCGGCGCTGGGGGCCTTGCCCCTCGCAGTCGGTTTCGGCGAAGGTTCCGAATTACGTCGGCCGCTCGGCGTGGCGATCATCGGCGGCCTGATCGCCAGCCAGTTGCTGACGCTGCTCACGACACCAGTCGTCTACCTGATGCTCGACAAGCTGCGGCGCCCGAGCGCCAACGAACACCTGCTGGCCAGGGACGACGGCCAGACATCGACCACACCACAAGCATGAAGAACATGACCCGATCCATGCTCGCCGCGCTGCTCGCGGCCCTCCTCGGCGGATGCGCCCTCGCGCCGGCGTACGAGCGCCCCGCGCAACCTCTGCCTGCGCATTTCAAGGAGGCGCCGGGCTGGATGCCCGCCGCTGCTGCAAACCTCGAACGCGGGCCATGGTGGACCGTTTTCGGCGATCCGGTACTGGACGAGCTTGCCGCCGCGGTGGAGGTGTCGAACCAGAATGTCGCGGCCGCGGCCGCGGCCTACGAGCAAGCCCGGGCAGCGGTGAGGCAGCAGCGATCCGGATTGTTCCCCCTCGTGACGCTCGATGGCGGCGCCGGGCGCTCCGGTGGTGGCAGCGGAAGCAGCCGTTCCGTTTCCAGCAGCACATCCACGGGTTCGTCGAACTCCTATCAGGTCGGCATCGGCGCCAGCTGGGAGCCCGATGTCTGGGGCCGGCTGCGCGCGGCGGTGAACAGCGCCGGCGCCAGCGCCCAGGCCAGTGCTGCCGATCTCGCCGCCGCGCGGCTGGCAGCGCAGGGGGAGCTCGCCGCCAACTATTTCGGTCTTCGGCTTGCGGATGTGCAGATCGCGCTCCTGCGGGAAACCATCACCGGGTACCAGCGCGTATTGCAGATCACGCGCAATCGCTACCAGGCAGGTGTCGCGCCAAGAACCGATGTCTTGCAGGCAGAGACGCAACTGGCGAGCGCGCAGGCGGAAGAGGCCGGATTGACGCGCGACCGCGCGCAACGCGAACATGCAATCGCCGTGCTGATCGGTAAGGCGCCCGCTGACTTCTCGCTGGCGGCAGGGCAGCCGACCGCCAATGTGCCGGACGTCCCGGCGCTTCTTCCTTCGACGCTGCTGCTGCGCAGGCCGGACATCGCGGCGGCGGAGCGCCGGGTAGCGGCGGCGAATGAACAGATCGGCATTGCCCGCAGCGGCTACTTTCCCAGCGTCGGGCTGAGCGCTTCATATGACAGCTCGGCAAGCAGCATCGGCAACCTGTTCAGTGCATCGACTGCCCTCTGGTCGCTCGGGCTTTCCGCAGCGCAAACGCTCTTCGATGCCGGCGCCATCGGTGCGGGCGTTGACGCGGCGCGCGCTGCGCACCAGCAGGCTGCCGCGCGCTATCGACAAACCGTTCTCTCGGCATTTCAGGATGTCGAGGATCAGCTCTCGGCATCGCAGGTGCTTGCGCGCCAACTCGAATTCAGGCGCCAGGCCGCGGAGGCGGCGAACCTGGCCGAAGAGCAGATGCTCAATCGTTATCGTGCAGGCCAGGTCGGGTACACGGAGGTGGTATCCGCACAAGTGACGGCACTCAATGCACGTCGTGCACTTGCGCAAGCCCGCGCCGACAGGCAGACCGCTGCCGTGGCGCTGATCCAGTCGCTCGGTGGCGGCTGGGAGCAGGAGCAGTGAGCAGCGCAGCGTCATGCAACCAGGCAAGGCTGGTCAAAACGGAACGTCCTTCCCGCCTCGGGATCATAAGGATTTTTGCGGAGGCAAACATGACTGGACCTACACCTGCAAACAAATCGCCGGCGGACTCGGCCGGCCCCCAGCCGGTTCGTACAACGAAGGACACGATCGCTACCGAGGACATCGGCCTGCCGAGCGGTGTGCAGCCGGACGAACTGCCGAAGCTCGACGAGATCAGCCCTGACCAGGACAAAGTCGAGCGCAAGCACTGAGCGAATGCGCGCGCCAGCAGGTGCGGCGTGAGCAATTCGTCTATCCGTTTCATCTACATTTTTCGCCGCGTGCAGAGGCCTCGGCAGCGGCGAAAAAGAAAAACGAAAAATTCTCCGCGCAGCCACTTGCAGATCGCCGCCGTCTTCGCTATAGTTCGCCTCCCGTCGCGCAACACAGCAAACAAGTGCTCCGAAACGAGCGGTTTGCGTAGCGTGATGGAGGTAGGCAAAGCAGGAGAATTTCCTTGAAATTCGAGGCGCAGCTACCAGATAGATTGGACGGGCAGTGAACACAACGATTCGCTGCCAGGCAGTAAAAAGATCTTTAACAAGTAACAGCCGATAAGTGTGGGCGCTTGGTGGAGTGCGGCGATGAGAGATCATCGTAATGCTTTAAATATCAAGTGCTCGCACAGAATATAGGTAGGAATCGCAAGAGAACTACCTGTCAGTATTTTGAGTGAGCGACGGTTCTTCGGAACCTGCCAG